>NZ_JBXHAS010000001.1:0-1162349 GCF_056895235.1 Dyadobacter sp. HNCC25DJ186
AGCACTTTCACTATTATCCACCCCTTTAAATTCTTTCAATGCAAGCTGCTCAATTTCTTACCGCTCCTGCTCCTAAAACTTTTGTTGAATACGAATTCCAGCGTTACGCAAAGCTGAAACCGCATTCCGTAATTATTCAGAAAAAACCCATCGTTTACAGCTATGACGAAAACGGGAACCAATCCATAATGAAGTTTGAAAAAGGGCAGGATAATTTGAACAGCTTGAAAAATTTGGAAAAAGGTGCAAGCGGCCAATACAACGGATACATGTCCCCGGCGACGCGTAGAAAAGTCAGAGGAATAATTGAAAATTTCTTGACTGCAATTCAAATGAATACGTCCATGGCGTTTCCTGCTTCGTTTCCTTCTCAGGAGATTTACCCGACATTTTTGACACTTACTTTGCCATCAAAACAGTTTCATTGTGATCTGGACATTCGCCGGGATATTTTCGGACGTTTCATTGAGTGGCTTACAGGAGACAAGAAAAGAGGGTATTCGGGATACGGAGTTAAAAATTACCTGTATTGCGCTGAAACTCAGAAAAACGGAAACATACACTTTCATGTGATACTGGATCGTGCGGTGCCTGCTGTTACTACTCAAAAGGTTTGGAATCATTTCTGTGAAAGCCTGGGATATGTTACCCGGTTTAGAAATATTCAAAATGCAATTTACATGGACAAAACACAGTATGGGAAAACATGTTTTTATGTCCGTAAGGATATGTTGAATTCAAAAGTTCAGGAAGTCCGGAAGTATTGCCAGAAAATGAAACAGACTTTTAATTATGGTGATGCTGTGAATAATGAAAAGAAAAGGCAGCTGAAAGCATACAACAACGGGGTTTCAGACAATTGGAGAAATCCTCCGACAACCAAGATTCACGCTATTCAGAACATTAAAAAACTTACTGCTTATGTTTCCAAGTATATGACGAAAGAGCCGCCGATTAATCAACCAAACCTACTTCCGGGGGAAACACTGGTTGAAGAAAATGGACATTATTTTATTGATTCAGAAGTGATTGAACAAATTGAAACTATTGAAGGATTACAGGTTGAAACAGTTTCTAAGTCACGCCGGCCAATTATAGTGAAATTTGAAACACGCCGGTTGCGTGGCCGCACCTGGGGATGTTCTCAAAAGCTGCATTCTGATCTTGTTAAACCTATGCAGGTAACTATTTCATCTATGGCAATGCTTAACACAACAACATTCTCTTTAAGAAACAGAAAATACCAAGTTGCTCAAAACTATACAAATGTTTTTGGAGAAGTTGTTTTTGATAAAATGATTACAAAGTATGAACCGATTATAGAATCAACGGAGAAAAGGACATCGAAGGTTTTGGAGGGTTATTATGAATCTGCTTATATACAGTTTTTGGAAGAAAAGTATGTTTCCAAAGAAGAAATAGACAGGGCCACTTCAAGGGCAGGTGAGCAATTCAGAAATTTTGGTGGTACGATCATACCGTTGGAATTTCATCAAAAAGATGTCTTGAAAATGTACAGCCCCACAATGTACGATGCATATTCAAATTACTATACTGAAATGTTCAAAGAGCTGTATGCAGCTTAATTTAAAATACTCTTCCTGTAATTATAATGAAAGTTGTAAAAATCGAACAGCCCTTTGCAACCTTCGGGACCTGGTCGGTTTATAAAGATGGAAGTATTAAAGGAATGTACCGAGGAGTTAATGGAAAAGATAGTTTAGTAACCATTTATCCGGATAGGCTTACAGAATCAAATATGCTGCAAGAAACCATAAGTTCTAAATTAACCAATGATATTGGAGGTTTTGTTGAAGCTTGGTTTTTAGGATTAAGAATCATTGGAGTAAAAGAACTGACTATTAAAATAGATTACGAGTAGATCCTCCATAGATGAATATATCTGTACGCGATCGTTAAAGTGACTATGCAGCGGTGAAGGTTTCCTAAAATGTCACATGTGAATTAACCGGTTGAATTAAAATAAAAATTGTCACAGTTAAAATTGTCTATATGGTCCCGCAAGTAAGAAGAATCAATGTCAAAACAGGCGATATTATTATCACAGAAACCGATTTGCCTTTTATCGAACATTTTGGTGTGGTGGTGATTGAAGGAAGTGTAATAAGTGTTATTCATTGTACGCCTTTTAAAAATGTAAGAATGGATACACTTTCAGATTTTCTTCAAAACCGGGAGTTCAAATATGTAAGACATACCGGCGCTATCAAGTCAGTAATTTACGAACGGTACAAAGAAGCTAAGGAAAGGGAATACGATGCAGTGAATTTTAACTGCATTCACTTTGCTGAATTCTTGACCGGTTAATAAAGAAGATTTTGAAATAAGCGCGCCTTTTATATATCTTTCCAAAAACTCAACTATCCGATGAATAAAATGAAAAAGTATATTTTTGCAGCAATGATCATATTTCAAATTTCTGCCTGCTCGAAAGATGAAGTAATCCCGGAACCAACGGCCAATTTTACACCGGTTCAAAATAAAGAAGGTAACGTGTTATTTAATATTTCAACAGCGAACGCCGATTCGTACACGTGGGATTTTGGGGACGGTGGTAAATCCTTTGACAGAACGCCGTCTTACACTTATGATAAAAACGGAACCTATACTGTAACGCTATCCGCAAAAGGTAAAGGAGGACAGACAGTAACTACTGGAAAAATAGTAATTAATAATATAACTGGATCTGTCATGTTCTGGATGCAATCGATGAAGAATAAAGAAATAGAAGTAACGGTTGACGGTAAATTAGCCGGAAAGATTACCGGATATTATGCCAACGGAATACCGAACTGCGGTTCTGAATCTACTGCAACTTTAATCGGATTAACTGAGGGAGTTCACAAGTTCGAAGCAAAAGAAATAAACGCGTTTTCTCCTTCAACGTGGTCAGGATCCATCAATATTATTGGGCGAAAGTGTTCGTCTCAGAAACTGACTTATTAAGTAATTATTTTAGATTCTAACGAAAAAAACCACGGCCATTGGCCGTGGTTTTTTTCGTTATGTAATGGTCTGTTAAATCCCCCTGGATAATCAGATAGTAAATCCCCCTATGAAACCCCCTGTATATGGTGGTTAAAAATGTCTGAAAATGTAGGAATCAGGCATATTTCTCTTCTTTTGACAAAGGTTTTCCGATGATCTGGTGCAATTTCCTAACCTGCAATGGTGTAAATCGCTGTTTTCCCCTACTCCAACCAAGTGCTTGTTGCCCTAATTCACCTATTAATCTGGCAAATTGTTCCGGGTGTGTACATCCGTACATGTTGGATAAATCAGCTTTACTAAGAAAGTCCATTTATTGGCGGGTTTTGTATGGTGCTGTATAGAACTGCTTGAAACTGTATGCAAGATAATGCCAATTTTGAACTGTGGCAAGCTTTCTGTTATCATTGTATATCAAAGTCCTATACGAGTTATGAAAGTGTCTTAAATAAGATAAAAACATGGTATTAGTAATCATCGCAATAATATTTCTATATTTTCTTATGAAAGCTTAAAAAATGGCAGATATAAACCTTTCACCTGATTTTTTCCGCACAGCAAACGAACTGTACGAGAAAACCACTGATCGGAAGGCTTGGTTGATAGTTCAAATTGAAAGGACCAATAATTCACTGCTCCAATATCAGGCTGAAATTATATATCTGTGTAAACAGGCTGAACGATTAGGGGCAGTTTTTCAAAACGGAACATTAACCGGGGTTTCAGCTTCAACAGGTACATCTAGTTTAGTCGCGGCAGGTGGGGCGGTATTGGCTTCGATACCTGTTGGTGTTACTCAGATTGTAGGAGGAGTTCTGATTTTAGGGAGTTCGTTTATTTCAAAGTTTGAAACAAAACAGAACACCAAGGAAATAAATAAAATTATTGCTGCTGCTCAGTTACGTATCAATGAAGCTGTAAAGGTTGGAGAATATAAAAAAGACTACGAGAAAGAATTATTCATAATCCGGTTAACGCCATTCATCATTTTGTTGATCTTGGTTTTGATTATAATAAAAAAATAATATGGCAGCTATTCCCGGAATTGGTGACAAAATAAGTGCAAAAGTCAGACTGTTTTATTACTCTGATTCTGCATGTAAAAAAGTAATTCCCCCCGGAAATGGTTTAAGAGGTGGCATAAGGATACCAGAAAAATTGGCCGGGCAGGAAGTTGGTATTTTTACCGGTGAGACTGGTAAAAGTGATGATGGTAAAGTAACCTATTTGGTTTCGTGGGTTTTTCAGTTCAGAGTTATTCCACCATGGCCTCGCAAAGCATTTGACAGTTTGAACCCTTTAAAAAGTTGGGTTAAGTCTGAGGAAGTTACCGGGTTTTGGGACAAAGGAGTTGATTCTCCTTTGAATGATCCGAATAATGCTATCAATACCCCAATTGTAGCGGCAACAAATGACAATACAAATACCTATTTAATACTGGCATTGGCGGCAACGGTGTTTATAAAATACATTCTGCCAAAACTAAAAAATAGAAATAATGGCTGAACCTTCGATTTATGTTGAAGATAATAACGGTTCGACTGGTGGAAATGATTCCGGTAGTTCGTCGACTTCTGGAAATGCTATTGTAGTAAATGGACTTCCTTTTAAAGTGGATTTAACTGAATTTCTTGAAAAGGCTAAAAAAGCAAGGGAGGAAGGAAAGGCAACAATTTTTTTAACGAAGGAAGAACAGGACCGGTTAAAAAATATGCTGTTTCCAACATCAAAACCGGAAACTGAAACACAGGCTGGTACAGTAACGCCGCTTGTAACCTACGCTTTGATAGGTGGTTTGCTTTTCTTGATTTTTAAGCCAAAAAGTAACAAACCGAAAGATGGTAACGATTAATGTTAAGACGTTAATACCTGCAAGCGTAAGCGGAACGGGAAGGAACGTTTATAATAATACGTCACTCTTTTTTAATCCATCTCCGGTCTCTGGAAAGTTTGACAAAAATGGGTTGATTGAAATTACCGGAACCAACATTCAAAAGTTGGATGAGTGGATTTTTGAGCAAAGCCCGGAAGTTCTGGAAACTTGGTTTAAAATGGTACAAGCCATTTCCGGTGTAAACTGGAAAGATTTTTACACCCAATTACACTGGACTGATATTCTTGCGTTATCGCTAATTTCAAAAACAAAAGGCGTTAACCCCTATACGGAAAAGCAGGGATACCACGCAGGAGACAACAATAACGTCTACATGGATGAACAATCGATTCTGATGTGGATAAAGGAAATATATGATAGTAAAGGCTCTAAGGATTGGAATAAGATAATAACACGGATGTACCCGCCAATCACGGATGATAGCGTTCAGCCGGATAGTCCGTTCAATCCTGAAAGCCCACTATTTAACTTGAACAAACCAATTTACACCTATGATCCTGATAACGGAATAGTAGTGTACAAAAGCGGGGAAATTCTCTGGCAGAAAACAGGAGGGCAGTATTATGATGCAAGTAACGGTCAGGCGGTAAGTTATGACAAGGCCGGGCAAACGGTTGAGTTTGCAAATGGGTCTGTCCTGAATTTGAAAACATTGGAGTTAATAAAACCGGATAAGCAGACGGTTATTATTAAAAATAAATTACCCTGGTATCAGCAATTATTTATAAAACTATTATCCGACAAGAAAACACAGCTCACCGTTTTGGGAATACTGGTTTTGTTCGTGATAATTAAAAAGAATCGAAAGGATGCAAACTAAAACACTGGTATTTATCGCACTTGGTTTGATCTGGTATTACTCTAAAAAAGTGCAGGCCGCTAACGCCTTAATGGTTCGTTACCTTTTGCCGCAAAACATCAGGATCAGTAATGGTGCTGTTATGTGGAATCAGCCGGTGGTGATCACAAACCCAACCGGAACACCAATCAGGCTGCAACGGTACAACATTCAGATACAGATTGAAAACTACCCGATCGGTACGGCTTACGGAAATATTGCAAGTACAATTCAAGCCGGTACGGATTCTACAATTCTTGCAAATGTTGTCGTTCCGCTGGATGCGCTGATCAGTCTTATTCCTGATATTCTGAAAGCCGGTGCATCACTTGATTTTAGGTTTGTAGGAAACATTTTTGCGGAATTGCTTGCAATCCCAATCAATACGATAATCAAAGTTCCAATACCCAAACTGATTAAATAATGGAAGAAGACGTAACGGCCATTAAGTATTTTGATAATAGTGGCAATCAAATTGATCCTGATACGGGAAAAGTGATTTCTGCAAGTGGATCAGGTACGGGTTCCGGTTCTGGTTGGTTGGGCGGGGTAATTTCAGCAATTCCCGGAGTGATTTCAGCCCTGTTCCCAAATGGGATAAAAGGTAACGGTTCAAGCAATTACCCAACAGTAACAACATTGCCAAACGGAGGAACAAATGTCCAATTGGCAGGAAACAATAATATTTTGATAATCGCCCTAATTGCGATGGTCGGATTCCTTTTATTCACAGGCAAGCAGCCTATTCAATCCCAAGGGAAAAAATGAAAGTTGAAAAATCAGTAGGCTGGATAAAAGGCCAAAGCGGCACCGGCGTAATCTACGAATTGTCCAGTAATGGCGGCTATGCACTTGCAAACATCTGGCAGGATGGTAATTTTCACTATCTGCCCATTGCAGAAGCAAAAGCGCACATTTCGATTGATAAAGCACAGTTGAATGAGGTTCGAAGTTCTTATCTGTCTGAATCGTCATTGCCTAAAAATTCAAACGGATCGCTGAAAGTAGACAATCCTGACGGATGGGACCGGTTCTACACGGAATCTGTGAATGAAAACGATCAGGAACAAGAACAGGAAATTGTAATTTCTGATAACCTGGAATTTCCTGTATCAGTGAAATTAGAAGGCGTTGTAAAAATCAACATTGCCGGGTTATCCAAAATTTTAAATCTTCTTTAATTTATGGCAAGAGCTAAATCGAAAGTAATACCGCTGAATGCGGAAGTGGATCCGGAACAAGACCCGGAAGTTCCACAAAATCAGGAACCAGAAGTTCCGCAGGACCCGGAGCCGGAGCCAGAAGTTCCACAGGACCCGGAGCCGGAGCCAGAAGTTCCGCAAGACCCGGAGCCAGAACCAGAAGCTCCGCAAGACCCGGAGCCGGAGCCAGAAGTTCCACAGGATCCGGAGCCGGAGCCAGAAGTTCCGCAAGACCCGGAGCCAGAAGTTCCGCAAGACCCGGAACCAGAACCAGAAGTTCCGCAAGTGCCAGAGGAAGAACCAGCCGTTCAGCAGGTGCCCGAAGTTAAGACAATTGTCATCACTGCCTTGATTCAGGGTTTCCCGGAAGTAAGAATTGAAACGCATGAGGTTGGTTCAGAATATGAAGTTCTGAAATGGCTTATGAGAATATTTTACTGCCAAACATGGGGCTTACCTCTTGATTTTGTGAATGTAGCTTAATTCATGCAGGCGGCTTAAAAGACCTGTTTTTTTCTAAAATCAATTTTGTATCCAAATCACCAATAACCAAATATTACAATGGCAAATGTTCAGTATAACGTAGGTACATTCACCGGATTGCTAGGCGTAGCAGTTGTGTACAGTGCGAAAACAAGCGGTGGAACTGATTTCTTAACGCATAAGGCAACCGTAACCATAGGCGGTGTTCCGGTTGAAAAATGGGTTTTTATGTCCCGTTCAGGAATGCAAGCATATCTTGCCGGAAATTCTGCAACCATTTCCTCAAATATCGATTTGTCGAAAATGGCTGACAAAGCACCGGACGGAGTTCTTGATGCTGATGGATACGTGATCATCGACAACGGAGCGAACTTGCCGCGCCTTTACACGTCACAGGCTTTTTACTCTTTGAAAGGTTCAGATATTGCTGAATACAAAGGAGAAACAGGAACGCCAATTACAGGCGCAAAATCTGGTGATGGTTCGACAGTTGTAATCAACAGCTCTGCAAAAACCATTTCTGAGTACATCACCGAGGCGACAACGTACGCAACCAAAAACCCGCTGATCATTGGTTTGATCATTCTGGTAGCTGGTGAGCTGTTCGGTTTCTGGAATCTTACCGGTGTGATCCGTCCTAAGAAAAAAATGAAAACGGCGCGCCGTTCATAAAATACCGATCAGGCCGGGCATTAAAGTAAGTCCCGGTTCTCCCATAATTAATTTATTCAATCTCTAAATTTCTGGAATCCATGGCAAAGGCAAAAGTCTCAATGAAAAAAATGAGCAAACCTAAAAAACCAACTCTTAACGCGGCCCAATCAAAATGGGACACGTACGAAAAGAAAATCAAGGAATACAACGCGCAAGTTGCTGCAAAGAACAAAGAGCAGGAAAGACGCAAAAAAATCAGCTAGTAGCGGCTGATCTATATAAAAACAGGTAGTGTTTTTAGTAATACACTACCTGTCTTTTTCACTTCCAAAATAATAACTCATGAACACGGATAGCGCAATAAACTGGTTAGAAACAGAGGCATTTAATCAATGGATGCTATTTCGGGGTGATGATGAAAAAGTTTCTTCCTACGATTCAGATAATGAAAGCGTTGACGAAGGGATTGAACGTTTTAAAAAAATAATCATACTCCAACAGCCAGGCAAATATTTACTCAAAGCCTATAAGGGCAAATCAAAACAAGCGGCTGCAATGGCATTCAGGTTTGACATAAAACCGGAAGTTTCCGCACCCGTAAACCGTAGTATGTCTCAACAGCATAATTACGATCCGCAGGCACTTTTCGATAAAGCGAAAGAAGCCGCCTTACGTGAATTTGAAATGAATCAATGGAGAAAAGACATTGAATGTAAAATTTCAGACTTACAAAAAGATGTTACCGCACTCGCTCAATCATTAAAGGATTTGAACGACGACGACGACGAAAACGACGAAACAGCATTTGACCGGATTTCAGATGTAGCTGAAAAACTGCCTAATCTGATGAGCGGTTTACATTCAATGTCCGGGTTCCTTAAAAGATAAAATAAAACTTCCAACTCACTTATAAATTCTCAAATCATGGCTAAGTCAAAAGTAATATCATTGCCAGCTGTACAGCCGGCCCAAATAAACAGAACAGAAGCGGATTTATTTAAAGCTTTTCAAGCATTTGCAATGACTTCCGTAGAAGTGGTTGACCTTGATAATACCGTAACGGCTCTCGAAACTTTAACAGAAGTTATAGGCGCTTTCCCCCATATTTATCAGAAGCTGTTTCTACCTGAAAATATTGCTTTGTTCAAAGATATGATTGAGCAAAACTCAGGTAAAAAAGAAATGGGAATGATGGAACAATTCGCATTAATGGGGAAAATAAAACAAATTTTTTCATAACGAAAACACGTCCGGAAGCATAGACGAAATTGTCTGTGATGGATCCTAAAATATCAAAGTATGTCTCCTGTAAGCATTACACCAAATTTCAAGATTTCAGACGCAAACCTGAAAATAATCCTGTATTTTTTTATTGGACTAATCGTGTATTTGGTTCTTACCGGAAAACTAAGAAAGCAGCGGGCCGCTGACCAGTATTCGCAGGCCGGAACTGATCCTAACACCAATTATGCAATTGGTATCAGACAAGCCTGTAACCCATCAGGAATCAGTTTAATGGTTGATATTGATGGAACTTTCAGCAATGACCTGATGATTATTGCAGACCAGATTTCAGACTTACCGGCTGTTAACATTGCATACAACAGACTGTACAATGAAATTATGTACGAACGTCTGGAAAAAGAGCTGACAGCAAAAAAATATCTGGAATGGATACGCCGGGCGCAAACCATACCAACAGCCGCTCCAATTCCCGGTTCCGTTGCTGATGTGGATTATGTTGCTGTTCGTGACACGGTGGTTTACAATGACACCAATTCATCACAGATTGTAAGACGCGTAAAAGCAGGCGAGCCAGTCGGGAAAAAGCTGGGAGCCTATAAAGTAACTGTCAACGGAGTTTCAAAACTGTATTATCTGGTAACATGGACAACATTCATCTTACTGACAAATCAGGGTTTGGTTTTGGCCTCTGATGTAACGCCGGAATGACAGCAAGCGAAAATATAAAAACCTTTATCAAGGAGGTTGAAGGTTTTAGGTTAAAAGCTTATAAGGATACCGCAGGCGTTTGGACAATCGGCACCGGGGCAACCTATTACGAAGACAATACCCCGGTAAAGCAAGGTGATGTTATTACGATAGAAAAGGCTGAAAGGCTTTTTAATATCCATATCAAACACGCAGAAAGCTGGATCACCGTATTAGTAAAAAAGCCATTGAATCAATATCAGTATGATGCGTTGGTTTCTTTCCTGTTCAATTTTGGTCCTGTAAAATTCAAAAGTTACACGTTGCGGACGGTCATCAATGATGATCCAAACAATTTTGAAACAGTCGGTAAGTGGTGGAACAAATATGTGTATTCCGGTGGAAAAAAAACGAATGGATTAGTTACCAGACGGAAAAGAGAATTTAACATTTACGAGCATGGCAAGTACCAATCAGAATAAACAGGATCAGGACCGGAACAAGAAATTAGGAATTGCGGCTGTTGTCGGATTCGTTTTGTACCTGTTATTTGGAAAAGGCAAAACCAAGACGATTGAGGTAAGCTCTGATTTCGTTTTAGAGGGATATCGTGATTTAGTAATGTCTCAGGATGATTTTGTATACGAAGGCGTACCGCTTCATATTTATCTGGCACAAAATACAACCAATTACGACGCCGTTAAAATTGCTTATAAAAGTGCGTATGACGGTGCCAGTCTTACCAAGGATTTACAAAAACGACTTGCCGGTATGAAGTTCGCAGAATACGTGAACACACTCTGGGAAACAAACAGGCAGGTTATTACTGAGTAGAATTATGGCAAACATGCAGATCAGTACGGCGGGACTTGCCTATATAAAAGACCGTGAAAAATTAAGGCTGAAAGCTTACCAACCATTACCCGGCAGCAACTGGACAATTGGGTACGGGGCTGAAACTTATGAATCAGGTTCAAAGATAAAAAGTACCGACGTGATCACAGAAGCCAGAGCGGTACAATTGCTGAGCTATCATGTAGGTGTGGCGGCGGCGGCTGTGAATCGGCTTGTTTCCTCTGATCTGAAACAAGGTCAGTTTGATGCGCTGGTTTCTTTCTGTTACAATGCCGGAGCAGGCGCGTTCCAAAATTCACAGTTGCGGACGGTGATCAATGATGATCCAAATGATATAGATGCTGTTCAGATTCAATGGTATCGGTGGGTTTACTCGACGGTCGACGGTGTTAAGGTTCAGGTTGCCGGACTTGTTAACCGTAGACGTGAAGAAATGGAAATTTATCGAAACGGAACGGTTTCATCGAATTATACATGGCTGTGGATTGTGTTGGTTCTCATTCTGATTTACAGATACAGAAATGGTAAATAAAATAATTGCCGGATGCCTGGTGGTGCTTACTTCTCTGATGATAGGAGTATTCTTTCTGACACTTTCATTGAAAAATAAAAGGTGTGACTGCCCTGGAACAATCATCTACGAAAATGTCACTCAACAAAAGTTAAATAAAGCACTACATGAAAACTTTCAAGCTATTGATTCAGTCCGCAATAATTCTGACACTACTGTTGATGGGTCACTCAGGGAATTGCGGCAGCGTTACAAAAGCCGATACCCTGAGCGATGAACAGAAAGCGTTTTCCTTTTCAATCATTCCTGAGATAAACAGAGACTTGAAAATCTGTGATCTGATAAAAGGTCAAAATGTGCTGCTTAATGAAAAAGTAGGTGATCTGACTGAAACAGTAAAGTTTGAAAGAGCAGAAAAGCTCACAGCCCAAAAGCAGACCCGGAAAGAAAAGCGAAAGCGTAAAGTTTTCGGTGTGCTCCGAACAATCGGAGAAGTAGCGGTACTAGTCCTAATCATTACTTTGTAAAATGTGGCTGACTTCCTTGAAATTACTTTTAGTGCATTTGGTGGTGGTGTAGGCGTAAAATTATTCGATTACATAACACAATTAAGAAAAAACGGTGCTGATGTTCGAAAGATCGAAACGGAAACGGACGGACTTGTAATTCAGCACTGGAAAGCGTTGTACGACGAATTGAAAAAAGTTCAGCTAGAACAAAGTTTAAGAATTGGGCAACTGGAACTTGAAACCGAAAGGCTCAGGCTTGAAAATATCAACCTAAAACAAAAAGCACTCTTTAACGAAACCGACTTATGATTTTCCTATTTGAAAACTTCACTTTCTTTTTATTGGTGTATCTGGCCGTAATAATCAATGCGATTTTTGGCATTTTTCAGGCAAAGGTAGCCGGTGTATTTAATTGGAAATTTTTACCTGAATTTGTCAATACGATGATTAAGTATACCATTTATCTGGTTTTTGCAAATCTGGTGGAATACTACGCAAGCCTTACGGGAATTCATATTGATGGTTTTGGGCTGAAAGCTATTGCAGGTATTTTGATTTGTGTATCCGGTGCCAGCATTAAATCAAGCATTGATCAACTAACCGGGAAAAAGTCATGAAGGACGTTGTAATTATATTCTTGCTGTTCGTATTGTATGATGCGTATGTCAGGAAGCGTGACAAGGATAAATATCTGACACGAGAAGAATATTTGAAACTTTCAGAGCAAAACAAAAACAGTTTGGCCGCGGCTGATTACTCAACAGTCAACCAAAGGCTTACCGCATTAGAAAATTCACCGTACGCATAATTCATCGACCACAGATAAAAACGTCTGTTTTTCCGGATCATTCACATTCAATCCATTCCATGAAAAAGTTATTTTCACTCCTGTTATTTTCCTTTGCATTCCTGAGCGGATATGCGCAAACCGATACGCTTACACCTGAACAAAGAACACGAAAAAGTATTTCCGAAATTAAGGACAATACGATTCGTGCCATTACACCGGGTGATTTTAGAAAGGCGTTTTCTGATATTGCAAATTTGGCTGTAAACAGGGTTCCATTTGTTTCAATTTCTGATTTACGTGCAGGTAAGGCTGATACAGCGTCTATTGTTCAAATTACCGATAGGGACAAAACAGGAATATTTAAGTATGACCCGGCAAATATTACTTCACTGGATGACAGCGTTTCTGTTATCCGTGTTGGCAGCAAAAGGTACATAAGGCAGACAGAAGGTTTTTTGAATTCCAAGTGGATCACCGATAATCTGGAATCAAGCTTTTTTAAATTGATCGCAATGGCCGGTTCACAGCCTCAAACGATTATTTTAAATAAAACAATTCCAGTAACGTCAAACCGGTCTATCCCTGCCAATATTAAAATTGATTTCCAGGGCGGTGCTGTTTTCAATATCAGTGCAGGCGCAACTTTAACAATTCAATCAGGTATCAATGAACGTTTTCAGCAATTGTTTTCAGGTGATGGAAATGTAATCCTGAACGGTATTACTGAAATTTCCCCGGCTGCATTCGGTGCAGTAATGAACGGAATTGCAGATGATAGAACAGCATTTGTTAAAACGTTGAAGTGTGCGTCAACCTCTAAGATTCTGGTTGTAGTAGAAAAACCTTTATTTATAAACATTCAGGATGATATCAATAAGCCGGTTTTTATAGATGATAATACGCACATTGTTGGTCGTGGATTAGGTAGTTTAACGGTTAATAATAGGTACATACCTGCATTTGTTTTCCCTCTGTCAAAAAACTGTTCGTTTGATATTACCATTTATTTCAATGGACAATATGACGCGGCACAGTATGGATATGTTGAAGGATCAACGACTGAAACGAAAGGAAGCAGATTTACCAATACGGTCTACAAGACTTTTCTAACTGAAAAAAGAGGCGTTGTATTTACGGGTGCCTACAATCCGCGCGCACTTACTTATGCTTCTTCATGGGCAATGTTTATGCTGAAAGGTGCTGAAAACATTGAGTTCAAAAATACAAAGCTGATTGCAACGGGAACGACCCCGGATAAATTTATTGTGTGGGCGTTCAAACTGATCCGAGAACGACCGGCTAATTCAACCGTGAATTCAACTACCGCTGACAACTACACGCATTGTAGTAATATCAGCTTTAAAAATGTTGAGTTTGACGGCGTGATAATGGGAATTCAGGGAGGCGGTAAAGATATTTTAATTTCTGATCTGGTCAGTAAAAGATATGCTGACGCGCAAAACGCTGACGGGACATTTGTTGGTGGTTATAATTATGATAGTGCCAACAGTTACTGGATGTCCCCGCCCCATTTGATTTATATGAATGATGAAAATGAAAGGCTTACCATACAAAATGTTTTTGATCATGGTATTTCGGTAGGATTAACGACAGCCAGGCCGACCGATAGCGGCTATTGCAATAGCTTGAAAGTTAAAGGGGATCGAATAAATATTGATGGATATACATCATATAGAAAAGATGGGTTTGCAGACATTATAAACGGATCACAAAACATATCTATAAAAAACGTTTATGCGGTCTATAATTCCGGAATTTTCCCCGCTGGGATTGATTACATGGCAATGAGATTTCCAAGTGATGATGAATCAACAACTCCTCCTTTCAGCAGGTTGGAAGTTTCCAATGTGACTATAATAGATTTGAATCCTTTACCCCGTGTTTTTCCTATTGGTCAAATTAGCCGGGGTAGTTTGGTTTCATTTAAAAATGTTAAAGTATTCTTAGATGATTTCGTCGGGACAAGTTGTTCATTTGCGGCCAATGGTGATAATAATGATATACAATACGATGTGACGTTATTGAATCACACCCAAACAAATGATGCGGTTTTTCACCTGAATGTTAATAGTGTGGGGTCAACTGTTCCGATTGGCAGACAAAACGCGAAAAATAATAAATACGACATTACCATAAAAGGTTGGCGGCTGATTTCAAATGATTCATTTTTCAGTACCAAGAAAGGTCGTATCACTTTAAGTACAGCCGATAATGTTAATAATAACCAGGTTAGGGTACGTGACATTAGTAACGCGCTTGAAACATATCAGGAAGGAGTTCTCAAAAAAGAAACTTGGACCCGGAGCCAAATTATACCGGCACCGACTTCGGTAAGCTCTGTACTTGCCACTATTAATGTGCCGCTTGGATGGACTGTTCAAAGTGCTTCATTAGTAGTAATTACACCATTTGGGGCAACAAATGGAATTACGGGTATAGCCTTAGGCAGTACAAGTGGTGCTACTGATTTTTTGCCAAGTTCTGCATTAACAGCGGGAACAACTACAAATAATTTATCAATAACGGACTTACCAGCCGCGGCAAACCGTGCCATTCGATTAAATGCAATTGGTGGAACCTTTGACGGCACAGGCACGGCTAAAATAATATTCACCATTACCCGGACTATTCAGGGTGAATAAGTGAGTAAATAAAAACTATATCAAATCATCATGAAAATTCCAGTAAAGGTAAAACGCAAGCTGACCGAGGTTAAGAAGAAAGCCGGTAAGTTTTGGAAGGATAAGAAAAACCGGAAGATTGTTTTCTTTGTGATCGGTGCTGTCATTATTTACATCATTGTCCGTAAAAAAAGAACTACAACGACAACGCCGGGAACCGGCACCAATACCGGAAACTCTGGAACAAAAACCGGAACGGGAGGAACAATTTCCCCGCCTGACAATTCTGATCCGGGTTCAGTGAATTTGAAAATTATCACTACCGGCATGGATGAACACATGCGGATCACACGTAGGACGGAAGGTGATATTGATTATATCACAGATCATACTGAAAATCAATTATTGCCAGACCATAACCGTATGTATATCGTAGGTGGTCAGGTGATAAGACAAGATGCACCGTTGACGAATTATCCGGTAGCCAGGAACGCTGGTTTCAGGATAGTGAAATTTAATGTAAAGAAAAGTGTTACGTCGATTAACCAATGGCCCGGACAAGGTGAGCCGGATAACGGATATTATGACCAAAATGCAGGACAAAGTTTTTCTGAAAACTCATCAGCCGCCGTTCAATCAGCTGCTTATGGTGGTGCTCAGTCTGGATTTAAAAATATAATTCCATCAAACTACAATCCGGATTTGCAAATGCCGCAATGGGCTGACATTGTTCCTGATCTTAAATTACCGAAAGGTCATTTCGTTGTACTTAGCCGGAGTGATTGGTCTATGGATCTGGTGATGCAAAAAGGCGTTACCCATATCAGGCACCATGAGATACCAAGACCCGGAGGTAGTGAATCGATTGCGGTACAAATGAAAGAGGCCGGTTTGACGTATGATGACGTTCCGACATCCTTCACAATATTTGGGAATCCATTGCCGAACAATCCAAGTGATGCGCAGGTTGACGCAATGATACAGAGATACGAGGGATTATGTGACGCTTTGAAGATCGGGGAAACTCAGGAACAATCACACGCAATTCCACCGGAATCACAATGGTTGAAAAGATTCTATGATGGTATCAGGGCAATTCAAAAACGTAAGTTTATTGATAAAGGAATTCCTGCATTGGTTTGTTACAACTACTTCCAGTTTTGGCCGACAAGTTACCATTTGGGGCAGGTATCAGACCAAGTATCAAAGGAGAATTTCAGAAAGCCGCTTGATCAACTCGAACATACGAATTTTAGTCCGGGAGGTTCCTTGTCTGGAACAAACTTGATCATGGAGGCTGTCTATCTTAGTGCTCCCGATATTCAGCAACGTCAGCTTTTTGATTTGGGATACAAATTAAAGTTGTTCCGTCACATGGGTTACGAAAGCGGGGTATTCCTTGCTGGTGAACATGAATGGAGGCCGAACAATATGTTTATGGCAAAATATCCTGATGGAGAATATTTTGCACAAGGTAAGATTCCGTTAGACCCTAATACGCTTACGTCATCAGTAATTTTTAGCCAAATTTACGGACGTGTTCTGGTTCAGTGGGGCGGAGCGGGGAAAACGAACAGAGGTAGGATATTTGACAAGTTCACATTTGAGCCTACATTATGGAAAGCGAACGGATCAAACGAATACAAAAGAAGTTCGCCAAACCCTAATTACAATGGTGGTGAAAACGGTGATGTTTTCAAGTTTCAATCTCATCCCGATTTTCCACATCAGTTGCCAGGCGGCGTAGGGTATTACGGCTACAATGGAAATACGGACTTAACAAGGTTCGGTTTACAAATGTACGCTGATACTTGGGGACAGATCGGAGACAATGGAACTACAAATTTCCTTTCCTTCCGTTTGGATGGTGGTGCATGGATTGAAGCGGCCAACCGTGATGCAGACGATTTTGTAAACGCGTGTAGCCAAAATCGGGGTCTGGTTGATTCGATTCACAATGGGGGGGAAATAGCCTGGTATTATGTGAATCCATGGGCTGATAATTTGTGGCATACCTTGGATGTTAGTTTTCCCAATGGGCGAATTGTTACAAACCGTGTAGCCGGAAACGGAACGCATATCAAAAGAGAAAATTTAAATTGAGCATACGGATAGTGAGTTAAAGTTTTATAGAGCGGTTCTTCTGGAACCGCTCTATTTTTTTTGCCCTTTCAGATTTGGAAACATAGGATGAAAATATCTATGTGTCCCGGTAAAGCAATTGTTTTTGAAGATCAAATTTCAGAACTTTAAATAAAAATACTATGTGGCTAACAAATGAATCAGCTCCAAAAGACGGAAGTTTGTTCTTGGTACTTGAACAGGATTCACCGGCAATTTATGCACCCTGGGAACTGGTAGTTTGGAACGGTGCAATCTTTACGGCGAAAGATTGTAATGAGGAAGTTGATTTTTATCACTGGATGCCATTAAATGAATCTTTCCTTTCGGGTTTACTTCCGAAAGAAAGCGCACCTAAAAACGGAAAATGGTTTTTTGTAATTGCAACAAATTCAGATTCGCCTTATGCACCTTTTGAACTGGCATTTTGGAACCGTAGAAATGGTAAATTTTGTGAACCCGATATAAAAGTTGAAATTGAATTTAGTTCGTGGATGCCTTTACCAGAACCGCCCGATTATAATACCGTAGAATATTTATATGATTCCAAAGAACAAAAATGGAAAACCCAAAAATGTAAAAATTGAATTATGGAAAATTCATCAAACAGAGAATGGCCTACTCAATCTTCGATGGCTGATCCATATTTGAAAATTCAGCCGTTATATAATCCAAACGGCACTAATCCTTTGTCAACGGATACGGACGAACAAACCGTTTTAAATGATTCGGAAACATTCGAAAAAAACAAAATTCCGTTAGCCGTAACACAAGAACAGTTTGATTCATTTTCAGAAAAAAAAATAGAATATCTGCTTGAAATTTATAGTAGAATTATCGTGATACCTGAACCTCGTGATTGGCCTGAAAAGTTCTTTGATGGAGAAACAAAATGGAATACAAATAATTAAACAAAAGAGCCTGATCAATGATCAGGCTCTTTTGTTACCAGTTATAAGTTTCTATTTTAGGATCAATCCTAATACCAAGGGATTTTAAATAATTGGACGTTTCTTCAAGTGATGAATGACCAAACATGTTCTGCAATTCCCTTATTCCCACCCCTGACAGGTAAGCATTAACCGCTCCTGTATGTCGCCAGGAGTAAAGCGTATAACCCTGATTCTTTAAACCGCATTTTGTAAGAGCAACTACATGCCGGTTATACGGCAGGTTTTCCGCTGCTTTTTTTAATGAAGGATTCAACCGGCTACCAAATGCAAATTTCCTTTTTTCGTCGGAATCTTTCAGGAATGGGCGGAGCGGATTAATTACGTGAATGTTTCTGGTTTTTCTATTTTTTGCCTGTTCCCCTGGGATGGTAACTGTAAACGCTTCACAGTTTACAAAAGCAAAAGTTAAGTTTCTAAGCTCCTTAGGTCGTATGAAAGCGTAATACATGAACCTAGTGAAAGCAAATAATTGAGGATCGTTCAACATCATCCAATTTTCCAGCGTTGCCTGATCCTTTTTTTCAAATGCAATGTTCGCTGTACTTACTTCTGTTTCTACTAATGATTTGATTCCGTCAAATGGATTTTCTTTTTTGTCGTGCCGCTCCAATACCTGCATGTAGATACGTTCCAGCTGATCAACCTTTTTATTAGCAGTCACTGCTACATTACCCTTGGTGATATAATAATCCCTGATTTTTAGAATTACTGATTTGGTCAGGGTATCCAATGGCAGATCTTGAAAGACCGTATCTTGTTTTTCTGCCAGATCAATGAAATATTGTTTCGCCTCATTGATTGAACTTTTATAGGAGCCGCCGCTTTTCTTGCGTAAGTGCTGTGAAACTTCAATCTGTTTGTACAGTGATTCAAATAGTAAAGCGTTATCAGGTGCCGGTTTTACATACTCAGAGACAGAAACGAAATTTTTGTCGATGAATACGTGGTTTTTAGCCAACAGCCGGTTAATCTTTTCAATTTCTTTTTTCGCAAACGCTTTCCTTTCCTTAGCTGTTGCGTACATTAGAGGAATTTTTACCCGTTTACGAACAGGTACTTTGCTTGTCTGGGTGTTTACATACCATTCAAGATACCATTCTTTTGAAAGGTCGCCGTTCCGATCCTTTAAAACTGCAAAACGGTAATTTGTCTTTTCGTTACTTTCAATCATGTCATAATTGCTTTTTGTCCCGAAACTTGTCCCGAACATCAAAAAAGCCGCTCCTGAGACCAGAAACGGCATTTTGTGGAGACGGAGGGATTCGAACCCTCGTCCAGAACAGGGAAACCCTGCGCCTTCTACATGCTTATCCGCGATTGAATTTTCGAGCCAGACAAGGTTCACGGCGGACCCGCGTCTTGGCCTTAAATACTAGGGTCTCGTTGGATTTCCGTATTACTATTCCAACCAGCACTGATTTGCGACACCCCGGAGCCCAACCATCAGTGCGTAGGTTGGAGGGATGATGGCATTTGCTAAATCCTCCGGATTAGGCAGCCATGGCGTAAGTATTTTCGCCAGTTATTGTTTGAAAGGTATTATTTACGGGAGGTACCCCCAGCTCCCGACATGCTTACACACAGAACTCCAACCCGCTGTCAATTCCAGTCGCCCCCAAAGCGGCGCAGAAATATCCGGTGATTAAATCACACGGTTGGCTGCGGATATTAGACAAATATCTATATCCAATGGTTCCGTAATATCTTCATAAATATCATTAGAACTGAAATAATCGCCATTTATCAATGTAAAACCCTTGATATCAAAGTACTTAATTCATAAAATTATTCACGAGTTTTTTTATAATTTTTAGGACGCCAAAGAAATTCAAACACTAGCGCTTACCATTTTGCAGGTCAGAATTCTTGATACTTGTATTATTTTCCGGTATGTATTAGCTTTCCTCTTAATTACATTTTATGAGCACTTATAAATTCTTTCTTTTCTTCATATTTCTTTTACCCGTTATTTCAAAAGGGCAAAATCAAAAAATGTCATCTGATTCTGTTCCGGTCAGGAAAATATTCGACATCGCAGAGGCTGTTAAAAAAGAGTATGCGCCTGATAAAAGGACTGCTATTTTCACGATCATGGCGGATAGTGTTGGTAATAATTATTTTGAAACCACAGAGCTCAAAGCAGCGGAGGAGTTTTCTTACTCTCTTGTAAAAGCGGGGGGCAAAGTTAAAATCCCGGTTAATGTATTGCCAGCAAAAAATTTGGGTGAGAAAATCTATGCACTCGTCAATCTTTCTGTTGTCAACATCCGGTCAAATCCGAAAAATGCGGCTGAACTTGCCACGCAAGCATTACTCGGCACACCTCTTGATATTTTAAAAAAGGATGGATACTATTATCTCGTCCGTACGCCGGATCGTTACATTTCCTGGCTGGATGCGGGAGCGATTACCTTAAAAACGGCTGCTGAAATGGATGGCTGGAAGCAAACAGACAAACTTGTTTTCGTAGACGATTATGGTCACGCCTTTGTGCGTCCGGACCGGAAATCACAAAGAGTTTCTGACCTTGTTATGGGAGACATTCTGGTCAATGACGGGAAGCAAAAAGGATTTTACAAAGTTATTTATCCTGATGGCAGAACCGGCTTTATCCCGCAGGAACAAATGACTGACTATATTCAATGGATAAAAAAGCCTTCACCAAACCCGGATCAGATTATAGATATTGCCAAAACGATGATCGGTGTCCCTTATTTATGGGGCGGTACCTCTGTGAAGGGTGTGGATTGCAGCGGGTTTACAAAAACTGCGTTTTTCATGAACGGGATTATTATTCCCCGTGATGCTTCTCAGCAAGTGATGGCTGGTGAACAGATTACTGTATTAACTAATGACAGATTTAATCTTGATGAAGCACTGAAAAACCTGAAATCCGGTGATCTGATATTTTTTGCAAGCGGGAAAAATAAATCGCCCGACGCACGTGTTACACATGTAGCCCTGTATCTTGGAGATGGTGAATTTATTCATGCATCCGAAAATGTCAGGATTAGCAGTATGAAACCAGACGCTCCGAATTTTGATGATTTTGAAACCCGCACGGTTGTGGCCGCTCGTCGGTATCTCGGGAATGTCGGAACTGCCGGAATTTTATCAATTGCACAGCACCCGGCCTATATTGAAAAATAATCGCCTGCTACAATTTTGGCACGATCTGAGCTGTCAATTTTAAAAACCGGTAATCGCGCTTTCAAATTTATCGTAATTTCGCCCTGCACAATTCCAGATTTACAATGACAGTTGAAGATATAGAAGGCTTTTTCAAACAACTACAGGATAACATTTGCACAGCCATAGAAAACGAAGACGGTTTGGGGAAATTCAAGGAAGACCTTTGGGAGCATCATTCCGGCGGCGGCGGACGCACCAGACTTATTCAAAACGGAAATGTAATTGAAAAAGGTGGCGTAAATTTTTCCAGCGTAAAGGGTGAAGTTCATCCAAGACTTCGTCAGCAAATGCAGCTGAATGATACCGACGACTTTCACTTTACTGCGACTGGCGTTTCGATTGTGATGCATCCGAAAAATCCGCATGTGCCAATCATCCACATGAACGTTCGCTATTTTGAGCTTAGCAATGGAACCTGCTGGTTTGGCGGAGGAATTGACCTGACGCCGCATTATGTTATTGAGGAAGATGCGACGACCTTTCATAACGTATTAAAATCAGCTTGCGATAAACATCATCCCGACTTTTATTCAAAATTTAAAACCTGGGCGGACGATTATTTTTTTATTCAGCATAGAAACGAAACACGTGGCGTTGGCGGAGTTTTCTTTGACTATCTGAAACCGGATGAAGCGGGTTATGGAAGCAATTTATCCAAAGAGCAACTATTTGCTTTTGTGAAGGAAATCGGAGAAAGTTTTGCACCGGTTTATACTTCCCTCATGAAAAAGCATCGCGACGAACAGTTCACGGAGCAGCAAAAACAGTGGCAGTATCTTCGTCGCGGACGTTATGTTGAATTTAATCTCGTTTGGGATCGTGGGACAAAATTTGGACTGGAAACCAATGGGCGGACAGAATCTATTTTGATGAGCTTACCGCCGCAGGCCAATTGGGAGTATAATTTTATTCCTGAGGAAGGTTCCGTTGAGGCAAAAACACTGGCATTGTTAAAAAAGGGAATAGACTGGGCAAATTAGCAGTCACTATTTCCATGCATCACCAAGCGAAGAAAGGTCCCATTTTTGTTCTTTATCGTAAAACAAATAACCACGATGCGTTTTGAGCGGTGATGCAAAATTATTATGATAAAGTTGCCCTGTGCCCAGGCCTTGGGGCATTTGGTTGTCATAAGCAGCGGTGAACTGGGCGATCGCACTTAAACCTATATTTGATTCAAGCGCAGAAGTCATCCACCAACCTATGGACAGTCTCGAGGCGATTTCGATCCATTCTTTACAATGCTGAAAACCGCCCAGTAACGTAGGTTTTAAAATAATATATGGCGGTTGTACTTTCTTTAAAAGCGCAAACTTCTTCCGGTAGTCCGAAATACCGATTAACTCTTCGTCGAGTGCGATCGCTATGGGCGACGAAACACACAATTCAGCAAGTAGATCAGTTTGTCCGGCACGTATCGGCTGCTCAACGGAATGAAGATCAAACTGAGACAAACGTTTTAGCTTCTCCTCAACGTCTTCTGGCTTGAAGGCTCCGTTGGCATCCACCCGCAGCGTAATTTCCGAAGCAGAGAACCGGGAACGGACAGAATCTAAAATACGGCATTCCTGATCAAAATCTATCGCACCGACTTTCATTTTTAGTGTGGTATATCCCTGTTCAAGCTTATCTTCAATCTGGCCAACCATGTGATCGTATGATCCCATCCAGATCAGGCCGTTCATTGGAATTCCTTTTTCACCTTTCGAAAACGCATTTTTGTATTGCGTTTTTTGCCCTCCATGCATGAAATCCAGCAACGCCATTTCTATACCAAAACGCACAGACGGCAAATGCTCGGGGATGACCTGTTGTAAAATAATGGAAAGATTGAAGGGAAAAACTTCCAGGTCCAGCTGATTGAAAAGTTCGCAAACCTCAGCTAACTGCGCTCCAAAATCAGGAATATCGTCAACGCTCAGGCCAGGAAGCGGTCCGCATTCGCCAAACCCGATGACACCCGGTTGCTCTTCATCCGTTATTTTTAAAATCCATGAAGTTTTTTGTGTCAGCACCCCACGTGAAGTACCAGCTTCCATTCGAAAATGGAGTGTATAGGGTTGAAACACAATTCTTAAAGGCATATTTTTGCGGTGTCAGATTTTTTCGGGGAACAATATTAACCAAAAAATATGTAATTATGCAGATAATATGGCTGAACATAATTGGATAAAATTAATATTAATTCCCTTTTCGTGGGTGTACGGTTTGATAACCCTGCTCAGAAATTTCCTGTACGACCAGGGAATTTCATCCATTGAAAAAGCACCTCAATTCACCATATCCGTAGGAAATCTGACCGTAGGAGGAACAGGAAAAACGCCTGTCGTTGAATACCTTACAAAGCTCTTATCAAAAAAATACAAGGTAGCAATTCTAAGCCGTGGTTATGACCGAAAAACGAAAGGCCTGGTTTTCGCCAACGCATCTTCCCAAGCCTCAGATATTGGCGATGAACCCTTGCAATATTTTTCAAAATTTGGAAAAAATATTATTGTTGCTGTTTGTGAAAAACGGATCACCGGAGCCACCGCAATTCAGGAAAAGCATCCCGACCGGGATATGCTCCTGCTTGACGACGCCTTCCAGCATCGTGGAATTCACCGCCAGATCAACATCTTATTGAACGATTTTAACAGGCCCTTTTATAAAGATCAGCCCTTCCCGGCGGGCCGTCTCCGGGAAACGAGAAGCGGTGCAAACAGAGCCGATATAATCATTGTGACGAAAACGCCAGAGAATTTGCCGGAAGTGAAAAAGAAAGAAATCAGGAAATTAATCGGAAGATATAACAAGAAAAGCGTTCCTGTTTTTTTTACAACGATCCGATATTCCGCGCCGGTGGCTTATGACCTCTCACCTATTCTGTTAAAAAATGTTATAATCGTTGCCGGCATAGCCAATCCCCTGCCCTTTACTGCATACCTTCGGAGCCAGTATCACGTTATTGATGAAATAATTTTTGCAGATCATCATTATTACACCAATGCCGATCTGGAACATCTTATTAAGTACATAAAAAACGATACTTTTGTAGTTACGACTGAAAAGGATATGGTGAAACTGAAACCACTAACTGTCTTTTCAGGCGTAGCAGATCGTTTTGCATATTTACCAATGGAAATGGATTTCGGAACCGATTCCGAAGCGTTTGATCAATGGATTTTAAAAAATACTCCTTGACTTGTCCCTAAATCGGTGGAATTATTGAATCGTTTATGAGAATTATATTTGCTGTTGTTTTTTGGATTTCGTGTAGCTTCCTGCTCTTCCAACATACTGCTATGGCGCAAGTCCAACTTCCCGGTGGCGTAAGAATGCCAACCGGAGGAGGGGGCGGCGGCGGCGCACAAGGTGGAAAAGGCGGAGGAGTTGTTCTTGACGATAGTACCAAAACAATTTACGGTCCTAAAACAACACTCCATTTTTTTGAGAGTGACATTATCAATAACCGCGATTCGGTTCGCTATCGTGTAGATACTTTGTTACCGGATTTTAACCGCTGGACGCCTGTTGACCGATCCTATGGAAAACTGGTTGATCTGGGAAATACCGCAACTGCAACCAGAAATCTATTTTTTACACCTCGCCAGGATATTGGTGCGCAGCTTGGTATGCGTGCGTACGATCCTTATGCGATTCAGCTGGAAGATGTTCAATATATTGATACGAAGTCGCAATATACAGATCTGACATTCCGGTCAGGAGGACGAAAAACTACACTTGGCAGCTTTGGTTATTCCCAAAATGTAAACGCCCGTTTTAACTTCGGTATCAGAGGCGCCCGTCTTACTTCCAACAAACAATATGGTGCATATACTGGTGTCGTTTCAGAGGCATTGCTTGGACAAAACTGGACATTACTGTTGCAGGGCCATTATTTTTCCAAGGATAAGAAATATTTGATTCTGGCCAACTACCGGTATCTGAATCAGAAAGCAAGAGAGCAAGGTGGAGTTATCCCGGACACGCTAGAGAATGGTGATGGTATATGGAGTTATGATGGCGCAGCAAGAATAAGCGACGATGCTAATTCCTGGGAAAGAAGGAATGTTTTTCACATTTACCAGCAATACAAGCTGGCCAACGGCTTCCAGGTTTTCGCGCAGACTGACTATCAAAGTACCATTAACCGATATTCTGATTATCAGATTGAGCGTGGTGTGGAAAAAGGTATTTATCCCGTTCCGCGTTATAATCCTGACACAACCAGGCAGGACATTTTTTTTAAATTATTTGATAACAAGGTCGGGATAAAAGGTACGTTTTCAGGTTTCAATTATCGTGCTTACGTTCGCCAGCGGCTGTATGGCATGAGAGCCTTCGCGCAGTCGCCAAACACGGTAGGGACAGTCAGCACGGCGTACCGGACAGGGCTAAAATTTGATAATATCGTTGGTCTTTGGCTCAGCTATTACCTGAAAGATTCTGTACAACATCTGACAGCCGAAGGAGAACATATTCTGGGAAGAGATTTTAGGTTAAAAGGAGAGCTTGATACCAAATGGGCCAGAGTAGGTTACCAGACCATCTTTACTTCGCCTGATCTTCTCGCGCAAAATTATATCGGTAATCATTTCGACTGGCAAAATAATTTTAAACTGACAGGAACAAACACCATTTATGGTTTCCTACCGCTTCGAGCGAACAAAATCCTTTTCACACCTGAGGTACAGTACAATCTTGTAGACAATTATGTTTATTACGATACGGCTTCGCTACCCAGACAATTCAGCGGCGCTTTCAGTATCCTGCGCATTGGTGCCACTTTCAACATTCCTCTTGGGCAATGGACGTTTTCCGGGATGGGCTACTATACGGGCAACTCGAACAGTGATATCATCAGAATGCCAAAATATTTTGCAAGCGGACAAGTCACTTATGACTTCACTTATGCGAAGGTACTTTTCCTCCAGGTGGGTGTTTCCGCCATGTATCGTTCGTCTTATTTTGCAGATGCCTACATGCCTATTACGCAGCAATTTCATTTACAGAATACGTTTCTGGTGGATCAGTATACCGTTGCCGATGTTTTTGCAAATGTCCGGATCAAGCGGATCAGACTTTCCTTCAAAATGGCGCATGTCAATCAGGGATTTGGAACACCGGGTTATTATCAGACACCTGGTTATCTTGGACTTCGACGTGCATTTTCATTTGGAGTAAACTGGCCGCTGTTTGATTGAGCTGTTAGCGAACGTTTTAAATTCAGATCAAAATTTTCTGCTTTAATAATTTTTTACCTTACCAAAAGCTTATTTTTATCAAAAGCTAAAAGCACATTGCCATTAGCCCATTGCGCTCACTTATGCCTTCATTCTTAAATCAGGTTGCCAATCATATTCTTGCCCAAAACGGTACACAATTAGACCGCGTAAGGATTGTTGTACCTACGCGCCGTGCGGCCTTTTTCCTGATGCAGGAACTGGCGAATAACACAACCAAGGCAGTGATGAGCCCAAAAATTGAAGCGGTTGATGATTTTGTGGAAGGTATCTGTACGCTGGAAATTGAGGATTCAGTTCATCTCTTTTTTGAATTATATGAAACATTTAAGGATATTGATCCGGATGTCCAGTTCGACAGATTTATGGGCTGGGCTTCTGTTTTACTGAGTGATCTTGATAAAATTGACCAATACCTTGTCCGAACCGATTATCTCTTTGACTATCTGTCGGAGGCAAAAGCAATCAACCGCTGGCAGGAAAATCTGCCGGAGGGGAAAACGCTGAAAGACAGCTCTGGTACAAAACAATATTTCACGCTTTTTGAAAACATAAAACAGGTTTATAGGACATTTCGCAACCGATTGATGAAAAACGGGAAAGCATACCGTGGTATGGCTTACCGGCAACTGGCTGAAAATGTTGACGAACTTTTGCTACAAAAAAGTGAGACCGAGAAAATTTACTTTGCTGGCTTCAACGCCTTTACAGAATCTGAAAAACAGATTATTACAGCACTGATCAAAGCCGGAAAGGCGGAAGTTTTATGGGATACTGACCGTTATTACATGCACGAAAATACGGGTGTGGAAGCGGGAAAAAGTCTGCGCGAATATCAAAATCAGAAAACATTCAGTAACTGGAACTGGACGGATAATAATCTTCTTACAACAAAAAAAGATATAACGATTTACGGTGTCCCGAATGCAACATTGCAAACGAAAGTTGCCGGACAACTGTATGCTGCGATGAGAGCAGGCGATAATCCCGACGAGCCGATATCCACAGCCATCGTCTTGGCCGATGAAAATTTGCTGCTTCCGATGATCTACTCACTTGACGAGGAAGTGACGGATTTCAATATCACCATGGGCTTGTCGTTGAGAAATTCAATGCTTTATACGCTGATCGACAGTGTTTTCGAGTTGCAGCAAAATGTCGTTGAATTTAGAAACAAGTCGGGACGAAATGTCAGGATACCGAAGTTTAATCATAAATCGATTAGTAAAGTCCTGAATCATCCGTTCATCAGACATTACGAACACGCTGTTTTAAGGCCGGCAACAACGGAAACCAATACGATAATTCAGGAAACACTTTGGCAGATCACCGATGGAAACCGTGTTTTTTTGAGTGCCGATGAAATGCGGGAACTCGGACAGGGAAATCTGTTATTCGAAACGCTGTTTACGCATTGGCCTAAGAATAATTCAAAACGTGTCATCCAGACTTTTTATACGCTTATTGATATTCTTCGTGATGTTTACAAAGATTACAAAAATGCACTGGAAACGGAATATTTATATTTGTTTTATACACTTCTAAAACAATTTGAGCAAACACTTGAAGACAGGCTGGAGGTAATCACGTTGAAAACACTGCGGTCTTTCATGTTTGAATTGATCAAACAGACCAGGATTCCATTCAGCGGCGAACCAATCAGTTCTTTGCAGATTTTGGGTATGTTGGAAACGCGTGCGCTCGACTTCGACCGTATAATTATCTTATCTCTGAACGAAGGCACGCTTCCACAGGCAAAAAGACAGAATTCACTTATTCCGTTTGATGCTGCGCAAGCCGTAGGATTGCCCACACACCAACATCAGGAAGCGGTAATGTCCTATCATTTTTATCGTCTTTTACAACGTGCTTCGGAAATTCACATGCTTTACACCAGCACGAATGACGCGCCGGGCGGTGGAGAAAAAAGCCGCTTTATTCAACAGGTAGAATATGAGCTTTCTTCGTATAATCCAGAAATAAAAATCCAAAACAAAACTGTATCGTTTTCTAAAAAAGTATCTCAGGAATTAAGTGAAGACGTTCCGAAAGATGACGCGATGCTAACAGTCATCCGAAAATATCTTTCAGGAAAAGGCATATACCCGACACACCTGAACGAGCTGATACGTTGTTCCATGCAATTTTACCTGAAACATATTGTCGGAGTGAAAGAAGCAGAGGATGTCGAGGAAGAATTGGGTATGGATAAGATTGGAACATGGATTCATGCTTGTCTGGAAAGGCTTGATCAGGATTTTTTCCTGCATGAAAAAGACCCAACGGAAGAGCAGATCAAAGTCATTTTAAAGGAAGAATTTGATGATTTATTTAAAGGTTACATAACAGACCTGGGACTTAACAAAATCTATTATCACGTTGGAGAACAGCAAATTCTTGCCTTCACGAAACATCAGATCAACCAGGAATACCGCCGAAAAATATTAGCTGCTGAACAACCATTAAGGACTTCCTTAACATTGAATCTTCAAAATGAAGAAACACTCGTTAATATTGGAGGGAAAATTGACCGGATCGAATTAAGCGGAGAGCACACCTTGTATGTTATGGATTACAAAACAGGAAGTGTGGAGCTTACCGGAAAACAAAAAGTTTCTGATCCGGCAAGAAAAGAGGAAATAATAAGAACCGACCCCGACCGAAAAGCAGGATATGTGCGTCAGTTATGGCTTTATGAGTATCTGATGTACCGGAAAATGCAGGACGAAAAAGGCCTCAGTATTGGTGGAAAAACCTATGAATTTGGCAAATACCTTGTCAAATCCGGTTTTTATTCCTTCCGTGACCCGACGAATTTGATTGCTAATCCCCTGGAACTAACCGAAGGACTGGACGCAGAACATTTCATTCAGCGATCAGAAAGGTTACTTTCAGAAATCCTTGATGATCTTCTGAATCCTCAGATCCCTTTCCGAAAAACAGAAGATCTGAACGTCTGCACTTATTGCGACTTTGTCGGAATTTGCGGGAGATAAATATTCAGGATGCAGATATCACCTTATCATTCAGGTGATATCTTCTTCTGATATCGTTGATTAGAAACTTTTTCTGCGCAGTAAAACTATCCGGATGCATGGTCTGAAAAATCTGATTCCATTCTTCAAATCGCGCAGGATCCGCTTTTTGAAAAGCAATATGATCTATTTTTTTAGCGGTCAGGTATTCTTCAAACTCCATGTCGTCCGTTGTATTTATTAATCTTTATTTGGCATTAAAGAAGCCATATTTGAAGATACAATAAATAGCCCGAACACCATCTTTCCAGTTGATTTTTTTACCTTCTGCATACGTACGGCCGTAATAAGAAATACCCACTTCGTAAATTCTTAAACCAGGAACGCGTGCTATTTTTGCGGTCACTTCCGGCTCGAAACCAAATCTTGTTTCAGTCAAATTCAATTTCTGTATCACGTTGGTTTGAAACAACTTATAACAAGTTTCCATATCCGTCAGATTCAGATTCGTTGCCATGTTTGACAGAAAAGTGAGCACAAACTTATTCCCGATCGTATGCCAGAAAAACAAAATTCTGTGCGGTTTTCCACCGATAAACCTTGAACCAAAAACGACGTCAGCATGACCGTCCCAGATTGGTTGAATGAGGATATTATATTCTTCGGGATCATATTCCAGGTCAGCATCCTGGATGATCAGATACTCACCTGTTGCGTGCTGGATGCCCGTATGCAAAGCAGCTCCTTTTCCCTTATTAATTTCGTGCTTAAGATATCTTATATTTAATTCCGGGTTACTGGCCTTATAATTAAGAATTGCCTGTTCAGTGCCGTCGCTCGAACAGTCATTAACTATAATCACTTCTTTTTCAATATTGTGATTTAGCTTAACTGCCTTAATCTTATCAAGAATAAAGTGAACCGTTCTGGCTTCATTGTAAGCAGGAATAATTATAGAAAGCTTGGTAAAAGGATTACTGATCATTTGCTAAGTTTAATTTCATAACGTTTCCTAGTTACGAACGAAGATCGTAATTTTGGTTGAAAAAGTCATAGAATAAATTCGAGATATTAATTTATGACAAAATACAAAATATTCTATACTTATAAAGCTCGCAAAACTACAACTTCCCGCGGATTTTCGGGATCATATCTCACCAAAATTTTACTTCCTGAACGAAATAAGCTCTTTAAGGAGTTGGGTAATACCTGTTTAACCTCTGCAACAAAGTTTCTATCCTTTTCAGGCAACACCTGCATTTGCAACTTAACCTCCGGCAAATCATTGATAAATGTACCCGTTTCGTTAATATCTAAAATGATAGCTTCCGCAATCGTACCATTTTCTTCAATCTCCTGTATGGTCATTTTCCGAGGTTTTGCCAGTTTTTTGACGAGTCGCCAGGCAGCCAGCAACATCAATGCAATAATTGCTCCTTCCAATAATCCCACGATCTGCATTGTTATAAATTCCATATTATTTGGTTTGCCAACACAAAGGAACAACCGGGTTTCGCGATGTTCAATAATAGTAATTTAACGGCAGGTATTGGGAAAACGAATGGTAAAAGCTATCGAAAATTTAATTGCTGCTGCACCTCGTCCTTTTTTCTGCGGGATATTTCAATTTTTGAGCCGTCGGAAAGCAGTACGTATTCATGATCATTACTCAGACGGACAATGTGAAAAGAGTTTACGAGATGGGACTTATGCGTTCGGATAAAGCTGAATTCTTCAAGCATTTCTTCGAAGTGTTTCAGTGTCTTACTTGCCACAAAAGGGCGCTTCCCCACAAGGTGAATGACCGTATAATTTCTATCTGCTTCCAGACGTAAAATCTCATCCAGCGTAAAAAAGAAAACTCCCTGGCTGGAAGGAACGGCGAGACGGAAGTCTTTAACTTCTTTTTTTCCAATATTTTGAACGAGGTTATCGAATAATTCCTTCTTTTGACTCGCCGGTTTTTGTTTCTCAATATATCTGTTTACAGCATTTCTGAGCTCGTCAGGATCAACTGGTTTTAAGAGATAATCAAGTGCACTGAACCTGATCGCCTGGATCGCATACTGGTTATAGGCTGTCGTAAAAATAATTTCAAATGCCGGATCTTTAAGTGCCAGCAAAAAGTCAAATCCGGTTTTATGAGGCATTTCCACATCTAAAAAAACAATTCCCGGCTGAAAAGATTTAAGCAACTCCAGAGCCGAATCCACAGAATCTGCCTGCCTTATTTCCGAAATTTCAGGTACCAGGCTTATCAGATAGTGATTCAGCACATTTCTGGCTTTCGCCTCATCGTCGATTATTAAAGCTTTTATCATAGCGTTGCTGATTAAAGATTCTTCAAATATGTTGACAGCTCTATTTCCACCAACGTACCAATCGCGTCCCCATTGGTGTCGTATTTGTCCGTAATGACTAAATTGGCATGATTTCCCTGTCGCTGTAGCAGTTCGATTCGATCCTGAGAAATTCCCAGTCCTTTGGATTCATGCCGTTTCGACTTACTGTTTTTCTCTTTAAGTTCGAAGGATTTTTTTCTGCCAATTCCATTATCCTCAACCCGGCAGATAAAAATTTCCTCGCTGATTCTTTTAAATTCTATCGTTAACTTTCTTTCGCCGTTTTTGTGCATCAAGCCATGCCAAAGCGCATTTTCCACATAAGGTTGCACAAGCATCGAAGGCAGCGAAATCTGGTCCGCTTCCAGGGTTTCATCCACGATGATGTTATAGCAAAAACTATTCTCAAACCGCATACGCTCCAATTCAAGGTACAATGCCAGAACCTCCCGCTCCTCTTCGACCGTCACAAGTTTTTTGCCGGAATTATTCAATACCATCCGGAAAAGTTTGGAGAATTTATTCAGGTATTTGCTTGCCTCGTCGTATTTCTGTGTTACGATACATTCCTGAATACTGTTCAGGCAGTTGAAAACAAAATGCGGATTCATTTGTGCACGTAATGCCATCAGTTGGCTTTCTGCGAGCATCTTATTTATTTCCAGCAGCATAATTTCTTTCTCCTGAGCCTGACCTTCTGCCAGTGCTTCTGCAATTTTATTGGCACTGATCGAAGCGATTGTTGTGAGTGCCTTGGCATGTTCGTCAGTAAAGAAATATTTTCTGCTATGTTCTGAATCAATCACACCGATCACTTTTCCATCGTGAAGTATGGGAACAGCAATTTCGGAAAATCTCACTTCATCATCAATAATGTATCGGTCGTCCTTTCCAGTATCACCGATAATCAAGGTTTTACCCATCAGCGCGGCTGTGCCGACAATACCCGTACCGATCTCGATTTCAATTGGATTAATAATTTCATGACCTTTTGGATTTTTTGGCCCGTACGCTGCTTTTTGAACCAATTTGTTTTTTTCCCCGTCCAGAAGATAAACAACGCAATCTTCGAAGCGGAGCTGAGAAATGCAGTTTCGGGCGATGTCCCAGCAGATCTCATTCACGGAATTTTCGCCATAAACTGAATTGGCAAAATAGTCTATCGTTTTATCGATCCGGCGCTTTTGTTTTCGAAGATTCGCATCTCTGTAGAAAAGATATGAAATGAGTAATATGATCAGAAGACAAAGCATGGTGAACCACCACGTCTGCCACCAATGGGGCTTGATATGCACTTTTAGAATTGTAATGCCTTGCATCCAACGGCCCTTCTCATCCGTACTGCGAACTTTAAAAGTATATTTCCCTGGCATGAGATTCGTGTAGGAAGCAGTGAGACGGCGTCCTGCATTCACCCAATCTTTATCGATGCCTTCGAGCTGAAAACTATACTGCAGCCAGGGAATATCGCGGTGATTCAGGGAGGCAAATTGAAAAGTCAGATCATCTTCGGTCGGTTCAAGCGCAATAAATCCGTTGTCTGCAAAGGTTAATTTCTCAGTATCAAAGGTTTTGACCGAAGTGATCTGTGGGGGCTTTTTTACAGGCATCATCGCAAAATGAAACGGATCGATCACCACAACGTGATCGAGCATAACGGCGTAAACCTTGCCATTCGCAATAGTAAGATTATTCCAATAGTCCTGCAAAGTTTTCCCAAGGTCGATCTCCACTTTGGTTACGGCTTTCGTTTTAGGATTAAAAAACATAAGCCCTTCCCTGCTGGCTGCCCAGACGGCACCACGATCATCTATATCAATGCTGGAAACATGATCGTATAAAAGTCCGTTGCTGGTGTCAATACTATCTAAAACAGCTCCTTCTTGGCTCATTTTTAGTATTCCCCTTCCCGCAGCCGAGCCCCAGATATTCCCATCCCGGTCTTCAACGAGCTTACTTACATAAAATTCATGCGGGTTAAATACCGGAAGTTCCGAGAATTTTTCAGTGCCGTAATCAAACTTTAAGAGCCCTTTTCCATTGACGGCAAAGAGTATTGTGTTATTCCGTAGCTGTACAAAACTCTGACTATTGCTGAACGAAAAGGATCCATTCGATTCATCCTTGCCGTCGTAACGGTTGATCCTTTTTGTACGAGGATTGTAGCGGTATATCGCGTCATCCATAACCTGAAACCAAACGTTTTGTTTGTGATCAACAAACACAAAATTGGTAAATTTCTTCGTTTGGTCTTTCTTAGTTAAACCTAGTTTTTCCAGTTTGGAACTGCCGTTCTTCAGCATGTATACGCCGTCTTCACCCGCAAACCACCACGCTTCGTTTTGTCGCACCGACATCAAAAACCGGTTTCTTGATAAATTCGGCATAGTATATCTTTTATAACTTCCGTCATAAGTATGATAAACTACGATTCCTTCCTCTTTGCTAGCCATGATCGTGTCTCCGGAAACGCTGATATGATTGGCCTGTGCAAAACCTGTTTGCAGAAAAAACCGAACACTAGGAAGCTGATAAATCGCCAGAAGCGGGTAATTATCCTGACTCTTGCTAACTCCGTTTATCGTTCCCAGCCAGATATTCCCTTCCTCATCCTCAATTACCTCCCGAAAATGTCCGTATCCGATGGTATAAGTTTCATTCTGGCTATAGGGTATTTTCCTGATCGGTTTTCCTGGTTCTTTAATGAATGCAGAAAAAAGCCAGGAGGAAATCCACAACCTGTCTTTGCTATCCATAAAGAGGTAATTACATCCATCGTTGATGGTAATGCCATCTAGCTGGAGATATTTTTCAACAAGATTTTTTCTCCAATCCCAGAAGTTTAGCGAAGGATCATCATCGCATCCATACCACACATTACTTTTGCTATCGACTGCAATGGCATTAACATTATTAACTTTGAGCAAAGGAAAATGAAGTGGATTATCATCCTGGTGATAAACCTTTTTTTTTCTAAAATCTATAAAAAAAGGCTTACTGGCTGCAATCCAAAAACCCTGTCTCACGGTATCATAAACCATGATTGACAAAGTGAAATCCTGTTTCCTGAGAACTTTTGCGTCTGGATAGACCGCCTCGACGGGTAAGAGTTTTTGCTGATTATAAATATAAATTCTGGAAGACGTGAGATATCTGGTGCCAATCCATATACGTCCAAGACCATCTCTTTTTATACATACAATAACCTGGTCTCTAAGTTCAGAAAAACGGTCGTCGTCAAAAAAATGTCCGGATCTTTTGTCAAACAAAAACATTCCCTTTCTCGTACCAATCATCAGGCTATCGTCTCCGAAAGGCTCCACAGCATTGATATACAGATTTTTTAAATTTCCACTTTTGTATTGTTTAATGACGGCGCCATCGTAACGGTTCAAACCATTCGTAGTACCAATCCACAGAAATCCATCTTTGTCTTTATAAAGTCCGCGAACCTGTTTGGCACTTAATCCATCCTGCCATTTCAGGTTTTGGAAAATGGTCTGGGCTGGCGACCAGAAAGGCAGAAACCAAAACAATATAATTGTAGAGATCCTTTTGAACATATTGTTGAGGCTAGCCTTGTAACCAGATTTAAACCAAACTGTTCCCCTTAGGAACCAGACTTCTCAGTAATTTAAACAAAAAATTATTACTAATTCACCTGATAGTACAATTAAATTTCGTTGTAAATTTTAGGGTATGATGATAGCAATATGAAGAATTAAATGGAAGTAAACCAACCGTTAACTATTTAGCTTAAACCTTTTACATGTATGCCATAAACCGACTATTTAATCTCATTTTTCCGCATCGGCATGGCATCTATCTTACCAAATAATTCCTGATGTGAAACGACTTTATCAGTTCTGTGCTTTTCGCCGCCATCGCGGCCAATCAGGATGAATGTGAATGATTTTGAAGTATCAATGTCCCATTTCTTCCATTGTTCCGGATTTTTGGAAAATGCATAGGACTCGATCTTAATGTCGCGTTCCATTACGCCGGCCTTGTTGGCTTCCAGTTCAGCAATTTGTTTATTCCAGACCTCTTTTTTATCATTTTTATAAAATAATAACACCCTGCGAGGCTGGTCGTTGAGGAATAACATCATGGTAATCAGTAAGATTTTCATAATAAAAATGTTTTCAAGAATTGTTAAAAAATTATTCCAAATACAAAACGGCCTGATGAGGATCTTCACCAGGCCGTTTTTTAGTATTTTTACAACTTTTACTTCTTTTTGAATTCAAGATATTCCTCCTCTACATTACCAGTGCCCGAAGTTGTAAATTTAAGTGTTACGTTGATTTGGGGAACGCCTGCGGAATTTGTAATTTTCGTCGCTGTGCCTTCAAGTTTTTGGGCTAGTGCCCCGGGAGACGTCTTTTCGACATCCACAATTTCATTAATCGTAAAACTTTCGGCTGAAGTTGTTTTTACGTCATTTAACTTGCGAATCTGTACTTCTGTCAGCGTACTTCCAGACACCGTTACTTTAATGCTTTTTGTATAGTCAATTGCCAAAACGTTTTTGTCCGTATTGGTTATTACCCAGTCCTGAATGGTTGTAACTGGCCCTTCTACTGTTGTCGTAGAATAAGTTCCGGCAAATTCCGGTGCATAGTCTGGCTCGGGCGTGGAACTATCGTCTTTATCCTTACAAGAAGTGAATAGAACAATCAGGCACAGAACAAGTAATTTTCTCATGTTGAAATTTAAAGTAGTTTGATGACGCAAATTTAATTACACATTAAATATATTCCTGATATAACGGTAATTTTATCAAATATGCATAATTGCTTACTGAAATTTTATTATTTCTATTGAGTTTTAATTCCTAAATAACTGATTAAAAAGGCAATTTACCAAGGTCTACATTTCCTCCGGATATAATAACACCCACCTTTTTATCTTTAAAAACTTCCTTATTTTTCAATATTGCTGCCAGTACAACAGCTCCGGAAGGCTCAACAACAATTTTCATACGTTCCCACATAAGGCGCATGGCCGAAATAATTTCTTCATCCGAAACAGTAAAGATATCTCTAACATATTTACGAATTATTTCCAGATTTTTAGGCCCCAGCGGCGTTAATAAACCATCTGCAATGGTTTTGACATAAGGTGCTTTTTCAATTTTACCACTTTTGAAGGACAACACCGCGTCTGCTGCACCCTCCGGTTCTCCTGCAAAGACCTCTGTTCCAGGGGAGAAATAGTGTGCCGCCAAAGCGGTTCCGCTTAGCAATCCACCGCCGCCGACGGGCGCAATGACCGCGTCCAAATGAAAATCCAAATCTTCAATCAATTCTTTTGCAGCAGTTCCTTGCCCGGTAATGACCGCATAATTATTAAACGGGTGGACAAAAGCTGCCCCTCTTTCTTCGATAATTTTATCAACCGCGCCCTGCCTTTCTTCGGGGGTGTTTGGACAGAATGTAATCTGTGCTCCATAACCTTCGACAGCCTTCACTTTCACAGAGGCTGAATTATCCGGCATAACGATGAAGGCCTTCGCACCAACTTTTGCCGCTGCGAAAGCAATCGCCTGTGCATGGTTTCCGGATGAATGCGTAGTAATGCCATTTTTTAATTGCTCGTCTGTTAAAGACAATATTGCATTCAAACCACCTCTCGCCTTGAAAGCGCCGATCTTTTGAAAATTCTCACATTTGAAGAAAAGCTCTGCCTCGGTTAGCTGATTTATATATTGGGAAGTCAGGACAGGCGTTCTGTGAATATAGGGCGTAATCAGTTTATGGGCCTTTTCAATAGCTACTTTATCGGGAATACTTTCGCTCATAATATTGTTATTATTACTTTTTTTCTTTTATTTTTACAATTAAAGTTAGTTTTCGTAAAGTTTTATTTTCAGAGCGAGCTATGATTTAAAATTGTCATTTTCCCGTCAGATAAAAAACTGCGATTATAAACATCGGAATTAAAAGTACCAAAAATATGATTCAAACGCGATTAATCCCCAGAACTCCGTCGGCATACGATACACCGTTGCTTATAAAATCCTTATTGGCTCAAACATTAAAATACAATCCTCAAAGAGAAATCATCTACCGGAATTTATTCCGAATGAATTACCAGGAATTTAATAAAAGAGTGAGACGGCTCGCTAATTTATTTGAAAACCTGGGCTTGGAGCCGGGAGAAGTGGTGGGTGTTATGGACTGGGATAGTCATCGGTATCTGGAAAGTTTTTTCGCTGTGCCTTGTTACGGCGCTATTTTGCACACCATCAATGTCCGACTTTCCCCTACCCAGATTTTGTATACGATCAATCATGCGGAAGACAAGATGATTCTGGTCCATGAGGATTTCGTTCCAATAATTGAGGCCATCAAGGACAAAATCACGACGGTTGAAAAATATATCATTATTAGTGATAAGGTTTACACTGATCCGAACTATGAAGTTCAAAAACCAACATTTGAAATTTCAGGTGAGTACGAAGAATTAATTGCCAGCCAAAGTGAACATTACGAATTCCCGGATTTTGATGAAAACAGCTGGGCTACAACCTTTTACACTACCGGCACAACCGGTGAACCAAAAGGCGTATATTTTTCACATCGGCAGTTATTCATGCATACAATGAGTGTGCTGACCTACTTCTGCGGGTATCGGGCTTTGCCTTTTACGGATGAAGACGTTTATATGCCCCTCACGCCCCTGTTCCATGTACATGCCTGGGGATTTCCATTCGTAGCTACCTTGCTAAACAACAAACAAGTATATCCCGGGAGGTATGAGCCCGATATGATCGCAAGCTTATTGGCAGAACATCAGGTAACACTTTCACACTGCGTGCCAACGGTCATGACGATGGTTATAAACTGTCCGCTGGCTAAACAGACAGACTTGTCTAAATGGAAAGTTTTGATTGGAGGCTCAGCACTTACGGTCGGGCTTGCCAAAGCCGCAAGTCTTATGGGGATAACCGTGTCTGCGGGATACGGGATGTCCGAAACCGCACCAGTTTTAACCGTTGCCCATCTTAACGAGGAGCAGAAGCTGTTGTCAGCAGAAGAAAAATTAGTTTATACGATCAAAGCAGGGCGCATATCTCCGTTTACAGAACTACGTATTGTAGATGAAGTAGGAAACTTCCTTCCTCATGATGGAAATGCTGTGGGAGAAATTGTTGGTCGCAGTCCCTGGATGACACAGGGATATTTTAAAGATCATGAAAGTTCGGAGAAGCTCTGGAATAACGGATGGTTACATACGGGAGATGTCGGATCAATTGACCAAAACTATTATCTCACAATCTCTGACCGAGTGAAAGATGTTATCAAAACCGGCGGCGAGTGGGTTTCGTCGCTCGATATCGAAAACTTACTTTCACAAATCGAAGGGGTCGCCGAAGTGGCTGTTGTTGGCCTGCCAGATAAACAATGGGGAGAACGACCTCATGCCTTGGTAGTATTGAGGCACGCAGCTGAAAATTCGGTCACTACTGATTTTTTGAAACAGGAAATGCAAAAACTGGTAACGTCAGGTAAGATCAACAAATGGTATGTCCCTGACCATATTCAGTTGGTGAAAGAAATCCCAAAGACTAGTGTGGGGAAAATAGACAAGAAAAAAATCCGTAAGGAGCTGACCGAAAATTCAGGCATTTGAGAATAAAAAAAGACCCAAAGTACGAATGCTTGCGCTTTGGGTCTCATTACATGAACAACTTAGCTACCTATTTAACGAGCGACTGGTAAACAAGCACTTTAAACTTATCCTGCATTTCGCCCCAACTGCTGTTCGGATACTTTTGTGTCATCAATAACCCGACAATTTTATTTTTAGGATCGGCCCAATAAGTCGTTCCGAAAATACCTCCCCATTCAAAGGTATTTTCAGGAATTGGAATTCTTGCAGCCTCTTTCGCTGACGCGATAGAAAAACCCAGCCCGAATTTATTTCTTCCCTGATTCAAATCTCCTATCTGGTTTCTTGTCATCAAATTGACAACGGCAGGACTTAAAATCCGTTTGCCATTATACTCGCCGCCGTTCAACAGCGTCTGTAAAAAAATCGCATAATCATAAGCCGTAGATGTAAGCCCGGCTCCACCCGCATAAAACTTTCCATTCATTTTTGGGTAATCGTTATTGAACCCAGGACTATTTTCTGAGACAACCGTTTTTCTGTTACTGTCTTCCGTGTATAACTTTGTCAGACGATTTTTCTTGTTTTCAGGTAAATAAAAATACGTGTCCTTCATACCGAGAGGTTCAAAAATCCGCTCCTTGAAAAAATCATTCAGCGACTTTCCTGAAACCACTTCTACCAAATAACCAAGTACATCAGTATTCAGTCCATAGGAAAAACGTTCGCCCGGTTCATGTATCAAAGGCATTTCCCCAAGCCTTTTGATAACCTCTGAGAGAATATAATCCGGTGTTCCGATACCGCTGGGAATATTATTTTTAGCATAAATCGCTTTCGCTTCTTTCGAACCGATTCCCGCGTAGCTGATGCCGGAGGTATGTGTCAAAAGATCACGAATGGTAATTTCACGTTTCGCAGGTTTAGTAGTAAAACTCGAATCCCTCTCGTTGAATTTGTCCAAAATTTTCGGATTTTTAAACGAAGTAATGTATTTCGAAATCGGATCGTCCAGCAAAAATTTCCCTTCTTCAAACAGTATCATCACCGCAGTACTCGTAATTGCTTTGGTCTGCGAAGCTATCCTAAAAATTGCATCCTGTTTCAAAGGCGTTTTCGCGCTAACATCGTCAAGCCCAAATCCTTTCTGGTAAACAATTTTTCCATCTTTCACGATGAGCGCCACGGCGCCGGCAACTTCCTGTTTATCAACATATTCCTGCAAAACTTTATCCACTCTTTGCAACCTTTCATTGCTCAGGCCAACGCTTTCAGGTTTTGCTTCAACAAGGACCTGGGCATTTAATAATTGTGCGGATAAGAGGATTGATCCAATGAAAACCTTAACAGTTATTCGTTTAAAAAAAAGTAAACTACGGGACATAAGGAGCGACGTTTTATGTGTTTAAAGAGTGGCAAAATAGTATAAATAATCTGAATCAGAGACAAAAAAAGCCCGTCAGAAAATCTGACGGGCTAATATTTTAATCAGCTAATTCTTATTTACCCGCGTTTGGAGTATATAGGTTGAAGAACTGATCCAATTTCGGCGTAATGATAATTTCAGTACGACGGTTCAAGCTACGGTTTGCAGGTGAATCGTTAGCAACCTTTGGAAGATATTCTCCACGCCCACCAGCAATCAAACGAACCGGCTCAACACCGTATTTCTTTTGCAACGTACGGGCAACCGAAGTCGCACGCAAAACGCTCAAATCCCAGTTGTCAGTCACCTTATCAGTAGCGATAGGTACATTATCCGTGTGACCTTCGATCAAAATTTCAATTTCTTTGTAGTCGTTCAAAATCTTAGCAACTTTTGCCAAAACAGATTCGGCCTGGTTGTTAATCACAGAACTACCAGATTTGAAGAGCATTTTATCAGAAAGTGATACATATACCACACCTTTTTTCACTTCAATCTGAACGTCTTCATCACTAACATCCTGCAATGAACGTTTCAGATTCAGTACAAGTGCCATGTTTAAAGAATCTTTGCGTTGAATGCTTGCGTTAAGGTCGCGAATCTGGCCACCTTGCACATTCATCATTTCAAGAGATTTCTTGATGCTTTCAGAACCTTCTTTGCTAATCACTGAAAGATCAGACATACGGTCAAGCAGGCTATTATTGTTTTTCTTCAAAAACTCTAGCTGGTCTTCCAACTCCTTCACTTTATTCGTTTTTGCAGTGAGCTCGTCGTTTTTAAGCTTTATATCATTGTTCAAACTTGCAGTTCTGCTGTCACAGTCATTCAAATCTGCTCTGGCTTTATCTAATTGGATTTGAATTTCATTTGCCTTGTTAACAGCGGCGGTCATTTTCTTCTTACTTGCACATGAGCCCAGTACAAATAGCATAGCGATAGCTAAGAGCGTTTTTTTCATAGTTATTCAGGGTTATAAAAATAATACAATTTAAAGTTCGACATAGTTTAAGTGAAGTACACGAAGAAAATCGTGCCAGCTCCCTCAAAGCTCTTCTTCCAAACACTTCTAATTATTACTTGAAATGCAGAAAACGGGCCACTCAATCTCTAAAAAAATAAGCATTATCTCAGTTTCAGATGAGATAATGCTTAGTAAAGCAATCTGTTACCTCCACTTTCAGACCGCGAAGGTACAAAAACAACGATTTAATTCCAGACCCGTAAACTTTTTTCTTTTGTTAATAAATCCTAATGGTCCGAAATTACCACTAATATGGCATTGCCCAGAAAAAGGCTCGCCGCGCTTTAAAACTGTCCCTTACGTGATTCGATACTAAGGTATTATACTGCTGCTCATTGATTTTTCTGCCTTTCATTTTCTTTGGCACCTCAACGTCATCCGTAATTGGCTTCATCTCAATTTTCTTCGCTGTCGTTACGACGATGCCGTCGTTGATATCAAGTTCGAGGATCATTCCCGGAAGTCCCCCGTACAAATCCGGTCCGACACCAAGCGGAATATTGTCGGCGAACCAGGCCGTTATTTTTTGTTTTTTGACGGTATCTTCTGTAACCGCCATCATACACATATAACCTCCGATTTCTTTTATCTTATTCATTATCTTCCACTTAGGCGCTTTTATCGAATCCTCGATTATATAAATTTTACCAAGCATTTCAATAATGTCTGTCCGCTTTTCCGTTTCCACATCACGATAAATTTTGTATTCTTTATCATTCCAGGACCATCCCGCATCATTATCCAGGTGTTTCGAGGTGGTATAAAAACTCTTCTGCCCACTAAACACAAGCCGCATTTCCTGCTTTGATTCATCGTCGCCCCAGGTCTGCTTGATCCGGTCTCTTTCCTCATTGCTCATGTAGGTCAGGGTGCCGTAAAGTTTTGGCCATGCCGTAACCTTTTCATAAGTGATTTCGCCCTCCATTTTCTGTGCAAAAGCTGTCGAAAATGACAAAAACAGCATTATAACAATTAGTCTCATCAGATTGTATTTTGGAAAGTTCATGTTGCTGTTCCTTTTTCAAATTAAAAACTGCTGCGTTTTACCGATGCTGACATTCCCCTCATATTGTAGGTAAAACTCAGCATAAAATAACGGGATAGTGTTTTTGTCCGGCTCTCCATATAATAGTTGGAAGTTGCCGATTGGGTAATGCCCAGATTCCTTTTAAATACATCATTTGCGGTCAAACGAACCTCCCCGCGTTTGTTTTTCAGTACAATTTTATAGACTGAAAGGTTAAGGATCGGCTGTTTCTGGTCGAAGCCAAACTGATCATTTACGTAACTATTATAATTAAAACGCGCGTTGAAATAAATCTCCTTTGGCATTTTAACATTCATATCTGCACCGTAGGTAGTATTAATAACCTTTTGATTCTGATTTGTATTTATTGAATATCGTGTATCCGCAATATTCCAGTTGGCGTTCGCATATAATGTAAAAATATCACTTGGCGTAATGTCCAGTCGAGCACCAAAATTGTACGCATCCGTTTTTGTTTTATTAATAACATTATTGATGTAAATTGGGTTATCCCTGAAACTTACCCCTGCATTTACGTTCATGGACAACTTGGTTTTTTTAAGCGGAAAACCCAGGTAAACATAACTTCCATAATTTTTCCCACCTGAGATATTCATAGGCTTCGTCGTCGTGATCAGATTTTCGTCAATTGTTTTATTGTAAACAATCTGATCTACATTGTAGCTGTAATTTACGTTAACGTAAAGGTTCGTAAAACTTGCCGGGTTGAACATGTTATAACCTGCAAAAACATGATGATTCGATTGCGGAATAAGATTCGGGTTTCCTTCCACAATATTCAACGGATTGCTATTATCCACCACGGGCTGAAGATCTGCAATGGTAGGTTCCTGGACAGACAGACCGTATTCCATAAATAAATAGCGGTTCTGTTTTAGGTCATAATTCAAAGTTACGTTTGGCGTCACTTTGAAAAACGACCTGTCCACACGCGAGAAACTGGTTGATGATTGATCTTCTCCGAATTTTCCTTTCAACTCAAATTGCTGCGCTGCCAACCCAAGTGAAATATTCAACCCTTTGTTCGAATAACGAACACTTGATCCGACACGATTGTAGGTAAAATCATTAGTATAATATCGCGTGAGAAGCTTGTTAACCTGAAGTTCGTTGTCCTTGACGTCAAAAACGTTTCTGTCGACCTCATCTTTTCGTAGACTAAAATTGTAAAATGTTTCCCAATAAAACTTTTTCGCAAACGGTTCAATAAAAGACAAACTACCTTTGAACTGATTTCGCTTGCTTTCCGTCTCGTTTTGCTGATTGATTGAACTATTATTGGAGGGATCAAGGAAAAATTCATTGATAGAATTTAAACTTGAACTTCCGTCTGAGTTATTGATATTATAACCAATGCTCGCTGCAAAGTTCCTTCCCTTCTTTTTAAATTTATGACGATATAATAGCAGGTTCGACATCGCAAAAGAGTTATATAAACTTGCGTTGTCAATCCTTGACTGGTTCGATAAGGTATCTCCTCCCCGACGATATTGCTGAAAACTATTGTAGTCGGTATCACCATTATTGATCCGCGAATTACTAATCAAAATGATAGTATTCAAAGAATCAAGTACTTTTTCTAACCGGAAACTTGGCCGGTGATTACCGCTGAAATTTTTTGTTATGTTATCATCAGTTGACTTAAAAGTACTGTTGTTTAAAAAATTGTCGCGACTGGACTTCACATCCATAAGTGCGTCGGTCGAATTGTAAAAATAACTTGTGCTGACTTTTGTCTTTTTAGTATCGTAATTATAATTGGCTCCCCCAGCCCAGTTTTTCGTAAATCCGGGCGAACCGCTGCCATAACTCGGCGAGATCGTGATACCGTCTCCCTCCCCTCCGAAATATCTTATCCCGCCTGAAAATCCAAAATCTCCGTCATCTCCCCAATTGAAAGACTGGCTTCCTTTAAAATCCTGATAATCGTTTCTCGCAATCCCTGATTGATTGGTGTTGTTCCCGAAGCCGAGCAAGGCAAATTGCTGTTTGTCGTCAAATCGGTTATAACTCACCTTGCCTTCAACCCTCGAATCGGTCCCGACTCCCGCTACAGCCTTCCCAAAACCACCTTTTTTATGGCTGTCCTTTAATTCCAGATTGACTGTTTTTTCACGTTTCCCATCATCGACACCCGTGACTTTGGACTGCTCCGTTTTTCCGTTGAAGACTTGTACTTTATTAATCGCTTCGGCCGGGAGATTTTTTGTCGCCATTTTAGGATCGTCACCAAAAAAACGCTTACCGTCCACGGTCACACGCTTGACTTCTTCGCCTTGCGCTTTGATGTTTCCATCGGCATCTACCTGCATACCCGGAAGCTTCCTGATAAGGTCTTCCACCGTGGATCCTGGCGGTACTTTGAATGCTTTCGGATCGTACTCGACAGTATCGCCACGGATACTTAAAGGTGCCCGGGCAGTCTTGATCACCACCTCGTACAAATCCTGATTAAGAAATTTCATTCCCAGCTTACCCACATTCGTAACGTCTCCATCGTTAGGCGTAACATTCTGCTGATAAGGAAGATAACCTACGTAAGAAACTTTAAGAAGATAAGAAATTCTTCGCAAATTTTTAAATTCAAAAGAACCGTCTTTGCCCGTTCGGCCAAAATTGACAAGAGAAGAGTCTTTCGGAAGAAGAAGCATCACGGTGGCTTCAGGCAGGCCAACGCCGGCGGTGTCGCTGACGATTCCTTTCATGGTAAAACGTCCCGTGCTCTGGCCATAGGAGGCAAGGCAAATGAGACTACAAAAGAGTAGAAGTAAGGATTTTTTCAAGGCTAAATAGATAAGTTAAAGTGAATAAGTAAAGAGGGCACTTTTATCAATATCGGGACTGCACAATATTATAAAATCAAGATGTTAAATACAACTAAAAAATTAGTTTTTAACATATTTTGTAACCATTCAATAATCTTTTAACTTTTATTAAGGAAGACTAATTTTACAAATGTACACTTTTGCAACAAATGGTGACATTAAAATTATTAAAATAATATTTACTTAATTTGCGGGGCTTTAGGACGTGACCGATTTCTGTATTTTTTGATATGTAACCGGCATAATTCAAATCAATAAAGCCTAAACACCAATTATACAGATAGTTCGAAAACATAAATGAAAAGTATAGGATTGCTTTCTGACACCCATGGATATCTTGATCCCCGAATTTTTGAATACTTTGCCAACTGCGATGAAGTCTGGCACGCGGGCGATATTGGTTCAGTAGCAATCATCGAACAATTGGAGGCTTTCAAACCGACACGAATTGTTTTCGGAAATATCGACGACAAGTCCATCCAGGTCAGAACACAGGAAAACTTAGTTTTCGAAGTGGAAGGGTTTCGTATCTGGATGACGCATATTGGCGGAGCTCCGCCACGGTATAACCCTGCTGTTTTGCCGGCATTAAAAAATGACACGCCGGATATTTTCATCTGCGGACATTCTCATATTTTGCGTGTTATCCGTGACAAAGATTTGAAAAATATGCTTTACATTAATCCGGGTGCTGCCGGGCGAGAAGGCTTTCATAAGATCCGGACGCTTCTGCGTTTTAACTTACACGAAGGTTTGATCTCCCAGATGGAAGTGATCGAGCTGGGAAAACGTGGGGCTATCGAGGCCTGATTAAAAATTGCGAACGCTAATCTTAAAAATTGGAAAGACCAGGTCTCAAAACCTGATCTTTCCAATTTTGCATATAAAACTTCTGTTATTCAGGAAAACGTCCTTTCAAAAAGTAACCTTAACAACTTTCTTTTCGGTACCTCTTAATAATTCAGCTTCAACCTGCTGACCTTTTTCATGGGCCCCAAGCACTTCCATATAGTCATAAATCGAAATAATGGTTTTCCCTGCCAACTTCGTGATAACATCCCCAGCCAGGATTCCCGCAGCCTCGGCGGGACGGCTTTTGGATACCGCATCTACTTTTAAACCTTTGCCTGAAAAACTATAATCCGGCATAACGCCCAGCGTAACTTTAAAGTTGGAAGTTGTAGCGCCCTGGTGCGGATTGCCGGCTGTGAGAAATTCCGGCTCAGTCTGCTCTTTATCAAGATTTTCAACAATATCAGCGATCAGGTTTAAAATCTTAACTTCGCCTGTAGCATTGATTTTTTCAGCATCATCAGTGATTTTATGATAATCGCTGTGTGTCCCCGTAAAAAATTGAAGTACCGGAATATTCTTTAAGTAAAACGACGTATGATCTGAGGCACCAACGCCCGAAGAGTCGATTGTGAATTTTATACCTTCCTTTTTGGCAAGATCCGGAATTATTTTCCCCCAGGAAAGACTTGTCCCCCATCCGGAAATGATCAATCCTTTGTCTTCACTCAACCTGCCGATCATGTCCATATTGATCATGGCTGAAATGGAAGTCAGCGGTATTGTCGGCGATTCCGTATAATATTTCGAACCTAAAAGCCCCAATTCCTCTGCCGAAAAAGCAATGAAAAGAAAATTATGTTTTTCCCTGACCTGGTTTGAGGTGAAATATTTGGCCAGTTCGATCACACCCGCAGTACCGGACGCGTTATCGTCAGCACCATTGTGGATATAGTTTTGGCTGTCCGGCGACAGAGAACCGCTTTGATATCCTTTTCCCAAATGATCAAAATGACCGCCAATTACAATCGTTTTTTGAGCACCATTATCTAAAAATCCAACCACATTTCTGGCGGTCATCTGGTGCGCAACGCCCTCCACGCCGGCTGTGAGTTGAAATGGCTGAAAATAGGTATCATTTGTCCCCGCAGGTTTTAAACCTGATTTTTTGAATAGATCAGCGATATAATTTGCCGCTTTAATTTCACCCAGCGTCGCTGTTCCTCTGCCCTCAAACGCATCTGAAGCGAGAATATCAATGTGTTTTTTAATATCAGACGCCGAAATTTTCTGTGCCTGAACGAGATTATTTGCTCCGCATATCAGCGCTATGGAAAAAATTATTTTTTTCATTTTAAATAAAAAGCTTAATCCGGCTTCTCCGGTGTCGATAATGCGTCCCGAAATTCGGCAAGAAATTGCCTGACTCTTGTCAGCCGGTATATCATTAACTGAGATTCTTCTTTTCTCCGAAGCTGCTCCCTCGCCCCCTTGATCGTCCGCCCCTGCTTATCCTTCTGGTGCATGATTTTCCGGATCACTTCAATATCGCGTTCGGTATACCTCCGGCGATTTCTTGAATCTCTCTTGGGAGCCAGTTGCGGAAATTTCTTTTCCCAGAAACGTAACGCAGAAGCTTCGCAGCCCACGATTGCGGCTACTTCATTTGTGTCATAATAAAGTTTTGTATTGGGTTCCATATTAATCCGGGTATCAGCAAATGTACTAATCGAAAACTATTAATTATAATTATTCTAAACAATAAATAGTGATTTTATTAAATTCTGCTTCTTTGTAATAATTTATACAATCATTATGTAACTTGAATAGTTTATAAGTAACTCTCTAAAATTAGCCATAACTTATCACATGAAAAATCACTACGTTATTTTAATTCTTCTGTTTTCAGCTGTAAGCGCCTACGGCCAGTCTGTAAACCGGCTATCAGTCAACTATGGCATCGCCAGCCAAATATTAATCCAGGAACGTTTGGAAGGCGCTGGAAGCCACGACGGGAAGGGCGGAAATGTTGTCGGACTCAGGTATATACACGGGACAAACAAGAGGGTGGCGCTGGAAACAGGTTTAGAATTTTCCCGTTACAAATTTTCAATAGCTCCTGCCTACCATCCAGACATTGACATGACGGCCCGAAAAGAAAACGTGGAATTAATATCTGTCCCGCTATATGCCAACTTTACTTTTGCAAAATATATGTTTGTGCATGGCGGTTTAATTGCAGACTTTCAAATAAATAAAAAGAAAACTGATGTTGTAGACAGACAATCCGGGATCGGACTTGGAATAGGAATTGGAGGAAAATATGATTTTAAAAAAATAACGGTTTCTATTAATCCGTATTTGCAGCAACATGCGATTGTCGCCGTTGAAAAGGCAAGAAGTCAGGAGCGATTATTGGAAGTTGGCATACGGTTTGGTGTTGGATACCGTTTTTGAGTTTAATTTGCAGCATGGAAAGTACCGTTGAAATATCTGGCCTGCTGCTCTATTTATTGGTTCTATTACTAATTATAAGCTTTTTGTTTATCATCTTTCTCATCGTCAGATTAAAAAATGAGACACACCAAAAAAGATTTTATAAAGACAAATTGGCTGAGGCAGATGCTAGCAAAAGTAATTCCGACCTTGCCACGATTAAGTCAAAGCTGAATCCTCATTTATTCAAAAACGTCCTGAATTCAATCCAGTCACATGCATATCAGAGTTATTACGCTTTGGATAAACTCTCGAATGTACTGGACTACATTCTTTATGAAAGTGACTGCGAGTATGTTTCTTTAAAAGAGGAGATCGATTTCGCATTCAGCCTGATTGAAATTAACCGACTAAAAGTGAGTCCACTATTCGATCTGCGAATAAAAAACAGGATAGATCCGAACAACCACTTGCTCAATGCAAAAATTATCGCGCCTTTAATCACGATAGACCTGATCGAAAATGCATTTAAACATGCAGATATTCAAAACCCTGACGCCTTCATTTCAATCGTATTTGATCTTTCTGAAACAGCTTTTTCATTAGTCGTCTCAAATAAAATAAGTACCAAACCAAAACTCAAAAAGGAAAAAAGCGGTTTTGGAAAAGATAATTTACGCAAAAGACTTGATCTTGTTTATCATTCAAACTATATGCTTGAACACACCATTGAAAATGACGTGTATATTGCTCATCTGAAAATTAATTTACTTGAACACAAAGCTCAAATGTCTGTTGCTGGATGACGAATTGCCTGGATTAACGTATTTGCGGATGCTTTGCGAACAAATCCCTGAGGTTGAGGTGATCAAAGCTTTCAACGATCCAATGAAACTTATCCAAACTTGTAACGATCTGGATTTCGATCTGTGTATCACGGATATCGAGATGCCAGGACTTAATGGCCTGGAAGTCGCCCAATTACTCAAAGGAAAACCGATAATCTTCATTACCGCCTACAAAGAATTTGCTGCGGAAGCTTTTGACCTGGACGCCGTAGATTACATTCGAAAACCGATTCAAAAAGAACGACTGGAAAAAGCAATATTAAAAGCTGTTAAATGGATAGAAAAAGGAAAAGCTGAAAAGCAATTTATGCAACTGAACACGAATAAGGGAAAAGCGCTCGTACCCTATGAAGAACTACGCTTGATCAGCTCCGCCGAAAAAGACAAACGCGATAAGATTGCGTACATGAAAAATGGTCAGGAAATCATCTTAAAAAATATCTCTTTCGAGCAGCTGTTATTTTTACTTCCTGCCGACCGTTTTTGCAGAATCAGCAAGAAAGACATTATATCACTGCGGGCAGTAAAGTATTTCACTCATCAGCAAATCACTACCAATATCATACCTGAAAATCTGGATAAAGAACTTGTTTTGTCACTAGGCGAAAACTTTCGAAAAGAATTTCTCGAAAAGGTTTCTGTTTAAAATGCCCATCTACATTTCCGGCATGACCGGAAAATAAATGGTAAACCGTGATCCCATATCCAGTTCCGAATCTGCCATAATGTGCCCTTTGTGATTTTCCATAATTTTTTTGCAGATCGCCAAACCTATTCCCGTGCCTGGATATTTGTGGGCGGGATGTAGTCGCTGAAAAACATCGAATATCCGGTGCTCATACTCCTTTTCAAATCCAATGCCGTTATCAACAAATGAAATGGCATAATATGCGTCAGTTTTATTAACCTTATCATCGGGAATAACATCACCTGTCACTTTTTCCAGCGCAACCGTAATTACCGGCGCAACATCTTGCTTTGAGAATTTGAGTGCGTTAGAGATAAGATTTACAAAAAGCTGATGGATCTGAAATGGAATAATATTGAGTTTCGGCAACTTTGAAGCTTTAACAAGCGCATTTTTCTCATCGATATTATCACGCAATTCTTCCAGCACACTGTCCAATAAAATATTGAGGTCTGTTTCCTCGAAAACTTTCTCCGTATTTCCGGTCTTCGAATAAGTCAAAATATCCTCAATCAAAAGCTGCATTTTTTCTGCTGCAAAACGCATACGTTCTACCGAATCTTTTACCTGGACCGATAAATCCGGATTTTCTCTGTCAAGCACTTTGGAAGCAAAAATCTGAATTTTCCGAAGAGGTTCTTTAAGATCGTGCGTACTGATCCAGTTCAGGTTGGCAAGTTCTTTATTGGCTGCTTTCAACTCATCATTCAGGATTCTACTTTTATTTTCCGCCATTCGGACATAGTGGAAGTTAATATGCTTTTGTAGCGCAAAGGTGAAGGCGGCTGACGAACTAATCTCTGCTTTTCTCCACTTGGCGCTTTTATTCTTAACCTCCTCCATCCACAATTCAAAAGATTTCCTGGGAGACAGCCGAACGATTCCCTCCTCATTTATGATAACGGCTTTATGGGGATTCCCAGCCCAATTGATTGTTTCAGGCCTTTCGGCACGCAGCCATAACACGCCATCCGGTGTCCCGGCAGCGAGTGAATGATAAATTATTCCCGCTGCATATTTTGACAGGTTTTCATATTCAGGAAAATAATTTATCAGCTGATCCGTGTGAAATCCTGCGTTTGGGTACCTTTCTGATAAAGACATCATCAAGGGAAGTAATTCTTCCTCCGACGGCACCAGACCATTTTTATAAAACTTTCCTTGTGAAAAAATCACAAAACCGTGCGCGTTTGCAATATTCAATAATGAGGCTGAGGTATGTTTTTCTCCAATAAAATCCTCATTTTCATGCAGCAATGTCAGAGATTCCAGAAGCGCCTTGTCCGAAGCCTGGGCAATCTCAAACTCCTCTGCAACTTCTCTAACTGTAATTTGAGATGTGAGAAAATGACCTTGAAGCAAGGCTGCGAGCCGTGTATAATGAGGTATTATTTTAGGGCAGTAATGATGACATGCAATTAACCCCCATAATTTGTTGTTTTTGACAAGCGAAATTGTTAATGTGGCTCCTACGCCCATATTTTTGAGATATTCAATATGTATAGGAGAGACACTTCGTAATCCCGAAAGGCCTAAATCAAGCGATTTATTACTTTTTTCTCCATTAGTATTCAAAGTAAAAATCGGAACAGGTTCATAATTCACATCGGCGATCATCCGCAACGGACTTCGTAAATAAAGCGCCCTTGCCTGCGCAGGTATGTCGGTGTGAGGGTATTTCTGACGCGCGAAAGATACAAGATCATCCCGCTTATTTTCGGCAACGACTTCTCCGTTGTACTCTTCGTCGAAACGATAGATCATCACCCGGTCGTACCCTGTAATTCTTCTTGTTTCAACAGCGATATCATTGCATAATTCCAGCAGAGAGCTATGCTGTTCCATGAATGAAACGAAATTTTTCGTCTGACTGTAAAGATTCGGAAGATCCAGCTGTTCATCCGGAAGCGGTTCAAGTTCCAGAATAATACTTTCTCCGCTAACATTAATTGAGGCGTTGTAAGAAATCCCTTCATAAGTAAGAACAAAAGGTCTTGCCTGTTCGATTCTTTCTTCCTTCAAATAACTAACAAAAGCGTCGTACTGGTTTGAACCGAAAATTTCCGGTAATGATTTTCCCAGCAATTTTTCTGGAGAAAGTTTGATAAACTTCTCACTGTTAGCGCTGCAAAAATCAATCAGGTGGTTATCAAAGTTTAGCCCTAGTAAAAATCCGTGCGGTTGTATACTGCCCGGAATATGAATTGGCTCGCTTTCGCAGTTTGACAGATTAACAACATCCCTGTTAACGATATCCGTAATATTCATCCTAAAAATTTATTTCTGCTTCGTTGAGCCATTTGTCTATCGTAACGAATGTCTGGACCGCACTTTTTATAATTTCCTCTTCGCAATTTTCTTCAACTGCATAATTTGACAAGGAAGAAATGAATGTTTTCCATAACATACCGGTTTTCTGTCCGTAACCCCAAAAATAGGATACCCCGCTTTCGTTGTCAATTCCTAATAGCTGATTGATATGTTTGTATAAAAATTTCCCCCCAAGCGTTGAACCTTCCAGGACATACATCACGCCCAAAGCCTCTGCAATGCCGGAGGTTGCGAATTGAAAAACGGGAATGTTATCTATGGCTACTCGCGAAATTCCGGTTTTTACCAGATCTTTCACGATCAGCCCGGATCTGTAACGATATTCCAAATCATAAAGGACAGAAGCAACTTCCGGAAAAACATCGCGCTCACAGGCACGTGTAACGCCATAAAGTTTGGCAATATAAGTTCGATAATCAACAAGCGTTACAGACGGAGTCAGGATAGCTTTTGAAAATTGATTTCGCTCTAAATGTGTGTGACTTTCACTTGTCTTATTTCTTAAATCTTTCAAAAACAAATCCTGCTTTTGCGTAGAAATAACTAATTCTTCCATGCTGCTAAACTTGAAATTATAAAAATCAACTTGCTACAAAAATTATTCCAATACCTGTTTTCCGCAGGCCTATGTTGGAGATCATAAAGCGAAATTATCGAATTCGCCTTAGACAGATTTCCATTTACATCAGAATTTACGAACTCCTGTCTCAATACGATGATTACAATTTGAATTTTATTACAAAATTCCTCTCCGTTGTTACAAAAAAGAGTATTTCCGTGCAGTCAAGCAGTAATAGACTCGGTTAAAGAAATAAATTTGTAACGTCAAATGGGGCTTGTGTATCTCCTTGCCATATTATTAACTTCAATATCAATATATGAAGAACATCAGAAATTTACTCTTTTATGTCTTCACAATCAGCCTTTTCTCGGGATTGATGTACTTTATCATTGTACATGGCAAAACATTGGAAATTGGGAAAGTTACCTTTAAAAAAGTCGTAAATTCAACATCTTCCTGGGAACAGTTTATAGATACCTATCAGCAGAACATTACCAGCCCCCTGGCCATTTTACTTTTGCAGATCATCACCATCATCGTTGTTGCAAGAGCTTTTGGTTATTTATGTAAAAAAATCAAACAACCAACCGTTATCGGTGAAATTGCAGCCGGGATTTTCCTTGGACCGTCTTTTATCGGCATGTATTACCCGGAATTTTCCAGCTTTTTATTCCCGTTAAAATCACTTGGAAATCTTCAATTTCTAAGTCAGATCGGGCTAATACTTTTCATGTTTGTGATTGGAATGGAGCTTGATCTTAAAATATTAAAAAACAAAGCGCAGGAAGCCGTTGTCGTCAGCCATGCCAGTATCATTTTCCCCTTTGCCCTGGGCATCGGTCTCGCCTTTGTTATATACGAACGTTTCGCACCGGCAGAGGTAAACTTTTTATCTTTTGCTTTATTTACTGGCATAGCACTGAGTATTACAGCCTTTCCCGTACTCGCTCGTATCGTTCAGGAACGCGGTCTGTCCAAAACAAAACTTGGAACACTCGCCATTACCTGTGCCGCAACAGATGATATAACGGCATGGTGTCTGTTAGCGGCGGTAATCGCAATCGTCAAGGCCGGGTCAGTCGTCAGCTCGATTTATACAATTTTGATGGCCGGTAGTTATGTACTGATCATGTTGAAAGTCGTTCAGCCATTTTTGAAAAAATTAGGTGACGTTTATTCTTACAAAGAAGGTTTGACAAAACCGGTAGTTGCGGTATTTTTTATCACCCTGCTAGTGTCTTCTTATGCAACAGAGGTCATTGGTATTCACGCACTTTTCGGTGCGTTTATGGCGGGCGTTATTATGCCGGCAAACCAAAATTTCAGAAATATTTTTATTGAAAAAGTGGAAGACGTAGCGCTCGTTTTACTACTTCCGTTGTTTTTCGTTTTTACAGGTTTAAGAACGCAGATAGGTCTGTTGAACGATCCCTATCTGTGGCAGATCACCGGTCTGATCATAACCGCTGCGGTGATAGGAAAATTTGCAGGAAGCACCATTGCGGCAAAATTTGTAGGTCAGGATTGGCGTGACAGCCTGGTTCTTGGTGCCTTGATGAACACGAGAGGTTTAATGGAACTGGTCGTTTTGAACATAGGGTATGATCTGGGCGTTTTGACTCCTGAGATTTTTGCTATGATGGTCATTATGGCACTTGTTACGACGTGCATGACCGGACCGGCACTGGATCTTATTAACCGGTTTTTCCCTGAACCAAGTACCGAGTTCCCGGACTCGGTTGTTGAAACCGGAAAATACACGATTCTTGTATCCTTCGGAAGTCCGCAGAGTGGCAGATCCATGCTTCGTCTGGCGCATAGCCTTATCAGAAAAGCGCCCTCAAATGCCAGTATCACCGCGCTGCATTTATCCCCAAGCAATGACCTGAATCAGTTTAATTCAGACGAGTATGAGCATGAAAGTTTCGAGCCTATCAGACAGGAAGCGCAGCATCTTAATCTTCCGATGATCACGATGTTTAAACCGTCGCAGGATATAGACAGGGACATTATTGATACGGCGAATCTGGGAAACTTTGACCTGTTGCTGGTTGGTATTGGCCGCAATGTTTTTGAAGGAACAATCCTTGGAAAAGTGTTAGGTTTTACAACAAAAATAATCAGCCCCGAAAGACTTTACGACACCATAACAGGTAAAGAAAAGTTTTTCGATTATAGCGTCTTTGACGACAGGACCAAACATATTATCAAATCTGTAAAGGTACCCGTTGGAATTTTGGTCGAAAAAAATCTGACAAAAATTGAAAATATCTTCATTCCAATATTCTCATTGAGCGACAGTTTCCTGCTGATTTTTGCTCAAAAACTGATTCATCACAGCGATGCCCGTGTGATCATTCTGGACGCGAGTGGCGTCATTCGCCAAAATCCGGAATTGAAAGAAACGATCTCTGCGATTGAGCAAATTGCGCCAAACCATATCGCATTGTATTACGAAAAGAAAATTGAAAAAGAATTTCTGGAACAACAGGATCTCATGCTGATCAGCCTCGACAGCTGGAAAAAAGCGGTGGAAACACATAGTTTGTGGTTATCCTATTCGCCTTCGGTTCTGATGATCAGATCATAATGAAAAATTCCATACATTTACTTGTTATCACTAACCCGTAAAGAAGTATGGATCAGAGAATCATTAACCTTTTCGACGAGTATACGCATAAACCGTTAAGCCGCGACACTTTTTTGAAACGACTGGCGAATCTGGCCGGAGGAACAACGGCGGCCCTGGCGTTGCTTCCGCTTTTGGAAGTGAATTATGCAAATGCAGCGACAGTTTCGGAAACTGACGATGACATTATTACAGAGGACATAAAATATGATGGGGACGGATCGCCAATGGGCGGTTACCTGGCCCGACCAAAAAAGCCGGGAAAATATGGTTCGGTTTTAGTGATCCATGAAAATCGCGGTCTGAATCCGCATACGAAGGATATTGCCCGCCGCATCGCCAAAGCAGGTTACCTTGCGCTTGCCGGGGATGCACTGGCTCCTTTTGGGGGAACTCCGGCAAATGAAGATGAGGCCAGGGCGCTTTTCGCGAAAATTGATGTCACCAAAAACCTTAATAATTTCCTGAAAGGCCTTGATTATTTGAAAGCCAGACCAGATAGTAATGGAAAAACGGCCTGCGTAGGATTTTGCTGGGGTGGCGCTTTGTCTAACCAGTTAGCCGTTCATTCCCAAACCTTAAAGACTGCGGTAGCCTATTATGGCCGTCAGCCGGAAGTTGCAGATGTTCCTAAAATAAAAGCGTTTGTTCAGCTGCACTACGGCGGACTTGATGAAAGAATAAACGCCGGAATTCCTGCCTATGAAGACGCCCTGAAAGCTGCCGGAGTTAAATATGAAGTTTATGTTTACGAAGGAGCTCAACACGCCTTCCTGAATGATTCTGCTCCGACCCGTTACAATCCGGAAGCTGCAAAACTAGCTTGGGAAAGAACAATGAAGGCCTTTAAAGACCATATCGCCTGATCACTAAAATATACATCAAAAGCTCCTTTCAATTGATTGAAGGAGTTTTTGATTTTACTTATAATTTTTCAGAATTCCTATCTTTTCAACAGGCAACGTTTGCCAGCCGGCGGGCGTAATCAACTGTGAATCATCCGGTATGAAATGCCTGCTGTCCATCATTTTCCAGTTGTATGGATATGTATCCATGACCCGATTATTTTCCGACCAATTAAACCACGCGTCCTCACCTTTTCTTGTCGTCGCCACCCTGACGAAAATATTGTTATCAAAAAATAAACGCTTAGGAATGGCAGGGTCCTGCTTCCAGTAATTAAGCAGTTCAGGGTATTTTACGGCGTATGGAGGTTGATCAAATTTTACAGCTTTTAAACGTTTGTCGATTACGCCGTCTTTCGAAAGTGTCGCCTTGGACCAGTTTTGAAATCGGTTATCGACATGAATTCCCAAGGGGCTATCGATGAACAAATTGTTTTTATAACTTATATCCTGACCACCTCCGATCAAAACCGGAATTGTGCCGGCTTTATAAAATATATTACCAAACACTTCCATCCCGCTCGCGCCGTCATCATGGTAAATAGCCGACGTACGATGATTATTCCCAAGATGATGGAAATAATTAAACCTTAACTTATGCCCTCTTTCTGATGGATCCCGACCGTAATAAAAAGCTCCCTGGTCGTCAATTTCCCGGCAGACGTCATAGACATTGTTGTATTCCAAAGTGTGATCATTTCCGTGTAATAAAATTGCCATACTGGGCGCATTGTAAATCTCGCAATTTAAAATACTGTTGCCTACCCCATCAATACCTATTCCAGGCCGATAGGATTTTTCTATACGGTTAAAATCATGAATCCGGCAATTTTCCACACTATTCCCCGCCGGTTTCAAACTCACCCGGTCGCCTCCACCCAGCCTGACCCCACCCGCTCCGGTATAATAAATATGACAATTTACGATACGGTTATTTCTGCCACCTTCCCGGTCAAAAGTCGTATTTTCATACAGGTGCTGGTCCACGCTCCCGATCAGTTGAGATGCGACGTTCCCGCTTCCCTCATGTTTCTGGTCTTCAAATGGCGTGATTCCTTTTCCGATTGAAACAGCAACAGAACCAAGATTTCTAAAAACACAATCTGTTATGACACAACTTTCAGAGCGTTCCATATAAACGCCTATACCTCTCGAAATCTCAAATGAAATACCCTGAAACGTAATATTTGTTGAACCTTCAATCGAAACCAACGGCGTCCGGAGCATGGAAATATCAAGTTTGGAGATCAGAGTTGGCAGAAAAAAGAACAGTAACCCCCTTTCCCTGTCCAGGAAATATTCTCCATCCTGATCGATTTCCTCAGGAATATTGTAGGCATACCAGCGGTTCCAGGCTTTGCCAGAAGAGAATCCGTAGATGTGAGGCTGCGCAGTCGTGAATGTTCTTGCCGATGTATCCAGACTTGCAATTTTTACCGCATCTTCGGCATACCCTACGTTAAAATATCCGGAAAGCCAGATATCTTTGGATCTTTTCCAGCCGGATGGACGATTCGTTTCGTAAGCAAATTTTCCGCCACGATTGCTCTGGTCACCATCCCGCACAACCGATCCCTTATCAATTACTCGCCCCATCATACAGGAAGAATCGTTAGGCCAGCGAGCCAGGCGCCCAGGATTATTGTTTATAAACAGTTCCAGCCAGGAAGGTGCATAAGGTCTTGCGAAACCTACGCTTCGCAGCTGCCCGTACTCTAGAATCCCCAGCTCACGAAGATTTAGTACACCAATTTTATGCTGCAAAACCTCAGGAAATTCACTTTTGAATTCTGTGAGAATCAGCCGTTTTACTTTTGTCGGATTGATTGAAACGCCGCCGGTAAAAATAACCGACTCGCCTGGCCAGGGCTTGATCAAAATATTTCTATCACTTTCGTCAAATCGAAGTGTCTTTTGAAAAAAGTAAGTCCCACCTCTCAGGAAAATGGTTGTTGGTTCAATTTTCGAGTGGCTAACCCGGGCGGCAGCCCTGGCCCTGTCAATTGTTGCAAACGGGTTTTCTTTTGTTCCCGAACCAGCATCATTACCATTTATTGAAACAAAAAAGGTATCAGCCGCCCAACTTCCTGAACTGATCATCAGGAGTAAGATTAACGCGAAAAGCTTTTTTAAAAGTTTACTGATACTGCTATTCATAAAGGACTTTTTTATACTAAAACCTTGTTAGAGATTGAAATTTGAAACACAAAATTCGACCACATCAGTCGTTTCTGCAACTTTAATCCACAGAAAACACTGCAATGGCTCAATAATTATAACGACAGGAAAAATTAATCGATACCAGTTTCTAAAATTTAAATCAAGTTCCGCAGTTATGTCCAAGCTTTTTTCTCCTCTTGAAATCAAGAGCATTAAACTAAAAAACAGAATTACAGTTTCGCCAATGTGCCAATACTCTTCGGAAGACGGGTTTGCGAACGACTGGCACCTTGTGCATCTTGGAAGCCGGGCGGTAGGTGGTGCCGGGTTGATCATTTCTGAAGCAACCGCAGTTTCTCCCGAAGGCCGGATTTCACCACAGGATTTAGGTATCTGGAAGGATGAACATATCGAAAAGCTGGCGCAGATTACTGCCTTTCTTTCACAGCATGGAACAGTGCCCGGTATACAGCTGGCACACGCTGGCAGAAAAGCGAGCACGGCAACTCCGTGGCTTGGACGTGGAAAAGTTAATCCGGAGGACGGCGGCTGGCAAACGGTTGCACCATCGGCGATCGCTTTTTCCGACTCTTATCCTATGCCCGTTGCACTCGATCAGGCGGGAATCGACAAGGTTATTTTGGATTTTACCAATGGTGCAAAAAGGGCGCTTGATGCAGGTTTTAAGGTAATCGAAATTCATGCGGCACACGGTTATCTTATCCACCAATTTCTTTCGCCACTAAGTAACCAACGCACCGACAGCTATGGTGGAAGTTTTGAAAACCGAGTCCGGATTTTATTACAAATCATAGATAGCGTGAAAATTGTATGGCCGTCTGACCTTCCGATTTTTGTCAGAATTTCGGCAACCGATTGGGCTGATGGTGGCTGGAATCTGGAAGAATCTGTAAAACTAGCTCTACAATTGAAAGAGCGGGGAGTTGATCTGATTGATGTCTCGACAGGTGGTTTAGCGGCGCACCAAAAAATTCCGGTTGGGCCTGCCTATCAACTTCCATTCGCTTCCAGAATAAAGAAAGAAACGGGTATCCTCACTGGGACGGTAGGCTTGATTACGAATGCTATTCAATCGGAAACAATTCTTGTCAAAGAGGATGCGGATATGATCATTATGGCGCGCGAAATACTTCGTAATCCTTACTTTCCCTTACAAGCTGCCAAAGAATTACAAGAGGAGGTCACGTGGCCAATTCAATATGAAAGATCTAAACCTTGATTTTCAGACATATATATAAAAAAGCATCCGCAGAAAAGTGAACCTGCGGATGCCTATTATACTAATTGTTTGGACTTTTCTTGACAGTTGTCGAATCACCTTTCATATTGTGGTCATTTTGATGGTATAAATATCCTTCTGTCTTGTTTTCAGTCGTTTGAACTTTTTTATTATCTGCCCCCATTTGCCGCGAGCAGGAAGAAATTATACCGATCAGTGTTACGGCAGAAAGTATCAAGGTAGTTTTGATGTTTTTCATGATAAATAAATTTGTCGATGTAAAATATTTGACAACATAAACACAAAAAAGATACCAACCTGCCAGGTATCAGTATCGGCAATTTTTGGGGAATTGCCTGCCCGGATAAGGCGGGAATAATTTTTTGAAATGTAGAGATACACTGATAACAAAACACTTCATCAACAAACGATATGGCTGATCTGATCACATTTATGCAGGTACTGGGTAATCTTATGATAGCAGCGGTAATATTTACTGCGTTGATTTTTACCACAGTATATTACATTTTGGGGTATATGGTAAAAGAAATAAAATTGACACCTTTCAAAAAAGGCATCAATTTCAGAAGACGATGGAATAATTGAAGATTGAGTTAAAAAGGCAAAATAAAAGTCAAACTTAGGTCATTACAACTTATGAGATCAGCTTCTGTCTTAGTAAAAATTCAAGCTGGTTGTTTGCATCAATCAACTTTTCGAGAAGATCTCTGTTTTTTTCACGCAAACTGAATATTTCGTAGGCGTTTTTAATGATTATCCTTAACTGCTGTTCGTCCCAGGGCTTATTCAGATAATAGTAGATATGTCCTTTGTTTACCGCGTCAATAACCGCTGTAATATCAGAATACCCAGTCAATAATATACGGATCGGGTCTGTATATTCCTTCAACACTTCAATCAGAAAATCAACACCTGTCATCTCCGGCATGCGTTGATCTGTAATAATGACGTGCACCCTATTCGTCTTTAACACCTCCAAACCCTCCTTGCCCGAGGTTACAGTCAGTACGTTAAAATCTCTTCTGAATGCTGCTTTAAAAGAATTCAAATTATTCACTTCATCATCCACATAGAGGATACTTATTTTCTCGGGGCTTTCCATTTTTTTGGTTGTAATCTCTGAAATAAACTTATAATTTCATGTTTCTAAAAATACAAGATTATTTTCAAATAAAGTAATATTATTTCTACGGTTGATTTATTGTATCCTTGCAAATATATATGTTTGATCAGAATTAACATACTATAAAAATAATAGAACAAATCCGCGGTATTATTGTATGCTGGGCGACAGCATTTTTACATTAATTCTTATTTTAGGATCACCGCTTACTCAATTAGCGCCAGTCTCCCCAATGAACTTTTAGATAACTTGGAGATGTAATTATTGTTCTTCTAAAATTATGTTTAGATTGTCAGTGATATGCGACATTTTATGAAAATTTCCGGAAAATAACCGCTCAACACAAAATTTAAGATGTATCAAGATTTAGAATTAAATGAAATCTATTTACCCGTTTTATTTGAATTGAGTAAAGTGTCTGACAGACAAAAATTCAACGATATTATTTCAGCTAAAACCGATAGAATAGTTCTGGATTTATTTTCTTCCCAGAAAAAAGAGCTTTTTAAAATACGGAGCCCCAAACAAAGACTTTCCCCGTCAGATACCGACGCGCTATACAACAACTGGATAGAAAACAGATCCTCTGAGCTAGAAGGTACCTGGGTTTATTATCCATGGCTGAATAAAATGATCCACATCCTCGACAAAGAGGAATTTATCGAATTAAGAACCAGCCGAAACAAATTTAAAATTACTCCTTCCGAACAGACCAGTCTGTTTAGCAAGAAAATTGGGATCATAGGACTTTCAGTTGGTCATGCCGTAGCGCTCAGTATTGCAACTGAAAGGATTTGCAGCACACTGAAACTTGCGGATTTTGATACCATAGAACTTAGCAATCTGAACCGGATTAAAACCGGTATACAAAATATCGGGCTCAATAAATGTGTTGTAACAGCACGTGAAATTGCAGAAATTGACCCGTTTATAAATATTGAATGTTATCAGGAAGGGCTGACGGATGAAAATCTGGAAGCCTTTTTGCTTGAAGGAGGGAAACTGGACATTCTCGTTGATGAATGTGACGGCCTTGAAATGAAAATAGCCTGCCGCCAGATGGCAAAAAAATATCAGATCCCTGTCGTAATGGAAACCAGCGATAAAGGTATGCTCGATGTGGAGCGTTTTGACCTTGAATCTGATCGGTCCATTTTACATGGATTTCTGGATGGCATACCTCCTGAAAGATTAAAAAATATAAGTCCGGAAGATCGGTTACCACTCGTACTCAAAATAGTCGATGCAAAAAACAGCTCTTTGCGCGGACAGCTGTCGCTGATTGAAGTAGGTCAATCCATCAGTACCTGGCCACAGCTGGCAAGTGCTGTTACGCTGGGAGGCGGTGTTGTAACGGATGTATGCCGCAGGATTCTTCTCGACCAGTACCATGAGTCCGGAAGATACTATGTGGATCTTGAGAAAATAATTGGCAGTACAAAACCTGTCAATATTGATTTAAATGAAGAAAATTCTTTTGAGCTATTTTCATTTGACGATGCCGTAAAACTGGCTGATTCGTTTCCGGACCCCGAAGATTCGTATAAACCAGCATTAGAAGTGGTTTCTGAAATTGTTGAGGCTGCCGGACTTGCTCCTTCCAATGCAAATGACCAACCCTGGAAGTGGCTTTACAAAAACGGAAGGCTTTACCTTTTCCATGACAAAAAAAGATCGCATTCGTTTGCGAATTTTGCAGATATTTCAGCCCACGTTTCACTCGGGGCTGCTTATGAAAATCTCGTGCTAAAAAGCAATCAGCACGGCCTCAAAGTCAAAAGTCAGGTTTTCCCCCAGCCAGATGACAAAAGTCTTATTGCCATTATAGACTTTTACAAAGACACTGCGGATCATGACTTCGAAGCCATTTATGCTCCTGAATCTGTTGCGTTTATTGAACACAGGTCTTCAAACCGTAACGATTCTCGGCCTGATGAAATAACTCCGGATGATTTAAGTATTTTAACAGATTCCGTCGAAAGCGTTCAGGGCGGGGAAATTTTTTTTATCACCGATAGAGAAAAAATTCTAAATCTCGGGGAAATTATTGGAGAAAGTGAACGTATTAATTTACTTAACAAAGCCGGGCATAAGGACTTTTACGACCGGAACATCCGATGGACTCCCGATCATAGTGATCAGTCCGGCGACGGCCTTGATATTCGGTTGATGGGATTGGTTCCTGCACAAATTGCCGCTCTTTCTATCATTAAAGAGCCAAGAATTGCAGAAGTTTTGAAGACGATCGGAGGTGCAAATGCGCTTGTCGACGGAGCAATCCGAACTGCCAGCCTGGCCTCCGGAATTGGTCTGATTACGGTTAAAGGGACCAGTTCTTCTAATTATTTTGCTGGCGGTATTGCCCTGCAAAGACTTTGGCTTCGAGCAGAAAAACTTGGATTTGCGATTCATCCGCTCAATGCTCCGCTCTATTTATTTGCCCGACTGAACGATAACAACGTCGAAGGATTAGATGACGACGAGATCGAGACAATCGGGCAACTGCGTGCTAAGTTTCTGGATATCATCCCAGTGGGTAAAGATGTGGCCGAGATTTTCCTCTTCAAGATCGCGAAGGCCGACAAGCCTGCCATTAGATCCAAGCGTCTACCCTTATCCGAAATATTGTTTATTGACAACAAAGCATTATAATGGTAGCCAAAATCAGAGCATTTAAATCTCCGGATGACGTTGAAACCAGTCTTCGTTATGTTGAAGGACATAGAAAAGTTTTAGAGTCCTACGGTGTAAAAAAAGTAACATCAGCAAGCATAGATTGGCTGCATGACCCTCAGACCTATGTTGTCCTGGTTGAATCGGAAGACGGCGAGAAAATATATGGAGGAGGCAGAATTCAGATCCGTACCCACGAAATGAAAATGCCGATGGAAGACGCGATTGCGAAAATTGATACAGGGATTTATCAATACGTTGATAATATCGGAAGCCAGAGTGTCGCTGAGTTTTGTGGCCTTTTCAATTCAAAAGAAGTGGCCGGGTATGGGATCGGCAGTATTTTCCTGGGCAGAATCGGTGTTGCCATTGCCACACAGGTCAACGTGCAATATCTGATGGCTTTGTGTTCTCCTGCAACTTTAAGAAATTGCGCCCGCGTTGGTTTTGAAATTATCAGAGAGTTAGGGAACAATGGTACATTTTATTATCCCAAAGAAGGGTTGGTGGCAACAGCACTGATAATCAAAGATATCGAAAACCTACCCGGCGCGCATGCTGAAGAGAGAGAACGTATATTTGATCTTCGTGAGACGCCAAACCAGGAAGCAATTGAAAAAGGTCCGAAGGGAGAAATGGATATTATCTATCATACAAAATTGTAATTATTGAAACGATGAATTTCATCAGATTTGTTTTTTTGCCATTGCTTCTTTTGTCATCTTTTTCTCTGAAAGCTGAAGAAATAAATTTCAACGGAAAAGATATTCTAATTGGAAAATATCTCGAGATGGCGGAAGATATGAATAACAGTTATACATTCCCGAATTTCCCAAAAACGACGAAATTTGTCAGAAGCGAAGTTGAGACACCGAATCTGGGTTTAAGCAAGTCTACCTACTGGATAAAATTTACAGTTCGGAATTTAAGTGAAGACCCGAAAATATTTCTGGAACTTGCTTATCCCATGCTGCATTCGTGCGAGTTATATTCTCTTGATTCAGGAAAAATTGAAAACCGGTCCATCCTCGAAACATATTCTTTCAGCGAACGTGAGGTAAATCACCAAAATATTGTTTTCAAATTACTCGTTGAAAAAAATGCGAACAAAACATTTTATCTTAAAATCAAAGGTGGCAGGCAAGTTGTACTGCCTTTGATCCTGAGAAGCGAAAATGGTTTCTTCCAGTCGGCGCTGTTGAGTGAAATTATTACCGGAATGTTTATAGGGATTATTCTGGTAATGATTCTTTACAATTTATTTATATATTTTTCAACACGGGACAAAAGTTACCTCTACTACGTTCTTTACATCTTTTTTATTGGCCTCGCACAAACCACTCTAAACGGATATACCTTCAAATATCTTTGGCCGCAGGCCCACTACTTTAACAACACCGCAATTGTCTGGTTTTCTGCATTAGCGGGGATTTTTGCTATATTTTTTATCAAAGAATTTCTTCATATTTCTGAACGCGCGCCGATCTGGGCCAGGCTATTGTATGTGATTGTTGGTATCTATTTGATTGCCGTAATTTTTGCCATTACAGGCAATGGAATGCTAAGTTACCGCTTCGTAGATCTTGCCGGATTAACCGGTGCGATACTAACCTTCGTCATTGCCCTGAAATTATCATTGCTCGGATACCGGCCTGCCAAATTTTTTCTGCTCGCCTGGTCTATCTTTCTGTTGGGATTAATATTATTTGTAATGCGGAATCTGAACTTGCTGCAATACAATGTCTTCACCAACTACACCATGCAGTTTGGAACCGCCATTGAGGTTATTCTTCTATCTTTTGCACTCGCTGACAAGATCAACATCCTGAAAAAAGAACGGGAATTGTCGCAGGAACAAGCGCTTCGTGTTTCGCTGGAAAATCAGAAAATTATTAAGGAGCAAAATATTATTTTGGAAAAGAGGGTTGATGAAAGAACAGTTGAGTTAACGAAATCAAATACTGATCTGAACGACACCCTGACAAAACTTAAAGACGCACAGTCGCAGCTGATTGAATCTGAAAAAATGGCTTCGCTGGGTCAATTAACCGCCGGCATTGCCCATGAGATCAACAATCCAATTAACTTCGTCAGCTCAAACATCAGGCCGCTTAGAAGGGATATTGACGACGTAATAGAAATCCTCGATTCGTATGACGAAATTCGACAGATAGACTCATTGGAAGGTGTTCACAAAAAAATGGGGGAAATTGAAAAGTTAAAAGCTGACCTTGATCTGGACTATATTAAAACCGAACTTGGGCTATTGTTGACCGGAATGGAAGACGGAGCCCGTCGTACAGTAGAGATTGTCAAAGGATTGAAAGTTTTCTCACGAGTAGATGAATCTGATCTTAACTTTGTTAATATAAATGAAGGTATTGAATCAACGCTGGTGATTCTAAATTATCAGATGGGTACAAACCTTCAGTTAATAAAAGACCTTGGAAGTATCCCCAATGTGGAATGTTATGGCGGGAAAATGAATCAGGTCTTTATGAACATTTTGACCAATTCTATTTACGCTGTCCAAAAAGATGAATTGCCAGACAGAAAGCCGACCATCTGGGTTCGTACTTTCCTGAAAGACAGTGAACATGTTACCGTATCGATTAAAGATAATGGAATTGGCATGACTCCGGAGGTAAAAGCCAAAATTTACGATCCGTTTTTTACTACTAAAGATGTTGGTGAAGGTACCGGATTAGGATTGTCTATAGTTTTTAAAATTATTGAGGTACATTACGGCACAATTGAAGTAATATCAGAAGTCAACAAGGGAACAGAATTTGTGATTACTCTTCCAATAACAAAGAAATTAGCCACACCATAATAAATGATTGACAGCAAAATACGTATTTTATACATAGACGATGAAGAACATAATCTTCAATCGTTTAAGGCATCGTTCCGGAGACAATACGATATCACTACAACTGTTTCGGTGGTAGAGGCTGAAGAAATCATGGAAAAAGAAGAGTTTCATGTTATCCTTGCTGATCAAAGAATGCCGGGTATGACCGGCGTACAATTTTTCGAAAACATAAGAAGCAAATTTCCCGAATCAATCCGGATTTTAATTACCGGTCATACGGACATAAGTGCAGCAATCGATGCAATTAATAAAGGTGAAGTATTTAGATTTATTGACAAACCCTGGGACTACACCTACGTTGAAAATGCTATCACGCATGCATTCGATATTTATAAAACCCGTGCTGAGTTAAAACAGAGAAATTTTGATTTACAGAAGGCCTATGAAGAGCTTGATAAGTTTGTTTACAGTGCATCGCATGATTTACGGGCGCCTTTGATGTCTGTGCTTGGAATCGTGAACCTGGCCCTGATGGAAGATGATGTTCAGTCTCAAAACGAATATCTTGATCTGATCAAGCAATCTGTAAAAAAACTGGATACTTTTATCATTAATATTATTGATTATTACAAAAATGCGAGAGGAATTCAGGCAATCACTGAAATTGATTTCAACCAGCTCGTTAATGATGTGACCGAGGCGATTAAGTTTCTGCCGGAATTTGGAAAAATAAATATGATAACGAACATAAATCAGACCGGCGTTTTTTATTCCGATGCGATGAAATTTCGGATTATATTCAATAATTTAATCACTAATGCTGTAAAGTTTCAGGATACAAAAAAAGAAAATCCGTTTATTAAACTTGATATCCATGCAACGCCATCGCACACCAAAATTACGTTTGAGGACAACGGCCTGGGTATAAAAAAAGACGATATAGAAAAAATATTTAAAATGTTTTATCGTGCAGGCGCGACAAATAGTGGTTCAGGTATAGGACTTTACATAGTTCATGAAGCTATTACAAAGCTGCAAGGTACAATTAATGTCACTTCGACCGTTGGCGAAGGAAGTATTTTTGAGATAAATATTCCTTCAGTAAATAAATAGAAATTATGACCAGTCAATTTGATTTTATCTTAATTGATGATAGCGCTTTTGATTTATTTATCTACGAAAAATTAATTCTCAAAAGTGGACTCGGTAGTTCTGTGCGGCCATTCAACTCTGCTCAGGATGCGCTGGAATATCTGACAAGTGAAGGTGACAGATTGCCTAAAACGGTTATTCTACTTGATTTACAAATGCCTGGAATGAATGGTTTCGAGTTTATTGACCAATTTGACCTGCTTCCCGATTCTTTGAAAAGTCAAATCAGGATTTACATGCTTTCTTCTACTATTGACACCCGGGATATAGAAAAAGCAAAAGCCAGCATACACATCCTGGAACTTCTATCTAAACCGCTGGAAATTACGGCTTTGAAATCTATTCTGCAAGACTAAAAAATTAAAAGCCTCTTCCATTTCCGGTGTGAAATCCTGATTCGCAAACACGCGCCCTCAATCTTAGATTTTTACAGTTTCCGGAAAATTCCCAAAGTGTATCTTTTTTCAACACTTCGGATACGTACAGCACCGAAAATAATTTGAAATCATCAGATTATCATAACTATATTGATTTATTATGGGATTATTTACTTACAAATAACGTAATTGTCGTAACAGGTATATTTTTTATCCTAAATGGCTTTACCAAATTAATCTTAACTTCCATAACCCCGCATGAAAACTGATAATCAAACGTTAACAGAAATTAAAAAACTTCACGACCAGTACGTGAGAGAGGTGGAATTTAGTGGAATAAAACCACTTTCAATGGAGATTTACAAATCGCATTCTAAAAATTTTGTCAGATGGATTGGCGGCGATTTTGTACCAGGCGCTAAGCTGAAAAGACCTGTTTCACAGCCTGTTGAGCAGTCCCAGGATCGCTTGTCCTAGCATGTCACATTTCACCGCATGGTTGGATCAGTGATAAAAATGTGTCGCGCAAAAAACTTTTATCAGTAGACATTTTCAATTTCTTTAATTAGCTTTGATAATACTTACAACAGCAATTACAAGAAACTTTAATACCAGAATCATGATACTCGCAGTGCTAAACTTTTTGAAAGGGCGATTTGATAAAGATTCGATCCAGGCAGCAAAAGCCAGCGACAAACGGATGACACGCCAGGAAGCATTCCAGCAAATGCGAGAATTAGCTAAGAAGAAATAATTATTAATGGTTAGTTGTTAATGATTAAGGGTTAATGATGGCCTGAAGGCAAACATTAACCCTTAACAATTAGTAATTAACAATTATCCCTGTCCATAATAGGCATTTTTTCCATGTTTTCTGAAAAAATGTTTATCGATCAGAGATTGTTTTATAGTCGGACAATCTGGATTAATCTGCAAGGTCAGGTATGCCATTTTCGCGATCTCTTCAAGTACAATAGCATTATAAACTGCTTTTGCCGGGTCTTTTCCCCAGGTAAAAGGTCCATGACAAGCGACAAGAACCATTTCCACTTCTTCCGGGCTTAGCCCTTCTTTACTAAAAAGATCCAAAATCTGATTCCCGGTTTCATGTTCGTAATCATTTTGGATCATCTCATCAGACATTACTTCGGTTACCGGCACTGGCGCAATCAGATGATCTGCGTGCGTTGTTCCAAGATTCGGAATCGCACGTTTCGCCTGAGCCCATGCCACTGCGTATGTTGAATGCGTGTGACAAACACCACCGATCGATGGAAAATTTTTATATAAAAGCGTATGAGTTTTTGTGTCCGACGAAGGCCGCATTGAACCTTCTACCAGTACGTTATCCAAATCAACAATAACGATGTCCCCGACTTTCAATTTCCGGTAAGGTACTCCGCTCGGTTTGATGGCAACAACGCCCGCGGCACGGTCAACACCACTGACATTTCCGAATGTAACGATAGCCAGTTCTTCTTTTGGAATTTCCATATTGGCCTCATAGACCAGTTCTTTCAGATACGTATATGCCATTGCAAAATTTTTATATGACGATATTTATTTAAAAGAAGCTTCGCTCCAACGCAACTCATTTTTGAACTGACGAAGATTTGTATCCTTGTCAATTACAACCAACTCCACCCCTACCATTTCAGCAAAAGTCTCAATATGATCCGTTGTCAGATTCTGGCTGTAAACCGTATGATGTGCTCCGCCGGCATAAATCCAGGCCGCACAGCCCGTTTTCATATCAGGAGCAGGTTTCCAAAGTGCTCTGGCGACAGGTAGTTTTGGCAGCGCTTCTTCAACCTCGACTGCTTCTACTTCATTCACCAAAAGTCTGAACCTATTACCCATATCGATCAATGAAACATTGATCGCGGGACCCGCCGGCGCATTAAATACCAGACGTACCGGATCTTCTTTTCCACCTATTCCCAGCGGATGAATTTCGCAGGACGGCGTTCCTTTGGCAATACTCGGGCAGATTTCCAGCATATGCGAGCCCAAAACCAGATTATTCGAAGGATTAAAATGATACGTATAGTCCTCCATGAACGAATTGCCGCCAGGAAGTCCGCTTCCCATTACTTTGAGCGCACGAACCATGGCAGAAGTTTTCCAATCACCTTCTCCGGCATATCCATATCCCGCAGCCATCATACGCTGAGAGCCAATGCCAGGCAATTGTTTCATGCCGTAAAGATCTTCAAAGGTGTTGGTATAACCTTTAAACCCGCCGTCCCGAAGAAAATATTTCATCCCCAATTCGATACGGGCAGCGTCTTGCAAAGCGTAAAACTGATCACCGCCTTTCCGCAACGAAGAGACAAGGCTATATGAATTTTCATATTCCTCAGTCAGCTGATTAACAGCCTCCTCGGAAACCTGATTAATTACAGAAACAAGATCGCCAACAGCATAGGTATTAACAGAAAACCCAAATGCCATTTCCGCTGCAACTTTGTCTCCGTCCGTCACAGCAACCTGGCGCATGTTATCTCCGAAACGTGCAAATTTTGCTCCTTTCAGATCGTGTCGCGCCGCAGCAACTCTTGTCCAATCGGCGATGGACGTAATAACATCATTTTGTTGCCAATGCCCAACTACCACTTTTCTGGTCAACCGCATTCGGGTCATGATAAAACCGAACTCTCTGTCTCCATGGGCAGACTGGTTCAGGTTCATAAAATCCATATCAATATTTGCCCACGGAATATCTCTATTGTATTGGGTATGAAGATGTAATAAGGGTTTTTGAAGAATTTGCAGGCCGCGAATCCACATTTTCGCAGGAGAAAAGGTGTGCATCCAGGCCACAATGCCTATACAATTTTCAGTAACGTTTGCATCCTGACAGATTCGATAGATTTCTTCCGGAGACTTAACGACTGGTTTAAAAATAACACGGACCGGAATTTCGGATTTTTCGTCGAAGAACTGACTGATTATTTTTGAGTGTTCATCAACCTGACGAAGCGTTTCCGCTCCGTACAGATCCTGGCTGCCTGTGACAAACCAAATTTCAAATTGTTTTAAATCCAACATCGTTAGTAAATGATAAAATATTTTTGACGGAACCGATTTTCCCTATGCTGTTTTCAGGTCTTTACTTCTTTTTGCCTTGGTTTCTTGTTCGATAAAACCACCAGCTTTTAGATATTTCTGATATAATTTTTCATACACATCCACAACGTCCGGTCTCGGATAATACTCGGCATCAAATCCGGAGCTCATCGCTTGCTGCGCTTCCTGCAAGGTAGGATGAACACCCGAAGCCACTGCGGCAAACATTGCAGCACCCAACGCACATGCCTGATCTGACGAAGCCACTTTTATTGGCATATTCAAAACATCTGACAGGGTCTGCATCACGAAAGGTGATTTTTTAGCGACGCCACCGATCGCGATTACCTCGTTAATCGGGACGCCTTCACTTCTGAAACGATCCGCGATATTTCTTGAACCATAAGCCGTTGCTTCCACAAGTGCCTTGAATACGCGCGCACTGTCGCTGGCCAGGTTCAAATCAAGAATTGCTCCTTTTAAAGTATGGTTTGCATCGGGCGTTCTTCTTCCATTCCACCAGTCGATCGCGATAATATCATTTTCAGTCACAGGAAGAAGACCAGCTTGTGTTGCGAGGTGAGGAAGCAGTTTTTCCGAAAGTTGCTTCGCAGCCTCTTCTCCCATCAATTCGCGAACAGGTGTCGTAATAAGTTTGGCAAACCAGGCATAGATATCGCCAAATCCGGATTGCCCTGCCTCCATACCGAGCATTCCCGGAACGATAGATCCATCCACCTGACCGCAGATTCCGTTGATCAGCAGATGTCCAATTTCTTCGTTCGGTGCAACAAGCATATCACAGGTTGACGTACCGATTACCTTGCAGAGCGAATAGGGTTCAATCAAAGCCCCGACGGCACCCATGTGACAATCAAATGCGCCGACACCGATGACGACATCAGAAGGAATGCCAAGTTTCGCTGCCCAGGAAGCAGAAATCGTCCCCATCGATTTGTCAGATGTTTGCGTTGTGCTGAACAACCGGTCGCGCAATCCCGCCAGAATCGGATCAAGTGCCACGAAGAAATCTTCTTTTGGTAAGCCGTCATACGCACTGTGCCACAAAGCTTTATGGCCAGCCGCACAGCGGGATCTTTGTAAAGTCAATGGATCGGTATTTCCTGTTAGCTCAGCTGAAATCCAGTCGCAGTGCTCCACCCATGAAAAAGCCTCTTCACGAACATTTTCATCGATCCGGAGCGTTTTTAATATTTTTGCCCAAAACCATTCCGAGGAATAAATACCTCCCACATACTTTGTATAATCAGTCTCCCAGTTATGCGCAAGTGCATTAATTTCCTCTGCCTCAGCATTGGCCGTATGATCCTTCCAAAGGATAAACATAGCATTCGGATTTTCTGCAAATTCGGGGAGCAGCGATAACGGAGTTCCATTTTTGTCAACAGCCACAGGCGTCGAGCCGGTTGTATCGATGGAAATTCCGGTAATATTTTGCCTCACCTCATCACTGACATCCTTTAATGCCCCGGTGACAGAAAACTCCAAACCTTCAAGATAGTCCATCGGATGTTGCCTGAAACGTGATATGGAAGGATCACAGTATTTCCCTGCCTTCCAACGCGGATATTCAAAAACCGCCGTTCCTGCCGTTTCTCCGGTATGCGCATTAACGACCAAAGCTCTCACGGAATCTGTTCCGTAATCAATCCCAATTACATATTTGTTATTCATAAAAAGCCCGGCAACAGGTGAATAAGGTTAAATATCATCTTAAATAAAAAGTCTGGTCTCCATAGATTCTAACGAAAATCAGTAACCATACGCTCACTGTATTTCCGTGGCAAACCACCTTTTTTATAAATAATTGATCTGTAAATATAATATAATTTATTTATGGTGTAATATTGACACAATTAAATTTACAATTTCGAAATAAAATCTTCTCATTTAAAATTCAGCAATAATTAACTGTGCGTCGTTTTCATCGCATCGGGCATGAAATTCCAGAACGCATGAAATTTCTCTTTATACCGGATGGTGTCCAGTTTGTATAAGGTCGCCTTTTTAGTGGCAGAGTTTGTATTTTTAAGTCCGGTATCAATTAATAGACCTGTTGAAAGCAGTTTTCTGCTAAAATTCCGTCGGTCTAGCGGCGTGTTATAAATTGCTTCATAAAGTTTTTGAAGTTGCGGAATCGTAAAATTTTCTGGCAAAAGTTCGAATCCAATCGGATGTAAAGCAGCTTTGTAGCGTAAATGTTCAATGGCGCGGTCAACCATCTGATCATGATCAAAAATAAGTTTAGGACGTCTGTCCAGGCTTATCCAGGCTGCGTTATGGCTCCTTACGGCTTCTGCGTCGTGTTCATCAATCTGAATTAAAGCAAAAAATACTACGGAAACCGTACGCTCAGCCGGGTCTCGACTTACCTTTCCGAAAACTTCCAACTGCTCAACGTATACATCTTTCAGTCCGGTAAGATCGTAAAGTATCCGTCCTGCCCCGGCTTCCAGATCTTCTTCTTCTTTCAGGAAACCACCCATCAATGACCAGTTACCTTTTTCCGGTGCAAAATTTCGCTTAATCAGAAGCAGCTTGATATCTTTCCCGTCGAAACCAAAAATAATACAGTCAATGGCAAGCAGAATTCTGGAAGAAAGAGGATAACTATACATAGAAGAATTTGTAAAACGAAAACGTCTTGGCAAATTAAACAGTAATTATTGAGTTACGAAATCTGGATAATTTAGTTTTATTAAAAGAAAGTTGGTGAAAGACCTAAGATCAAAAGCCGACTTAACATTTAGATAAAATATAAGTAAATTTTTAGAGTGATTTTTGCGAAAGTTTCCTTTTTAGTTAAAACCATTTTTCACCATTCAGAGTTTAATCCTCTTTGGCCGCATTCTGACGCTTATCATGAAGTATATTCTTTTTATTTCCCTGTTTGTGGTATTTTCAAAAACTACATTGTGTGCACAAACACCCCTTCGTTATACAACTGCACAGGCTCACTCTCATAATGATTACGAGCAGAACATCCCCTTCTTACGTGCTTATTACCAACAGTTTGGCTCAGTTGAAGCAGATATTTTTTTAAGAAATGACACCATTTTTGTGGCGCATGACGAGAAATATATTACCTCAAAAAATACATTTTCAAATCTTTACCTGAAACCGATTCTTGCTCAGATCGAGAAAAATTACGGAAGTATATATCCTGATAAAACGCTTGGTTTACAATTACTTATAGATCTTAAAACACCAGGCATCACCACAATTCCGGCGTTGATCAAAGAACTGCAACCGTATGCCAGCATCCTCGCTCCGAAAGGCCCTGTGAAAATTGTTTTGAGTGGCGATACGCCGCCGCCAGCACAATTCAACCAATATCCTGATTATATATTTTTCGACGGCCGCCCGGAGATCCAGTATACCAAAGAACAACTGGAACGGATTGGTTTGATCAGCCAGTCGTTCACCAACTACACCAAATGGAATGGTAAAGGAGTTTTGGTGAAAAAAGAAAAAGAAGCACTTGAAGAGGTGATCAGACATGTGCATGGGCAGGGCAAAAAAATCCGTTTCTGGGCTACTCCGGATGAAGTGAACGCCTGGAAAATGCTGATGAACATGGGTTTAGATTATTTAAATACGGACAAAGTCGAAGAACTGGGACCATATCTTCGGAACCGTGCGAACGCTGAGTATACCGCTCCGAAGCCACACGCGATATATAAGCCTACTTACAAAAACAATGACAGGTTATCCAAAGTTAAAAATATCATTTTACTGATTGGTGATGGTATGGGTTTGGCTCAGATCTATTCGGGGCTGACGGCCAATCACGGCGAGCTGAATTTGTCTCAATTTTTGAATATTGGCTTTTCGAAAACCACAACTGCCGATAGTTACATCACCGATTCCGCAGCCGGTGCAACGGCGATGGCGACAGGACAAAAAGCCAGAAACCGTGCCATCGGCGTAGATACCAACAATATTCCTTTGAAAAATCTTCCTGACATTATCAAACCGTTAGGAATCAAAACTGGTCTGATCTCCGCCGGAAATATCACAGATGCAACGCCTGCCGCATTTTATGCACATCAGCCAGAACGGAGTATGGATAGTACGATTGCGCTGGATTTCTTAAAATCGACAGTGGATATTATGATCGGTGGCGGAACTATGGTTTTCAACAAACATAAAGTTTCAGATTCTCTTCGCACAAAGGGTTTTCAGGTTTCCAATCAATGGAAGGATCTGACCTCACTAAAAGCTCCATTTGTACTTTTAGACGATTCGAAAACAGTTTCCATGCTTTCAGGCCGAGGCAATTTTCTGACAGAATCATTTGCAAAAACGCAGCAAACATTATCAAAATCCGGGAAAGGTTTCTTCATTATGGCAGAAGGTGCGCAGATTGATTACGGAGGACATGCCAACAAAGTGCCTTACGTGGTAACAGAAATGCTCGATTTTGACCAGCTTATCGGCGAAGCTTTAAGGTTTGCAGATTCCAATGGCGAAACCCTGGTGATCGTAACTGCCGACCACGAAACGGGTGGATTGACTTTACTCGATGGTGATCTGAAAAGAGGTTATGTTGACGGAAGCTTCAGCACCAATGATCATACTGCGATCATGGTGCCAGTTTTTGCCTATGGCCCACATGCACTGGATTTCAGAGGAGTTTATGAAAACACCGAAATCTTCAACAAAATGCTCAATATTTTTAAAAAATATAACAAAAAGTGAAATTTGCAGTCTCATTAAAGAGTAGTTGAGTTTTCAAATTACTCAGCGTTCTTACCTTTACCATTTTTACAACTAAATTCTTAATAATGAAAAATGTATTTCTTTTATTGCTAGCCTTAGGATTGACAACAGCTGGATTTGCCCAGAAAAAGCCTGAAACCATTAACATTGCTTCATATAACCTTCGTTACGATAATAAAGGCGACGGGATCAACGCCTGGCCGAACCGTAAGGAAATGGTAAAAGGTCTGATCCGTTTTCATGAATTTGATATTTTCGGTACGCAGGAAGTATTGATCAACCAGTTGCATGCCGTGGCAGAGCTTACGGATTTTGCGTTTCTGGGAAAAGGCCGCGATGATGGAAAAGAAGGCGGTGAACATTCTGCTATTTTTTACAAAAAGGATCGTTTCAAAGTTTTAAAAAACGGTGATTTCTGGTTGAGCGAAACGCCAGACAAACCAGGAAAAGGCTGGGATGCTACCTGCTGTAACCGCATCTGTTCGTGGGCTAAATTCCAGGATTTGAATACTAAAAAGGAATTTTATTTTTTCAATGTTCATTTCGATCATCAAGGTGTAGAAGCGCGCCGCCAGTCTGGGATTTTGATGGTGAAAAAGATGAAAGAAATTGCTGGAAATTCGCCGACGATATTAACCGGTGATTTCAATTCAACGCCTGAAACAGAACAGATCAAAGCCATTCAGACACTTTTGAACGATTCGCATGAAGTAACCGAACAGCCAATATATGGTCCGGAAGGAACTTTCAACAGCTTCAAATTTGATGCTCCAATGGAAAATCGTATTGATTATATCTTTGTAAGCAAACCGATCAAAGTTTTGAAGTATGGCGTTTTGACGGATGCAAAAGAGCAGCGTTATCCGTCGGATCACCAGCCAGTGGTCATAAAAGCGATCATTAATTAGTAGAATTCCTGGCGCTGACCAGTAGAACGACAAAGAAAATCCTTGTGGTTATTGAAGTAAATCTCAATCATCACAAGGATTTTTCATGTCATTACGAAGAGAATTTTTGAAAACGGCGGTTTTAGGAAGTGCTGGTTCTATTTTTTCGCCTACAATTTCAGTGGCAGAAGTTTTTTCTGAAACGAGTTTGAAACAAGAAGGAACCGGTTATACCTTTTTATTCCAGGGAGATTCTATTACCGATGGAAACCGGACAAGAAACTCGGATTGGAATCACGTCATGGGCCATGGATTTGCATACCTGATCGCAAGCCGGTTGTGGTATGATCATCCCGAAAAGAAATTTCAATTTTTCAATCGAGGGGTCAGCGGAAATAAAATAACCGATCTGGCCGCAAGATGGCAATCGGATACGATTGATCTGAAACCTGATCTACTTAATATTCTGGTGGGTGTTAACGATACCGAAGCTGCTGTCAACGGAAATAAAGAAAACACCACGGATCAATTTGAATCAGATTATAGAAAACTGCTGGAACGGACAAAAGAAAAATTACCGGACGTTCAGTTGGTGTTGTGTATCCCCTTTCTGTTTCCTGTCGGCCGCGTAAAAGATAAGCTTGAAGTTTATCAAAAAGAGCTGAGGCCAAGGCAGGAAATTCTCAGGAAACTGGCGAAAGAATTTAATGCTATCGAAATCGATTTTCAGTCTGAATTTGATAAGGCGCTTAAAAAGGCAGCGGCAGATTACTGGATCTGGGACGGGATTCATCCCATGCCCGCCGGACACGAATTAATGGCAAGATTCTGGATTAACGAAGTTCACAAAAAAATAAAGTTTGTAAAATAAATTATCTAAAGACGTAAAGCCGGACAGATTGCCCGGCTTTACTTTCTAAATACGTTCCAAAATACCTATCTGCTTATCCAGCTAAATTCATATTCCAGCTCCGGGATACGCGTACGGTCAGCAATACGACGCAAACGAGCCGGCAACGCCATCAAATAATCACGTGCCTTTTCTGCACCGGAATTAAGTTCCCGGATCGTTCCGATTTCCCACTCTTCTAGTAAAGATTCAAGAATTTCGATATAATCCATTGTTGTGTAAACGCCTAAACGCTGTGCAGCATCAGAGAAGTGAGAGAAAGTATCGCCCATTTTCACACCCGACTCGCGAAGGAAATGAGCAGGCATTACAATTTTTTTCTTCATCATATCTTCCAGAGCCAACATCAGCTCGGAAGGATCTACGGCTAAAATACGGCTCACAAACGCTTTGTAAGCCTTAGCATGTCGCAATTCATCAGATGCGATCACGCCGCAAATTTTTGAAAGGTGTGGGTTACCAAACTGTTTCGAAAGCGTCGCAGTACGACGGTGTGATACGTTTGTTGCAAGCTCCTGAAAAGAAGTGTAGATAAAGTTACGGTACGGGTCACGGTCGGTTCCGATGTCAAATCCGTCGGCGATCAAATATTGGGTAGACACTTCCATCGCCCGCATATTTACGCGGCCAGACAGATACAGATACTTATTAAGCAGATCTCCATGGCGATTTTCTTCCGCCGTCCAGGCTCTCACCCATCTTGACCAGCCAGAAGGATTGTCAACCTGATCTACGCCAATAACGTCCATCAACCACGACTCATAAGTTGGAAGTGCTTCCTCAGTGATCGTATCTCCGATCAAAACCGCTATGTAATCGTACGGTAAATCCCTGCAACTTTCCTGCAATAATTTAACTTCGCTGAAAAAGTTGTCTTTGCTGGCATCCGGCAAAAAATCCGTAGGCTGCCAGTTTTGATCAATCGGTTTCAGATATTCTGCCATCAGGGCATCGAGGTCCTTTCCTACATGTTGCATGACTTCAAGTCGTGCTGCTGAAAGTTCGGTTTCCATTGTTGATTAGTTTTAACTCCCATTATACTTTCACAAAGTACGTGAATTTAATGTAAGTTGTACATGACAAATCTCATTTCATGCTTTACAAATTTTCACAATCGATGTACATTTGGGATATTATTGTGTAAAAAAAGGAATGAAAAAAATTATAGACTACCTCCTAAGCATTATCTATCTCATACATTTTGGGCTTTCGTTATTAATATTTCATGTGTTACAGGTTATAGCGCTTAATATTTTGGGTAAGAAAGCGCATGAAAAAGTTGTCGACTACCTTAACTTTTTTCTTACCTATGGTCTATATCTGACCGGGTCGACGGTGACGCTGAAAAACAGGGCCATTATTCCTGATGACCGCCCAATAATTTTTGTTGCCAACCATCAGAGCACTTTTGACATTCCGGCACTTATCTGGTTTCTGAGAAAACGACATCCATTGTTTGTTTCAAAAATTGAGCTGGCAAAAGGGATTCCGAGCATATCTTACAATTTGAGAAAAAGTGGTGCTGCGTTAATCAACAGGAAAGATAGCAAGCAGGCTGTAAGTGAAATTTTGCGTCTGGGAAATTTGATCAGAGAAACAACCGGCGCCGCGATTATTTTTCCCGAAGGAACACGTACGGCCAGCGGAATTATGAAGCCGTTTGTTGCGGGAGGCGTGGCAACTTTATTAAAAAAATCGCCGGAAGCATTGATAATACCCGTTGCAGTAAACGGAACCGGAGCATTTAATCCAAAAGGAATTTTTCCGTTAAAATCTTTCTCTAAATTGTCATGGACAGCGCTGCCCGCTATCGAACCCGCAGGAAGAAAAATTGAGGATATTTTACAGGAAGCTCAGGAAGCAATACGAGCAGAATTGAATTAGTATCAAGTCTTTTATAATGCTGCCCATTCTGGGTTTCGACTCACCCATTATACTCTTTTCTAAAATACTGTCAACTCTTTGGGTTTCTCACCCACCAGCCATTTAGAGGCGAATATAGGAATGAAGAAAAAATTTACAGCTTTTTTCTAAATACTTCCTCTGTCCACCCTCCTGAAAATTAGCGACTTACAAAACTCCAAAAACTCCTATTTAATCTTTGTTAAATAGCTTAACAATCGTTAACAATCGGCGATTAAACCTATGTCATGAATGCCCCTCTAATCGACGAACTTTAAAAATTACTACCATGAAAAAGATACTTTTTGTTGCCGCAATTTTAGCTTTTGGTTTCACTAACGCATCTGCGCAATATGGCGGATATGACCGCGGACGTGGAGATGTATATCGCAATAGCCCACGTGAACATCGGGATTTCGGGGTAAATTCTTTGCAGCGGGAAGCTCGTCAGCAAATTGCTGCCGGCATTCAACGGGGAACCTTAAATTCCCGTGAGGCTTCTATTTTGATGAACGAATATGACCGCATTGCAGAACGCGAACGAAGATTTAGTTCTCACGGCCGTTTGTCTCCAAGAGAGTCAAGAAAGTTAACCAATGACCTGGAAAGACTGATGGCCGAAACACGTCAGATGAGTAACAGACGAGGCGGCGACAATTGGGCGAGAAGTCCAAGAGGAAGATACTAAGAACATTCAAGAGCAGTTGAAGGTTTAGGTAATGTAAAAAGGCATCTCCCGATTTGGGAAATGCCTTTTTTTACGTTTAGAAATACCTGACAAGCTTTACGTGCGATTTTTTAAAACCTTCTTTCTGATAAAATCGATGCGCATTTTCCCTGACGTTGTTGGATGTTACTTCAATCTGCAATGCTGATTTACTTTTAGCAAAAACAATTAACGTATCAATGATCGCCTTCCCGATTTCTTTTGAGCGATATGCTTCCTTTACAAACATTTCCTGAATCTCAGCCACCATGCAAACATGATGGAGTAATGGCTGAACATGACAACTTCCCATGCCAACAGGCTCTCCGTCCAATTCAGCGATCAAATAACAAATATTTCGCTGAGCCAGATTATGATGAAAAACAAAATTGAAAGACTCCCGGTTTAAAATCTTATTTTCAAGATCACAGATCATTTCATAAACTGGATCCTCATCCAGCGCTGTTGCCAATCGGATATGAAGTCTGGATGAAACCATTAAGCTTAAATTAATACTGTTGTAATTCCGCAGAATCGTGAATGAAAGTTCCTTTGTTTGGAAGCTGGCCCAGTTTTACCATTCCCGTTGCTACTTTGGAAGATTCGATCGCCGCATATTTTTTTAAAGGACCAATCATCACCGGATTTAAGATTTTTGATAATATTTCACCAATCTGTTCTCCTCTGCGCGTTTCTCCCCGGTCTCCTAATAATAACGATGGCCTTAAAATATGTAAAGTTTCAAAATGGAGATCGGTGAGCTCTCTTTCGATTTCTCCTTTCACGCGGTTGTAGAAAATCATGGATTTTGCATCTGCGCCCATCGAAGAAACAATCAGATACTTGGTCGAACCATTGAGCTTTGCAAGCCGGCCAATTTGCAGCGGATAAAGAAAATCTACTTTTTTAAAGGATTCCTCTGAGCCGGCTTTTTTAATGGTTGTTCCTAAACAACAATAAATGTCATCTGCTTTGACCAGCGATGCATCGGGATTATCAAAGTTGAAAAAAATTTCGTTCAGTTTTTGATGTCGGATTCCGGTATCGCGTCTTGTCAGAATTTTGACTTCACCGTAATCTGATGAATTCAGTAAATTTTGTAACACTTGTTTACCAACAAGTCCGGTAGCTCCTATTAATAATGCAGTTTTATATCGTGGGTTAGTCATAGCATAACGTTTAAAAAATGCAATTTAAAAAGTATACCGTCAAAATGACATGTATATTCAGAAATGTATACAGAAATTGGATACATTTTTAAACTGCATATTTAATGCTTGACTAATTTACTCTTCTGGCCAAAGAATTGTCACCTTACCCTGACCGCTGATTATTTTATCCTTAAATTCCTGAATTTCTGCTGCGGGCAATTTGTTCACATCTATCATACTTCCGTCACACTGATAATTTATACATCCCATGCAGGAAGAATAGCTTAAATAGTAGCTAAATATTAGTTTACCATTAATCTCAACCAACTTGATTGTCAATATTTTATCTACTTTTTTATCCTTCGCGTCTTCAATTAATTTATGTAGCCAAGGTAATTCCCGCACAGGATAATTTACATCACAAACTGATGCTTTAATCGCCTCGTGTTTTTCTATTGTTTCTAATTTTCCTAATTTTTCCTTTTTGCATGAAAAAGATAAAATCATCAAAATAAAAATTACAGAAATTTTCATAGATTTTTCGTTTAGAATCACCTCTATGACACCGATAACTTTCAAAACGTTGGAATTATCCTGAAGACGAAAGTTTATACAAAAGCACTTTCTCCGGTGATGGCCCTTCCGACAATCAGCGAATTTATTTCCTTGGTTCCTTCGTAAGAATAAATTGCCTCGGCGTCGGCAACAAATCTGGCAATATCATATTCGAGCAGGATCCCATTTCCACCAAAAAGTTCTCGGGCATGATCTACGATGGAACGCATACGCAACGTGCAAAAAACTTTGGCAAGAGATGCATGTTCATCCGCCAGTTCTCCCCCATCCTGTAATTGCGACAGGCGATAAACCATCGTCTGCATGGCAGTCAGATCGCCCAGCATGGTCACCAGCAGATCCTGCACCAATTGAAATCCAGCAATAGGACGGCCAAACTGTTTTCTTTTGAGCGTATAATTTAACGCAAGTTCATAGGCTCCGCGCCCACATCCTACGGCCTGCCATGCCACACCTGCTCGGGTCATTCTTAAAACATTGGCTGTATCTTTAAAGGAATTAGCGTTTTGCAACCGGGCCATTTCAGGTACTTTGCAGTCTGTTAACGTGATAAGAGCATTCTGAACAATTCTGAGAGCCATTTTATCTTCCATCTTTTCCGCTTTAAAACCGGGATTATCTTTTTTGACAATAAATCCCTTAACCTGATTGTCATCCAGATTCCGCGCCCAGATTATCGTTATGTCAGAAAACGTGGCATTCCCGATCCACTTTTTCTGACCGTTTAAGATCCATTCATCGCCCACTTTTTTACAGGTTGTGGTCAGTCCGCCTGCAACACCGGAACCAACCTCCGGCTCCGTGAGACCAAAAGCACCGATCATTTCCATGCGCTGCATTCTTGGAAGCCAGTATGCTTTCTGCTCTTCCGAACCGCACATATAAATGGATCCCATGGCCAACCCACTATGAACGCCGAAAAATGTAGAGATTGATGAATCGACGCGTGCCATTTCCATGGCTATAAATCCTTCCAGCAAAGCCGATTTCCCTGCACATCCGTATCCTTTATAGGTCAATCCACAAATATTCAGTTTAGCCATCAGTGGAATGATATGCATGGGAAAATGTGCCTTATTCCAATATTCATTGGCAATCGGACGAATTTCGCTGTCCATGAAAGCCCTTACTTTTAACTGGATCTCCCGATCTTCCTTTGTCAGCGTTTTGTCCAGCTGATAAAAATCTCCGCTTACCTCCGGAGCCTCTTTCTGTTTTCCTTCACCAGCTTGCATTAACCGCACCATTTTAGCAAGGTCGGCATCACTCATCTTCATCACCAACCCTATGAGCTTATTCAAGTCAACACGTTTTGCCAACTTGCCGACAGCAGTTAAATCGATACTTTTTAAAATACCACGTATTTGTGAAAATGATTCGAAGAAGCTCATTGGAATGAAATTTGGTTCATAAAATATATTCTTAAAAAGCAAAAACAGTACTAAATCTATTCCCGAAAATTTAATCAGTCAATGGCATCTGGTTAGGTTGAACTGAGTCCGTCTTGTATGGTCAGCACAAGATATTTTGAAAGCTCTTTCCAATATGTAGAATTTTGTGAACACTGAAGACAGTTTCTGCACTCCATTTGTTAAAAAAACAAACGGTACAAAATTTGATCATTTGTTTTAAAAAACAGACAACGTCATGAACAAGGATAACAAAAACAAAAATGTTGAAGGTGGCTCACCTTCCCGATCAGGCCCGGACAGTGATATTATACAGGAAGACGACAGTAAAAAACCTTCCAAACAAATCAAGAAGGATGCTATCCATGAATCTGAGGAAGAAAATATGACCGACCACGGTGGCTACAACGAGACGGATCCCAATGTTCCGGTGGAAAGCACTAAAAAGTAATTACTAAAATTCGACCATATATAACCAAAAAATGACGCCCCGATGGAGTGTCATTTTTTTATATTCAATACTATTTACATCGAAAAAAGTGCTTCCATTGCAGCAGCCAGATAAACAAAAGGAGCATTCCAATTAATGGCTATTTCGTTTGAGGCATAGGAACAATCCACATCTGCAAAAGACTCATCGGCAAATTTGTTCGGATATCCTTCGCACTTATCCTGCTGTCCGGGATTGGGCCCGCCTGATAAAAGTCCCGGAACCGGCTCTACAATGCCGTCAGCAATCGATGGACGATGATGCGGATGCATAATTTGTTTAGAGCCGAAACCGGTAAGGAAAGAATAACCCGTTGCGTTTCTTCCCAGAATATAATCCAGATTGCCCAATGCTGCGTCCAGATATTTTTTATCTTTTGTAAGCTTATAGGCCTGAATCAAAGCAATTCCCTGGTTTGAAGCCACCGCATTACTTCCCCAGGCAAAATCTTTAGCCGTTTTTCCCATGACCGTTTGATAAGGCTGCTGCTCCATATCTTTCAGTAAATCATTGGAAAAATCAATAACACTTTTTTTAATCGATCTCAGATACTGTTGATCAACCGGCCCGAGTTGTTTTTCGTGTCTGATCATTGTATAATAAGCAAGCGCTTTTACCTGGCTCCATGATGGAAGCGGCATAGGTTTATCTGTTTCAAAAGAAATATTTTTCAGATAATCCTCATTTTTAGTGGTGACATACATTTCAGCCGCTGCCCAGATACGTTCGTCACTTCCGTCTTTGTCTTCATAACCACCAGTAACCACATCCGGATCAAACTTCGTGTTCATTTCCTTTTGATTGTATTGAACAGAAGGATTTTTCTGAGCCCAATTCCATCCTTTCGTTGCTGCAATTTTACATGAATCGGATAATCCCGGCAACTGCTTTTCAAACGCTTTAAAGACACGGCTTGCCTGCGCCATAACGGCAACAAAATCAAGTGTTGCGATAGTATTTTTTTGAACAACGTAACGGGGATTCTTGCATGCATCAGGCATGATCATGGCGTCGAACCGGGGATTTGTCAGTTTGTGATAAACACCACCATCAGCTGGATCCTGCATAGTAAGCATCCAGCGAAGATTCCACAGAACCTCGTCCAGCAAATCCGGAACGGCATTCTGGCTTTCAGGAATATTGGTTTTCAGGTTTTTAAAATAAACAGGAAAATCCTCGTACACCGAGAGTAATGTCCCCATCGTAATCCCGGAATTGACAATATATTTATTATAGTCGCCGGCGTCATACCAACCGCGAGGCGAACTGATGGCTGACCCCTCAGGACGACCCTGGGAAGCAGCAGAAGGATGAATCAGAACTTTGTCGTCAGGATGACCCGCCGGCCGTGCCCATTTTCCAGCAAATTTTTCAGGCAGGGCCACAGAGGCTCTCTGATAATAAAATCCCCGGATGGCGGATGTGGTAACATTTTTATGTATTTCTGATTTTATCTCGAAAGTATAAGAAACACCTACCAAAGGTACTTCCAGAATATATTTCCCAATTTTTTTTACCGCAGAAAAATCAGCGATGCGACTTTTTTTTCCGGAATGTGGACTTGTGAGAACCGGACCAAGTTTGCCTTTGAAAATGATTTGTTTGGTCTTCAGATCACGTAAATAAAATTCTTGTCCTTTTTCTCCTACGACAAAAGCTTTTTTCTGAGCAGTCGGGTAAAATCCAACCTGATTCAATCGAATATCATTGCTTGGCTGAGCGAATTGATTTTCACCCTCCCAAACACGGACTGACTCATCGATTCCTATTTTGGTATTGTTAGCGCCACGGGCACTAATATTGAGCGCCGATAGGTTGGCCAACAATAAAATGGCAATTGAAATATTGAAAGATTTTCCCAATGATGATAAGATTTGAGTTGCAGTAAATTCAGACTTAATTCCAATAACCACTTACCAATAGTATAGTACTATACTATTGTATATAACTTACTATTATATAGTAAAATTCACGATCTTTGTAGTGTTCATTTTGCACTTAGCAAACTTCAATTGCCGGCAACGAAATAAAGGATGGAGGCAATAAACCATACTCAATAAATTGACTTTAATACTAAACAAATAAACCATGAAAAGCAGGGGAATTTTAAAGGTCGTTTTTGCGCAGGTACAAGATATGGGTGAAATCGTTGTAAAACAGCCGCTTCCATCCATCCAAATAGATTATCTGGATCCGTTTATTTTACTGCATCATGCCGAAAATGAGATTCCGGAAGATTTCAATTTGAAACATTCCGGTATTGCCCCACATCCTCACAGAGGTTTCGCACCTGTGACTTTTGTGTTCGAAGGAGGGATTTATCACCAGGATAGTCGTGGAAACAAGGGCACTGTGCTTACCGGTGGTGTGCAGTGGATGCATGCAGGGATGGGTATAATCCATAGCGAGCGACCTGTGGCAAGTGGCCGTCAGGAAATTATTCAGATGTGGATCAATTCTCCTGTAAAAAACAAAATGGATCAGCCAACTTATTTTCCATTAACTGCCGAAAACACACCTCAGGTTTTGAGTGCTGACCAAAAAGTGAGATTGTCAATCGTGAGTGGTGATTTATTAGAAAAAAAAGGGCCGGTTCCAACGTTGACCGACATAAATTCGGCGATGATATGGGCGGATAAGGGAGGAAGTACTTTTATTCCTTTTTCAGAAAAACACAATGCTTTTTTATATGTGTTATCAGGAAAAGTAAAAATTGGAGGCCAGCAGGTTGATTCTCAAAATATGATTGTTTTTGATGACAATGGAGACGGTATCCAGCTTGAAATTCTGGAAAATACCAAGGCCTTATTTATGAGTGGCGAACCGATTGGTGAAACAATTATAGCCAAAGGACCTTTCGTGGTAAGCGAGGAAATTCAGGTTATGGAAGCTTACCGGGACTACAGAATGGGTAAAATGGGAATTTTGATCGAAGAGTAAAAAGGATCGGCATTTTATTTCCTGCCGATCCTTTCTTATACTAAACCTTTTTAGGACCAACAGAATCGTAAATCACTACCTTTTCCCAAAGGTGTGCGTAGTTATTGCGGAATTCGTCGTGGATTGGGTGCGTTTGATATAATTCTTCTTCAATAATATTATCAAAAAAACACATCCATGAAAATGTGTAATCCTTCACAATCACCGAACGATCTGTCGGTGCAGGTTTTCCGATATTCACATATTTGATTTGAGGAACTTTCGCCAATTTTTTCAACCCTTCCAGGAGTTTTGCCTCATCCTGAGCATTATTAGGATCTTTCAGATAAAAAAGAACATGGTGGATAAAAACTTCTTTCGTTCTTTCAGGTTCAGCGGCCAATGGCGAAATAGAGACCAGTGAAGCCAACCCGGCATTTTGCAAAAATTTGCGTCTTGATGAATCTTCCATATTTTGGGTATAAGTGAATATATTCTTACAATTAATTGCTCGCTTACCGATCTTTTCCGTTTATGGCTATGTAACCATAAACCTCACACAAATCTACAATTTTTTCGAAACCGACGACTATTGACCAACCATCGATACCAACTCATTCACCGTTTTCCAATTCCTTGTCGTGGCGATAACTTTTAGTTTCTTCTCAAAAAAGTTGTTATTGAGTTTTGTTTTTCCATAACCTCCCGGACAGAAAATATAGATAGCTCGTCCTGATAAAATCCATTCATCGGGTAAGAACTGAGCAGCTTCTTTGAGTTTTTCAAACAGATCCTTTTGCGCCTTTTCAGAAAGAAATGTGACATGAAGTTTAGATTCATCTTCATTTCTATTTGTTAAAAATGGATTGTTTTCCTGAATATTTTTCAATTCTGTTTCATCTAAAACAATCACCGGAACATCAAAATGAAAGGTTTTTAGTATGGCTTCATGAATTTGATCTTGAAGATCTTTATCATTGCCCGGTTTGGCCTTAAAGGTGATGTTACCACTTTGAATATATGTTTTCACCTCGCCGAAGTTCAGAGATTCAAACATCGTTTTAAGTTCAGTCATTTTGATCGACTTCTGACCGCTCACGTTGATTCCTCTTAAAATGGCTATATAGATTTTCATCAGGCTTTGAAATTTTGCTGTTAGTATTCTTTATTAAATTAAACAATCTAACAGAAAAGTATAATTAAGAAAGATCTTTCTTCTAAATATACCTTACAAAATACTCGTTTGAACATGTTGACAAAAAGAGATATTACCGTTGCAGCTGTAACAGCGGGGTTAACCATGACGTTTGTCTTTGCGAACTCCAAAATTAACAAACTCAATTCTTCCATTTTTGACTGGAATGATATAACTGTAAAAGAAACAAAAACAGGATCTGTCCGTACATTTTTCCGGTCTCCAACTGCCACCCTGGACGAATTGGAATGTCACGTAACCACGCTCAACCCAAGTGAAAGCTCTCATCCGCCGCATAAACATCAGGAAGAAGAAATCATCATTATAAAGGAAGGGACGCTGGAAGCCTTGGTTAACGTAACTATGAAAAGAGTCGGACCGGGCTCGGTTGTTTTCCAGGCATCCAATCAAATGCATTCTATTCGTAACGTGGGCACAATTCCTGCCATATATCACGTTTTCAGCTGGCACTCTCCGGGAACGATGCAAGTCAAAGTGGCAAAATAGTTTATAAAATCTGTCATAGAAAGTTACAGATACGACTTTCATTTAAAATCGTTCACGAAAACTATCAGGCTTTCTCGTGAAGGTCAAATCAAAATTAAAAATATAATGAACGATAAAAAAAGTATTGCTGTTATCCGTAGAACCTGAAAAGGTTTCATAATACTATTTTCGGCTCTGTTATACTTAAAGCTATACACATGGGCAGCTTAAAACAACCAAATGACATTTCAAGATTTAGACCTCATTGAGCCAATTAAAAAGGCTCTGACAGAAGAAGGATACACCACTCCCACCCCAATCCAGGCAAAAGCAATTCCTATAATATTACAGCATAGAGATTTATTGGGTTGTGCGCAGACGGGCACTGGAAAAACCGCAGCATTTGCAATTCCGATGCTTCAGATACTGGAAGAAAAGCAAAAAGACAGACATGACAAAGGACCGATCAGAGCGCTTATTCTTACGCCAACGCGTGAACTGGCAATCCAGATCGGAGAAAGTTTTGCAGCTTACGGACGTTTCACGAATATTACACATACCGTAATTTTTGGAGGTGTTGGTCAAAAGCCGCAAACGGATGCATTAAAACGGGGTGTAGATATTTTAATCGCAACGCCGGGTAGACTTTTAGACCTGATCAACCAGGGTTTTGTACATTTGAAACAACTGGAAATTTTTGTTTTGGATGAGGCCGACCGTATGCTGGATATGGGTTTTGTGCATGACGTGAAAAAGATTTTACGCCTGTTACCTGCCAAACGTCAGTCGCTATTTTTCTCTGCTACGATGCCGCCGGTGATCATGACGCTGGCAGATACGATCCTTTCGAATCCTGCCAAAGTTGAGGTAACCCCCGTTTCCTCAACAGCAGACACGATCAAACAATCTGTTTATTTCGTCGATAAATCAGACAAAAACAGTTTGCTTTTACATATTCTGAAAGACGACTCTATTGCTACTGCGCTAGTTTTTACGAGAACAAAACACGGAGCCGATAAAGTGGTAAAAGTTTTGCGTAAAGCAGGCGTTACCTCTGAAGCAATTCATGGTAACAAATCCCAGAATGCGCGCCAGAATGCTTTGAAGAATTTTAAAAGCCAGACAACACGGGTTTTGGTTGCCACAGATATTGCTGCAAGGGGAATTGATGTGGACGATCTGACACACGTGATCAATTATGAAATTCCGAATATTCCTGAGACATACGTTCACCGTATTGGCCGTACCGGTCGTGCAGGAGCAAAAGGAACTGCGTATTCTTTCTGTGATTTAGACGAAAAAACATATCTGAGAGATATTCATAAATTGATTGCGAAGAACATTCCCGTTGTGAAGGACCACCCTTATTCAAACGGCAGATAATATCCGTTGAATTCACTTATGTACAAAAATACATATACCGATATCAACCTTTCCAGGATGAACGACCTTCGTCAACAAGCGGATTGTATTGTTGTCGATGTCCGGGAAAACTGGGAATTTGAAGAATTTAATGAAGGAGGAATTAACATTCCTTTGGCAGAAATCCGGCAGCAGAGAAATCTGCTGTCGGATTTTCAATATATTATTGTGATTTGTACCAATGGCGTTCGAAGTAAAGTGGCCGCACTGGATTTTTGCAGAGTTCCGGAATGGAATGAAAAGAAAATCTTTCACCTGCACGGCGGAATTCTTGAAGCAGAATGAGGTATTGAAATAGCTGGCACTGATTTGCAATCAGTGCCTTTTTGGTTTCGCGTTTGCAACGCGAGAATAACAAATTGTTTATAATTTTCTGCGCCTGGTATCGCGTTACAAACGCTAAACCATAACTACACCGATTGCAAATCGGTGCAAGCAACTCAGATAATGATATTTCCTTCAAAAACCCGAACGGCAGGACCGATTAAATAAACATCATCAAATTTGGAATCTGATTTTTCTGAGTAATCCACTTCCAACGTTCCTCCCAAAGTTTCCACTTTCACCGGGCCATTCCAACCTTCTCTAAGGTGCGCAGACAAAACACAGGCTGTCACACCTGTTCCGCAAGAATACGTTTCATCCTCTACCCCACGCTCATAAGTTCTGACACTGATGTGATTTTCTCCAAGCAATTGAACAAAGTTAACATTTGTACCTCCCTTCGGCCCAAATTCAGAACCATATCGAATATCTTTTCCGATGGCCACAACTTCGGTTTCCTGAATATCATCGACATAAGTCACATAGTGAGGCGAACCTGTATTCATAAAATCGTACTTATCATGCCTTTCCACACCATTTACAGGGCTCATTTTTAAACGAATAATATCCTTTGAAGCAAATCCTTCATGTGGGCCATCGACTGCGATGAACGAAGTGGAAGTTTCAAAAAGCCCAAGATCATGGGCGAAACGAACAGCGCATCGGCCACCGTTTCCGCACATACTTCCTTCGCGGCCATCCGCATTGAAATAAACCATGCGGAAATCATATCCTTCTTCATTTTCAAGAAGGATAAGTCCATCCGCTCCGATTCCAAAACGGCGATGGCAAAGTGATTCGATTAGTTTCTGGGACGGAGAAAAAAATCCTGAACGATTATCAATCATCACAAAATCATTTCCCGTACCCTGGTATTTAAAAAAAGGAATTTCCATATTGGCTGTCGGCGATCGGCTTTCGGCAATCGTTTAGTTATTCTAAAAACCTAACTATAAGAAATAAGTTTCATTTTCAATGGCGCTGCGGTCATTTTCAACCTAAACAACAAAACCCTGCAAAGAAAAAATTCTATTGCAGGGTTTTTAATTTCGTCCGAAGAAAATATCTTATGCCTTCGCTACTTTAAGCTCTTTAATACGAGCAGCTTTACCCTGACGACCGCGTAAGAAGAACAAACGCGCACGACGCACCTTACCACGACGAATCAATTCGATTTTCGCGATACTTGGTGAAAGGATTGGGAAAATACGTTCAACTGCAATTCCGTTAGAAATTTTACGCACAGTGAAAGTTTCTCCGCTTCCGCTCAAATTACGGCGTTGCATTACCGTACCTTGAAACTGCTGAATACGTTCTTTATTACCTTCTCTGATCTTAACGTGTACGTTGATCGTGTCACCTGCTTTAAACACAGGATACTCGGAGGTACGATTTTCAATCGTAGCTTCTACAAGTTTAATTAATTCGCTCATGACGATGCTTTATAATGAAATTGAAATTGCAACTTGCTTCCAGCGGATGGGGTGACGCCCCTTCATTCAAAACAGCTATTGCGAAAACGAGTGCAAAGCTAAGATTAATAATTAATATATAAAAGCGTTTCGACAGTTTTTTGCAGATAAATATACCATTTTTGCAATGGAATAATATTAGTGATTGTATCCATTATCAGTATTTTAACTTTGACATCGCAACTTGGCTAACTGGTTATGAAAATACTAAACGCAGAACAGATTCGCGCACTAGATGCACAAACGATAAAAAATGAACCCATTTCATCGCTGGATCTTATGGAAAGGGCTTCACTAGCATTTGTAAACTGGTTTATCAATTGTTTTGATGTCAGCAAATCCGTCTCCGTTTTTTGTGGCAAAGGAAATAATGGAGGTGACGGATTGGCTATTGCACGACTCCTGAACGAAAAAGGATTTCATGTGCGAGTTTTTGTGATAGAATATACGGAAAATGGAAGCGATGATTTCAGACAGAACTTGGAACGCCTGGAGGGAAATTTACAGGTTCAGTCAATTTATGAATCACACGCGATGCCGGAATTAAACAGCAATCAGATTGTCATCGATGCGTTGTTAGGTTCCGGGCTTTCCCGACCGGTGGCAGGTCTATTACAAGAGGTCATTGGATTAATAAATCAAGCATCGGGAATCGTAATATCAGTTGATATTGCAAGCGGTTTATACGTTGATAAAACAAATGAAAAATCCGACACGATTGTCAAACCGGATCATACAGTCACTTTCCAGCTACCAAAACTGGCTTTTATGATGCCTCAAAACGCTGAATTTACAGGCGACTGGCACGTAGTTGATATAGGTCTGGACAAAGAATTTATTGAGCAGACTTTTACTCCCTATTATTATACGGATAAATTGGCAGGCGAGGCGCTGGCAAAAAAACGGGAAAAGTTTTCGCATAAAGGCACATTTGGACATGCACTGATTTTTGCGGGAAGTTATGGTAAAATGGGCGCGGCAGTACTCTCTTCAAGAGCTTGTCTTTATTCAGGTGTTGGTTTACTCACGGTTCACGTACCGGAATGCGGCTATCAAATTTTGCAGATTTCAATTCCCGAAGCAATGCTTTCCGTAGATCGTAATCAGCGGATTATTACAGTACTCCCTGAGTTGGACGCTTATTCTGCAATAGGCATTGGGCCGGGCATTGGCCAGGAACCACTGACAGTTCGGATGCTGGATGAGCTTTTGGACAAAATAAATGTACCGATCATTGTTGATGCCGATGCTTTGAATATTCTTGCCAAACATCCAGATCTGCTTGATAAACTTCCGTCCAATACGATTTTATCACCGCATCCAAAAGAATTTCAAAGACTTGCCGGCGAATCCTCAAATGAATTCGAGAGACTTGAACTTGCAAGGAGTTTTGCAAAAAAACATAATGTCATTATCATCCTGAAAGGAGCTAATACAGCTGTAATACTTACAAACGGAGATGTTCATTTTAATTCAACAGGAAACGCAGGTATGGCAACGGGAGGCAGTGGAGATGTTTTAACGGGAATTGTAGCAGCGTTGCTGGCGCAAAAATATACACCTGAACAGGCTGCTATTTTTGGTGTATATCAACATGGATTGGCTGGTGACAGGGCATCGGAAAAGAAAACCCAAACGGCTATGATTGCTTCGGATATTGTGGAGAATTTGGGCTGGTAAATTGTTTTGCAGGAAAGTGTATTTATCGAAAATAGGTATTAGCTGGTTTGTTACCGGTCCGACGGCGAAAAAAGCCGTCGGACCGGATCGAGCCTCCCGTCGGATGGCTTTTTTCGGCCATCCGACGGGTAGTAAAAGTTTCTATTATCTGAAATAAAAAAAAGGCAAAATTCGATAACTAGCTCATAAGCTGATAAACAGCAAATGCCGAAACGTAAGCGAGTACCATCAGATATCCCAATTGAATAAGCGGCCATTTCCAGCCATGCGTTTCGCGGTAAACAACTGCAATTGTGCTCATACACATCATGGCGAAAACATAAAATATCAGCAGGGAATAACAAACTGCCGGAGTATACATGGGTCCGCCCTGATCATTTTTCTCCTGGACAAGTCTTTGTTTAACTGTCAATACATCCTCAGAATCACCGCTGATACTGTAAATTGTTGCCATGGTTCCTACGAAAACCTCTCGGGCTGCGAATGAGGCGAGTAAGGCAATACCTATTTTCCAATCGTAACCTAACGGACGGATTGCAGGCTCAATAAATCTTCCGAAGTTTCCGGCATAAGAGTTTTCCAATCGGGCCGAAGCAATGGCAGCTGCAACCTGTTCTTCCGCCGCAGATGGCATCGCGGCAACGACCTTCTGCTCTGCCACTTCCATATGATCACTGGGACCATAGGATGATAAAACCCAGAGAATGATCGAGATAGCAAGAATAATTTTACCGGCTTCGAGCACGAATGATTTCACGCTGTCATACATCATAAAACCAACATGTCCCCAACGTGGAAGTTTATAAGTCGGCATTTCCAGCATGAAATAACCTGGTTCGGTTCTTTTTATAAACAAAGACAAAATCCAGGCCGAAACTAACGCACCGGCTAGTCCTAAAAAATAAAGTCCAAATAAAACCAGACCCTGCATATTAAAAATACCCAACACTTTTGTTGAAGGGATAATTAGAGCAATGAGTATGCTATAAATAGGAAGCCGGGCTGAGCAGCTCATGATCGGCGTGACCAGAATAGTCAAAAGTCTTTCATGGCGACTGCTGATACTTCTGGTAGTCATGATGGCCGGTACTGCGCATGCAACACCAGAAATAAGCGGAACAACACTTCGCCCGTTCAGTCCGAATTTCCGCATTACCTTATCCATGATCACCATAACCCTGGCCATATAACCGGATTCCTCAAGCAAAGAAACCAGCCCAAACAGAATTGCAATCTGCGGAATAAAAATAATGACACCTCCAATTCCAGCCATGATACCATCGGTTAACAAATCATTCAGTACGCCTGCCGGGAGTACTTCTTTTGTCCAACCAATTAAAGCTGCGGTATTTTCATCAATCCAGTCCATTGGGTAAGACGCCCAGGCAAAAATAGCCTGAAAGATGACCATCAGAATAATGGCAAAAGTAACATAACCCCAGACTGGATGCAGTAACACCTTATCAAGTCGGCGCGTCCAAAGAGGCTGCTCAGAGATTCCTTCGGACTTAACCGCCTTATCAACGATAGGTTTAATGGTTTTATACCGCGCGATCGTTTCCTCAGCAAGAAAACCGGTCTCATCAAATTTATGCTTTTCAATCAGACCGTCAAGTTTTACTCTAACCGGTTGATCCAGAAAGGAAAAATTATCATGCTGACAAACGTACTGCAACGCAACGTAATCATTATCAAGCTGATGCAAGGCTTTTACATCGTCAATCAACGCAGGCTCATTTCCTTTCGGGACATAAAAATATTTAACCGAAGGTTTTTCCTTTTTATCCACCAGCGTACTGACTGCCTGCTGCAAAATTTGTACACCCTCACCGGTCCGCGCATTGATTTTCACCACCGGCACATGCAACTGCATTGCGAGCTGAACTGCGTTGACAGTCAATTTCATACTGACCGCAACATCCAGCATATTCAGTGCAAGAATAGTCGGTAGACCAAGATCGTTTATTTCTGTAAAAAGAAGAAGATTTCTTTGAAGATTCGAAGCATCAACAACCACGATCACAACATCGGGATAGTCAGGATGTTTTGGGTTTGCCAGAATATCCATTACAACCCCTTCATCCGCAGACTTTGGATAGACACTGTATGTCCCGGGTAAATCCACAACAGTCACATCTCTGTCCGGTTCCCCACTCCCACCAGCTAACCTGAAAGTACCTGATTTTTTTTCTACCGTAACTCCCGGAAAATTCCCTGTTTTTTGTCGTAAGCCTGTTAAAGCATTAAATAATGTTGATTTTCCGGCATTCGGGTTTCCTACGAGGGCAATTTTTATATTTTCTTGTTTCAATGGTAATAGCAAAAAAGAACGAGAAACGATTTATTCAATTTCTATTGTTGAAGCTTCGTTTAAGCGTAAAGATAAAGAATAACAACCACCCACATTTATACAAATCGGGTCACCCAAAGGAGCAACCGCATCCAGACGCACTTCACAACCTGGCACACATCCCATTTCCAATAATTTCAAAGACATCAGGCGATCAGAAAATGATCTGATGACTGCCTTCTCCCCTTTTTGGAGCTGCGAAACGGTACGAACTGACATGTTAGCTTATTTAGATTAAATATACGTAAGTGCAAATTAAGCATTCTCTGCCCGGATTTCAAACAGTTACGTGATCATTTAACAAAACCCTGCTATAAATCATGCAAAAACATCCCGTTTATATTATTACGCTCGGGTTTTGTGTCGTACTTTTGCAACGCGAAAGGACAACGTCTGAAAGCCAGAGTAACAAATATAATCACCGCGCGGAAAGCCAATAGCTGACTGCCGATAGCAAAAAGTATTGAGCGAGATAAAAACCCTCATTTGGAAAGAAGTGACGCTGGAATGGCGACAAAAGTATGCGTTGAGTGGTATGTTACTCTATGTAGTATCCACAGTATTCGTATGTTACCTCAGTTTTAATCTTCGCCGGGGCCAACTCACTCCTATTGTTTGGAATACACTTTTCTGGATCATTATTTTGTTTACGGCCGTGAATGCAATTGCAAAAAGTTTTTCGCAGGAACGTTATGGGCGCTTGATTTACTATTATAATCTATGCAGTCCGCAGGCGATTATTGTTTCAAAAATTATTTACAACTCGCTGATCATGCTGCTGCTAGCCGGAATCGGTTTTGGCTTTTATGCATTTGTGATGGGAAATCCGGTTCAGGATGTAGGGCTGTACCTGATATGTATTTTATTATCTGCCATTGGTTTCGCTTCGGTACTTACGCTGGTAGCCGGAATTGCATCAAAAGCAGAGAATAATGCAACCTTGATGGCTGTTTTAAGTTTTCCGATCATACTGCCAATGCTTTTAATGACCATACGTTTGGCAAAAAACGCAATGGATGGGTTAGATTGGAGCGTTAGCGTTGACGAAATTACTACGTTGTTATCAATTGATTTAATTGTTATCACATTGAGTTACCTGCTTTTCCCCTTTTTATGGCGAAGCTGATTTTATTTACTAATAACCGGAATGAGATTTAACTAAATATTGTTATAACTCAACCAGCTTTTTTACCAAAACAAGTACCCTAATTATCAATATACTATGACGAAATATTGGTGGAAGATTCTTTGTATACTCATATTATTCTACGTTGTTATTGTAGGATTTATGGGGCCCGTTCCACATCAGCCTATATTAAACGAGAGTATCCGGAATACCTATTTTCATGTAGCCCTCTGGATGTCCATGACGATCATGCTTTTCACATCCATGATTTTCGCATTTAAATATTTACGAAGCGGTTCGCTGGATCATGACGACAAAGCAAGTGAATTTGCAAAAGGAGGTTTATTTTTCGGCATTTTGGGTTGTCTTACCGGTTCGGTCTGGGCGAATTATACCTGGGGCGATCCCTGGCCTAATGATCCGAAACTGAACGGAGCAGCAGTTGGGATGTTGATGTATCTGGCTTATATGCTGCTTAGAAGTTCATTCGAAGACGAGCAGCGCAAGGCAAGAATCTCATCTGTTTATAATATTTTGGCTTTCGCGGTTTTTATTCCACTAATCTACATTCTGCCAAGATTGACAGATTCGCTACACCCTGGAAATGGTGGAAATCCGGCATTCAGCTCCTATGACATGAACAATGAAATGCGTAAAGTGTTTTATCCTGCCATCATCGGCTGGACACTGATGGGCGTTTGGCTCATTGAGCTGCGCGTGAGAGTGAAAAGAATTAACAGATACCTGCGCGAAAATATTGCAAATACGAATACAGCCGTCAGCGCGCACCAATAACAATCAAAGTTTAATTTCGTTAAGATTATATCATCATGAAAAAAATAATTCTCCTTTTAATGACGCTCTTGGCCTTGCCGCAACTCTTGTTTGCCCAGGCTGCCGATCAGGTAGAAATGGCCGACAAACTGAGAGCAGATGGAAAGATTTGGGTTGTCGTAGCGGTTGTGGCTATCGTTCTGGCAGGTATAGCGATCAACATGTTTCGCGTGGATTCCAAGGTTAGTAGAATTGAAAAAGAGTTAAATATCAAGTAAATAATATGAAAAAGATCCAAATATTAGGTCTTATTATAATCGCCGTGGCTATTGGAATTATTGTTTCAACCGCAGGCGATGCGAGTACTTATGTTGATTTCGGGAAAGCCAAAGAAATGGCGGAAGATGGTGATAACGAAAGTATTCACGTCGTTGGAAAATTGCCGAAAAATGCGTCCGGCCAAATTGTCGATATGCAGTACCATCCGGAGATCGATCCCAATTATTTTGAATTTTCTTTGATCGACAATAAAAATATGGTTCAAAAGGTGGTGTACAGAAGTACAAAACCGCAGGACTTCGACAAATCAGAACAGGTTGTAGTCGTTGGAAAAATGGAGAATGGCACCTTTGCAGCAGAGAAGATCCTGATGAAGTGTCCTTCGAAATATGAAAACGGTAAAATGGAAACGACTGAGGCAACCGCATCTAAATCATGATTCATACTACCATTGGAAGTGCAGGCCACCTCCTCACAATCATTGCATTTGCGTCTGCTTTGCTGGCAGTTTTCGCTTATTTCAAAGCAGGACTTGCCGGAACTCCGTTAGACGAGGTTTCGTCCTGGAAAAAATATGCCAGAGTTGTATTCTCAATTCACGCATTATCTGTTCTGGGAATTGTTTTTTCGCTATACTGGATAATCGGAAATCACTATTTCGAGTACCACTATGCGTGGAAAAACTCTTCGCTTTCTTTACCAACGGGTTACACGATTTCCAGTTTTTGGCAGGATCAGGAAGGTAGTTTTTTACTATGGATTTTCTGGAACGTGGTACTTGGGTCGATTCTGATTTTCTCAAACCGTTCCTGGGAAGCTCCTGTTATGACCATTTTTGCATTGGTCCAGGCATTTTTGACCTCGATGATTTTGGGTGTCGTAATTCCTGGAATTGATCTGAAAATCGGCTCTACGCCTTTCCTTTTGATGAAAGAAGTTATGCCGGATCTTCCTGTTTACCAGATGGATCCGAACTTTATCGCCAAAGACGGGAACGGTTTAAATCCGCTTTTACAGAATTACTGGATGGTTATCCACCCGCCAACTTTGTTCCTTGGTTTTGCTACAACATTGATTCCTTTTTCTTTCGCGATTGCTGGTTTATGGACAAAAAAAATACATGAATGGGTTCGTCCTGCCTTGCCGTGGGCTTTATTTTCTGCGTTGGTCCTTGGCGTTGGTATTCTAATGGGCGCTTATTGGGCGTATGAAACGCTTAACTTCGGCAGTTACTGGAACTGGGATCCGGTGGAAAACTCTTCTATCGTTCCCTGGCTGATTCTGATTGCAGCGATTCATACGATGATCATCGCCAGAAGAAATGCAACAGCACTGAAAACATCCTTTATACTTGCCATAGCAACTTTTATCCTGATCCTTTACTCTACGTTTATGACACGTAGCGGGGTTTTGGGAAATGCATCGGTTCACTCTTTTACCGATTTAGGATTGTCAGGTCAGTTGCTGATTTATCTTCTTACTTTTACAGTCGTTTCTATTGCTTTATTAATATATCGCTGGAAAGACCTCCCATCCGACGAAGAAGAAGTTTCTACCTATTCTCAGGAATTCTGGATTTTTATCGGCGCAACTTTGCTTTGTCTTTCCGGGTTCCAGATCTTAGCAACCACTTCCATTCCTGTTTACAACAAAATCGCAGAGGCTTTCGGAGGCGTGTTGAATATGGCGCTTCCAGCCGATCAGATTGCGCATTATAACAAATTCCAGTTGTGGTTTTTCTCCCTGATTATCGTGCTTACCGGTATCGGACAATATTTCTGGTGGAAACGTGTGGGAAAAGACAAATTGCAGGTTTTATATAATCCGTTACTTATCGCGTTGCTAATCAGCGCGGCGGTTATCACGTACCAAGGCGTTAAAGAAATCCAGTATATCGTTCTTTTAACCACTTCAATTTTCGCGATCGTTTCCAACGGAGCTATTCTTTTCCAGATTCTTAAAGGTAATTACAGCTTATCCGGTGGAGCGGTTACTCATATCGGTGTGGCCTTAATGTTGCTGGGAATCTTATTTTCGTCAGCCTATACCAGGGTTGTTTCGATCAATAATTCCGGTTTAATGATTTCGCGGAGTGCAGAATTTACAAACAACGACAATAAAGAAAACAAGGAAAACATAACACTTTGGTTGAATAAGCCTGAAAAAATGGGTGACTACATGTTAACCTGGCGCGACGTCCGCGTGGAGCCACGTCATATTCCTGGTTACATTCCCAAGAGCTGGGTGGATATGATCGAGAACGATTTCCATGCTGTTGCACTTCGTGATATCATTGTCAATGATAAAAAATACAATTCAAAAGGCGACACGATAGAAGTTTTTCCAGAGAATTTCTATTACGAAATTGAATATCGCGAACCGTCAGGAAGAGTTTTCAACCTTTTCCCTCGTGCACAGATTAACCCGAGGATGGGTTTGGTTTCATCTCCGGACATTCAGCGAGAACTGGACAAAGATTTGTACACCTATGTATCCATGGTGACAAATCCTACCGCGGAGCCCGTTTGGAGCCCGACAGAAAACTTTACGATCAGTATGCGTGATACTTTTTTTGTAAACGATTATGTTGCCATTTTGGAAAACGTAGTACGCACGGAAGAAGTGGAAGGAATGAAACTTGGCGAAGGCGATGCCGCTGTAAAAGCCATGATACGTGTACTTGATAAGGATCAGGAATTTGTGATAACACCTTCTTTTGTGATACGTGACCGGTTGGTTGCCCGCAAACCGGAAGTGAATAAAGATCTAGGATTCCGTGTTCAGTTCCAGGAAATTGATCCTTCAACAGGAAAATTCACTTTTGCAGTGAACACGACTCAACGCGACTTCATCGTAATGAAAGCAACTGAAAAGCCTTTGATCAATATTCTGTGGCTGGGTACTTTTGTACTGGTTATCGGCTTTATTATGGCAACGGTTCGTCGCTTCAAAGACTTCATTAAAATGCGTGATAAGGAAAATGCAGGTGTTTTGAAACCGAAGACAAACAGAAAAGCTGCTGCGGTTTAGGCATCAATAAATACTAAAAAAATAACCAGTCGGAACATTCGGCTGGTTATTTTTTTGCGTTAAAAGTAATTCTCAATTTGGCTTAACTACCTTATCTTTCTCAGGATCAAAAGCTCTGTATTTCGATTTATAGTAGATGATCTCGTCTTCATAAACTTTAAAACTGGTTTCCGGGCATTCCTTTTTCACTTCTTCCAAGCGATGCGTTGCCAGTTTCTCATCCAGCTGCCAGAATAAGTTTTTTGTGTAGGAATCGAAATCCTGATCCAGGACTTTCTGCAATATTCTGATATTCGTAATACCCTTATCCAGGCCTGGCAGCACCTGCACCTGATCCAACTGGTTTTCACTGAAACGAAACCGCTGAAATTCTTCCTTGTCGCTCCTGAGTTTGTCGGCTTCCCGGAAAGTGTCCGTCAGTAACGAACAAGGCTGGGCATAACTGATCGTTGAAAACAATAAAAAGGCAAAAATAAAATACGTCTTCATGAATCAGAAATGGTAATAGATTTTGGTAAAGAAAAACGAACCATTATTCCCCGCTTGCACGGAATCCCAGGCACCGCCGGATTCTGTCCGGTTTGCTTTTGACATGGTCGGATAGGCATTCAGCAAATTACTTCCGCCAATTGCCAGCGACAATTTTTCATTCACTTTTAAACCCAATGTCGCGTCTGCCTGAATCATGGCTTTGTAGGTGTCAATATAATCGTTTTCAGTATATGGCCTTCCACTTCTGTCTCTCGCCCCAAAATTCCGGTTGATCAATTGAATCTTGTCAAAATAGGTGCCACGGACCATAAGTGTCAGCGCACCGATATTGTAATCGAGCGTCAGATTAATTTTCATCGGCGGCGCAGAGGCCAGAATAAAATAACGTTCACGTCGGTCAAGATAATTCGCCTGTTTGCCGTCTAGTCTTTCATGCGTTTTTATCGTATCAATACGCATCGTGTTATAATTCGCGGATAGTATTGTAGTCAATTTCCCGGTTCCAAGTTCAGCAATATACCTCAAAGTCAGATCTGCACCCGCCGTTGAGGTTGTTAAAGAATTGGTAAAGAAACGAACCTGTGCCACATTCAATCTTTTTAGCACCGCTCCCACCTGTCTGTCATTTGCATCAATGGGTCCGGTTAAAATAATCCGGTTCTGAACTCTTACATAATATCCGTCCAGGGAAACCGAAAAATTCTTATCAGGAGCGAAAATAACGCCGGCGCTTCCATTATGGGAAATTTCCATTTTCAGATCCGGGGCTGCAATGGCTTTGCTCACTTCACTCCCAGACCTTGTGATTATATTAGACTGTGGCCAGTCAAGGTTTGCTAAAGAAGGTATAAGAATTTCATAACTATAATGTTGCTGAGCCAGGGAAGGTGCTCTGAAACCCAATCCGTATGCAGCCCGAACGCTAAGTGCTTCAGTGATCTTGTAGCGCAAACCCGCTTTCCCGCTCACAGCACTTCCCAGATCACTGTAATAATCGAAACGACCGGCAGCATTTACCGAAAAACTTTCATCAAATTTCGCTTCGATATCGACGTATCCTGCGGCATTATACCTTTTCTTGTCAATGGCTTCCGTCTCCCCATATCCCTTAAAACCCTGTGCCCCACCGAATTTCAAAGGGTTGTAAGTTCTCCACGAAAGGGGATTTCCCGCATTAATTTTGTAGCTATCTGAACGATATTCTGCGCCAAACGCCAGATGAACACCATTCAGGATATCATCATAAAAAGTTGAAATATCAAGATTTGAAACATTTTGTGATGTCTGAAAACCTCCTGCTTCAAAAACAGACCGGGTCGTATCAATTCCAAAGGATTTGTTTAGTGAATTTTTCACTTTGTAACTAAACTTGTTGAACCCGTATGTATGGCTCAGATCAACATTGAACCGATTCCAAACCGTTCTGACGCCAAGCGTTACCGATCTGTCATCAACAACTCTGGATACCAGCGGATCAAAACCATTTGGATATAATTTGATAAAATTAGTCGAATCTTTTGCGCCGCGCGTCCAGCCATAAGTTTCTCCCTGGCGGTAACTGGCTGTTCCGAAACTATATATTTCTGTATTTTTGTAGACCGGGATTACCGTGTTAAAGCCCAGGCTTCCGTTATAAATTCTCGGATCACCAAATTGTTTTCTTACCAAAGAATCATCCTGGGTATTGGCGCGATTCGTGTGGTCCTGAAAATTATAGTCTGCCGTTACATTTACAAATCCAGCTTTGGCGATTTTCGTACCATAATTGATGTTTCCATTATAATTTAATCCGTCCCAACTGCTCGAATCCCGATTATATTTTGCCATTCGGATTCCACCATTCGCATTGGCGGTAAAGCCATCCGTATTTTCTTTTAAAACAATATTAATGACGCCGGAAACTGCATCAGAACCGTACTGAGCTACGGCGCCATCGCGCAAAATCTCGATCCGGTCGATGGAGGCCACCGGAATTGTACTAAAATCGAAACTTGTATTACCTCGCCCTCGTGTTCCGGACAAATTTATTAACGAGGACTGGTGCCGTCTTTTACCATTCACGAGGACCAGCATTTGATCCGGCCCCATACCATGAATTGAAGAAGCGTCTATCTGGTCAGTACCATCCGCACCAAGTTGTCTGTTTGAATTAAAAGAGCCGGATACATATTGGAGCAACTGCGGAAGATCAAATTGTCCGTTCAAACTTGCGATTTTTTTTACGTCAATGATGTCAACAGGTGAAGCGAGATCTCCTTCGGTGCTCTTCAGATTACGCGAACCCACGATACCTTTTTGTCTGATCCTGGCAACGGCGCTTAAAATAAAATTTTGCGTGCCAATTCCCTTTATCTCTCTTTTGACCTTATTATAACCTTCGGCCGTTACAATAAGCGTTGCATTTCCGTAATGGACGCGCATTTCATAGATACCGTATTGATTTGTGGTAGCGTTGGCATTCGTTCCTGATTCCTGAATCAAAACACCTGCTATTCCTTTGCCTTCTTCGTTTTTAATAATTCCTGCTACTTTGTATTTCTGGGCAATTGCTGGTGATACAATTAGTATCATGAAGAAGGAAAAAAATAATTTACTCACAGTATATGAGATTGGTTAAGTTGATGAAATGCCGGTGCTGTTAAATAAAAACTATGCAAGTTCCACCTTTGTTTTAAATTCAGAAAAAAATTTTACAGAATTACCGAGAAATTTTGATAAATTCCCCCGTGCACATTCCTTTTCTCCGCATACTTAGGCATTTAAACATCTCAACTACTCCGGTGAATCGCTTAAATGTTATCTTTACAATTGAATGATGCATTTTAAATAACTCACTGTAATTCATGTTAGCCAATTTACTCAAAACTGCTCTAGGCAGACTACGTTTTATTGCATTTCTTGAAGGTACTTCATTATTGATTCTATTGGCTATCGCGATGCCATTAAAATACTGGGCAGGTTACCCGCAACCGGTCCGTTTTGTAGGTATGGCACATGGCGTACTATTTATTCTATATGTCGTCCTGCTGGTCCAGGTAGTATTTGAATATAGTTGGGGCTGGAAAAAGTTCTTTTTGGGTCTTTTTGCATCGATTATTCCCTTCGGAACCTTCTATGCTGATGCTAAAATTTTTAAGGAACCCAATCAAAATCCTATGTAAAATTTCTAATCAATTCATATTCCTACCCCTTACGAAAAAGTGCTACCTAAATCTTTAATTAAATCTCTGCTTTGTTTTTTTCTCTTTGGAAATTGCATGGCACAAAAACCCAATGAAAAATTTCAATACCATATCCACCCGGCTCCTTCGTCCATCAGTGTAGACGGTGATCCTGATGATCCGGCCTGGGAATCTGCCGAAACGGCGACTAATTTTTTCATGGTCACACCGATGGATACCAGTTATTCACGCGCGCAGACGACAGTAAAAATGTCTTATGATGCGAATAATATCTATATCCTGGTCGTGAATTATAAAACGGTCAAAAATTCCATCATTGTTGAATCACTAAAACGCGATTTTGCTTTCGGAAAAAATGACAATTTTTTGCTGTTCATGGATACCTTCGACGACCGAACCAACGGATTTTCTTTTGGTGCAAATGCAGCAGGCGCTCCCTGGGATGGTCAGATGGGCGATGGCGGAACGGTTGACCTGAGCTGGGATAACCGTTGGGTAAGTGAGGTAAAAAACGATCCGGATAAGTGGGTTTGGGAGGCCTCCATCCCTTTCAAAAGTATTCGTTATAAGTCGGGAATTTCTCGCTGGGGTATCAATTTCAGCCGCCAGGATCTGACAATTTCTGAAAAATCAGCCTGGGCTCCAGTGCCCAGACAATTTCCTTCGGCGGCTTTGGCCTATACCGGGGTATTGGTCTGGGATCAGCCGCCACCAAGTCCGGGACCAAATATTTCTGTCATCCCGTACGCAGCGACCAGGCTGACCAGGGACTTTCAGAACGATCAATCAAATAAATATAAAACCAATATTGGCGGTGATGTCAAAATCGGCTTATCGCCATCACTCAATCTTGACCTGACCGTAAATCCTGATTTTTCGCAGGTTGATGTCGACGTGCAGCAAACCAATCTTAACCGTTTTGAATTGTTCTTTCCCGAACGAAGACAGTTTTTTCTGGAGAATGCTGATTTGTTTGCGAACTTCGGGTACGCTACCATTCGGCCATTTTTCTCGCGGCGTATCGGTTTGGGCGTTCCGATTCAATTTGGAGCGCGGATGAGCGGAAAATTAAACAAGAATTGGCGTATCGGCGTTTTAGATGTTCAGACTGGTTCGCAGGATACTATTCCAAAAAATAATTACGCTGTTTTTGCTTTACAAAGACAGGTTTTTGCCCGCTCTAACGTCCGTTTTATTTTTATAAACCGGGATGCCGTAAACTATTCACCGGAAAAAAATCAGTATACAAACCGATATAACCGGAACATCGGAGCGGAGTATAATCTTGCGAGCGTCAATAATTTATGGACGGGAAAAGTGATGTTTTTGAAATCCTTCACGCCTGGCAGATCGGGCGATGATTTTGTTCATGCAGCGGATTTAAAGTTCAGCAGGGCAAATTTTTTCTGGCAGTGGCAGCATGAATATGTCGGAGCGAATTACAACGCGGAAGTTGGTTATGTTCCCAATGCAACCCGAAATGGTTATTACAAGATCAGTCCGACTGTCGGTTATTTGTTTTTTATAAAAAATCCAAAAATCATCAGTCACGGTCCAAAATTCGTGAGCAATATTTATTGGGACAAACAGATGTCGCTGAGTGACCGTGAATTAACCTTCTCCTATAACCTGAATTTCATTACCCGTGCGACAATTTCTGCCTATGTGACAAGCAATTATACGCGCTTGCTGCGTCCTTTTGATCCAACCAATCTGGGAAAAGAACGGCTTGCAACAGGAACTGAACACAACTGGACCTCCGGTGGATTTGAAATCATATCCGGCCCGCAAAAGCAATTCACCTACACATTTGCCGGGCTTTTTGGCGGTTATTACAACAACGGAACCCGAACTAATTTAAGAACAGAGCTGGGTTATCGCGTGCAGCCTTATGTGGCCATTGCACTGGCAGGAAATTATAATGACATTCATTTGAACGCTCCCTGGAATCGCACGCAACTCTGGCTTGTCGGCCCGCGCATTGACGTGACATTTCGAAATAATTTATATTTTACAACTTTCGCCCAATACAATAATCAGGCAGATAATATCAACCTGAATTCCCGACTCCAATGGCGTTACAAACCGGCGTCGGATTTGTTTATCGTTTACACTGATAATTATTTGCCAGAAAATTTCATGGTGAAAAGCCGGGCCATTGTTCTTAAACTTACCTATTGGTGGAATTTGTAAGAAAATCCTATGTTAAAAATAACTTCTGAAAAGATAGTTAAACTACTTTTTCAGAAGTTAGAAAAAAAGAACAATCAATTATTCTGCTTTCAGGCCAGATTAATTTTCAATAAAAAACTTCAACATTTTTCTTTTTTAAAACCCCAAGCTGATGCTCGTATTTAACGTCCATGTCCTTCCCAACGAACGGATTGCCTTGTAAATAAAGCTTGTCCAGCTTTTTAATGTTTAGTATTTTTTCCGGAAATGAAGAGAAATTATTTGATGAGATATCCAGTTCCTTCAAGTCCTGCAAGAAAGCTACCTCGGCAGGAAAATTTGTAAACCAGTTAAAACCCAGATCCAGAATATTCACGTTTTTCATTTTTGAAATGTTTTCCGGTAATGCGCTCAGACGATTATGGTGTGCGTAGAATGTATGCACTTTTTTTAAGCGGTGCATTTTTGAAGGCAATGTTTTCAGCTGGTTGTAAGAGATGGCGAGATGCGTCAGTTTTCTTAATCTTGTCAGTGAGTTTGGCAGACTTTCAAACTGATTGTAATACAGATCAAGCACTTCCAGATTTTTCATCTTTTTGATTCCTTTCGGCAAAACGGCCAGTCCAGATTTGTAAAAATTGAGATCCCTGATTTGTTTTAATCTTCTAAAACTTCGGTTTGATAATGCTGATAAGGAATTTCCACCCAGCCACAAGCTGGCCAGTTTTTTACAGTTTCGGGCGGCGTCCGGAATATTGGTGAGTTTATTTTCCCTAAGATTAAGTACTTCCAACGTACTGTTTTTAGACAATACGAGTCCATCATTTGTCAATTCATTGTTTTGTATATGGAGCTGTTTTAATCGCGGTAATTTGATAAAATCAATCTGCACCATTTCTAATCCATTATTACTCAGGTATAACTCTTCAAGATTTGGAAACCTGTAAATCACTTCGGGCAATGAGTGCAAATCCAACTGATTGAAGAAAATTCGTTTAATTTTAAGAGTATCCACGAATACCAGAGCATCTTCAACCGTAACGACAGAGCTGTCTGTTTTCCTTATTTCTCTTTTAACAATAAGTTTTCCAAAATATCTGAATCCAATAAATTGAATTGGTTTTGAAGGCTTTACTGCCATTTCCCAGTTTAAGGCAGAAGCTGTAAATGCGCTTTTTATTACCTGATTCAGTGAGTCTTTATCATAATTTGTTGGGTGCTCCACGTTGAAGATTAAATAATCAATTTTTCCACTGGTGTTAACAAGGACTTGCACGTCGACACCCACTCCGGGATTCAGATTTTCGGGCAAAACCTTGGCCAATGCTGCATCAAACAATTTCATTACATCCTGAATCGATTCGTCAATAGATTCCATGGAGTAAGAAACCGGAAGATTCTCGACTTTAAAGTTTTCTTTTGTCGCTTCCTCCCTCGTCTGGATTTTCGGCTGAGCCAGGGCTTCATTCGCAAGGAGTCCAAGCATTAACATTAGTATTATTTTCATGACAGCTATAATTTAAATGATATTCAAATATAACTAAAAGTTTAGTCAGGAAAAATAATTTATATAACTTTCTTATACACGACCAGTGTGGCCTGCGATTTTTGCCGGACAGTGCCGGTAGATACTTGCTAGAAAAATTTAATTTAGAGCCTTATGTTGAGAAAAAGGTTGGATTATGTCTGTGGAGTTAAATAGATTATTTGGTACGTGCAATGGTATATTGGACGAGATGTTCCAATGCGGTCCGGTGCGATGATTCCGCAAAGTCGTGAAGCAAGGTTCGCGCCTCTTCCACATAACGTTCCATCACTTCCTGCGCATATTTCAAACCACCCGAGTCCTTGACAAAAGCAATGACTTCCAATACCTTATTCGGCTTATGACTTTCGTTGCGGATGATATTAATCATTTTACGTTTTTCAAGCCACGACGCTTTGTTCAGTGCGTAGATTAAAGGAAGCGTCATTTTCTTTTCCTTGATATCAATTCCCAGTGGTTTCCCGATTTCGTCTTCGCCGTAATCAAAAAGGTCATCTTTGATCTGAAATGCGATACCAACCTTTTCACCAAAAGCGTGCATTTTTTTGATCGTCTCTGCATTAGATCCAACCGAACAGGCACCGACTGCGCAGCATGAAGCGATTAAAGAAGCTGTTTTTTGCCTGATTATTTCATAATAAACCTCTTCGTTGATATCCAGCCTGCGCGCTTTTTCGATCTGTAATAATTCTCCTTCACTGATCTCGCGCATGGCTGTTGAAACGATTTTGAGCAGCTCAAATTCATTGTTTTCAACAGAAAGTAAAAGCCCACGCGACAACAGATAATCACCAACCAGGACGGCAATTTTATTTTTCCATAATGCATTGACAGAAAAAAATCCGCGGCGGTAATTGGAATCATCCACAACATCGTCGTGAACAAGCGTGGCAGTATGTAAAAGTTCGATGAATGAGGCACCCCGGTATGTGGATTCTGTGATCGGGCCGCAAACGCCGGCTGACAAAAAAACAAACATCGGCCTGAGTTGTTTCCCTTTACGACGTACGATGTAATTCATAATCTGGTCGAGCAGCATTACATCACTTTTCATAAACTGGCGAAACTTGTGCTCGAAAGCCTTCATTTCATCCGCAATAGGAGCTTGAATATCCTTTATTGAAAGGGTCATATTAATTATAGGAAGTCTTACGTTACCTCCAGATATAAAAAGGCGATATGCAACAGTTTAGTTCAAAAAAAATCGATTTATCAACTTCTGCACTTTAATCCTCAAATTTGGAATAAAATCTTCTCTTTATACCTATTTTAGAATGAAAATGTTTAAAATTGAAAAATATGAAATTCCCGGAATATAGAATTGAGTAGAACCTCGGTGAAAAACCGTTATGTACACGGCCAGTAATAATTAACGAAATTGTAAGTACATAAACCTAAAAACATCATCATCACCAGCTGACAGCCGATAGCTGACAGCCGAAAGCAAATATTTATGAAAGCACTCGTGCTTGGAGGCGGATCCATGAAAGGCGCATTTCAGGTTGGAGCGATCCAGTCAGTACTCGAAAACGGATTTGAACCTGATATGGTTTATGGAATTTCTGTTGGAGCGCTTAACACTACCTTTTTGGCCAATGAAATCGGCCGGCAATATAGTGAGGAAGGAAAAATTTCCTGGCCTCTTGCAGGAAGAAAATTGCTGGAATTCTGGGTTAAGAATATTACCCAGCCGCAGGACATTTCTACGCTCCGGTCGCGCGTTATGTTAGGTATGAATACATTAATGAGCAGGTTTGACGGACTTGTTGATCCTGCACCTTTGCATCTGCTGATACGCAAAAATGTGAAGGACAAATATTTGAAACATACGCCGGTAAAAGTTAAGGTTGGTGCCGTAAATGTACAAAGCGGCGAGATAAAATATGTGTCACCACAAGAGCCGCACTTTCTTGATTTCGTTCGCGCAAGTTCCTCTATTCCGATGCTGATGCCAGCTATTGCCATTGGCGATCAGATGTATCTCGACGGCGGACTACGCGAAGTAGCACCTATCCGACAAGCAATTGCCGACGGCGCAACGGAAATCGTGATCGTCGCCTGCCATTCGCCGCATCTGTACCAGCCGGAAGACATGAACCCGCAAAATTTGATAACACTCGTGGAACGGGTTCGGGACATTACGATCAGTGAATATGCCAACAGCAATATAATCTGGGCAGAATCTTATGTCGACCGTTCCATTTTACGGGGAGTGCCTATGAAACTGACAGTTATCCGTCCAACGTCACCACTTGTTCTGGATATGCAGCATTTTAATTCAGAAGATATTTCAAGGTTAATTATCGAAGGTTACCGGGTGGCGGTCGAGACACAGAATAAAATGGCAGAAGTAAAAGAGTGATCTAAAACCTGATTAAAATATTCAGCTAATGTTAGCACAACGTTTGAAAAACCCCTACCCTATTTTATTACTGTTATTGATAACATCCTGTGTTCCATCCCGCCAATTCTCGTCTGTTACTTATAACTGTAATTTCAGCAAGAACGGAAGCTTAAAAGCGCATCTGAAGCCGTCCAACCGGTTTGTCCCGATGATCATGGCACATCAGGGGGGAATTGAAGACGGATATCCGGGAAATTGTATGGCGACCTTTGAAAATACATACCAGAATGTCCCTTGTGTTTTGCTGGAATTTGACATCAGAATGACTGCCGACAGCCAGCTTGTCCTGTCGCATGACAACGAATTGAACATACGTACAAACGGAACAGGATTATTAAATCAGCAGCAGTGGAAAGATGTGAAAAACCTGCGCTTGAAAGATGACAAAGGACTTTTGACAAAAAATAAAATCCCGTCCTTCAAAGAAGTGCTGGATTGGAGCAAAGACAAAAACCTGGTTCTGATCGTCGACAAAAAGCCGGAAACGGATATCGTGAAAACGATTAAAATGCTGAAAGATAATAATGCCATCCACAAATCAGTGGTGATCTGTTATTCCCTGGAAGAAGCTAAAAAGGTGCACGAACTGGAACCAAATCTGATGCTCGCCGTAGGTTTCAATAGCTGGGAACATATCACGAATGTTGAGAAATCAGGGCTTCCGTTAGAAAATCTTGTTGCGCTGACACCCAGAGAGCTGCAACCCGAAGAATTTTATCTGAAAGTGCATTCCATGAAAATCGTTACTTCGCTGGGTACGAATGGAAATATTGACACTTTAAACACGGAGATTTCAGCACCCATGTATAACAAGATCTGGGAAAGCGGCGCAGATATTATTTGCACTGATCAACCCATATTTGTGCATTCTTTATTTCAGAAATAAATTTCACGTCATAAAAAAATCGCCGTGTCGGCTAATCCGACACGGCGATTTTTTTATTTTCTAAACTTGAAACGTTGTATTAGTTAAAGATATAACGGATACCGATTTGTGCTTGCCAAACGTCATTGATTGTTTGTGATTTCACAAACGAATCTCTGACCAAAATAGGTACACCATTAATATTTTGAGTTCCCATCCTGTATGATGGAAGTCCCGCAGCTGACACGCCGGGAAAGTTCAATGGACTTACCAAAGTACCGTTTGATGCCGTAGCTACGTTCGCAACACCCCATTTATTATTGATCATGTTACCGATATTAAACACGTCAGCTCTCAGGCGAATGATATTCTTTTTTCCTTTTGAGCCAACTTTTACGTAGAAATCCTGCTCTACGGTTAAATCGAAACGCGTTAACCAAGGATAAGCGCCGCCGTTACGTTCTGTATACTGTCCTTTTCTTTTTGACAGATAAGAGTTGTTATCAATATAATTCTGGAAAGCAGCTGTTTGTTCCTCAGGAGAAAAAGTATAGGCCTTTCCATTCACAGTGGTTGTCAAGGTAGCAAAAGTCAACTCGGCCGCACTATTCGGAACGCGTAAAAGGTCATTATTTTGTCCGTCACCGTTAAAATCAGATGAACTGATGTAAGACAATTTCGAGCCGCTCGCTGAAACTCCACCTAGAGTGATCATTGTCGCCCCACCAAATGTTCCGCCGTATTCCTTACGATAAGAAACATAACCCACAAAACGGTGACGCAAATCATTCCCTGAATACGACATACCCAAGTGGTTTAAGCCATTGATACCAGGAACATTACCTTCAACTGTACTCGATACAGAAGCTATATCTCTCGCCTTTCCGTGGGTATAACCCAACATTCCACCAAGACCATTTGTCGCAGGTTTTTCCAGTTTTCCAGTTAATGAATAAGAATATCCCTTATCTGTGTTGGTCAAAACGTATACGTTGGAAACCTTTGTGTTAATTAATCTCGCTGAATTTATTGCAGCAGTTCCGGTTACACCAGAAGCAGGAAAACGATCACGTGTGTCAGGGCCAGTAAAATCTGTTGTAGCATCCTTTAGATTTACATCAATATAGCGAAGTGCATTATAATTTTTGTTCAAGATACCTTCAACAGTCGCTACAATACCCCAGCCAATCTGACGGTCAATTCCGATATTACTTTTCCAAACCTGAGGGAATTTCAAATCTTCATCAGAAGCATTCACCTGATAACCGGAAAGAGACGCTGTTGTGGCAGGAATGAAACGGGTTGGATCTGTTGTGAATGGGAAAGCGGTTGTATTGTTTCCAACAATTGTCGCAGAATTTACACCATTATTACCCAACTGATTTGAAATCAAAACGTAAGGAATTCTTGACAAGAAAAGTCCTGTTCCACCGCGAACCTGAGTCATTTTATCGCCAGTCACGTCCCAGTTGAAACCGATTCTTGGAGAGAAATAAACACGACCTTTTGGTACATTTCCAGTATTTACCTTGTAATTCTCGCCGTTGTTATCTTTAAAAGTTAAACCAGCAACATCTGCATTATAATATTGTTTCGACGTGTTTGGAATTGTAATATAATCAGTACGAACACCCGCAGTAATTTTCAGATTTTTCGTAGCCTGGTATTCGTCCTGAACATAAAGACTTGCTGTTTGCGTTTTAAATACCTGCCAAGGCGCGGCACCACCCGGAAGTAATGAATAACGATAATTAAAACGAACAGCCTCAACTGGTGAAGTTGTAGCATTTGGGTTATCAATAAAAGCCTGCGCTGCTGTTTTAAAATCCTCGATCGATTTGTAAACATAAACTCCGTTTGATGTCGGGAAAAACAGGTTGTTCGATTTGAAATGTTCGTATGAAGCACCCAACGTCAAAGTATGTCTTCCGGCGTAATAAGTAAGGTTATCCGTAATATTTAATGTTGCGTAATCCAGACGGTTGTTCGGCGTAAAAGGATCCGAGCCAATCGAAGTGTAAGTTGATCCATCTTTCTGAATTTCAACTGTCGGGAAGATAGCTGCCTTGTATTTTCTGTCTTCGATCTGCTTGTTGTAAGTTCCAATCAAAACATTAGAAAACTTACCACCAAAATTTGAGTTCAATTCAACAACCGCAGAACGCGTGTTATCCTGGATTATATAACCTGTATTCTGAGGAGAAATCGCCAGAAGTGAGTTCGTACGGTTACCAAAACCAGCGGTATTGCTACTATTACTCTGACTGATCAACACGTCAGATTGAGAATCGTGGTGTGAATAACGTACCGTTAACTTGTGACTGTCATTAATATTCCAGTCAATGCGGCCAAGAAATTTGTTACTCGTATTCTCGTTATTGAAACCGTCAAGTGCGCCAATGTCATATCCAAATTTCTCCTGCATGAATGATCCAAGATCTTCAAGATCTGCGGCAGTTGTGCGAGAAACGTTATTTCCGCCAGTCTGTCCACGGTTTAATTGATAATCAAGCGCAGGGCTTGAACGCTTTACGAATTCTCCGTTAACGAAGAAGAAAAGTTTATTTTTCACCAACGGACCGCCAAGACGGAAACCAGTTGTTTTTTCATTGAATTCGTTAATGGTAAGATTATTCCCATCCGCCTTATCACCGGCCAGACTTTTATTTTTGAAAAAGTGAAATACCGAACCAGACAGTTCATTCGTACCAGAACGCGTAACAGCATTGATACCGGCACCTGCGAAACCTGACTGGCGCACATCGAAAGGTGCAATATTGATCTGAACCTCTTCAATCGCATCCAAAGAAATTGCTGACGAGCCTGTACGACCACCTGCCGCAGCTTCACTTCCTAAACCAAATCCGTTGTTAAAAACAGATCCGTCAATTGTGAAGTTGTTATAACGGCTGTCCTGTCCACCGAAAGATCTACCGTTACTATAAGCATTGTACTTTGTGATGTCATTTAAAGTACGTCCAAGTGTTGGCAAGCTGGTAATCAACCCTTTGTTAAAGGTTGTCGCAGCACCGGTTCTGTCTGAGCTGAAAATGTCACTACCCGAACCTGAAACCACCACTTCTTCCAGCTGCGTTCCACCGTCGTTTAAAACAAAGTCAGCGTTGGCTACTGTTCCAAGGTTTGCGTAGATATTTTCCTTTGTCTGATCGCTGAAACCAATGAAGGAAACCGAAACGGTGTAAGGGCCACCAACACGTACGGATGGAATGGTGTAAAAACCTTTTTCATTGGTAATCGAACCATATCGAGATCCTGATGGAACGTGAATGGCTACAACCGTTGCGCCGGGAAGCATTTCACCTTTGCTGTCTGTGATCTGTCCGCTAATCGCAGAAGACGTTACCTGAGCTTGTACCTGCCCGCTCACTAAGGACAATAAAATCACGAACAGCGTACAACACGCTGCTCTGAAAAGTAGACTTTTCAAATTCATAAATTTTCGGGGATTTTGGTAATGGAGTTAGATGCATCATTCAGATTTTTTGAATGAATGTTTCCGCAAAATAATGGTTTTTTTGATTACAAAACAATGTCCAACTCCCTACTTAAATTGTATACTTACGTATACATCATACTAGGTTATTCAAATAATTACGAATAAAATTTTAATAATCATATAAAATACCAAATTTACTCGATCAGTGTTAATTTTTCCTTTCAAAATGATTAGAAAGAAATAATAGAAAGTTAAAATTGGAAGGATCCAATTTGTGAAAATTAGATTTTTGTAAGATTTCTTGGAAATTAAAAATTCGATACTGGAATAATTTGTGAGAAAGTACTCGTCTAACTAGGCTAAATATAAAAAAACCCATGCCTTTCAGCATGGGTTTCAAATATCAGATCATACTAAAAACTGTAACGAAGACCAAGCTGCATATTCCAAGTGTTCGCTGCATTAAATGCGTTTCTATAAGGAGTCGTTGGTAATTTCACAGTATTTTCAGCACCACTTACCGTCAACATCTTAAAGGTAGGAACACCGGCAGATGTTACGCTGGCAACATCAAGAAGTGCATAATTAAATTGCGATCCCGCATCCAGTTCTTGTCTTACGCCCCATGCAGAATTTAACAGATTTCCCACATTCATAATGTCCAGACTGATCTGAAGGCTATTTTGTTTTTTACCGATATTTGTGAAAATATCTTGTACCAATTTAAAGTCAAAGCGATTCAACCAAGGAAGTAATCCGGCATTCCGCTCGATGTATCCACCTTTTGCACTTTTAAGTTCCTTTGTATCATTTACGATCTTATCAAATGCCTCACGTTGCTGATCAGCCGAGAACAGTACTTCGCCCGCCGAATTTCTGATAGGATCAAAGTTCAATTCAGAAGCGCTTTCAGGAATATAAAGCAGATCAAGAGACACACCGTCGCGGTTTAAATCACCATTTGTCGTGTAGGCAAAGCGACCTGCATTTTGTCCCTGATAGAAAAGAGACACGGTTGTTGCCAGGTGATTTGCATAAGCTATTCTATATGAAACATTACCAACTACGCGATGCGGAATACCAAATTGTGATTGCCCAAGCAATTGTTCGTTTGGATCATTGATTGAGTAATTGTTAGACCATGCAGAGTTCGCAGCAGAACCAGGATTTCCACTAATGTCTCTTGCATTTGTATAGTTATAGAATAAAGACCCGTAAAATCCTTTTCTAGCAGGAAGAGAAAGACCAGCCGTGATGGCCATTGAGCGACCTTTATTTGTATTGCTCAAGACTGGCACAATAGCTCCTGTGCCAGTGTTATATGTTGCGTTTGCAGCCCCACCCCAAAAATCGCGATCGTCACCTGCATAGTTCATTGTTGCAGTTGCCGGTTTGCGATTGGCATTAAACTGGTATGTAGCCTGAATATCTTTTGTATAAAGGAAATCGAAACTTGCTACTAGCGGAGTTCCCGGAATCTTGTAGTCCGCTCCAATATTTGATCTCCATACCTGAGGCATTTTGAAATCTTTATCGATTAGCGCTACTGTTCCCGGAGCCGTAGTGCCGGCGGTTTTTGGGAAACGATTTGGAAGGGCATTTACCCAATACAAAGGATCAGCGTTAAAGTTTTTAATCTCTGCGAGCGTAGCCGCGTTTACAGGTTCCAACGTATTTTGAAGAACACCAGAATTAGAAGGCTGGTTAGTAAAGTATACAAAAGGTATAAGTCCTGTAAAAATACCAGTACCTCCACGAAGCTGCAATGAGCGATCTCCAAAAACATCGTAGTTAACGCCTAGACGCGGAGAAAGCAATACTCTAGATTTCGGCCATGTCTTCGTTGAATAGGAGGTTTCGTTGCCATCCTTATCCAACAATTTCAGGTTGTCAATTGCTGGATTGTATAATGGATCATCCATAAAAATTGGAAGATCTGCACGAAGACCTAATGTAAGATTCAATCGATCAGTTACTGCGAATTTATCCTGAGCATAAAGCCCAGCCATTCCAAAATTGATATTTGCCCATGTGTCGCTTTGCAAAGGATACGTTACACCATATGCCGATGGAGCTCTATCGTTCAAAAAGTCCTGTACCGAATTAAAGCGGTAATAAGAAGTTCCAAGACGTACATAACTGTTCGAAAACTTCATAATCTCAAAGCTCGCACCACCAGTCAATGTATGCTTTCCAGCTTGGTAAGTCACATTATCAAGGAAGGTGTAGTTGTTATTTTTTACACCATTATTGTACGAAAACAATTCCGTACCAAAACTCATATAATTTTTACCACCTTCCCAGATATCAACAAATGGAAAAAGTGATCCAGGAGTCGAACGTGTAGACTCAATGTATGAGTAAGTTGCCAGGAACTGGTTTGATAATTTTGAACTAAAACTCGTGTTTAATTCAGCAGTTAATGATCTTACGATATTCTTCTGTGCGTAATTCGCATTTTCAAACGCCATTGATTCATTACTGATCCGGTTTACTCCTGAACGCGGGTTTGGCCCGGAGTTTCCATTGGTTGCCTGATCACTAGTCCCTACAACTTGATTATAGCGAATAGTGAATTTATTCTTATCATTGATATTCCAATCCAGACGAGCAAGAAATTTGGTACTCTCGTTGGTGTATTTGTTTGCATAATTTTCGTAGGCTCCCGGGTCATATCCGTACTTACTTTTCAAAAGCGAACTAACAGCCTCGAGATCTTCAACTGTTGTTCTTGCAACGCCTGGTTGCCCTGCGTTACTTCCACGGTTGGCAACCCAAATATTTCCCGGATACACATATTTTTCCTGTTCAAAATTTCCGAAGAAAAACAATTTATTTTTAACAATAGCACCCCCTAATCGGGCTCCAAAAATTTTGTTTGATGACTCGGCAACGTTAAGTTCTCTGCCATCTACTTTTTTGCCATTAAAACTTTGATCGCGGTAAAAACCGTATACCGAACCTGTCAATTCATTTGTACCACTTCTTGTCACTGCATTTACGCCTGCACCTGTAAAACCTGTTTGACGAACATCATACGGTGCTATATTAACCTGAACTTCCTGGATCGCATCCAAAGATATTGGCTGCGCCTCTCCGCCAGGTAATAAGTCACTGCTCAGACCGAAACCATTATTAAGGACTGCACCATCAATGCGGACACTATTTAAACGTCCGTCACGCCCTCCAAAATTTGTTCCATTTGCCTGGGGTGTTAATCGCGTAAAATCTGTCAAACTGCGACTTATAGTTGGAAGTGTTGTCAATTGCCTGGCATTAATATTGGTTGCTGCGCCGGTTCTTTCATTATTAAAAACGTCGCCGCGGCCAATACTTACAACAACCTCGCTTAGTTGGGTTCCTTCATCTGTAAGTTTGAAATCAACAACAGATGTTGAACCTAGATCAGCCGAAATATTTTCTTTGGACTGTTGGTTAAATCCAACGAATGACACCGTAACAGAATAAGGGCCACCAATGCGTACAACAGGAAAATTAAAACGACCACTTTCATTAGTAGATGTCCCATATTTTGTACCAGACGGAACGTGAATAGCTACCACGGTTGCCCCGGGGAGTGTTTCTCCTTTTGAATCGGTCACCTGTCCTCTGATTGTTGATGAAGTAACCTGCGCTTGTACTTTTCCGCTTAGGAAAGACAATGAAAATACGAACAGCAAAAGGCTTGCTGCTCGGAAAAGTAAACTTTTCCTGTTCATAGAATTAGATATTTGTTGAGACTTAATAGTAGATTCACTATGTAGTGATAGCTGATATTGACCGTAAAATAATAGTTTTTTAAGTTGTAAAACAATATTTGTAATCCTACTAAAATACTATACTTGTAATTACAACTACCTGATTCATTGAAAACATGCACCTTAGCAACTAAAAATTGAAACATTTCCAATGTTAAGATTTTGTTAACTTTTTCAGGCTTTTATTTTTTTCTGTCAAAAAAATCCTGACGATCTTTGCAATACTTCTTACATATCGGCAAAAATGTCACATTTGGTTACTAGGCTGATGGCTGCCTAATTTATTATCTTCGGCAGAATTATTGAAAACTAGATTTTTTTAATTTTTGTAAAAAAAATGGAGCTTAACTACAAAAAAATAGGAGATACGGGAAAACCGCTTGTGATACTTCATGGCGTTTTCGGTTTTTTAGATAACTGGCTTACCATCGGTAAGACGATTTCTGAGCAGGGCTTCATTGTTTATCTGGTTGATCAAAGACACCATGGACGTTCCCCACATGAAGGATCGCTGGACTTCCCTACCCTTGCCGCAGATCTAAAAGAATTTTTAAGTCAGCAAAATCTGGACAATCCCATTTTAATGGGTCATTCCATGGGCGGCAAAACGGTTATGGAATATGCTGTTAACAATCCGGAAACTTTTGAAAAGCTTATTGTTGTTGATATTGCGCCAAAGCAGTATCCGGTACACCATACAAGGCTTCTGGAAGGTTTAAATGCAATACCGGTCGAAGAAATTGAAACTCGTCAGCAGGCAGATGATTTTTTAAGCACTTATGAACCGATCCTGGCTGTAAGACAGTTTTTACTGAAAAATCTATATAGGAAAGAAGAAGGCGGTTTTGACTGGCGGTTCAATCTGCCCATATTGACGACCGATATGGCAAATGTCGGTGCAGAGATTATAAGTGCAACTCCGGTGGAAACGCCTACACTATTTATTCGCGGCGCAAAATCACATTATATTCTGGATGAAGACTGGGAAGATATTTTAAAAATTTTCCCGAACGCACAATTGGAAACAATCGAAAACGCAGGACATTGGGTACAGGCCGAACAGCCTAAGCTCTTTGTTAAACATTTGTTGAATTTCCTGAATAACTAATCTTCCGGAAAACTGATTTTCATAGTGAAAGCTTTTTCCATATACTTAAAATACCCGGTCACTGCTGAATCGGCAGTACCCGGGTAATTTTGAAAAACATTTCGAACGTTTCGCCTGTTTATTATAATCTATTCCCTCCTGTATTTATTCCGTGGATTCTGGCATTGTGCAATGATCATTTCGTCGCCATTCATCTCAATATCCCAAACCGGGCACGGTGCGCAAATCACTGTTGTACAATCATTGACATAAACCACTGCTGATTGAGGTTTGATTTCATAAGTTTGATTATTGATCAATAAACTTTTCGGAGAACAGCAACTGGCTTTGCCGTCACCATTCAGTATCACACCGTCGTTCCTGAAAATAAGGTATTCCGGTTGTAATGTGTTAACGGCCGTCCAGGTTTTTTTCCCGTTAACGGATTGTTCCGTTTCTATCAAAAGCCATTTGGTATCAGAAGCAGGTGCAAAAAAATCTGGTTGCACCGCATCTTGATTGTCGGCACACGCAAAGCCAATGATCAAAAATAGTGGAATATAGAATAATCGTTTCATAGGTTAACTTTTTCTTAAAGATGCGTTTTTGACCTGATTGGTTGGAACTCACCCGGAAAACCACAGCACAATTTCGTTTTCAGCTTCCATAAACTGATTGAAATAGCGCAAAGTAAAGCGGCGTTTCATAGCTTTGCATTTTATTTACAGGTTCTGTTTCCGGACAACGGATGACCATAGAATCAAAAAAGCATCAAATGAGTCAGTCAGAAATAACTTTATATTTAATACCGACCGTTCTGGCAGAAGGAACGGGCGATAATGTATTAAGCCCTCAAATAAAAGATGTGATTACAAACGTAGACGTGCTTTTTGTTGAAGATATACGGACTGCCCGTCGGTTTATCAGCAGCCTGAAACTCGGAAAAGTGATCGATAATATCACATTTTTTGAATTGACAAAAGATACCCCACGCGGAGAAACAAGAGACCAGATAAAAAGTCTGACGCAAAACGCGGGAATTATTTCAGAAGCCGGGTGTCCGGGCATAGCCGATCCGGGCGCTGTCGCTGTCGACTTTGCACACCAGGTGGGTATCCGGGTTGTGCCGCTTGTCGGGCCGTCATCCATATTACTTGCACTGATGGCATCGGGAATGAGCGGACAATCGTTTGTTTTTCACGGGTATCTGCCCATTGACAAAACGGAAAGAAAAAAGGCTGTGAAACAGTTGGAACACGATGTTCTTGAAAAAAATCAGACGCAGATTTTCATGGAAACACCTTTCAGGAATAATTCATTTCTGGACGCCCTGCTGGATTCGTGCCAAATTGACACCTTGCTTTGTATCGCTTCCAATATCACCTCCGACGAACAATTTATCGAAACTCACCCGATAAAATATTGGCGAAAAAACAAGCCGGATTTGCATAAGCAACCAACAATATTTTTGATCGGCTAATTTTTATACAAACCTGCTTAGCCTCAGCGTTAAATGGTCGGAAGAGAAAAATGATCGCCCATTTTTCCAACCAACCGCCCGCATTTTGAATCTTGATTAGCGACAGTTAATTAATTTTATTTATCAAAATGCAATTTAAAGCTATGAAAAATTGGTTTGTTTTAGGTGGTTTGGCCTTGATAGTGAGTATGTCCGCCTGTGATGACAATGGAGAAATAATTCGTTCAGGAATTATTATTGAGTCTGATTTTGAACAAAACACAAACAACTGGGAAGCAGATCTGGCAGAGTACAGCACAGCCACTGATACATCGATTATTGAATTCAGGTCAGGCAGAACACCGCTTCCTGAACCCCTGGACAAAAAGCGTTCGGCATTTATGCTGCAAAGCCACAACAGGAGCGATGATATGTTTATGTTTCTGAAAAGAAAAGTAAATGGTTTGAAAGCCAACCAGACTTATACGGTTGTATTCAATATTGACCTGGGAACAAGTTATCCCGCCAACGGCATTGGTGCCGGTGGTTCCCCAGGCAGTTCGGTTTATTTGAAAGCCGGCGCTTCGACGATTGAACCGGCAAAAAAACTGGAAGACGGTTTTTACCATTTCAATCTGGATAAAGGAGCGCAGTCGCAGGAAGGAAAAGATTTTTTGATCCTTGGTAACATTGCGAACGGCCTGGAAAAGGAGGATTACAAAATTGTTCAGCGTGACAACATGGCAAAACCTCTGGAAGTAAAGGCAAATGCCAACGGAGAAATCTGGCTATGCGTTGGAACTGATTCGGGATATGAAGGTTTAACAAGATTATACTACGACAAAATCAAAACGACCATTGCTGAAAAGGTAATTAATTAGTCCGTCGTCTCCATAATTCGACTAGTTTTGTCTACGCAAAGAAAATAAATTTGATGAAGAAATATTTGACGTGGGCAAAACTGGTCATATTGTTAAGCCTGTCAGCCTGCAACAGTGAGGAAAGAAATAACGTGGATCCAGTCAGGACCATGACCTCGGAATTCCAGTCAGGCGTGGAAGGATGGACTGGCGACTATGCACTTTACAACCGGGCCGATACCACAAAAGTGGCGTTTGCCATGGAGCGCGATTCTCTGCCAAGTGATATAGATTCCCTGAAATGGAGTCTCAGGCTGGAAGGAACAAATGTGGGCGACAGCATTTTTCTTTTTCTCAAAAAGGAAATCGCCGGCCTTAATCCGGAAAAAACTTATGACGTATCTTTCGATATCAACCTCGCCACAAATTTCCCGGATCTTCCCGGTGCTGTTGGTACCACAATTAATTTGAAAGCTGGCGCGTCCGCTTCGGAACCCGTGAAAAGGCTCTTAAACGGATTTTATAACCTTTCCATAAAAAAGGGACTATGGAATCAGGATGGTGCAGAAATGTCTATTATTGGTAATTTGGTGAATAATTCTGCAAGACCGGTATATCAGTTGGTCAATCGTAACAGCAGTTCAAAAAATATTTCTGTAAAACCAGGCAGCGATGGAAAAATCTGGGTTTGCATCGGCGAAGACACGCGTTACAAAGGAAGAACCGTTCTCTATTATGATATGATAAAAGTTACAGTTCGGGAACAATAATTGATTTAAAAGTAGATTGCAAAGCATGAAAAAGTGGATCGTATTGGTGGGTTTGATTATAGCCATTTATTTTGTTGCGTGTAATAACGCCGCGGATCCGCTGCCTATCACATTCTTTGACAGCACCTTTCAGGAGGCCACAGATGATTGGACCGGAGATTTTGCTTACTATGAATCAGGACAAGACTCCTCGGTAAAATTCAATATCTCCCTCGCCAACATACCTTTCAGAACTGATAGCACTTTACGTGGTCTGCGGGTTGAGGGAACCAATACAGGTGACAGTCTTTTCTGGTTTATCAAACGGAAAATAACAGGCCTGGATCCCACCCTTACTTACAAGGTTGCATATAGAATAAATTTATCAACAAGCTACCCCGATACTGTTGGCAGCTCCGGCAGAATCACCTATATAAAAGCAGGTGCGTCAACGGAGGAACCTAAAAAAGTATTATCGTCAGGTTATTACAATACATCGATCCTGAAAGGTGCCATTGGCAGAAACGGAACAGAAATGCTTCTTTTGGGAAATGCAGGAAATAAATTAGATTCTGTCGCTTATCGAAGCATTGTCAGGGATAATGCAAATCTCGCCGTGGAAGTAAAACCAAATGCTGCCGGAGAAATCTGGCTGTGTGTAGGTACTGAAACAAAATACAAAGGTCAAATTTTGCTATTTTTTGACCGCATATATGCAGCCGTAAGTGAAAAACGCGACTATTAGACGCTGTTTACATTCCATTTCGTAACTTCGCACAGATATACTGCCGGGAATTCTCCCATCTTTTACGTTTGAAATAATGATACAGATCAAGTCTTTTGTCTTCAATCCTTTTTCGGAAAATACTTATTTATTGTATGATGAAACCAACGAAGCGATCATTATCGATCCGGGCTGTTACGACAAAGCGGAATATCAGCAACTTTACGATTTCATTGAATCCAATGCTTTAAAACCGGTCAGAATTGTCAATACCCATGCGCATATTGATCATGTGCTGGGAGTGGCTGCGGTCAAAGCAAAATATGATATTCCATTTTCACTGCATAAAATCGATGAACCATTGTTGAAAGCGGTGAAAACCTATGCATCAAATTATGGCTTTTCAGGATTTGATGAACCGGAAATTGATTCATATTTTGATGAAGGCGATGTTGTAACTTTTGGAAATTCTTCCCTTCGCCTGATCTTCGTGCCCGGTCATGCTCCCGGTCATGTAGCTTTTGTAAATGATGAACAGCAATTTGTAATTGGTGGTGATGTACTTTTCAGACAAAGTATTGGCCGGACGGATCTCCCGGGTGGTGATTTCGATACACTAATTGATAGTATCAAATCCAAACTTTTTACGCTGGCAGATGGTTACACTGTTTACGCGGGCCACATGGAGCCAACGACCATTGGGTTTGAAAAGAAGAATAATCCATTTCTAAAATAGCTTTACAAAAAAGTTGCCCTGATTGGATTTTCGATTAAGTACCCGAATCTCAACCCTGTATTGAAAAATTATAAAATGTTTCTTCGTCATATTCCAAACGTACTTACTTGCCTTAATCTGCTTTGCGGTTGTATTGGTGTGGTGGAGGCGTTTCACAATAACATTATTATTTCCTGCGGTCTGATTGGAGTTGCGCTCATTTTCGATTTTTTTGATGGCTTCGTTGCGCGAATCCTGAAAGTAAGTTCGCCCATTGGCCGAGACCTGGACTCTCTTGCTGATATGGTCACCTTCGGACTTTTGCCATCCATTATTATTTACCAGTTATTAATGCAGAGCATCCCCGACCTGCCGGGGATCTGGAAAGCATATCCTGCTTTTTTAATTGCAATTTTCTCTGCCATCCGCCTCGCAAAGTTCAACAACGATCCACGCCAGAGCGATTCCTTTATCGGAGTGCCAACGCCGGCGAACGCTTTATTAATTGCCTCACTTCCCGTCATTGTCCTAACGCAGGACGAATATTGGAAAACATTAATTGTCAATACAAACAATTTACTGCTCCTGACAGTTGTAATGTCTTATCTGCTCATCGCGGAGATAAAACTTATCGCATTAAAATTCAAATCTTTCGGCTGGCAGGGAAATGAATTCCGCTATTCATTTCTTCTGTTGACGATTTTACTTCTCGCCTTTTTTAAAATTCTCGCGGTTCCCCTGATTTTAGTAATCTATATCATTTTATCAGTTACAGCCAATCTCACTAAAAAAAGTGCGTGAATTGGTAACAAAGACTTTTTGTTGCAAATTTGTGTTTGATCAGACAAATCCGTTTTGAAGTTACTGACAGGTGATGTATAACTATCGGTATACTAAGTGTAATGGTCTGATTTTAGTGAATTGCTTAAAATACACAAATTATATTCCGCATGACATTTTCCCGTATTACCGGCCTTGGTTATTATGTTCCTGACAACATCGTTACAAATGACGATCTGACCAAATGGATGGAAACGTCCGATGAATGGATTCAGGAAAGGACGGGCATAAAAGAGCGTCGGTATTTTGAATACGGAAAAGATACCAATTACAGTATGGCCGCCGCGGCTTCAAAGCAGGCACTAGAAAGAGCAGGAATCGCTGCGGATGCGGTTGATGTTATCGTGTACGCCACCATCACACCGGATTATTTTTTCCCGGGCTCTGCCTTTTTGATGCAGAGAGAATTAGGCATGGACGGTATACCTGTGATCGACATTCGTCAGCAATGTTCGGGATTCGTTTACGCGCTCTCCATCGCGGATCAGTTTATCAAATCAGGAATGTATAAAACTGCGTTGGTCGTTGGTTCAGAAATCCAGTCTTCCTGGATCGACAAAAGCACTGCCGGCAGAAATACTGCGGTGATTTTTGGAGATGGTGCAGGCGCAGCAGTTTTACAGGCGACCTCAGATGAAAGTCACCGGATTTTGTCAACACATTTACATGCCGATGGAAGATTCGCGGAAGATCTTTTTGTGAAAGAACCGGGCAGCAGCCGACCGGGAAGAACTGCCACAACAGAAATGATTGATGAAGGCGGATTTAACGTACACATGAATGGAAACACGGTATTCAAACACGCCATCGTCAGGTTTGGGGAAGTGATCAATGAAGCGTTGGATGCTAATGGATTTCAATCTTCGGATGTGAATATTTTGGTACCACACCAGGCGAATATTCGCATCAGTGAGTATGTAAGGCAACAGATGGGACTTGCCGAAGAACAAGTTGTCAACAATATTCAACGCTTTGGGAACACGACTGCAGCCTCTATACCCATTGCACTTGCTGAGGCCTGGGAAGCTGGAAGGATCAAAGATGGTGATCTTGTATGCCTTGCAGCTTTTGGAAGCGGGTTTACGTGGGCGTCAGCGCTTATTAAATGGTAGAGAACGTGCAGAGAATGAAATTAATTCTACTTTAGTTTAAATTTCAAAACACATAAAAGTAAATTTGCGTTAAAAAAGAGCTTTGATAAATTATTGCTTTTCTACCACTACCCTCCTTTTTAATATCAGTATTGTCCGGTTGAAAGCATTACCAAAGTGCACGCTCTGACTGGTACGATATTTTTAGAAGCCAAAATGTCTTCAAACTCACGATTTTCTGTACCAGGATTAAAAATAACACGTTTTGGTTTCAGCGAGACGATATAATCGTAATAAGTAGTTTGAATACCCGGATTGATATACAAAGTAATAGTGTCAATATTTTCCCAAGGCAAAGGCTGAATATGGATTTCCTGCCCCGCTACTGATCCCTTTCTGCGACCAAGTAGTAAAACAGAATTCCCCATCGCTCTTAGTTTTTGGGCCGCCAGAAAAGAATACCTGGTCGAGTTACTTGATGCGCCGATGATGAGTGTAATTTTCATTGTCAATAATGAGTAAAAAGAAATAAGAAAAACTTTTGTTTTACAACGTTCATTACTAGTATTAAGTCTTCAACGTTGTGGTATTACTTGATCGTTACAATATTTTAAAAAAGTTTTCAATACAATAATCGAATGTCAACCAATGAATGAGCCAACGATAAGCCGGAGTTTTTGGAATGAGAAATGGGCTAAAATCATATTTGCCGAAATAGAAAATGCACCTCACTATGAAGTGTCCAACTACGGAAGGTTAAAAAGTTTTCAAAATAACCCGAAAGATGGTGCGATTATTAAAGGATCGGTTATCCAGGGATATCGCTCTTTGAACATTCGTGCGGCTGGCGGTAAGACGATCAACCGGTACGTTCATAAGCTCGTTGCAGAACATTTTGTTAACAAAGCCAGTGACGACCACGCATTCGTAATTCATACAGATTTTGAAAAACAAAATAACTATTACGAGAACCTGAGATGGGTAACTAAAACGGAGATGATCGATCACAATCGTGAAAACCCTGCTTTTATAAATCGTGTAATCCCGCGCCGAACCAAAAATTACAAACTGACGGAAAGCAAGGTCAGGATCATTAAAAAATTGCTTAAAAATGACAATAACCGCCTGAAAATGATTGCAAAGCAGTTTGGTATCACGCATACACAATTGAACAGAATTCGCTCAGGGGAAAACTGGAAACATGTAACTATTGAAGACTAATACTGTTTAATTTTCTGGTCGTTTTTCATTTCTTCTCCGGGGCAGAAACCGTATAACCGCTCCCGTTCATACCCTCTTCATAATCAACCAGAACGCCGAGCACATACATTAAATGTCTTTTGTCGATGATCACTTTTACGTTATCTATTTTATAAATCTGATCAAAATCAGAAGCTGTATCGAAGCCAAGTAAAAATGTGCCGCTGCACGAGCCACCGCGTATGCCTACTCTAAGCCCGTATGTATCGGGTATTTTATTCGCTTGCAGTGTTGTTATTATTTCAGTTTTGGCTTTATCCGTAAGCTGAATTGGGTTTTCCATGTACTCGGTCAATTAATTTTCTTCTGGATCACCCATTGACAGTATGATTTATGAAGATGTCATATTTAATGTGGCAAAATCTGCATAGCCTTTACCACTGGCTTGGGCAAGGATTTCCTAAGTGCTAACAGTAAACTGCACCTTTCAATTCGCATTTAATTTATTTTCTTCCTTCTTTTTTCGTTTATCTTGTAATTTTACGTTTCATCCCGAAACTAAATTACCGCTAACCAGGCTATGGAATTTTATATGTTACTAAGTGTCGTGATCATAGGTGCCGTTTTCACCTATGGAATATACATGACGATTACACAAGTTGCTGAAAAAATTTTTCAAAAACAGCGTTTTGATTTACATAATAAAAATACTGAAATAACGCTGCCACTGCGCCTGCAAGCCTATGAACGAATGTGTCTGTTTTTAGAACGAATTACGCCTAATAATTTGTTGCTTAGATTAGTACCATCCGCTTCTAACGCACTGGAATTACAACACATTCTCCTGCACGAAATTCGTGAAGAATTTAATCATAATCTTGCTCAGCAGATTTACATTAGCGACGAAGCCTGGGGACATATCGTAAATGCCATGAATGAGATTGTCTCCGTAATTAATCAGGCTGCACCGGAAGTAGAATCTGAGGCGCCGGCGTCTGAGCTGGCAAAAAAGATTTTCGCGCAGGTCATTAATAAAGAAACACAACCTACAACCCATGCACTTTCATTCTTAAAACAGGAAGTTCAGGGTGTATTTAAGTAAATAATTATCACGACTGATTGTATCATCAACAAAAATCCGGTCGTCTAAAATTCGAATTACAGGAAAATGTTATACCCCAATACGATTGAACAAAAGTTAGGTTTTGACAAACTGCGCGAACTTTTAAAAGAAGCTTGTATAAGTCCGCTTGGACGCAGTTATATTGAAAAAATACGCTTTTCAGACAACTTCGGGATGGTTGAAAAACTGGTCAGCCAAACCGCCGAAATGAAGAAAGTGATGGAAATCGGTGAAGATTTCCCATCACAAAATTATCTGGACGCGACGCCTTTTTTGAAACGTGCGGCCATCGAGGGTATGCTTTTAACATTGGAAGAATTTTCAGACTTGAAAGCTTCCCTGCAAACCATTCGCCTTTGTCTTCGTTTTTTCGAAAATCAGGAACCGGAAGCCTTTCCACTTTTAAGTGAATTCGCCAAAACTGTTCGTGTCGATAAAGCCATAACAGATTCCATTGATAAAATAATTGACGACCGCGGACAAATACGCGACACAGCTTCACCCGAATTAGCGCGGATCAGGAAAAAATTGATTTCAGAACAAGCAGGTATCAGGAAAAAACTGGATACGATGCTTCGCACGGCTAAAAGCAGCGGCTGGATCACCGAGGATGTTTCGCTGACTGTGCGTAACGGCAGGATGGTTATTCCGCTGGCAGCCGAGCATAAGCGTAAATTGAAAGGTTTTATTCATGATGAATCATCGACAGGACAAACTGTTTTTATAGAACCGACTGATGTTTTTGAATCCAACAACGAAATTCGTGAGCTTGAATATGAAGAGCGCCGGGAGATCAACCGGATATTAATGCATCTTACGGATCAGCTCCGGCCATTTGTCCCGGACTTACAAAAGGCCTATGCTTTTTTAGGATTGATGGATTTTCTTCGGGCGAAAGCAAAAATTGCCATTCAAATGAATGCGACAAATCCGACTTTTGTAAACAAACAGTTCATTGACTGGAAAGATGCCCGGCATCCGTTGCTTCATTTATCTTTTCAAAAACAAGGGAAAAAAGTTGTTCCGCTGAATATTGAATTGCAGGATAAACAGCGTATTTTAATCGTTTCCGGACCCAACGCCGGAGGGAAATCTGTTTCGCTGAAAACAGTTGGTTTAATACAGTACATGTTTCAGTGCGGGTTGCTGGTTCCTATGGCTGACGGTTCTTCGATTGGTTTTTTTCAAAATATTTTTATTGATATCGGTGATGAGCAATCACTGGAAAATGATTTGAGTACATACAGCTCACATCTTACCAACATGCGTTATTTCCTTACGCTGGCCAATAAGAGGACGCTATTTTTGATCGATGAATTCGGAACGGGAACCGAGCCGGGACTTGGCGGTGCTATTGCGGAGGCAATTCTGGAAGATCTGACAAAGTCTGGTGCTTATGGTGTAATCAATACGCATTACACAAATTTAAAGGTCCTGGCAGACAAAACGGAAGGCTTGGTAAACGGTGCGATGCGATTTGACGGAGAACATCTGGAACCGATTTATCAGCTTGAAATTGGAAGACCGGGAAGTTCATTTGCATTTGAAATTGCATCGAAAATCGGGTTGCCCAATACAGTGATCAATCGTGCAAAAGACAAACTGGGAAAACAGCAGGTTAGTTTTGAAAAACTATTGAAAGAGCTGGATATTGAACGGAAGGTTTTTGCTGAGAAAAATATTGAGGTGGGTATTAAGGAAAGAAAACTTGCGCAGCAACTTTCAGAATATACCAAACTAAAATCCAGTCTTGAAAACAACGAGAAGAAACTTGTTAACGACGCGAAACAAAAGGCAAAAAATCTCCTTGCCGATGCCAATCAGCTGATTGAAAATACGATTCGGGAAATCAAGGAAAACAAGGCGGAGAAGGAAAAAACCAAAACAGTCCGGACAGAGCTGGAAAAGTTCGGCAAGAAAAATCTTGTTCTGGAAGAAGTTGAAGAACTTCCGTCTGAGGATAACGTTTTTGAGTCGGAGGACGGAGCGATAACGATCGGCAGTTATGTGAGAATTACAGGGCAAACCGCCATCGGCGAGGTATTGGCGCTAAAAGGAAAAGATGCGGAAATACGTATTGGTGACTTGAAATCAAATATTAAACTGAACCGTCTTGAAAAAGTTTCCAACAAAACTTACAAAGCGGCAACAGGTGAAAAGAAATTGAAAGTAGCTTCCAAAGGCGTTGACCTGAATGAGCGGATGATGAATTTCAGTTTCAATCTGGATATTCGCGGAAAACGTGGAGAAGAAGCGCTGGGTGTGTTGGATTCCTTTATGGACAACGCAATCATGCTCGGTTATGATGAACTTCGCGTCGTACATGGCAAAGGAGATGGGATTTTGCGGACGCTCATACGCAATCATTTGCGCGGCTATTCCCATGTTTCAAGTATGCAGGACGAACATCCGGACCGCGGTGGAGCGGGTGTTACGATTGTTAAACTTAAATAATTTTCATAATTAAAAAGAAGATTCATAGAGGAAAAATAGAGAGGGCCACAGAGTTATATTTCTCTGTGGTCCTCTTTTTGAACTCATTTTACCTCAGTGTAACCTAAGAATTTATAGCTGCGGCTGTTGCGCCAATTGCGCTTCATCCACATGCCCACCAGATTTTGGATTACCTTTCCAGGCCCATAAGATGATAAACGCTACGATCAATATCAGCGGGAAAGTTAACATAGTTGCAAGTGTAGACTGACCAGCTGCAAGTTCTAATGCCGATCCTGTAAGTCCTTTTGCTGCATTTTCAGCATTGGCCTCATCAATCCAAGCACCGATAAATGGTTGAAAGATCGAAGTCGACAACATCCCTACCCCACCGATGATTGACATTCCTAAGGCACCACTTAAAGGTACGCGCTGGGCTACAAACCCGATCATGATAGGCCAGTTGAAACAAACGCCAAGACCGAAAATCACAGCTGCGAGATATGCAATAGGACCTGTCACGGTGCTAAACATATAAATTCCTATCGCCGCCAGGATTGAACCGCCAAACAAAACGCCTGTTTGTCCTAAACGAGCCACAACTGGTCCTGTGAAAAGTCTTCCAAGCGTCATTACACCGAAGGTTAACGCTAAAACTAACATGGCATCTGCTCCGCTACTGCTCAAAACAACTGTAACCCATTGGTTAGGACCAAACTCGGTAATGGCAGTCATTGCCATACAGCAGAATATGAAGATGTATAATGGAGTAAGCATCGCCTGGAAGTTTTTCGCGATTGAAGTTACACCTTCCACTTTCGGCTTAGGGAATGCCTGGCCGAAGAACAAGAATGCGTAAACTACCGTAGGAAGCATCAATATCCAAATTTGGGTTTGCCATGATGAACCGGCGCTGGTCATGAATTTAGAGATCAAACTACCGATGACAATCCCGCCCGGGAACCACATGTGAAACCGGCCAAGCATTTTATTTAATTTGCTGCTGGTATACATATCGGCGATCATCGGGTTACAGGCTGCTTCGGTACAACCGTTCCCAAATCCGATAAAGAATGTTGAGATCAATAAACCAGCGTAACCGCCTGCATAAATGGTAAGTATAATACCCAAAGTGTGCGCTACTACTGCAACCTGCATGATAATTTTTGGCCCTACGGAGTGATAAACGATACCACCAATAATCATTGAAATCGGGAATCCGAAAAAGAACATTGAATTGATAAAGCCTAACTGCTCAGCTGACAGGCCGAATTCTGTTCCTAACTGGGGAAGGATACCTGCCCTGATACTGAAGGAAAAGGCCGTGGTAATAATGGCAAGACAACTGGCGAGAAACAGCCGGGAATGATTAACAGTTTGAGCCATGTGAGCTAAAGGTTTTAATATTTAAGTGAAATAAAGGTTAATACGGATTGTTATAATTTTTGTGTAAGATTTTCACAAAAAAAACAAATAATTGCTAATTCTACTACTCAATCTTCATTTTGAGACACATTTTTTCTATGTTAAATATATCTTTGTAAGAAGTAAGAGTGACCGTTACTACTCTTTTGAATGTAAAATCTTTTTAGAAACTTTAAACCCAGAGGAATGTCACGAAAGATAAGGATGGGTATGGTGGGTGGAACGCTCGACGCTTTTATCGGCGGTGTTCACCGTCGTGCCGCTATCATGGACGGAGAAATTGAACTGGTTTGCGGTGCTTTTAGCTCGTCTCCCGATAAATCGAAAGAAACTGGAAGAGCCCTTTATTTACCCGATGACCGCGTTTATGCGAATTTTGAGGAGATGATCCTTAGAGAAAAACAGCTTCCCGAAGGTGAACGCATGGATTTTGTATCCATTGTAACTCCTAATCACGTTCACGCTGCCCCAACAAAGCTGGCTCTCGAAAATGGTTTTCACGTAGTTTGTGATAAACCCATAACACTAACTGTTGAGGAAGCAGAAGAAATTGTTGAACTGGTGGAAAAAACCGGTTTGGTATTCTGCCTGACCCACAATTATACCGGATACCCTATGGTGAAAGAAGCAAAAGAAATGATTGCTTCGGGTGCCATTGGAAAAGTTCGTAAAGTGATTGTAGAATATCCGCAGGGATGGTTGTCTACATTGGTGGAAGTAACCGGAAACAAACAAGCTGCATGGAGAACGGACCCAAGCAAATCAGGTGCGGGTGGAGGCTTGGGGGACATCGGAACGCATGCTGAAAATCTTGCTGAATATATCACAGGATTAAGAATCACACAACTTTGTGCAGATCTGACCATTTTCGTTGAAGGCCGCCAGCTTGATGACGACGCCAACGTTTTGCTTCGTTTTGACAATGGCGCAAAAGGTATTCTTCAAAACAGCCAGATTGCGAATGGAGAAGAAAATGACCTGAACATCCGTGTTTACGGAGAAACAGGAGGTTTGCAATGGAGGCAAATGGAACCTAACACGCTGATCCATAAAACACAGCAAGGCGTCAGACTGATCCGTACCGGAGTTGGTAATCTGTCAAAAGCTGCCCAGGTGCATACCCGCATTCCTGCCGGTCATCCGGAAGGATACTTTGAAGCATTTGCTAATCTATACCGCAACTTTGCCCTTCATGTCCGTGCCCACTGGGAAGGTAAAAAGGCCGATCCGGTTTATGATTTTCCGACGGCTCAGGATGGTTTACGCGGAATGAAGTTTGTACAAACTGTAATCGCTTCTGATAAATCTGACACAAAGTGGACAACATTTGAGTAGATGTTGGAAAAATCTATATTTGAAGATCGGAACTTGTTCTGGTCTTCTTTTTGAATTTTGAGCATATCCCATACCTTTAAAATATTTTTCACAATCCTTTTACCTTTTTTATGACTAAAATAAAAGTTGGTGTAGTTGGTACCGGTTTTATCGGCCCTGCCCATATCGAAGCGCTTAGACGACTTCCTAATGTAGAAGTAGCTGCGCTCTGTGAAGTAACTGCTGAGGCAGCCAAAGAAAAAGCAGACGCATTGGGAATTGCCCGTTCTTATACATTTGATGAGTTGCTTAAACAGGACGATATTCAGGCGATCCATATTTGTACACCTAACTTCCTTCACTTTTCCCAATCAAAAGCAGCTTTATTGGCTGGCAAACACGTAATTTGTGAAAAGCCGTTAGCTAAGGATCTTGTTGAAGCGGAAGAACTTGTTGCGCTTGCTGCCAAAACTGGTTTGGTAAATGCCGTTCATTTTAACCTGCGTTACTACCCGTTGGCACGCCAGATGAAATCAATGCGTGAGCGTGGAGAGCTTGGAGAAATTTATTCTTTCATCGGTTCTTATCTTCAGGATTGGTTATTCTACGAAACGGATTATAACTGGCGACTTGAACCAGACAAATCAGGCGATTCCCGCGCCATTGCAGACATCGGTTCTCACTTGATGGATATACTGGAATATATCACTGGCCTGAAAACGGTTGAAGTTCTTGCAGATTTTAATACAATCCACAAGACACGGAAGAAGCCGTTGAAAGCGGTGGAAACTTATTCAGGCAAAATGCTTCAGCCGGAAGATTATGCTGATGTGCCTATCACAACAGAGGATCACGCAAACGTGCTGCTTCGTTTTGATAACGGAAGCAAAGGGGTAATCACGGTGTCACAGGTTTCTGCCGGTCGTAAAAACCGTATGACTCTGGAAATCTCTGGTTCAAAGAAAACATTCAACTGGACTTCTGAGGCGCCAAACGAAATGTGGATTGGTAACCGCGATAAGAGCAATGAAATATTAATGCGTGATCCATCGCTTGTGAACGACGATGTCCGTTCATTGATCACATTCCCAGGCGGACATAACGAAGGCTTCCCGGATACATCGAAACAGATGTTCAAAGAAGTCTACGCTGCCATCGCAGAAGGCAAACAACCTGAAAACCCTACTTTCCCAACCTTCGCAGACGGTTACCGCGAGTTGCTGATCTGTGAAAGAATCCTGGAAAGCAACAAAAAACAAGCGTGGGTGGCTGTATAATTTTGAATGAGTGAATGATAGAATGAGTGAATGAGTGAATGAGTGAATGAGTGAATGTTTGGCTCATTCGATGTTGATTGATAAGGATTGATTCTTTGAATACATTTAAGAATTCTCTCCAAATCCAAAAAAAAGCGATTCGAGCCACTTAGTTTGTATCCGTCCATTCTATCATTCACTCATTCTATCATTCCCACATTCTATAACTCTATCCTTCAACATTAAAATGACACACACTAAGGAAGAATTTGTAAGTGCTTTGAAGGATAGAACTAAGCAGTTTGTTCTAAGAAGTATAAAGTTATTTAAGGCGCTGCCTTCTTCGGAAGAAGCCCGTATTATTGGAAAACAATTTCTGAGATCAGCGTCATCAGTCGGAGCAAATTATCGGGCGGTATGCAGAGCCCGGAGTAACAGAGAGTTTTTTTGCCAAACTAAGTATTACGGTTGAAGAAGCTGACGAATCGTTATTCTGGCTCGAAATAATTTCAGATTCCGGAATCTTACCGATTGAAAAAATAAATAATTTAATGAATGAAGCAGAAGAAATTTTAAAAATTTTATCCAAAGCGAGAAGTAATTCGAGACAATAGTAATGAGTGAATGATAGAATGAGTGAATGAGTGAATGTTTGGCTCATTCGATGTTGATTGACAAGGATTGATTCTTTGAATACATTTAAGAATTCTCTCCAAATCCAAAAAAAAACGATTTGAGCCACTTAGTTTGTATCCGCCCATTCTATCATTCACTCATTCTATCATTCTCCAATTCACTCATTCCATCATTCAACATTAAAACTCATGAAAACTATAAAAGGACCAGGAATTTTCCTTGCTCAATTTTTGGGTGACGAAGCTCCGTTTAATACGCTTGACGGTTTAACGACTTATATGGCCGATCTTGGGTATAAAGGCGTTCAGTTGCCGATTTGGGACCCAAGGATTATTGATGTAAAACTTGCTGCAGAATCTCAGACTTATGCTGACGAACTGAAAGGAAAATTGAAAGACAAAGGTCTGGAAATTACAGAGCTTGCTTCGCATATTATCGGACAGCTTGTGGCCTCTCATCCTGTTTACGACGATATGTATGATGGTTTCGCTATTCCGGAAGTACGCAAAAATCCAAAAGCAAGAGCCGAGTGGGCTGTTCAGCAGCTAAAATATACGGCTGTTGCCAGTAAAAATCTTGGACTTACAGCAAGCGCGACATTCTCAGGTGCCCTGGCCTGGCCATTCCTTTATCCATGGCCTCAGCGCCCGGCGGGATTGGTTGAAACTGCTTTTAAAGAACTTGCAGCGCGCTGGAAACCAATTTTGGATGTTTACGACGAAAACGGCGTGGATGTTTGTTACGAACTTCACCCTGGCGAAGATCTTTTTGATGGTGCTACTTTCGAAATGTTCGTAGATTATCTGGACGGTCATTCAAGAGCAAATATTAATTATGACCCTAGCCATTTCGTATTGCAGCAGCTCGATTATCTGCAATTCATCGATCTTTACCACGACCGTATCAAAGCGTTCCATGTGAAAGATGCTGAATTCAATCCAACCGGAAAACAAGGTGTATACAGCGGATTTGCAGGTTGGGCTGACCGCGCTGGTCGTTTCCGTTCTCTGGGGGATGGGCAGGTGGATTTCCCGAGTATTTTCTCCAAACTTTCACAGTATGATTATGACAGCTGGGCAGTATTAGAGTGGGAATGCTGCATCAAATCGCCGGAACAGGGTGCTGCGGAAGGCGCTCCCTTTATTGCGAACCATATTATTGAAGTCACGACAAAAGCCTTTGACGATTTCGCAGGTACAGGTGCTGATGAAGCCTTTAACCGCAGAATTTTAGGACTTTAAATAAATAGTTGTCTTAATAACAAGTATAATAAAAACCTATCGTTCTTATGACTGATAGGTTTTTTTATTTAATACTTTGTATCCTTCCGGGAAATCAACTATTTTGTCTAGAAAACTCTACTCCAAAGTAATCCATGACTTGTTACAAAAACCCAATAAACCGATAATGAAATATTATTTATCTTCAAAACCTATGAGATACCTGAGCGCATTTTTTCTCGCCTCTTGTGTTTGTTTTGCCGCAATTGCTCAAAAAGTCACCCCTGAAAAACGTATTCTTGTATTCTCTAAAACCGCAGGTTTCCGGCATACTTCAATTCCGGCCGGCCGGACCGCACTTATTAAATTAGGTAAAGAAAACGGTTTCGGTGTAGATACCACAGAAAACGCAACTGTTTTTACAGAAAAAAACCTGAGAAAATACAGCGCCGTTATATTTCTTAATACGACCGGAAATATTCTAAACGATACCCAGCAGGAAGCTTTTGAACATTATATTCAGGCTGGCGGCGGTTACCTCGGCATTCACGCAGCGACTGACACCGAATATGACTGGCAATGGTATAACAAACTGGCAGGTGCTTATTTTGCAAGTCACCCGGGAAATCCTAATGTTCAGGAAGGTGAGGCATATGCTGTAAATAAAAATCATCCTTCTATGGAAGGCTTTCCTGATCGCTGGAAAATTAAAGACGAATTTTATGATTTTAAAACCTTCAACCCTCAGGTTACGGTTCTTGTGAACATTGATGAAAAATCATATAAAGATGGCAAAATGGGAGATAACCACCCCATGTCATGGTTCCATGAATATGATGGAGGAAAAGCATTTTATACCAACTTCGGCCACGAAGATGCTACTTTTTTGAATCCTGTATTTTTAAAACACCTGACCGGAGGTTTAAATTACGTAATGACTTCCTCGCTTGATTATTCAAAAGCACGCCCGGAAGAAAACCGTTTTACTAAAAAAGTATTGGTAAGCAAACTGGATGAACCGACGGAATTAGTCGTTCTGGATGACCAGCGCGTTTTGGTAGCTGAAAGAAAAGGAAAGCTGAAACTGTACAATCCTAAGACGGGAAAAATGAAGATCGCTGCCGAAATTCCGGTTTATGTTAAACAGGAATACGGTCTGATGGGTTTGAATATTGACCCAAATTTCAAAACGAATAAATTGGTTTATTTATACTATTCTCCTCCATCAAGTGAGGCAGATACCGCACAACACTTATCACGTTTCAAATATGACGACGTGAAGGATACATTGCTTTTATCGACAGAGGAGACATTATTGACGGTACCTGTTAAAAGGACAGATTGCTGCCATACGGGCGGTTCGATCGCCTGGGATGCGAAAGGAAATCTTTACCTGTCAACAGGCGACGATGTTAACCCATTCCAGTCCAACGGATATGGTCCAATTGATGGACGCCTGGGGCGTGAAGGCTGGGATGGCCGCCATTCTTCTTCCAATACAAACTCTTTGAGAGGAAAAATTCTGCGTATCAAACCTCGTTACGGCGATCGTCGTGCGAATATGCCAGGCGGAACTAATCTTTATGACATTCCGGAAGGAAACCTCTTTTCAGCAGGCACAGATAAAACACGACCAGAAATTTATGTGATGGGAACCCGTAACCCTTATCGTATTTCGGTTGATCAGCACACCGGTTATGTGTATTGGGGTGATGTTGGACCTGATGCTTCAAACGATGATCCAAAGCGTGGCCCTCGCGGTTATGATGAAGTGAACCAGGCAAAAAAAGCAGGTTATTTTGGTTATCCACTATTTATAGCCGACAATAAACCATATATCGAGTTTAATTTCGCCGATAGCACTTCCGGCAAACCATTCGATCCGGCCGCACCGATCAACGATTCGCCACACAATACAGGATTGAAAAAGCTGCCGCCAGCACAGCCTGCGTTTATTTATTATCCATACGCCGATTCGCCTGAATTTGGTCCGATCGTTGGAAAAGGTGGCCGTAATGCCATGGCCGGACCTGTCTTTTATTCTAATGACTATCAGGAAAGTAAAAGCAAATTCCCAAATTATTACAACGGAAAATTCTTCGCTTACGACTGGATTCGCGACTATATTAATGTGGTGACGATGGATAAAGAAGGAAATTTGGTGAACATGGAGCGTTTCATGCCGAACGGTAAGTTCAGTCATCCGATCGATATGCAGTTTGCCAATGATGGATCTTTGTATACATTGGAATATGGCCCGAACTGGTTTGCCCAAAACGATGAGGCCAGTCTTTCACATATCACTTACAACGCAGGAAATCGCGTTCCGGTCGCAGCTGCGAAAGCAACAAACACGACTGGTGCTGTTCCATTAAAAGTAACGTTTTCATCAAAAGGGTCTATTGATTATGATGGAGATCCTGTAAAATACGAATGGTCGTTTGGTAAAGGTTTAGGAAAAAGCGCTTTACCAAATCCTACTTTTACATATACCAAAGCGGGTGAGTACACTGCCATTCTGAAAGTGACAGACAATGCCGGGAACAGCAATACTTCGGAAGTGATAATTAAGGCTGGTAATGCAATTCCACAGGTCGACGTAGCCATAAAAGGAAATAAAACATTTTATTGGAATGACAAGCCTGTTAATTATGAAGTTGCCGTTATTGACAAAGAAGACGGAAGTCTGGTAAAAAAGTCAATTCCCGAAGACGAAGTAACACTGACAATTAACTATCTGGAAGGTTACGACAAAACGGTTCTCGCACAAGGACACCAGGCAAATACAGGATTTGATACAGGAAAGCGTCTTATTGAACTAAGTGACTGCAAAGCCTGCCACTCGGTAGACAAAAAATCCATCGGTCCTGCCTATATAGAAGTTGCAAAAAGATATGAAAAGGAAAGAAATTCACTAAAAACCCTAACGGACAAGGTGATCAAAGGAGGAGGCGGAGTTTGGGGAGAACAAGCGATGGCTGCCCATCCGCAACACAAACCGGAAGAAGTTGAAGAAATGGTTAAATACATTTTGTCCCTTTCTAAAAAACAGGTTGTTGAGAAGAAGCCTTTGAAAAGTTCGTATGTAACAGAAGCCAAGAAAAAAGACGGTTCGTATATTTTCACAGCAAGTTATACCGACAAAGGCAATGGTTCGATGGGGCCTTTAACGGGATCGAAAACAGTAGCGTTACGCCCTGCAAAAATCCAGGCAAATACGTTGGATGATGGTAAGGGCTTTATGAAGTTTAAAACACCTGCTGGCCCCGAAGTTGTTTTAGGTTCAGCGGATGGAAGTTTTATCGCTTTTGATGATATAGATCTTACCGGAATTTCGAGCATGTCCGTTGCCGTAGTTAGTTCGGAAAGAACAGCAGGCGGAACTTTGGAAGCAAGACTTGATTCACCTTCCGGATTAAAAATCGGCGAGGCAAAAGTTGAAACATCTGGCACGATTAATCTCGCTACGACCGCTCCGGTGGATAACAAAAAACACAAAGTCGTTTTTGTTTATAAAAATCCGCAAGCAAACGGAAAGCCGCTTTTCGCAATTGATTCCATTGAATTCAAAGAAAACGCCATGTAGTTTTGACTTTAAATTATTCAATAAAAAATCCCTGTCAGTTTCGCTGTCAGGGATTTTTTATTGTTTCGTTTTATTTACAATGAATTGCCTAAAATTCGCGAGCGAGTTATATCACCAACTTCGGGGATTGGGTCTCGGCTCATTCTATCATTCCTATAATACTGTCAACCCTTCGGGTTTGTTTTTAGACAGAATTACTAATCGTTTTTAGTTTCGATATATCAGGATATAGCACAATCCCGAAGGGATGAAATTATTGTAGTTGAAGATGAAGTGAACAACCGTCAAAACCCTGAAAGGGTGACAGCGTTATATCAAATTATCTTTTGCTTTCAAATTAGAAAATCTTCCTTAGCGAACCCTTCAATTCCTAAACCAAATAAAGCGAAATCGCACAAAACAGGATCGTTTGGATTTAAAGTGTCCAGCATGGCTATCAAATCGAATTCCCGAGCGGGATATGTCACCCACTTCGGGGTTTGGATCCCGGCTCATTGGATCATCCTCCATAATAATTTCAACCCTTCGGGTTTGTTTTCCAGATGGCCGCAAGCCATAAATTATTCTGGCATTTGTGGTTTCGATTCTAATATATTTTTGAATTTTTTATACAATCCCGAAGGGATGAAAGTATTGTAGTTGAAGATGAAGAGAGCAACCGTCAAAACCCTGAAAGGGTGACAGTGTTATGTAAAAATCTTCTGCTTTCAAATTAGGAAATCTTCCTTAGCGAACCCTTCAATTCCTAGACCAAATCATGCGAAATTGTATAAAACCGAATCGTTTGGATTTAGCGTGTGCAAAGCCTAATTCGACTTCACGAGCGAGTTATGTCACCCACTTCGGGGTTTGGGTCCAGGCTCATTCTATCATCCCTATAATACTGTCAACCCTTCGGGTTTGTTTTTAGACAGAATTACTAATAGTTTTTAGTTTCGCTATATCAGGATATAGCACAATCCCGAAGGGATGAAATTATTATAGAAAAGAGAAAAATCAACTATCCAAACCCTGAAAGGGTGACAATATTAATACCTAAGACATAGTTCCAATTATAAAATTCCTCCTTAACCAAACGTTCAATCCCAAAACCAAATCATGCGAAATCGTATAAAACAGGATCGTTTGGATTTAAAGTGCCCAGCATGGCTATCAAATCGAATTCCCGAGCGGGATATGTCACCCACTTCGGGGTTTGGATCCCGGCTCACGGGATCATCCTCTATAATAATTTCAACCCTTCGGGTTTGTTTTCCAGATTATGGCCAAGCCTTGATTGTTCTGGAATTTGGTTTTCGATTCTAATATATTTTTGATCTTTTTATACAATCCCGAAGGGATGAAAGTATTGTAGTTGACGATAAGGTGAGCAACCGTCAAAACCCTGAAAGGGTGACAGAATTAATTCCAAAAATCTCATTTCGAATTAAAAATTCCTCATTGGCGAAACCTTCAATCCCTAAACCAAACAATGCGAAATCGTACAAAACCGGATCGTTGGATTTAACGCGTGCAAAGCTTAATTCGAATTCCAGAGTGGGTTATGTCACCCACTTCGGGGTTGGATCCCGGCTCATTGGATCATCCTCTATAATAATTTCAACCCTTCGGGTTTGTTTTCCAAATTAATGCCAAGTCTTGATTGTTCTGGAATTCGGTTTTCGATTCTAATATATTTTTGATTTTTTTATACAATCCCGAAGGGATGAAAGTATTGTAGTTGACGATAAGTTGAGCAACCGTCAAAACCCTGAAAGGGTGACAGTGTTATATCAAAAATCTTTTGCTTTTAAATTAGAAAATCTTCCTTCGCGAAACCTTCAATGCCCAAACCAAATAAGGCGAAATCGTACAAAACCGGATCGTTTGGATTTAACATGCGCAGGGATCCTGTTAATTCGGTTGCTGTTCGCCAATCCGTTATCGGTCTTTGAATCAAACCCAATTTCCTGGCGATTCTATCCACGTGAACATCACAGGGACAAACCAATTGCGATGGCATAATCGTATCCCATATCCCAAAATCAACACCTTTGTTATCTTTTCTCACCATCCATCGTAAAAACATATTTAATCGCTTACAGGATGATTTCCGCACCGGCGTGGCAATATGTTTCCTAGTTCTGATGGGGAAATTTTCTGAGTCGCTGAAAAGGTCATGAAAACCTATCAGTCCGTTTTCGATGGTAACATCAGTTGCCGACATATGGCTGCTGAAAGCATATTCCAGAGAGTCGTGTTGTTTATAAAAATTTTGAAAGAAATGGAGAAAGTAAAGCGTATCCGTAGCGTTGAACGTCCGGTGCTTGAAATTTAAAAATTTTTCAAGATCACTGTCCTGGTGGTTTTTAACAAAGTCATAAGGCGCGTGATCCATCAATTCTGATAATTCCAGACATTTGTTAATAATCGTTTTTCTCTGTCCCCAGGCAAGCACCGCGGCCCAGAAACCCATAATTTCTATATCTTGCTTTTTAGAAAATCGATGCGGAATACTGATGGGATCGTGAGGAATAAAATCCGGCTGATTGTATTCCTCAGCTTTTGATTCCAGTAAATCGGTAATAGATTGTGATATGGGCGTTAATTCAACTTCAATGTTCAGCATGACTTTTTCCTAACACATAAGCCAAAGCTTTCGAAATCCCCGAGAAGAACATGACGATGCAAGAAAAAACGAAAGTAAAAACAGCGACAAAAGGATACATGAGTGTAAACAAAACACTCCACAATTTATATCCGGTAGTCTTTTTCAGTGCTGCTCTTTCTTCTTCTCTTTTTGATCTGAACTCGGGTGAATGTTTCATTTACGTGTATTTTCAGAATTTAATTTGTGATGAGAGACTTATGATATCTGATTGATAAACCAATCCGCCTTCTTAAAATTTCCTCGTTCCGCTAATTGGTCTCCAAATAGCTGATCACTGCCCTGAAACGCTTACTATTCGGCGAAACTTTTTCAAAGGCACGGGACGATAACTTGATGATGATATCATCATTAACGCTGGTTTCCGGAATTCTACCGATAACACGCACAATGATTTTTTCCTGATTGTATTCGTTCAAAACTTCAACCAACGCGCCGATTGGAGCATTTCGGTGGAGTGCAAGAAATTTACTCGTACTCTCGTCTGTTTCGATAACTTCTGCCAGCCCGGATTCTGATTTCCGTTTCCCTGTCACAACTTTTGGAGGAGCAACCTCCTCAACCGGTTTCATCACTTTTTCTGCAACTGCTGCCTTGGCCCGAACAGAGTCTTTCACAACATTTGTTACGACCTTTTTAGGCTCCGGTACCGGAACTGGTTTCGTTTTTTCTGCACCTTTCTCGCTAACAATCAGCTCTTGCCCTTCTGTCAAATTATCATCTTTCAGATTATTCCATTTGCGGATATCTGCCATCAAAACGCCATATTTTACTGCAACACGGTAAAGTGTTTGTCCCGCTTCAACTTTGTGAATTCCGTTAGGGGCAACAGCAACCTTAGCATCAGCCGTCGAAGTTGTCGACGCTGGTGGAGGTAACGGTTTTGCATCCTTTGCCGCAGGTTTCACTTCCTCTTTTTTAGCTTCTTCCTTTTTTGCTTCTTTTTTACTAACTCTCGGTGTGTAGGGAACTCGAAGCGTTTGTCCTAATTGGACAGCATCACTAATCCCGGGATTTGCATCACGAAGTGCCTGTATGGTTGTACCATACTGCCTCACAACAGCAAACATAGTCTGACCTTGATTTACCTTATGCAAAACATAAATCTTACCTCCTACCTTCTCAAACCCTATCGAATCCACTGCACTAACACCATTCGCACGGGCATTCACCGCTCCTGTTAAAAAACCTGCCAAAATGGCTAGGTACACTATGTATTTCATTCAGTCAGAAAATGTTAAACTCGAAAATTCATTATTATTTTTTAGATATACCAACACTCCGTTTTTCAGCAACATGGTCGACTGGCCAACGCCATCGCGTCCTTCTGATAACCGCTCCTGAAATACGATTTCCTTTTTATCTGTCACGATAAGAAGATATTGTACTATCTTTTCTTGCTCGTAAATATAATAAGAAAACATCATATAGGGCCTTTCGTCCAGATAATCGATACAAATGGGTCGGGAAATACCCACAGTTTCCGATAAAAAGGACGACAGTCGCTCAAAATAGACATTCTTTTCCTTGTAACGAACAGGTTGTTTTAAAATTATTTCCTGAGAAGTTTGTTTCATATCCCCAGAAAGCTCCGACAATTCAGCCGAATCAGCATCGCAGATCGCATATTGAAATTTATCTCCCCGCTGGGTTGCAACCTCCACTTCTTTTCCATCTAACGTCCGGACCAGTACGTAATTAGGCAATGCCCAAAGTAAATTGCCGTCCATGGCAGAGACCGACAGCAAATCCGTTGGCTGAGGCAAATCCGGATAGCGATAATTATGTAAAAACAAATGCTGATTTGAAAATGCTGTCAACGAAGTCCACCAATCTGCGCCTTCTGGCGTAACTTGCCAGCGTAATCCCGGAATAGACAGATCAATTATCGCAAATGACACTTTCTTTTCCGAACTTTCCCGCAATTCTATAGCCCATTCATTGCTATATGGGTCGGGGTGAGGAAGTATCCGCCAAATATTTTGTGAGAACGTATGTGAAAAAACTTTTTGCAATTTTTAGCTTTATTTTGAAACAAAATTTCGGATAATATCATTCAAACTATAAACACGTGCAAATACTAGGTATAATACCGGCTCGCTATGCGTCTACCCGTTTTCCCGCCAAGGCATTGGTCGATATCGGGGGAAAATCGATGATTCAGCGTGTCTATGAACAATCTTCCAAAGCTACACAACTCAGTCAGGTTATCGTAGCAACCGACGACGAAAGAATTTTTGGCCATGTGGAAAATTTTGGCGGAACAGCGGTTATGACTACTACTGATCATCAAAGCGGGACAGACAGATGTTATGAGGCTTTGACAAAAACGCAAGGAAAATTTGATTATGTGATTAATATTCAAGGCGACGAGCCATTTATTAGTCCTGAGCCTATAAATAACCTTGCCGAAGAGTTGGACGGCATAATAGAACTCGCCACACTGGTGAAAATTATTGATTCGGAAGATATTTTATTTAACGTAAATGTTCCGAAAGCAGTATTGAATAAGCGAGGGGAAGTTTTATATTTCAGCAGGCAGACAATTCCTTATTTGCGCGGCGTGGAAACTGAAAACTGGCTTAAAACGCATACCTATTACAAACATATCGGCATTTACGCTTACCGCGTGGATGTGCTTGCTGAGATAACAAAACTCGATGTTTCCGCGCTTGAAAAAGCAGAAGCCCTTGAACAGCTCAGGTGGCTGGAAAACGGATATTCGATCAAGGCGGTTGTTACCTCCGACGATTCGCATGGTGTGGATACACCTGATGATCTTGACCGCGTGACACGCAGATTTTTATCTTAAATTAACAGATTTCAAAGTAACAAATCCAGTAGCAAAAGCGCCCCTTGAAGTTGTTATTTTCTTCTTAATTTATGTTAAAACACTGTTTTTATAATACCAGATCATTCTTTGGCACGTTAATTTTCTTTGTTTAACTATTACTAATTGAAAAACCAACCTATGCAATATAACATCCTTTGGGCTGATGATGAAATAGATCTTCTTAAACCACATATCATGTTTTTGACCAATAAGGGGTATAATGTTACACCTGTCAACAGTGGAGCAGATGCCCTTGACCGCATTGAAAATGACCGGTTTGATATTGTTTTTTTAGATGAAATGATGCCGGGTATGACCGGACTGGAAACCCTTGCACAAATCAAACAAATGCAGCCAATGCTTCCGGTTGTGATGATTACAAAAAGTGAGGAAGAACATATCATGGAAGATGCCATCGGTTCAAAAATCGATGATTATTTGATAAAACCCCTTAATCCAAACCAGATTTTACTTTCTGTTAAAAAGATTCTTGATAATAAAAGACTCGTTACTGAAAAGACTACATTAAGTTATCAGCAGGAATTCAGAAATCTTGCCATGCAATATCAGGACAGAATCGGGCATGAGGAATGGGCTGATATCTATAAAAAACTGATTTACTGGGAATTGGAACTTGAAAACTCCGACGACCAGGGAATGTCGGAAGTTTTCAGCATGCAAAAAAGTGATGCAAATGCGAATTTCTGTAAATTCATTGAACAGGAATATGAAGGCTGGCTGAATGATCCGAAAGCTGATCGTCCGATTCTTTCTCATCAATTGATGAAACAGAAGGTATTCCCTTACCTGAAGCAATCAACCGAGCCCGTCTTCTTTTTACTGATCGATAATTTCCGTTATGATCAATGGAAAGTGATTCAGCCGATCATTCAGGAATATTTCAACGTGGAGGAAGAAACTTCCTACTACTCGATTCTACCTACGACTACGGGTTATGCGCGTAATGCTATTTTTTCCGGTATGATGCCGAGTGAAATGGAGCGCAAACATCCGCAATGGTGGGTAAGTGACGAAAACACACCGGATGGTGAAGAAGGTTTGAATAATCATGAGTTTGATTTTCTTCAAAAACAATTGGAGACAAATCATTTTAATATCAAGTCTTCTTACAATAAAATCCTGAATACCAACCAGGGAAAATCGCTCATCGACAATTTTAACAATTTGTTAAACAACCAGTTAAACGTGGTGGTTTATAATTTTGTGGATATGCTTTCTCACGCGCGCACAGACGTGCAGATGATCAAGGAACTGGCACCGGACGAATCTGCGTATCGTTCCATCACCAAATCCTGGTTGATGCATTCTCCGCTTTTGGATTTTATCAAAAAAGTGGCTGAGAAAAAGTGCAGACTAATTTTAACGACTGACCACGGTATGATTCGCGTTCAGAAACCGGTTAAAATTATCGGATACCGGGAAACCAATACAAACTTACGTTACAAACATGGAAAAAACCTGGGCTTTGACGACAACCACTTAATGGTATGCCGCAAGCCAGAGCGAATTTTCTTGCCAAAACCGCACGTTTCGACTTCTTACGTATTCACAAAAGAAGACTACTTCTTCGCATATCCGAACAACTATAATCAATATGTAAACCTTTACCGTGATACCTTCCAGCATGGCGGTGTTTCACTTGAAGAGGTTATTATTCCGTTTATTGATTTGACGGCTAAGTAAAATTTCACTTCATTTCAACAAAAAAGAGACCTGAAGATAAATTTTCAGGTCTCTTTTTTGTGTTATTGAATATTTTTATCCTTCCGTTACACTTCCATTTTCACATTTAATGGTACGCGCTGGAAATTTTTTGAGAAACTCGTAATTGTGTGTCGCCATCAAAATGGCTGTACCTGCATTATTGATCGTCCTGAAAACCTGCATGATCTGATCACCAACTTCCGGATCAAGATTTCCCGTAGGTTCATCTGCAATCAGGATTCTTGGCTCATTGAGCATTGCACGGGCAATGACCACCCGCTGCTGCTCACCGCCCGAAAGCTGATGCGGCATTCTTTTTTGCGAAGTCCCCAAACCAACCTGCATCAACACTTCTGCGATACGTTTGGAAATTTTCGATTGCTGCTCCCAGCCTGTTGCTCTCAAAACAAACGACAAATTATCTTCAACCGAACGGTCAGAAAGTAACTGAAAATCCTGAAAAACGATACCAATCCGGCGCCTTAAAAATGGAATATCAACACGTTTGATGTTATGCAGCTCGTACCCTACCACCTTTGCGGAACCGGTATGCAGCCACAGATCTCCGTAAAGTGTTTTCATCAAAGAACTTTTTCCGCTGCCTGTACGCCCGATCAGGTATACGAACTCACCATTTTTTATCTCAAAATGGACATCATTTAAAACAGGCCGGTCACCCTGGTAGATATCTGCCCGTTCCAGTCTTACAATAGGCTCTGTTGAATCTGTCATAGTTGATCAATAAAATAATCAGGTTTTGAGAAAAGAGGTTAGGCATTTAGTTTCCTAAAACACCTAACCTCTCATTTGGTTCTATTTCTTGTTAAGCGTTTCCTTTGGCGTAATCAGCAAGGAATTTTTCAAGTCCGATATCAGTAAGCGGATGTTTCATTAAGGCTTCCATCGCGCTTAAAGGCCCGGTCATAACGTCTGCTCCAACTTCTGCGCACTGGATAATATGCATCGGGTGGCGCACAGAAGCAGCCAATACCTGCGTTTCATAACCATAGTTACGATAGATAGTCAGGATTTGTTCGATCAGACCAATACCGTCTGTTGAAATATCGTCCAGACGGCCAATGAATGGTGAAACGTAAGTTGCACCAGCTTTGGCAGCGATCAATGCCTGTCCTGCCGAGAAAATAAGCGTGCAGTTGGTCCGAACGCCTTTGTTTGAAAAATATTTCAAAGCTTTAACGCCTTCCTTGGTCATTGGAATTTTTACAACAATTTTATCATCAATCTCGATCAATTCTTCACCTTCACGAATCATTCCCTCTAAATCAACCGAAATAACCTCTGCACTTACATCTCCATCAACAATATCACAGATCGCTTTGTAGTGTCTCATGATATTATCCTTGCCTGTAATTCCTTCTTTTGCCATAAGCGATGGGTTTGTTGTAACGCCATCAAGTACGCCTAGGGCATGTGCTTCTTTAATTTCTTTTAGATTAGCAGTGTCAATAAAAAATTTCATATCAAGAATTGAATAGTTTAATTGTTCCACAAAAGTAGAAAACCCTGACTAAAAGCAAAAAAAAGATGTGGAATGGAATGGAAAGGGCATAAAAAAAGGCAAACCGAGAATCTCACCGCATCAACCACCTACCCTTGCTTCCGTCAGGACCTGGGGGATTCGGAAGGAGCTGGTAGTTCCGATTTGCCGATGCAAAGATAAAGACATTTTATTGACAAAAAGAAAACATTCATTTAACGTTTCGTCTTACTTTTGTGCGAAACAACTCTAAATGCGTGATTATGTGCCGAATATTTTTTTTATTTTTTTTACTTTTTCTTAATTCCTGTTCTCAATCCAGTGACGCTTTCCTGCAAAAAGGGAAAGATTTGATGCGTGAAGGCAAAAACAAAGAAGCCATCGAATACCTCAATAAAGCCATTGAAAAAAATACTTCAAACGCCGAAGCGTTAAATACACGTGGCGTGGCTTATTACGAAATGAAAGAATATGCGAGCGCGCTTATGGATTTTAACCAGGCAATAAAATTGCAGCCAAATTCTTATCGCCCGTATTTTAACCGTGCTCTTTTATATACCGCCGACAATCATCTCGATTCTGCGCTTACCGATTACAACCAGGCTGCCAAACTTGCTCCGGACACGTCCGACGTTTTCCTGAACAGAGGGCAGCTTTATGTTTTGTTGGATAAAACAGAGCCGGCGATAATCGATTTTGAAAAAGCCACGCAATTAAATCAGGACAACAAACAGGCCTGGTATAATCTGGGAAATACTTATTACCGTATCCAGGACTTCAAAAAAGCGACACTTGCTTTCCGTCAAACAATTAAACTTGACTCTCAATATGGAAAAGCATTTTATGGTTTAGGTCTGTCCCAATACAACGAAGGAGAAAAAGATCTTGGGTGTACCAGTTTAAAACAAGCAGAAAAACTTGGATATAATGACGCGACAACTGCTTTAAGTCAGTTTTGCAAATGACGAAAATTATAGGGCTGGTATAGTAATAAAAACTTAAAATCAGCTTTATATTAGACATCAAACCCACTAAACAAAAAACATGAAATTCGTCAAAATCATATTTGGAGTGATATTTATGCTATTTGCATATTTTCAGTTCAACGATCCAGATTCAACAATATGGATCTTTACTTACAGCGCAGCGGCGCTCGCCTGTTATATGAGCGTCAATAACCTTTGGCCATCCTGGGTTTACTACGCCCTTGCCGCAGGATTCTTAGTGGCTGCCATATTTCAGTGGCCGCCAAAGTTTGAAGGGATCTTCTTCGGCGAAGCTCAGATGAGGAGTATCAATATTGAAGAAGCCCGTGAATCCCTGGGATTGTTGATCTGCTGCGTTGCCATGGTCATATTGGGAAAATGGGGAATTCCAAAAATTGAAGATTAATCCCATATCCATTCAATTTCTTTCAAATCAATTTCCTGAATAGCAGGGTTGTTTGAGAATTGGATACATAGTTTTCCATAATCGGTTATGCCAGTCACCGTTCCTGAGATGATTTCATTCTTGTAACGAAAATGGCGTAACCGATTATATCCAAATAATTGATTGACATACTGTTGCCTGATTTCTTCATAATGATTCCCGGATTTGAGTTTCAGATACCAGGCGTCCAGATGATGGGCAAGCTTGGAAAATTCTTCTTTAATTCTAAGTTGTCGCCCAGTGATTAGTGCCAGTGAGGTAGTCCGGGAACGATCAAAGTTGGTCTGATTGATATTTAATCCAATACCTATAATTGAGCTGGCAAGGCGTGTCCCCTGAATGGAATTTTCAATGAGTGTTCCACATATTTTTTTATTATCGACATATATGTCATTTGGCCACTTAATTTTTACCTGATCAGAATACTCATTTAAGTAAGCGGCAATCCCGAGAGCAACGGTTTGGCTAATCAGAAACTGATTGGGAATTGGCAAAAATGCAGGGGTGACAATAACCGACATCGTCAGGTTCATCCCTGGCTCCGACACCCAGGTTGCCCCCCTTTGTCCACGACCTTTTGTTTGTTCGTCAGTAATGACAATCGCACCTTCCATTCCGGATCCACTACGTACTAATTCAGCCGCTATGTCGTTTGTTGAATGACAAGTTGGCAGATAAATAACTTTTTTACCTATAATTAAGGTATCATATATAGAGTTGTACAATTTTTTTACTTTATTTTAGGGTTTATAGAAATGGGAATCAACTACGCATGAAACAACGCAAAAATAAAGAACTATCATCAAAAGATTTGTCCGAGCTTATTGCTAAGGGGATGTCAGAAAAGAAAGGTGAGGATATCACAATCCTTGACCTTAGGAAAGTAAAAAATTCAATAACAGATTTTTTTGTAATTTGCTCGGGGAATTCCGACACTCAAATAGATGCTTTGGCCAATTCGGTAGAAGACGAAGTTTATAAAATATCTAAGACCGACCCCTGGCAAAAAGAAGGAAAAGCCAACGGAGAGTGGATATTGATTGATTATGTGGATGTAGTGGCTCACATTTTTAATAAAGACCGTCGCAAGCATTATGATTTGGAAGAGCTTTGGGGAGATGCGGTTGTAACGCACTTTGAAGATTCCGTCCTGTAAATATCGTAGCAGGTGAACATTCATCGGATGCGAAATGTTGTTTATTAAATTTCCTCTTAATTATTATAAAGAATGTCTGAGAACGATAACAAAAGAGGTCCACTAAATCCTAAAAGTCCGCAAAAGGGATATCAGGGATGGATCATAGCTGCTTTGATTGCTACTATCCTGGGGATAACTTACCTTAACAGGACATCCACAATTCGCGAAACAACACAAAAACGTTTCGAGAAAATGGTTGCTGATAAGGAAGTTTCTCGTGTTACGATAGTTAATGATAAGTCAGTTGAAGTAACATTAAAGCCGGATGCGCTAAAACTTGATAAATATAAGGTACTGACATCTGAAAACGGTGGCAATTATTTTGGCGGAGAACCAGTTTCTCATTATCAGTTTCAGGTAACTTCCGCAGAAACGTTTAAAAAGGATCTTGACAAAATTCAGGAAGGGGTACCGGACGATGATAAAATTGAACTCGTCGTCGATACCAGAAATGACTGGACCAGCTTCCTGGGAACCTGGGGCTTTTTCATCATTATGATTCTGGTGATGTATTTTATCCTCGGCAGAATGTCGGGTGGCGTTGGTCCTGGTGGTCAGATATTCAATATCGGCCGTTCCCGTGCTACTTTGTTTGATGCTGAAAATAAAGTTAAAATCACTTTTAACGATGTTGCAGGTCTTGACGAAGCGAAGGAGGAGATTAAAGAGATTGTAGAATATCTTCAATTCCCTGACAAGTTCAAGAAATTGGGAGCTAAAATTCCAAAAGGTGCTCTCCTGGTAGGCCCTCCGGGTACTGGTAAAACTTTGCTAGCAAAAGCAGTTGCCGGTGAAGCAGGTGTTCCTTTCTTCTCACTTTCCGGATCTGACTTTGTAGAAATGTTTGTGGGTGTTGGTGCGGCGCGTGTTCGTGACCTTTTCAAACAAGCAAAAGAAAAAGCACCTTGTATCATCTTTATCGATGAGATTGATGCTGTTGGCCGTTCTCGTGGACGTGGTGCTATGCCTGGTTCAAATGACGAGCGTGAAAATACATTGAACTCCCTGCTTGTTGAAATGGATGGTTTTGCTACCGATTCGGGTATTATTATCGTGGCAGCAACAAACCGCCCTGATGTTTTGGATCCAGCTTTGTTGCGTCCGGGACGTTTCGACAGACAGATTTCAATTGACAAACCAGATGTTATTGGCCGTGAAGCGATTTTCAAAGTGCATTTAAAACCTTTGAAACTTTCGGTTGATGTTGATATTCAGAAATTATCTTCACAAACGCCTGGTTTTGCCGGTGCTGAGATTGCCAATGTATGTAACGAAGCTGCCCTTATCGCTGCACGTCGTGACAGAGAAGAAGTTACAATGCAGGATTTTCAGGATGCGATGGACCGTGTAATTGGTGGTTTGGAAAAGAAAAACAAACTTATCTCTCCTGAGGAAAAACAAATCGTTGCTTATCACGAAGCTGGCCATGCTGTTGCTGGTTGGTTCCTGGAACACGCTGATCCTTTGGTTAAGGTATCCATTGTGCCTCGTGGAGTAGCCGCTTTGGGTTATGCACAGTATTTGCCAAGAGAGCAGTATTTGTATCGTACAGAGCAGTTGTTTGACGAGATGTGCATGACTTTGGGCGGACGTGCTGCGGAAGACGTGATTTTTGGCAAAATTTCAACTGGAGCATTGAGTGATCTTGAACGTGTAACGAAGGTTGCTTACAGCATGGTTACGATGTATGGGATGAATGAGAGAATAGGAAATGTTTCCTACTACGATTCGAAACAAAGTGATTATTCGTTCACTAAACCATATTCAGAATCTACTTCCCAGGCAATTGATGAAGAAGTTCGTAAACTGATTGATCAGGCTTATCAGTTTGTTAAAAACATGCTGAATGATAAACGCGACGCTTTGGAAATATTGGCAAAGGAATTGTTAGAAAAAGAGATTTTGTTCCAAAGTGATCTGGAGAAACTGATAGGCAAACGTCCTTACGAAAAGGAAACCAGCTATCAGGCTTATATTAATCGTCGTTCTAACGAGGAAGCAGCAATCCATGAGGAAGCGGTAAAACAAACGGAAAAAGAAAAGGGAGAAATGGTTGCAGAGGATAAAGATTCTTCGGCAGTTTAACCCCGAATAGATAATAATTTTTAAAAACCGGGCAGCGAAACTGTCCGGTTTTTATTTTTAAGTTACTTTTGCGACAGTCTTTGACCGCAATCCTAAATCTTATAACGATGTCATTTGAAATATTAAAACAACAATACGGCGACCTGACCGAATATGTTATACAGGAAACTGCCACTTCGAACCGGTGTGTTGTAGTGCCGGAGCTTGGAGGAATTATACGCCAATTATCGCTAAGAAAAGGGGTTACACTTTTTTCACTGCTGAAAACTCCTGCTACACCTCACGCCTTGAGAGAGGATACACAAAGTGCCAGTGAATTGCTATTTCCCTTTGCGAGTCGTATTCCGGATGGGAAATATAAATTTCTTGGAAAGCACTATCAGCTGCCTTTAAATAATGACGATAATGCGATTCATGGATTGGTCCGCAAAAATAATTTCAATTTGGTTGAACAGGTTGTTGCAGCCGATCACGCCTATCTCAAATTATCGTATGAAATAAGAGAGCCGGAGGGTTATCCATTTTCAGTTGATTTCACCGTCAAATATAAACTCAGTGCTGACGGCACATTTTCGCTTACCTATGAAGCGAAAAATATTGGTACAGAGCCCTGCCCTACCATGTTTGGCTGGCATCCATATTTTCAGCTTGGAAATGAATTAGTTGATGCCTGGAAGATAAATATTCCATCAGATACGATCGTCGTTTTTGATAACCGAATGAGCCCAATTGAAACAGCACCGTTTCCTATTGAAGGTTCGATGCCTTTATTTAAGAAAGCCTTAGATAATGCTTTTATCGTTGAAAGCGCCGGAGAAACAGCGGTCACGCAGTTGATTTCTGAAAATCAGCATGTAACTTTACAAATCGAGCAGGAAATAGGTGAAGGAAAATTTAACTATCTGGTGGTATATACGCCACCAGCTCGTGACTGCGTGGGGATTGAGCCACTGACTGCAAATGTAAATTCCTTTAACAATGGTGAGGGACTGACCACACTTATTCCCGGCAATTCAGTCTCAGGAACGATTAAAATTAATCTGATCTAAGATTTTTTTCGATACCAACGCGCTTTGGGGATAATGAGCCTCCATTCCAGCAGATAGGCTATGTGGCTAAATAAGATAGAAAGTTTGTCACGTAGCCTGTCTCGGTAAATCATATTGAAGTAGAAAATCTGCCATGATTTTGTTACTGGTTTGAATCTGGTATTCTCCCAGTGAAGCACAACCTTTTCAAAAAGTCTGGTTGAAGGATATTGCTTTTCAAGATCCTTACCGCAATAAATCAGATAATTTTCGCCGGTCAAAATATTTACCAGACCGAGTGATTCAAGCATTATTTTATAAAATCCCTTTTGCTTCGTCACGGAAATGATATATGTCCAATCCATTTCTCCGGCAAACTTCCTAAGAATTCTGACCAGGTCAGCCATATATTTCAACTTATCCCACTGTTCTACACCAGCATGATGCACGATCATCATCAGAAACTGATTTTCCGCTGAAGGAACTTCAAGCGTAGTGTTGGCAACCTGGACTGACATCATTTTATTCGTCAGCTCATTCCAGCCAAAAGCGTAGTGATATCTCGGATAAGTCGTATTCCACTGTATTTCCAGAGACCGGACTATTTCATTGCCGGTTGGAGTCATTGGCAATTGATAGTCAGTTTCGAAGTATAACTTTGCCACCTTTTCGTTGTCAAGCAAATATTTTCGGTAGGTATCCGGAAAAAAATTATGACCGGCCAGTATTTTGAGGCCGTCATTTATACTTTCTTTCCTGAGGAAAAAGTCAATATCGCCGAATTCTCTGAGGCCGGGACTTTCATATAAAAGCCAGGCCCATAAGGCCCCTTTCATCAGAAACGAATCTACACGATGATTTGCCAAATCACTGCTGATGGCAATCGACTTTTTCAAAAACAACATATTGAACACCGCCTGGTTCAGACTTTGTTCTTTCACTTTATCAAAACATTCGGAAGTTCCGGTATTGGCACCAATATGGTCAAGATGCTGATACAACAGAGCGCCAATCTGATGCCACTGAGAAAGTTCATAAATTGCGTCCCAATCCTGTATTGTCGCAGATTCCGGACATATTGCTTCATTAACCTTTCCTCCAAGGCTTGCCTGCGTCAACAAAAGCAGCTGTGAAGAAAGTTTTTTATAAGACATCCAAAAGTATGTCTGATTGTGAAGATATACTCTCGCTCACCCATTTTTCCAGTAAATCAAATCCATTCGGTCGCCTCTTGCGCCATAAACCTGATGATTTTGCACATAAGAAGCTTTGCTGAAAATGGTCCTGCAAATATTTTCCTTTCAAAAAGGATATTGGTAAGGGAAAGTTTTTTAGCGTTTCAATCGGAACTTCTATGGGAGTCAAAGCTTGCTGTTCCGGACGGTTCTTTGCCTTATGTAAAAAGAAGATATTTCCCAAAGCAACCGGCTCTAAATTGAAATCACCTTCCGGCCGGAATGAGAATTTATTTACGCCTTCGCTCACGGGTTGTAAAGAAGCTCTGTCATAAGCAAGGCCGTTAACAGAATTATCCCAGATTTTCAATTGCGGATAGCCAGGAATGATGAAGGCTTTTCCTGTTTCATCAAATTTTATCGCAGTTAAATCATCACTTAATAAAGCACAACCTGCCTTCACAAACGCTGCTGCTGTCGTAGATTTACCAGCACCCGGAACGCCCATAAAACACCAGGCTTTGTTTCCGACGTTTACAGCACTTGCGTGCAATAAAAAATAACCTTTTTGAAAAAGAATCATGCCGAGGGCTTCGCTGATCGTGAAAAGGCTTAACAAATTTGCATCTTGCGTCAAGGGACTTACCACCAATTGTTTGGCTTCAATGGCTTTAAAACTGGCAACCTGATCCCAATGTAAAATCAAATTACCTTCGTTATCAATTCCCTGATAAGCCTGGATGCCTCTCCGGTGAATGGGTGTCTTACGCATTCGCGGTAAAATGATATTCCCACGAGAGATATAAAGATCAATGTCGGGAGTTTTTTCTGCAACGCTAAGTTCAGGAAGATCAATTTCAGAGGAGATAGTCAACCCGTAGGCTTTATAAAAAGGCATGTGTGTGATTTATAAAATTCATTCCCAGACCCATAAACGTTGATAAAAAATCGATTCAGACCAGTCGCCTATGATTACGTTTCCGTCCTTTTCAACCCAGGCGTGCGCCTCGAAGTCTTTGTCTTTGTTCACTTCAATTCCTATTTCAAGGCTCAAAGATGGCACTTTTCGAAGTAAAAACTTTGCTGCCAAAGCGCGTGGCAAGCACAAAAGCTCAAAAGGTAGAATATTGGCCGACGTATTAATGGCATAGACTATTTCGTCAATTTCCTGTTTTTTCAGATTCTTCTTTTTTTCAGAAGAACTGATCCAGTGAAACAATTTACGAAAGTGATTAAAAGGTAATACCGTCAATCCTATTTTTATCATAGTAAGTGTAACCGACGCATACAAAAAATAAATTTTCGTATTGTTCGGTAAAACCTTCCATTTTGACCAGTAATTTGCGATCCTCATCACCGGAATTATTCGGTTACTTCTACCAACTTTTCGGAAATAAGATCTTTAAGCAATGACTCAATATCCTCCAAACATGTCTGTTTGTCAATATCATAATCTTCCAAAACCGTCTCGCAAAGAGAATCCAGCGACTGCGGTTTTTCTTCCAAAGCGGTCCAAACTAATGCTCCAACTTCATCAAGACCGTAATACTCACCCTTATTATGATTGAGGATAACGATCTCCCCTCCTACATTAGACGCGATCTGCTGTGATGTTAATTTATATTTCATATCAAACTACTTGTTCCGAAAATGTGCGTGTGCCAGCTAAGTTAAATACAAAGGTAGAAATAATAATTATTCAATCTCAAATTTTATTCCCTGCGCAAGTGGAAGAGTAGCACTGTAATTTATTGTAGTGGTTTGCCGCCTCATGTAATTCCTCCATGCATCAGAACCGGACTCTCTACCTCCGCCAGTTTCCTTTTCTCCTCCGAATGCCCCTCCAATCTCAGCTCCCGATGTCCCGATATTGACATTAGCAATCCCACAATCCGATCCTGACTGAGATAAAAACTCCTCGGCCTCACGCATATTCAAAGTAAATATTGAGGAGGACAAACCCTGTGGAACAGCATTCTGAAGTGTTATCGCTTCATCCAAAGTCCTATACTTGATCAGATATAGAATCGGCGCGAAGGTTTCAGATTGTACGATGGAATAGTCATTATTTACCTCTGCAACGCAAGGCGCAACATAACATCCGGATCGATAATTTTCTCCCTCTAAAACTTTGGCAGTAACAATAAATCGTCCGCCTTCTTGTTTAATTTTCTCAACTGCATCCAAATAATTTTCAACCGCCGCTTTGTCGATAAGTGGCCCAACATGAATATTTTCATCCAAAGGGTTACCTATTTTTATCTGGCCGTATGCTTTGGTAAGCCGGTTTTTCACTTCTTCATAAACATTTTCCTGCACAATAATCCGGCGGGTTGATGTACAACGCTGTCCCGCCGTGCCAACCGCACCGAAAACAATCCCGGGAATAGCAATATTCAAATCGGCCGAATCCGTAACGATGATCGCGTTGTTTCCACCCAGTTCCAGCAAACTTTTTCCTAAACGTTTCGCAACGGATTCTCCCACGGCTTTTCCCATTCGGGTACTTCCAGTGGCTGATACTAACGCAATCCGACTATCTTCTGACAAATACTGACCAATTTCTCTGCCACCGGTTACAATCGAAGAAATGCCTTCAGGCAGATAATTATCGATCAAAACCGAGTGGATAATATTCTGACAGGCAATTGCAGTTAATGGCGTTTTCTCGGATGGTTTCCAGATACAAACATTTCCGCAAACCCAGGCAAGCATCGCATTCCAGGACCAGACGGCCACAGGGAAATTAAAAGCAGAAATAATCCCAACAACCCCCAAAGGATGCCATTGCTCATACATACGATGTTTTACCCTTTCGCTATGCATACTCAAACCGTATAATTGCCGGGATAATCCGACAGCAAAATCACATATATCGATCATTTCCTGCACCTCCCCCAATCCTTCCTGTAAGCTTTTTCCCATTTCGTAACTTACCAGAGTTCCGAGTGCCTGCTTATTGCTTCTAAGCTGATCGCCCATCTGACGAACAATTTCTCCACGTTTCGGCGCAGGGACCATCCGCCAGCTGTTGAATGCCGCCATCGAGACCTTGACAACCTGCTCATAGTCACTGTTTGAGGCTGACCCTATTTTTCCTATTAAATTCCCATCAACCGGAGAATAAGATTCCAGTATTTCGCCGCCACCCTTCCAGGATTTCTGACCTGTACTTATTCCATTATTTTCAGAACCGATCCCCAGCGAACTGAGTGTTTCATTTATATCAATCATATACCAAATAGAAAATCGTCAGTAAAATAATTTGCCATTACTTGTCTCTAAGAACAAGTCCAGCTGGATGTCTTCCTGTTTGATAAAACCCTGGTCTGGCAAGGTCCCGTCCGCAACCATTTCCACAACAGAAACAATCGATGCGGCTGTTGTCCAGGAAATCGCACGCCAATGCTGACCATCAATTTCGATCGGATGATAGGCACGGTAAAATTCTTCCCTTTCTAAAACATTTCCCTTCCAGCCTTCCACGACCGCATAAACATATACTACATCCTGCTGGACCGGCGGTTTAGCCTCCGTCAAAATCTGCTCGACGAGTTCACGCTTTTCCTTTAAAATCAATTCATAAAGCAAAAAGCGCATCAAACTGCAATGGCCCGGATAACGGATTGTTTTGTAATTGAGGGTATCCAGTTTTCCTTCGAATGTCTCACACATGGTGCCCAAACCGCCGGAAGTACTGAATGCTTCAAATTCCTGACCTTCAATATTAATCATTTCAATCCCTTCCAGAGACGGCACCATTTTTCTCACGCCATTGTGAATGACTTCGGCATCGTTGATATATTCATTAACAACACCTGCCGGCGACCAGGTGAAAGAATAACCCATCAAGCCGTTGGGATATCGCGGCAATGCGCCTACACGTAACTCAATATCCCGGATTTTTGTAAAACGTTTTGCCAGATCTGCGCCAACAATCCCAATAAATCCCGGTGCTAAACCACATTGTGGTGCCATAACACCCTTACTATCTCTGGCCATTTGGCGAATTGCAGCGGTTGTTCCCACATCTTCCGTCAGATCAAAATAATGGATACCTTTCCGGTTCGCAACTTGTGCGATAAGTAAATTGAGGTTATAAGGCATGCAGGAGACTACTGCGTCCGCATTGGTGAGAATTGTTTCTAAAAATTCGGTTTTAGAAATATCACCTGAGGTAAACGCAAAAGAAGCGTTTATCGGAGGTTTTACTTTGTCAACGCCCATAACGTTAAACCTTTTGCTCAACAAAGTCGCGACAAGCGAACCAACTTTTCCCAGTCCTATTACAACTACATTTTCCATAATCCGGTCATTTGTGATGAAGTGTAAAATTTACAGATTAAGTATATCTTTTGAAAGATAGGAAAAGAATTTGCTGTTTTTATAAAACTTACTATCCATTTTTGTAGGATTTTCAACAGTTCATAATATGCAAATTGTGATTATAGGCGGCGGTGCTTCCGGATTTATGGCCGCCATAACCGCCGCAGATACAAATCCGGATGCCCAAATTACCATTCTGGAAAAAAATAAAACAGTCTTAAATAAAGTCAGGATTTCCGGAGGCGGTCGTTGCAACGTCACGCACCAACCTTCTGACCTGCGCTTCTTCATAAAAAATTACCCGCGCGGTGAAAAATTCCTGCGAAAACTTCTGGCAAAGTTTGATGCGCAAGACACGGTTAACTGGTTTGAAAAGCGGGGGGTAAAACTAAAAACGGAGACAGATGGCAGAATGTTTCCTGTCACCGATTCTTCAAATACAGTTATCGAATGCCTTACAAGGACAGCCAGGAACCTTAACATTGACATACAGACAAGTGTCTCTGTAAGGACTTTCGGATGGACTGACCAGTCGGGCGTGCCAAAGTTCTCCATAAACCTGGAATCCGGGGAATCTATGATAGCTGATAAACTTGTCATTGCGACAGGTGGACATCCCAAAACCAGCGGATTTTCCTGGCTCAGCGAACATCAGCACACGATTGTTGAACCTTTGCCATCGCTTTTTACATTTAATGTTCCCAATGGATACTTACTCCCTTTGTCAGGTGTTGCTGTTCAGGATGTGCATGTTAAAATAATAGGTACAAAACATGAATGGCGCGGACCGGTCATGTTGACACACTGGGGATTCAGTGGACCAGCGATACTAAAACTATCAGCCTGGGGCGCGCGCGACCTTGCTGCTCTGAACTATCATTTTACTTTCAAAATTAATTGGCTGCCAGATTTGAACGAGCAGCAGGTCAGAGAATTTTTGATCTCAGAGAAAAATAATACGCCAAAACAGCAGATTAATTCACACACAAGGTTTGGTTTGCCATCACGGTTATGGAAGGCGTTTACAGAAAAAGCGGAAATCGATGACACATTACGTTGGTCGGAAGCAACGAATAAAGTGCTGAACCGGATGGCTGAACTGTTGACAAATAGTCAGTTTGATGTAAAGGGCAAAAGCACCTACAAGGAAGAATTTGTTACTTGCGGCGGAATTGCTCTTTCTGAAATCAACCAAGACACACTCGAAAGTAACAAAGTACCTGGATTATATTTTGCAGGAGAGGTATTGGACGTAGACGGAATTACCGGCGGATTTAATTTTCAAAATGCCTGGACAACCGGCTTTGTCGCAGGAAAAGAAATTGGCAGGATTGGCTGATTAGTCAAAAAAATTCCAGCAAAACCTGCTTAGTTTTGCTGGAATTTTGACGTTTGATATACAGATATCAATCCTGATGCGCCATGGTATCAAAATAAGACCTGACCTTTTGTGCCCTGTCCAGACCAATTAGTGCGGTTAATGTCTCTACCGAACTTTCCCGGATCGCCCGGATCGAACCAAAATGTTTCAACAATTTTGTCGCGGTTACCTTTCCAACACCAACAACGCCATCCAACTCGCTGACCAGACTGCCCTTACTTCTTTTATCACGGTGGAAAGTGATGGCAAACCGGTGCGCTTCATCCCTGATCTGCTGAATTAATTTCAGCGATTCTGATCTTTTATCAATATAGAGCGGAAGAGAATCTTCCGGGAAATAAATTTCTTCAAGACGTTTAGCGATTCCAATAATCGGAACCTGACCATAAATACCGAGGCTTTTTAAGGCGTCACAGGCAGCACTTAATTGCCCTTTACCGCCATCGACAATAATTAAATCTGGCAGCGGCTCGTTTTCGGCGATCAGTCTTAAATATCGCCTTCCGACAATTTCGTTCATGGAAGCGAAATCATTTGGCCCGACAACCGTCTTGATATTGAAATGTCTGTAATCTTTTTTCGATGCTTTACCTTCTTTGAAACAGACCATCGACGCAACAGGATTTGTACCTTGAATGTTCGAGTTATCAAAACATTCGATATGCCTTGGAAGCGTTTTAATTTGAAGATCGGCTTTTAGTTTGATCAAAATTCGATCCTTCTTGGAAGAGCTCGCTGAATTTTCAACTTCTCTGCGCTCGGCTTTTTCACGACGGAAATACATCACATTTTTCATGGACATATCCAGCAGTTTCTTTTTATCGCCGATTTGCGGTACGATAAGATCTAGTTTTAATTCCAGATCCGGTTTCAGATTACTGATCAATTCCTTCGCTCCGGTACCATATTTATCGCGCATTTCAACGATCATCATCGCCAGCAAGTCTTCATCACTTTCGTCGAGTTTCTTTTTTACCTCGAAAGTCTGCGTGGCGATCATGTAACCTTCTGTGATTTTCATAAAATTCAGATAGGCGGATTCTTCATCGGAAACGATCGTTAATACATCAACATTTCCAATTTTAGGATTTATAACCGTCGCCTTACTCTGAAAATTAGACAAATGCTCAATTTTCGTTTTCCAGGAATGGGCTTGTTCAAAAGCCATTTGTTCTGCGGCGGAAAGCATCTTTTCCTTGAAATATTGTTGAGGCAGCGAGAGATTTCCTTTCAGCATGTGGTGAATCTGTTCAATCTCTACATTATAATCTGCCTCTTCCTGCAATGCTTCGCATGGCCCTTTGCAGTTCCCGATATGATATTCCAGACAGACCTTGAACTTCCCTGCCTCCACATTTTCTTTCGATAAATGCAAGTGGCATGACCTGATCGTATAAAGAGATTTGAACATATCGAGCAGTGTGTGCATCGATCGAAGATTTGCGAAAGGACCATAAAAAGTCCCCCGCTTTTTATCCAGTTCTCTCGTTACATAAACTCTTGGAAAACGCTCATCCGTAATGCAAATGAAAGGGTATGTTTTATCATCTTTTAACAGAATATTAAACTTAGGTTGAAATTGCTTAATTAGTTGATTTTCAAGTAACAAAGCATCCCACTCGGTATGAACTATGGTATATTCTATCCTGCGAATCTGGCTCACCAGACGTTTTGTTTTCCGGTCGTGCTGATTCGATTTCAGGAAATAGCTTGAAACCCTGTTTCGGAGACTTTTGGCTTTTCCTACATAAATCACCTCCCCGGTTTCATCGAAATATCGATACACACCCGGATCAAAGGGAATTTTGGAGAGCTCGTCTTTGTAATTAAATTCGGGCATTTATTATCAGTACGTTGTTTAAGCGAATTCGAAGTAATTAAAAAGTCATTTTTGGCCACCATGAAAAAACAACCGTACCAATTGAAAAGTTGCGTCTCGAACGAGTGAATATGCTTCATCCTCTGCCTGAGCCAAGGTCATTGGACGATTGAGAACTGATACTGCGTAAGTTATCCCAGCTTCTTTTGTTTCTGATGATGTGATCATCAAGGTTCCACAAACGACGGCCAGGGGAACCTGATATTTCTGACAAAGATCGGCCAGTCCTTTTACAACCTTTCCACTCAAAGTTTGTTCATCTACTTTGCCTTCGCCGGTGATTACCAGATCTGCGTTTTTTATATGGTTTTCGATATTACATCGTTCCATCACAATACCTACTCCCTCACGAAGCGCTGCGTCTAGAAACCATAACACACCTGCTCCCAAACCACCTGCGGCCCCAGTTCCGGGTTTATCCGAGATGTCATAACCAAAAGTTTCAGCCGCAACTGACGCAATATTTCGCAGTCCCTGATCCAGTTGAGAAACCATGGTTTTGCTGGCGCCTTTCTGTGGTCCATATACATAAGCCGCTCCCGACTCGCCGTAAAGCGGATTCGTAACGTCGCAGGCAACTATAAAACGAATGGATTTTAACTTTTCATAAACCTTTTCAGAATTGATTAATTTTATCCGGGAAAGATTCCCGCCAGTCGGCGTAACTGCTTCCTTATTTTTATCAAAAAATTCATAACCCAATGCATACGCCATCCCTATTCCTGCGTCGGTCGTTGCACTTCCTCCAATTCCAAGAATAATTTCTTTGACGCCGGCCTCAATAGCGTGAAGAATTAACTCTCCGGTTCCGATTGTGCTCGTCAATAGCGGATTTTGTTCGAAGGGTTTTAAAAGATTAAGTCCCGAAGCAGCTGCCATTTCTATAAAAGCAGTTGTGCCGTCACCAGATATTCCGTATTCTGCTTCAATATATCTTCCCAGTGGATCATGGACTATGGCAGTTACAAACTTACCATAAGATCGCTCCGTCAAAATTCTGGTCGTTCCTTCACCACCATCCGCGAGTGGAATATTTACAATTTCTGCATCCGGATAAGCCAGACGGATTCCCTCTGAAATCGATTGGCAGACTTCTGATGCTTCAAGCGAACCACGAAACTTATCTGGGGCTACGAGAATATACACGGTTAGTTTTTAGCTAAATAAGCGAATTTAAAATGAAGGTAATAAATAAAATCTCCTGTTCTGTGAATATTGAGAATCACAAAACAGGAGAAATAATTTAATCTTAAATATCAGAATAATACTCCCTCATCATCAGATTTTGATGGCGGAATATAGGTGTCTGAACTGTCAGGAACCATGCTGCCACAATCAAGAACATAATTTTCCGGTTTTATAAATGGTCCTCTGCGATATTGGATAAGCGTCTGGTCATTATATACTTTTCTCATATAAATTCCCCAGGCCGGCATCGCCGCTCGTCCACCCTGACCAAGGTCTATGGTCCTGAAATGTATCGTCATATCTTCACCACCAACCCAAATTCCTGATACGAGATTTTGTGTCATACCCATAAACCAGCTGTCTGACTGATTATTCGTTGTTCCGGTTTTTGCTGCGATTTCATTGCCAGTTGTTACACCATAGGAATGCAACCTACCGGCCGTTCCTCCCGGATCTTCCACCGCTCCGCGCATCAGATATAACATATTGTATGCAACAGTCGCACTAAGTTCCTGATTTTGCTTTTGATGAAAATCCTGCAAAACATTACCGTGACGGTCTTCTATTCTCAAAATGGTCATCGGTTCAGTTTTATATCCGCCGTTGGCAAAAGCAGAATATGCATTTACCATTTCATAAACCGAAACTGAACTTACGCCCAGAGCTAGTGATGGATAAGGATCCAGTTCACTGGTAATTCCTAGTTTATGGGCATATTCAACCACCGTTTCAGGCTTAACCATCTGGATGATCGCAGCACTTATTGAGTTTACAGATTTCCCAAGTGCCTGTCTTAGCGTCAACGCTTGCCCTGAATATTTGCCGTTGGAATTTGTCGGGTTATACTCATTTTCAGGAACCGGCGCGTCAACGATCTTATCACAGGGCGTAAGAAAGTTTTTGTCTAGAGCAGCCACGTAAACAAACGGTTTGAAAGTGGATCCCGGCTGTCGTGCGCCTTGTTTTACGTGATCGTATTTAAAATACTTAAAATTGACACCACCAACCCATGCCTTGATTTCCCCACTTCTCGGGTCCATCGACATCATACCGGCATGTAAAAATCTTTTGTAATATCGAATGGAATCCATCGGACTCATCGTCATTTCCTTTTCGCCATCGTATGAAAAAACCTTCATTTTATAAGGTCTCCGCATAATTTTCCAGGCTTCATCTTCACCTAGTTCTCTTTTTAAAATATTAAAATAGGGCAATGATTTAACTGCTTTTTCAATAAAACCCGGTATTTCCTTTCCACTTTCATCAGCCCAGGGATTTCTTCCTTTCCAATGCGCATCGAACAGCTTCTGCTGCTGGCGCATGTGTTCGTTCAAAGCTTCTTCCTGATACTGCTGCAAGCGGGAATCAATAGTCGTGTAGATTCGTAATCCACTTGTATACAGGTCGTAATCAGTTCCGTTGTCCTCGTTATATTGTTTTACCCAAGCTCTCATATATCCGCGCATCGACTCACGGAAATAAGGGGCTGGCCCGGTATTATGCCCGTCCACAGTAAATTTCAGATCGAGCGGTTTCTCTTTATAATTCGCAAACTGATCTTCGGGCAAATAGTTATATTTTGTCATCTGCGCCAAAACCGTATTTCTGCGGTTCAGCGCATTGGTCGGAAATCTTAATGGATTATATAAAGTTGGATTTTGCAGCATCCCGACCAGAAGCGCCGCTTCGTTCACTTCCAGATCACTTGGTTCTTTATCAAAATAAGTTTTTGAAGCCGTTTTTATCCCAAAGGAATTATTCCCGAAAGAAACCGTATTGAGATACATCATCATGATCTCGGTCTTGGTATACTTTCTCTCCAAAGTAACCGACAAAATCCATTCTTTAGTTTTTGCAATCACAGTCCTCACGAACGGAACTTTACCAAGAACACCTTCATATTTTTCGGAACGGGTTTCAAATAGGTTTTTCGCAACCTGCTGTGTGAGCGTACTACCGCCGCCTGAACTGGAATTTCCTGACAATATACCTTTCGCAACCCGAAGCATACTACGCGGATCTATGCCGGAATGGTTTACGAAACGTGCATCTTCCGTAGCGATCAGCGCATCCGTTACATTTTTTGAGACCTGTTCAAATTCGACAGGTGTCCGGTTTTCGAAAAAATATTTCCCCAGCGATTTTCCATCCTCAGAAAGCAACTCAGAGGCTAACTCACTTTTAGGATTTTCAAGGGTAATCAAATCTGGCATTCCACCGAATAACCAGAAAAAGTTGAAGCTTACGGCAACGATGTAAAGTATAAATGACCCCAGGACAATTGCGGTACCCAACCACACGCGAACAATGCTGCGGCGGTATTTTCCTGGCTGCAGTTCAATCATAATGAAATATTTCCTTGGTTATTGAATTTAAAATAATACGCCCTCGTCATCCGAACGGGACGGCGGAATGTAGGTATCGGCACTATCCGAAGCCACACCACCACAATCTAAGGCGAAATTTTCGGGCTTATTAAATGGTCCCTTTCGGTATTGGACCAAAGTTGGATCGTCATATATTTTTTTCATATACAAACCCCATGCCGGCATCGCCACATGTCCGCCTTGTCCCAGCTGCATGGTTCGGAAATGTATTGACATATCCTCACCGCCAACCCAGATTCCGGAAACCAGATGTTGTGTCATACCCATGAACCAGCCATCTGAATAATTTTGTGACGTCCCCGTCTTTGCTGCAATTTCATTACCTTCTGTGACGCCATAAGTCCGCAAACGACTTGCAGTACCACCCCCATCTTCCACGGCTCCACGCATCAAATACAGCATACTATATGCCATATTTTCGCTTAATTCCTGATTTTGCTTTTGATAAAATTGTTGTAAAACATTACCATAACGGTCTTCAATCCTCAAAATTGTCATCGCTTCCGTTCTGTGTCCACCGTTTGCAAATGCGCAATAAGCATTAACCATTTCAAAAACGGTAACCGAGCTGATCCCAAGACAAAGTGACGGTTTAGGATTTAACTTACTTGTTATACCAAGTTTATGCGCATATTCAACAACGGTGTTTGGTTTCACCATCTTGATAATATTTGCGCTTACCGAGTTGACCGATTTCCCAAGAGCCTGTCTTAACGAAAGCGGTCGATATGAGAATTTGTTCCCCGAATTGTGCGGAGTCCAGCCACCTGGCACACCGTCAGACAATCCGAAATGGACAGGTGCATCTACAATTCTGCTGCACGGTGTCAGAAAACTTTTGTCCAAAGCAGAAAGATACACGAATGGCTTAAAGGTCGAACCCGGCTGACGGGCGCCCTGTTTTACGTGGTCATATTTGAAATATTTAAAATTGATGCCGCCAACCCAGGCCTTGATCTGGCCATTTCTAGGATCCATCGACATCATCCCGGCATGTAAGAAACGCTTGTAGTAACGCAGCGAATCCATAGGACTCATGACCATTTCCTTCTCTCCATCATAAGAAAATACTTTCATCTTATACGGCCTGCGCATCACCTTCCATGCTTCTTTCTCGCCTACTTCCTTCTTCAATAAATTAAAATAAGGAAGAGCGCGAACTGCCTTTTCGATAAATCCCGGAATTTCTTTTCCGTCTGGTGTAGCCCAGGGATTTCTGTCTTTCCAGTGCGCATCAAATAATTTTTGCTGCGTATGCATATGATCATTCAAGGCCTCCTCCTGATAACGCTGCATCCGCGAATCGATCGTGGTATAAATGCGAAGACCACTGGTATATAAATCAAGATCCATCCCGTTTTCTTCATTATATCTCTTAACCCAGGCTTTTAGATAACCACGCATTGATTCCCGGAAATAAGGCGCCAGACCTGTATTATGTCCATCCACATTGAACCTCATTCCCAGAGATTTATCTTTAAGATTTTCAAATTTATCTAGTGGCAAATAATTATATTTAACCATTTGTGCCAAAACCGTATTTCTTCGGTTCAGTGCATTTGTTGGAAATCTTAACGGGTTATACAATGTCGGATTCTGCAGCATTCCAACCAACAGTGCCGCTTCGCTCACAGAAAGATCCCAGGCGTCTTTGTCAAAATAAGTTTTGGCTGCTACTTTAATCCCATAAGTATTATTACCAAACGATACCGTGTTGAGATACATCATCATAATCTCCCGTTTGGTATACTTCCGCTCCAACACGACTGAAAGAATCCACTCTTTTGTTTTTGCAATAACTGTTCTTACCAACGGAATTTTGCCCAACAATCCTTCATATTTTTCTGAGCGTGTCTGGAAAAGGTTTTTGGCAACCTGCTGTGTCAGCGTACTTCCCCCTCCTGAACTTGAATTTCCGGAAACAACACCTTTAAACACACGCGCCAGACTTCGTGGATCTATACCGGAATGGTTTACAAATCGGGCATCCTCAGTAGCGACGAGTGCTTCTATTAGATTAGGAGATATCTGGTCGAATTCAATGGGTGTGCGGTTTTCAAAGAAATATTTACCAAGTGACTTTCCGTCTTCAGAAATCAACTCTGAGGCCAATTCACTTTTGGGATTTTCAAGGGTTTTAAGGTCAGGCATGCCACCGAAAAGCCAGAAAATATTCATGCTTACGGCGAAAACGTAAAATATAAAAAGACCCAGGCCAATTGCTGCAAACCGATAAACACGGACAATGCTGCGACGGTATTTTCCTGGCTGCAATTCAATCATATTTGGGGGTATTTTATTGGTGAATCGTGTGAAAATGTGTTATCCAGTTCGACAAAGATACAACTTCCATGAATTATCTTTTCCCCACTGAAATTTCTCGGGATTCCTGCATTTCTTTCAGTCGCGGCAAATATTGACTGTTTGGATACAAACGAACAAATTCATTTATGGCTTGCAGATACGCCTCTCTGCCACGGATTTTTCCGACCAGAAATACCCGGAGCAACGCAAATTTGTCTTCCAGCATACTTCCTTTATAAGCAGGCAGATCAGCCTCGATATCTTCCAGCGCTTTTGCAAAATTTCCGTCGGCGTATAATTTGTAAGCACGCTCATACGCTTTTACCGGATTATTTCTGTCACCCGTACTACCGTCTGTTGCAGACTTATTGACGAGTCTCGCATAGGTAGAGTTTGGAAATTCGGATACCAATTTACTTTTCCAAACTTCCCGGTTCTGGTCATTTTCAGCAAGGGTCAGATACATAAGATAAAATATTTCTTCACGGTATTGCGTCTGCGGATATTCGGTCAGAACACGGTTAAAAGCTGCTATCGCGCGATCCGATTCTTTTAAATCGAAGCGATAAATTTTACCAAGATTGTATAAGGCATCCTCTTTCCGTTTCTGCGAAGATGAAAATGTGGAATCTGTCAAAGGAACATTTTTTTTCATCGCTGCATGTTTCGCCTGCCAAATCGGATTTTCTTTCGTCATCGCCGTTTCAACTGGCGCAGCTGCACTTGCAGAAGTCGTATCAATTTTATTGGTTGCAGTCAAAGCTCTGTTTTGCTTCGAACTTCGACGCCAGTCATCTTCCAATACACGGCTTCCCCATACCCTACGGAACTCTATTTTCCCCTGGTTGATCATCGCGGGATCATATAATTCCCAACGACGATCAGTCATGCTTGAAAGTGAAGGAACTGATCCATTAACATTTGTCTGATTCATTGCAGCGGCAAGTATCTCCTTCCGCTTTTTTTCTTCTTCCAATCTCCTTTTTTCCTGATCTTCAATAATCGCATCAATTTTGTCATCCAATGCTTTTGGATTCATTTTTGCTAAAATCTGAAGACTGTCTTCTGTTTTTACGATCGTTTGCTGTCCAACAAAATTATCCAGTGCAGTCTTACGATCTGACACAATGCGATATTCCGCGGCGTCTTTTGGCAAAATAATCAACGCACTGTCGTAATATGATTTGGCAAGTTCATACTTCTCCAATGCGTCGTAATGTATCCGTGCCAATTGCAGGTAAGTATAAGCCTTCTGAACATTGTTTGTACCAGACGCCAGCGAAGCAGATTTTTGTAAATATCCCACCGCTTCCGGCAACTGCTTTTTATGTTCTGCTAATAACCCCATCGTAAAGTAGATTCTGTCGCGCAGATCATTATTTTTTCGATCTCGAAGCATTCGGTCAAAACCTACGCTGGAAATATCCGCTTTGGGATCTATGATGACCTGGTTTTGCAAAGAATTCATGGACGAATAGAACCCGAGGTCATAATCCGGCTCGTTTTTGGCAACACGCTTATAATGTTCGTTGGCCAAAGCGAACTGCCCCAGGCGGTCATACATTTGAGCTGCTGCAAAATGAAGTCTGGCAGTCTCAATCGATTTATTTAAGAGTGGAAATGTTTCTTCCAGAATTGCAACAGCAGTAAGATACTCTCCGTTTTGCTGGTGGAGATATGCCTTTGTTAAATAAAAATCTTTGGTGGCATCTTTGGTCAAAGCTTGCTGGCTGAGATATTCGGCAACACCGAGTGCATTTGAAAAATCTTTGCGACTGATATAGGCCCGCATCAATACGATCAGTGCCTGATTTTTATCACTTTCATCCTTACCGTTGGCATACACATAGCGCAAAGCTTCTAATCCATCCGCCCACTCTCCCAGATACAATCGTGATTTTCCAAGAATGACATAACTATTGTCGACCCATTTGCTGTTCTGATGTTTTTCTGCAACAATGGAGGCTTTTTTTACAGCGTCCAGTAATTGAGGTTTGACCGGCAAAGCAAGTACAGAATCAAATGGAAGAAGGATTGGGATTAACTGGTTATAATCTTCCTTATAAGACGCACGCATCGTAAACTCTGCTTCCTGTATATCCTGTTCTGCGATAAAGTATGCATTGTAGTGTGAGGAGACGTTATGAAAGTTGACCGCAGCCGGCCGTGAGCTGTATTGTGAACAGCCGAAGATTAAGCCTCCCAACAGGAGACAAATGAATAATAATTGTAACGAGCGGGTAAGTGTATGAGTCACAAAAAAGACTTTTTGGGGTGGTTTTATCTATTTTTATCGCGAAACTAAAACGGTATTTTGCTTAATAACGTATCGAAGATAACGCCATTTGCAAAATTTGAAGCAACTTTACCTATAAATTCTACAATCGCAGGAATGGAAGAGGATCATAAGGACTTACAAAAAGGCAAATTTGAGCCTTACCCGGGGAATCGAAACACTGGAAAATCTCCTTCAAATTTTATCAGATATTCTGGTATGGCCATGCAGATGCTCGGTACAATACTTGTTTTTACTTATGCCGGTTACAAACTGGACGAATGGCAAATGAATAAAACACCGGTGTGGACACTTGTACTTTCTTTGACTTCTATCGCCGCATCCTTATATATGTTAATTCGGAGTATGCCGAAAATCAAGTAATTTTTGTCACCAATTTTTCACTAATAATCACATTCTCAGATACCGACTTTTCCAGTATATGTTACGAACCATTATCGCTTCAATTATTTTATCAATTGTATTATTTCTAGTACAGCGGTTTATTGCTCCAACCTGGATACATCCTTATATATGGTATATCCTTGTGTTCTTTGTTATGCTCTCATTTCTGATTCATCGTCTGATGGAGTACGGACTTAGAAACAACCGGGAAAAATTTGTTACCTTTTATCTTTCCACCATCGTTGGGCGATTGATTCTCAGCATTATTTTCATTGGAATATTTTTATATTCAGGGCTAACTGATTCATTTACATTCGTTCTCAATTTTTTTGCTCTGTATTTATTCTACACATGCTTTGAAATATATGGTTTGTATTGTAACTTGCGCCGCGATTGACAAAGCATAGTATTTCAAGCATTTATGTATACGCCTTTACGACTGTTTATAACCACTGCCCTTGTTGCGGCAACTTGCTTTTTTACCCTTCCGGCTTCGGCCCAGGAATCGGGTCACGACGACCATGATACGGTTGCTGAAGGTGTTAATAAAGCCGAGCACGAAATTGAACATAATCTGGAAGAGTCAGAGGAAAAATTCAATATCGGCCAAATGATCATGCACCACATTGCGGATTCTCATGAATGGGAGTTCTCACACGGTGTAGCGATCCCTTTACCAGTTATTTTATACTCTGAGGATCGTGGTATAGAAGTTTTCTCTTCAAGCAATTTCCATAATGAACACCATGAATACAATGGTTATCATTTGGTGCACGGAGATTCAGAAACGATCGTACCAGTTGATGAGGCTCGTAAGGTTTACGATTTTTCTATCACAAAAAACGTGGCGTCGATGATGCTTAGTGCCATTATTTTGGTGCTTATCTTCACAAGTATCGGTAAGGCTTACCAACGCAATGTGGGTAAAGCGCCAAAAGGATTTCAGTCTGCGATGGAAATTGTTATCCTTTTCATCCGCGACGATGTAGTAAAGCCCAATGTTGGACCTAACTACGAAAAATACCTTCCTTACTTGTTGACTCTGTTTTTCTTTATTCTTGTCAACAATATTTTAGGTCTTCTTCCGGGTGCTGCGAACGTGACAGGTAACATCGCCGTCACAATGACGCTTGCTGTGATCACCTTCATCATTGTTCACATCAATGCAAACAAAAATTATTACAAACACCTTGTGAGCCCTCCGGGCGTTCCTGCTCCATTGTTGCTTATTATGATTCCTGTTGAAGTTGTGGGTGTGTTCATGAAGCCGTTCTCTCTTATGGTTCGTCTTTTTGCAAACATGACAGCTGGTCACATTATCCTGTTAAGTCTTTTTGGATTGATCTTTATTTTCCAGAGCATGTTCATTGCTCCGGTGATCTCATTATTTGCCCTGTTCCTTAACTTCATCGAAATCATGGTGGCGTTTATTCAGGCATTTATTTTTACCCTGTTATCGTCTATGTACATCGGCAGTGCTATTGAAGAGCATGGACACGCCGATCACGGACATTGATTTGAATCTCTTTTTTTATTAATTATATTTTAAAACAAACACAATTATGTTGCTTCAAATTTTGCTTCAGGCTACAGAACAAGGTGGTGCAGGTCTAGCTGTTTTCGGTGCTGCTATCGGTGCTGGTCTTGCTGCTATCGGTGCTGGTCTTGGTATCGGTAAAATTGGTGGTTCTGCAATGGAAGGTATCGCTCGTCAGCCAGAAGCTGCTGGTGCTATCCAAACTGCAATGCTTATCATTGCTGCTCTTATCGAAGCGGTAGCGCTATTCGCAGCAGTTATCTGTCTGCTTATCTCGTTCAAGCTTTAGTAACGAATTTGAGATTTAGGTCTCATGCTTGACCTCTTTCGCATTAGGCGTGGAGAATTGGCAAAAAAACTTACCGTGGAAGCATTAGGCTTCCACGGATTTTACAAAAAAGAGAGTGCAGGGAGTATATTCATTTAAAATTTACTCGCATTTAAAGATTTTACAACTCACAAAACTCAGATATTATGTCATTGCTTACTCCTAACCCAGGTCTTATTTTCTGGATGCTGGTGGTATTTTTACTGGTTGTTTTTATCCTTGCAAAGTTTGCCTGGAAACCAATCATTAAAGGCTTAAAAGACCGTGAAAACGAAATCCAGGGTGCACTTGATCTTGCTGAAAGAACAAAGGCTGAAATGGTTAAACTGAAATCGGATAACGAAAAACTGATTATCGAGGCTAACGCTGTTCGCGATAGAATTCTGCGTGATGCGAAAGATGCTTCTGACCGCATGATTGCTGAGTCGAAAGACAGAGCAGTTGTAGAAGGTCAGAAAATGATCGACAGTGCTCGTGACACCATCCGTAACGAACAACATGCTGCGATCGCTAAAATGCGTAAGGAAGTAGCTGTTTTATCTCTTGAAATCGCAGAGCAGGTATTGCACCGTGAATTGAAGGATAAAGAATCTCAGGAAAAACTAATCGCAGACCTTGCTTCGTCAGCCCGCATGAACTAATATGTTGCGAAGCTGTGAAGTTTATTCATTCAAAATTAATTAATTCCCTATGTCAGTAGGTATAGTTGCTGCCAGATACGCGAAATCACTTATCGAACTGGCGAAAGAAAGAAATGTAGTTGAAGCTGTATTTGAGGATATGAAATTATTCAAGGATACTGCTGACAATAATCGTGGCTTGATGCTGGCACTGAAAAGTCCTGTGGTACGTCACGAGAAGAAACTGGCGATCCTGAAAGCAATTTTTCATGATAAGGTAAACCCGGTATCCTACTCAATATTTGAGATAATTACAAAAAAGAACAGGGAATCGATCCTGGATGCGATTGCTGATGAGTTCATAAAAACATACGACGAATACCGTGGTATTCAAAAAGCAACTGTAATAACAACAACGCCTTTGACCGAAGATCTTCGCAAGCAGTTTAACAAAATTGTTGCAGATGCTACTGGTAAAACAGTAGAGTTAGAGGAGAAAGTGGATCCGAATTTGATCGGAGGTTATTTACTCCGCGTAAATGACCGTCAGATCGACGCTTCACTTCGCAGTCGTTTGAACGAGCTGAAATTACAACTTGCAAGTTAAGATTTTTTTATCTGCATAATGTGGAAAGACCCGGCTGCTATGCGGCCGGGTCTTCTTTTTATAAGTTACAGCACTAAACTTTCCATTTCACCAAATTGCCATAACTGATCGCAATGGATTCCAGCGGAGGTTTTTTGCAAACATCCTGCTCAACGAAGAAATGCGTCATACCAGCAGTTTTTCTCGCGGCAAAGATTTTGGCAAAGTCAATGGAACCTGTACCTACTTCTGCAAATGCTTTATCTGCGCTCTTCTCCATATCTTTCACGTGCCACAAAGGGAAACGTCCGGGATGTTGCTTAAAAAGCTCCACAGGGTCTAATCCTGCTCTCACTGCCCAATATAAATCCAGTTCCAGTTTCACCAAAGCAACATCGGTGTCTTTTGTGATGATATCATAAGGAAGTTCTCCTCCCAGCTTTTGAAATTCGAAATCATGGTTATGGTAACCAAACTGAATTCCGGCAGCCTTGCAGGTTTCACCACACTTATTAAAAAGTACTGCATACTTTTTGTAATCGTCAATCGATTTGCGTTCATCCGGCGTCAGGTAAGCACACATCATATATTTCTGGCCAAGCTCAGCTGAATCATCAACCGCCCGTTTCCAGTCATTCGACAAAGTACCTTTTTTGTCAGGCATCGCAATTCCGGCGCCATAGTGCCCGCTCACAGCACTCAGGCCCAGTCCGCTTAGTAAAGCTTTAAATTCTTTCGGTGTTTTGCCAAAAAACTTACCGTCAGAATAACCGAAAGTTTCAACTTCCTTATACCCGATTTTTGCAACCTGGTTCAACGTTCCTTCAAGATCCTTGCTTAATGAATCTCTCAAAGTGTAAAGTTGTAAACCAATTTTTGACGGCGCTTTTGCGATCGAAGGGATTCTGGAAAGCAAAGGAATAGACAATGCTAACGCACTGGTGCGGATGAAAGATCCCCGCGAGATTTTTTGGTTAAAGTCCATTTGAAGTGGAGAATTGGGATTAATTAAAACGACTATTTTTCTATTGTTACAACGCCAGAAGCATTCAAAGGCGTAATTATTGTTGCGGGTAATTTCCAATCCTGTGAAAAGTATCCTTCCGCAATTATATTTTTTGCAGTTCCTTTAAACAATAACAGATCTTTAAATTCCGGCAAACTTCTTTGCGCAACCGGAACAAAAGGAAGACCCTGGTCCACAACACCGGTCCACCACGGCAGTCCTGAACTGACAGTCACGTAACGATTGTCAACGGGAAAAATATACAATAATCCGTGATCGTTGTCGGCAGGATTTAAATGAACAGGCAGTTTGTCAGCAAATTTATTGATAACAGCATTGTTTTCTTTGTTACCAAATAGGATCAGATTGGAACTTTCAAAATCACTTTTTCTGACATCCTTATCTGCAAGAACTCTTGGAAAAAACATCATTCTCCCTAAAAATGGTCCGCGGTAAGCCGACCAATTCGCTGCCTCATTGGCCACGTCCATACGTTTTTTCAACTCTTCTGGTGAAGGATTATCGGCAGTTCCATATACATAAACATGACGAGATGAGAATGCATCGAAGATTGGCCCTTCTGCTCCTTTTTTCTTTGTAAGCGCGTCCGCCGTGACCGCTTTGCCAATTTTCCAGCTATTACCGTTTTTACTAAATGAGATGGTACTGTCTGCCTTTCCGGTTAACTTCGCTCCGTCGATAATTACTTGCAATGTCTGAGCGGAATTAAATTTAGAATGGCCCTTTAAGTTCAAGGTGAAAGCTTGGAGATTTTTTGTTTTAATTTCTACTGAATTTGGTTTCTTTAAACTCGCATCGATTTCTGCCAAAACTCCGCTTGTAATCCCATCTAATTCGACCCAGTATGCCTTATTATATTTGTGGGCACGACTGGAAAATTTCACTTCATTTGGGTATTTATTTCTAACCTGATTAAACCACCCGAAAATATATCCTGCATCATAAGCACTTACCCAGCTGTCATGTTTTACATCAACAAACTCCTTATAAGTAACTTCCACACCGATATTTTGCATTTTCTCTACCCAGTCTCTCGTCCACTGAACGGGAACTACCGGATCTTTGTCGCCATGAAAAAAGTGGACCGGGAAATTAATGGCGTTGGCAGCCAGATCAATCGTACCTGCCGGAGGTGCTGGGCAGACCGGTGCGATTGCAGCCCAGATGTCCGGACGGGTAAGTCCAATCCATAAAGTCCCTCCACCGCCCATAGATAATCCTGTCAGGTAAGTTCTGTCTTCATCGATTTTAAATCGCTTTTTCACATCTGAAAGCACGTCATAAACGTCCTGTTCAGGAATTCCCTGATAACCGGCTGTTCCTCTCACAAAAGCAGAAGCAACAATAAAATCCACATCTTCCCATGCTGGAAAATACCGCGATGCTTCAACGTCTGTTTCGTCTTCAACATTTGTTTTACCAAATACTCTCTTCAAAGCCAGCCTGTGATTGGAGCCCGCTCCATGAAGCATCATCACCAGGGGATATTTCTTCGTTGGATCGAAATTTTTCGGAATGTATAATCCGTAAGGTTGTTCAGTATCGTCTGCTGCTGAATAAAAGGTCATTACCTGCGGACCTTCTGCTAACTTTTGAGCTTCTGAAAATGACATCGCTACGATGTAAATGATCAGTATGCTAAATATAGTACGCAAGCACTTTCCTCTCATATTCAAATATTAAAATTTACAAAGTTTAAATATAATCTAAATCATAAAGTTCTCCTTCGCTTTTGAAAAATAGATAGACATATTCATTAAAGATTACAATTTTGTGTACAAAAAAAGAGGCCGGATTTAAAATCCGGCCCCTTTAAATATTCTGAATTTACTTTCTGGTTACATTTATTGCAATCCTTCTGTTCTGAGCACGCCCCTCTTCGGTATCATTCGGAGCGATAGGGTGCTCGATTCCATAACCCTCGGACTGAATTCGTGTTACCTTAATATCATTTCTGGATATGCCTTTTTTTACAACATCTGCACGACTTTTCGATAACATCAAATTGGTCGTGGCGTCGCCTGTATTGTCAGTGTATCCACCAATTTTAATATTAACCATTGGATAGGCTCGCATAATTTTAGAAATATTCTCAATCTGCAACTCTGAATTCTCATCCAATTCCGCAAGATTCGGTTGAAAGGTTATCCTATCAAAGTCAATCCAATAATTCTTATCCACAACCGCGCTGGAATCCTGAATGAACTTAATAAGCTTGGCTTCCGTGCCGTTTTCGGGTATTTCAAGGACGATATCTTTTGGAAGATTCAATGTTACCAGCTGACCAGGATTTTTTTCCACAGCTCCTTTTACTTTTCCTTTTATTCCACTGCTATCAACAGGAAAATCCTCAACAACTACCGTTTCTTCTTCCTTATTGAGTTTCTTAAAACCCCAAACCGCTGCTCCAACAAGCAACAATGCCAAAATAAGGTATACAATTTTTGTTGTTCCGGAGACTGGCTTGTTTTCGAGTTGATGCTCGCTTAGAGGATTCCGTTGCAGACTTTTATTCAAGTCTTCCAGGCCTTTAAAATCCCACACTGCAGTCAGATCTTTTGGAAGGTATTTATATATGTATTCTTTTTGACCTACGAGTAACGTCGTCAACTTTAATGGCTCAATTGATTTCTCCTTAACCTGTCTGGCGATAACACTTAATACGATGGGCGCAGAGATGCTCAGGATATTTGAAACCGAACTCGCCTTTAAACCACTTGAAGCGGATATAGATTCAATGACCACTTTAAGATCAACATCCAGCAACATCGGAAGCATGGAAAGACCGTTGGCTATAAAGTCTTTTGATTTAAGAGGGTCGCCAAGAATCTCGGGAAGATTATTTAATACATAATTCTCGTTATTCAGATTCATAAGGCCGATCAATTGATGCACCCCACTTGACGTTGAGGCAGTATTCATTGTTCCGCCTATCAGCCCGGGTAAAGCACCTAGCAAAGCTACCTGAACATCACTCGCACTCGCTTCGGTCAAAATCGATATACTAAGACCTACTTCCTTCGTTATGTACCCTTTTGTTAACTCCAGTAAATTGACAGCCATATTGGTTGGTATTCTTATCTTTTGTGGTTTTCAAATTAATTTATATTTTATATGGAGGATATGCAAATTAATATTAATCTAATCTAATAGTTCTTACTAATTCGGGCTTAAAATTAGTAAGAAAGATTTTAATCGGTGATAGATGGATAGAAATAATACTACGCCTTCTATCACAAAAAGTAACAAATACCGATTTCGCGGTGCAATTTTCAGGATTATTATAACCCAAAAACAAAGAGGCAGAATCTCAAGGATCTGCCTCTTTGCTGTATATGCAATAGTCAATTAACTAACAGTTAATCAATTAGCAACTTCTTCTTCTTTTTTTCTAACTGTAATCGTCAGTTCTTCGCTATTCTCAACATGTGTCGCTACAAGAACATCTCCTTCTCTCAAATCTCCTTTAAGAATTTCTTCTGCTACCGGATCTTCAAGATATTTCTGGATCGCTCTGTTCAATGGACGGGCACCGTATTGAGGATCGTATCCTTTTTCAGACAAAAAGTCTTTTGCAGGAACCGTCAACTCAATTTCGTAGCCTAAACCTTTCACACGGCTAAACAATTTACCAAGTGAGATATCGATGATACGGTGCAGATCTTCACGTTGTAGTGAATTAAACACGATCACATCATCCAGACGGTTCAAGAATTCAGGTGAGAAAGCTTTACGAAGTGCACTTTGAATGGTGCCTTTCATAATTTCATCCTGGTTGTCATTTTTAGCTTTTGTTGAAAAACCAATTCCAGAACCAAAATCTTTCAGGTCACGAGCACCAATGTTTGAAGTCATGATAATGATCGTATTCCGGAAATCAACACGACGGCCGAGACCATCTGTCAAAATACCATCATCAAGCACCTGTAAAAGAATGTTGAAAACATCCGGGTGCGCCTTTTCAATCTCATCAAGTAAAACAACACTATAAGGTTTACGACGAATTTTTTCAGTCAACTGACCACCTTCTTCGTAACCAACATAACCCGGAGGTGCTCCAACCAAACGAGATACGCTGAATTTCTCCATGTACTCACTCATGTCGATACGCACAAGGGCATCGTCTTTATCAAACAAATAAGTTGCTAGAACTTTCGCTAATTCTGTTTTACCTACACCTGTTGGTCCAAGAAAGATAAAAGAACCAATTGGTTTCTTTGGATCTTTCAAACCTACACGTGTACGTTGAATCGCTTTTACCAACTTCTCAATCGGTGGGTTCTGGCCAATTACTTTTGCTTTAAGCTCGTCAGCCATGTTAAGCAATTTCTTACCTTCATCCATAGAGACGTTTGTCACAGGAATTCCGGTCATCATTGCAACTACCTCGGCAACATTATGCTCAGTAACTGTATATCTTTTTTGCTTGGTTTCTTCTTCCCAGGCAAGTTTTGCGCGGTCAAGCTGATCGATCAATTTCTTTTCACGATCACGTAGCTGAGCTGCTTCTTCGTATTTCTGGCTTTTAACAACTCTGTTTTTTTCCTGTTTGATATTTTCGATCTGTTCTTCCAGATGAAGGATATCTTCAGGTACAGTAATGTTGCTGATATGAACTCTTGCACCTACCTCATCCAAAACGTCAATCGCTTTGTCCGGAAGGAATCGGTCTGTAATATAACGCTCAGACAATTTCACAGCTGTGCTGATCGATTCCGGCGTGTAACTTACATGGTGGTGATCTTCATATTTGTCCTTGATATTTTCAAGGATCTGAATCGTTTCTTCTATTGAAGTCGCATCCACCATTACCATTTGGAAACGACGGGCAAGTGCGCCATCTTTTTCAATGTACTGACGATACTCATCAAGCGTTGTCGCACCGATACATTGGATTTCTCCACGTGATAAAGCTGGCTTAAACATGTTCGAAGCGTCCAAAGAGCCAGAAGCACCACCGGCACCTACGATCGTATGCAGCTCATCAATAAATAGGATCACATCCGGAGATTTTTCCAGTTCATTCATGACTGCTTTCATTCTTTCTTCAAACTGACCACGGTATTTGGTACCTGCTACAAGAGATGCAAGATCAAGTGTAACTACTCTTTTACCAAACAGAACACGGGATACTTTTTTCTGAACAATTCTCAAAGCAAGACCTTCCGCGATGGCAGTTTTACCAACGCCGGGCTCACCGATAAGAATCGGGTTATTCTTTTTACGACGGCTAAGAATCTGTGCTACGCGCTCAATTTCTTTTTCACGTCCCACGATTGGATCAAGTTTTCCAACCTCAGCCATTTTCGTAAGATCACGTCCGAAGTTATCCAGCACAGGAGTACGAGACTTTTCTGCACCTTTTGATTCTTTTCCGGAAGCTGCGCCTCCGCCTCCACCACCAAACATGCCGCCTCTAGCCTCGTCGTCGCCGTCCTCGGTTTCCGGACCCATGTGGGGTTTAGTTCCTGATGATTGATATTCTAACATCTCTTTAATGACTTCGTAGTTAACATTAAATTTATGCAGGATCTGGGTACCAACATTGTCTTCGTCACGTAAGATTGACAGCAACAAATGCTCAGTTCCTATCAAGGGGCTTTTAAAAATTTTGGCCTCCAGATATGTAATTTTCAACACCTTTTCAGACTGCCTTGTGAGCGGGATATTCTGCAGATTTTTAACATTATTAGTCGCCGCACCTTTGGTTGCCTGTTCGATCGTCTGTCGAACGTCATCAAGGGATACGCCCAGCTTTTTAAGTAAACCAATAGCAACACCATCACCCTCACGAATCATTCCGAGTAACAGATGTTCGGCACCGATATAATCGTGACCAAGTCGCAAAGCTTCTTCCCGACTCAGAGAGATTACTTCTTTTACTCTATTTGAAAATTTTGCTTCCATGTGTAGCAATAAAAATGTGTCTTAATATTCTAAACGCTACTTTTTTAATCTTTGTTCAAAGTAGCAGATTTATTGTTGCTTACAAGATCTCAGCAAAATACTTCTCGCCTCTGGCCCCATATTAAATAATAAATCGACAATACTTAAATTACTTACAAAATCATTCCCAAAAGTCTGATAGTACGTAATTGGCTGATAATAATTATTTATATTTTTATTTTTTTTATCATTAATAGTAGACAAAGCGTCAATAACCGCTCTATCGCCTTGAAATGGCACTGACAAATTGTACCTTATCTCTTTCCTTGTGCCCAACAATCTAAGACAAATTGTCAATAAATCATAATTCAGGTCTGTAAGAAATTGTGGCTTTTTCAAATAAACTGCCTCGAGCTCATCAGCAAAAAATTCAAAATAGGGAGATTTTCCATATGCTGATCTGAAACATCCCCAATGACGCCTGATCCAATGCTGACTGTAATCTATTTTAATGTCTTTCGTTAGGGATTGTTGGGTGTAGGACTGGACCGGAACGGTTAAGGTGTCGATTTTATTCGTCGTCATCACATCGCACCGATTCCGGTATGTCTGCTTCACATATCTCTCCTCAATATCTATCCAAATCAGATCGTTACTTAAAATGCAAGCAAAATATTCCAGACATGGAAGATACTGTAATTCAATCCTTACTATTTTTTCAGGCGTATTGTTGGTAATAAATTCTGGCACTATCAAATATGAGAAAGGCGGATGATATTATCAAAAAAATGATAACAATTATTTAACTACAATTATTTAATACAATCTAAACTAAAATAATTGCAATATTTATATAAAGAGACTCGTATCGCCAAGACCTTCTCTGACAACCTCAAACTGATCATTGATAGCGAGCACAATGGTTGAACCGATATTGCCGCCGTATCCCCCATCGATGATAATATCAACCTGATGTTGAAATTTTTCAAAAATCAATTCCGGGTCTGTTGAATATTCGATGATCTCGTCATCATCTTTTATGGAGGTTGTCACAATCGGATTGCCCAGTTCTTTAACGATCAAACGAGGTATCAAATTATCAGGAACACGGATCCCAACTGTTTTCTTATTGGTATTCAATAATTTGGGCACCTGATTATTCGCATCGAGGATGAAAGTATAAGGTCCCGGAAGCACTCTTTTCATCAATTTAAAAGCTGAGTTACCTACTCTGGCATAATCAGCAATGTGGCTCAGATCATAACAAATAAATGAAAAATCATTTTTCTGAGGTTTAATACCCTTAATCTTAGCTATTTTTTCAACAGCCCTTGTATTAAAAATATCACAGCCCAAACCGTAAACAGTATCTGTCGGATAAATCACTAAACCTCCGTCACGGAGGCAATCAACGACCTGACGGATTCTTCTTTCATCAGGATTTTCAGGATATATTCGGATTAATTCAGCTGGCATAGTTTGTACTATTTTTCTGAACTAACAATTCAAAAGGCTAAATCCTTCCGGCACGGCTACTTTTTTTTGTAAATTATTTAGATAAAACCGATACAACCCATTGACTGGAAGATGTAAACGACACATGGCAACAATCATTTCCGTAGTAAATCCTGGATTCTCAATATAGTTGAGCAGCCTGCGAAAACGAACTGCGAGTTCAAATTCTTCTGCGTAAAAACATTTTCTGATAAACGTACGAATTCTGGCCGCCAGCAGATCAAACTCTTCCTGGTCGCGATTTAGATCATAGGCCTTGTTACAAACAATGTAACAGGTTTCCAGTAAATTATTTCCCTTTTTATATACTTGTTTGCTCAAAGAATCCGGTACATTTCTTTTCAATGTAAGCACTTCATCGAGATAGAAATATTTAAATTCTACGGAAGATCTCACCCAAAAATCAAAATCCTCAAAAAATAATGATTCGTCATAACCGCCCATGTTGATGAGCATTTGCGTGCGCATCATCATCGTGGGTGTACAGATAAAATAGTTTTCCAGCACACTTTTGTATACGTCGCCGGAAGGGATTATCTTCCTTGCCTTCTCTTTGTTATTGACAGGATAATGAAAATTCAGCAATTTCCCACCTGCCTCTATGTACCGTGCATTGGTAAAAACAACGCCATAATCCTCTCCAAGTTTTTCAAAAGCTTCTACCTGGTTTTCAATACGGGTCGACAACATGATGTCATCAGCCGCCAGATCAATAATATACTTACCTCTGGCTAAGGAAAGTCCTTGATTAAAAGCCCGGCATAAACCCAGGTTTGTCAGATTTCGGACAAGAAGAAAATCCGATCCTTCCGGAAGCATTTTTTCAATTACCGACATAGTCCCGTCAGTACTTGCATTATCAATTACAATAACCTGAATCTTAGCATACGTCTGAACAAAGATGGAACTTAGCGTTTCACCTATGTATTTCTCATGATTGTAAGCGGTTAAAACCACAGTCACCAAAGGTTTCTCAATCTCTCTCATTTATTACCCGTTTGTTCACCTTCCACCTTAACTTTTATGACTTCTTGGACGTTTCTTCCAATCAAAAGTCACGAAATTAAAAAGGATTAAAAAGTATATTGACGGGTACTTAGTTTTCGGTAATTTAAAAAGTCTTTGAGCGGTTTTTTTTACGTGCAGAAGCGATACCAGCATTCACCTCAAATCCAAAAATTAATAATAAGGCCAGCAGGTAAAACCAGATCATCAGCGCGATCATTGTCCCAATCGAGCCGTAAAGTTTATTGTAGGAACTGAATCTGGACAGGTAAAAAGAGAAACCGTATGTTGCGACCAGGATCAGGACGGAAGCAATAATAGAGCCAAGGTTGAAAAATGCGTATCGGTTAATTCGCGACGGAGCGTAACGATAAATAATGGAAATCGCTAACATCAAAGCACCAAAACTGACCAGATACCTACTAAAATTAAGAGAAGATACAATCCAGCTATACCTGATAATTTCCCACTCCGATATGATCCCTTTAAGAGCATCCCCGACGATAAGCAAAACGATCAGCAAAAACATTACGGCTACTAAAACCATTGTCAGTAAGGTCGCTACACCTCTTTGTTTTAAAAATCCCCTGGTTTCGGCATCCTCAAATACCATATCGAATGAGCGCATCAGCGACATCATTCCGTTGGTAGAAGCAATCATTGCAAAAATAAAACCGAAGGAAAGTACGCTGCTTCGGGGCCGGCTGAGAATATCCGAAATGGTTTGTTGCGCATCCTGAAATATTCCGCGGGGCATCAATTCTTTTAAAACACCCATAATCTGATCATCCAGATTCTCTATGGGTATATAAGGTACCAGTGTGAACAAAAAGATAATGGCTGGAAAACAGGCCAATGTCAAACTGTATGCGACCGCTGATGCGCGTTGGTCTATGTCGTATTTGTGATTATTTCGCTTGATATTGATTAGAATGTCATATATCGAGACGGTTCCGCGAAAAAGAAGGTTTCTTTGCAGCCACACGACCAATAACTTTACCTGACGGCTTTTCAACAGTTTTTCAAGCATGGTATTTTTTTAATTACAATGTTTGAAAGTAAGGACTGAGTTTTAGTATCAGCGGAGCCGGTGCGACACATAGTTTCACGGTATCACGTTTTTGAAAAACCAATGTTGTTTCTCCGACATTAAGCAAAACATCATCCTGATTCCGGATTTCATATTCAAAAACGACACGCGTACCAGGCATTTTCTGCATGATGACTTTGATTGTGAGTTCATCATCATAACGCGCAGGTCTGAGATACTTCGAGCGGTTTTCGTAAACCGGCATCATCACCCCCGCGTCTTCCATTTCTTTGTAGCTAAATCCGATACTACGTAAGGCTTCGACGCGGCCGATTTCATAATACCTTGCGTAGTTTCCGTAATACACGTACCCCATCTGGTCCGTGTCCGCATATCGCACTCTGATTCCTTTGACTTCGTAGGTAAACATTTTCAACAATTTATTAGACGTCAATCTGAATCTACTTCATGATTTTCAGTCTGTTCAATTCTGCCTGATACATTCTCGCGTTGTTCAAATGGTCAGGATAAGTTTTGGCAAAAGCATGGTATCCTGAAAGATCTGCTTTTGCACACATGTATAAATAATCGTGCTTGTTATAATTTAAAACAGCATCCAAAGATTTAAAATCAGCCACGCGGATAGGCCCAGGAGGCAAACCGATATTCACATAAGTGTTATAAGGAGATTTTACACGAAGCTGCTCATTCAGAATTCTTTTGATTGCAAAATCCTGCAATGCAAATTTAATGGTCGGATCGGCCTGCAAAGGCATTTGCGCATTCAACCGATTGATATATAACCCCGCCACCATCGGTCTTTCATCCACTTTTCGCGCCTGTTCCTCTTCCACAATGGAGGCCAGAATGGATACCTGTATAGGCGTCAGGCCTATGGATTTTGCTTTTTCTACACGCTCTGCATTCCAGTATTTTTTGTACTCACTATGCATCCTGTCAAGAAATTTCTCTGTTCCGGTTGTCCAGAAAATGTCATAAGTATTGGGTAAAAACATCGAAACAATGGTAAGTGTGTCCAGACCATATTTCTGACATACTTTCTGATCGTTCAGCGCCTCCCGGAATTTTGTTTCTCCAAATGCAAAACGACTTCCTATTCTCTTGATCAGGTCTTCTTTAAGACGAATATTATTAAAAGTCAATTTAACGGCATCCTGATCTCCGGAGATAAGTTTTTTTATACCCTTATAGTTACTCGTTTCAGGTTTGATGACATACCGCCCCGGTTTCACTTTTTCAGAATATTTTAAAAGCTTGGCTAAAAAGCGGAATGAAATGTTGTCATTGATCACCTGGTGTTTGTCAAGCGAATCAAGAACAGTCTGATAAGTAGCACCTTCCGGAATGAGCAATGCAAAGCTTTCCTTTTTATCAACCTGTAGGTTCGGCGTTTTGAATATCTGCCAGAAATAAAATGTAAAAGTGGTTGTGAGAATTGCAATAACTAAAAACAATCCTACTTTAAAATTGCGAGACATATGGTACTGTGAAGTTTTTTAGTTTCTGAATGTTTCAACAACAATTCGTTGTCAACAGTTTATATGTGTATTTTAATCGACTCTTTTTTCAAAAGAAATGTTGAAACGTTTTCCCAATTCCGCAAGAGAATCCTGCACTGGTTCCAGCAAAGAAATTCCTTCAACGCTTCGCAATGCTTCCATTTCACGCTCAGGATCTCCGGGAATAATAACCTGTTTCCCCTCTACGGCACGAGCGCCACGGAACGCTCGTATCCATTTGTCCATATCCTTTTTAAAATCATCAGCAGGGCGAAATCCGTCCACACGCATGGCGCCTAAAAAGTGTCCTGTCCCCAGACCTACACCTTCATTGGCTGACATGAATCCGGCGGTTGCAAAAGGCGGAACCCATGGACCAAAGTTAGCACCCGAAAGTACGCCCGAAAAAATATCCACGATCGCCCCCAAGCCATATCCTTTATGACTGCCATGTTCCCGGTCGGAACCCAGCGGCAATAATCCTCCTCCACTTTTCACCGCGTTGGAATCTGTTGTCGGATTTCCTTCTGAGTCTTGCGCCCAGCCCAACGGTGCCGGAAGACCTTTTCTTTGTAATATTTCAAATTTTCCGTACGCTACGGCTGTGGAAGCAAAATCCGCAACAAAAGCAGGTTCTTCAAATGCCGGAACGGCCACAGCCAAAGGATTTGTACCCAATAACTTATCAAGAGAAAAAGTTGGTGTCACGAGCGGAGCCGCATTCGTCATTGTCCAACCGATCATATCTTTTTGTAAAGCAAGCATAGCATGATATCCGGCAATCCCGAAATGGTTCGAATTCCGAACCGAAACCCAGCCAGAACCCACTTTTTCAGCTTTTTCCATGGCCACTTCCATAGCTCTCGGTGCCACAACCAAACCGAGACCACGATCTCCGTCAACTACTGCGGTACTTGGTGTTTCATAAACGACCTTTACAACCGGCGTAGGGTTCAGCCTTCCATTATCGTATAAGCGGACATAGCCGGCCAGACGTGCAATACCATGAGAATCAACCCCCCTTAAATCAGCACTGATTAAAACGGTGGATGCCAAAGCAGCCTCTTCGGGCGAGCATCCAATGGACAAAAAAACCTGCTCCGTGAAATGCTTTAAATAATCAGCCTGATACATATACGTTAACTAAATAATTTGCTAAGATTTCTGCAAAATGCCATTAATTTGAGATTTGCGGCATTTAAGGCTGCAAATATCTGCATTCAACAACCAGCTTACAATACTTATTAACCTGATAAGGGATTTTTATTGGAAAATCACCCTCAAAAAACAATCATGGCGATCGTGTTTTTTGAACTTAAAACCGCCAAAAACCGTAGTTTCAACAGGTATTGGGGAGATTTGGTTTTGGGAAAAATAATACAGTCTACTTTGATAAATAATTAATGGAATTAAAAAATACTTTCCTCAAACGCGTACTAAGCTACTTCATACGAGGCTTGGTTTTAGTCGCCCCGCTTTACGTTACCGGCATCATCATCTGGACGGGCGTGGAGTTTCTTGACAATATTATCCCGATCAACATTCCTATATCAAATAACCAGACATTATACCTTCCAGGCCTGGGCGTTCTGATCATTGCATCGGGCATTATTTTGCTTGGATTTATATTTTCAACGATCATTCCGCAGTCATTTTTTCAGATTACGGAAAGTATCATGCGCAGAATTCCGCTGGTCAGCCTTATTTATTACTCAATCAAAGACCTAGTTTTAGCTTTTGTTGGAGATAAAAAGAAATTTAATCAGCCTGTTCTGGTGACAATGTATAAGGATACCGGTATCAAAAAAATAGGCTTCATTACACAAAATGATCTGAGCCATTTACATATCCACGATCACGTCGCCGTTTATATGCCATTGTCGTACTCTTTGTCTGGAGAGCTTTTTATAGTACCTACCGAAAGTGTGATCAAACTTGAAGCTACCACAACGGATGTCATGAAAATGGTGGTATCCGGGGGCGTTTCTGTGAAGGTGCCGCCGCATGAAGAAATAACCGAGGAGGGATAAATCCGGTTATGATCCAGGAACAACAATGCAATCGAATTACCCGTTTAAAGAATGATTCCCTATCTTTGAACCTTTCTATTTTCTTTATGAGACAAGTTCTGACATTATTAGTTTTATTTATTTTGGGGAATATTCCCGCTTGGGCTCAGGACAACTACGATCCCAGAAAAGCACTTACAAGTGAAGAACTGTTTCTCAAACAAGGCAGTGGCAACCGCGTTGTCGGTGCTCCGGGCCAGAAATACCTCGTTTTAGATGCATCCCCAACCATTGGTGGTTTCCACCGTTACCGTTTTTTCCCAGGAGATGATATCAAATTCAGGATGAAAAACGAGACAATAAAGTTCAACGAAACGATCGCAACGATAAGCGATACTTCTTTCGCGATAGCTGTAATCAATGATGCGCTCAACCAAATGACGTATCAGGAAATCCCTTTGAAAGAAATCAAACTGATTAAGACAACCAGAAGAATTCCTTTTGTTTCTCAGGCTGCACCTTTGCTGCCTTTGGCGGGATTGATTTATATCGGTGCCGATTTTTTCAATAGAGGCATTGATAATAAGCGATATACAACCGACGCCTCTACCTTTGTTGTTGGAGGAGCGTTTATGGTCGCCGGACTTTTCTGTTATAAAATGACTTTTTCGTCGCTGAAAATAAACGGAAAGAATAAATTGAAGGTATTAGAAACTTATTAAATTTTTAGGCGTTTCCAAGGTCTTCTTCTGCTTGTTCAAAGATATAATTCTGAAATAATTGATACTGTGAAATCCATTTTAGTACATCCACCCCAAAAAGAAATTCGTGCCGAAATTAAATTGGCGGCATCAAAAAGTGAGTGCAACCGTGCGCTGATCATTAATGCTTTGACAGGTTTTCAGTGTGATCTTTCAAATATTTCGGAAGCACGTGATTCTCAAACAATGCTTCGTTTGCTGCAATCGGAAGATGCCGTTGCAGACGTCATTGATGCGGGAACGACCATGCGTTTTCTTGCTGCTTACTTTACTGTAACAAATCAGCAAAAATTGATGACCGGAACGCCGCGTATGTGCGAAAGACCGATTGGAATTTTGGTTGATGCTTTGCGCATTCTGGGCGCTGAAATTGAATATCAAAATGTTGCGGGATATCCGCCAATGCAATTAAAAGGTTTTCATTATTCGGGAGAAAATAAGCTGAATATTCGTGGCGACGTGAGCAGTCAGTATATTTCTGCCTTGCTGCTGATCGCTCCGTCTCTTCCGGAAGGCTTGACAATTAATCTTGAAGGAGAAGTTGGATCCCGTCCGTATATCGAAATGACGTTAAAACAAATGGAGCATTTTGGTATCAAATATTCAGCTGACTGGGAAGCGAATGTTCTAATAGTGGAACCAGGTACTTATCAACCGCAGCCCTACGCCATCGAGTCTGACTGGTCTGGTGCCAGTTACTGGTATAGCATCGTTGCGCTTGCAGCCGATGCCGAAGTGGAATTGCTTGGATTAAAACAAAACTCATTGCAAGGTGACAGTGCAATTGTTGATATCATGGCTCAGCTTGGAGTGGAAAGCACTTACACAAACCGCGGTGTTTTATTGAAAAAAATTCCTGCGGCGCAAGCAATCGCCTGGGATTTCACCAATTGCCCTGATCTTGCTCAGACGGTTGCGGTATGTTGTGCAGTAAAAAATATTCACCTGACTTTAACAGGAATTGAAAGTTTAAAAATAAAAGAAACAGACCGGGTTTTTGCTCTTCAGGAAGAACTGAAAAAACTGGGCGCTGAACTTAATGAAGTTGAAAAAGATCAAAAATATGAGGTAGTTCGTAAAACTGATTGGCAACAAAGTTCGACTCCTTCAATTTTCACTTACGACGATCACCGTATGGCGCTTGCGTTTGCCCCTGTCGGTATGGTTCAGGACATTATAATTGAAGAACCAGGCGTAGTTGTCAAATCCTATCCGGGATACTGGAAAGATCTGGCGACGGTAACTACCTGGGAAGAAATGCAACTATCCTGAACTTGAAGGGGCCGTTCAGCTGCGAAAACTTTCATAGCTGACGTCCCCACCCCTTAATCCGCAACACTATCCTGATATGACTGTTCTAGCTTTTCTTTCAAATATCCCCATCTGGGTTTACATTGTAGTTGCTATTTTGATTTTTGCGCTTCGCGACATTTTGCAGAAAAAGCATACGATCCGTCATAACTTCCCTGTAGTAGGAAATTTCAGGTATATGATCGAGCAGATCGGACCGGAATTGAGACAATATATTGTGGCAAATAACAGAGAAGAATTGCCATTTAACCGACGTCAGCGTTCGTGGATTTACGCTTCTTCAAAAAAGGAAAATAATTATCAGGGTTTTGGCTCCGACCAGGATATGAATGAAGCAGGTTTTGTCTTTATCAAACCTGCCATGCTGCCACATCAATTACCATTGAATCATCCGCATCACGCCATGAATGGTAAAGATCCGGATCATTATACCATCCCCTGCGCAAAAGTTATCGGTGCATATCACAAAAGAAAACGCCCATATCGGCCTCATTCAGTGGTCAATATCAGTGCGATGAGTTACGGATCGCTGTCGGCCAGAGCAATAGAATCGATGAACAAGGGCTCTTTGCAGTTCGGGAATTACCACAACACCGGCGAAGGCGGACTTTCACCCTACCACAAATTCGGGGCTGATATTGTTTTTAACATGGGCACTTCTTACTTCGGTGTGCGTGATGATGAAGGAAATTTTGTCATGGAAAAACTGGTCAAGATGACGCAGGAAAATCCATTTGTCAGAATGATCGAATTGAAACTTTCGCAGGGAGCCAAGCCAGGAAAAGGTGGTGTGTTACCAGGAAGTAAAATAACTGCCGAAATTGCTGCCATTCGCCACGTTCCAATGGGGAAAGATGTCGTTTCGCCACCATACCACAGTGCTTTTTCTGATGTAAAAAGTATGGTAAATTTTATCGAAGAGATGGCGGAAGCAACCGGATTACCTATTGGAATAAAGGCGGCAATCGGGAAAACAGATATGTGGGAACAGCTCGCTGATATTATGGTTGAGACCGGTAAAGGTCCTGATTTCATCACAGTGGATGGCGGTGAAGGCGGAACGGGTGCAGCCCCGCCATCTTTTGCAGACCATGTGGCACTTCCCTGGGTTTATGGTTTCAGCACCATTTACAAAATATTCCAGAAGAGAAACTTAACTGACAAAATCACTTTTATTGCCTCTGGAAAACTGGGACTTCCTGCTCAGGCTGTTATGGCATTTTGCATGGGAGCCGACGTGATCAACGTTGCGCGTGAAGCGATGATGTCTATCGGTTGTATCCAAGCCCAAATTTGCCATACCAATCGCTGCCCGACCGGGATAACTACCAATAACAAATGGCTGGAATCAGGGATTGATCCTGCATTAAAAAGTGAGCGTTTTCATAACTATATGAAAACATTAGCGAAAGAAATTATAGAAATAACGAACGCTGCGGGTTACGAACATCCGTGTCAGTTTGGCATGAACGACATTGATATTTCAATGGGCGATAACAACAGAACCCTTGCGCTGGCAGATAATTACGGTTACCTGAAAACACCTGTCCCTTTCAAAAACATCCAGGAACTACTTGATTGTTCTAATTTGGGAGGAAAAAACGAACCGGTAAAAACTATTGCTTAAATTGGGCAACGCTTTCCATTTTTTAAACGTATGTTTTAGGAAAGTAGGTCTTGCTCAACAAATAGCTTTGGAAAATGAAAATAAAAATTTTACTGTTAACTTCTATATTAACACTGCTCCTATCCGAATTCAGTCAGGCGCAAACAAACCCGAGATATCTGGTTTTATTTAAAGATAAAGCTGCCTCCCCGTATTCCATCAACAGGCCGACGGAGTTTCTTTCTGCCAAAGCTATCGCAAGGCGCAACAAGCAAAATATTGCTATAACAGAAAATGATTTCCCTGTAAATCCGGCTTATGTAACAGCGATCAAACAAACCGGCGCTACGGTAATTTATTCATCCCGGTGGTTCAACGGTACTTTGGTCGAAGCATCTGCAGGTCAACTGGCCGCCATTCAAAACCTTAACTTTTATAAAGGCATCGAGCAAAATCATGCGCTTGCCAACCTGACCACGCCTTCTGCGGGATTGAGAATTGGCGCTACTGAAAATGGGACACAAGCAACAGCCGACCTGGATTACGGACGCATGCGCGAGCAGCTGACACTAATGGGTGTGGAACATTTGCATCAGGCAGGTTTTCAGGGAGAGAATATGCTGGTCGCCGTTTTTGATGGAGGATTTAACCGGGCCAATGAGCTGGAATTCTTAAAACCGCTTTTCGCCGAGAACAGAGTTTTGGATACACATGATTTTATTAGTCGAAACAGCAACGTTTACGATGATGATACCCATGGATTAAATGTGTTGTCTATTATCGCGGCAAACCAGCCAGGTACTATGATCGGTGCCGCTTTCAAGGCAAATTTTGTTTTATACAGAACTGAAAATGTTTTTATGGAAACGCCCTATGAGGAGGTAACCTGGCTTTTGGCGGCTGAGCGAGCTGACAGTATCGGCGTGGATGTAATTAATTCCTCTTTGGGTTACAATACCTTCGAAGGAGAATTCAATACACCTGCTTACAATTATACCTATCAAAATATGGATGGCAAGACCACCATTATTTCCCGTGCCGCCAGAATCGCAACCAGAAAAGGGATGCTGGTCGTTAACTCTGCCGGAAATGAAGGAAACAAAGCATGGAAATACGTCTCCGCCCCCGCTGATGTTGATTCTGTTTTAAGCGTTGGCGCTACGACATTAGATAAAAGTTACGCTGCATTCAGCTCCATCGGGCCAAATGCCATTGGACAGCAGAAACCGGATGTATCTGCCGTTGGCTCCGGCACGGTGTTAGGCAATAGCACCGGAACTGGCAATGTAACATCCGGAAATGGCACGTCCTATTCCGCTCCGTTGATTGCAGGATTAGCTACAATATTATGGCAGGCTTTTCCAAATCTGACCGTTCAGGAAATTATCCAGGCTTTAAAGAAATCAGGGCATTTGGCAGCAAATCCCAATAACTTCCTGGGATATGGTGTTCCCAATACAGCACTGGCGGAAGAAATACTTAAAAACGGTGTTGTCCTTGGAACAGAACCGGAGGCAATCGACGCTGTTATTCTTTCTCCAAACCCGGTTGAACAGGATATTACCTTAATCTTTCCCCCTGCCTTGATTGGAAAAAAATCGACGATCAGTATTATTTCACAAAGCGGAAAAACCCTTTCAACAAATCAGGTAATTCTGAGCAAAACCCAGCCAATACCGACAAGCAGCTTACATGCAGGATTGTATCTGATAAAAGTTGATGTGCTGAATCGAAGCCGGACATTGAAATTTATTAAGCAGTAAGTTGCCTAAGGTACCAACGGTGTCACCCTTTCAGGGTTTGATTTAGTCATTTCGCACCATTTTCTATAATACTATCATCCTTTCAGGATTGGCATACCGGAGTGATCTTTTACTAGTCCTAAAAGCGGGTAGTACAGTATAAAAGAATTATGATTTGCTTAACGTCCCAACGATGTCACCCTTTCAGGGTTTGATTTAGTCATTTAGCACCATTTTCTATAATACTATCATCCTTTCAGGATTGGCATACCGGAGTGATCTTATACTAGTCCTAAATGCGGGTAGTACAGTAAAAAAGAATTATGATTTGCTTAACGTCCCAACGATGTCACCCTTTCAGGGTTTAATCCAGACAATTTCGCACCATTTTCTATAATACTATCATCCTTTCAGAATTGTCATACCAATTTAAGATTGTAATACCGGAGTGAAATTTACTGTTCCGAACAACTGAATGTGTGATAAAAAAGAATTGTGATTTGCCTAACGTACCAACGATGTCACCCATTCAGGGTTTAATCCAGACAATTTCGCATCATTTTCTATAATACTATCATCCTTTCAGGATTGGCATACCGGATTGGGATCGTTATAACGGAGTGAATTTTGCTGGTTCGAAAAACTGGTCTAGCTACAAGAAGAGCGATATTGGCGATCTTTTAAATTACGAAGTGAAAGGATATGACTTCTAACAAACCTGGTCTAGTTGTATTATCAACTAATCCTAATTTTCACTCGAAACCGTCTTCCGTACCATTCGCATCAGCGACTCTGATTTATTATACTTTTCAACTTCATCGATCGGTATCCAGCGAACATCTTTTGATTCAATATTAATGATGAGTTCATCTTCGGGATTGGCTTCGAAAACAAAACGGATATCATAATGGTTGTGGGCAGGATCCTTAGAATTTGCCGGAATTAAATGTACATCCACATCAAAAATTCCTTCCTGCGCCAAAGTAAATTTACTAACACCAGTTTCTTCTTCCACTTCTTTCGAAGCTACATGAAGCACATCAGGGTCTCCGTCACAATGACCACCCGGCTGAAACCAGCGGTCGAGTTTACGATGATGCATCAATAAAACCTGTTTCCTGTCTGACGAGACTATCCAGCCGGAAGCTGTTACATGCCCAATCTGGAGTGTCCTTTCGAAACAATCCGGATTTTCGTTCACAAATTTCTGAGTTTCAAGATACATTTTCTGCTCCTCGGAATCGATCGGCGTATAGGCATTTAACAAGGAAAATAAATTGCTTCGTTTCATTAATAGGCTATCTGATTATTTCATTCTAATTTCACCACAAGTTTAACAGTTCAATAAACAAAGAGCATTATTAAAATGAAAAAGTATTTATTATCCTTCTCGTTTGCAGTTATTGTCGCAACTGCTTCCGTGGCGCAACGCACACCTCAGCCAAGTCCTGGCGCAAGTATCGTTCAGGCAGTTGGAATTACTGATTTCACAGTTAAATATTCTCGTCCCGGCATCAAAGGAAGAAGCGTTTTTGCAGAAAGTTCCCCTCTTGCCCCGACCGGAAAAATCTGGCGCACGGGTGCAAATCAGGCAACGACATTCGAATCTTCAACCGATTTTACGTTTGGTGATAAAAAAGTACCCGCTGGAAAATATGCATTATATTCTATCCCTGACAAAGCTAAATGGGTAGTTATCCTGAACAAAGACGTGAACAGCAGTTCGGAAACGTATAAGGAAAGCGAAGACGTTGCGCGCGTCGATGTTTCGCCATTGGCCGGTGAGTTTAAGGAATCATTTGAAATTAATTTTTCCAATTTATCGGATAGTTCAGCGACTTTGAACATCGATTGGGCTGCTGTAAAAGTGCCTGTGAAAATTTCTGTTTCCACACATCAACTAACTTTGGCTTCGTTAGACAGAGCCGTTCAGGACAAACCGGAAGATCTTCAGACACTTCAAAGCGCGGCTGGATATTTGTTATCTAAGAATCACGATCTGCCAAAAGCACTGGCCTTGACGGATAAAGCAATCGGTTTGAAGGAAACCTGGTCAAATCTTTGGACAAAAGCGCAAATCCTGGATCGTTTGGGAAGAACAGCAGCGGCTTTGCCGTTGGCTCAAAAAGCATTGACAGTGGGAGCGGCAGCTCCAGACGGCGCTTACAATTTTTATAAAACCCAAATTGAAAAAGCCATAACAGATATGCAGGCCAAACTCCCTGCAACGCCGGCAGCCAAAGGGAAAAAGAAGAAAAAATAAGGTTTAGTTCAATACCAAAAACGCTCGATTCTGAAAAGAACCGAGCGTTTTTGTTTTAATATCAAATCAATAAAATTAGGAACGAAAGAATTTTGGCACGGACCATTGATTACGTACCGCCAAAATCCTGATCACGATAATAACTAAGGAAGCTGCGATAAACGCCGTGTTTCGCTCCGCTCCTACTTTATCGAGCACTAGATAACAAACTGCACCAGCCAGACAAGCAGTGGCGTAAACTTCTTTTCTGTAAATAATCGGGATTTCGTTATTCATCATATCCCGCACAACTCCGCCCATGATGGCCGTAAAAACCCCCATAATGGCTGCAATTTCAGGCCTCACGCCAAGGTGCAAAGCCTTTTCAGTACCAACAATGGTGAATAAGGCAATTCCACAGGTATCGAATAAAAAAAGCGTTCTACGTAATTTGATCAGATATTTGTAAAAAATAAAAGTGGTAATAATTCCTGCCAATATGGCATAAAGAATGGTTATATCACTGATCCAGACTAATGGATAACTTCCCAATAAAACATCCCGCATTGTTCCTCCCCCTATTGAACACAGAAACGCTGTAAAACTGGCCCCAAACCAGTCCTGATGCTGCTGATCTTTTACAGAAAGAGCGCCGGAAATGGCAAATGCAAATGTTCCGACGATCTCTAAAATATACTGGATACTCATTTTCTAATCCGTTAAACGGCGACAGGTGCTTTGATACCTGGCCATGGATTGTAGTTTTCCAGAGAAAAATCCTCAAATTCAAAATCAAATACACTTTTTACCTCAGGGTTGAGCACCATCTGAGGCAACGGACGAAATTCGCGGCTGAGCTGCAATTCCACCTGTTCCAGATGGTTCACATAAATATGTGTGTCACCGCCGGTCCATACAAAATCCCCCAGATCAAGGTCACATTCCTGTGCGATCATCATCGTCAGTAACGCGTAACTTGCAATGTTAAATGGAACGCCTAAAAACACATCCGCACTTCGCTGGTAAAGTTGACAAGACAATTTTCCTTTTGTTTCCCCGGCTACCAAATCCGGAGGTGCAACGTAAAACTGGAACAAGGCGTGGCAAGGTTGAAGTTTCATCATCGAAAGCTCCGATGGATTCCAGGCAGAAACGATGATTCTACGCGAATCAGGGCTATTTTTTAACAGGTGAAGGATTTCCTTCAATTGGTCGAAAGATTTCCCGTTCGCGCCTTCCCAGCTCCTCCATTGTTTTCCATACACTGGTCCAAGATCACCGCGCTCGTCGGCCCACTCGTCCCAGATCGAAACACCGTGGTCTTTCAAATATTTGATATTGGTATCACCTTTCAAAAACCACAACAGTTCATAGATGATCGACTTGGTATGCACTTTTTTGGTCGTAACAAGCGGAAATCCATCTTTCAGATTGAAACGCATTTGATAACCAAACACACTGATCGTGCCCGTTCCGGTGCGGTCCGTTTTACGAACTCCGTTTTCAAGAATATGACGAAGTAAATCGTGGTATTGCTGCATGTTTTAAATATTGTCCGGGAAAACCTTCCCGTGTTTTTAATCTGTTAGTTATACCGTCGCAATTTCAACGCTGTGCGTAATCTTTGCCAGCGGTTCAAGCTGCGCCGTAGCTGAACAATACTTTTCAAGGGATAACGTAATAGCACGATCAATTTTTTTCTCATCCAGATCATTACCGACAAATTTATATGTCAGATGGATATTTCGGAAGGGGCTGCGTTTTGTTCCTTCTTCTTCCACCCGATCCCCGTCAGCGGTCATCCGAAAATCAGTGATATCCTGCTTTTGTTTTTTAAGAATCAAAACGACATCAATGGCACTGCAGCTCGCCAATCCCATGAGCAGCAACTCCATTGGCCTGACACCAAGATTATGTCCTCCGATTTCAGGAGATCCATCGGTATTTACTTTCACTTCTGACGATCCTGTGCCTTCAAAATGAAATGCATCATTCACGCGAACCAGTTCTACTTTCATAATAATTTTAATTGATTCTCTGTTGCTTATTCAGATTATAATGTTCTGACGGATATTACAACTTAAAAGTTCAAATATACTGGATCGTAGCCGAAACGGCTATTTCCCGGAAAAATTTAAAATGAGCGTTTAAGCTAGTATATTCGTTCATCTAATGATTTTACTACTCATGCATAGAACAAATATTATTCTGCTTTTCGTTTTACTTTTCGCTTTTAACTGTAAAAGTGATAAAGATCAGGCGGCACCAGAAATTGATAATGAACTTGTAAATAATGACTTAACGGGATCTTATGAAGGATATAAAACCTTTAATAAATCTCAGACAGATTCTGTTGCGGTATCGATTAAAGTTGAGAAAAATACTGAGACAAAATATACAGTGACGGAAACCCGGCCTTTCGCCCATTATTTCAGTATTGATCTGACCGGATTAAATTTTACTTATGACCGCGGAACTGGTGAAGACGACTGCGGTGCTACGAAAATGACCGGGAATGGTTATTTTAAAGACCGTAGCCTATATTTTATCGAAACTACTGACTGCATAAAAGCGAATTTTCCTGACGAACACGTCGAATACCGTGTTTTAAAAAACTAAATATTCACTAAAGTAAACTACTAAAACCATGTGGAAAGAAGAAGATGATAAATTAAAACGTACTTTCGTTTTTAAGGATTTTAACGCTGCCTTTGCATTCATGACGAAAGTAGCCGCTGTTGCCGATCGTCTGGATCATCATCCCTGGTGGTCAAATGCTTATAATAAGGTTGAATTTGAGCTTTCAACACATGATGCAGGAGATAAAGTAACGGAAAAAGACAAACATCTGGCAGAATCAATCGATGCGATTTACGCGGACATGGTTTAAAGCTTTTTGTCCCGATTCCTGACTGTCGGATAGAAAGATCTGTCGCCTCGGTCGTATTATAACAAAAAATATTAAATGAAACTTTACATAGTACCTACGCCAATTGGCAACCTTGAAGATATTACCCTTCGTGCAATCAATGTGTTAAAAAGTGTGGATGTCGTATTGGCGGAAGACACCAGAACTTCCGGTTCACTGCTAAAACATCTGGGCATCAGTAAACCCATGCACAGCTACCACATTCACAATGAACACCAGAGTATTACCCGAATTATCGAAAGAATGCTGAAAGGTGAAACGATGGCGCTGGTTTCCGACGCGGGAACCCCGGCGGTATCTGATCCGGGTTTTTTATTGGTAAGGGAATGTATCAAATATGGCGTCACGGTTGAATGTTTACCTGGCCCGACTGCTTTTGTTCCGGCTTTGGTGAATTCAGGATTGCCAAGCGACAGGTTCACTTTTGAAGGATTTTTACCACATAAAAAAGGAAGACAAACACGATTGCAAAATCTGGTCAATGAAGACAGGACGATGATATTCTATGAGTCTCCGCACCGTTTGCTAAAAGCCTTGCAGCAATTTTCAGAATATTTCGGCCCCGACAGACAGGCCTGTGTGAGCCGTGAACTTACCAAAATTTATGAGGAAAATGTCAGAGGAACGGTTCAGGAAATCATAACCTATTTTTCAGAAAAAACAGTAAAAGGCGAAATCGTGATCATTGTCGGCGGAAAACCTGACGAGAAGAAAAAATCTTCAGATTACGATGATGAAAATTGATATGAAAAATTTGAAACCCTCTATAAAAAATTACGATCGGATGACCTTACATTCCGCTACTGTTTTGTTAAAAAAGACAGCCTTTTGTTTCGCACTTATTTTTGCGCTCACTATTTCTTGTAAAAAAACTTTCGCACAATTTGGTACGCTGAGCCCTCAGGCCAAAATAAGTTTGGTTACGATAGGTCCCGGACAAGAATTGTATTCAGGATTTGGCCACAGCGTATTATGGATTTACGATCCTGTCACTGGCCTGGACAACGCCTATAATTATGGAACGTTCAGCTTTAAGGAAGGCAATTTTTATGTGAAATTTTTGAGAGGAACTTTGCCCTATACACTTTCCGTCGCTCCGTTGACACAGCAGGCTCCGTATTGGCAGGAAGAAAACCGTTCAATCAAAGAGCAGGTTTTAAATCTGTCGCCGAGCCAGAAACAGAAATTGTATAATGTTCTCGAAACCAATTATCTGCCACAAAACAGAAAATATCAGTACAAATTTTTCTATGACAATTGTTCAACCCGGATGGTTGATGTCCTGAAAGCCGCGGTCGGCGATAGTTTACAGTTTCCGGGATATACCAAAGATACACTCAGCTTCCGCCAATGGATCGACAGGTATGCATTCAAGCAGAAACCCTGGTCAGATTTTGGGATGGATCTTGCAATCGGTGCACCTTCGGACGACATCGCCACGCCAGCCCAGGCGACTTTTTTGCCTGATAATTTAAGTAGTGCTTTTGACGATTCTAAAATTAAAGTGGGCGATCAGTTCGTGCCGCTGGTTGCATCGACCAGAGATCTGTTTGTTGCCGCCCCAGTGACCGAAAAGGAATGGCTCACGCCGATGGTTTTCTTCTGGACGCTGGCTGTATTGGTTTTAGCATATACCTATTATCAGACAAAAAAAGAACAGGTCAGCTTTACATTCGATAAAATTCTTTTTACTATTGTTGGCTTGGTCGGCTGGCTGATTTTACTGCTTTGGTTTGGAACAAATCACGGCGTGACAACCTGGAATTATGACATACTTTGGGCATTTCCGCTTTGGCTGCCGCTCATTTGGTATATCTCAGAAAATAAAAAACCGGTATGGTTTCAGTTTGTTCTGATCATTTATGCTGTGATGGTTATGGCCGCGACCGCTAATTTGGTAAAACATAATTTCGTAGTTATCCCGATATTGCTTATCATCATTATCAGGATTTATTACATGAATAATTCACTTTCTAAAATCCCGCAAAAAGGATAGTACACGCATGGATCTGGAATTGCTCACAAGAGAAACCATTGAAATTGTAAAACAGGCCTCCGCGTTTATCCAACGTGAAGCCAAATCTTTTTCACGAGAAAAAATTGAGTATAAAGATTTAAATAACCTTGTTTCCTACGTTGACAAAGAAGCAGAAAAATTGCTGGTTGCCGGGTTAAGCAAATTATTACCGGAAGCCAGTTTTATCACCGAGGAAGGAACCACCGGAATTGAACCCGATCCGGAAGCACTCAACTGGATTATTGACCCACTGGATGGAACGACAAATTTCATTCACGGAATTCCGGTTTACTGCGTCAGTGTCGGACTTGCGAAGGGCAAGGAATTGCTCGCAGGCGTAATTCATGAACCCAGCCTTGATGAAATTTTTTATGGATGGAAAGACGGTGGTGCCTGGTGTAATGGCGTCAAAATGCACGTTTCGAAGGTGACATCGTTACAGGAAAGTCTGATCGCGACCGGATTTCCGTATTATAAATTTGAAAAGCAAAAACGCTATATGTACATTCTTGAACTGCTTATGCAAAAAACGCATGGCATAAGGAGAATGGGGGCAGCAGCGGTAGATCTGGCTTATGTTGCCGCAGGACGTTTTGACGGGTTTTATGAATATAATCTCAATTCCTGGGATATGGCCGCAGGTGTTCTGCTGATCAAAGAAGCTGGCGGCACGGTAACTGATTTTAACGGAGGAGACAATTATCTTTTTGGCGGTGATATTATCGCAGCAGCAGGCGGACACGCCGAGCTGGTCGCCACGATTAAAGAGAATTTCTAAATTCTATTTATTTTTTAGTAGCCCAGTTTCGAGGCTATTTTCACCACAAAATGACATAACCATGGAACTTGAACAATTACGTTTTCCGATCGGCCGATTCACAGCCAAGGAAAGCTATACACCAGCTGAAATAAAAACCAATATTCAGATTATCAGTGCTTTGCCATCTAAATTCATTAATCTCCTGGGCGGCTGGGACAATGATAAGTACAATACCCCATATCGTCCTGATGGCTGGACAGTTCGCCAGCTTGTACATCATGTTGCAGATAGCCACATGAATGCATATACAAGATTTCGGTTGGCGCTAACTGAAGACAATCCAACGATTAAACCCTATGAAGAAGCGCTTTGGGCTGAACTGCCGGATGCAAAAGAAGCGCCTGTGGAATTGTCGTTGCAGTTGCTGCGTTATATTCATTTGCGCTGGGTATTATTGCTAAACTCATTAAGCGATGCGGATCTTGCGCGGACTTATGTACACCCGGCCAATCAGAGTGTTAACCGCCTGGATGCGGTTATTGCCAATTACGCATGGCACAGCGAGCACCACTATCAGCATGCTTTTCAGTTGGCGGCACGGAACAATTGGTCTTAAATATCTGTTTTTAATACATGATACAGCAACTGATTATTTTCGTACTATTTCTTGGAGCAACGGGCTACGTCGGATGGAAAATCTGGAAATCGTTCGATAGCAGCAGTGGATGCAGCAAAGGCTGCGGATGCAGTACCGATAAAAAAATAGCTTAAAGTATGGCAGATTATTCAGAGTAAAACTCCAAAATAATCTGCCATTTATATTTTACAAAGCACCTGCTTTGATTTCCTCAACAACGTTTGGATCCAGTAAAGTCGAAGTATCGCCCAGACTTCCCATTTCTCCTTCTGCAACTTTTCTCAAAATACGACGCATAATTTTTCCTGACCGCGTTTTTGGCAAACCTGCGACAAACTGGATTTTATCCGGTTTGGCGATTGGCCCGATCAGCCTTGATACGGTCGCCGCTATATCCTTACGCATCATTTCAGGATCGTCAGGTCTGTTTTCTGTAATAATGTAGGCATAAATTCCCTGACCTTTTATTTCATGCGGATAACCGACAACAGCTGATTCAACAACGCCAAGGTGCATATTAATGGCATTCTCAACTTCTGCGGTCCCAATACGGTGTCCGGAAACATTCATTACGTCATCGACACGGCCGGTGATTCGATAATATCCATCCGCATCGCGCAAACATCCGTCACCTGTAAAATACATTCCGGGATAGGTTGAAAAATACGTTTGTTTACAACGGTCATGATCTCCGTAGGTCGTTCTGATAATTCCCGGCCATGGAAATCTGATACAAAGATTCCCGTTCACATCGTTACCTTCAATAATTTCGCCCTTCTCATCAACCAAAACCGGTTGAATACCTGGTAGTGGCAAAGTTGCGTAGGTAGGCTTTTCAGGTGTGACACCGGCCAGTGATGAAATCATAATCCCGCCGGTTTCTGTCTGCCACCAGGTATCTACCAGCGGACAAAGCCCCTTTCCGATATTATTTTTAAACCAATGCCAGGCCTCTTCGTTGATCGGCTCCCCAACAGAACCAAGTTTTCTCAGAGATGACAGATCGAAGTCTTTTACATAAGATAAACCAAAACTCATCAGCGAACGAATCGCGGTCGGAGCCGTATACAAAATATTCACTTTGTGTTTTGCAACAATCTGCCAGAAACGGCCAGCATCCGGATAAGTCGGAACACCTTCAAAAATCAAAGATGTGGCTCCATAACAAAGCGGTCCGTAAACGATATAACTATGTCCGGTAATCCAGCCTATGTCGGCTGTACAAAAATGAATTTCACCTGGCTCATATTGGAAAACATTAGCAAAAGTATAGGTTGCGAAAACCATATACCCGCCGATTGTATGCACAACCCCTTTCGGTTTTCCGGTAGACCCGGAAGTATATAAAATAAAAAGTGTATCCTCTGCATCCATCGGCTCAGCGGGACAAACAGAATCTACTGTTTTTACCTCTTCTTCCCACCACAAATCGCGGCCTTTCAGCATCGAAACCGGTGTGCGGGTACGAGTCATGACAATTACGTTTTTGACCGTTTTACATAGATCCAACGCATTATCAACGGTCTCCTTCATCGGTATCACCTTTTGACCGCGATACGATCCATCGGAAGTGATCACCATGGTACATTCCGCGTCATTGATACGATCGGCAATGGATTTTGCAGAAAAACCACCAAAAACAACCGAATGAACTGCTCCGATACGTGCGCAGGCAAGTACTGCAATGGTAAGCTCCGGAACCATCGGCAGATAGATGCATATTCTGTCCCCTTTTTTCACGCCATGTTTTTTCAAAACATTGGCAAAGCGACAAACACGATCGTGCAAAAGGTTGTACGTTATTGTTACCGACGGGTCATCCGGATCATTTGGCTCCCAGATAATGGCAGGCTGATCTCCCTTTTCGGCCAGGTGCCGATCCAGCGCATTTTCGGTGATGTTAAGCTGACCGCCCTCAAACCATTTTATGCTTGCTTCGGAGAAATCTCCGCTTAAAACTTTTTTCCATGGTTTGCGCCATTGAAATTGCTGGCCGACTTCGGCCCAATAACCTTCGGGATCGTCCACACTTTGCTGGTAGGCAACCTGATACTCTTCAAAGGTCTTAATTCTCATGATTAAAAAAGGTTAACTTAGGAAATTGCTATAATAACCGACAATTTATAATTTTCATTTGGTTCGTCCAACTTAAAACAAAACTGAATCATTTGACCGATAGGCCTGAAAAAGATCAGAATTAGCATATATCCCTCTGATTCAAAGGGATCTAGGTGAGGGCATGATTAAAGACGAACTTTTATAAATAAAAAAAGAGTACTTTCGGGTATTAAAACAGGACTTCACTCCTGTTAATGCAGGCACTAATGGACGAGATTTTACTGAATAATAACTTACCCACTATTGGTTTCAGTGAAGCTGAACTTGATTTTATACAAAAATACAAGCAGGAAGATGTAACCAAACTGGTATTGAAATCCGCTCAGTTTAAAGGGCTGGATGTCAAAAAGTTAGCCGCTCAAATTCTTTCACGTCAAAAAGCATCTAAAAAATTACCGGAATGGTCAGCCGTTGAAAAACTGATTTTTCCGCCGGCCTTATCTGTTGAACAGTGTTCTTCGGAAGCAACTGCCAAATATAAATCATCCCTTATTTCCGGAAAAACGCTCGTTGATATCACCGGGGGAATGGGTGTTGATTCTTTTTACCTGAGCAAAAATTTCAAAACAACGCATTATTACGAACAACAGGAAGAGGTTGCGAAGACAGCGTCTTACAATTTCGATTTGCTAAATGCAAAAGGCATTTCTGTTCATCATCAGGATTCAATCGCCTCACTTACAAATACAAACGATAAGGTTGACTGGGTTTATGCAGATCCGGCGCGCAGAGATGCCAACAGACAAAAAGTGGTTTTATTATCCGACTGCATGCCCGATATTAAATTTCACTTACCGACTCTATTTGAGCATACGTCTAATATTTTATTAAAAACCTCACCGCTGCTCGATATTGACCTGGCGGCACAGGAGTTGAAATCCGTGAAAGAGATACACGTCATCGGTTACGAACATGAGTGTAAAGAATTACTTTTCAACATTGATAAAAATTTTGAACAAGGGGATCTTGTAATAAAAGCTCAGATCATTAATTCAGAGGGCAGGGTTGTTAGCAGTGTTGCCTTTACCAGAAAACAAGAGCGTGAAGCAGAAATCGAGCTGTGCGAACCACTTGTCTATTTATATGAACCACACCCTGCCGTTTTAAAAGCGGGTGCATTCAAGTATCTCGGTGCTGCTTTCGGAGTAAAAAAACTGGCGGTCCATAGTCACTTGTATACTTCAGAAAAACTCGTGTCCGACTTCCCCGGGCGAATATTTGAAATAATCGGGGTGTCTAAACCTGACGCGAAAGAAATCAATTCTTATGTTACCGACAATAAAGCAAATCTGACCCTTAGAAATTTTCCTGCAAAAATTGATGACCTGAGAAAAAAGTGGCGTCTTAAAGAAGGTGGTAATATCTACCTCTTTGCTACAACACTTTTTAATCAGAAAAAGACAGTAGTTGTAACAAAAAAACTATAAATGTCTATTCAATTTTTGACTTTAAATTTTTAAGAAAATGAAACTTCGAATTCGTTCAATCATCGCCGTTGCGCTGTTATTGACTACAATTTCATTAAGTGCCCAAACGATTTCTCCGGGCAAACAAACGATTGATAAACAGGAATATTTCGGTTTAAATCTGAATCAGAATATTGCTGAAAAGTATCTCAGCAAATATTGGGAAAGTTATCTCGACAGATTCGGTAAGGTGAAGAGCAAACGCGGGATTTACAGCATTGAAAAAGCATCCATCCCGTCCATATCCAATGCGCCGGTTCAGCTTACGAGCCATATTAATTCGGGAAAAGATCTTTCGCAGGTATTCCTGGCTCTCTATGTCAATGGGCAATATGTTACCAATGCCTCAGATGAGACCTATAAAAATGCAGAAAGTATTTTAAAAGATTTCTCGGATTATGCAGGAGTACGGGAAGAGGCACGTGTGGCTGATGAAATTTTCACAACCTCCGAAAAAAGTTATCAGAAACAAATCAAGGATAATGACAACACTACGAAAGAAATAGAAAAAACGGAAAAGAAACTCATCGAAATGCGCGCCGAACTGGAAAAGAAAAAACTGGAAGCAGATAATTCGTTGATTGATCTGCAGAATAAACAAAAAACCTTGGAAGCCGCGCGGAGCCGTGTTAAATAAATATCTCTGACATCATAATTGAAGAGTGAGGCCGGCAACAGTCTCACTCATTTTTTTGCATGATCAAAACTAAATAAGATCAAAAGCCCTGGCATATTCGGCGAAGTCGTAATAGGAACTGATCGAAAGTTTTCGCTTGATATTTTTCCGGTGAGCGTCTACTGTTGCCGAGGCAATATGTAATTTCTCGCCTATGTCAGGAGAGCTGTGCCCCAGCGCAACCATTTTCAAAATTTCCTTCTCTCTTTTGCCCAGCACAGAAAATTTCTGATAGTTATTCCTGAGAAAATTATTCTCTTTCAAAAGTCGCTCAGCCTTGGAGGGCATGTGTTTCATGTCATCTATCGCCGTTGCCGTTGTTATCATCAGAAACGGAGCTCCATTTTCGTCCTGCAGGAATATTCTGGTAGCACTGATATACCAGGCCCAGTCCACGCGATCTTTATGTTTTACCTGCTGTAAGTAAGAAAGATTCTGATCCGGATTGTTTACAAGCAGCAAGTTTCTGAATTTCGGCCAGTATTCTTCAGAATCATCGATATTGAAAAATCGGTGTTGGTATTCTGTTTTTATTTCCTGCAATTCCAATAATGTAAGACCAAGTAATTCCAATCCTTTCGGAGACATATACAATACCGAGAAATCTACTATTTTCTGGATGACAACAATGACAGGAAGTTGGTCGGCTATTGTGTCAATGGCTTGCACACGATCAGCAACCAAGCCTTCAAAGGAATTGTTAAGCTGCATTTGTTAGGGAGGTTAGGTTACATGGTAAAGAGATATATCACAAATTATACTATCAATTTCTTGTTCCATGTGTTTTTATAGCAAAAAAATAGCGGACAGCAATAATACTGTCCGCCAGAGCAAATGTTTAAAACTTTCAGTTAATTACAAGAAAATTTCTTCATATTCTTTTTCTAAAAAACCCAGCGCGACTGCTCTACCGGAAGCATCTTCTACAAGCGGTCTTTTGATGACCGAATTTTTTGACATCATCAGAACCGTTGCCGACTGTTCATCTATCACAGTTGCCTTTTCTTCGTCAGACAACTGCTTCCAGGTAGTTCCGGCCTTATTAACCAGTTTTTCCCAGGGATAATATGGAAACCAGCTATTAATTTTTTCAGCACTTATGCCTTTCTTTTTGTAATCATGAAAGGTATAAGAAATACCCTTCTCGTCCAGCCAGGTTTTTGCCTTTTTTACCGTGTTGCAGTTTGGAATTCCGTATACAATGAACATGTTTTTTTTGTCAATTAATAATCAAAATCAGGCAGCAATAACTTCCTCCTCTACCACCTTGTCTGACAACTGCATTTTCTCATCATCAAGTTCCCCTTCCCAACGCGCGATCACAGCCGTAGCAAGGCAATTTCCGGTTACGTTCGTAGAAGTACGCGCCATATCCATAAGCTCATCAATACCCATTAAAAGCAACACCGGCCACTCAGGCATTCCGAAGTTTGCAATCGCCCCAAGTAAGATTACCAATGTCGCACGAGGGATCCCGGCTACACCTTTACTGGTTAACATCAATAAGAAAACCATGGAAAGCTGCTGTCCTACTGACATTTCTGTCCCGGTAGCCTGCGCAACAAATACAGTGGCCAAAGAAAGATAAAGTGTAGATCCATCGAGGTTGAAACTATATCCTGTCGGCATAACGAAGGAAACAATTTGACGCGGAACACCAAATTTCTCCATTTTTTCCATCGCTTTCGGCAAGGCAGATTCTGAGCTCGTTGTGGCAAAAGCGATTGAAACCGGTTCAAAAATATTTTTAACAAATTTTATAATCGGAATACGCGCAAACAACATGATCGGAACAAATACCAGCAAAATAAAAGCAGCAAGTGCACAATAAAGTGTTGCAAGCATCAACGCAAGATTTCTTAACACATCAATACCCATGTGACCAACTGTCTCAGCAATAGCGGCACCTACACCAATCGGAGCAAAAAGCATGATGATCTTTGTAAATTTGAACATCACTTCCGCCAGTGTTTCGATTCCCGCAACAAATTTCTCCTTCTTAACTGCCGGTATCAAAGCAAGACTTATCCCAAAAAGCACACTGAACACAACCACCTGAAGAACCTCTCCGTGGTAAATTGATTTGGCAATATTTTCAGGAAATGAATGGACAATAATATCCTGCCAGGTTTGGTCGGCAACTTTTGGAAGTGCAGCGTTCAGGTTTGCAGGGGGAATAATTCCGGCACCCGGTTTGAACCAGTTAGCGAAAAACAAACCGATTAAAAGCGCAAATGTGGTAACAACCTCAAAATACACCAGTGATTTCCAACCCATACGCCCAACTTGCTTCAAGTCTGAATGACCTGCGATACCTGTTACCAAAGTCGCAAAAAGAAGCGGCGCGATGACCGTTTTGATCATTTGAAGGAAAATCTGTCTCAGAAAGTGAAGACCTGTTCCGATTTCAGGGAAATCATATCCGATTTCTGTTCCGACAACCATGGAAATAAGAATGGAGGTCGTTAAATTTCTTTTGATAACTGCAAAAACGATCAGTCCTGCTATCGCTGTCCAACGAAGCGCTACTAAAATGTCTGTTGAAATGGAAATAATCTGATAGGCATTAAGTACTGTGGCAAGCGCAGCAATCGTGATAAGAGCCAGATTTACAATAGTAATTTTGTTCTTCATAAAAGAATTTTGGAGATGACGTAACAGTTTGGATCAGTAAACTTAGCTAAATTCAGATAAACGCTAGCATTAAAGTTATTTACAAATTCAACCTTTCGCGAAATTTATTATATACATTGGACGATTTGATTGAATATTTGTATTATTTTTTTTAGCTTTCTAAAAATAATCAATTGTTTATCTTATTTCTTAAACTTCCTTTCTCAATGGCCCCCCGACTTATTCTCGAAAATGAATTAGAACCTATTTTTCTAGGAAAATTCCCGCCTTTCCCTGACGATATTAAAGAATTTCTGGTGAAATACGGCCCTTATCTCATACTTTTTGGGGCCGTGTTTATGTTATTTGGATTGCTTGCGGCTTTTGGTATAGGCACAGCTGCCATCGGTATAGGAGTCATGGCTTATGGCAGCGGTTTTATGATGTACATTGCATTATTTATAACCACCATAATAGCCATTATGTATCTGATGGCTTTTTCACCACTTCGGGCAAGAAAAAAGGCAGGATGGAATCTTTTGTATTACGCGTTATTATTAAGCTTGTTATCCAGTCTTATACAACTTGCGCTTCTTTCTGCGATCATCAGCGGGGTGATCGGTTTTTGGGTTTTATTTCAAATCAGGGATAAATATATTTTGTGAAAATTACCTCTTTCAGGTTTAAAGAGTAAGCGGAGATTCTGCTTACTCTTTCTTTTTACCACTAATCCGCATAATACGTACATTTGTCAGTTTCCGCTTTTGTAAAGGCTGCGATACTTTGCATCTTTGGAACGCAGATTAAAATAGTCTGGCAATCTTCATCAGAAATTGCGAATAATTCGCAGTTCAGGCCATTACCCTATACAAGAATGAATATTATTGAAGTACAAAACATTACGAAGGATTACTCCAATCATCGTGCTCTGGATGATGTTAGTATCAATATTCCAACTGGTTGCATCTTCGGACTACTCGGCCCGAACGGAGCGGGAAAAACATCTTTGATCCGGATTATCAACCAGATAACAGGTCCCGATTCCGGTCAGGTTTTCTTTGATGGTGAGCTGTTAGGTCCGAAACATATATCAAAAATCGGGTATCTTCCCGAAGAACGAGGATTGTATAAAAAGATGAAAGTAGGTGAACAGCTCCTTTATCTGGCACAACTCAAAGGCCTCAGCAAAAGTGAGGCGATGGAAAAACTAAAAATCTGGTTTGTTAAATTTGACATCAAAACCTGGTGGGACAAAAGCGTTTCGGATCTTTCGAAAGGTATGCAGCAAAAAGTACAGTTTGTTTCAACCGTGCTGCATGAGCCGGCACTGATCATTCTGGATGAACCGTTTTCAGGTTTCGACCCTATAAATGCCAATTTGATCCGTGATGAAATTCTCGAACTGAAACAAAAAGGCAGCACAATCATTTTTTCCACGCACAGAATGGAAACGGTTGAAGAGCTTTGTGACAACATTGCGTTGATCCACAGGGCGAAAAAAGTACTTGACGGGCCGAAACTGGTTATCAAAGAACAATTTAAGACCAATACGTTTTTTGTTGAATACCGCGGTCACCTACACAACTTTGAGCATAAGTATCAGCTTGAAAAAACGACTATGCTGGAGAATGATTATCTGCGAACCAATATTCATCTGCCGGCTTCCGTTACTGCAAACGAACTTTTGACTGATCTCTTACCGCAGATAGAAATTCGTGCTTTCGGCGAAAATATCCCAACCATGAGCGACATTTTCATGCGGGCGGTTAACGAAATCCCGGAAGCTTAAAACGTAACGTTCGCCACTTCAATTACGCTCTAAAATTAAAAACATGCGAAATATATTACTTGTTATTCAAAGAGAATACCTGGTCAGGGTTAAGAAAAAGTCATTCTTGATCATGACCATTCTTGCTCCTGTGCTTTTTGTTGGCGGTTATGCTTTGGTTATATGGATGGCGATCAGTTCAGTTGACAGCAAAACCGTGCAGGTTGTGGATGAAAGCGGGCTTTTCACCAATGAATTTAAAGATTCCGAATCGCTGAAGTTTTCTTACTTAAAAGGTTCAATCGATTCCGCCAAAGCTCAGTTTAAGGATGGTCAGGCCAATGCGCTGGTTTACATTCCGGCGAATGTGATTGCATCTCCAAAAAGCGTTCGCATTTATGCCGCGAAAAACGTAAGCATGGACCTGAAATCGGAAATTGAAAAGGTCATTGAAAAAGAAATTGAAAATATTAAACTTTCCCAGGCTGGCATAACGCACAAAATTCTGGAAGATTCCAGAGTCAACGTGAGCTCCGAAACCATCAGCCTTAGCGATGAAGGTGAGCAAACAAGCAGTTCCGGAGCGGCAACGATCATAGGCGGAATTTGCGCATTTCTTATTTACATGTCTGTGTTCATTTATGGAACACAGGTTATGCGGGGCGTGACTGAGGAAAAAACAAGCCGGATTGTTGAGGTGATTATTTCTTCCGTAAAACCTTATCAGTTAATGATGGGAAAGATCATCGGTGTCGCGCTGGTAGGACTGACCCAATTTGTATTGTGGATTTTCCTTACCATATCTTTAACAACACTTGCGACTACGGTTCTGAGCTCGAAAATGCCGAAAGATTCTCAGCAGCTTCAACAGGAAATGAGCAAAATGCAGCATGGTATGCCTGCTTCCAACATGCCGGGAGGAAACGTGGACAATCCGGTTGCAGAAGTTCTTGGAGCAGTTAATAGCCTAAACATCCCCCTTATTATTGGATGTTTCCTGTTTTACTATCTGGGAGGATATTTATTTTACAGCGCACTTTTCGGGGCCGTTGGTGCTGCGGTTGATAATGATGCGGATACCCAGCAATTTATGCTTCCGATCACACTTCCCATTATTTTCTCTTTTGTTTTTGCACAGGTTGTGCTGCGGGATCCTGACGGCAATCTGGCATTCTGGACATCCATGATTCCATTTACTTCTCCGATCATTATGATGGTCCGAATTCCTTTTGGCGTACCAGCATGGCAGATCGCCCTTTCGATGGCCTTGCTTGTGCTTGGTTTTATGGGAACGATCTGGGTCGCTTCCAGAATCTATCGGGTAGGAATTTTGATGTATGGGAAAAAAGTTTCTTACAAAGAGCTCGCTAAATGGATATTTTACAAAGTTTAACAATACGATAATTTCCTTCTTTCGTATGCCTCCGACACGCACCGGCTATAAATTCATGGTCGAAATCTGTCGGAGGTATTTTGTTTAACACTTTTTAAGAGTGCCTAACCCTTGCCGTTGAGGTTATTTTGCTAATTTTGAGGCACCGATTAAATATGCAGTTATTTTTTGGAGTATTGCGGCCATTATTATCCGTCTTCACTTTTGGATCTTACTGTAAACTTATAACCATAAATTATTATAATGACCCGTTTCAACCGTTCCAACAACCTTACGGGTTGGATTGTTTTCGCAATTGCATTTCTTACATACGCCCTCACCGTTGAACGAACGGCCAGCTTTTGGGATTGCGGCGAATTTATTGCCTGCGCATTTAAATTACAGGTACCTCACCCTCCGGGAGCCCCGTTTTTTCTTTTAATTGGAAGATTATTCTCGATGTTTGCTTTTGGTGATCTTACCAACGTTGCCTATTGGGTCAATATGGTTTCGGTTTTAAGCAGTGCATTTACCATTCTTTTTCTTTTCTGGACAATCACTTTACTTTCTCGTAAACTGATCGGCAAAAAAGATGAAGAGCTGACACAAGGTGACATAATCCTTTTGATGGGTTCAGGCGTTGTTGGCGCGCTGGCCTATACCTGGTCTGATTCATTCTGGTTTTCAGCTGTTGAGGCTGAGGTTTATGGAATGTCGTCATTCTTCACTGCGATCGTTATCTGGGCTGTTTTCAAATGGGAGCGAATCGAAGATCCTGCTGCCGAAAACCGCTGGTTGATTTTCACCGCCTATCTGGTAGGTTTGTCAATTGGTGTCCATTTGCTTAACCTTGTTACGATACCTGCGCTGGCTCTGGTTTATTATTTCAAAAAATATCCAAAGCCAACGGCATTAGGCGGTATCGTCGCCTTTGTCGGCGGTCTTGTAATTCTGGTAATAATCAACTCGGGAATTATCCCTGGTTTGCCGAGTATGGCCGGAAAGTTTGAAATATTCTTTGTCAATAATCTGGGCCTTCCTTTCAAATCCGGTGTAATATTTTTTATTATTCTTTTCCTTGGCTCACTGGTCTGGGGAATTATTTATTCTCAGAAAAAGGCAAAAGTTCTTTTGAACACAGGGCTTCTTTCTCTTGCTTTTATTCTGGTTGGTTATGCATGTTACCTGATGGTTTTGGTACGTGCCGAATACAATCCTCCAATCAATGAAAATAATCCAAACGATGTTTTAAGTTTTGTATCTTATCTAAAGAGAGAGCAATACGGAAGCCGTCCTTTGCTTTTTGGTCCATCGTTTGTTTCCCGTCCGATCAATCAAAAACGTGGCGCTCCGATGTATCGCAAACAGGATGGAAAATATACGATTTACGACTACCGTCCCGAGTATGAATATGAGCCGGGAAGCAGCATGCTTTTGCCTCGTATGTACAGTACGCAGGGAGGCCATCCGCAGCTTTATCAGCAAATGACAGGTTTGGCAGAAGGCCAAAAACCGACAATGGGCAATAACCTGCACTTTATGTTCTCCTATCAGATCGGGCACATGTACTGGCGTTATTTCCTCTGGAACTTTGTTGGTCGCGAAAGTGATGAAGAAGGTGCAGGAAACCTGCTTCCATGGGATGCGTTTACCAAATTTCCATCGATAATTGAAAACAATAAAGCGCATGACAACTTTTTCATGCTCCCATTCATTTTGGGTCTTTTTGGAATTGTTGTGATGTATTTCCGTCGTCAGCGCGACTTGCTGGTACTGGGTTTGTTATTCTTCCTTACCGGTGTTGCCCTGGTAATTTATCTGAATTCCCCGCCAACTGAACCGCGCGAACGTGATTATATCTATGTAGGATCATTTTACATTTTCTGTATGTGGATTGGATTTGGTGTAATTGCTTTGGCTGACGGATTGAATAAGTTTGTCAAAAGTGCAGTGACACGTGCCGGCGTTGCGACAGGTCTGAGTTTGATCGTTCCTATGATGATGGGAGCCAAAGGCTGGGATAATCACAATAGAAATCATCGTTACCACTCAGTTGATTTTGCTAAAAACCTGCTTAATTCCTGCGCGCCGAATGCGATCCTTTTCACAGGTGGTGATAACGATACATTCCCTCTCTGGTATGTTCAGGAAGTGGAAGGTTTCAGAACAGACGTTCGCGTTTGTAACCTGAGCTTACTTGGTACTGACTGGTATATCGATCAGATGAAACGCAAAACGTATTTGTCGGAGGCACTTCCGATTTCGCTGGATAAAAACAACTATGCTTTTGGTAAAAACGATATTGTTCCATTCTACGAAATTCCAAGTGTAAAAGACGGAATAAATTTGAAGGAATATATGGGTCTTGTGAAGCAGGAAAATAAGGCGATTCAGGTACCGTTGACAAGTGGCGACATGACCTCAATCCTGCCCTCTTCTGTTCTATTCCTGCCTGTGGATACGGAAGCTATTAAAAAGATGAACATTATCAAAAGCGACCTTCTTCCCTATTTGAGCGATTCAATTAGCTGGACGGTTGGTAAAGGTGATTTGTATAAATCGGACCTGATGATGCTGGACATGATCGCAACCAATGACTGGAAGCGTCCGATCTATTTCTCATCAACGTTGGGTGGTTCGAGCTATCTGAACCTGAAAGAATATATGCAGCTGGAAGGATATGCTTACCGTTTGCTTCCTGTAAAAGTACCGGGTGCTACGGACGGTTATGTCAACTCAACCGTGATGTATAATAATCTGATGACTAAAATGTTCTGGAGAGATCTGGATAACCCGAATACTTATTACGATAATACTTATCTTGGTTCTCCTATTTTCACAGCACGTATCGCTTTCCTTCGTTTGACTGGGCAGTTGATTGCCGATGGTAAAATTGAAGAAGCTAAAAAAGCAATGAATAAAGCTCTGGCAGTAATGCCTGATAAGAGCATTCCATACGATCAGATTTCTTCCAATTTTATTGGAACATTATTCGATCTGGGGGAAAACAAAAAAGCACTTGAAATTGCTGAAACGATGGCTTCCCGCTCGGATGAAAACCTCACATGGTCCAAAGAAAATCCGACGACAAAACGTCGCGACAGCCAGGTTGATCTTTACATCCTGCAAACTATTGTCCATGAATGTCGTGAAGCGAAGCAGGAAGTTGCCGCTAAAAAGTATGAAACAATTTTCCAGAAACACCTCGCCGCATTTAACATGTATGGAAATGGTGCTCAGTAAAATTAACCGCTGAATAACAAAAGAGGGCTGGTTTACAGCCCTCTTTTGTTATAATCGAAAGTTTTTCTATTTTTTGTGTGTAAAAATAACTAATTTTAAGCTCAACGGTATGAGAATCAGTAATCGGTATTTCTTGAAAAAGCTTAATTTTCATGCCGACGTATGCACAAAATATTCTCGTTACTCTGTAACTACAACATCATAAGTGAGCGAACCTATGAAGCTGTTCTCTCAAAATTAATTACCACCGAACATTCTGACAAGTCCATATTAATCTCTCCGGATAAGCCGCAGGACATGGTTCATTTTATTGGAGAAGGTATCACCCGTAATTATTACAGCCGTATCGGGCAGGAATGGACCAATGGTTTTGACACCGTTGGCGACTGTATCATGACTTCTTCAAATTTCATTTACGATCAACCTTCAATAGATTACGTCGAAACATGCACAAACGTCGTTTTGTACAGTATATCTAAAAAGAATTTCAGATCGCTTATCCTGCATTATCCGGATATGGAAAAAGTATATCAGGAGATTATGGAGAGAAGGCTTATCAGGCTGGAAAAACGAATGCAGGCCTTATACATGCTCACAGAAGACGAATTATATCAAAAGTTTGAAAGGGAGTACAGTCAAATTCAGAATTTTATCGCGGACCAGCACATAGCAAGTTATCTTCGTATGAACCTGGCGACTTTTTTTAGAGTGAGAAAAAAAATAGATTCTGAAAAACGCACCAAGGTCATGCAGTAAAATCTATTGATCATATTTGTAAAAAATAAATAATCAATAAAATTTTAACCGGAAAATATACTAGAATTAATATTATAGAATAAATTCTATAATAAAATACTACAACTTGTTACTAGCTTTGAGTTCGACTGAAAACTTACGCTAAAAGTTATGATTACCGCTAACAAGCATGGAAATATTTTACCAAAGTTATATTGTCTGGTTACGCTCTCGTTTATCTTCACAGTGTTACAATCTTGCAATGAATCTGAAACAGCCATATCTGACGTTCAATATTTAGTTACCAATAAATCCACAGACAAAATAAGTCGCTTAACAGTATTTGTTGAAAGTGGGGACAGTTCGTCAAGTAGCATTATTGATTCAGTTTTTATTACCAATATTCCCGAAAATCTTGCGGTCAGACTGACATACGATATCAATAAAAACCCAGCCGCGACTGGCTTTTACCGGCTGGTAGCCATTGGTTCAAAAAAGAAATGGAACAGGACTTTCGGAAAATTCAGCAGCAAAAATGATGAAGATACCGACCACATCTACAATCTCGAAATAAAGGAAGATTCAGTCGTGATCGCCCAATAAAAAAAGAGAAGCCTTCGCTTCTCTTTTTTTATTGGAATTAAATTTATTCAAATATCACCTTTATCCAAACCAATCGATGGTCCGAGCTGGACTCTCTTTTCTCCACAAGTTCAGCCATTGGCTCACCTTTTGCCGGCCAGAAAACGCCACTATCCATCATTTTAAAACCTGAACGGGAAGGCAGCACATAATCAGCTCTCATTCGCCAGAAGGCCGTATGATTTTTCGCAAAAGGATTGTTAGGTGAGTGTTCTGCTCCACCTTTACTTTCAGGGGCATTGTCACTATTCACTTTCGGACTTGCCAGAAGTGCTTTAATACCTTCTGATACCGCATTTCCTTCAACAGGCGAAGCATTCTGGTCGCCGAGAATTACAAAAGAAGAATTGGCAGGCAAACCTCCTTTTTTCCCTTTGTCGTCATAAATATATTCGTTTCCTGAATCACTGATATAGTCATTCCAGAACCTGATCTCGTCATGATTCCTTTTTCCATTACGATCTTCGGCACCATCAAATGACGGTGGGGTCGGATGACTTGCAAGAAAATGAATTGTTTTATTCCCCACTTTAACCGGAACATCCCAATGCGATTTTGACGAAAGCGGGAAATTTGCCCATGCTTCAGCCGTATACCAATCGCTGCCATCCGCCTTAACTGTTTTCAAAGCACCTGGCATATCTTTCCATTTGAAATTCTGAAAAGTCCTGACATTGGCCAGGTCAATCGGATATCTTGAAATCAATACCATAGCATACTGCCCCGGATATAAACCAAATCCCCAGGCATCTGCACCAGTCTTGCTTGCTACGCCGTCGTTATCCAGGTCATACGGGCTTGGCTGTCCGGTATTTGATGTTCCAAAATAATAGTATGGATATTCAATTCCTTTGGCTCCACCCTGCCCTTTTTCAAGATATCCCTTCACAAATTGCAGAACACCCTGTTTTGGATCTTTGATATAGTCAAACTCGTTCAGCAAAATCACATCTGGCCTTACGGTCTGAATAATTTTGGCAATGTTTTTTATCTGCGCATTATTTCCGGATGCCAGTTCACCGATTAAGACTTTCTCAGAAATTCCTGCTGTTCCTTTTTTAACATAATTTTCGGCCTCCATACTCACATTGTAAGTAGCGAAGGTCAATTCCGTTGGTTTGTTTTGTGCCTCAGTCTGCATTCCTGAACAAAGCATAGCGAGACCTATCGCAGCTGCCTTTAAAGTTTTGTAAGTCATAATTTTAAATTAAATCTAACAGCAAAGGTAAAATCACAAAGTGACTATTTTTCAAATGAGACGTTACATTTACATTAAAAATAAAACGAGCCGAATCATGACTGACCGGCTCGTTTCTATATTTTATCCTTCAATACAGATCAATGAAAGAAATCCTTCATTTTATCAAAAAATCCTTTTTCGTTCTTACCAGGTTTTGGCTGGAAATTTGGAGAATTACGAAGTGATTCAAGCGTTTCACGCTCATCAGAAGATAACTGCTGTGGCGTCCATACACTGATATGCACCAGCTGATCCCCTTTTCCGTAACCATTCAGATCTTTGATACCTTTTCCTTTCAAACGAAGAATTTTTCCTGCCTGCGTACCTGGTTCAATGGTGATTCTTGCTTTACCGTCAATGGTCGGAATCTCGGTTGAAGTACCTAATGCTGCATCAATAAAACTCATGTGCATATCAAATACCACATTATTTCCATCACGTTTCAGGTTCAGATCTTCTTCCTCTTCGATCACGATCAGCAAATCTCCGGCAACACCACCTCTTGAAGGCACGTTACCTTTACCTGACATTGAAAGCTGCATGCCTTCGGCAACACCACCAGGAATGTTTAACGTGATCAGATCGTCCTGTAACAAACGGCCTTCACCCGCACATGAATCGCAACGCTCGCTAATAATTTTTCCGTCGCCGTTACAGGTAGGGCAAGTTGTTGTGGAAACCATTTGCCCCAACATCGTACTCACCACCTTACGTACCTGACCCGTGCCGTTACAGCCCGTACAAGTTGTCAGTGCTGTACCATGTTTTGCGCCGTTACCTCCGCAAGTGTTACAGCTGACATGACGTTTGACTTTAATTTTTTTCTCGACACCGTTTGCGACTTCTTCAAGATTAAGTTTCAGCTTAATTCTTAAATCAGAACCACGACGTACTCTACGGCCACCGCCTCCGCCGCCCCGTCCAAAAATATCACCGAAAGGACTTTCGCCGCCTCCGAAAATATCGCCGAACTGCGAGAATATATCATCCATAGAAAAACCACCGCCGCCGAAACCTCCTGCTCCAGCTCCGCCTGCGGCTCCACCAACACCAGCATGACCAAACTGGTCATAACGTTGACGTTTGTTCTCGTCGCTCAGAACACTGTAAGCCTCCGCAGCTTCTTTGAATTTATCTTCTGCCGTTGGATCGTCAGGGTTTTTATCCGGGTGAAACTTAATCGCAAGCTTGCGATAAGCCTTCTTGATGTCGTCAGCAGCAGCGCCACGATCCACGCCAAGAACTTCGTAAAAATCTCTTTTCTTTGCCATTTTAATATTTCAATGAGTAATGTATGCAGTCTTTACCGCAGTAAAAATTCAATAATGGATGTCCGTTAATGCATACATTACCATTATTATTTGATATGATCAGGCGCCAACAATTACTTTTGCATAGCGAATCACTTTTTCATTAAGAAAATATCCTTTTTCAATTTCGTCAATTACCTTTCCTTTCAAATCTTCGGTAGGAGCCGGAAACTGTGCGATTGATTCATGAAGTTCTGCATCAAAAACCTCACCTTTTGACTGCATTGGTTTCAATCCTTTTGATTCAAGTGTTTTGTATAATTTGGTATAGATCAAATCAACACCTTCTTTCAAAGCTTCGATTTCAGTTGAAGAATCGAATGAAACTTTTGCACGCTCAAAATCATCAACGATAGGTAATACCGCTTTGATAAGATCAGCACTTGCACCCGAGATCATTTCAAGTTTTTCTTTTGCTGTGCGTCTGCGGAAATTTTCAAAATCAGCATACAGTCGCATGTATTTATCTTTAAGCTCAGCAACTTCTGTTTTATGAGCTTCGGCCGGATCTACTTCTTCAATTTCTCCGATTACTTCGCCCGCATTGTCCATTGGAAGGCCATTTTCTGCAACTTTTTTTTCTTCGTTTTCCACATTGTCAGTATTTACTGAATTGGCATCCTCATTTATTTGGTTTTCCATGTCCTTTTATATGTTGTCTTCGTATTTTTCGGCATAGTTTTCCTGCACTTCCATGAATTTTCATGTACCAGAGGATACTAAATTACTTTGCCAGCACAAAAAAAACTGACAAGATGACATTCCGACTGCATTTCGTAACTTTGCAGAATGACTACGGAAGAACTCATACGCGCGGAAAGAAGCCAGTTTATTAAATCGAAAGCAGCCGAAATTGGTTTCGACTTTTGCGGTATTTCCAAAGCTGAATTCCTGGAAGAAGAAGCTCCCCGACTTGAAAACTGGCTCAACCAAAATCATAATGGTGCGATGGGCTATATGGCAAACCATTTTGATAAACGGCTTGATCCCAGAAAACTTGTTGACGGAGCAGCATGTGTCATATCCGTTTTGTTAAACTATTATCCGGCCGAAAGGCTTCCGGAAGGTGCTGACGATCTCAAACTTTCCAAATATGCTTATGGGAAAGATTATCATTTTGTGCTGAAAGAAAAACTTCAATTACTATTGGAAGCAATTCAGCACGAGATCGGTGAAGTGAACGGGAGAATTTTTGTCGACTCGGCGCCTGTGATGGATAAGGCATGGGCGGCGAAAAGTGGTTTGGGGTGGGTTGGTCGTCATTCCAATTTACTTAACCGGGATATGGGTAGTTTTTTCTTTATTGGAGAAATTATCTGTGATTTAAAATTGGCTTACGACGGAGCTGTAAAAGATTATTGCGGAACTTGCACGCGCTGTATCGACGCTTGTCCAACCGATGCAATCACTGAACCGTATGTGGTCGATGGCAGTAAATGTATCAGTTATTACACGATCGAGTTGAAAGATGCCATTCCGGAAGAGGCCAAAGGCAAATTTAATAACTGGATTTTTGGCTGCGATATTTGCCAGGATGTTTGTCCATGGAACCGTTTTTCCCAACCTACAAAAATTCCGGAGTTCGCTCTGCCTCAGGAACTCGCCGACTTCAAAAGGAACGACTGGGAGGAAATAACTGAAGAAGTTTTCCGTGAACTATTCAGACGCTCGCCGCTTAAGCGAACGAAGTATGACGGTTTGAAAAGAAATATTGACTTTCTTAAACCGTTACATTAAGGAGACCTCTGATTAATTTTCACTGATGAGCGGTCTATAATTTCCTGTTCGATGACTGAATAACAACTCTGATATGAGAAAACAATCCGTCAATCTTTGGGCTGTGCTGGTTTGTGTGGTAGTTGGACAAATCATTCCTGCTTTGTGGTATTACTTTTTTTCCGAAGAATGGGCTACGCTGAATGGCCTGGACAAACAACCAATGCCTTCGGCCATGAGCCCGATCCCTTATTTGTCCAGTATTGTTGCCACTTCCTTCATGGCGTATACAGTGGCTTGGGTTTTCACTAAAATCCCTGTAAAATCCGGATATTTTGGTTTTTTAATTGGTCTGCTTTTTGGAACCGTTTTCGTTCTTTTCGAAACCGTGGTTAAAGACATGTTTTCTATGCGCCCGCTTGAACTTTCGTTGATTGATGGTGGTGTAAGTGTTGTCGTATACAGCCTGACTGGATTTATTTTGGGCTTTTGGCGCAAGTATGAATAATAATTGGATAACAGTCGTTACGTTCTGGCATTATTCTTTATAATTTCTTAATATGATATAAGAACTATTGAGGTATATTGGACTAAAACTAACATACTCCACGAAACCAGACTACTATGAACCGAATCCTGATCCCCATTGACTTTTCTGAAAACGCTGAACGCGCCCTGGCCGCAGCGAAAATTATAGCGGATAAAGAAAAAACTGAGTTACTGATTTTACATGCCTATCAGCCTTATATTCCTGATGTTAGCGTCATGCCTGGTAGCGTTTTACCAGGAATAGGATCACCTGATTACTCCGGTATCGGAGATGATCTGGAAGCAAATTTTCGTCATCAACTGGACGGCTATGTAGCTGGCATAGTAGCGGAAGGATACAGAGCCGAGGGAATTTGGTCTGTCGGCGGCATTCAGTCCGCTGTTGAAGATGCGATTGAAGCTTATAACCCTGATTTGGTTATAACAGGAAGAACCGGAACTGGTGGATTTCTGGATAAGCTGATTGGCAGCTCTGCAACCGATATTGCGTTACACTCTCCCTGCCCGGTGATGATTATCCCTCCGCAGGCTGAGCCAAAAAAATTTAGTAAGGTTGTATATGCTACGCAATTTGAGTACGAAGAAAATGATATACTTCGTGAAGTTTTCATCCTGATGAACCACTTGGGAAGTAAATTAACTTTGCTTAAAGTCAATGCTGAACACCAGCCCGATATTCAACCGGACAATCAATTTCTTGATGAAATTAAAGGGGAGTTCACTATCGGTGAAGACGAAGTTGTTTACAGAAAGGCAGACAGTGTGATTGACGGTATTGAAGATTATTGCGATGAGGTTAATGCGGATCTGCTGATTATGTCAACAAGAGAACGTTCGTTCATTGAAGAATTTCTCATCAATCCGAGTGTGACAAAAAAACTGGTTGTAGATACCCATGTTCCCTTACTTATTTATCACCTTCGCAAATAACTTGGTCAAAGACCAAAACACTAATCCATCCAGGTAATATCGTCTCATTGTAACAGAATGTCGAAACGGAAGCATCGTCCAAAAAGGGAGAATTTATTAACTTCACCAGGTACTTTAACATACATCGGGCCTGAAAATGAGTTAAAAACGAAGATTCGCAAAATTCAGTACAATGAGAAATTCTATAGCAATGAAGCTGTCACAAGTCTTGCAGAATGTGCAGCGAATCCAGATATAGAGCCACATATTACCTGGCTGGATGTTGATGGTATTCATGAAACGACATTGGTGGGCAAAATAGGTAATCTATATAACCTTCATCCGTTAATTCTTGAAGACATTGTCAATACGGAACATAAGCCTAAGCTGGAAGTTTATGACACCGGATATATTTTCCTGACGCTTAAAATGCTACATGTTGATTCAGACGACCCCTTGGAAATTTCGTCTGAGCATGTAAGTTTCGTTGCTGGCAAAAATTATATGATTTCGTTCCAGGAAGAACGATCTAATGACATTTTCAGTCCGGTAATTGATCGTTTGAACGCCTCAGTCGGAAAAACACGTCGAAATGGTACAGATTACCTCGCATTTGCACTGATGGATGTGATCGTGGATAACTATTTTCTGGTTCTTGAAAAATTTGGGGAAAAACTCGATCTGGTCGAAGAAAGTATCATCAGCGGTTCTAAAAGAGAATCATTGAATGACTTGTATGCTTTAAAAAGAGAACTTACGTTCGTGAGAAGGGCAATATGGCCACTTCGCGATATGATTAACCAACTGATACGCGAAGACAATTCTATGATCAGTAAAGAGGTTCTACCCTACTACCGTGATTTATACGATCATACCATGCAGGCCTTAGATACGGTAGATTCTTACCGCGAACTTCTTGCCAGCCTGGCTGACGTTCATCTTTCAACGATCAGCAACCGGATGAATGCTGTGATGAAAACCCTAACGATTTTTTCAGCTATTTTTATGCCTTTAACTTTCATCGTCGGCGTCTATGGAATGAACTTTGACAATATGCCTGAGCTAAAAAATCCAAACGGTTATTATTACACCTGGGGCGTTATGGCGATTGTTACTCTTGGTATGATTCTGTACTTCAAACTAAAAAAATGGATGTAAAATCAGTCTTCTTTTTACCAGGTTGCTAACCGCTCGATTTATATAAAAATGCCACACAAAAACGTCATTCTTTAATACCTTTGCGCTTTGCAAATACCATTGGAATGATTCTGACTGAAAATACCACCAAATCCGTACAAACAACGGCGACTTACCTGCTAACCGATAGCCGCCAGCTTTCTTTCCCTGAACAAAGTATCTTCTTTGCCATCAAAGGCGAGCGTCACGATGGCCATCAATTTTTAAAAGAACTTTATCTAAAAGGAGTAAGGGAATTTGTCGTTGAAGAATCGTCGTTAAATGACAATCTACGTCAAGAAATCAAGTCCTGGAAAGATGCGACCGTCTGGATTGTTGGTTCAAGCATTCGTGCCATGCAAAAAATCGTTGCAGAGCATCGTAGACATTTTTTTATACCTGTTTTGGGAATTGTAGGGAGTAACGGTAAAACAATTGTAAAAGAATGGCTTGCACAATTGACCGCTCCCGGCCAACGTGTTGTTGCCAGTCCTAAAAGTTACAATTCGCAAATAGGTGTCCCACTTTCTGTGTGGAATTTGAAGAAAGAACATACGCTTGCTATTTTCGAGGCAGGAGTTTCCCGTTCGCATGAGATGGAATATCTACAACCGGTAATCAACCCAACTGTTGGAATTTTCACCAATATCGGTTCGGCACATGATGATGGATTTCGCAGCCGCAAACAGAAAATCACAGAAAAACTTCGTCTTTTCACAAAAGTCAAAACGTTAATCTATTGTAAGGATTATACAGAGGTCGATGAAGAGATCCAATTAATTCTTCGCCCCGTCAACCCTTTTCTGAAAACGATTACCTGGGGAAGTAAAACGAACTCCGATATACAGGTTTCATTTGAAACCGGAAAAGAAAAGGCCATAATAAAGCTTGATGGCATTTTTGGAAAACTGCAATTTGAAACTGGTTTCCGGGACGAGGCTTCTCTTGAAAACCTTACACATTGCATCACCTTTTTACTTGATTTCGGATTAACCGCGTCGGTTATTCAGGAAAGGATACTGACATTACGCCCTGTATCAATGCGTTTGGAATTGAAAGAGGGTATCAATAATTGTTATGTTATTGATGATACTTACAACAATGATTTACAGGGATTGACAATGGCTCTTAACTTTTTATCCCAACAAGAACAGCGTAGTCACCGAACTGTTATACTTTCAGACGTATTACAATCCGGACAAGCGCCGGAAGAATTATATGGCATTATTTCACAATTATTGCGCGAAAAAAAGATTGACCGCCTTATAGGAATCGGCCCGGAAATGAGTAGGCAGGTTAAACAATTTGATATCTCTGAAAACAAGTTTTACAAAGACACCGAAGCTTTTCTCAAAAAGTTTCCATTCAGCTCTTTGGTCGATAGCCTAGTTTTAGTTAAGGGTGCCAGGACGTTTTCATTTGAAAAAATCGTCCATCGTATCCAGCAAAAATTACACGGGACAGTTCTTGAAATAAATCTTGACGCATTGACCCACAACCTAAATTTTTACCGGTCGAAAATCGGTTCTGATACAAAAATTATGGTGATGGTTAAAGCTTTTGCTTATGGAAGCGGAAGTTCAGAAGTTGCTAATTTACTGCAATATCATCGTGTTGATTATCTAGGCGTTGCCTACGCGGACGAAGGTGTTTCTTTGCGGCAGAGCGGAATTACATTACCTATTATGGTGATGAATTCTACGGCACCCACGTTTGATACGCTTTTGCAATATCATCTTGAACCGGAAATATACAGCAAACGAGTACTGACAGATTGGATTGAGTTTGTCAATCGAAAAAATAATTCGTCAGAGATTTCTCCTGTTCATTTGAAACTGGACACCGGCATGCACAGACTTGGGTTTGTAGAAGATGATTATGATTGGTTGTGCAAGCAACTTTCCGCTAATCCTTCTATAAAAGTTTCCACGGTTTTTAGTCATCTGGTTGGCGCAGATGAAGGAGTTCACAACAATTTCTCTCATTTGCAATATGAAAGATTCGTAAAAGGCGCTTCGAAAATTGAGGAGGCCTTGGGTTATAATGTAACGAAACATATCTTAAATTCTGCCGGAATTGTACGTTTCCCTGATTTCAAACTGGATATGGTGCGACTGGGTATTGGCTTATACGGGGTTGAAGCGACGGGGCAACAACAACATTTTTTACAGCCCGTAGGAACTTTAAAAACGGTAGTTTCCCAGATAAAATATCTGGCTGCCGGCGAAACTGTTGGCTATAGCAGACGAGGTATGGTCAACCATGATTCTGCCATCGCAACGTTGGCAATTGGTTATGCAGACGGATATGACCGTGGACTGGGAAACGGAGTCGGCCAGGTTTATGTAAATGGCACATTATGTGCGACGATTGGTAATGTTTGCATGGACATGACGATGATCGATGTCACCGGGGCCGAAGTTGAGGAAGGAGATGAAGTGATTATTTTTGGAAACGGGCTACCAATCACTGATCTGTCAAGTCGAATTGGAACGATACCTTATGAAATATTGACAGGTATTGGAGAACGGGTTAAAAGGGTATTTTTCAAAGAATAATAAAAAAACCAAAGCCGCTCAAATAAAAATCTGGGCGGCTTTTGTTTACTTCTATCAATTTTTTCATTCACAAATCTGCTGTTCTGATTCGGCGGACTGTTGCTGCCTTGCTAAATCTTCAACAATCGTATCAGCCGGTTTTTGATCCGGCACAAAAAGTTTTACTTTCAAAACATCTTCCAGCGTCACATCAAAAAATGCCTTGTGAATATTTAACGGCTCTTCATCTGGTTCCAGGCATTTGATGTAAGTACCATCTTCCTGCATTTCATAAGCATTCACGTTATCCAGTAAACTGAAATACAAAATGTGAATAGCCTCCTGTTTTACCCGGTTATCAACCAGTTTGAAAAGCGATTCAATACGACGGTCAAAACTACGGACCATAGCATCGGCGCTGCCACCATAAACAAGCGGATCGCCGTTCTGATGGAAATAGAATATTCTGGAATGTTCAAGAAAATCTCCTACCAAAGAACGAACTGAAATATTCTCGCTCAAACCTTTTCTCCGGGGACGCAGGCAACACATACCACGCACGATCAGCCGCACTGGCACGCCAGCTTGCGAAGCCGTATAGAGTTCCTGAATTGTTTCCTTATCTTCCAGCGAGTTAATTTTGATACAAATTCCGCAAGGTAGACCTGCTTTCGCATTCTCAGCTTCCTTACGGATCAACTCGATCAGCTTATTCCTCATATAACGAGGAGCTGTGATCAGATTCTGGTATTCTGTCGGGCTGGAATGACCGGTAATAACATTGAAAAACTCCGAGATATCCTGGGTATATTCTTCATTGGTAGTCAACAAGCCAGTATCCGTATATAAACGGGAAGTATCCTCATTGTAGTTACCGCTCGATAAATGCGCGTAACGTAACACACGATTTCCTTCGTTACGAACGATCAGCAACAACTTCGTATGCGTCTTCAACTGACCAATACCATATATCACAAAACAGCCTGCTTTTTGCAAACGCTGCGCTTCGCGAATGTTGTTCTCTTCATCAAATCTCGCTTTTACTTCGAACAGTACCGCTACGTGTTTCCCGTTTTCGGCAGCGCGCAATAACGCGTCCGTAACACGGGAATTTTTCGCCAGACGGTAAATGGTCAACTTAATTGAGAGTACTTTCGGGTCATCAGCGGCCTGTTCCAGCAACTGAAGCACCGGTTCAAAGTTATTGTATGGATGATGCAAAAGAATATCCCTTTCTTTCATCGCCTCAAAAACATCAGGAATTCTTTCTCTCTCCAATCCCAGCGGTGGTACCGGCGGATGTATTGGCGGAATCTGATCCTTAAATTCAGGATGTTTGACAATGGCCCAAAGGGAGGTATAATCGATCAGTCCCTCCACTTTAAAAACATTGTAATCATCAATTTCCCATCTCTTTTTTATTAAATTAAATAGATCGGGATTGGTGTCCGGTTCGATCGCAACGCTAACAACACGACCCAGGCGACGGTTTTTAATCTTTTGCTTAATCTCGTCGATAAAATCAGATTCCATATCATCACTTTCTTCCAGAGAAAAATCTCCGTTTCTGATGATTCTGAACAAGTTGGTCGACACGATATCGACGTTCCGGTACAACTTGTAGATATGCGCTCTGACTATTTTTTCAATAGGAAGGAAAAGGATCTCATTGTCTCGTTCTATCACATAAAAACGAGGAAGATTAAGTGGAAGCTGTACAAAAGACAATTTCCGATCTTCTTCTGAGGAAGTACCTTTTACCTGGGTGATCACGCCCAATATCAAGACCTTGGCCAGTAAAACCGGGAAAGCGTGGGTATAGTCAAACAACATTGGTGTCAACATCGGATAAACCGTGCGCTCGAAATATTGCTCGATTACGGTAGTTTCCTCTCCGACGATATCCTCCATACCAATGACGCGAAAACCATGTTGTGCGAAAAGAGGTTGAAGCTTATCGGTATAACAAGCATTCTGCAAACGGACAAATTCGTGCAGTTCTTTCATGAGCATCTTCCGGAATGGAATTTCTCTCAATCCTGAATAATCCACGCGCTCCTTTCCGTAATCGAGATAATTATACAAACTACCCAGACGGATCGACAAAAACTCATCAAGATTGGAGGAGGTAATGGCCAGAAACTTTAACCGGTCAAATAAATTTCTTTCTTCATTTTGTGCCTGATCCAATACCCGGTCGTTAAATTTTAGCCAGCTAAGGTCACGACTGATAAAATCGCTCTGCTGGACCAGGGAATTCACCTTTTCAGTAGGACTTACAAGCTTTGTTTCGTCCATAGTTGTTTCTTTTGGGTTTTTAAAAAATGAAAACAGACCAGAAAGTCTTCCTCTTTTTTCGCTATTGGTTATCGGGTCGGTATGATCAGGCATAAGGTAATGAATTTAAACAATCCGCGCTATTCGTGTGTCCCAAAATGCAACGAATCTAATTATGTATTGTTTTTAGTAAGATGAAGTTTTTGTTAATTCTTTATACAAAAAACGGACGACTGAACATAGTCAGCCATCCGTTTTTCTCTAACCCGCGACGAGAGCTGACTGTTACACGTCTACACGAGCATATTTAGCATTCTTCTCAATAAAATCGCGCCTCGGCCCTACTTCATCTCCCATTAACATAGAAAATAAGTGATCTGCCTCCGCTGCTGATTCGATCGATACTTGTTTAAGACTTCTTCCGTCCGGGTTCATGGTAGTGCTCCACAATTGTTCGGCATTCATCTCTCCCAAACCTTTGTAACGCTGAATATTCACTAAATCTTCACGGCCATTACCAACAGCCTTCACAGCTTCTTCGCGTTGTTGTTCTGTCCAGCAATATCTTTCCTCTTTTCCCTTTTTAACCAAATACAAAGGTGGCTGCGCAATGTAGATATAACCGTTGTCGATCAAAATCTTCATGTAACGGAAAAAGAAAGTAAGGATCAGTGTACGAATGTGACTACCGTCGATATCCGCATCGGTCATGATGACGATCTTATGGTAACGAAGTTTGTCAATGTTCAACGCTCTTTCATCTCCGTCTTTCCCAATCTGCACACCCATTGCGGTGAACATATTTTTGATCTCTTCGTTTTCGTATATGCGATATTCCTGTGCTTTTTCAACATTAAGGATTTTACCTCGCAACGGCAAAATAGCCTGAAATGCACGGTTACGACCTTGTTTCGCTGTTCCACCAGCAGAGTCCCCTTCGACCAGATACAATTCACAAATAGCAGGATCGGTCTCAGAACAGTCAGATAGTTTCCCTGGCAAACCAGTTCCTGTCAAAATATTCTTACGCTGTACCATCTCACGCGCTTTTTTCGCAGCGATACGTGCTTTTGCGGCAAGAATTACTTTATCAATGATCGTCCTTGCTTCTTTTGGATGCTCAGCCAGATAAGTATCAAGCATCTCAGCCACAACCTGACTCACGACGCTAACTACTTCGGAGTTACCCAATTTAGTTTTTGTCTGTCCTTCAAATTGAGGTTCAGCCACTTTAACAGAAATAACCGCAGTCAATCCTTCACGGAAATCGTCTCCGCTAATCTCGATTTTTTCTTTGGCCAGCACACCAGATTTATCCGCATAATTTTTCAGCGTTCTGGTTAAAGCTGCCCTGAAACCCTGAACGTGCGTACCACCTTCAACCGTGTTGATGTTATTCACATAAGAAAAAACATTTTCACCATATGAAGTATTATACATCATCGCAATTTCTACCGGAACCGAACCTTTGGTATTTTCCATGTAGATCGGCTCAGGAATCAACGCCTGCCGTGTTCCTTCCAGGTAAAGAACGAACTCATTTAAACCGATCTCGGAATGAAATTCTTCGCCACGCGGAACACCGTTCTCATCCAACTCACGCTTATCTTGCAACGTAATACGGATACCCTTATTCAAAAAGGACAACTCGCGAAGACGTGTCGCAACAGTCTCGTATTTATATTCCGTAACCGTAAATATGGTGGCATCCGGCTTGAAATGGATAAACGTTCCCGTTTTGCCCGAATCACCGATCACACGCACAGGGTACAAAGGTTTCCCTTCGCTATATTCCTGTTCGAATATTTTGCCTTCTCTGTGGATTTCTACCCGTAAATGGATTGAAAGCGCATTAACACATGATACCCCGACACCGTGCAAACCACCAGAAACTTTATAAGTATCTTTATCAAACTTACCTCCCGCATGAAGTACAGTTAAAACGACTTCCAGTGCAGATTTTTTCTCTTTCGCCATAAGCCCGGTTGGAATACCCCGGCCATTATCCTGAACAGTAATGGAATTATCTTCTTCTATCGTAACGTTGATGGTGTCACAGTAGCCTGCCATTGCTTCATCAATGGAATTGTCAACTACTTCCCAAATCAAATGGTGAACACCTTTAAAACCGGTATCACCAATGTACATGGCCGGACGTTTACGTACGGCCTCTAAACCTTCAAGAACCTGGATATTATCGGCTGAATAATTATTTACTTCACTCGCTATTTCGTTTGCCATATTATTTGTTTTACTCTACGATAAAAAGTGCCCATCCAGGGGCTTTTTAAACATACAAAGATAGGCTTTTTTTGCCTTTTTTCCTACTTCATTTAAAGATAGATTCCTGTACTTTACCTCTTTTTTGATTATTCCATTTTTAATGTCCAAAGAGCTAATATTCAGCGGATTTCAAAGCTTTACAAACTATTCATTTTCAGTAAAACCAAAAACAATATTCAGGTACCGGATTATTTTTCTGACTGGTAAAATCTGACTTTCTAATGGGAAAAAGAATAAAATAAGATCAATAATTATAATTGCATACCTACAACATTGTATTCTGTGGCGGTTTTTGGGAGAAGTTTTAAATGCTGATTCATTGAATTTATCCGATAATGTCAGCGTCGCAGCTTTTGGATAGCGTTCAAATGAATACAAAAAAACGCGGCCGCCTGAGAGAATCAGACAACCGCGCTTTTTTGTATAAAACCTATATTATTATTTTTCCATTGGATGTTCTTTCAGCAATTGCTCAGGAGAATAAAAATCCTGCTTACTTTCCGTGGCAGCTCTTACTTTTTTAACGCGCTCAGGAAGAATTGCCGAGCCCTGATTTCCAAATGAATTCCGGACATAAGTCAACACTGCTGCCATTTCCTCATCGTTCAAAAGTCCGCCGAATGGTGTCATCGGAACTTGTCCCGGATACTTTTTGCCACTTACTTCAATCGGTCCTAAAAGTCCCTTTAACGCCAGTTTTATCAGACGATCCTCACTGCCTAAAACCCATTTATTTGCTGTCAGAGGTGGGAAACCAGAAGCTGTTAACCCCTTACCGTCAGGCTGATGGCATGTGGTGCAGTATCCTTCCTTCGCATATATCCCTTTACCCGTATTGTAAAGTTCAAGCTCTTTTCCTTTTAGTGTTGATTTTACAACCACTTCTTTTTCCTTTTTTACACCCACACCATTCAAATGTGCAACGGCCGTTTCGTACGCGTGAATCGACCAATCGTCCAATGGCTTTTTCTTTGCCTCCGCCAGAATTGGCAATCCCTTTTCCTTTCCAATCCAGGACGCCGCCACAATTGCTGCCAGTCTGACACGGCTGTTTTCATCCTTCGCCGCCTCCATCAACAAAGCTGCCTGATCTGGAACCTGATGCCCAGTGAAACGTACCACGTTAACCGCAGCTGCCCTTGCATGGTAATCTTTTGCTTTAAGTACCTGTTTCAAAAGTTTTTGATCCACTTTATCCATACCCCAGCTCACCCACAAACCTTCCAGCAAATGATGTTCATAACGTGGATCATTTTTATCCAGACCAGCAACCCAGGTATTAAGTTTTGTTAAAACCTGATTCACATCCCTTCCACGCAACTCGCGTCGTGTTCTGTATCTGGTGCGGTACTCCGGCAATTTAAGATTTGCAAAAAGTTCTTCGATACTTGCCCCATCCACTTTTGCAGGTTTCACCAGCGGCCTTGAAGGATACGTAATCCGGTAAATTCTCCCGTGTGAATGATCTCTCAAAGGGTCGCGTGCATTGTGCTGCATGTGCCCGATCAGGATATTATGCCAGTCGATCAGGTAAAGAGATCCGTCAGGAGCAAATTCCATATCCACAGGGCGGAAATTTCTGTCTTCGCTGACAACAAGATCGGCACGATGTTTACTTGCATATCCGGTTCCGTCATCCGTTAGCGTATGTTCTTTCATACCTAAGAAACCTATCGTATTATTGATCAGGAAATCTCCCTGAATATCATCCGGAAAATGGCGACTTGACACAAATTCCAACCCGGAAGTCGGGCGTACACGATGAGCATCTTCAACAAGCTGAACGGACTTATGGGTATACTCGCCATATCTTGGCAACACAGATCCCGGCATCATCCAACGAACATCCGGACTGGAAGTTTCGGCAAAAAACGGCTGTCCCCAATCATCAAACGCTATACCCCAAGGGTTTGGAATGGAAAGTTGAGCAGTACGTTCCAGTTTTTTCAACTGTGGTGCGTATCTGTAAAATCCACCGTTCGTTGCCCTTACGGTGCCATACGAAGTTTCAACATCTGTATGGAGAAAAACACCTTCACCAGAATAAATTGCACCCGACGGATCCACTGTAAAAGCATGGCTGTTGTGATGGGTATCATGATCATCAAACCCGCTTAACAAAATTTCACTTTTGTCTGCCTTGCCATCTCCATTGGTATCCATCAAGATTTTAAGATTTGTTCCCTGGGAAACGTAAACACCTTCTTTTGCTATTTCAAAACCCAAAGGAAGGTGTAATCCGTCAGCGAAAACAGTTTGTTTATCTGCCTTTCCGTCTGCGTTTGTATCTTCAAAAATGATAATTTTATCATTTGGTTTTGAATCCCCCGGCTTGTAATGCGGATAACTCGGCATCGTAGAAACCCAAAGTCTTCCTTTGTTATCAAAAGACATCTGCATCGGTTTTGCCAAATCCGGGAATTGTTCTTCCGAAGCAAAAAGCTCGATTTTATACCCTTCCGGCACTTTCAGTTTTTTGAGCGCGTCTTCACCATACAGATATTCAAGACTTCCGTTTTTTTCCGGATTATAATTTGTTTTCACTTCCGGCAAAGGCGAAGTATTTTTATCGGCAGCAGCCAGGTCCAGCTTTTGTCCTTTTGAAGTAGCAAGCCAGACAGCCTGATCGCGAATGGCTGTCAGCTCCCGGATTTTGTTAATTTCCGCCGGATAGTTATCCTGGCCGAACGGATTATAACGACGACCGTAAACATGCACACCGTTTGGAATTTTGTAATCGTTATGCCACATCCAGTTTTTTTCAAGTACGGCGTCATGAACCAGATTTCTGTTCGCCTCTGCTTTCGGCAAAGCTTTTCCAAAAACCTTATCAGAAAGTAAAAGTGCCAGTTTCTTATAACCTTCCTCATTCAACTGCGACCCGTCAATTGTCAGGTCTGCTTTACTTTCAGCATACCATTTTTGTGAAGGTGTAAATGCGTCGACGAAAAGCACCTTGTTCTGATCCGCAACTTCCTTCATTGCCTTTGCGTAAAGGGAAAGATTTTCATTTTCCTTCTTCCCGTTTGGAAGATCAAATTTTGCCGACAAATCTTCAAACGCAATGGGAGAAACAATGGCCAATTGAGGCGACGTCGTTCCGTTATACTTTTGGCTCAATGTATGTTTAATGAAAGCATCAAGTTCCGCTTTGTAGTTGTCCAATCCTTCCTTTCCCTGGAACGATTCGCTATATCCAAAAAAGGCAATGATGATATCTGTTTTTAGCCTGGTAATCCATTCATCCGGTGATTCGAAATGACCTTCACTGTTAGAATTTTTGGCATATTCTGTCTGAAATTTTTCAGCGCCCGGAAATGCCCAGGGTAAATTTCTGCTGGCATGTGGACGAAATCCAGGTGTATCGCCGCCGTCGCACATATTGCGGATATAAAGCAGACTGTCGGGATACCGAACTTGCATTTCAGTTTCAAAATGGCCGTAATTCATCATTCTGGACCCAAGATTTCCTCCCAGTAGAATTATTCGGGAGTTTTTTTTGAGTTTCAGCGAATCCGGCTCGCTGAACTGAAAAGCACTGAAAGCGATGACAATTAATCCAAATAAGATAAACAATCCGTTGATGCCTCTTTTTGCGGGTTTAGTCATTTTCGTAATGATAATTTACTCATGGTTTAGGAATATACTATTGCTCAAAGTGGTACCTGGGCTTACTTTGCCTCTCTGTAGGGAACCTGGATATCCATTTTACCCTTCCAGGTTTTAGGTACTTTCTGTCCTAATTCCCAGTGAATTGCATTGATAACCAGCCGCTGAAAAGGTTCCAGTTTGAAGTCGTCCGGATGCCCAAGGGTTGTCATGAAAACTTTTCCGCCGAAGGAATTTGTACCTGTCCAGGCAACCGGATTTTCGACATCTTGTTTATCAGGATCAACTGATTTACCCATCAGTAGCCAGGTCGAGCCCTTAGTTGGATAATCCGGAAGAACGCGGTATAACCATGAACGAACATGAAATTTGGGAGATACACCTGTCAGTATAGGATTTTTTGACTGTTCGGGAATTACAGAAACATCCGTGCTGCTTTTGTGTCCATAATGCGTGTGAGCTGCTTTTCCACCCCAGCCAGGAGGAGAATTCAGGGCGAATTCTCCGAAAGCATTCCATTTTTCATTCTCATCTCCTTTTGGATAATTGAACGCATGCGTTGTGGTACGGAAGCCCATTACAGGTTTTCCCGATTTCAGATAGGCGTCAATATGAGCGAGCTGCTCCTTGGGCAATTGCCGCCAGCGCAGGTAAAAAACTGCCAGATCAGCATCTTTCAAAGCTTCCAGGCCAGGAATGTTTTTCTCCGAATTGTAATCTGGAGAGGCTTTCAAAACGATGGTACGCATACCATAATTCTTTTCAAGTTCGGCTGCGATTAACGGAAGTGTTTCTTCACCGCTGTATTCATGATCGCCCGTTACGAACACAACGAGTGGCTTTTTAGATTTTACAGCCTGAGCAGAAACAATTGTTGGTGAAGTTAACAGGCAGCAAAATACTGCACAAAGGAATAGAAACAGGTTAGGTTTTAACATCATTTTGCGATTTGCATCCATTGTTGGAAAATGGAAATCATATGAAAGAAAAGTTTAAAAGGCTTAGTTTGGTAAGTCGCAAAACTGGTCAATCTACCGATTGAAATTCTGTTTTTAACTTCCTTCGCCAAGGTTTCAAAAGTAAGACTAAATTATCCTACTTTTCCCTTACTTTTTCATAAAACAAAACGAATGATATGTTAGAAAAATTTGAGACCGAGCGTTAATTCAACTCTTGATAAATCTTCAAATTTTTCTTTGGAGAGGTTTATGGTTTCAGTTATTCCACCCGTTTCCCTTTTGAATTTATATGCTGTCCCTAGATAACAGGCACCGGAAATGTTTAAAGCAAAATGATTGCTGATCTTTTGTTCCAAACCGACTGATACAGCCCAGCCCATAGCATTGCCCTTATTCGTAAAATCTTTACCGTTCGAAATGCCGTTATTCCTATATGACTGATAGCCCAAAGCAAAACCCGCGAGGACAGATGTTGTATTGTTTTTGAAAGGATATTGGTAAACCGCCGAAGGGCCAACAAATTGAATGGTAATATCATCGCCATTTTTATTATCGTAATCTCCCCGGCTTTTGAAAATATTATATTTTAAACCCAATCCGACCTGCGGCCAAATAAACCGATGAATATCAGCACCAAGCGAATAACCGGATTTTAGATTCCGGAGATATTTTGAATAAGGCTGATTGGTCCTGGCACCTTTATTTGGCAAACGATAACCATATCCACCGCTCAATCCAAATGACCATTTTCTGTCGAAAGCAAGTCGGCTTTTTGTTTTAATAGAATCTGTTTCAGAAACCGGTGAATCCGTCGTCCTGATCTCTGAATCTGGTTTTACGACATCAATAGTATCCTGTGCTTTCGAAACACCTGAAATAACAAAAACCAAAAAGATGCTAACCGTTAAAAATTTATTCATTGATCTTAAAACTCAATTGTAATCCGAATGCTTCCGACTAAACTATAACGATTTCAAGTCAAAGCGGACTCAAATATACAACTTATACTGTATGACGATCGTTGTGACGCAAATGTGTTTAATTGTTTTCTTTGTTACATCTACAATTTTCAACCATATATTGAAATAAATGGCCGGAAAATTTATTTTAAAACATAGGTTTAACACCTGCGGACTTCACCTTTTGAACAATAAAATCACCAATATTTTTTCCTTGTTCCTGACCATTGACAATAGCGTCACGATAATGAATTCCACCATATAATCTGGAAATCGCAGCCTCTTCTGCTGCCTGACGGAAGGATTGAAAATCTCTTGTCGGTAAGTCAAAAATCACTTCGGTATTGTCCGTAAAAGAGAATTTGTCACCAAGAAAATAGGTAAGCGTTTCAGCAGCCGCGGTCGAAATAACACTATGCCCGCTGGTATACTCCGGGAAGGGCGGTGTCTGCAAAAGCGGCTGCCAGCGAGGATCAATATAACGGTTAATAACTGTTTCCGGCCGTATCCGACTGCTTCTGTATTTCTCATCCCAGCAACTGATAAACGCATCCATCAACGTAGCCGCAACGATGGAATGGATCATAATTCCGTGATCCAGATCTACTTTCGCCTTTGTCGTAGCGATGCTGGTAATATTTATCCAGTGGCCGCCGGGACTAATCTTTTTAAAACCAATCGCCATGTGCCCTGAGGTGTTAATCGCAAACGGATTACAATCCCAGTAGGAAGCAATAAAGCGTGTACCCTCATTCAGTTTGTTTCCGGCGTCGTAAACTTCATAGGTTAGTTTATAAAATTCACTTGTGCTGTCCTTACTAAAAGCAACGGGAGGTTTTGGTTTGAACTGTCCGCATGAATCAATCATCATCGGACGGATTGTTTTCCAGTGTGGCTCTACGCCTTCGATATAACCGGGAGGCGTTGGGAACCAATACGCATCGCCTTTTAGAGGACGGTAACGCAGTCGGGTACTTAATGTCGAATAGTTATCATTACTTGAAAATGCGATTATTTTTTTGGCAACATCCTGCGCAACGGCGACAGATTGACCGATCAGCTGATCAGAATAACCTTCTTTTTTTAAATCTGAGAGAAATTTCTTCTGATCCTCTTCAAGCATATAACCCGAAGGTAAAATAATTCGTCCGGTTTCAAGGATACAATACAGCGCAGCGATCTTGTAATCATATCCAGTTCTTGTTTCAATTTCTATTTTTCCAAATACTTTCGTATAAGCAGATGGCGAAACAATCTCCTTATTGTTTTGAGCAACAATTTCCTGCGCCCCAAGTAAGCAATAAGTATAAAACCGACTGGCAGCAGGAGGATTAGCCACGTCATGGATCATGACCATGGTTAATGAAAAAATGGCAGGCTGTAAAAAACGATCCAGCTCTTTTTTTGATTTTTGAGCAGTAGCTAAATGAGTTATAAATAAACTTATCAGAAGAATTTTTTTCATTACTTTTTTTCTATTTGATAAAATTGAAGCGGTTTGTTAAATGCTCCAATCACGAGGTATGGGTCTTTTTTAATTTTAATTTCTATAACAGATTTTACATCACCCACCACTGACAAGCCAGATTGCGGCTGGCCCACATAAGTGAACTGACCTTGGCCATTTCCTTTAAGGTAACAGCCATAATTTGCATCCATACTTCCAAGCTTCAAACGATTATCTGACTTATTACCAAGAAGTATCAGATCGTTCTTCCCATCCCGGTCAAAATCCTGATAGGAGATCGAAGTTACCGGAGCAAACTGCGCCTGAATTGGCAAGATCTGTTTTTCAAATTTTCCGTTTTTGTTCATAAAACAGACTGAACGGGCTTCGTTAAAAACAAGTTTTTCTGCCTTATTCAAAACCTCAGGTGCAAAAATTTCAGTCATGCCCGCATTTGCATAATCCTTATAAAACGCGAATTTTTTCCGCATAGGATAAATCTGGTCATTAAGCTCATCGCGGCTCACGAACGGGTAAGATTTTCCCTGAACATAAAAATTAAAAAATGGGTCAATCGAACCATTGTTATCGAAATCAGCAAAATAAAGCTCTCCCGGCTCCTTATGCGAAACTTTAATCTGCGAATTGGTCCCGAAATTTCCAGCCACGATATCCTTATTCCCATCGCCATCCAGATCTTCCACCAAAAGTGACGACCAAAAACCTGACTCTTCCACAGGAAAATATTGAAGTGTTTTATCAACAAAACCTTCTTTTGTATTACCGAATATTTTTACCGGCATAAATTCGCCACAGAGCACCAGATCTTTTCTGCGGTCATTATCCATATCTGCCCACTGCGCATCAGTCACCATACCGACTTTCGAAAATGGAACCTGAGTGATCGAAAATTCTCCCTTTCCATTATTTGTTAGCAGAAATGAGGTCGGCGTTTCCGGATATCTTCCCGGAATTACGCGGCCACCAACAAACAGATCCATATCGCCATCACCGTCATAATCACAGGGGCGCACACAGGATTTGCTGCTGGCTTTCATATTGGGTACAGATAGAACCGCCAGATTCAGTTTACCTTTGCCATCGCTCAGATAAATTTCGTCCTGTAAAGAAAATGTGTTCGGCTCGAAAAGGGAATAACCACCTTTTGCTATATATAAATCGTCGAAACCGTCGCCATTTGCATCAAAAAAAAGCGCTGCAGAATTAGCAGAAACATTTTCATCCCCGATTGAAAAACCAGCCATTTCGGAGAAAGCTCCTTTGTTATCCTGCAACCAAATTTTACCCTGCTTGTTCTGATCTCCACTGATATAGATATCGTCCAGACCATCTTTGTTTACATCGCCACTGGCCACCACCGGGCCGGTTTGTGAGTACATGGAAAGCATTAAAGGCTGGCGTTTGAAATCATTCTCATTGAAACCCTCATGCTGATACGTCATTGGACTGGGTGCTTTGCTCAATATCGTCTTAAACTTCTTCTGATCTGCATTTGCATTTTTCAATTTCCCCGACTGCTTTTCAACAACCAGCAACTGATTTGCCGAAACATTGGTAAGCCACTGCTCCTTCTGGTCCGGCCATACGATTTTTACGGTATCAACCTGCGTATCCTGGTCTAAACCAAAATGAAGTTTCAAAGGCAGGCATGACAAATAGCCTCTGTTGGGGTTGACTTCCTGATACTGCTGTTTTCCTTTTGAAAAAAGAAAAACCTTCGCCCCTACTGCATTTTTATTTCCATCCGGCTGCGTTAATTTGACCTGTAAATAATTGCTCTTCAACTGCTCCTGGCCCATATTCTGATAAATAAAGGCTGGCTCATTGATATTACTAACAACCAGGTCCAGGTCGCCGTCGTTATCCAGATCGGCATAAACTGCGCCACTCGAAACTGAAGGATTATTCAGTCCCCAGACATCCTGCATTTTTGTAAAGGTCAGGTCTTTGTTATTTTTAAAAATGTAATTGGCGAGTTTCGTTGACGGCATGGCCTTGATTAAGTCCATCAATAAAAAGGGCTCTTTATTAACTGCCTGGCGCACTTTGTAATCGCCCCAGTATTTTAAGAAGTCTTTGTTTGTATAATCTCTTAAATAACCATTAGTGACAAAAAGGTCTTTGTAACCGTCATTATCAAAATCTGCCAGAAGCGGACACCAGCTCCAATCGGTATTTGATACGCCTGAAATCTGCGCGATTTCACTGAACGTCCCGTCTCCGTTATTCAATTGTAGCATATTTCGCATATACTGCCGATTCAGATTTTGTTTCATCATGAGCTCAAAAGACTCATAATTTTCCTGCAACTGAAGCAATTTCTGACGCTTGTTATCTTCCGGCAACATATCGAGCGACATAATATCCGGCAAACCATCGTTATTGAAATCAGCGATGTCAAGCCCCATGGAAAACTGGGCCAGATGGCGAAAACACATTTCGGTTTCTTCCCTGAAAGTACCGTTTCCGTTATTGAGGTATAGATAATCCGGCTCGTTATAATCGTTGGTTACATAAATGTCCTGCAAACCATCCAGATTGATATCAGCAATGGCCACGCCAAGACCAAAAGTTAACGGATATTGATAAATGCCAGCCTGTTTGGTCACCTCAACAAACTTGTTATTTCTGTTTTCAAAAAGTTTATTTCCTGCCAGTTCATCCGTCTCCTTTCTGAACTTGGCCAATTCCATGTTATCAATTTTTTTGACGCTATGATTCAGCAGGAACATATCCAGATCGCCGTCATTGTCATAGTCAAAAAAAGTTGCCTGTGTGCTGTAACTGATGTTATCAAGTCCATATTCCTTCGCCTGTTCAAGAAATTTCACGGTCCCGTTCTGGATACCCTGATTGATGAACAATTGATTTTTTCTTGTTTCGTCGTCAACCTTTCCTGAATAACAAACGTGAATATCCAACAGCCCGTCACCATTGACATCGGCCATCGTCACACCTGTTTTCCAGCCACCCTTTCGCCCTTCCAATCCTTTTCCGGCTGAGTTTGTGATGTCTTTAAATTTAATCGGCGAACCTTTTTCGCCGGTCATGTTAAGATATAGTTTATTGGATTTAAGATTTGAAGTAAAGAACAAATCATCAAATCCGTCATTATTAAGGTCTCCAACTGCTACGCCTCCGCCATTGTAAAAGTACTCATAGGCCATCACGTTCAGACTTTCATCTTCATTGATATCATTCTTAAAATCAATATTTGTCTGCCTGGGGGCCAGTAGTTGAAAAAGTGGCTGCTGAGCCTGGGCAACAGAAAAATGAGCTCCCAGTAATAAAACCAGGAATATATAAATACTGTTTTTTCTATTCGTCAACATGAAGAAGGAAGTAAAAAATGTAACGAAAGATATATCATAAAAACTAAAAAAACTTCAACAATTTGTTGAAGTCAGCATTGATTATTAAAAAAAACGGAGCAGAGTAAAAGTCCTCTGCTCCGTTTTTTTGATTATTTATCCCACCAGTTTCTGGCAGACCATACATCTCCACCTGAAATTCTTCCAACCGCAGCGTTATAGTTCGCTGAATTCAAAGTAGCTTCTGTTGTCGGATAAACTTGTCTTCTTGGAATTACGCCTCCTGAGAAATTACCTACATAATTCACAGGAGTAAGTACAGGAAAACCTGATCTTTTCCAGTTGTTCCATGCTTCAACGAAGTTAAATAGTGTTCCGTTTACAGCCCAATATTGTTCGTTGATTTGTTTCAAGGCATCCGCAGTTACCAATGGATGTGCAGCGGCATAGGCATCAGCAACAGATGCGCTGATCGTTGCAGTTGCACCGTAACGGGCCAATGACTGGATACCAGCCGATACGCCATTAGCATAATGGGTAGCTGCTGTTGTAGTGCCCACCGAGAATCCGCGGGTTGCAGCTTCTGCAAGCAGCAATTCGGTTTCAGCATAAGTAAGAACAAATAAAGGAGCACTTCTGCTTCTGTATACACCCGTTGGACGAGAATATTTTCCGATTGGTGTTACGTCAGCACCTGAACCTGAGGCACCGTTGTAACCAGGAGAACGTGAAATATCTGTTGCGCCACCGTTTAAGTCATAACCATTTGGCAATCCCAACTGAATGGCAGGATCTGAGCTTCCGGCAGCAACGTTCTGGCTACCTGCCAAACCTGCAACAGGAACTTCTGCAACAACGCCTAACCTAGGGTCATTCGTAGACTTCAAAAAGTCAATCATTGTTTTACTCCATCTTACCTGATAAACGTCAGCAGGTGTTGATAGTGCTGCTCCGTTTCCGTTTGTATATCCATTTGCATCGTCGGAAACTACATAGGCATCATCGCTCACACTTGTGAAAGTTCCACCGGCAGCAGCTTTTTCAGCGTATGTTTTTGCCGTAGCAAGATCCACTTTAACCAGACGCATGGCCATCTTCAACATAAGAGAATAACCATACTTTTTCCATTTGGCAACATCTCCTTTGTAGTTTGCAAAAGCGTCATTCGTTACCAAAGGTTTTGAAGCGTCAAGAGCAGTGATGGCCGCATCCAAACGAGTCAATAAAGATTTGTAAACACTTTCCTGGGTATCATAAGCCGGCAGTGTTATCGCATCCTTTGCTCTTAAAGCGTCTGTATACGGCAAATCTCCATAGATATCAGACATTGTCGCAAGTGATTGAACCTGCATGATGATCGCAGTATTCATCAAATTTGAAAGTGCAGGCTTATCTTTCGAAAGCTGCTCCATTTCGTATGCAAAACTTGCAGCACTGTAATCCGTGTTCCAGGTGTTAGCCAGGTATGCATTTGTATTGCTGGAAATCACATATTTATCCGCGTTCGAATAATAGTTTGCAGCTCCTGATGATGTTGACGCAAGAATTTGCACCCACATGCTTTGGAAAAGTATAGCACCGTTATACCCTGCAGTTCCGCTCACATATTTCCATTGAACACTTGGCAGCAATAAATTAGGATCGAATGTAGTACCTGATGCCTTTGTAGGATCCGTATTTAATTCGTCAAAATCATCAGTACATGACATAGGTATCATGCCTGTCAGGAGCAATAATATTAAAAGTTTCTTTTTCATAGTTTGTCTCATTTAAACTTAAAGTTCACATTGATACCATAATTACGTGTCGATGGCAAGCTGGTTCCTTCAATACCTGAATAAGTCAGGTTGGCACCGAAGGTTGCTTCCGGATCGATGTTCGTCGTCTTTTTCATGAAGTAAAAAAGATTACGTGATACAAGTGAAATGTTAACTGCACGTACCAAAGGCCATTTTTCAATCAGGCGGGCAGGAATGTTGTAACCAAGTGTAAGCTGACGAAGCTTGATATAATCTCCATCAACAACACTGATTTTAGTAACATTATTGGCCAGAGCAGTGTAATAATTTTCCGCAGAAGCCTCAACTGTATTCGCAGCGCCGCTTTCTGAAACTCCGGTTGTGATACCATCGCGACCTTCAAGTGTTGCTTTATGCAATCCTCTTCTGTACGCATAGTTTTCAGTCGCTGAAAGAATCTTGTTTCCGAAATTATAATCAACAAGGAATGAGAAATTCAAAGCACCCACATTAAACTCATTGTTTATACCGCCATACAATGTTGGAAGTACTGTTCCAAGATTGATAAGATCTCCTCTCACAGGCAGACCAGACTGATCTACAACGATCTCACCATTTGCAGCATATTTGTAGTCATAAGCTCTGATCTGAGGACCTGCTTCACCAACAACAAATGCTGTTGTTGCGTTACCCAGTGTAGCTCTGTTCTGACCCAACGAAATAGGGTTGTTATCAGCGTCAGTCTGAAGAATTTTATTTTTAACCGATGTCAGGTTAAATGAGATATTCCAGTCAAACTTAGACGTTTTTACGGGAGTACCTGTTACTAAAACTTCAAGTCCGCGGTTTTGTACAGAGCCTGATCCAACAACACCTCTTACGTAACCTGTTGCAGCACTGTAATTGGCAGGCATAATTTCATTCTCGGTTTTCTGGCTATAGTAAGCAAGGTCAAGACCAAGACGATTACCGAAGAATTTCAAGTCTAAACCAACCTCAACTTCACTTTTCGTGAAAGGTTTAAGGAACAGGTTAGGAAGCTGATCGCTGAAATTACCTGTTGGTACTGTGTTGAAAGCGTTTCCAACACCATAATAAATTGCAGTTCCGTAAGCAGTCGAAGGCTCACCACTTGTACGTGCGTAAGAAGCTCTGACCTTACCAAAACTCAAATTAGGAACATCGATAATGTCATTGAAAACAAAAGATCCCGTTACTGAAGGAGTAAAAATGCTACGCGCTGAACTTGGCAAAGTTGAATAAGTGTCATAACGACCTGTTGTTGTCAAATTCAAAATTCCTTTGTAACCAAGATCAACACTGTAATAAGCAGACTGAACTTCAGTGTTTGAAACTGCATAATCTCTGTTGAAATTCACAACGTTGTTGAAACTATACAAGTAAGGAAGTACAAATGGAGAACCACCGATCTGAACTTTTTCGTAACGGTTTCTTCTTAAATTCGCTCCTACAATCGCATCCACAGTAAATTCGTCGTTGTTGAATGTTTTGTTAAAACCAATCAATCCATCAACATTTAATTCCGTACGCTGCGCGTTCGACAACTCATCAAGACCACCTCTGCCGGCATTAGAAAAACCTGTTCCCCAAGGCGTAACCTTGAAAATGCGGTCGTTTGCGTTATCATAACCTACACGTGCCTGAGCGTACAACCAGCTTGCAAACTGATACTTTGTAGAAAGTGCAGAGATCAATCGTTTACGATCTACGTCGTTAACAAATTGGCTTGTAACAAAATATGGGTTGGTCACATATTCGTCATCACTGAAAACAATTTCTTTTCCAGTCACAGGATCAAATCCTGGCGCAAGAATTCTCTGGTCAATATTGGATGCAAGGAACATACCGTTGTTGGCGTTCATTGGTCCGTCACTTAGGATAGGCTTGTTTTTTACGTTTTCAATCACGTAGTTAGCCATCACGTTCACGCTAAGCTTTTTAGTGATATTCTGATCCGCAGTCAGGTTGAAAGTTTTTCTTTTCAAACCACTGTTTTCAATAATCGATTTTGTATCCAGGTTGGCAACAGAAAGCCGGAAAGATCCGTTTTCTCCACCTTTCGTTACAGATAAACTGTTCGTGAAGTTGGAGCCCGTTCTGTAAAAATTCTTTACGTTATCTTTCTGTGCAGAATAGGCATACTCGTTTCCGTCAAACTGGATAACTTGTGATCCGTCCAATCTTGCTCCCCAGCTTCTTCTTGCTGAAACCTGCGCAGCAGCAGCCGTTGTAGGCTTTTGTCCGCCGATTCCCTGACCGTATTCATATTGAAAATCAGTCATATCTCTTGGAGCATCAGCAGAATAGTTCAGGTTGTAATCAATTGAAAAGTCACCTTTTTTACCAGCTTTCGTTTTGATCAAAATAACACCGTTTGAAGCACGTGCACCAAAAAGAGCCGAAGCAGCCTGGCCTTTAAGCACAGTCATGGTCTCTACGTCATCTGGGTTTAGGTTACCAATACCGTCACCACCATCAGCACCACCCCATTCACCTGCTGAACCTCTTTGTGTATTGTCCATCGGTACTCCGTTAATAACCACCAATGGTGATCCACCGGAGTTCATACTAGGCATACCACGCATAAGGATTTTCGCAGTTCCACCAGGTCCTCCGCTTGTACCTTTAACGTTCAAACCAGCAACCCGACCAGCGAGTGAGTTAGCAATATTCGTTTCACGGGCCTTAGTCATCAGGTCGCCACCGATTGTGGTCACAGAATAACCCAATTTTCTGGCGTCCTTCGAAATACCAAGTGCAGTAACTACAACTTCTTGTAAATTAGCCACATCAGCTACCATTTTCACAGAAAAATCTGTCTGGTTTCCAACAGTGATCTCTTGTTTTACATATCCGATAGAAGATACGACAAGTACAGAAGTGCTACTAACACCTGACAAAGTAAAATCTCCATTTGCATCAGCATTTGTCCCGGCAGTACTGCCCTTAATCGTTACAGATGCACCCGGCAATCCCGAGTCATTTTCATCTAATACCTTACCTTTCACCGTTCTATCCTGAGCGAGAACTGGCGATAATGTAAAGGATAAACCCAAAAGAATAAAGATTCTTAAAGAGGTCCTTAGTAATTTTTCTTTCATAAATTCTCCATTAGTTAAATATTATACATAGGTTGCTGTTAAGAATTGCGAAACTTTATTATACAATTCATGTAATTCTACAAATATCCTACTTTTTTCAATAATTAAATAATTTTAATTATTCCTTAGAAGCCTTATTATTAAATTTTAATAAGAGCAATCTTCAAAAATAAAAAACCGGAATGCGTTTAAAAACGATTTAGCAAGATCTCCCGAAAATGTAAGAAGCTGTAATTGAGTACATAAAAAAATCGGCCAACTTAATTGAATAAGTTAGCCGATAGAAAAAAATTAGTAGCGTTTTCTAATAATTTCTAGCTGTAATTAATTATCCTCCGGATATGGAACAAAAATAAAACCAGAGAAATCACCGATTAATGCAAACAGGCAGCAATATTCATCCGCATTTTTATAGTTCTCCTGAAAAAGCAGAACTGACTCTTCCCCTATCAGCTTTCGTTCCACAAATTCATTCATGTATGAAGCGCGATAGTTATATCGATTCGTCAATTCTGTCGAGCCGATCAGCAAAACACCAAGGTCAACTTCTTCATTGGTAATTACAAATATCGGATTTTCAGAAAATCCGCGTTTTCTGATCTGGTAAGATGCATCTTTCAATTGATCAGCAACCCGGACAAAATCCTGGGATACCTGCCCCATCAGTTTCCGGTTCAACTCAGGCGAGTTGGCATCGTCCATCAGGGAATTTTCATTACTGTTGTTAATCATAATTGGCTATCGGCAGTCGGCTATCAGCTTTCGGCATTGGCTCTCAACCTTTATTTTGTTTTTATATTCGCTATCTGTTATACCTTCAAAAGTTCCATCAATAACAGTCGATCCGCTGACTGCCGAGTCGGCCCCTACGATGGTAATGCTCACATTCTTGCTGCCAGCAACAACGTCAGATCTTTGTAACGCATGTTAAAACTTCTGGCGATGTGTGAGTTTGTCAATGTTCCTTTGTGGCAATACACTCCTTTCATAAACCAACGATTTGCATAAATCATTTCCTCGATGCCTCCAATTGTTCCCGTTTGCAGTAAAAAAGGCAAAAATACATTACTTAAAGCGGTGCTTGCCGTATTGGCTACGCGTGACGGAATGTTAGGTACACAATAATGAATGACGTCATTGAATTTGAAAGTCGGGTTTTTATGCGTTGTCATTCTCGAAGTCTCAAATGATCCGCCTTGATCGATACTGACATCGATAATCACTGAACCGGGTTTCATTTGAGAAACCATTTCTTTTGTAACAACCATCGGACTCATACCATTGTCGGCACGCATTGTTCCAATTACCACATCGGCACGGCTGATCGCCTCTGCCAGGGTATCAGAATCTATGATGGATGTGTAAAGATTTTGCCCAATCGAATATTTTAGCCTTTGTAATCGATAAATATGTTTGTCAAAAATTTTGACGTCTGCACCAAAACCGATAGCGGCACGGGTTGCATATTCGGCGACTGTACCGGCACCAAGAATTACAATTTTACTGGGAGGCACTCCGGTAATTCCACCTAGAATAATACCTCTGCCACCGCTTGGATTCGAGAGATATTCCGCGGCAATCAGCAAAACGGTGCTTCCGGCAATTTCTCCCATGGCCCGAATAATGGGCTTTCCACCAACCTGATCACCGATCAGCTCATATCCGATTCCGGTTATTTTTGCATTGTTAAGTCTCTCAAAATATTTTTTTTCAAGTGTCGGTAAGTTAAGAGCCGAAATGAGTGTTGTTCCCGGTTTAATGTATTCAAATTCTTCCTCGACAAGCGGCTCCACTTTCAGGATCAGGTTTGCCTGATATACCTCTTTGGGACCCGGAACGATACTTGCTCCTGCCTCACTGTAATCATGATCCGAAAAGTTGGCTCCTTTTCCGGCATTTTTCTCCACCCAGACTTCATGGCCGTTTCTCACCAGAATACTAACGGCATCCGGTGTGAGGGCGATCCTGTTTTCCTGCAAAGAAACTTCTTTGGGCAAACCAATAAGTAAAGAATTCTGATTTTTTCGGGTCGCCAATAATGACTCCTGCGGATACAGTGCCGACTGTTTCGCCAATTCTTCAAAACCAATTATTTGAGGCTGTGCCATGGAAAGGGTAAAAAATTAAATTACAAATTTAGATGAGTAGTGTTGATAATAATTTGCCGTCGTTTATTTCTCCTTGTGAATTTCTAAAACCCGCTCCCCATTCTCGTCCAGTTTCAGATTGATCAGCATGTGAGGATATGGCCAGAGTGATTCAATTTTCTCCGGCCATTCTACAAAACAAAATCCACCTGAATCAAAATATTCCTCGACACCAATATCCAGTGCCTCAAATTCAGTTTTGATACGATAAAAATCAAAATGATAAACAGGTCGGCCTTTTTCTGTGATGTATTCATTGACGATCGAAAAAGTCGGACTTTGCACGATCGATTTTACGCCCAGCTGCTCACACAGTTTTTTGATCAATGTAGTTTTTCCAACGCCCATGGAACCGTTGAATAACCAAACGGAGACATGCTCCCCGATACGCAGCAATGAAGCTGCAACAGTATCTAATTCGGATAATTCTTGGAAACGGATTGTAACAGGCAATGTGTTCATGATACAAAAATACTACAAATAAAATACACTAATCACAATTTATGAAAGACAAATCTTCATTCAGACTTCCCGCGTTTGTCAAATTTCGGCGGGGTAAGTTTCTAATCGTTATAAATTTCAAAATCTATAAAGAGATCATCAAGTTCGTTTTCGACGGCTAATTACTTAAAATAATAACTATACTTGCGGGTCAAATCTCCCGTTCCTCGTCAAAACGAGTATGGCTAATTTCCTTTCATTTTATTGCTAAACCCGTTAATAATGTCACAAGAACTTTCCCGCAGAAAATTTCTGATCAATGCTGCTCTTGCAGGGAGCGTATTGCCCTTGGTTGCAGAAAAGGGGTTTTCGCAACGATCCGCAGCCAATGCCGATCTTCCTAAAATCAATATTTTTTCCAAACATCTGCAATTTCTCAATTATAAGGATATGGCAGAAGCGGCAAAAGAAATTGGATTTGATGGAATAGACCTGACGGTTCGTCCGAAGGGTCATGTCTTGCCTGAGCGCGTGGAAAATGATTTACCGATGGCCGTTGAGGCTATGAAAAAAGTTGGTTTTTCGCCCTTGCTTATGGCGACTGCGGTAGAAGATGCCAATAATGTTATTGATAAAAAAGTGTTGGAAACGGCTGCTTTGCAAGGAATTAAATACTACCGGATGAACTGGTATAAGTATAATGACCAAAAAACAATTCCGCAGTCGCTGGACGAATACAGGGAAAAAATTGCAGGATTAAGTCAGCTCAACAAGAAACTTAACCTAACGGGTTGTTATCAAAATCATGCAGGAAGAATGGTCGGCGCGTCACTTTTTGAAATATGGGAAATTTTGAAAAAAGCAGATCTCAACCACATGGGTGCGCAATATGACATTCGTCACGCGACATTAGAAGGCGGCCTTTCCTGGCAGACAGGTTATAACCTGATCGAACCCAATATTAAAACCATTGTGCTGAAAGATTTTATGTGGGATAAAAGCAGCGGAAAATGGGCTCCGAAAAGTATGCCGCTTGGCGAAGGGATGGTCGACTTTAAAACCTATTTCAAATTATTAAAAGATCACAATATCCAGGCTCCGATATGCCTCCATCTCGAATATCCGCTGGGTGGGGCTGACGTCGGTGCTGACAAAATTACAGTTGCGCCAAAAGTTGTTTTTGATGCAATGAAACGGGACCTGCAAAAGGTAAAGGAGCTGTGGCAGCAAGCCTGATTAGGCCACAATTTACGTTGTGGATTATTTTATTATTTCTTGACTCTGTATGCGTAAAAGTTAACTTTGCAGGCGGGTAATATTTATTTCAGGTCATTATTTTCAGGCCGATCTTAATTCATCATTTATCTATTCCTTAACATATGTCTTCAAAAATTCTTAACGTCGGCCTTATCGGTTTTGGACTTTCCGGTCGCTATTTCCATGCGCCGTTCCTTTCCATAAACCCACGTTTTAAATTAAAAACCGCGGTTGAAAGAAGTAAAAATGAAGCGCAGGAATTTGATCCTGCGATCGAAAATGCGCGTTCCATTGATGAACTTCTGGCTGACGAATCTATTGATGTTGTATTCATTTGTACACCCAATGACACGCATTTCCAATATGCCATGGACGCGCTTGAAAATGGGAAACACGTAGTCATTGAAAAGCCCTTTTCTGCCACAGAAGAAGAGGCAAAACAACTTGTCGCGCTTGCAAAGGAAAAAGGATTAATCCTGACAGCTTATCAAAACCGCCGTTGGGATTCTGATTTCCTGACCATCAAAAAAATACTGGCAGAGGGAAAACTGGGTGACGTCGTAGAATACGAATGCCGCTATGACCGCTTCCGTCCGGTTGTTCCTACGGAATCATGGAAAGAGAAAAAAGTGGACGTAGGCGGAAATCTTTATAACCTCGGGCCACATTTGCTGGATCAGGCACTGGTACTTTTTGGGGCGCCGGAAACTGTTACTGCGACAGTTAGTACAGTTAGACCAAATAGTGAAATTGATGATTATTTTGATGTCCGCCTGGGTTATCCAGACAAACTTGTGATCCTGAAATCGAGTTTGATGGTCTATGACAATCTGCTCCGTTACACGATCCACGGTACGAATGGCTCCTTTTTAAAGGGTGGTCTGGATGTGCAAGAAGAAACGCTGCGTAAAAATATTCTTCCAAACCAGGAGCCTTGGGGCGTTGAACCGGAAGATCGGTGGGGAAAACTTTCGAGTCCTGATTTTACAGGCATTATAGAAAGTGAGGCAGGAAATTATATGCCTTTCTATGATAATGTTTACGAAGCCATTGTCGAAGGTGCAGAATTGGCAGTGAAACCAGAGGAAATCCTGAGAACTTGCCGCGTAATCGATCTGGCATTCCGCAGCAGCCAGGAGAAACAAGTGATGACGTACTAACGGACAATTAGTTTTCAGTAAAACTCACAAGCGAGTTACAAAAGTTGCCGTAGGAATTTGATTACCTACGGCATTTTTTTAGATTAATTTATAAACTTTTTTTCATCATAATATCTATTTGCTCATCCTCTCCGAATTTGAAGATATGCTTATCAAAAGCGACAAAACCGTTCTTTTCGTAAAACTTTATCGCTTTCAGATTTTTTTCCCAAACTCCAAGCCAAAGATATTTTTTATTGTAAGACATAGCTATATCGACGGCCTTCTCGTATAAAATCTGACCAACCTTTTTACCGTGATATTTTTTTTTGACGTAGATACGTTCAATTTCGAGAGAGCTCCCATCTTTGAGCTCTGTCTGCGCTTCGTTTAAATTTACCTTCAAATATCCGACAGGATTTTCACCTTCCCAGGCAATATAAAAAATTGAATCCGGATTGCTCAATTCGTTATTCATTACGGTTTCGCCAAAGTTTTTATCAAGATACATCTGCATGTCTGCCTCAGTGTTTGCCTCCGCAAATGTTTCAAAAAATGTTTCTTTGGCGATCAATTGAACAGATTTCAGATCAGCAATGTTGGCTTGGCGAATAATTATGGATTGTTGCATTTTCTAGTTTTAAAGCGCAAATCTACGCATTAGTGGGTCGATCTTAATAGACCACTTCTAACAATACATGTAGTCCGATCCTCGATGTAGCGTATTTGCTACCTAAATAGTGATTCTACTTTTTTTAGTCTGGTGTAAAATCTCAATCAACATTAATCAAGCATTTGTCGGCTGTAAAACAAAAAAAGAGGATAGCCAGCTATCCTCTCCTTAAAATTTTCCATAACCCTGCGCTGATCAGATCAGCCTTGAATTATTTAACTGCTGTTACTAAACGTTTTGTTTCAGTAGCGATTACGAAAGGTTTTTCAGTGATTTCAGTTCCATTGTTTACAATGAAAATGTAGTTACCATCCAAAAGGTTTGACAGGTCAAATACTTTTGAATAATTTTCAGACTTAGGAATAGAAGAGCTATAAAGCACTGATCCGTTTTCGTCTTTAATCGTTACAGAAGATCTTTCTTTAACACTGTCAAGTTTCAGTCTGAAAGTAAGGTTGTCAGCAGAAACCAATTCGATTGCAGCAGCACCAGTGTTGTTAACTTTTTCACCAGCGAATGAGAAACTTGCAGTTGATACTCCCACCAAAACTGCGATTGCTAAGATTGTTTTTTTCATGATGTCTCTAATGTTTTATGTTGTTTAAACTTTCTGTTAAGAATTGTACTTTACAGATATTGTTAAATTAAAATTCTAAATCTGATCTATTCTTCGAAAAGCGACTTTATTCTTGCTTTCGATGTGTCAAAGGTAGATAACATTCTTAATACAAGTCAATAAGAAAGATTTCATATTGAAAAGTTCATATCACAGTCCTATGTTAATATTAAAATAATCCTACACTTATAGTAAAAGTACAACAAGTAGTTTAAAATTTGACAATAGCATTTTAACCCTAAATTGGATACTGATTGTACTTTTTCAATAAATAGTACTATTAAAGGCTTTATATAATTATTTTACGAAAATCATATCAAATGCCAGGCTTTTCCAAAGTCCTATAAGATCTGCTTAACAGCCTATAATTACATAACTGACATTTGAAGACAGGCCTCTATGCATGAGAATTGCCAATGAGGTTTTAAAATCTCTTAAAGAATAACATGTCATTACTGTCTTCCTATCCCAAAATGCCGTAAGCCTGGAATATTTCTTAAAATATTATTTGTTATTAATCTAAATAAACTACATTTGAATCATTATTTATTATTGGTCTTAATAAATTAAATTCATTCTGTTTATTTTCCAATTTTCGCTTATGAAATTAAAATACGCTCTTTTAGTAATCCTGTTGTTATATTATTTCAGCGTTTCTGCTCAACAAATCGGTGCTAGTTTACAAGGACATGTTAAGACAAGCCAAAATGAACCCGCTCCTTTTGTAAGCCTTCTTATAAAAAATACACAGCTCGGAGCGGTTTCCGACGATTCGGGAAATTACGTAATCAAAAATATTCCGCCGGGAAAACATACACTGGTAGTAAAAGCTGTTGGCTTTGACCAGATCGAAAAGGAAATCAAATTCGAGGATAACACACCTTTGACGGTAGATCTGACCATCTATTCTTCGGCAACTGAGTTACAGGCCGTTGAGGTTACCGGACGTAAGGAACAAACCTATAAAAACTCCTACGCTTTTTCAGGAACAAAAACAGAGACGCCATTACGTTATGTACCTCAGGCTATAAGTTATGTTACGAAAGAAGTAATGCTTGACAGACAAGCCTTCAAGAATAGCGATGTTGTGAAGAATATCAGTGGCGTTAACCAGTTTTCTTACAACAACAACGATTTCGTATTACGCGGTTTCCGGGCCAGTAACACGATGGTGAATGGTTTGCGTGTTAGTAGTAGTGGATGGAATCAGTCACTTATTCCACATGTTGAACGCGTGGAGGTAATAAAAGGCCCTGCTTCTGCCTTATTTGCCAATACTGATCCGGGTGGAACGATCAATATTGTTACTAAAAAACCACTTGACGAAAACCGCAAATCGATCAATTTTACCACGGGCAGCTGGAATACGTATCGTCTTGCCACTGATTTCACAGGCCCGATGAACGAATCAAAAACACTGCTCTATCGGTTAAATTTTGCGTATCAAAATGCGGAATCTTTTCGTGTGCTTCAGGGAGGCCAGGATGTCGTTGTTGCACCTTCCATTTCATTTATTCCCGATGAAAAAACACAGATAAATATTGACCTTGTTTTCATGAGCTCTGTCGGAAAACTGGATCGCGGGCAGCCAATATTTGGTGCTACCGCCGGAACAAAGCTTAATTCGACACCAATATCTTTTGCACTTGGAAAAAAGAGTGATTACATCAAGGAGTTGAATATGTACTCCACGCTAGCTCTCACAAGAAAACTGGCAAACTGGCTTTCATTCAATGCTTCGTATATGAAGTTTATGTATAATGAAGATTTGCTTGAACATCGCACTTCCAACAGTTACGGAATGGACGCAGACGGAAAATCAATTCCGACACTGATGCAAATGCAAACGATCAAAAGGCAGACCCGAAACTACACAGACAATGTCAGTGCCTATTTTATTTCAGCATTTAATACCGGAAAAATTGAGCACAAGTTATTGGTTGGCTACGATCACATTCTGTTCCATACTGCTTTGGGAGGTTCAAACTATAACGCAGGCGGATTTATTAATGCAACTAATAACGGTGTGGTCCTGAACAAAAACGGAACGCCGGCAGCCTTTGATCCAAAGAACAAAGCATTATATCTTATTAAAGACAACATGCCGGTGCCCAATGTTCCTTTCTTCGACCTTGAAAATCCGGACTATAACATTACCGATATTTCCCGATATTATAATATCAGCTCCACCGTAACCCCTTCAAAATATTACGCTGATGGAGTTTATATTCAGGAACAATTCAAATTTGGAAAGTGGAACGGTTTGATCGGCCTTCGTATGGAACATTACAGCGATCTGCTGAATTACACACTTAAAACCGAGAAAAAGGTTAAGCAAAAAGCATTGATCCCCAGAGTTGGTTTGGTTTATACGCCGATGCAATGGATCAGTCTATATGGAACTTATACGGAAGGTTACCAGCCGCAATCGGCCGGAACCATCGGTGCTCCGGAAATATATGGCGGCCCCTTTGATCCCCTGAGTAGTAACATGGTGGAAGGTGGCGCGAAGATGGAATATTTCAAAAAGCGGCTGGCTGTAAATCTCGCGATTTATAGAATTGAACAAAATAATGTATTGGTAAATGCCGGAGCAGCAGACAATCTTAATCTTCTTCGTCAGATCGGACAGCAACGAGCCACAGGAGTTGAGTTGGATGCTTACGGGCAGATTACCCCGGAACTCAGTCTTACTGCCAATATTGCATTTAACAAAGCTGAAATCACGAAAAGTACAAACGAGGCAGAAGTTGGAAAAATCTTTCCAAATGCCCCACGTCGGCAAGGTGGTTTTTGGGCTAAATACAAACTTCCACAGAAGGCACTCAGCGGCTTAGCAGTAGGTATAGGCAGCAATTTTGTATCGGAACGAACGACAAACGATACAAAAAATAATTTAAAACTTCCGGGATATACTTTACTGGATGCAGCCATTTTCTACAATGTCGACAAGTTCAGAATATCATTTAACCTGAATAACGTGACCAACAAAACGCATTGGGTGGGCGGGTTTGATTATAACCGATTGTTCCCGGGAGCTCCACGCAACTTCCTGATTGGACTTGGCTATTCATTTTAAGCGCATTCGGAATTTCCACTAAGACTTTTCATCATGAAAAAAATATCAGCATTACTTCATTTGTGGCTTGGTCTGGTATCCGGAATGATTGTATTCATTGTTTCTTTGACCGGATGCATTTTCGTGTTCGAGCAAGAAATTTTTGATTTTTTTCACCAAGAACTGGTTTACATTGAAGCTCCGGGAAAACAGGTCAAATCATTGTCGGCCTTGACGTCCATCGCGCAACGAGCACTGGGTGAAAAGAAAAAGATCAATTCGGTGGAAGTTACAAATGACCGCCATCGCGCCTATCTTTTTACTGCTTCCAAAGCAGATAAAAAAGCAAAAAATGTCTGGACTTATTTTCAGCAGGTTAAATATTATGAAGAAGTTTATGTTAATCCATATACCGGAGCAGTGCTGGGAAAAGTCGACAGAAAATACGAATTTTTTAACATCGTTCGCAGAATCCACCAGAATCTGCTGCTTCCCTACGAAACAGGAAGCCTGATCGTGGGAAGTTCTTGCTTAGTATTTCTCGTTTTATTGGTAACTGGTTTTGTTCTCTGGATACCCAAAACCAAAAGCGGCTGGAAACAAAGATTTAGTATCAAATGGAATGCAAAATGGCGCAGGGTCAATTATGACGCTCATAATGTTGGCGGGTTTTACGTATTACCAATTGCAACGGTCATTGTTATCACCGGGCTCGTTTGGTCATTTGACTGGTGGGAAGATGGAATTTATTGGATTTTGGGTTCCAAACAGCGCCCAAAATTTATAACCGAACAGCCCGTCGTGGGTTCAAAAACACAGCCTTCTCATCATCTACCAGATAAAGTATTTGAGGATGCACTTAAAAAAAAGGTTAATTTTTCGATGTTAACTATTTCCATATCTGAAAAACCAACCGCTCCGTATCTATTGTTTATGGAAACAAACAGAGGCTCAGGCTGGCGTGAGTCAAATTATTATTTTTACAATAACAGTACGGGTGAGCAATATGGCCAGATTTTACAGGAGGATAAGTCACTGGGAATGAAATGGCGAAATACCAACTACGACATCCATACCGGAGGAATTTATGGAATGTCCACCAAAATTCTGGCCTTTCTTGCAAGCCTCTTTTGTGCCACTTTGCCGATCACAGGTTTTTATATCTGGTGGGGAAAAAGAAATAAGGCAAAAAAGGTGACCGCAGAATTCGGGAAAAGGAAAACGCACGGTAAGATTCAAATGAAACCACAATACATTCCTCGTAAAACGGTTCAGAAAATTTAGTTTTATAAAACAAAAAGGGCATCCAGGTGATTGGATTGCCTTTTTGTTAATAAGAAACCTGCTCACTATCGAACCTTTCTGATCTTTCCTTTCGTATCTACAACATCCGCACTTAAAACGTATTCCGGCAAAAGCAACGAATGTGCAGATTGAGATAAAAAAGAAGAACCATAATTTATCTCTTCCCGGCGTATCTTTCCGTTTTTTAATTTAAGGATTGCAGTGTTCTCCGTAACCAGTAATGGCACAGGTTTCATCACCTGCCGAGATTGATGAAATCTCAGTGAATCTCTATTTTGTGACGTGATGGTCATTGATTTACCGTCAGCAGCAGATAATTTTACCATAGCTTTTGCATTTCCGGTGACCATATATCCTCCCTTTTCACAACTTAGTGAAGAAAAGCCACCTTTACCATTTCCCTTCAGGATCAATCCGTTAAAAGCGTCATACCGACCCACTGAAACATCTGAACCAAAGTCATTTCCGCATAAGAGCACATCAAGATTACCATCGCCATCGACATCTTCCGCCACCATGCCAAAAAGCGGTGCAAACTGAGCCTCAACAGGCAATTCATGTACTTTAAATTTCCCTCCACCCAGGTTTTCTAGGTAACTGCTTTTTAGCCAGTTTGCTTTTAAAGTCAAGGCATCTTTCAACTCATCAGGTTTGAAAATATCTTTAATACCTGCATCTGAAAATTTCCCATATTCCTGAAAACGCTGCCTTACCTGAATGATCTGTTTACCGATTTCGTCACGGGTATTGTATGGAAATTCTTTAAAACTGCCATCTTTTCCTTTATAGAAAACTGTCGGAATCGCATCAAAAAATCCATCTTTGTTTATGTCCTTCGCATACATACCAATCGGTTGCTTATCATTGGCGCGGTGTAAAGAGTTCAGTCCCAGATTGCCAGCCACATAGTCCATATCGCCATCATTGTCAAAATCCCCGGTGGCCAAAGTTCCCCAAAGCCCCTTCTGGTTTTCCAATCCTCCGTTATGTTTCCTGAAACTACCCTTTACATTTTTGAAAAAAGTCAGCGGCATCCATTCGCCTGCAGCAAGCAAATCGACCCAGCCGTCGTTGTCAAAATCCGTCCATAAAACGTCGCAAACCAAACCGATATTAATGAGTTCCGGAGCAATTGACTTCGTAACGTCTGTAAATCTGACCTGTCCGCCAGCAGAGTCATTACGAAGCAAATAGCTGGAAACCGGTTTTGGATAAGCTCCGGGCTCTACCCTGCCTCCTATAAAAAGATCAAGATCACCATCACGGTCATAATCTGCTGCTTTTACACAAGATCCGCTTTTCAGGAATTTAGGTAAAGCACCGGTATTCTGAGAAAACTTTCCCTGACCATTATTGATATATAACCTGTCCTGCAAAGCGTCGCTGTTAGCCTGCATTTCATAACTTCCGCTGACAATGTACAAGTCCAGATCGCCATCCAGATCCGCATCAAATAACAACACACCCATATCCTCAGCATTTTTCGAAGGGCCGTCGGTTCCGGGAAGTAAATCTGTGTTTACAAATTTTCCATTGGGTTGCTGCAATAAAAATCTTCCTTTATGCAACATTGCCCCGCCAATGAAAACATCTTCAAGTTTATCTCCATTTACGTCACCAACAGCGAGTGCAGGTCCATATTGAGACAACTTATGCGGCAATAATTTCTGGACATTAAAATCAATATTGTCTTGTTCCTCGTGTCGGTATTTTACGTCTAAAAATTCGGTAACATCCTCCATCAATGTCCCCTCCACAGGTTTTAAAGGTTCATTTTCCGCTTTTGCATTTTTCTCAAAAACAGTTAGCACCTGATTGGCTTTTACATTTCTGAGGGTTTGGGTTTTTCCGCCTGTCCAGGTAATTACAAGTTTGTCAATCACTTTTATTTTACCCAACCCAAAATGTGTAACAGGTTCTACTGTCGACAAATACCCTCTGAATGGTGAATTCTCCGAGTATTGCTTGTGATTCCCATCATAGCTAATTTCGGCAATAGCACCTATCCCGTTACCATTGTAACCTTCACCTTTAAATTTAATCCGCAGATAATTACTTTCTTCTGGCTTTAATTGAATTGAATTATTTCTATAAACAGCGGCAGAATCATTGATATTATTGACGACATAATCCAGATCACCATCATTGTCCAGATCTGCATAGGCTGCTCCATTTGAAAAACCCGGCAGTTCAATACCCCAGTCGTCCGTAACATCTTCGAAGTGCAGGTTTCCTTTATTTTTATATGCAAAGTTTTTAATCTTAACCGAAGGTACATAATCCAGCAACATCATTTTGGTCATCACATTACCGACCTCATTCCGGTAAGCGATGAAATCCATATCGGTAATATCTCTTGGAAAACCGTTGGTAATAATGATGTCCCGTAAACCATCATTGTCAAAATCTGTCACCATCGGCGTCCAGCTCCAATCCGTTTCTGCAATACCGCTCAATAGTCCAATTTCGCTAAAAACCGGGCTTTTACTTGTCGACTTTGTTTTGCCCAGATTCAGCTGAAGTGTATTTCTTGCCACCTGATACTGGTAATGATACAGTTCGTAGTTTTGATAAGTGATGTAACTACTGGCGGGAGTCATCATTTTTTTTCTAAAATTCGTCGCTGGCATCATATCAAGGGCTACGATATCCGGTAAGCCATCGTTGTTGATATCTGCAACATCATTTCCCATCGCGGAATGTGAGGTGTGTTTGAAAGCCGCATCTGCCATATTCGTAAAACCGAGATGTTTTCCGGCGGCGTCTTTCCCATTATTTATATACAGAAGATCGTTCGTCAGATAATCATTGGTGACATATATATCTTTCCAACCATCCTGGTTGACATCGGTCACATTTACTCCTAAACCATAACCTTCAATAAGGATTCCTGCATCTTTTGAAACATTTGTGAAAACCGGATGTCCCAGCGCCTTATCCCAATCGTTCCTATAAAGTCTGTCTGTTCTTTTAGAGGACCCGTCAATTATTTTTTCGTGAAACTTGTTCGGGAAATTATTATCATCCATTTCATTCACCACCAGAAACAAATCCAGATCTCCATCGTTATCATAATCCAGAAATGCCGCGTTCGTTGTGTGAGTTGTATCAGCGACTCCATATTCTTTTCCCATTTCTTTGAAGACAGGAATTTTATCCGCTCCAATCCCCTGGTTGACATAGAGCAAATTTTCTCTTTCTTTCGCAACTTTACGCACTGTTGAACACACATAGATATCCAATAGTCCGTCATTGTTTATATCGATCACCGCTACACCCGACGACCATTTATTTTCAGCAGCGACACCTGCTTTTTTAGTAACATCCTCAAACCGCAGACCACCGTCACCCCCTGCTCCTTTGTTCAGGTAAAGTTTATTATCTACCGAATTTCCTGTGAAATAAATATCCGGCAGGCTATCATTATTAAAATCTCCGAGTGCCACTCCGCCGCCGTTGTATACATATTCAAAGGCAAGAATGTTCATGGTATCATTTTCTGCGATACGATTGGAAAAATTTATACCCGTTTCCTCACTGTCCAGCATTGAAAAAGTTTTAAGCTTTTTTTTACAGGAATTCAGTACCGGAATAATTAAAAGCAATAAGAGTAAATATCGGATTGACATAGGGAAAATTTACGGGGTAAGCACCAGCTGAAATTAAGAAAAGGAGATGGTACTTACGCACCACCTCCTTTATTTTATTTTTTAGGACTTTCTGAATTAATATCCCGGATTTTGAATAAGAATATCCTTGCCAACAAGGTCAACCTGATCTTGTGGAAGAGGAAGATATTCATTCTTGTTTGCTGTGAAGGTGGAACCACCCAAAGCACCACTCAATTTTTTACTTTCATAAGCCAGATAAGCATTAATTTCAGTTGCTGCTGTGCCCCATCTTACTAAGTCAAAAAACCGGTGTCCTTCTCCTGAAAGTTCAAGCTTTCTCTCGAAACGTACGGCAGTACGGGCAGCGTCTTTGCTGGCCCACGCTGTTTTGTAAGTATCAATAACATAGTTAGCCGCATTCTCACCAGATGCACGTTTTACAAAACTCGCAGGATTTGATGCGCGGGCTCTTACCAAATTCACATATTCACGCGCTTTTTCCAACGATCCAACTTCAACTTCCGCCTCAGCCGCCATTAAAAGCACATCGGCGTAGCGGATAATATTCACGTTGATTGCCGTGTAACCCGGAGTCCATGAACTGTTATCCTGCAAACTACCGATATCAGTTCTGTAATAAGCATATTTTTTAGTTGTATACGGCCCTGCATTAGGCTGATTACGGATCCAGTCATTACCTGGGTGATCGATCCAGTCAAGATACGGAATTCCTCTACGTCCGATCGAATGATCAAGACGAGGATCTACCGGGCCGGCATCTGGTGTAAATGCATCCGAAGATTTCAGACCCATATCCGTTTTCAGTTCTTTACCGGCAGTATTATAAGATCCATCCAAAAGTGGCAAACCTGTTGCATCCGTACGGAATGAATTACCCAATTCAAAACTTGGAGCAAAAAAGCTGCAACAGTTACCCGGACCATTCGGACCAGTATTGTATGGCCAGTTAAGGTCAAATTCCGGGTTTGCATTATTTACGCTACCCGTATTAGCTGCCGCCTGGATAGCAAAAACAGATTCAGAGTTGTTGTCATTACTTGCTTTGAACGCATCCTGGAATCTTGGAACTAGCGCGTATTTTTTGCCATTCGTAGTTTGTCCGTTCGCGATGATCAGATCATAAAGAGCCTTAGCTTCTGTAAACTTTTTCTGATACATGTAAACTTTCGCCAGGTAAGCAGCAGCTCCCCATTTATTAACCCGACCAGCCGCAGCTTGTGTTTCAGGCAGATTGTCGTAAGCAAATTTCATATCTGCCTCGATAAACGGCCAAAGATCCTTATTGTTGGACACTTTCTCAATACCTGTGCCGTAATCGACCGTTTCGTCAACGTAGGGCGTATTGTTAAAGCCTCGTTTCAATTCGAAATAATAATGACCTCTCAAAAATCTGGCCTCCGCCGAAATTCTTGCTTTATCAGCGTCAGTAACATCCTCTTTCGCTACACCTATTAGTCGCATAACCAAATTTGCCCGCGCAACTCCTTCATAAAGACCAGTATACTTATCCGCGATAACACCTTGCGTCGTAATATACTGAAAGCGCTGAATTGGGTTAATATCACTAAAATCCCCTGGATCTGTTCCTTTGTTCGCATCACCTCCGCGAATACTTCCCCAAACCCAGTTACTTGCACTGGCCATACGGTTGGACCGGCCGTTCAGCTGGCCATAAACCGATACCAACACTCCTTCCAAACCCTTTTTATCGGAAAGCTGTCCTTCATCCAATTGCCCAGTGGCCGGTACTTCCAGGAAACTTTCCTTACAAGAATACCCTATCAGCATTATTGCACAAACAACCAGCAATAATCCCTTTGATCTAGTTTTTTTCATTTTGATAATATTTTTTGATTTCAACTATTTGATATCAACTTTTGAAATAATTTCTTGACTGAGTTTTTATCAAAATCCAAGGTTAACACCAAATGTGTAACTTCTTGTAATCGGATAATTTCCTACATCAATACCAAAGTTTGTATCTGCATTACCTCCTACACCCGGATCAAGTCCCTGGTATTTCGTAACTGTGAATAAGTTGTTTGTAGAAGCATAGAATCTAAGTTTCTGCATTTTCAGCTTGCTCAACATCCGGCTTGGAAGAGTATATCCAATGGTGATATTTTGCATCCGGAAGAATGAACCATTCTCTACATAGAAAGAATTCGATTGCGTGTTGGTACTGAAGTTAGAAGTTGATTCGAAAATCGGCGTTTGCGTGTCTCTGTTATCAGGTAGCCACGAATCTTTTACTCTTGAGCTTACAGCTGCACCGGTAAACGATGGATAGAAATCCGTAAACCACTTAGAAACGTTAAAGATTTTATTTCCAAGAGAAGCATACATATAGGTTGCCAGGTCAAAGCCTTTGTAGGTCAGTGAGATATTGATACCGCCTGTGAACTTTGGCACCGGACTGCCCAGATACGTTCTGTCTTCTGAATCAATTATACCATCATTATTTAAGTCTGCATAACGGAAACGTCCGGGAGCTGCACCATCCTGTGTAGCTGCTCCGTCAACTTCAGCCTTATCAGCAAAAAGACCTACAACCTGGTATCCGAAAAAGGAAGAAATTGACTGACCAATCTGATTTCTGATCGGGTTAATTCCTCTGAAACCTGGGTTGGCCGCTGCTGAAGAGATATATTCAATACCTGGAGCAAGTGACTCAATATTATTTTTAAGTACCCCAGCAGTAAAATTAAGTTCGTATCCGAGATCCTTGTTTAATTTACCACGGTTGATGATCTGCAAATCAATACCTTTATTCGACATTTTGGCTACGTTAACAGAAGGAGGTGATGCTCTGTAACCTGCTGTGGCAGTGACCGGAACCTGGAATAACAAATCCTTGGTATCTTTTTGCCATAAATCAATGATCACATCAAATTTCCCTTTGAAAAATGTTCCGTCAATACCAATATTCTGCGTAACACTGGTTTCCCATTTCGCATTTACGTTACCAATACGCGTACGATAATAACCTTCCATTGCACTGGTATTTGTACCATTCAAATCATAGGCAGATTCAGCGATATTCGCTCCGTATAAACTATACTGGTTATTTGGATCCACGTTGTTCGAGTTCCCCATCAAACCATAACCTCCACGGATCTTAAGTTCCGTAATGAAAGGAATAGATTTCATGAACTCTTCAGAGGATAGGCGCCATGCCGCTGAAAAAGCAGGGAATACACCATAACGATTGTTCGCACCAAATCTTGAAGAACCATCTCTACGCACAACCCCTGTAACTATATATTTGTCATTGAAAGTATAGTTTGCACGGGCAAAAAGTGAGTAGAAGTTAACACCCTTGTAATAATCGCTGTTAACAACTTTCGAACTCACGTTTGTCATGTTGATGTAGTTGATATCCGTCGAGAAAGGGTTCAAACCTGAAGATGACTGGTTTTTTCCGGCACCTGTGTTCAACGCTTCCTGGCCAACGATCACATCGATTGTATGCAAACCGAGCTGTTTTTTATAATTCAAAGTATTGGTCAATGTCCAGGCTAAACGATGTCCGGCACCCTCATTGAATCCAAATGCTGAGTTATTTTCTGAGTTTTCGTACTGTAAACGGCTGTATCCTCTGTTGCTGTAACTTGTATACTGAGCACCGATACTTGTACGGAACGTCAGACCTGAAATAATATCCAGTTCAGCATAAAGGTTACCAAAGCCTTGTCCGCCAAATCCGCGGTTATTCGCCTGGCCATCCCGGGCTGCTACCGGGTTACGTGGATTGTTAAAACCTTTTGCCGCTGTTCCTGCATATCCGCCAAATTCATCATACACTGGTATGATTGAAGGCATCCGGAAAGCGGAAAGAATATCGTTTTCATCTGCAGCCACACCCTGGCCACCGCCTCCACCGCCTTGTCCTAAAACCTGCAGGTAAGTAAACTGAGCATTCTGACCGATCCTAAGATTTTTCAACACGTCAAATTCAGTATTTACACGGAAAGCATATCTTTTAAAACTATTGTTTAAAAGAATCCCTTTCTGATCCTGAACGCTGAAACCTGCATAATAGCGGCTGGTTTCAGAACCACCTGAGAAACCCAGTGAGTGTCTTTGAATTGGTGCTACGCGGGTAATCGCATCATACCAGTCCGTCCCTTGTTTGTTAGCTTTTACAACCTGATAAATCGATCCTCTGGTCGGGTCAACATTATATTTCAATTTTTCAGCTGCAAGATCCAACGAGCCGATTACGCCGGTTCTTCCTCCTACGTTAATGTAATCAGGTAGCACCGGCGTATTTCCACTGCCATACTGGCCGCTGGCGATGTTTGAAAAATTAGGGGCATCACCTGTTTGAAATGCGTTATTACGCTCTGCCTGCCAGGTCCAGTCAGCCTGTTCCTGCGGATTCAACATGCTTTGTCCTTTGCCAGGCGTGGTAAAACCAAGCATCCCGTCGTAGGTAACATTCAGTTTCCGTGCCTTTTTAGTGCCTTTTTTTGTTGTATAAACAATAACACCATTCGCTGCACGCGCTCCATAAATAGAGGCGGCCGCGGCATCTTTAAGAACCGTAGTTGATTCAATATCGTCAGGATTTAAAAAATCCGTCGAACCCGTAGGCACACCGTCAACAACATACAAAGGTTCATTACCTCCAAACGCACCAAAACCGCGTACCCGGATCTGGCTTGTTGTACCTGGCTGACCGTTAGTGATCACAGTTACCCCCGCAACACGTCCCTGTAGTTGTTGTTCAACGTTTCCGGAAGGAGCCGCTGTCAAATCCTTTGACTTCACTGTTGCCACCGCACCGGTAGTCTCTCTGCGACTGTCAACGGTGTAACCCGTAACGATCACCTCTTCAAGAGCCGACACGTCGTCGTCCATTTTGATATCAACAACACTCTGGTTTCCAACAGGAACTTCCTTGGTTGCATAGCCCACGAAACTGATGACAAGTACGTCAGTCGCAGATCGGACGTTTAATGTGTACTGGCCTTCGCTGTTGGTGTTGGTCCCCATTTGGGTTCCCTTGATTACGACGGTCGCCCCCGGGATTCCAGAGCCGGCGATGTCAGTAATACGACCGCTTACTTTTCGTTCCTGAGCCATGGAAACCATAGTCGAGAAGCACAAAAAGAAACAGCAAACTAAACTCCGGACGGAGCTCGTGTAGATTTGTTTCATAAATTTAGTCTGGTTAATTAATTTACAATCAAATGTATTATTATTCACCCAAATAATTGTGTTTTTGTAACTAATATTTTTTTTTAAATATATAATAGTATTATAATAAGCTAAAATAGTATTAGTTTTTGTACTATTTTATGTTTAAATTATATATAAGTTACTTACCTCAATTTTAATATATCCACAACCAGCGATCTGAATGAGCCTAAAGTTTTCTCTGAATAGAATTTGTAACCTTTCATTTTTTGGCATCTTAATGATGGTTGGTGCCTGTAATACGCGTCAGGCAAGGCCCGGGCAGTATGCTGAGCCACTGGTGAAGTTACACTGCACCGGCTGCCACCTGGCCCCTTCCCCATCCCTTCTCGACAAAACAACTTGGATTACCGGCGTATTGCCGGCTATGGCAGATCAGCTCGGAATAGAGGTGCTTCAGGGAAATGTGTATTTACATACCAAACAATCACGCATATCCAGTAGCGACTGGCAGAAAATAGTCGCTTATTATCAAACGCTTGCGCCGGAAAAACTCGAATCCGATCAGCAGTTATCTCCTATAAATAAGGGTTTGCGAATATTTGATGTAAAGACACCTAAAAGCGACACATCTGAAATCGCAGCTACTATACTGACTACCATAGACGCAGATAATCAGCACATTTACACGAGTTCAATGAATGACAACGCCTTACATCAATGGACCCATAAGTTGGAGAACATTTCATCGATATCATTAAAATCCGCAGCTGTAGATATCGCATTCGCAAACGGTGAGAAAATGATTACCAGTATGGGAGGTATGCGCGCGCTGGATAATACGATTGGCGAAATTTCAATCCTGAACCAAAATGACAAAAAAGTAACCGACAGGCAATTATCTGTTAGCTATATACGTCCCATACAGACGAGGCCTGTCGACTTGAATAAAGATGGATTAACTGATTACGTTGTCAGCAGTTTTGGACACAACCGCGGTGGACTATTTTGGGAAAAGCAATCTCCTGATAAAAGCTTCAAAAAATTCGCCATTCGGGAAGTGCCAGGTGTCACCCAGTGTGAGACTGGTGATTTTAATGGTGACGGGTGGATCGATATCATTGCTTTGTTCGCACATGGAGACGAGGGAATATGGCTTTTCCTGAATGACTCAAAGGGTGGCTTTACCACAAAAAACATAATCCGCTTTCCGCCGGTATATGGTTCGAGCAGTTTTCAGCTGGCTGACATGAATAACGACGGTATGGTTGACATCATTTACACAGCAGGTGATAATAGTGATTATTCAAGAATTCTTAAACCATATCACGGCTTATATATTTTCCTTAACAAAGGCAAAATGCGATTTGAACAAGCTGATTTTTACCCGGTGAACGGCTGCACCAAAGCCATGGCAGCAGACTTCGATCTGGATGGTGATATGGACATTGCAACCATTTCTTTCTTTGCGGATCTGAAAAATAAACCAGAACAAAAATTTTTATATTTTGAAAATAATTACGGCTCGAATCAATCAGAGCACTTTTTAAAACCGTACACGCTACCAATTGACAAACTGGGACGATGGATTTCGATGGATGTTAAAGATTATGATAAGGATGGCGACAAGGATATCATTCTGGGTAATTTTTCGAAAGGTTTTATGAATCAATCAGATTATGAGCCGGACTGGGATGTTCATACGCCTTTTGTTGTCTTAGAAAATAACACCAGAAAAATCATTCGTCCAATTAGATAATTCAAATATCATCTCTTTAAAAACATAACACGCATCGTCCATTAAGTAACTTTTGTAAATTAAGTCAGGATATTTTTATATTTATTATTAAAATTTTGTAACTTCAATTTAATTATCAATATATGCTAAACAAATGACAATATCCGTTAAGTAGGAGGCATGAAATTGTTCAATTCTTATATTTTTTAATACTTTTGGAAAATAAAATATCTGACGGATTGATATCAGCTTCTAGAATTAGAGAGGACAGCGCGTTATGGCAGGCTTTCAAGCAAGGCGACGAAAATGCTTTTACCACATTGTATCAGAAATACGTACGTGTTCTTTATGCTTATGGGAAAAAGCTGATATCGGACGAAGAGGCTGTGGAAGATATCGTGCAGGATTTATTTATAGACTTATGGCAGACACGTTCGAAACTTGCAGATGTTGAATCTCCAAAATTTTACCTATTTCGATCACTTCGCCGCCGGATTTATAAGTTCCAAACTGGCGTTCACGGAAATAGCCAGAACTGGGACTATTGGGATGACAGTATCCACCCAGTTTCCCTTCCGAAAGAATACGAAATGATTGAAGCCGAAAGTTCTCAAAGGCAGAAAGACGAGTTGAACGTATGGTTAAAAAATCTACCTGTCAGACAATATGAAGTTTTGATGTTAAAATTTTACCAGGATTTCAGCTACGAAGAAATCTCGCAGATTCTGACAATCAATGAGCAATCTGTCCGAAATCTGATCCAACGCGCCGTACTAAAATTACGCCAACTTACTATATCCCTACTTTTCGTTAGCTTCTTTTTATTTTTTTAAAAATATTCCCGTTCAAGTGAGTTAAAAACAAAGCAAGGTTCCTCTTCTATACAAAAGACCTGTTTAATTTTTTCACAGAATAATTCTATCAATATGGGTTACTATCATTACGAAGTAACTGATTTTCTTGAAGATGACGCATTCAAAACATGGGTCTTTGAACCAAATTATGAAAGTGATCTATTCTGGAAAGATTTTTTGATGCAATACCCTGAAAGGTCAGAAATGGTTTCGAATGCCCGATGCATCTTGCTTGAACTTCGGAATGATTTGGAAAAAGAGTTTCCTTCGGATGAAAAAGTTGAACACCTGCTATCAATCATCAAAGTACGGAAAGAAAGAGAAGGCATTCTTGCCCGAAGAATGATTTCAAAATGGGTGGCAATCGCTATCTCGTCAGCTGCCATGTTGCTTTTAATGTTAAACTTGTTTTCCAGGACTATCCATGACGATAACGGATCGTTTACCTACAGGGAATTGATTTCACAGTCTGAGTCACCTCTTGTCCAAATTAAAAACAAAACTTCTAAAGTTCAGACCATCATACTGCCGGATTCAAGCAGTGTAGTTTTGCAACCGGCGTCGATTATCAGTTATCCAAAAAATTTTAAGAACAATGGCAAAAGAGAAGTATATCTATCAGGAGAAGCCTTTTTCAAGGTCACTAAAAATCCGGACCGTCCGTTCTTTGTATATGCCAACGAGCTTGTAAGCAAAGTTTTAGGAACAAGTTTTACAATAAAAGCTTTTGACTGCGCTGAGGAAGTTGAAGTAGCGGTAAAAACAGGTAAAGTGTCGGTTTTTGCCAGAACCGATAAAGACGCAAAACTGAACCAATCAAATTCTGAACTTGGTGGAGTGATCATCACACCCAATCAAAAAATACTATTTTCAAGGGAAGAGATCAGAATAAAAAAATCATTGGTCGAGTATCCTGAAATAATCGCGTCATCGGTTCTTCCAGCACCTATGTTAACATTCGAGGATGCTTCAGTCTCCCAAATCTTCAATAATCTCGAACAGACTTATGGCATTGATATCGTTTATGACGAGGAGCTATTCGGCAATTGTCTTTTAACAGCATCTTTTTCCAACGAGAATCTTTACGAGAAGATTGATTTGATATGTAAGGGAGTTGAGGCGAGCTTTGAAGTTGTGGATGCTCGTGTAGTCATTTCTGGCAGAGGTTGCCGTTAGCGATATTTTTCTAAAATAAATAAATCACCAATTATTTCTAACCTTAAACTATAACCTGTTCACTATGACCTGATTATAAATAAAAAAAAGGTTGATGATGTTTGCACCATCACCAACCCGATCAGTAAAATCCCCAATTCGATTTACATCCGCTCCAAACGGATGGAGGATTTGTTTTGCCCATTTTTTCCAATTAAACAAAACTTAAGTAAAGTTATGAAAAAATTGTATCCTAACTATGCTCATTGGCAGATCATTATGAGATTCAGTTGTACTCAACTCATTATTGCAGCACTTCTGTCGACTATTTCCATGGCCCGGGTAAGCGAGGCTCAGGAAATTCTGAACAACCGCGTAACACTTCAGATGAAGAATCAGGACGTTCGCAAGGTGCTGAATACCATAGAAGAACAAGTAAAAGTAAAGTTTCTTTACAGCTCTAGTTTAATAAAAACTGAAAGAAAGATATCAATAAACCTACAGCAGCAGCAACTCGGCGAAGCGTTAAAAATTATCTTAACTCCTTTGGATTTAGCTTACGAGGTTTCAGGAAAACAGATTATTCTGAAACGTATCAAATCACAGGCAGAAGATCTTTCTCCTCAGAAATTTAAACCCCAGGCACTTGAAAGATCTATTTCCGGTATGGTCACTGATGGCAGCGGAGGAGGTCTTCCAGGTGTTTCAGTGGTCGTGAAAGGCAGCTCACGTGGAACAAACACGGATGGCGAGGGATCGTACAAGATTGAAGCCCCCGACGGAAATGTAACTTTGACATTCAGTTTCGTTGGTTTCAGTTCTAAAGATGTCGAAGTTACGGCAAGCCAAACCACTGCAAACGTTATACTTACGACGGACGAAAAACTATTAAGTGAAGTCGTTGTTGTCGGTTATGGTACTGCTAAAAAGAAGGATCTGACTGGTGCTGTTTCGGTTGTGAAAGTTGCTGAACTTACGGAGCAGGCTAATTCAAACCTTTCAAATCAGTTGCAGGGTCGTGCTTCAGGTGTAACAGTTCTAACGTCTGGTCAGCCCGGCCAGGCTCCGCAGGTTCGTATCCGTGGTATCAACTCATTTGGTAACAACACCCCGCTTTATGTTGTGGATGGTGTACCAACGCAGGATATCAACAACCTCAATCCAAATGACGTTGCTACAATGCAGGTTTTGAAAGATGCTGGGTCTGCTTCTATTTATGGTTCTCGTGCCTCGAATGGGGTCGTTGTAATTACGACAAAACGTGGTACAGGAAAAGTGAAGGTTAGCTACGATATGTATTATGGATCGCAGACAGTTCAGAAAGGAAATGTTTATGACGCGCTATCCTCTCAGGGAATGGCCGACCTTAAATTTCTGGCGCTAAAAAATTCTGGCGTTGCGATCAATGATCCACAATACGGAAGTGGAGCAACTCCTGTTTTACCAGACTATATCGTTCCGACAGGTATGAGTGAAGGTTCAGTTGATCTTTCCAAATATTATGTAAACCCGAATTATACGGACAAAGCTGATATGGATTCTTTTTACAGAATCGTAAAAGCAAACAAACAAGGTACGGACTGGTTCCATGAAATATTTAAAAATGCTCCAATCCAAAGCCATAACTTGTCAGTGAGCGGAGGCGGAACGGGTGGAAGTTACATGTTTTCATTCAACCATTTTAACCAACAGGGAAACCTGATGAACACTTATCTGAAAAGATATACGGTTCGTGCAAACAGTCAATATAATGTAAGCAAGCACATTCGTGTGGGCGAAAACATTGCACTGGCATTGGTGAACAATCCAAGATCCACGATTCTTGAAGAAGGTGGCGCAATTGGTATGGCCTATCGTATGCAACCGATCATTCCGGTTTATGATGTTCAGGGCAATTATGCAGGTTCATTCGGAAGTGGTCTGGGTAATGCTAAAAACCCGGTTGCTATTCGCGACCGTGCACGCAACAATGTTGGACTGAACAACAGTGTATTCGGAAATATGTTTGCCGAAGTTGATTTCCTTAAAGACTTCGTTGTGCGTTCAAGCTTTGGTGGTAATTACTATTCTGAAAGAGGAAATTCATTTGCTTATCCAGAGTGGGAAAATGCTGAAAACGTAACGACAAACGCTTACACCGAATACACAAATACGGGTTTCAACTGGACATGGACTAACACTCTGTCTTACGAACATACTTTTAACGACATTCATTCGATCAAGTTGTTAGCGGGCACCGAAGCTTATACAAGCACAGGACGCGAAGTGGGTGGTACTTCTCAGAACTATTTCTCTTTTGATCCAAACTATACAATTTTGTCAACCGGTTCAGGAACGCCAACTAACTATAGTGCAAAATATTCAGACGCGTTATTCTCATACATTGGGCGGATCGACTATAATTTCAAAGATCGTTATTTGTTCAGCGCCACAGTACGTCGTGATGGATCGTCACGTTTCACAAACCAATTTGGTTGGTTCCCAGCTATAAGTGCAGGATGGAGAGTAAAAGAAGAAGCTTTCATGAAAGGGGTTGAGTGGATCTCAGATCTTAAAATTCGTGGAGGTTATGGTATTATGGGTAACCAGTTCAACGTTAACCCGGCTAATGCTTTCACAACATACGGACTGAACAGAAGCAATTCCTTCTATGACATCCGTGGAACGGGAAACAGCACCGTGCAGGGCTTTCAGAGAACGCGCGTTGGAAATCCAAATGCTAAATGGGAAAGTAATATCAACTCAAACATTGGTATCGATGCAACTTTATTCAATGGCGCAGTTGACTTAACCATTGACTACTACCAAAAAAATATCAATGATTTGCTTTTTTCTCCTGAACTGGCCGGAACGGTTGGACAAGGAACTGCACCAGCTGTAAACATTGGTAAAATGGCAAATAAGGGAATTGACATGTCGATTTATGCTGAGAAGAACATCACAAAAGATTTCAAGCTAAATGCGACAGTAACGTTAACAACTTATAACAACGAGATCAAAAAGATCACGGACGGAGCTACATATTTTGATCAGGAAAGTCGTAGGTTCAACGGTAGTAACATTATTCGAAATGCAGTTGGGCACTCAATCGGTCAGTTCTTCGGGTACCAGATAGATGGCTTCTGGAATACACAACAGGAAATCGATCAGGCAAACGCAAGCGCTATCGAAAAATCAGGGAACGCTGACGCAGTTTACCAAAACGAAGTTAAAGTGGGTCGTTTCCGGTATGCGGATATCAACGGCGACGGGATCATCACATCTGATGACCGTACTTTCCTTGGTAATCCAAGTCCAAAATTCAGTTATGGTTTGAACATCGGTGCGAACTACAAAAACTTTGATTTTGGTATTTTCTTTTACGGTGTACAAGGCAACGAAATATGGAATAACCTGAAATGGTGGAACGACTTCTATACCAATTTCCAGGGAGCGAAAAGCAATACCGCCTTATATGATTCATGGACTCCGACAAACATGAATGCAACCGCCCCAATTCAGGAAAACACAGGTTCTTTCAGTACGACAAACGTTCCAAATTCTTACTATGTAGAGAATGGATCGTACTTACGCGCTAAAAATGCTCAGCTGGGTTATACCTTGCCAAAGAGTTTGACACAGAGCCTGAAAATTGAAAGACTTCGTGTATATGTTCAAACAGCAAATCTGTTTACGATCACCAAATATTCAGGCCCTGATCCGGAAGTTGGACAAAGCCAGGTTGCTGGTTCTACTGCCTTTGGTCTTGACGAAGGTGTTTATCCAAACACACGTCAATTCCTGATCGGTTTAAATCTGACATTCTAATTACTGTATCCTTAAACAGAAAAAAGATGAAAAAATTAAGATTTTCGAAAATAGCGTTAGTTGTTGCCTTCGGATTAATGTCCTACGCCTGCCAGGACAGTTTCCTTGATAAACCAGCATTAGGGGCATTGAGTGATGCTCAATTAAGTACAAAGGCAGGAGTCGATGGACTTCTGGTAGGCGCATATGCCGCCCTCGACGGAAACGGAGTTGGTGCAGCTAGTGCATGGGATGCAGCCGCAGACAACTGGATTTATGGTAGTATCGCAGGTGGTGATGCAAAAAAAGGCAGTGATGGAGCTGACCAGCCTGGGATTAACTCAATCATGATTTATAGTCATGGTCCTAGTAATGGTTTTTTTAATAGTAAATGGAAAGCTGTTTACGAAGGAATCAACCGGGCTAATACAGTTCTAAAATTTGTTCCGCTCGTCACTTCCGGTATGACGGACGCGGAGAAAGTAAGTTTCACTGCACAGGCACGATTCCTGCGCGGACATTATTATTTTGAGCTGAAGAAGATGTTTAACATGGTTCCTTGGGTTGACGAAACAACTGTGGATCCTGCGATGGTACCAAATGATACAGACATTTGGCCAAACATCGAAGCTGATTTCAAATTTGCTATGGATAATCTTCCGGCGACCCAGTCAGAAGTGGGTCGAGTAAATAAGTGGGCTGCGGCTGCTTATTTGGGGAAAACTTATTTGTACGAGAAAAAATTTACTGATGCGAAAACAGTTTTTGATCAGGTAATTAGTTCCGGCGTAACTAGCAACGGATTGAAATATGATCTTTTGCCAAAGTATCAGGACAACTTTGACGCTGCTCAGAAAAATCTTGCTGAATCAGTTTTCGCGGTTCAAATGGCAGCAAATGACGGAACGAATACCATTGATAACGCAAATACTGGTGGTATGCTGAATTTTCCATACAACTCTCCTTTCCGTTGCTGTGGGTTTTATCAGCCAAGTCTTGACCTCGCAAATTCATTCCAGACAGATGCAAATGGCCTTCCTTTGGTAGACACCTATAATAATACTACCTTGAAAAATGATATGGGCGTAAAATCTGATGCCGCTTTTACGCCTGACGCTTCTGTTCCACTGGACCCACGTATCGACTGGACAGTTGGCCGTCGCGGTATTCCGTTCCTTGACTGGGGAACACACCCTGGACAGGACTGGATTCGCGATCAAGGGTATGCAGGTCCATATTCTCCAAAGAAAAACATGTACTACCAGGCAACGCAGGATAAATATTCTGATCAGCACTCCTGGGCTCCGGGAACAGCCATCAATGTTCAAATCATCCGTTTTGCAGATGTCTTGCTAATGGCTGCAGAAGCTGAGGCGCAGGCCGGAAGTTTGGAAAAAGCACAGGAATATGTCAACAAAGTTCGTGCTCGCGCAGCAAAACCTGAAAGTTGGGTCTATACCTATGCCGATCCTACAAAACCTATGGGAGGTTACACAACAACGCCGGCTAGTAATTATAAAATCGCTGAATATCCAGCAGGATCTTTTGCTGCAAAAGGTAAAGACGGAGCTTTGAAAGCAATTTATTTTGAACGCAAAGTTGAGCTTGCCATGGAGGGCCATCGCTTCTTTGACCTGTCACGCTGGGGCATTGCTGAACAAGCATTGAATGCCTATGTAGCCTTCGAAAGTAAAATCACTCCGGATGTGAGTGGCGGAAAATTCATTAAAAACAGAAATGAATATTTCCCGATCCCACAAACTCAGATTGATTTGAGTACCAGAAATGGGGTGTCGTCTTTGAAACAAAATCCAGGATATCAGTAACAAACTTTAATCAGCAAGAAGGGGCAGTTTCACGACTGCCTCTTTTTGTTGATATTTGATAAAATATTTCTTCCAATGCGCCCGAGCTCACTGCTTTTTCTTTGCCTGACACTCGTTTTCTCTGGTATTTTATTGATGGGCTGTGATTCAAAAAATGAGAGCGAAAAACCTGAGCTTACAGGTGAAATATTAGAAGGTGAGAAATTGTCTGTGAAGTATTGCAGCACCTGCCATTTGGGTGTTGATCCCGGGTTACTTGATAAAGAAACCTGGAAGAATCAGGTTTTGCCAGCGATGGCGAAGCAATTAGGGCTTGAAGTATGGCAGGGAAATAAATATTTTCAAAATGAAAAATCTACGATATCACACAGTGACTGGCTGAAAATTATTGCCTATTACGATTCACTTGCCCCTGTAACGATCGCACAAGTAAAACCTCCTGTTGCGGCGTTACACGACTGGGCAGGTTTTACATTAAAAATTCCAAAAACAGATACTTCAAAAATTGCCACAACAACCTTGGTTGCAATTAACAAATCTGAGCATGCGATATATACGAGCAGCGCAGAAATTCCTGATCTGATAAAATGGGATCAGACTTTAAAACCTTCCTTTTCTACCAAACTTTTTTCCCCAGCTGTTGATATTACTTTTGCAAAAAATAATAAGATCATCACGTTGATCGGTGAGATGAAGGCCTATGATTCTCCGAGCGGTACTTTATTTCAAACAGATGGAAATGGCGGAGATAAGATTATTTCGTCTGATTTTATTCGCCCGATCTCAACCATAAATGCTGATTTTAATAAGGACGGGTTAATTGATTATGTCGTTTGCGGCTTTGGACACAACAAGGGTGGACTTTATCTTGTCAAACAATTATCAGATAGAACTTTTGAGAAAATTCCAATCCGGGAAGTTGCAGGTGCGACTCAGGCAATTACAGGGGATTTTAACGAAGATGGCTGGCCGGATATTATGGCTTTATTTGCGCATGCAGACGAAGGAATATGGATTTTTTTTAATGATAAAAAAGGTGGATTCAGTTCGGAAAATGTATTGAGATTTCCGCCAGTTTATGGTTCCAGCAGCTTCCAATTAGCCGACATCAATATGGACAAAAAACTGGATATCATTTACACTGCAGGAGATAATAGCGATTATTCAAGAATCCTTAAACCATATCATGGACTATACCTATTTCTTAATAAAGGAGATTTAAAAAAACGGAATCTGAATTTCGAACAGGCATACTTCTACCCTATTCACGGTGCAACGAAAGTTATTGCCAAAGATTTTGATCAGGACGGGGATATCGACCTGGCTACCATTGCATTCTTTGCTGATTTTCAAAATAATCCATCCGGAAGTTTTCTTTATTTTGAACAAAACAACAAGACTAAGTTTCCGAATTTCACCCCGAACGCCCTTCCGATCAGTGAATCCGGGCGTTGGATTTGTATGGACGCAGAAGATATTGACGGAGATGGCGATACAGATATCGTCCTCGGAAATTATTCCAAAGGTTTTTTGAATCAGGACAATTTCAAACCCAACTGGAATTCATATCTACCCTTCGTTTTACTGCTGAAGAAATAATGGTTAAGGATTAATTGAAAATCACTCCCGTGAATTAACTTCTAAACAACCTTTTAAGTCAGCCAGCATTAACAATTGATCATTAATTTCGTTTCCAGTCCGCAGGCAGCAAGGTTGAATATCGGTCATTTCCCAGATAACCTGCGATTTCGAAACCCATGGGCATAACCACCCAACCTTGCGGCGTGATCACACAATATCCTTGCGGAAATTTGATCTGCGTGTAAGCATAAGGCATATCAGAATAAGGAGAGCTTCCTTTCTTTTTGGTAAAAAAAACTTCCAGCATCATTTTAGAAACAACCAGTCGTTCGGTCATTAATTCTCCTGGTTTGATCAAACGATTACCTAAAATCGGCTCTATCCTGTTATGGATATTATTGGCGATCGTGTTATAACCGTTTACGCTTCTGACCGATCTGAACATGCGCATCGAATCCGGAATTTCCTGGTATACTCTAAATCCTTCCTCCCATAAACTGTCTGCAACCATACTGGCCAGTAAATGTTTCAGCGAACCGGCGTAGGCAATTTTCTGATTTTCGCGCCACAATTTTTTCTGCGCTTCGTCTTTTGGTTTAAGTAATTCAAAACGCGTGCTTCCGCCATATAAAACCCGTCCTTCGAAATAATCAAAATCGTCAAGGTCCTGGTGGATTTTATAACCCAATGCATTATTTTCAATAATTAGCGGAGCAGTGGTTTGTGCACTTAAATGTCGGTTATCATCCAAAGAAATTTTTAAAACCTCCGGATTGAGTATTCTGCATTGTTTTGCAAACGGCGTTTTCCCAAGTAATTCTCTGGTAATGATCGCCAGATGTTTTTCACGTTTTTTATTCTTTTTGGAATAAATCGTAACGCCGGTCAGCTGCATACCTTCAATTAATTTGAATTGGACGGTTTTGATACCCGGCTGCTCAAATCTTAAAGTTTGCTTAATCGTTTCATAACCCAAAAACGACACAGCCATTTCAATACTTCCAATGGTAAGACCGGTAAGTTTGTAATTTCCGTTTTCGTCGGCGTTTGTTCCAATAGTCGAATTATTGACGAAAACATTCGCGAACGGCAACGGTTTTCCGGTTTTTCCATCTGTCACTTTGCCGGTAAGGATAACCGCACCACCCTGTTGCGAGAAAGAAACGGATACTGCACAGCCAAAGATTAAAACGGACAAAAATACGCTCTTGAAAAAAAATAAATTACGAAACATTATAGCACGGATAACTAAGCGGTTAGAGGCATTCATCCCCAAAGATAAATGAGGAGTTTGGAATCTTCATCCTGATACCAATAATGTTGAGAGTCTGTTGCAAAAGAAAATTCCAACCGGGAATTAATTCTCCGGTTGGAATTTTAAACGTCGTTAGTCAGACCTGTGTATGCTACAAAACTTCAGATTTTACTTATTCGTCGTAAGCGTAGCCGATTTTTTGATTGACGCAAGGCCATTGTCTCCAATAATTTCTGCGAAGAAAACCCGCGTCGTACCCTTGGTTTCCTGCGCTGTGACAGGAACAGAGATGACATAATTTCGAAGCACTTCATCATACTTCTGAGTTCCTGCCGGAATTGTCGTCACCAAAGTTTGTGCTCCCGTTGACGTTGCCGCATAATACACTTTGAACTCTTTTATCGGAATTTCTGACGTGAACTCGATGTTAAAATTTGTCGTCGCTCCGGCATCAACCGTTAAACCCGTTACAACAGCACTGCTTGACGAAACAGTCCTTGTGGTTCCCAGCCATACAACCGAAACCTGCGCGACCTTGCCGACGCTTGTAGAAATTTCGCTGATCAAATCAGGTTCTTCATAACAACTCGTGAGAAAAATACCCGAACAAAATGTCAACGCAAGGAAAAGGATGTTAATATTTTTCTTCATATCATTAATATTTGAAAGTTATCAAGCAAAACTATTTCGAAACAAACCACATCGGCGTCGCCGGGGTTTTCTGGTTAGCCTCCGCGTTCGCAGTATTTCTCGTTAATTCTGACGACGGATACCTCATGCGCTGAATTCTTCGGCCCTGCAGGTCGGGATTTATATTTTGAGGAAGTGGAAAATCCCAGTAATCATATTTCCTCAAATCTGTCCAGATATCTCCGATCAGAAACATCGCCTTGTATTTCTCTCTCAGAATATTTAACAAAGTCAACTCATTGGCACCGACGTTTACAGAAGTGGCCGCCAGATATGTCGAGATATCCGCTTCCGCGACACCGAGCTTGGTCATATTGGAACGAGCAATATTCAAATAAGCAGTATAGGCTGCGTCGGTCGCTCCTTTCGAAGATAATGTTCCGTCGTTTGCCAAAAACCGTGCTTCTGCTTCGATCGCTTTCACCTCAGAATAGGTCATCATTAATATTGGCGACGTCACAGAGGAATGCCAGGACCTGATGGTGAAGTCAACAGTGGATCCAAGGTTTGATCCGGGAAATACGCCGTTATAGGTTGTTTGTCCTGTTTTTAATGTCACTACTTTTGTCAAGCGCGGGTCTGTGATCGTCTGAACTTTTCCATTCATCAGATCCACAAAAGTACTTCCATACGTGACAGACAAATTTCCAGTACTATTTGCCAAAGCTACCCGACTATACCAGGGACTCAAATTCTTGGTATTGTATGGCATTTGGAAATCATCTGCGTTGCTCATCATTCCCATTTGCAAAGCAGCCAAAGCATTTTCTGCTGCTTGTTTTGGGTTTTTATTTGAAAGATGCATAAGATAACGAGCCTTTAACGAGTATGCCAGCCTGGTCCATTTTACCAGATCGCCACTATAAATCAAATCATCCGTCCCCGGTTTTGTGCCGGAATTTTTAGCCAGTTCTACGATTCCTTCGTCCAGTAACCGCTGAATTGTCGTATAAATTTCCTGCTGCGCATCGTAAGCTGGCTGGAAATTCTTTGGTTCCTGATCTGCGTTTGAAAAAGGAACATTTTCCCAATTGACAGTGGCAAGGCCTAAATTATAAGCAAGTAAGGTTTTGGCAATACCGACATATCCGGGAATGTCGTCGGTCTGGCCTTTGCGGATGATTGCATTCAATTGTGGAATTACATACAGATAAAGATTTGACCAACCCGTAGCATTTTCAGACTCTGCATAAGTGTCTGTCCCATTTGTACCAAGATTGCTGCTGATCTGCTGGGCATATTGACAGGCAAAAAAGGCCTGCTGATAACTGGCTTCGCTTGTATAAAACTGTGCGGTCGGCAACAATTCCTGAACCGTTGCGTCGGGTTTTAAAGTTGGATCTACATTGACATCCAGGAAATTATCGCAGCCTGAAACAATGGTCACCAAAACAAAGATCAGGAGTAAATATATTTTTCTTATCTTATTCATAATCAGGAAAATTAAGATGAATTCGGTTGTTGATCAGTTTTAGAAATTAATATTGACACCAAACTGAAAGCTGCGGGTCGACGGATTATTTCTACCCACAAAACCGATGAGATTTGTTCCTGAACCGAAAGTAAGTGCTTCGGGATCATAACCGCGGAAAGGCGTATTCAGGAATAAATTAGTACCTGTAAGGCTAAACCGAACGCCACCTTTGAAAAGTGAATTACCGAGCAGTTTTTTAGACAAGGAATAATTCAAAGTGGCCGTTCTGATTCTAAACCAGGAAGCATCCTGAATATTAAGCTGAGACCACCCATTGAAACGAGTCGAAGTAGACGGGTTGTAAAATGAATCGTCCAGATAAACGGCTTTGGTGTTTGGAACCAACGATCCGTCCGTTTGCTGCACCACACCTTTAAAAACAACCTGCTCATTACGTCGCTCCGTCAGTTTTATAGATCCGCTTCGCAGCGCGTTTCTTTCCCCCAAATCAATGGCGTCGCCACCTTGCCTCCATTCCATCAGTACAGAAAGTGAAAGACCTTTGTAGTTGAACGTATTGGTCAGCCCGCCGATCCAGTCTGGTTGAGCGTTGCCGTATTGCGTGAGTGTTGTACTGGTCTCAGGAAAACCCGTCGTCGCATTGATCAGCATCAGGCCGTCGGCAGCACGTTTGTAGTCATATCCCCACAAATCACCGATCCTGCTGCCCTCACGCACTTTGAGGGAACCGACGGTATTGTCGTAATAGGAAATTTCCTGCAAAGCGTCAGGCATTTCAATCACTTTTCCGGAAAGTTTCGCCCAGTTTACAGCAATATCCCAGGAGAAATTTTTTACCTGGATTGGCTTTACCGTAACCAATAATTCCACCCCTTTATTTCTGATCAAACCGATGTTTGTAAAATAGGTCGAGAATCCGGACACATTGGATACCGGAGCCTGAACGATCTGATTTTTACTATCCATGGTGAAATAAGTCGCATCCACCATAAGCCGGTTTTTGAAAAATCGAAGCTCAGTGCCTACTTCGATTGACGTCGTCCGTTCTGGTTTCAGGTCCTGATCGGCGGCGGTCAGTCTTCGGTTATAACCCGGCGTTGTATTTCCATAAGGAAAGTTGTCGGTGATATCGTAATACGTACCGATCAAATAAGGCGTAGTCGCTTTTCCGACTTGTGCCCAGGAAGCACGAAGTTTCCCGTAGGACAGAAAGTTATTTTTTGCCAGATGTTCCGTAAAAACATAACCTGCGTTAAAGGATGGATAAACAAAGGATCTGTTTGCTTTGGGCAGAACCGAAACGATGTCATTTCTTACCGTCGCATTCAGGTATAAAATTTCCTTATAACTCAGTTTTGCGTCTGCAAAAAAGCTGACAATCCTGAATTGTGCCGGGGAATAAAATCTTTTCTGTTGATTTTGATAGCTCGAAATGTCATTGGTAAAAGGCGCATTCCAGTTTTCTCCACGAATGTAATAACTATCCGGCCGCTTGCTATCGACAATTGCGTTTCCAACCATCACTGAACCTGTCCAGTTTTCATTGAAATTCTTTTGAGCAGTCAGATACAAATTAGAATTCAACTCCCGAAAGTTAAGTTCCTCATTGATCAAAAAGCCCTTAACCTGTATACCGACATCAAAAGTACTGTCAACCTGGCGGTTACGGGTTTCGTGATAAGTATCGTAGGTGAGCTGATATTTTGCGGACAACCAGTCCGTGAATTTATAGTTTAAAGTAACGTCTGATATATACCGGTTTATCTTATCAACACGCGGACTTTTCTCAACCAGATATCTGGGATTATCTGTAAAACCAGGAAGGATATTTTTCTGCGTGCCGTCCGGATTCAGATAGTCATTCACATCATACGTATTCGGCCAATAACCTAACGCACTAAAAATAGACTTGTCACCTGCGGGCGGGCGCTTGCCACCAGAACGGATATAGTTAAATGAGGCCGAGACATTAAAATTTTTCGTAACATTATAAGCACCGGCCACCTTTCCGGAAAGTCGGTAAAAATTGGTATTTGGCACAATCCCGCTCTGCGTATTATTTCCGAGCGAGACGTAGATATTGCCCTTTTCATTACCTTTCGTCAGCGTCACATTATTATTATTGCGGATACCCGTACGGTAAAAATCACGGAAATTATCGTAGATCTTGTCTGTGTTATTTTGAGGGTCAAGTACCGGACCAAAGGATTGATAAGGCGTACGACCAGGACCAAGTGGTATAAATTCACCTAACCTTCCCTGCAAAAATGTCGTTTGAATATCGGGTGATTTCCCCAAAACGTCTACACCCACGGAAGACGAAACAGAGACGTTTAATTTTCCTGACTTACCCCTTTTTGTAGTAATGATGATGGCTCCGTTTGATGCCCGAAGGCCGTAAAGCGCGGTCGCAGCCGGGCCTTTCAAAACCGATACACTTTCAATATCATCCGGATTTATATCTGCCGCACGGTTCGTATTTGCAAATTGTTCAGAAGCTCCGGGAGAATTACTTCCCGCGCTGGGAAGCGGATTTCCTGCATTCGTGGAGTTACTGATGATGATACCATCGATAACAAATAATGGCTGATTATCCGCGCCGCCGCTCAGTGACGTGACGCCGCGAAGCACGATATTAACACCGGCACCAGGCGCGCCGCCAGATCCTGTAATGATCGCACCGGCAATTTTTCCCTGCAAAGCTCCAACCACGTTCGGATTACCAGAATTTCTGATCTCTTCCGCCTTCACAGATTGGACCGAATATCCAATTGCCCGTTTTTCCTGTGTTTGTCCCAATGCCGTAACGACTACTTCGTTGAGTTCAGAAGCTTCAGATTCCAGTTTAATATTGATGACTTTCTGATTTCCGACATTGACTTCAACTTTTTTGAACCCGATAAAACTGAAAACCAAAGTTCCTCCTGTATGTACAGACAATGAATACTCTCCTTTTTCATTGGTGGTTGTTCCCAGAGAGGTACCTTTTACGTTAACATTCGCACCCGGAATATCAGACCCTGTATCATCAGTAACTTTTCCTGAAATGGTAACAGTCTGAGCCATAAGGCTGCTGACACATAGAAAAAGGACGAGTGGAAGAATCAAGAATTTGTTGTGAAGTATTTTTTTCATCATAAATAGTAATTAGTTTTTATTACCAAGGCTAAGAAAATCTTTTACTCTGAATAAATGTAATAATTTATTTACAAAATATAAATAAAGTAACTACTGGTATTACTTCATCTTTTGTAAAAGCTTTCATCTGACTTAAAAATCATCAGTAAGGCACAAAAAAAGAGCTGCCAAAAATGACAGCTCCTGTTCAAATTCTTATTCAGGAATTATTTCAATCTTAATTCTTCACCAATTGCCTTCACCTTATCTTTCAATCCTGCATACACGCTGTCAAATTCGTCTTTACCTTCAAGCTCAGCACGAACACCCACGTAGAATTTAATTTTCGGCTCAGTCCCTGATGGACGGCAAGTGAATTTAGTACCATCAACAGTAAAGAACTGAAGTACGTTTGACGATTCAATACCCATTTCACCAGAAGGAATCGAAGTCGTAGTTCCCGTAGTGAAATCAGTTGTGGTCAAAGCTTTGTAGTCATCCATGCGGATAACGTCCGAACCAGCCAATGTTTTTGGCGGATTAGCACGGAAATCTGCCATCATTTGCTGGATTTCCTCTGCGCCGGTCTTACCTTTTTTCGTCAATGAGATAAGTCCTTCGTAATAGAATCCGAACTTCTTGTAAATTTCAATCAACATATCAAAAAGGCTCAAACCTTTGTCTTTTGCATAAGCCGTCAGCTCTGCGATCATAGCGCAGGAAGCAATCGCATCTTTGTCACGAACAGCGTCGCCGATCAGATAACCATAACTTTCTTCACCGCCACCGATAAACTGCTCGATACCTTCTTTTTCTCGAATTACCTGAGCGATGTATTTGAAACCGGTTAGGGTATTGTAACATTTCACATCGTAGGACGCAGCCATTTTATCGATAAGATCCGTCGTCACGATTGTCTTGCAGACAAACTGAGTTCCAGTCAATTTCCCGGCGTCTTTCCAGGCGTTCAGCAAATAATAAATCAATACACTTGCTGTCTGATTACCATTTAAAAGCTGAATTTCTCCATGATGGTTTTTCGCGGCGATACCCACTCTGTCCGCATCAGGATCTGTCCCCAATACAAGATCAGCATCGATTTCCTTCGCTTTATTTACGGCCATCGACATGGCTTCACTTTCCTCAGGATTAGGGTAAACCACCGTTGGAAACTGGCCATTACCATTTGGTTCAGCCTGTTCTTCAATAACAGTTACAGACTCGAAACCCATTTTCTCCAATAACGGCTGCACCAGCGTTACCCCAGTTCCGTGCAATGGGGTATATACAATTTTCAAATCCTTCTGACGTGCGATCGCATCCTTTGAGATCGAAAGTGACAAAATATGATCAAGATATTTTTCGTCAATGTCAGCCCCGATTTTGATTATTTTTGAAGGATCACCTTCAAATTTAATATCGTCAATCGATTTGATGGCATTAACCTCATCAATTATATTGGAGTCATGCGGCGCAACAACCTGAGAACCGTCGTTCCAGTAAGCCTTATATCCGTTATATTCTTTTGGATTATGAGAAGCAGTTACCACAACTCCACTCTGGCAGCCCAATTGGCGAATTGCGAAAGAAAGTTCAGGTGTCGGACGAAGCCCGTCAAAAAGGTATACCGTGATCCCGCTTGCGGAAAAAATATCCGCAATGATCTGAGAAAACTCATCCGATTTTATACGGCTGTCGTAGGCAATAGCCACTTTAATTTCCTGATCTGGAAAAGCTTTGTTAAGATAATTTGCCAAACCCTGCGTTGCAGTGCCGACCGTATACCGGTTCATCCGGTTTGAACCCACACCAATTAATCCACGTAAACCACCAGTTCCAAATTCAAGATCCTTATAAAATGCATCAGTAAGTTCAGTATCATTCTCTTCGTCAATCAATTGCTGAATCGACTGTTTTGTGTCGATATCGTAATCGCCGTTAAGCCACGTATTCACTTTGGCCAAAACATTTGGATCTAATTGTGCGGTCATAATTAATTAAAAGATGGTTTTCTGAAACAGTTAATTTTTTAAAAATAAGTCTTTTTATAATCAAAAGTCATATTACTGGTTTTGATTATAAAAAGACTAAAAATATCGTTCTCGGTTGAGTATTATTTTATAAAAGTAAAAATATACCGGAATTACTTACTTAGCGGCACTTCTTCTTTTGCCAATTCCTTCATTTTTTCCTGCGAAGTTTTCAAAATAAGCTCAGCTACAAGGCCTGTCCAGCCTGTCTGATGATTGGCACCACAGCCTCTCCCATTGTCTCCGTGGAAATATTCATAAAATAAAATATGATCACTGAAATGTGGATCAGTCTGACTTTTTTCATCGTTGCCGTTGAACGCACGTCTTCCGTCCGCGTCCTTTTTAAAGATATCAATCAACCGATTGGCAATGGCCATGGCTGCATCTTTAATAGTAACCAGATTTCCGGAATTTGTGGGATATTCTATCTGGAAATCCTCACCATAATAGGCATGGAATTTCATCAGTGAATCAAAGATCAGATAATTCAGAGGGAACCAGATCGGACCGCGCCAGTTGGAATTTCCGCCCATGATATCAGTCAAAGCTTCCGCAGGCGTATAATCTACCTGCAAAACTTCACCATTGATATAGAATTTATACGGGTTTTCCTTATGATATTTGGAAAGTGCACGAACGCCGAAATCTGACAAAAATTCATTTTCGTCCAGCATTCGTTTCATGATCATTTTCATCCGGTGACCACGCAGGATTGAAAGTAACCTGTTTTCTCCTTTTCCTGATTCAAACCAACGCGATATCAAACGGGCAAGGTCGGGTCTGTTGGCCAGAACCCACTCCACGCGGCGTTTGAAAACCGGCATTTTGTCGAGATTCTGCGGATCAAGAATTTCCACAGCAAAAAGTGGAATCAACCCAACGATCGAGCGTACCTTCAGCAATATGCTTTGTCCGTTCGGAATATGAATTACGTCGTAATAAAACTGATCCTCTTCGTCCCAAAGACTGATTGAAGAATTTTTGCCACCAATCGACTCCATCGCACCGGCGATATGCAGAAAATGTTCGAAAAACTTTGAGGCCATATCCTGGTAAACGGGATGAGCCAGCGCGATTTCAACCGAAATCCGAAGCATATTCAAGGTATACATCGCCATCCAGCCCGTTGCGTCAGCCTGCTGCAATTTTCCACCAAAAGGCATCGGCGTCGACCGGTCAAATACACCGATATTATCAAGCCCAAGGAAACCTCCGCTGAAAATATTATTTCCGGTATCATCCTTCTGGTTTACCCACCAGGTAAAGTTCAGAAGAAGTTTGTGGAATATTTTTTCTAAAAATTCAATATCCCCTACACCGTTGTTTTGTTCACGGTCAATCTCATATACCTTCCAGGTTGCCCAGCCATGTACCGGCGGATTTACGTCAGAAAAATTCCATTCATATGCCGGAATCTGGCCGTTCGGGTGCATGTAATACTCCCGAAGTAATATTTCAAGTTGCCGTTTGGCAAAATCCGCATCAACCCGGGCGAGCGGCACACAGTGGAAAGCAAGGTCCCAGGCAGCAAACCAGGGATATTCCCACTTATCCGGCATTGAAATAATGTTGGCTGAATACAAATGTTTCCAACCCGAATTCCTCCCCCACTTTCGTCCCTGATTCGGTTCCGGTTGCGCCGGATCACCTTTCAGCCACTCGTATACATTATAGTAGTAAAACTGCTTACTCCACAACATCCCTGCATAAGCCTGACGTTGAATAGAACGTAGATCAGCGTCGGCAACATCCTTTTGAATATCATCATAAAATTCGTCTGCCTCCCGGATTCTTTTGCTGAAAAGATCTTCAAATCCACCAAAAGGCTCGGAGATGGAGTGATTTACATAACGCATCCGAAGTGTGATACTCTCACCAGCTTTGATGGTTCTTGTAAATTTCCCGGAAGCTTTTGTTCCAATATTATTCGGATTTACGGTCGTAGATTTTCCTCCGCTGACGATATAATCATTGATTCCGTCTTTTGGATAAGCCGTATTATTGGCGGTTCCATAAAGCTTTTTAAGATTCGATTCGTTCTCACAAAACAGCAGTTCGTCGGCCCCGTCCAGATACAGATTATATTTCCCATGTTTGCGATGTGTAACCTCAATCAGACGGTTTGAAATTCCGTTCATCATCGGTTTGTAGTTAAACGCCTCATATCCCCACGACCAGGTATTTCTGAACATAATCGTTGGCAGCACGGTGATCGGCGCATCTTTAGGACCGCGGTTATGAATCGTGACTTTCATCATGATATCTTCCTCATCCGCCTTGGCGTGCTCTATAAAAATGTCAAAGTATTCATTGTTATCGAACACACCCGTGTCCATAATTTCATACTCCGGATCCTCTTTACCTCTTTTGCCATTTTCCTGACGAAGTTTATCATAAGGAAATTGCTGATGAGGATATTTGTAGAGCATTTTAGTATACGAATGCGTCGGTGTACTATCAAGATAATAGTACATTTCCTTCACATCCTCGCCATGGTTTGACTCGCGGTTTGTTAATCCGAAGATCCGCTCCTTCAAAAATCTATCGTTATGGTTCCAAAAAGCGAAGGAAAGACAGATGTGTTGTTTATTATCGGAAAAGCCGCCGATACCATCTTCTCCCCAGCGATAGGTTTTGGACAAAGCCATTTCGTGGGTTATGTAATTCCAGGCATCACCATTTCCGCTATAATCCTCGCGTACAGTTCCCCACTGACGCTCAGACAGATATGGGCCCCATTTTTTCCAACCTTTGTTTTCTTTTTGTAGGCTTAATCTTACTTTCTCTGCGCCATTTGCCATTGATTTGTCAAATTATCTGGGTCAAAAAATTCAATATGAGATTCACAAAATCCTAAACATCAGCTTCTTTAAAGCATAGGAATTGTGTAGAAATTGAAATTTACTAAAAAAGAGCTTGCATTAAGCTCTTTTTTGTCCTTAAAAATGGGAAAAATATTCTTAATCGATTTTAATAACAGTCCAGTCCGTGATTAATTCTATGGATTCTTTGTCATTAAAAACATGCACCTCATCATCAATTTCACCTGCAAAAAAATCAGTTATCGACTTTGCTTTTTCTGCTGTTTCAGTCAATAATGGATGTCTGCCTTGTGTGATCAATCCTTCCACATCAACGATGTATTCCTTGAACATAAAGGGGTTAGGCAACTGATAATATTTACCATCCGTACCATGCAGAACTGGAACCGGCTTGTAAATACCTTCCGCGTTGACGCGACCATAAGTCTTTCTGGCTAACGCATAATGTTCGTCGGAAGCATCAAATAATATTCCTTTGACCGGTTTCACTATATTTTTAGCAGTGGTAATTTTTGAGTCCAACGCTTCCAGCAAATGCCGCAGATTCCAGGTATCCTTTCCTAAACGAATTCTTTCACGAATGGATTGACGGATAAAATAAGTTAGGGCCTGTGTTACACTCAAACCGATTTCAGCCATTTGTTTAAAAATGAAAGAAGTTGGTGACATACCCGGAATTGTGTTCGGATCGTGCAGGACGATGGTTCCGTCAGGCGTCAAAAATCCGTCAATACGCACGCAAACGGTGATACCAAGTTGCTGAAAAACTTCGGCTATCACCTTTTGAATTTCCTGATTTTTTTCAAGAGAAGCGTCAACAGGAATTCTTTTACGGCTGGCTCCCGGTTTATATTTAGCATTAAAATCGAAAACGTCAACCATTTTGATCACCTCACTCGGAGGCAATGCAAGCGGTTTGCCATTATCAAATTGTATACAGCCACATGAAAATTCCTGACCTTCAATAAACTCTTCGAGCAAAACCTGATCCTCTGCATTTGCACTGCTCAAAACGATGATATTATCCTGAACAACAAACATATTATCGAGTAATTCCAAAAGCGCAGCCGGGTGATAAACCGTTTTATTTCCATTGACAACCAGTGGAAATCCGATCCCTTCGTCCAGGTTGGCGATACGCTGAACGTACGCATGTTTTCCGGCAGCATCAAGTGCTTTCCACGTTTTGCTTTCCAGCTCAACCTGAAAAAAACACTGGTTAATTGCAGACACGAACGCTTCCAAAGAATCTTCTTTTACAATCGCGACGCCTATGGAGGAGCCCTGATGCGGTGCTTTGATAACTAACGGAAGGCCCAGGTGTTTTTTCAAAACGGTAAACAGTATGGAGTATTCGCGTGGAATCCACTGGTCATAACGAAGTGTCCAACTTTTCTTTTGCTGGTTATTGACCAACGCGATCATATCATTTTGCAGGATTTTATCGATACCAACAGCAGAACCCATCAATCCCGGACCACTGTAAGGAATTTTAAACCATTCCAGCAAACCCTGGATCGCTCCATCCTCACAATCCGGACCGTGCATGGCGAGAAAAGCAAACTCAAAATGATCTTTGAATTGATCAGGCGATAAAACCAAACCGATCTCCGGTGAAACCGGCTCCTTTGCCAAATGTGGAAAAGACTCTATATAAGTACTGAAGCCGTCAGTCTGATTTTTTTTTGCAGGATAAAAATCTCTGATTTCCTTCGAATACATCAAAGAATGTTCAAGTTTTATAAATCGACCGAAGCTGTCGACGAAAATAGGTACCGGCTCAAAAAGTGATTTATCCAGATACTCAAAAGCGGTTTTCCCACCTGCAAATGAAATTTCCCTTTCGCGGGAGGGACCTCCAAAAAAAACTCCTATGCGCATATTATCGCTGATTAATGCATTTTAAAACGTACCTGCAATATAGGGAGTATTTAAAATGAATCAATTGCAACCAATGGTGCATAGGAAATATTTATTTCAATTTGGCTGCTTCCAGCCAAATTGAATATCATTTTTGGGCAAATCATAGCCGACTAGGCCAATGATGGCACGTTAGATGCTACCACCCGGTTGATATGCGGAACCGCCTTTCGGATCGATTCTTCAAGACCCGCACGGAAAGTCATGGCGCTCATCGGGCAGCTTTGGCATGAGCCCATTAATTCAAGTCTTACCGTAAGATCGTCTGTTAATTCTACCAACTTCACATCACCGCCATCTGCGTGTAAATACGGACGGACAGTTTCCAGCGCCTGCTCAATTAATTCTAATGTTTTTTCTCTTGAATCCATTATTTAAAAAGTCTATTCGGTAATATGCAAGAATTTATTGATAAAGTCAAATCCAAATCTTTGCTGATCAGGACTGGATCTCTACCATTTGAGTCTTTTCTTTGGTTGCATTACGGATAGCAACCTGTTGCGCCAATCCTTCTGCAGCCGTGCGAAATGCCTCGTTTACAATCGGATTTACATTCATAACCGCCGGGCGGCCTTCATCCCCTGCTTCACGAATACCTTGTACCAAAGGTATTTGTCCTAACAAAGGTACATCAAATTTGTCAGCTAAGGATTGTCCGCCACCTTGTCCAAAAATATGATATTTACTTTCCGGAAGTTCTTCCGGTGTAAACCATGCCATATTTTCGATCACACCCAGAATTGGAACATTGATCTGTGGCTGCCTGAACATCGACATTCCTTTGACAGCATCAGCTAACGCCACTTTTTGTGGAGTTGTAACGATGATTGCGCCAGTGACCGGAACAGTTTGAACCAAAGTCAGGTGAATATCACTCGTTCCCGGGGGAAGGTCAATGAGCAAATAATCAAGATCACCCCAGTCTGTATCTCCAAAAAATTGTTTCAGCGCCTGGCTTGCCATGGGTCCGCGCCAAACGACCGCGCTATCCGCCGGTGTCAAAAATCCGATGGATATCATTTTGATTCCATACTGACGGATCGGATTGATATAGTTTTTACCATTTTTCGGCGTAATCGTTGGCTGCATATCTTCTGCACCAAACATCAAAGGAATGGATGGACCAGAAATATCAGCGTCAATAATCCCAACAGTGGCTCCTGAACGATGCAAAGCCATCGCAAGGTTGGCAGTAACCGTTGATTTACCTACTCCACCCTTTCCCGAAGAAATAGCAATTACATTTTTTACGCCAGGAATTAATGCTGCACCAAGCGGTCTGATACTCGTCACATTTGCTGTTAAATTGACAATAACCTCGACATCAGGACTCAACTGCGTATGAATTGCATCTGTACACATTTTGCGTATCAACTCTTTCAAAGGACAAGCTGGTGTCGTTAGCACTACTGTAAACTTCACCTGATTTACACCAATTTCAATATCCTGAATCATGTTCAGCGTTACCAGATCCTGTTTAAGATCCGGCTCCTGAACTGTGCTCAGCGCCTGTAATACTTTCTCTTTATTTATTGTAAATTCGCCCATTGTTTTTATTTCGCCCGAGAATTTCGAGACGTACTGGATATGATTTCAGATCGCTCCGAAATCGTCTGATTCTATTTATTTCACTTAATTAAATACAACACAATTTCTAACCAATGAGTTTATCAAATGACGGGAAATTCATCGATCCTTCGGGTTATTTGTGCCAATTCTCCTGATAAATCCACAGACTTCGACAACTCGCTGAGTCGCTTCTGAAGTGTTTGCAGCAAAGCAAGCTGACTTGCCGTGAAGCCATAATGTGGAAAATGATTCATCATTTTTCGAACGCCGTCCCAGTCCTTTATAAAATCCAAAGCCGGCTTGTCCATAAAAGCGTTTACAAAAGTAGTAAAGATATATTCTTCTGCTACGCTGTTTGGATGAATAAGATCGGGTTTGTAATAGCGATAATCGCGAAGCTCATCCACCATAATTTCGTAAGACGGGAAATATTCGACCTGACGGAATTTTTCAGACAGTCGGTGGCAGACCAATCGCAAAGTTGATTTACTCACCTGATTTAGTGCCAGCGTGTCTTTTGTATGCCGCACCGGACTGACAGTCAAAATAATCCGAAGATCCCGTTTTATCGATTGCAATTTAAAAATGAGATGTTCCAAACCGATATTGATCTGGTCTAGATGTAAGAGTTCTTTCAAAAAATGATCAGAAGGCAATTTATGACAATTCCCGACCAGCAAATTAGTTGCGCGGTGGCGGTGAGCGAAGGCAGTGCCCAGCGTAATAACGAGTACATCTGCATCTCTCAGAAATTGATTTACTTCCTGCTGTTTTTCTTTAAGTTTCCCTTCAAGATCGATCCGGTTGTCGGACCATAAGGATGAATGGAAGTCGTGATGAAGCCAAATCTTATCTGCATTCTGGTGGTAAAGTGCGGGATGTGGCGGTTTTCCATCCAGTGATAAGTCAAGGAGTTTTGAAATAGACAAAGGGTTAAAAACAGTTCCAAAAGGATTATTCAGAACCTGAAATTTATTCTCAGCCAGCTGATTGCCAAGGACATCAGCAAAACAGGAGCCGATGGTTAATATTTTTGTATGATGATTTATTTTCCAGTCTGAGGGTATAACGTTGAGTTCTGTGGTCAGTTTTAATTGCTTCATTCGATCTTTATTATGGGGCGTGCAAAAATAATAAGAATTGGCCAGTCCGGCACAAACACGCTGAGGAAGAGGGTATCAATAATTGATATATAAACGTTAAATTTGGGAAATATACACACGATTGGAGAATAATGATTGAATTGGTGAATGAGAGCATGATTGAATGTGGGCTTTCCTGAATAGAAACCCCGCTATCGGCGATGAATACATTGTTGAATTTATCGCAATTGAATAAATCGGTAAATTTGCTTAGTAAGATTTTGTTTTACGACCTCAGCGCGCTCCTTCGGAGCATCCTGTTTATAGAAAAATATTAATTTCCAGTTACTTCCCTAACTCCATAGGAGTTTCCTGGAAATCTTAGGCGGCTCCTATGGAGCAAGAAAAATAAATCTTAAACTATCTTGCTATAAACAGGAAGCTCCACAGGAGCTATTTATTCTGATTCTCATTGCAATGTTTTATTTAATCTGTTAAGCATGGCGGAAATTAAAAGAAATATTACTGTCAAATTAACCGGCGAGCAAATCGTTAATAAAAAGTTAAAAGAAATGAACGAATTGTTAAAAGGTATAGATATTTCAAAATTACCAAAAAAGCCGAGTGCCAACCAGGACTGATATGGAAGCTAAGAAAAGCGAGTCTATACCGAAACTTACCGAAGAACGAATAGTTCAAAAGAAACTGGACGAAGTCAATGCTGTTTTTAAAAAGATGGATTTATCCATACTAATAAACAAACGCACTAAAAACAAATTATAGCCATGCAAAAATCTCTTTCTGGAAAATTATTTCTCTCTTCGATCTGCCTGGTCGGTTTTGCTAATTGTTCACAATCCCAAACTCCGCCCTCGGAATCTTCGCGGGTAAAATATGAGTTTGCCTCCTCCCCAATCTGGCAGGATGAATTTGATTATTCAGGAAAACCTGATGTTAAAAAATGGAGTTATGATATGGGCGGAGACGGCTGGGGAAATCATGAACTGGAAAATTATACTGACAAACCTGAAAATGCCCGTGTTGAAAATGGTAACCTAATTATCGAAGCCAGAAAAGAAACATCGGGTAAGCAGCATTATAGTTCAGCAAGATTAGTGACAAAAGGAAAAGGAGATTTTCTCTACGGGAAATTCGAGATCCGGGCTAAACTTCCAAAAGGACGTGGTACCTGGCCTGCGATTTGGATGCTCAATTCTGAAAAAAATTACGGCAACAAAGGCTGGCCGGATAATGGTGAAATTGATATCATGGAGCACGTCGGTTTTGATCAGAATCATATTCATGGAAATATACACACGAAGGCATTTAATCACGTCCTGAAAACAAATAAAGGTGGCGACACCTTGCTGACAAATGTGTCTGAGCAGTTTCATATATATACCTGCGAATGGACACCCAACTATGTGTCAGTTGGTATTGACGGCAAAGAATATTTCAGGTTTAATAAAGAAACGGGCTATTCCTGGGAGCAATGGCCCTTCGATAAATCTTTTCATTTAATTTTAAATATGGCCGTCGGCGGCGATTGGGGAGGGCAGAAAGGCGTGGATGACAGCATTTTCCCGCAAAAAATGGAAGTTGATTATGTCCGTGTTTATCCATTGGTCGAGAAAAAGTAATTTGAAATTCCGGCTCATGGAGCTAACTTGCACGCATGGATCATTTCGTTGTTTCGGCCAGAAAGTATCGCCCAGTCACTTTCGACTCGGTAGTTGGCCAATCACATATCACGACTACGCTTAAAAACGCAATTCGTACCAATCACCTGGCGCAGGCTTTCTTGTTTTGCGGTCCGCGTGGTGTTGGGAAAACGACTTGTGCCCGTATTCTTGCAAAAACCATTAATTGTCAGAATCTTGGCGACGACGTAGAAGCCTGCGGCGAATGTGAATCCTGTGTCAGTTTCCAGAATAATGCCTCTTTCAACGTCCACGAACTGGATGCTGCTTCCAATAACTCTGTCGAAGATATCCGTAACCTGATAGACCAGGTTCGCTATCCACCTCAGACCGGAAAATATAAAATCTATATTATTGATGAGGTCCACATGCTTTCTCAGGCTGCCTTTAATGCCTTTTTGAAAACACTGGAAGAACCGCCTGGATATGCCATTTTCATTTTGGCGACTACTGAGAAACATAAAATCCTGCCAACGATTTTATCACGTTGCCAGATTTTTGATTTCAACCGTATTCAGCCAAAAGATATTGCCTATCACCTGGCTGATATCGCAAAAAAAGAAGGCATTCAGACAGAAAAAGAAGCACTCGAACTCATCGGTCAGAAGGCCGACGGAGGATTGCGGGATGCGCTTTCGATGTTTGATTTAAATGTTACTTTTTCTACGGATAATCATCTGACTTATGCAGCCGTTTTAGAAAACCTGCATATTCTCGATTACGATTATTATTTCAAAATCACAGATGCTTTGACAGCAGCCAGTGTGGCCCGTTCATTGGTTTTGTTTGATGAAATTTTAAGGAAAGGATTCGACGGACATTTATTTATTGTGGGCTTGCTCGAACATTTCCGAAATCTCCTGGTTTGTAAAGATGCAGCTACCGTTTCCTTGTTGCAGGTTTCAGAGTCGGCAGAAAGAAAATATGTCGACCAGTCGAGAAATGCGGATATGAGCTTTTTACTTTCTGCATTAAGTGTTGCCAGTCAATGTGATATAAATTATAAAGCGGCAAAAAACCAGCGATTGCATGTGGAGTTATGTCTTATGAAACTCGCAAATCTGCCCAATATCCTTCAACTTAATTCTCTTGCAGCCGTTGATGAAACGGCAAAAAAAAAAGTTGAGCCCCAACCAGAGCCAGTAATAAATGAGGCAAAAATACCGGTTCAGGAAAATGCGGTAAAGGAAGTTGCCAGCCAATTTGCACCAAATGTTGCCCCTCAAATTGCACCGGTTACGGCAAGGCCAGTTTCAAAACTGAGAAGCACAACGCAGCTTGTCCCACCCACTCCGGGTCAACAGAACGGGAATGTAACAGAACAGGCTACTGTCAAAAATGAGCCCGAACCGGAGATTCCAAAGGTAGCCATACTTGATTTAACGCTAGAAAACTTGCAGCAGGTTTGGCATGAATTTGCTGAAAACAGAAGAAAAACAAAAGATTCAACAACAGAAGGAATTGCGCTGAACCGGGCCATTGAACTGGTTGATTTTACCATTCAGATTGCGCTGGACAATGATCCGCAAATGGATGCGATCCAGGGAATGCGTTATGAATTGCTTGGGTTTTTGAAAAGCCGGTTCAATGCGCCGAGACTTGAAATTAATCCACGCGTCGCGCCACATGAAGTCCAGCGTTTACCTTATACGCCTGCTGAAAAATTTAACTATCTGGCAGAGAAAAACCCTTATCTATTACAGCTGAAACAATCACTTGGCCTGGATGTAGACTTCTAACCTATTTCGCAGCTTGCTCTAAAAATATTTGATGCAATTCTAAAACCTGAGGGATCAGCCCTGCATTTTCATTGTTATCGATTGTAAAATCTGCAATGACATCACGTTCTTCGTCTGAAACCTGCCTTTCAATAATAGCCAGAATTTCTTCCTCCGAGCGGCTTTTATCACGATTTTTAATCCGTTTCAGGCGAAGATCAACAGACGCTTTCACCACAATCACACAGTCCAGATTGTTATTATTGCCAGCCTTATTCATAATTGCGGCTTCCTTAATGACGTAAGGCGCGTTTGCATGCATTTTCATCCATTCGTCGGTATCTCTGCCAACAGCCGGATGAATTATTTCATTGAGTTTTTTTAGAAGATCAGGATTCTTGAAAACCAGAGAAGAAACAAAAGGACGATTGTATTCTCCATTTTCTGTGTAAGATTCACTACCAAGTAATTGGATAACAGCTTCGCGAATTACCGGGTCATAATTGGTAAGCCATTTTGCGCGGGTATCAGCATCATAAACCGGTATGCCCAAACAAGAAAACAATTTGCAAACAATACTTTTGCCTGAACCAATTCCGCCTGTAACGCCAACTTTCATTTTAAGGGTTAATTGTTAAGGGTTAATTGTTAATGAGGATCAGGATAATAGACAGATTATAACTGTGATTATCAATCTATATGGATCAACTGACAGTTTTGTACAAAAATTTCAAACGCCAACAATTAAGCATTTTAATGGTTAATGATTAAGGGTTAGTTGTTAATGAGGATAATAATCAGATTATAACTGTGATTATCAATCTATATTTATAAGCTGCCCGTTCTGTACAAAAAATTTCAAACGCGAAACATTAATCCTTAACCATTAACAATTAATCATTATTAAGTATTTGCGCGACTTCAAAACTCACATACACATCACGGTGGCTGACTTCGATCAACGGTGTGTTTGGCAATGGTATCGGTAAACTTTCGTCAATATTGTTTTGTATTTTTCTTGTTGGAATGGCGATCCTGATTGTATCAGGATAATCTCTGATCAGCGAAACCGGACCATCAATGGAAATAAGTGAAGGCGAAACATTGATGATACTCGAAATCACATAACCTTCGCGCATATCGATTCCGGCACTGTCAATTCTGATCGGAATAATTTTTCTGATTTTCCGTTCAAAACTCAGCTCAAATGTATCTGAAACAACATAATTGACTTTTACATCGGGAAAAAGCTCCGTGATCTGGTCTGTTAGTGAAGTAGAGTTGATGAAACTCGCTTTGGTCGGATTCAATACCTTGTATACCACTGGCGCGGCATTAAAATTCAACCAGGATTTTCTAAGCAAATTCCAGCCATCTCCTGTTACGTTAACGGAAATTCTTTTTGGTAGTGGCTGTAATGGAATGAATGCGGCAGCGTCATACTCAACAGTTAACGGATAGCTGAGTCTGATGGAATAATCTTCCTTGTTCAGCACATTCATCAACCAGAAAAATGTAGCTGCCAGAAGACACCCGAAAAATGTTTTTATCTTATTCCGACCTGATGGAATGTTACTCACAGCTGGTAATTATAATTGTATATCTAAAATATACAGTTAACACATAAACAAAAATAGCGGTGTCAGGCCTGATGTAAAAACCTGAATATTAACTATTTAGGCCATCCCTGACACCACCATAAACTATCCTTCCGAATAGATAACGATCTTATGTTATTTATTATTCTGCAATCGTACGGGCAATTGCTGCCTTGTCGACCGTTAATTTCACGCCTTTATCAAGTTCAAGGGTGATCAAAGTTTCCTCTACGTTATATACTCTTGCATGGATCCCACCGATTGTCACAACCTGATCACCCTTTTTGATTGCATTCAAAAGGTTTTTAAGATCTTTTTGCTTTTTTTGCTGCGGACGGATCATAAAGAAATAAAATACCCCTATAATACCAACCCACATCACGACCTGATAAATCATGGCCTGTGAGCCACCTGCTGCTTGTAATAAAATTGAAAGTGTCATTATTGAATTAGGGTTATTAGAAAATTAAAAAAGATCTGATTGCGACCTGAAACTTTGAAGATTTTCACTTCGCTACTTCTGGCTTTGGTGCTGCATTAACAATTCCTCTCAAACGCAATTCCGAATAAGCCGGGTCTGTGTTTGCATAAACTGTCACCGTTTTAACCTGTGGCCCCGATTTCCCCTTACTATTAAATCGAACTTTGATACTTGAAGCCGCATTGGGAGCGATCGGCTCACGCGGCCATTCCGGCGTTGTACATCCACATGACGAGGTGATATTGTTCAGAATCAGAGGATATGGGCCGTCATTTTTAAAATTAAATGTATGCTCAACTACCTCTCCCTCCTGAATGGTACCAAAATCGTAAGACGAACTGTCTGTCAAAGCAAAAACGGGAAGTTTAATATCTCCCGTTTTTGCTTCACTCTTCTTTTCAGACCCTGAACAATTTATAAGCATTAATGCAATTCCCGAAAGAAATGCGAATGCACGAAGTTTTTTCATACGTCAAGTCAAAATCAGTTTGTCTGACCTTTTATTTGTGCCATCAGACGATCAACATCTTCAAGAAGTTTCTCTGCTTTTTCGCGTGCATCGTTTACTACACGTTCACCTTCAGCTCTTGCGTAGCTGTCAGGCTGGTTTTTGCCGTCAATCAGATCTTCGATTACGGCTTGCAATTTTTCACGGTATTTAGACAAACGGTAAGTAAGCTGTGTGCGAAGAACATTACCTTTATCCGGAGCGTACAGGATACCCAAAGCTGCTCCTGTTACGCACCCTGTCAAAAATGCTATTAAACTACGGCTGGATTTACTCATGGCTTTATAGTTTTAGCGGTTATTCCGCTATTGTTGGTGGTTAGCTGTCAAATTTTTTACAATAAACAAATTTTCGGGTTACCCCTCTATCCTTCAACCTAAAATTCTATGCCTATTTATTATCGATCAACCCGCGTCCACTCTTTCTGATGATTCCCTGTGCAGCTAACTTAACGGAAAGTACGTCGAGTACCCCATTAATAAATTTGCCGCTTTTGGGTGTGCTGTACCTTTTTGCAATTTCAATAAATTCGTTGATCGTAACCTTCACCGGAATACCAGGGAAATGGATCAATTCTGCCAAAGCAGTTTTCAAAATAATCATATCCACCAGTGCGATACGGTCAAGCTCCCAGTTCTTTAGCTGCTCGTCGAGATAGCCGTCATACTGATCACTTTCTTCAATCACAAGTTTGTACAATTCTTCGACAAAAAAACGGTCTTCGTCCCAGTCTTTTGTCAAAGGTGATAAAGCGAAAGTTTCTGCACTATCAGCTGATTTTAGCGTTTTGATCGCCAAACCACGAATTAATTCGCTATGGTCCACCCAATAAAGATCCCGTTGTTCAAGAAATTCCAGGGGAACTTCGTGTTTCAGGATTACCTGGCGTAGAATATATTGAACGAGCAGCTGATCTTCTTCCGGCGTATGTTCGGTTTTATTACAATATTCTTCATACGTCGCATCCTTGCGTAACGCCTCACGATAGGTTTTACGTATCATGTTCATGTCATTACTCCAGTTGATGCCGTTTCTGATTATTTCTTCTTCCAAAGTTTTGTCTTCCTGAAGAACCATGATCACACGGTTGGTATTCAGTCCTCCGTTTTTAGAAAAAGGTGCTTCCGGATCATCATATTTTCGTTCACGATCCAGTTTTGCCTGATAGGCAAGTTCAATTAACATGGACAAAACCCGGATAAAATCAACGTAAATCGATTCCGTTTCATTTAAAACCCGGCGAACCATCTTCTCTCCATCGGTCAACGTCTGGCTTTTATATGCTTTGTAAGCGCTGTTGGCAACTCTTACCACATCAGAATTAAATGCTTCGTTTTCATTAAGTTCGCCGTTTTTGATAAGTTCGTCCAACGCCGCTCCCGCTGAATGTTTGTTGTTTGTCAATTTTTGCTTATCCTGAAATTCCATGGAATTTAAATCAGGGGCAAAAGCTTCTTCAATCTGATCCAGAGCGAGTAATCTGTTGGCATCAGCAGTTAATTTGCGCGCATAAAGAGCTTGAACAGCTTTTGTTCGTAATAATCTTCTATTCAGCATAAGCCGGAACACTAATTGGATAAAAGGTACAGTAAATCAAAGAACGTATCTGCGTGTTAAGCAAGGTTTTTATTTTTACAATACCCCGCGTTTATATTTAAAATTGACCGCAAAAATAGACTATTTTGTTTAGAAATAGAAAAATCAAACTCAGCCTTTTTAATTTTGCAACGTTTTAAAACATTTGGCTGTTGGTATTTAAACACGCATAAATCAGGGAAAAGTCAGGTCAACGACGGACTCCAAAAATATTTATTTAAAGTAATTTCTTCTTTACATATAACCGAATTGTTGTAAAATAGGTAACAGCCAAATAAAACACTGAGGAATAACGTAAAGACCAAATCAAACAGAGCAGCACGTGAAAGCACTTAAGTACCTCAATAAGTACCTCTTGAAGTATAAATGGTATCTTATTTTAGGAACAATTTTTACTATAATTTCTAATCTTTTTGGAATTATTCCGGCGCAGCTGGTTCGTTATGCCCTCGATTTAGTAGGCGAAACCCTTGACGTCTATTATTTGTTTGACGGTTCGGCCCTGCAATCGGAGCTTTACGACACTTTTGCCTTTACCATTTTGCTTTACGGTCTGATGATTCTGGCGATGGCACTACTGAAAGGAATTTTCCTTTTTCTGGTCAGACAGACCATTATTGTCATGTCCCGCCATATTGAGTATGAGTTAAAAAATGATGTTTATAATCACTACCAAACTTTACCGACGAGCTTTTTCAGAACGCATAACACGGGAGATTTGATGGCCCGGATTTCCGAGGATGTCAGTAACGTCCGTATGTATGTCGGCCCTGCTTTGATGTATGGAATTAACCTGATCGTGCTTTTCATTCTCGTTATTTCCTACATGGTAACGGTTAATGCAAAACTTACGTTGTATGTACTTTTGCCGCTACCTTTACTTTCTGTGAGTATTTACATCGTGAACAGTATCATGATGAAACGGTCGCAAGAAATCCAGAAACAACTTTCGGCACTTTCAACGTATGTTCAGGAAGCTTTTTCGGGTATTCGCGTAATTAAATCTTTTGTACAGGAAAAACATTCTTTTACCAATTTTAAGACTGAGGCAGAAGACTTTAAGAATAAATCACTTCGCCTTGCCAAAGTAGATGCTTTCTTTTATCCGGTAATCGTTTTGCTGATCGGAATCAGTAACATTCTGGTCATTTTCGTGGGAGGTAAGGAAATAATCAATGGAAATCTGACGCCGGGAAATATTACTGAGTTCATACTATATGTCAATATGCTGACATGGCCTGTTATGGCTCTCGGTTGGACTACAAGCCAGATTCAGCGCGCAGCATCCTCACAAAACCGGATTAATGAATTTCTGGAAGTGAAAAATACGTTGGTTTCTGATAAAAAAATTGAGAAACAACTTGATGGTATCATTACTTTCAAAAACGTCGGCTTTAATTATCCTGACTCAGGCATTCAGGCGATCCATAGTTTCAATCTGGAAATTAATCATGGTGAAAGTGTAGCAATTTTAGGAACGACGGGTTCAGGAAAAAGTACGCTGGCACACTTACTTTGCCGCCTTTACGATCCGACAGAAGGTGAAATTTTGGTTGATGGCATTCCGCTGAAAGATTATAACGTTCATGAATATCGCCGTCAGTTAGGTTATGTGCCGCAGGATGTATTTCTATTTTCTGATACGATTGCGAATAATGTTCGTTTTGGCAGTATTGATATGTCTCAGGACAGAATCGAGCTTGCAGTGAAGGATGCTGACCTCCTCCGTAATATTCAGGATTTCCCGGAAGGTTTTAATACACGACTTGGCGAAAGAGGTATAACATTATCTGGTGGCCAGAAACAGAGACTCTCCATTGCCCGCGCAATCGCACGCGATCCAAAAATTCTGATTCTGGACGATTGCCTTTCTGCGGTTGATACGAACACGGAGAACATCATTCTCACAAACCTGAAACGGATCATGGATGAACGCACTTCCATTATCATTTCTCACCGGGTTTCTTCTGCAAAACTGGCTGATAAAATTGTGGTTCTTGATGAAGGTAAAATCGTTGAACAAGGTACGCATACAGAACTGATGGCGAAAAACGGTGCTTATAAAGAGCTGTATGAAAAACAGTTGATGGCGGAAGAAGTTTAAAGAGTGTTGTTATCTTAAAATATAAATACAGAAGACAGGGCCGTTGGATAATTCTCCATGGCCCTGTCTTTTTATGCAAAGGTTTATGAATATTACTTCACAAGTCTCCTCACTTCTTCTTTCAATTCCTTCATTTCCTGATGCAGATTATATAAACTGACGGTGTTGGAATTGGTATCCATATCAAAGGTCAACTTGCTATGGACCTGCCAAATTTCCCGAACTTCACTTCTGTCCACGAGAATCGGATTGTATTCCGGATTGATCGAAATCAGGTTTAAAATTGTGGATTTATCATCCTTCTGAATCTTTTTAACGAGAATACTTTCAGCAGTGACCACGACATACATCCGGTTATTTTTGATCGTATCCCAAGCCTCCACCGCTTTCCCAACAATCCATTCGTCCGATTGTAAAACCGGCGTCATACTATCGCCATCAACCTGAAAACCTCTGAACGAAGCATTCCGAAATTCAGGTAACGGGATACTGAAAGCGGGTAAACTTTCAAACCAGTTCGCATCGCCGATGTTATGCGGATAACCGGCCGCCGCCTTGGCGCTTACCAAAATAATATTTTCCTTACCGCTGTTGTCAACTGTGATAATTTTCGGGCTCATGACGGGCTCACCGATGCGCAGGTATTTCTGCGAACTTTCGCCAAACAACCAAAGCGGATTGATATGATGAAGTTTTAACAGCTCTTTCACAACCTGACCCGGTATTCTCGTCCGGCCTCTTTCGATATCAGCCGTCGTGACATTTATCCCAAGCTGCTCCGCGAAAGCGGCTTGTGTCAGATTTAATTCTTCCCTTATTTGTTTGAAACGTCTGCTTTCTTCTTCGATGGGCATATGTCTGATAAACATGTGATTAACGATAAATCTTTTCAAATATATAAATTTTTTGGAATATTTCCATTGTTATTTCAGGATTAAATCCATAATTTTGGAAATAATCCATTAATAAGTAAAAATTCCAAATTGTCATGGAGCGAACTATCCTACATATGGATCTTGACACATTTTTTGTTTCCGTTGAGCGGAAGATTGATAGTCGGCTGGAAGGAAAACCGATTCTGGTAGGTGGAATCGGGGATCGTGGTGTGGTCGCGGCTTGCAGTTATGAAACGCGGGCCTTCGGCGTACATTCAGGAATGCCAATGAAAATGGCCAGAAATCTTTGTCCGGAAGCTACCGTAATCCGCGGTGAAGGGGGCGTTTATTCCGAACATTCAAAAGTTGTTACAGAAATTATCCGTGAAACCGTGCCTATGTTTGAGAAAGCCAGTATTGATGAATTCTATGCGGATCTGTCAGGCATGAACAAGTTTTACGGATCATCCTATAAAATGGCCCAGGAACTTCGATTGCGAATAAAAAAAGAGGCAGGACTTCCAATTTCATTTGGGCTTTCTGCCAATAAACTGGTTTCAAAAGTAGCCACCGGTACTGCCAAACCAGATAATGAGAGAAAAATTGAATTCGGGACAGAGAAAAGCTTTCTGGCACCCATGCTTGTCAAAAAAATTCCGATGGTAGGTGAAAAGACTAATCAGATACTTTATAACCTGGGTATCAAACATGTAAAAACAATTCAGGAAATGCCGATGGAAATGATGAGCAAAGTGCTGGGGAAAAATGGTGTAGTACTGTGGAACCGTGCCAATGGGATCGATGAGACTCCAATTATTCCATTCCATGAGCGTAAATCTATTTCCAACGAACGAACCTTTGGAAAAGATACCGGCGATGTGAAAAGAATGAGGGAGATGATCAGGGCAATGGCTGAAAACCTTGCTTATCAGCTCAGAAATGGCGACAAGTTAACTTCTTGTGTGTCTGTCAAAATACGTTATTCCGATTTTAATACATTTTCCAAACAACTAAAAATTCCATACACTTCTGCCGATCATCTGCTGATACCAAACGTTGAAAAACTGTTTGATCAGCTGTATAATCGACGGATGATGGTCAGGCTTGTTGGTGTTACGTTCAGTGATCTTGCAGGAGGTAATTACCAGATCAATATATTTGATGATTCAGAAGAAAAAATAAATCTCTATCAGGCGATGGATTCTTTGAGAAACCGGTATGGAACTGATAAACGAGGAAATTCGATCATCAGTTGGGGAACAACCCTGGGCATCGCGAATATATCAAGTATGGGAAATCCATTCAATGGCGAGCCGCCAATTATTCCGGCGCATAGGAATGCCTAGTTTTCAACAGCACTAAATCTCACTGATCTGCAAAGTTTTTATACTATCTAGCTCGCTGAAAATTAAATGTTGCTCCTCTTCTAAATCGAAATCATCTTGTAAACCAAGCCAGAACTTAGCCGTCGTACCAAAATATTTACTAAACCTTAACGCCGTATCAGCCGTAATTCTCCTGCGTCCATGGATGATTTCACTAACCCGGGTCTGAGGAATTGCCGTGTCTTTGGCCAGTTTGTAGGCAGTGATTCCCATAGGACTTAGAAATTCTTCCATTAGAATTTCACCCGGGTGAATGTTATTTAATTTTTCCATACAAGTTTTTATTTATGATAATCCAGAATACTTACGTCAGATGCATTGCCACCCAGCCATTTAAAAATAATTCGCCATTGATCATTTATCCTGATACTGTAAAAATCTTTTAGATTGCCTGATAATTTTTCAAAGCGATTGGAAGGCGGGATGCGGAGATCGTTTAAATTTTGTGCGTTGTTTAACATCCTAAGTTTTCTTCTCCCTATTGATTGGATTTCAGGAGGCGGCTTACCAACCCTTTCCCCAAACCATATTTTTTCAGTGTCTTTTGAAGAAAAACTAATTATCATATCGCTTCCCGTTAGTAACGTTAAAAGTAAGTATAAAGTTTAATTTCCCAAAACACCATGTTACTCAACTGTCACTCCTATTTCAGCCTTCGCTACGGAATGATTCCGGAAGAGGAATTGCTCAAACTGTGTGTGCTAAATAATTATAATTCGATTGCCCTGACGGATATTAATAACACTTCCGGCTGTCTGAACTTTATCCGGACTGCTGCGAAGTTTGATGTCAAACCAATCGTTGGAATTGATTTCAGAAATGGAATACAGCAGCAATTTATCGGTCTGGCAAAAAATAACGCCGGGTTCCAAAACCTGAATGCGTATTTGTCCAAACATTCGCATGAAAAGCTGGACTTCCCGGATCAGGCTCCACCACTTGAAAATGTGGCTTTTATTTATCCTTTTGAGCAATTGGTTAAAACGAATAAATCAGAATTTTCGGCTGACGAATATATTGGTATAAATATCAAAGATTTAAATCGCGTCAGGTTTTCCCATCTGGCAAACCTGGAAGATAAATTTGTCATCCTGCATCCGGTAAGTTTTCGGCACAAAAAGGATTTCAGTGCGCACCGGCTGCTGAGATCGATTGATGAAAATACACTTTTGAGTAAAATCTCAACTTTTGGAACAGCTGACGAAACGGAACAATTTCTGCCCGCGGCCACACTTAAATACCACTATAAGAATTTTGACTCGATCGTTTACAACACTGAAAAATTAATGGACCAATGTCATATCCATTTTACTTTCGGTGATGACAGACAGCATCAAAATCTGAAAGTTTACGGCGAAAGCGAAGCGGATGATTACAATAAATTACGTTCCCTGACATACAACGCACTTGGCTATCGCTATGGGACCGATGTTACTGATCCCATTTTTGACCGGATTTCTATGGAGCTGGACTTAATCCAGAAACAGAATTTCATCCCTTTCTTTCTTGTCAACCATGATATCGTGCGTTATGCAAAACAGAAAGGATATTATTACGTCGGCCGGGGAAGTGGGGCAAACAGCATTGTCGCCTATTTGTTGAGCATAACCAACGTCGATCCGATCGAACTTGATCTTTATTTTGAACGCTTCATCAACATTCATAGAAAAAATCCTCCTGATTTTGACCTTGACTTTTCCTGGAAAGACCGGGAGGATATTACCGATTATATTTTTAAGAAATTTGGCTCCAAAGGACAAGCTGCACTGCTGGGCACTTACAGTACTTTTCAGCATAGTGCCGCGGTGCGGGAGTTAGGCAAAGTTTTTGGCTTACCAACTTACGAAATTGACGCGCTTAGCGATGGAAAGTATGACCCGAAAAAGCTGGATCAGCTTTCTGCGCTTGTCATTAAGTACGCCCGATATTTCCAGGAGAATAATCAGCCAAATCACCTGAGTATCCATGCCGGAGGAATCCTGATTTCTCAGCGACCTATAAATTATTTTTCAGCAACGGATCTGCCTCCAAAAGGTTTCCCGACGACGCAATTTGATATGGTCATCGCGGAAGATGTTGGCCTGAATAAATATGACATTCTCAGCCAGCGCGGGCTGGCGAAGATCAAGGAAACGCTGGAAATCATTAAATATAACCGTCCTGAGGCCCCGGAAATTGATATTGACGATGTTAAGAAATTCAAACAGGACCCTAAAATCAATGACCTGATCAAACAGGCGCAATGCATCGGCTGCTTTTATGTGGAGTCGCCTGCGATGAGAATGCTTTTAAAAAAGCTCGAAGTAGATAATTATCTGGGACTTGTAGCCGCAAGTTCGATTATCCGGCCAGGCGTTGCCAAAAGTGGGATGATGCGCGAATATATTTTACGGCATAAAGACAACGATCGGACCAAAGATGCCCATCCGGTTTTGCTCGACCTGATGCCGGAAACTTACGGAATCATGGTTTATCAGGAAGATGTGATTAAAGTTGCGCACTATTTTGCAGGTTTGACGCTTGGCGAGGCCGATGTCATACGCAGAGGTATGAGCGGAAAATTTCGCGGCCGGGATGAGTTTGAACAGGTCAAATCGAAATTTTTTAAAAATTGTAAAGACAAAAAATATAATCCGAAAATCACCGAGGAAATCTGGGCGCAGATTGCAAGTTTCGCCGGATATGCTTTTGCAAAAGGACATTCGGCTTCGTACGCAGTGGAAAGTTATCAGACATTATTTCTGAAAGCGTACTATCCGTTGGAATTTATGGTTGCGGTTTTGAATAATGGCGGAGGGTTTTACGCACCGGAATTGTATGTACATGAGGCGAGAATGATGGGTGCAACGGTACTGGCACCCTGTGTGAATCACAGTTATGCGCAGGCGGTGATCGAGGGAAAAGATATTTATCTGGGTATGCAGTCTTTAAATGAAATTGAAGAAAAAACAATTGTTAAAGTTCTGGACGCGCGGCAGGCAGAAGGACCTTTCACTTCGTTAAATAATTTTCTTGACCGCGTTGCTATTTCCATCGAACAGCTAACGATCCTGATCCGTATCAATGCTTTTCGTTTTACAAAAATTGACAAGAAAACACTTTTGTGGAAAGCACACTTTCGTATGAATAAGGCGACCAATAAAGTGCCGCAAAAACAATTGTTTCAGATCGAAATAAAGGATTTTGATCTGCCCCTATTTGAGACTTCTCCTACCGACGATGCTTATGATCAGATTGAACTATTAGGCTTTCCACTTTGCAGTCCGTTTGACCTTGTGAAGAATCCGATGGCAAGAAGTGTCATGTCAAAGGATCTGCATCAATATATCAATCAGGATATCATTCAATATGGATACCTCGTTTCAGTAAAAAATACAAGAACCTCAAAAGGTGAACGGATGCAATTCGGCACTTTCCTGGATCAGGAAGGGCAATTTATTGACACCGTACATTTTCCGGACGTTGCAGCGAAATACAATTTCTCAAACAAAGGTGTTTATAAAATATATGGAAAGGTGATTGACGAGTTTGGTTTTCTTAGCGTCGAAGTAACTCAAATTGTGAGAATGGAACTGGCTTTAAGATAAAAGAAAATTTTTTCATAATGTTTGTGACATTCATGCTTAAAATTTCAACTAATGTTTTTGTAAATAAATCAGCAGCGATGGGATCTATGAATAAATCCGACTTTGTGCAAGTCATCCAGCAGCATCAGGGAATTATCAATAGCATTTGCAGATTCTACTATGTTGATGATGAAGACGTAAAAGATGCCCGTCAGGATATCATTTTAGAGCTCTGGAAATCATTCCCAACGTTCAGAGGTGACTCTAAATTAAGTACATGGATTTACAGAGTTGCTCTGAATACCATTATAGCAAAGGTTAAAAGGGAAAGAAAAAACGCCGCCAATGAACCCCTCTCCGACTTTCACTTAAACGATAATGCAACGCTTCACAGTGAAGAGCGTGATGACATTCAACAATTATTATTTCTGGTCAATCAACTCGAAGTCACTGACAGAGGAATTATGATTCTTCATTTCGAAGGGTATAACAATAAAGAAATCGCTGAAACATTAAAGCTTACTCCGACGAATATCAGCACACGAATGAGTCGGATTAAATCTAAACTTAAAGAAACCTTCAAAGTCTTTTATAATGAAATCAGATAACTTTCAGTCTGCCTGGGAAAAATATAAAGCGCAGAACGACACAGACCAAATCTTTGAAAAGGAGATACTTGATATTATAGAAGTCCATAGCCAGAAGTCTAAGTCTTTCATGGCTGACCGCATCATGCGTAACGCTGCAATCTTTTCGTTCATCATCGCGTTTTGCCAAAATTGCTCTATATAAATGTTATTGTTTATATTTTGGAATGTTAGATCTAATGTTTTTCCTGGTCTGGAAATCCCAAAATGGTATGGGCTGTGCTGGGCCGCCGGAGTATTTCTCGGATATCAGGTTATGTTTTACATATACAAGAAAGAAGGCAAAACTCTAATCCAACTCGACAAGCTGGCTACCTACGTCATCATCGGAACATTGGTTGGGGCCAGGCTTGGGCATATCATTTTTTACGACCCGATATATTATTTCCATCATCCGATCGAAATCCTTCCCATTCGTTTGTCACCTCATTTTGAATTTACCGGATTGGCCGGTTTGGCAAGCCACGGAGGCGGAATAGGGATTTTTCTTTCGATCTATCTTTATGCTAAAAAATACAACGAAAACTACCTGCACATTCTCGATCGAATGGCGATCATTGCTACACTTGCTGGCGCATTTATACGATTTGGCAACCTGATGAATTCGGAAATGATCGGTATCCCGACCGAAGTTCCGTGGGCATTTATATTTTCCTCCGTAGACAAGATTCCGAGACATCCGGCACAACTTTACGAATCAATATTTTGTCTGTTACTTTTCACCCTGCTGTTTTCAATATGGAAACGAAAGTCAGGAAATATTCCCGATGGATTGTTACTTGGAATTTTCCTGGTATCACTTTTTTGTTTCCGTTTTTTCGATGAGTTTTTAAAAATTGATCAGGAAACATTTGAGAGTACACTTCCGATCAATATGGGACAGATATTAAGTATTCCGTTTATACTGTTCGGACTTATCCTAATTTCAAGATCAATTAAAAACAGTACGGGGGACAAACGTGTCGTCCCGGAAAACTGAATTCAAAAATTCCACAGAGGGCAAAACGATTTATATTTCAAAACGTGCCATATCTGGATTAAACAACAGATATAAATTTTTTAAAATAAAATTTAATATAAATAACACTTCTTCGAAATGGAATTATAACTTGGTACGTTAAAGGTTAACTCAAAACAGTTTTCCGAAACCAACGCATCAACAAATTTTCATGAAAAAGATATTTTCAGGTTTACTTGTCCTAAACGTCCTGTTCATTTCATGCAACAAAGAATCCGGCTCAATTTCTGGTAGCTGGACGACACCAATTGAAGGTCATCCACAACATCAAAACGGTTTTACACTGAAAGATGAAGGAACAGCGACGTCTATTAATCTGACTGACAAAGTTTATGAAAAGTGGGAGAAATTTGGTGACCGGCTGATTCTCTTCGGGAAAAACCGTAACGCTGAGAATACAGATAAATTCACGGACACCTTAAAAATTGTATCTGTAAATGACAGTTTGATGGTTTTGAAAGCAACAAATGGCAAAGAAATCACATACAAAAAGACTATTACGCCCGACAAACTGGTCAGTGATTTTGAAAATTTCGATTGTTATTCTTACGCCGGAAAAAAAGATACAGCTTTTCTTCATATCAACACCGCAAATAGTATTGTAACCGGCAATCTTGAATATCAACTTTTTGAGAAAGACCGAAATAAAGGAATGATAAAAGGTAAAATGATCGGTGACACGCTAATTGCGGATTATAGTTTTGCTTCCGAAGGTCAAAATTCAGTGCGTGAAATTATCATGATTAAAAAAGGAAATGACCTGATTGAGGGATTTGGTGACGTGGAGGAGGCCGATGGAAAAATGAGATTTGTAAATCGGTCAAAACTTAATTTCAAGAAAGGACTAACTTTTAAAAAAGTAAATTGCCCATGACAATTACCGGGTACGGTAATTTCCAAAAACAAAAAAACAAATCTTGACATATTATGTTAAATCCAAAATTCGGAGCTTCAATTTTATCCTGGATCCCACCTGTCTGGACACCGGATTCCGGGCTCTACGCTATAAAAAAAACCGCAGAAACAGGATTTGATATACTTGAGATTCTACTTCCCGTTTCCATGGACTTCGATGCTCCGACTGTAAAAAAACATTTGAAGGACCATAACATTGAAGCACTTTGCTCCATTAATTTACCTAAAAACTGCCATATCCCTTTCCATCCCCTTGAAGCAACGACGCTTATAAAGGCCGCGCTGGACAAAACTGCTGAACTTGACGTAAAATTTTTAGGTGGTGTTTTGCATTCCGGAATTGGCGTTTTTACAGGTCTGCCAAGAACGAAGGAAGAGGAAGTGATCATGTGCCAGGTTTGGACTGAAGTAGCTGCTTATGCAAAAACGCTTGGGATAAAAATCGGAATTGAGCCAGTTAACCGGTATGAAAGTTATATTTGCACAGCGGCCAGCGAAACACTGACACTGATTAAAAAAACCAGCTCCGAAAATATAGGTCTGCACCTGGATACCTTTCACATGAATATTGAGGAAGCAAATTTTTACGATCCGGTTGTTCAGGCAGGACAGAAACTTTTTCATGTGCACATGACAGAAAGCGATCGGGGAATGTTAGGTGAGGGCAATGTGCATTGGGATGAACTTTTTAAAGGTTTGACCGAAATCAACTATTCAGGCGCGCTGGTTCTGGAAAATTTCTCTTCGGAAATTAAAGAACTAATCGGCCCGACTTCATTGTGGAGACCTTCGAAATACAATTCAGAAGATCTGGCGAAGGGAAGTTTAGCTTTTATGAAAAAAATGGTTGAGAAGTATAACCAGCAACAATAATTTACAATGTAGAGAGCGGTGCCATTGTTCGCTACATCGTTATTCATTCTCAATCCTTGCTCTTTTCCAGAGCACTTTTGCGAATAAAATATTTTACCAGCGGCACTTTGCAATCGCAGGTAATAACGATATCTTTCGTTCCTCATACATTTTATCAACTTGATACAAGTAAAATGAAAAAATCCCTCGTGATTTTGTGCACATTTGGTATGCTGTCCATGACTTCTATATCAGCTTCTGCACAAGGTTTAAGCACACAGAAAGTTCCGTTAGATCCCTCCGTGAAGACCGGAAAACTTAAAAATGGCATTACGTATTATATCAAAAAAAATGCTGAGCCGAAAAATCGTGCTGAGCTTAGACTGATTGTGAAAGCCGGTTCTGTGTTAGAAACAGATGCCCAGCAAGGATTGGCACATTTCATGGAGCACATGAATTTTAACGGCACGACAAATTTCCCTAAAAATGAACTTGTTAATTTTCTACAAAAAACGGGTGTACGCTTCGGCGCAGATTTGAACGCTTACACAGGTTTCGACGAGACCGTATACATGCTTCCGATCCCGACGGATTCGGCAGGATTACTGGAAAAAGGGATTCAGGTTCTGGATGACTGGGCACACGGAGCACTTTTGGATCCGGCTGAAATTGAGAAGGAAAGAGGTGTTGTTTTGGAAGAATCAAGGATGGGTCGTGGCGCTCAGCAACGTATGCGCGACAAATATCTGAAAATGATCCTGAACAACTCCCGTTATGCGGAACGTTTGCCGATTGGAAAAGACAGTGTCCTAAAATCATTCAAACCGGAGACAATTAAATCATTTTATAAAGATTGGTATCGTCCGGATCTGATGGCAGTTGTTGCTGTCGGAGATTTTGATGTTGCAAAAGTGGAGGCTATGATCGCCCAAAAATTTGGAGGAATTCCGGTTACCCCAAATCCTAAAAAACGAGTGGAATATAACATTCCTCTGGATGGCAATACGAATGTTGCAATTGTGACCGATCCGGAATATCCGCAAAACGTAATTCAGCTGATTTACAAACAGCCAAATTCAAAAGAGAAATCGTTACAGGACGTTCGTAATAATATAGCACAGGCTTTATACAATGCGATGATGGGTCAGCGTATGCAAGAGCTTACACAAAAGGCGAACCCTCCATTTCTTTTTGGATCAAGTAATTATGGTGATTTCCTGGGAAATCTGGATGCCTATACTTCAATTGCCCTTGCGAAAGATCCGTCTTCAATTGAAACTGCACTAACGGCTTTACTTGAAGAAAACGCGCGGGTTCAAAAGTTTGGTTTCACAGCTCCTGAACTTGATCGCGCGAAGAAGGATTTTATGAATTCGATTGAGCAGGCATTTAAAGAAAAAGACAAAACCAAGTCGGCAAACCATGTTGGTGAGTATGTGGATCACTTTTTACACCAAAAACCTTACATGGGCATTGAGGCATACTATGCCTTTTTACAAAAACATATTGACGGTGTAAAGTTGGAAGAAGTAAACGGACTGGCAAAAAAATACATTACAGATAAAAATAGGGCAGTGGTAATCATGGGTCCCGAAAAAGCCAAAGATGCATTACCAACAGAAGCCAGAATCCGGACAATGCTTGCAGAAACAGGTAAAAATGTGACTGCTTATGTAGATGACGTGCTTGACTCTCCTCTTCTTGCTACGGAACCGAAAGCTGGAAAAATCACCGCTGAAAAAACAAATGAAAAATTGGGTATCACGGAATTGACATTATCCAATGGTGTAAAAGTTTTACTCAAACCCACTGACTTTAAAAACGACGAAATATTAATTCAGGCAACAGGTAAAGGTGGATTTTCATTGTTTCCCGGCGAAAGAGAATCAGGCGTTTTTACGAGTTATATGATTCAGTCGGGTGGCGTTGGGCCATATAACCAGACGCAACTTCAGAAGTTTTTAGCTGGAAAGACAGTAAGCGGCGGCCCTTATGTGACAGAGTTGAAGGAAGGTGTCGAAGGCAGTACCAGCCCTAAAGATCTGGAAACAACTTTGCAGCTTATGTATGCTTATTTCACCGAGCCTCGCAAGGATAAGGAAGTCGTAAGCGGAATGTTGAGTAATCAGAAATCCTATCTGGAAAATATGCGTAAAACATTGACCCCTGATAAAGTGTATTCTGATTCGTTAAACGCGGTTTTAACCAGCAACAATCCTGATCGCAGACCATTGACACCTGAAAGTATTGATAAAGTCAGCCTGGATCGGGCGGTGGAAATTTATAAAAATCGTTTTGCTGATGCATCGGATTTTGTTTTCACCTTTGTAGGAGCATTTAAAGTTGATGCAATCAAACCGCTACTTGAAAAATATATTGGCGGATTACCGTCTACGGACCGGGATGATACCTACAAACACCCCAATATTTTCCCTCCAAAAGGACGTATTGAAAAAACCATTTACAAGGGTCTTGAACCTAAAAGCAAGGTCACTTTGGTAACGAGCGGCGAATATGATTACAGTCCTGAAAACAATATCCAGATTGAAGCTTTGCAAGAAGTGTTACAGATCAAGTTGATCGAAGCGCTTCGGGAAGAAGAAAGTGGAGTTTATGGCGTGAGAGTTTCCGAGGACGTCGATAAATATCCATCGGGACACTACAGTTTCGTAATAAGTTTTGGCTGCGCGCCGGAAAATGTTGACAAACTGGTTTCACGGAGTATTGCCGAAATGAAGAAAATCAAAGAAAACGGCGCAGATCAAAAAGATATCGAAAAGTTTGTGGCCGAAACCAAACGTAAAACGGAAGTGGCTCTGAAAACAAATAACTTCTGGGTTAACTATATTGACGAAAATACTTTTCAGGATGATGATCTGGAAGAAATTCTTCAGGAGGATAAGCTCTTGAAATCCATCACAGTTGCCAGTACAAAGGCGGCTGCGGGTAAGTATTTTAATGATGAAAACTTCATCAAGGTGGTTTTAATGCCTGAGAAGAAATAATGGATCGCCGGGCTAAAGCCCGGTTAGAGTTTGTAAGCTGACTCTTGCACGCAAGGCTGAAGCCTTGGGTTAGTGTTGGACCAGCCCAAACTCTTGGAGTAAAGAGACCGGAAAGAAGGATTGATCCTTTTGTCTGGTCTCTTTTAATTTTAAGGTATTTCCTGGCTGAAAAAGTACCGTTAGAAATAATAGTTGAGGCTTGGTGCCGCAATTCAGCACTCTTTAATAAAAAGAACATTTGTGCCGAAATCGACAAGGGTCACTTAATTGATACATCTATCTGGTAGTGAAGGCGTTGCGTTCAAAGCATGTTCTTTTATATTGTTAGGTTTACCTAACCCAGAGCATCTGTCTTGGAGAATCAATCAGCTTTCACCCGAAGAAAGTTCTCTTTTCTCAATAGCAAACTGTCCCTAACCCAAGGTTTCAACCTTGGGGTGAAGGCGTTGCCGCATCTCTACGGCTTTAGCCATTTCGACTATTAGATATTTCTTTTTGAAAGAGAAACTTCGAGAGATCAATCCCGTCTAAGTGGTATTGAAGTCATCATCAAAACTGCTCAGATATGTCTTACATCAAAATCTGGATTCATGCTGTTTGGGGAACAAAAAACAGAGAGGCTATTTTAAAACCTGCTGTTTTGAAAAGCATTTGTGCTCATATCACCTCTAACGCCAAAGAAAAGGGCATTTTCATTGACAGGATCAATGGACACGATGACCATATTCATGTTTTGATGTTGCTAAATTCTGACCTTGGCATTTCAAAACAAATGCAGTTTCTAAAAGGGGAAAGCTCCAATTGGGCTAATAAAATACGGTTAACCAAGGATAGGCTGTATTGGGCAGACAAATACTTCGCAGCTTCGGTAAGTAATGATAAAGTTGGTATCGTCAGAAAATATATTGACAATCAACAATTGCATCATCAAAAACAGACTTTTGCGGATGAATTTCGGATTTTCGTGAATAGCTTGGGATACTCTGACGAGGACTTCGGCTAAAGCCGGAGAATCTGTGGAGCCTCCCCCCAAGGCTAAAGCCTTGGGTTAAGCGAGCTTCCTAACATAAAAGAAAACCTTTTGAAAAACGAGTTTTGGATCCCAACGCTGAAGCCCTGGGTATACCTGCCGATCTCGAAAATAAACTTTTACGAGCAAAATTCCGAATCCATGACTATGAGGCCTTGGAATATACCCTCTCTTCAGTCAATCCCTACCTCTAATGCCGATACATTTTCTTCAAACCATCAATCAAAAACATCAGATCATTCAGCCGGATCTCATACATCGTGCTGAGTAGCATACCAAGTTTTCCTGCCGGAAACCCTTCCCTTTCAAACCATTCGAGGTACGAAACTGGCAGATCCGTAATCAGCCAGTTTTTATATTTCCCGAAAGGCATACGGTATACGATCAATTCTTTTAAAATTTCAGTATTGGGTTGTGGGATTTCATCACTCATTTTTCTGAATTTAATATCACTTCGCTGCTCTTAACTTCACGATCAATTCCGTTTTCATATCAAATAATTCTTTTTCCAGACCAACGGGATAGGTATGTGGATTTACAAAGCGTTTAATCCCACTATGAAAATGTTCCAGTTGTTGTTCCACGCGCTTTTTCGTCTCGTGAATCGATGGTAGGTGATATATTAAAATACCTTTGGCAAAAATTGGAACCAGCAGATCTTCGAATTGGATTGTTTCGGAAAAAGATCTCGTTTTGGTGAAATCATAAGGATCAACCATCGTAGATTTTCCCATAAGCGGCGTTTCAATATTAAAAATCATATCCGAGATAAATCCTTTGGCGTCTCTAAAACGCCGAACCTGCTGAATTCCCGGAGTTGAAACTTTAATGGCCTGTTCGGAAAGTTTCAATTTATAGTCCCACGCACCCAAATCATTTTTGATCGCTGCCAGTTTAAAAACTCCTCCAAGTGCAGGCTGATCAAATGCAGTTACCAGTTTTGTACCAATTCCCCAGACGTTGATTTTCGCTCCCTGGATTTTTAAACTATCCATAATATACTCATCCAGATCGTTACTGGCAACGATATTGGTTTTTTCAAAGCCGGCATCGTCAAGAAGTTTTCTTGCTTCGATACTCAAATACGCCAAATCACCAGAATCCAGTCGTATTCCTCCAAGCTCATACCCCCTTTCCCGAAGCTGTTTTCCAACTGTAATTGCATTTTTTACGCCCTCAATCGAATCGTAAGTATCGACCAATAAGGTGACGTTATTTGGCATACATAGGGCATAAGTCTCAAAAGATTCAAGCTCACTTTCAAAAGACATCACCCAACTATGCGCATGCGTACCTTTCACCGGAATTCCGTAAAGTTTACCGGCAAGAACATTAGAGGTCGCATCAAACCCACCAATATAGGCAGCACGACTTGCTGTCATTCCTCCATCCGGACCTTGTGCACGCCTTAATCCAAATTCCAGAAGAGCATCTTCATTTGCCACCAGCCGCATTCTGGCCGCTTTTGTGGCAATCAGTGATTGAAAATTGATTAGGTTTAGTAGAGGCGTCTCCAATAACTGACATTGCAGAACAGGTCCCTGAATGCGCAACAATGGCTCATTTGGAAAGACAACTGTCCCTTCGGGAATGGCATCAACACTGCATTTGAATTCCATGTCGCGTAGATAATCCAGAAACCCCTTTTCAAAAAGTGGCTTCCCATCACTTCCCAACAGAGATCCAATATAATCAAGATCTTCTTCGTCAATCCGGTATTCATTCAAATAATCGATCACACTGCTCAATCCGCAGGCAATAGTAAAACCTCCGTGAAAAGGATGTTTTCTGAAATATAAATTAAAAACTGCTTCCTGTTCCGCTTTCCCGGATTTCCAATAACCATAGGCCATGGTCAGCTGGTATAGGTCAGTTAGTAAACTTAACGAAGTGTCATATAAACGATTAATCATTTCTTTTCATTTTTATTATTCTAAGAAAAGACTATTTACTAAAAAATTATGGAAATAGTTAATATGACCCAATCTTAACATTTCTGGCAAATGGGCGGCTATCAAGAACTACCCACATTGTAGTTCCAGAATATACCGGCACTTCAATTGTGTTAAAAAACGGAGGACCTTATAATGTGATTACGCCTCCATCAACAATTCGAAAAATATTCACATATACAGAGTATACACCTTAAAAGCACGATACGTAACTCTGAAATCTTATCCAGACTAAAAAATTTTCAAAGCCCCATTTTTTCCCTGACACAAATCACATAATAATTTCTAAATATTATTAAAAAATAAATCTGAACAGCATCTAAAAACCGTATATGAATAGAATACTTGATGATGTTTAATTAACCTTTGATACTTTATGGATGTTGCGGTGGAAACGAAAATAAAAACGGTGGCAGCAAATATTAGGAAAGTAAGAGAATACAGAGATTACACCCAGGAATTTATGGCTTTGAAACTTGGAATTTCTCAAAATGCATATAGCAAAATCGAACTCGCTTACACCAGAATTACGCTGGAAAGACTAATCCAAATTGCTGTTATTTTAGAGATCGATGTAATAACACTCATAAACAGTACAAGCGAAGACCTTTTAAAACTAAATACCTCTTCCAGTTCAAACAGAGAGTTGATTAAGAATTGATCATTTGAGATATGTGGTTGGTATTGCAAAAAGCAGGAGATTTTCCGGTAGGAAAGCTTCCTGCTTTTTTATTGCAGCTCAGATTTTACAGCTTTCCCCGCCCATTTCATACCACCATTTTTACCACTTAAACTTTTTTTCTTTACTCGTGCAACATTCTTGCTTCTATTTGTATCTATGAAAAGTAAGCAGGTCACTTGGTTTCCGTTCACATAACAAAACAACCATTTATGTAATCTAAGGTTCTATGTTATACCAAGTACTTATCTTTGCAATGTAGTCGATCATCAGAATGGAGAATCAGGATAAAATTGTCCGAAAGACCAGATCGATATCGCTGAAAATATAACATCTATTAGCCATGAAATTCTTTATTAATCTGACGGTAGCTTTGCTACTGAGCGGTAGCTTTGCGCTCGCTCAAACCCCTGCAACAAAAGGAAAAGTGTCTGGTGCTATTCTGGACGAAAAATCCCAGCCCTTTCCTTTTGTAAATGTTTTGCTGCTCAAAGCAAAAGACTCAACCCTGGCCAAGGGACTTGCTGCTGACGAAAATGGAAAATTTCTTTTCGATGAGGTTGATTCAGGAGAATATTTAACCTTGATATCGATGGTCGGATATCAAAAATCTTACAGTAAAAAGTTTTCCGTTTCTGACAAATCCGTAAACCTTCCCTCATTCACGCTGCAACCCGAATCGCAGGCACTTAATGAAGTCACTGTCACAGCCAAAAAGCCCTTTATTGAACAGGAAATCGACAGAACGATCATCAACGTTGAAAATAGCATTGTGTCCGCCGGTGCCACTGCGCTCGAAGTTTTGGAACGTTCGCCTGGTGTAACAGTGGATCAACAAAATGACAGATTGCAACTTCGCGGAAAAGATGGTGTCATTGTGCAAATAGATGGCAAACAAACCTATCTGACCCAAGCAGAATTGGTGAATTTGTTAAGAAATACGCCCAGCGACAACATTGAAAAAATCGAACTGATCACCAATCCATCTGCAAAGTATGACGCTGCCGGAAATTCAGGAATCATTAATATCAAGTTTAAGAAAAATAAAAATTTCGGAACAAACGGTAATTTTTCAATCGGAGGCGGTATCGCTTCACCTGGTTACGGACGCGGCAATGGGTCGCTTGCATTAAACAACAGAAAGGGAAAAGTAAGTCTATTTGGAACGGCCAGCGGTTTTGAAGGAGAAGGTTTTAACAGACAGGTAATTTATCGTGCCATTCCTTATGAAGGAAAAACGACGACATTCAATATGGACTCAAAAAGTGACTGGCGTTCGAGAAATTATAACTACCGCGTTGGAATGGACTATTTCGCAACGGATAAAACGACGATCGGCGTATTGTTTTCGGGATTTTATAATGCATGGAAAAACCCAATCCGTGCGACCGACGCTGAAATATTAAATGATGACCTCAGTCTTCAGCAAACGTATCATACCGATATGACCGCAAACAATCACATGAATAATATCAGCGCCAATGTTAACCTTAAACATCAGTTTAACGACAAAGGCAAAGAGCTGACATTTGATGTGGATTATGTACAATACGATAGCAAGGGATACAATTTTCTGGATACCAGGTATTTCAATCCGAACGGAACGCCAACAGGAGAAACGGATATCGTCCGCAACAACATGCCCGCTTTGATAAATATCGGCGTCGCCAAGCTCGACTATATGCAGCCGATTGGCAAAGGAAAATTCGAGGCAGGCTTGAAATCGAGTTATGTAAAATCTGACAACAATATGATTTTTGAGACTTTTGGAGATGTATGGCAATTGGATCCGTCGCGCACCAACCAGTTTAAATATACTGAAAATATCAACGCAGGATATGCGAACTATAACGGACAGTTTAATTCAAAAACGAAATTTCAACTTGGTCTGCGTGCAGAACACACGCATGCTATCGGGAATTCGGTTACGCTGAACAGTATCAGAGACCGCAATTATCTGAACATATTCCCAAGTGTTTTCGTATCAAGAAATCTCGACAGCAGCAACGTCTTAAACTTGTCATACAGCTACCGGATCGATCGTCCTAATTACCAATCGCTTAACCCGTTTGAATATTACCTGGATCCGTACACTTTCCAGAAAGGGAATCCGAACCTTCGTCCGCAGTATACACATTCGTTTCAGTTGGTTCATGTTTACAAAAGTTTCTTGAATACAACCTTGGCCTACAGCCGGGTGAAAGACATGATCGCTGACGAAGTCCCGATGCTGGTTCCCGAAAAAAACCAGACTTATGTAACCTCAGAAAATCTTGATAACCAGAACTACGTAAGTCTGACAATATCCGCACCGATCCCGGTCAAAAAATGGTGGAATATTCAGACGAACGTAACGGCGGCCTATAATCATTATCAAACATTTTACCGGAATGCGCCATTTGATATGAAAATTTTCACTTACAACGCATTCGTGAATAACACGTTTACGCTACCTAAAAACTGGACAGCAGAACTTTCAGGTTGGTATAACAGCCCGGCTATTTACGGACTTCTGTCGTCGAAATCTCAGGGAGCCATTAGTCTTGGGTTACAAAAATCTTTGATGGATAAAAAAGCGACGATTCGGCTAAGTGTTCAGGATCCATTTTGGACCAATAAATTCAGAGGTACAACGAAGTTTGAAGATATTGATTTGAGAGTAAAAAGCACCTGGCCAAGTCGTCAGGCACGCATTACATTCACTTATCGGTTCGGAAACCAAAACGTGAAAACAAGACAACGTAATACTGGTTCTGATGATATCCAGTCGCGTGTGAAAAGCGGAAGTTGAGAAGAAAAATACAGGTCAGGTTGTGACTTTATTTATAAATTAGTTAGGTTAATAATTCGGACAATCCATTCTTCATTTGAGGGATGGATTTCTTTTTATTAAGCTTTCGGCAGTTGGCTATCGGCTTTCAGACTGCGGATGATTCCATGCAAACTAAAACCATACATCCTACACAAAAAAATTGAGAACCAGACGACAAGCACCTGATTCTCAATTTTTTTATCATTAACAATTAATCCTTAACAATTAACCATTATATTTTATTTTTCCAAAGCAGCAACGCCAGGTAAAACTTTACCTTCCATATATTCAAGCAAAGCACCACCACCAGTTGAAACGTAACTAACCCGATCTCCATAACCTGCGTTGTTCACAGCAGAAGCCGAATCACCACCACCGATCAACGAAAAAGCATCATTTTCTTCTGTTGCAGCCACTACCGCCTCAGCGATTGCATTGGTACCGATTGCAAAATTAGGGAATTCAAAAACACCCATTGGGCCGTTCCAAAGTACCGTTTTGGAGGACGCGATAATTCCTTTAAATAATTCTATTGTTTCCGGACCGATATCCAAACCTTCCCATTCTGCCGGAATTTCAGCAGCTGGTACTGTCTGACGCTCTGCATCGTTACTGAATTTATCCGCAATAACCGTATCGATCGGCAACAATATATTAACACCTTTCTGTTTTGCTTTTTCAAGCAATTCGAGTGTTAAATCCATCTTATCTGCTTCAAGTAGTGATTTTCCTATATTTCCACCTAATGCTTTTGTAAATGTATATGACATTCCGCCACCGATTATCAGATTATCAACCTTATCCAACAAACGCTCGATGATCAAAATCTTATCAGAAATTTTCGCTCCACCCATGATCGCTGTGAAAGGACGCTCGGAATGTTCAAGCAAACGCTCAGCGTTATCCAGTTCAGCCTGCATTACATATCCACAAACTTTATCAGTGAAAAACTTACCGATAACCGCTGTAGAAGCGTGGGCCCGGTGAGCTGTTCCGAAGGCATCCATTACCCAAACATCTCCTAGTTTAGACAATTTCTCAGCAAATTCTTCATTTCCTTTTTCTTCTTCTTTGTAAAAACGAAGGTTTTCTAAAAGCAGAACTTCGCCTGGCTGCAAATCCTTCGCCAGCTCGGTTGCGCTTGCCCCGATACAATCGTCAGCAAACTTTACAGTTTTTCCTAAAATTAACGACAGAGGGTTAACCAAATGTTTCAAAGAATATTTTTCCGTTGGCCCATCTTTCGGACGCCCCAGGTGGGACATCAAAATCACAGATCCTCCTTCACTAAGAATCTTGTTGATGGTAGGTATGGTCGCACGGATACGGGTATCATCCGTGATCTCAAACTTGTCATTAAGCGGTACGTTAAAATCAACACGAACCAAGGCTTTTTTGCCGGAAAAATTGTACGAATCTAATGTTGTCATGGGGTATAAAAGTTATTTTCCATTGGAAACAAATGTAATTCAAATCTATATAAAATACTACGTTAATCGAAATTGGGCAATGTTTGTATTGTCAAAATCCTATTTATACTATTTATGTTTCCATAAAATGAGATAAAAACCATAAAAACTATGCCTTCCGCTACTGTATCTTATCAAATATGATCATTAATTTGAATCCACCATATAAAAGATCGGACCAGACAAATATTTGATTGGTAGTCTCGTTATATTTGGATAAAGTTTAATGGCAATCCGCCTTAACATACTTCATTGACAACTGTGCAGATTAACGAATTCCCAAAGGATCTTCCACCAAAATATTACCACGATTACTTTGGTTATGTACTGGACTTTGTACGGAAAATGTACGAATCCATATTAAACGAGAACGAGCTCGCATTTTTAAATAATTACAGTTCTCTTTCCGAAGACGCCCAATGTCTGTTTATTCGGTTCAGCAACAGGAGTAAGTCTTTCTTCCGGGTTAACAATCTCAAATATTCGGAAATTACAGATATTTCAGCGGCACTAACTGAGTTGCATGACAAGGAATTTATTCAGGCACTCTGCGAACTTCACGAAGACCGGTTTGAGGAGGTAATGGATCTTTTTACAAAACCGGAACATCTGGCATTTACAAAAATTCTGGAACCGGAAATCATGCCATCGAAATCAATTCGTAAGGCAGATCTGATCCGATGGCTTTTGCATGAATACGAGTTTAATATAATCTGTGAAATCATCCAGGAAACGGAGCTAATCGTTAAGGTTAGTTTTGAGGCGGAAGTGATGATGATGAAATTTCTGTTTTTTGGCAACCGGTATGCCGACATGACGGAATTTGTTGTGCGCGATCTGGGACATGTCCGCTTCCAATCTTTTGATGAAGCGCATTTAGCAATTCAATTTGATACGCGGAAAGATGTCGACGATACGCTGATGATTTCTTTGATGAAAGAAACCTTCGATGTATTGAAAAATGCAGTGCCTCCGGAAGAAATTTTTGATTGGTTCATGAATTGGCAAACAGGTGTTTCAGGAAACCTGAGCAAGAAAGCACTCCCCTCCTACCATCTTTTTATCCTCCGTGTCAGCGCCTGGCTCGAACGAAAAAAAATGCTTTCACAAGCGCTGACGATCTATCAATTGACAAACGATGCACCGGCGCGCGAAAGACGTGTCCGGCTTTTGTACAATCTTGGAGAAATTGAAGAAGCTCTGGCGCTTTGTGAGGAAATTGCCGAGAGTCCGCAGAATGCGGATGAACGTTATTTTTCGCAGGATTTTCACGAAAAAATAGTGAATAAGAAGAAGCGTGCCGTCAAACGAACAACACAAGCTTTGAAAGACGCAAGCAGCATTGACGTTCCAATTTCTTATCGTTTCAGAGTTGAACGAGGCGCAATTGATTATTACAAAGAACTTGGTTCAGAAGCAGTTTTTAGTGAAAACGAACCCTGGCGGGCTCTTTTTGGACTTTTGTTCTGGGATATTATTTACGACACAAACGTAAAGGCGATTCATAATCCTTTGCAACGGGTACCATCAGATTTTTTCCTGCCAGATTTCTATTTCAAGAGATCGGAGCAGCTTTTGGCGAGAATGAAAGATGCTGATTCGAGGGAAGACATTTCAGATATTGTGGAAAAAACATTTCAGGAAAAATTCGGGATAACGAATGTGCTGGTCAGCTGGTATCCGGATATGCTTGAAACTGTGCTTCGGTTAGTTTCGCTTTTAACACCTGAACAAATTCATGCTGTCATGCTGGAAATTGCATACAATCTTCGTGAAAACACCCGGGGATTCCCGGATTTACTCGTATGGGACGAAAACGAATATTCTTTTATCGAAATAAAATCCCCAACCGATCATTTATCTTCCAGGCAACTCCACTGGCTGCATTTTTTTGCCAATCATGATATAAAAAGTAGGGTAGTTCGTGTGAAATGGATTAAGGAAGAGTAAACAATAAAGGGTTTCGCAAAATCATGCGAAACCCTTTATTGTTTATTAATCCCGAAACCTTACTTCTTTTGATATGCTCTTTTGAATATCCCTACTTTCCCTTTCTTCACCGGAGCTGAATAATTGATTTTATTTTTGCCTTGTACCAATCCCTCACAATCACCCGCTACGACAGTTTCCACCGAGGTATAAACTGTAGTCGCCCAGCTTGGTATTTTGATGTTTGAGATTTCGCTGTTCAAATCAAGTTTTGATGCATCGCAGTCATCTCTTTTAACAGTTCCTAATAAATGGTATTGCGAAATTGTTTTTGAAACCGTGTCAACCGGACAGATACAGCCTACGCAGGATGTTGGCGATTTACCATACTTAACGCGTTTAACTTTCACCTTTTTGTAGGCATAAACTTCCAGGAAGCACTGTTTGAAGCAACCTGGAACTTTGATTTTAACCGTGTCGGGACTTTGAACTGCAAAACCTGTTGTACTTGGTTCGCTGATACAAGATGCGCAGGTAGAAATCTGCTGACTTTGCACGGTAACATAATACTGCCCTTCAACCGGACGGCCTGTAACCGGATTTACGTAAGCTGCCGGCCAGGCCATTTTTGTTTCTTTCTGGCAAACAACCTGCGCGATGACAGTATCCATTCCTCCATTTAGCTGATGCAGACGCGCCGTAAAAGTTTCACTTTTTGTACTATCCAAAATCGTACGACTTTTCCAACTGATATTGATACTGTCCGCTTTTGTAGAATCAAGTGTACTGAAAATCATCCCTTTGATTGATTTTCCATTAATCATCAATTCAAGATCAGGTGCTTCGCAAATCAATGGCGGTGTCGGCTCCTTCGGTACTGGAATATCACGTACAAAATTACGACGAAAAGCAAGTCCGGCAGTGAAACCGCCATGCTTACGCTGGTAACTGTAAATCGTCGCCCCAGGGAATATGTAGTTAACTTTCGTTCTAAATCCGGCTGCTTCCACACCCCAGGACCAAAGCCCTTTTTTACTTGGGAAAAACAGACCCAGAGTTGCCAGAAGTCCGGCATGGTAGCGCTTATCCGTTGCAGTAACAGAATAAATATTATTAGATGTTGCCTCGTCATAAACGAAAATCGCCGCAGGCGTTGTTCTGAAAAGACCGCCACGGACGGATGCTTCAATGAAAGGAGATCTAGGCTTTTTACTAAATGCATAACTCAGGACGGGGCCGACTGCCAGATAATGATCCTCTGAAGCACCCTTTCTGATGACTGCTTTATTGGAGCCTGATTCAGCAATGATCCGATCCAGGAAGTCATCCAGGTCGTTTCTTAAAAAAAACGTTTGCAAACCGGCAACCGCACCTACGCCAAATTTCAATTGTTTCTTCTCTTTTACATTAAAGAAATAATCCGCATTCAAACCTGCATGAAAACCAATTCCGTTAAACAAAGATTTATCTCTGTATTTATCCGAATTAAAGGTACTCGACCATTTGCCGCAAAATGCTACGGCAGGCCCAATAAATCCACCAACACGCCAAGGACTTATTTTTTGCTCGATCGCAATCGTATCGCATCCACCGGCAGGATTCGGACAGTTAACATTCGCATTATTTTGACCGATAGCCAGAGAATGCATGAGGATGCACACCACGAAGGGAAGCAGTTTAAGTAAAAATAGTTTTTTCATAAAGCAATAATTAAAGAGTAAGTGGAAGTATTATTTGTTGTCGGTCAGTATATTAACAGTAATGACGTCAAAATACAGTGATAGTAACAATATTGTTGAAGTTTATTTTTTGCAACTTATTTAACGTATTAAACTACATAAAAAACTAACTGTGAGTAACTTGCAAGTCACTCTTCAAACTTCAGGTCAGATACAGTAAAACTTTACCATTCATCAATTCGCTGTTTTCCGTTTGCGTTTTTTGATTATTATTACAAAAACAAATCTTGAAATTTATATATGAGGCTACGTAAACTATTGCTCGGAGCAGCGATGATGGCTGGTATCGGTATGGCCAATGCCCAAAGCAAATCTGAGGATGTAAAAACATTCACACTTGCCAACGGCATGAAATTCCTGGTTTTGGAAGACCATTCCATACCAAACGCCAATATGTATTTGTTTTGGAAAGTTGGTTCTAGAAATGAGGTGCATGGGATAACGGGTTTATCTCATTTCTTTGAACACATGATGTTCAACGGCTCCAAAAACTATGGGCCCAAACAATTTGACCGCGTCATGGAAGCCAGCGGTGGATCCAACAATGCTTACACGAGCGAGAACGTGACAGTATATACCGACTGGTTTCAGAAAGATGCTTTGGAGACAATTTTCAAACTGGAATCAGACAGGATATCGGACCTGACAATCGATCCGAAAATGGTGGAAAGCGAGCGCGGCGTTGTGTTATCGGAAAGAAGTACGGGTTTGGAAAACAGTAATTATCGGTTACTGGGTGAACTTGTTCAATCAGTCGCATTCCAGGAGCATCCCTACATGTTTCCGGTTATTGGATTTGAATCAGATATCAAAAGCTGGACGCAAAACGATCTTGAAAATTATTTCAAAACCTATTATTCACCTAACAATGCGACGGTGGTAGTGGTCGGCGATATTACAGTCGATCAGGTCCGTAAGTTGGCCGATCAGTATATGGCACCCATTGCCGCGAGAGGTTTGCCTCCTAAAATCCGCACTGTTGAACCAGAACAAAATGGCGAGCGTCGCGTAACGACGTATAAGGATATTACGACCCCAAACGTGCTGTTGTCTTACCATACACCGCAGACCGGTCACGAGGATTATTATGCACTGGACCTTTTCAGCAGTTTGCTGACGTCGGGCAATTCTTCGCGTTTGGTAAAATCGCTGGTCATGGATACCACGATCGCCTCGCAGGTTTATACATTTATGAGTGAAAATTTCGATCCTGGATTATTCAATGTGTATGCGATTGCCGGCGATAGTATCTCAGCAGGCGATCTGGAAAAATCGATTTTAGCACAGATTGACGATGTGATTAAAAATGGCGTTACTGAAAATGAGCTGCAAAAAGTAAAAAACCAAAAGCTGATGGAATTTTACCGGAGCATGGAAACGATTAACGGCAAGGCAAACAGTATGGGAACTTATGAAGTTTTCTTTGGCGATTTTAAAAAAATGTATGACGCGCCAAAATTATACGAGAAAGTGACCATTGAGGATATCAAGAGGGTTGCGGCAAAATATTTTACGGAAAGGAACAGGACGGTTGGATATCTCTTACCAGACAAGAAAGCCTGAAATTTCTTTTTATACACTACGAATTTAAAAATTAAGCATGAAAAATATACTGTCCTTACTTCTGGCACTGACATCCCTTTTCGCGTCTGCGCAGGGTAGTTTTAAAGTGCCGAAATACGAGAAATTTCAACTTAAAAATGGACTTACTGTCTATCTCATGGAACAACATGAAGTTCCGATGGTTAATTTCTCTGCGGTTTTTGATGCCGGGTCCATCAATGATGGCGATCAATATGGTCTTGCCAGTCTGACTGCTGATGCTTTGGTGTTTGGTACTAAAAAATATACAAAGTCTCAGATTGAAGAAATAACAGATTTTGTCGGGGCAAATTTATCGACGGCTGCGGGTAAGGAAGGTGCCAGCGTTTATTCGTCTTTTGCAGTAAAAGATCAGGACAAATTGTTCGATGTATTACAAGAGGTAATCATGCATCCTGTTTTTGATCCGACAGAATTTGACAAGCATAAACAACGTACATTACTGGAATTATCTCAGGTAAAGGAAAGTCCTCGCAGCGTGATTGGGAATTATTTCAATGGTTTTGTTTTTGCTAAACATCCTTACGCAAATCCAACGACCGGCACAAAGTCGACAGTTGAAAAAACTTCTGTCCAGGATGTAAAGAAATTTTACGAAACCAATTATACAACAGGAAAAGGCGCCATTGCAGTCGTTGGTGATTTTAAAACGGCTGATATGAAGAAGCGTATCACCGCCCTTTTTGGCGGATGGAAAACGGCAGAAGCGAGAATGATCAAACGCGCCGTACCAGACATGAATTTTGAAAAGAGCCGTGTACTTCTGGTGAATAAGGACGATGCCCGAGAGACCACATTTTATATCGGAGGAAAAGGAATTCCATATAGCTCGCCCGATTATATTCCGGTATTGGTTGTAAACACCGTTTTGGGCGGACGATTTACTTCCTGGCTTAACGATGCGCTTCGTGTCAATTCAGGACTCACTTATGGCGCAAGCAGCCGTTTCAGCCGGTATAAAATGGCAGGAACATTTGTAGTCAGCACATTTACAAAAAATGCATCCACTGTTCCGGCGATTGATATGGCACTGAGCGTTCTCGACAGCCTGCATAAAACCGGTATTGATGGCCAGGTACTGGCCTCGGCAAAAGCGTACGTGAAAGGAGATTTTCCGCCAAATTACGAATCTGCCGGAGCACTTGCAGGGTTATTGACGGATATGTTCATTTACAATTTCGATGAAAACTTTATCAATACTTTTCAGGCAAAAGTGGATGGTTTGACAACAGCCCAGGCCAAAAGTATTATCCAGCAATATTTCCCGAAAGACAACCTGCAATTTGTAATGGTTGGTAAAGCTTCCGAAATAAAGGAACAGGTGAAAAAATATGGTGAAATAACAGAAAAGGAAATTAAGGCGGACGGGTATTAAATTGTTTCGATACCAGGAATGTCAATTTCATACAGTATTTCTGTTGCCAAAGCATCTTTTCATTCTGGCACAAAAAACATGTCATATTTTAATCTACTTACTTTAAACATATGAGTAAAATCGTAAATTTTTCTAATATCCTGATTGCCTTCGTACTCTTTCAAAGCAGCAGCTACGCACAGTCGGGAAAACCATTATATACCAAACCAATAGGTGCTCAGGCGTACACTTTCCGTTCAAGTTTCCCAAAAGGAATCGAAGCAACACTTGATTCAATTCAAACTCTTGGTATAACAGAACTTGAAGGCGGACCGCAGAAGGGTATGACTACGGCTGAATTGAGAAAGCAACTGGATAAAAGAAATATAAAAATGCCATCCATTGGCGCTGGATATGAATCGCTGGTGAGCAATCCTCAGGAGACTATCGACAACGCGAAAATCCTTGGGGCAAACTTTGTGATGGTGGCCTGGATTCCTCATGAAAAAGGAAATTTTAACCTGGAAACAGCAAAAAAAGCTGTCGCAGATTTTAACAAAGCAGGAAAGATTCTGAAAGAAAATGGTATAACACTTTGTTACCATAATCATGGTTATGAATTCGTCCCTTATGAAGACGGAACTCTTTTCGATTACATCGTAAAAAACACTAATCCTGAAAATGTTTCTTTCGAAATGGATGTATTGTGGACTGCCTTTCCCGGCCAGGACCCGGTTAAACTGCTTAATAAATATGGAAGTCGCTGGAAGTTAATGCACCTAAAAGATTTACGAAAAGGCGTCAAAGGAGATTTATCCGGCGGAACTCCGGTTGAAAATGATGTTGCCTTAGGAACAGGACAAATTGATATTCCGGGTGTGCTGAAAGCCGCCAAAAAAGCCGGAATTAAACATTACTTCATAGAAGACGAAAGCCCATCATTTATGAAACAAGTGCCCCAAACCATCGCTTACATCAAAAGTTTAAAAGAATAAGTTACCATACATTTTGACTACCACCTGAGACATATAAGGTTTCATCTAAGTTTTTTTCTTAATTTTTCTTAGCTTTCCTTAAATGTCTTAGGTGGTAGATAAGCTAAAATATTCAAAGCAGGTTGCGATAGAATTCGTTTACGTATGGTTTTTTACCAGTTTGGATGATGTTGGTGCAGTTGAAATTTATTAAAAGTCCTTTAGGCGTTTTTAGTAATTTCATATAGGTCAGCAATTGTGCTTCATGTATCGGCAGGATCGAATCTACTGCTTTAATTTCCATTACCAGACAATTATCAATTAAAAAATCAACACGCAGAGCTGTGTCCAGATGAAAGCCTTTGTAGACTACGTCAATGGTATGTTCTGACGAGAAAAGGATTTGTCTTAAACGTAGCTCATGCGCGAGACATTTTTGATATACACTTTCCAGAAGCCCTGGACCAAGATGTTTGTGTACATCGATGCAGGCACCTGTGATTTGATATTCCAGATCATCCAGATATTTTTTCGTTATCATATTCGCTACCATTTAAGACAAGTAAAATTTTAAATGGTTTAGACTTGCGGCAGTTACTATGGTAACTGGTTCCAGTTTTTTCTAGAAATCTTTCGACGTTTTTTTATCTTCCCACTCCCTTACCAATTGGTTAACAGTTTTCAGCCAGTAACGCTGCCCTTTTACGGTCCAGTGCCCGTCTCCCAGATGATACCATTCCGGGTGGCTTCGGATTGTATCCTGTATCGAAAGAATTGGCGTTTGAAGTTCAGGATGTTTTTCTATCCTCGAAATTTGGTTGTTATATGGAAAACGGTCATTTTCGCAAACCGTTACTTTGTTTGGAACGAAACAAAAATAAACCTCATCAAATCCAGCTCCTTTATAATAATCACGAATATTGTTCATATTATTTACTATCGTATCTACCGATCCGGTTGAAATATTGTAAAAAGGAGACAGACCAATTTTCCTGTCAGCTTCGATGTTATAAAACAAAAATTCATGATTTCTGGAAATGATGGCTCCGGAATGTGTCCGGTCAAACCAGGATAACATAATATTGGATTTAACTTCTTTTAATTTCAGGAACGGGTCATAATTAAATAATAAAAATTCGATTCGCTGATTGATCTGATCGCCAAATTTATCCCACCAAAATGATGGTTCCTGTGCTGCTTCCTCAGGAGCTTTGGGCTTCATTTGTCCCTCAATCTGAAATCCTTTGTCAAAATATAACGCTTTGTAGTCACTGCGCAAACGCTCCTGAATTGTTCTCTCAATCACCTCAATAACCAAGATTGACCTTTTTGTCGTGTCGAGTTTTACCGTATCGATATAAGCACCCAGCCAGATGTGAAAGTTTTTACGGCCTGCATAAAAGCTTGTATCCATCGGTGTGAAACTATCACCAATCGTGTACAAATCAACATTCTGAGATTTTACTGTTGGTTTATCAGAAGGTAAAAGCGTTGCATTTTGTTTATAATCAAGCTCCTTGAACTTTCTCAGATTCGAAGTATTGTACAGATCCCCGAATCGATATTGATCAGGAATCCAGCCTTTCGCAGCGATTTTTCTTTGTAAAACCGGAGACAAACTGACTACGAAAATAACTCCAGACACGAACAGCGCGAAATACCGAATTAAACTATTCATATATCCCATAGCCTAAAATTGGAAATAGATAAATTGATTACTTGTAAAAACCCCAAACAGATAACAGCAGAGGCAAGTCAGCGTAAACAGAATCCAGAACATTTTCGTATCCGGAACATACCTGGCAAAATATTTATCCTTGACCATCAGCAGAATCAAAAGAGCCAGCGAGAAAATAAATTCGCCGCTATTCATTGCAAGTTCAGGGATTTGATAATCGGAGAAAGTGAATATTTTTTCTATGATCTGAAAGGCCTCTGAAACACTGTTTGCCCGAAAAAATATCCATGCCAGGGCAACAAGCAAAAATGTCCAGATGATATGAAATATCCGGACCGGCAGGGTCCCACCCTTTCCGGCATGATCAGGACGAAAAATTGCATGGGTGTTGAAAATCTGCGCGAGGATCAGATAGACTCCGTGAATACAACCCCAGATTATAAATTTCCAGTCGGCCCCATGCCACAAACCGCTCAGCAGAAAGATAGTCATCGTGTTAAAATAAACTCTGCTTTTGGATCTTCTGTTGCCGCCGAGCGGAATGTAAACGTAATCACGAAACCAGGTCGAGAGCGAGATATGCCAACGTTTCCAGAATTCTGATATGGATTCTGCGAAATACGGTGCGTTGAAGTTTGTCATCAGTTTAAAACCCATTACTCTCGCTGTTCCGATTGCGATGTCGGAGTAACCTGAGAAATCGCAGTAGATCTGAAAACAGTAGAAAAATGTTGCGATCAACAAAGTTGCCGGACTTTGACTTTGAACATCGGCATACGCTGGATCCGTCACGAGTGCAAGTCGGTCTGCGATCACCACTTTTTTAAACATTCCCCAGGCGATCAGCGTGAGCCCGGTCCTGACATTTTCCCAGTCATAAGCGAATTTTTCCCGAAACTGCCATAACACATTTTGAGGTCTTTCGATGGGACCTGCTACCAGTTGCGGGTAAAAAAGTACATACAACGAATAAATCCCGAAGTTATATTCTGCTTTTTGATTTCCCCGGTATACTTCAATTGTATAACTCATGGACTGAAATGTATGAAACGACAGTCCGATAGGCAGTATAAGTGCAGGAAACATTTCTCTTAAAGGCGGCATTTCATTTTTCTGGCCGATAAGTTGCAGCGCGTAAGTGATATTGTTGTTCAGGAAATCGAAATATTTGAAAAAAGCAAGAAATCCAACGTTGGCGACAAGACTCAGAATCAATATCAAAAGCCGCTTTCGACCTTGGGCATTTTCAATCCAGATTCCCGCGAAATAATCTATGACGATTACAACGCCCAGAATAATAAGATAAACCGGAATAAATGAGGCATAAAAATAGGCACTCGCTGCAAGCAAAAGCACCCACCGGAATCTGTATGGAAGGGTATAATAAAAGGTTGTTACAAAAATAAAAAACAGTAAAAAATGTAGTGAATTAAAGAGCATTTGCTTTTGAAGTATACGTTGATATTCAATCCGGATTTGACTATCAAGCCTCAAATCGGTGTTAAATCAGGACGTAAATATAGAGTTATCTCTCAAATAATCGAATTTCGTCTATTTAAAGATAGAAAAAACTCTATCAATCATCCAAAAATCTTGATGCTTTTAGTACATAAAAATTAACAAACTAATGGCTCACTGCGTACAGCAGTTGAATGTTCGCTGAAATTAGTTGCATGAACAACAGATTGTTTTATACTTTGCATAAAAAAGAATTATGGAACCTGCATTATTAGATGAAGTACCCTCGCTTGACCTGGCAGATTTTACCTCAGGAGATGCGCAAAAAAAAGCAAAATTTGTGGCAGACCTTGGGGCTGCATTTACCAATATAGGATTTGTTGCAATTAAAAATCATGGACTTAGCGATGCATTAAGAATAAAACTCTACGACATCGTACAGCGTTTTTTCTCTTTGCCTGAGCCAGAGAAAAAGAAGTACGAGTTCCCGGAATTGTTTGGACAACGCGGTTACATTGGAAAGGGCAAGGAAACTGCGAAAGGTTTCAAAGTAGCAGATTTAAAGGAATTCTATCATGTGGGCCAGCCGGAGCCGATCGGTGAAATGGCGAAAAACGTATTTCCAACAGAGCTTCCCGAATTTGAGCACTATACTGTTGAAGTTTATAAAACTTTTGAAAATGCCGGCAAAACGCTGCTTCGCGCCATTGCTGTTTACCTCGATCTTTCCGAAGATTATTTTGAAGATAAAGTAAAAAGTGGCGACAGTATCCTTCGTGCACTGCATTATTTCCCCATCGAAAATCCTGATTTAGTACCTGATGGTGCTGTAAGAGCTGCCGCCCACGGCGACATCAATCTGATTACTCTGCTGATGGGTGCAAGCGCGGAAGGTCTGGAAGTTTTGCGTCGTGATGGAAAGTGGATTGCCATTACAGCGCTTCCTGACCAGATCGTCGTTAATGTTGGCGATATGCTTGACCGCCTTACAAACCATAAATTAAAATCTACTATTCATCGGGTTGTAAATCCCCCGCGTGAAAAAATGGGCACTTCACGTTTTTCAATCCCCTTTTTTATGCATCCCCGCGCAGACATGAATCTGACGAGCCTGGAAAGTTGTGTGAGCCGTGAATTTCCAAAAATGTACGTCAATATGACTGCCGGAGAATTTCTGGACGAGCGTTTACGTGAATTGGGATTAAAAAAATAATCACCCACGCTCTTGAACCATCCCATCCGGCGATTTCGATACATCATTTATCTTCTGGACATCCTTTTGCTGTCTTTCACAGCATTTGGAGGTCCACAGGTTCATCTTATGATGATGATTGAGCGGCTTGTCAAAATGAGACGGTATATCACAGAAGAAGAATTACTGGAATTACAAGCACTTTGCCAGGTACTGCCCGGACCAAGTTCAACACAAACAGTTACCGCAATAGGTCTGAAAATCGGCGGACAGCCACTCGCCTATCTGACGTTGCTGGTTTGGTCTTTACCAGCCATGATACTGATGACGCTGGCGGCCATTGGTATTCATATGCTTGAACAAAAGCAAATATCCCTGTCTTTTACCAAATTCGTAGGGCCAATGGCCGTTGCATTTCTGATGCATGGTGGTTATGCAATTGCCCGTAAAGTAATTCATAATTTTCAAGGCTGGTCTTTTTTGATCCTTTCTACAATCCTTGCCTATTTATTTCCCTCACCCTATATGACGCCACTGCTGATTATTTCCGGTGGAGTTGCAGCTTCGCTGAATTTCAGAAAACATGAAAAAATGGAGCGTGGGCCTATACGGATTACCTGGCGACCAATTATTTTCTGGATTTCTGTTTTAATTGTAGCCGCTGGAATTGGTACAGTCACAAAATCATTACCGGTTCGTTTGTTTGAAAATTTTTATCGTAACGGAAGTTTGGTTTTTGGAGGAGGACAAGTTCTAATTCCAATTCTTTATAACGAATTTGTAGAATTTAAACACTATCTGACAAACCAGGAATTTCTTTCCGGGATGGCTCTGACACAAGTGGTTCCAGGCCCCGTGTTTTCTATCGCGACCTATGTGGGCAGTTTATCCATGCAGGAATTTGGTATCACTGGCCAAATTATCGGTGGTTTTGTTGCCACAGCCGGAATTTTCCTGCCAGGTACATTCTTCATATTTTTTGCCTACCCAATCTGGGACCAACTTAAAAAATTTCGCGGGATACGTGCTTCTCTTAACGGAGTTCATGCCACAAGCTGCGGACTCACGATTGCTGCTGCCGCATCGATGTTTGAACCAATGGCTATCAGCTGGCAACCTGTATTAACCGTTGCAGGTACGCTGATTATACTTTTCTTCACAAAAATCCCCTCTTATATTATAATTCTTGCTGGTCTCCTCCTGGGTCTCGCTTTTGCCTGAAGAGCTGCGTAAGAACGACATCTAAAATGAGTAAGCTTTGTTTAAGTCCGTTTTTTTCCAAACTTTGGAAACTTGATACTATTTCTATTCCGATTCATGAAAAAAGCTATAATTTTCTTCGTATTTCAATTTTTACTGTTTGCGATTCACACCGTTCAGGCACAAACTACTACGCCTCCACAATTTTTAAACAAAAATCGACAATGGGTTGACTCTGTCTTCGCAACATTGACGCCCGACGAACGGATTTCTCAATTAATTATGGTTGCAGCGGTTTCAGATGTAAAACGTGCCGTAATTGATCCTAAAACGAGCAATCCTGCCGCGATTGAAAAACTGATCAGAGAGAATAAAATTGGCGGGGTGGTATTTTTTCAGGGCGGACCTGTGCCTCAGGCAAAACTTACAAATTATTACCAGTCAATTTCAAAAGTACCTTTATTAGTGGCAATGGACGCTGAATTCGGTCTCGCGATGCGCATTGACAGCACGGTTCGTTATCCATATCAAATGACTTTGGGTGCCATTCAGGGAAATGATGACTTGATTTATCAAATGGGGAAACAATTGGCGCAGCAAGCCAAACGGCTTGGGATGCATATCAATTTTGCTCCCGTCGCAGATATCAATAACAACCCCAACAATCCGGTGATCAGCTTCCGTTCCTTTGGAGAAAACAAGTATAAAGTTGCTGAAAAGGCCCTCGCTTACATGAAAGGGATGCAGGATAACGGCTTGTTAACCAGCGCAAAACATTTTCCGGGACATGGAGATACAGGTGTTGATTCTCATTACGATCTTCCACTGATCAATCACAATATTACCAGGCTGGATACTTTGGAATTATATCCATTCAAAGTGCTTATGAACAATGGATTATCGGGGATGATGATCGCGCATTTGAGCATCCCTGCACTAGATAACACACCAAATTTACCATCTACATTATCTAAGCCGATTGTTACAGATCTCCTTCGTCACAAATTAGGCTATCAGGGTCTGATTTACTCGGATGCGATGAATATGAAGGGCGTGACAAAATATTTTGCTGATGGAAAGGCGGATGCGATGGGACTGGAAGCTGGAATGGATATTCTGGAATTTACCGAAGACGTTTCCAAAGCCGTTGCCGAAATCAAAAAAAGTATCGCGGAAGGAAAAATTTCGCAAGCTGAAATAGACTTTCGTTGCAAGAAAGTACTGGAAGCGAAGGCCTGGGTTGGACTGAATCATTACAAACCTGTCGATCTGACAAATCTTTACGAAGATTTGAACCCAAAATCCGCAGAATTAACAAACCGGCTGCTGACTGAAAAAGCGTTGACCGTTTTGAAAAATGAGGGTAACATACTTCCGCTGCGTGAACTCGATACATTAAAAATTGCATCCATATCACTTGGTGCTGATTCAATAACCACTTTCCAAAACACACTTGGGTTATATACCAAGGTAGACCACTTTGTTGTTCCCGCAAAAGCGACTCCCCAACAAATTGAAGCTGTTCGTGCAAAACTTAAAGACTATAACCTATTACTGGTCGGCCTCCATTTAAGCAGTATTTCGCCACGGGTTAATTATGGATTGACGGAGCAAATGAGTGCCATGTTACAGGAACTGATGGCCACGAAAAAGGCAGTTGTTTCTGTTTTTGGAAATCCATACGTTTTAAACAAAATCACAACACCGGAAGCTGCAAAAGCACTGGTTATGGCTTATCAGCTAACACCTTTCACACAGGATCTTTCTGCGCAATTAATATTTGGAGCCATACCTGCAAGAGGGAAACTCCCCGTAACAGTCAATGCGAAATTTCCGTATGCACTGGGTATAGATACGCCTGCGCTGGAACGCTTGAAATATACCATTCCTGAGGAGCTTGGGTTGGATTCAAAATTGATCACTTTCAAGATTGATTCCATTGCAAATCTGGCCATTACGGCCAAAGCAACGCCTGGCTGTGTTGTACAACTTGCGAAAGATGGAAAAGTATTTTTCAGAAAAGCTTATGGAAAACATACGTATGAAGGTGCTGCGACGGTGAAACTGACCGATTTGTATGACCTGGCGTCCGTCACTAAAATTACAGCTTCAACACTTGCCCTGATGAGTTTGTACGATCAAAAGAAGTTTGACCTCGATGCTACGATGAAGGATTACCTGCCTGATTTCAAAAAATCAAACAAAGCAGATTTAACTTGGCGCCGTGTTCTGACCCATAGTGCGCGTTTGAAATCTTATATCATGTTCTGGAAAGAAGCTAAAAATCCGGATGGAACTTTAAAAAAGAAACTTTTTAGCACCAGGCAGTCAGCAAAATATCCGACTTCGGTAGTGGGCGACAGTCTTTTTCTTCGTAAAAATTATGGCAAGAAATTATATAAGGAAATTGCTGATTCACCATTAAATCCTGAGGAAGGATATGTTTACAGCGATTTGTCCTTCATTCTATATCCGCAAATCGTAAAAAATCTGACCGGTGTAGAATTTGAGGATTATCTTAAAAATAATTTTTACAAAAAACTGGGGGCGACTTCGCTTACTTTCAACCCGAGACGTTTTTATAATCTGGATCAGATCGTTCCTACTGAGCGTGATACCTTCTTCCGTCAAACCTTAATTCACGGACAAGTTCATGATGAAGCAGCAGCTTTGCTTGGTGGATTAAGTGGTCATGCAGGACTTTTCGGAGATGCTAATGACGTGATGAAAGTTTGGCAGATGTATTTGCAGAAGGGTTTTTATGGAGGAAAACAATTGTTAAGCAAAGATGCCCTGTTCGAATTCACCCGTTATCAGTATCCGGAAATGGGAAGTCGCCGTGGATTAGGATTTGATAAGCCTTCTTTTAAATTCACAGGTAACGCCCCAAAGTATGCCCATCCGGTTAGTTTCGGACATACCGGTTTCACGGGTATTATGGTGTGGGCTGACCCCTCAGTGAACCTTAATTATGTGTTCCTTTCCAACAGAGTTTATCCAACTAGAGATAATCCAAAGGTCTCCACGCTTAATACTCGTACAGCCATTATGGATGTTATTTACGAGGAATTGAGAAAAATCAAGTAGAAACTTTTCTATTATCAAATAATCAGGGAGGTTCTGCGGGGCCTCCCTCTCTATTTTACTATTGCGAGATCATCAATCAATTTCCAATGCAAATGAAATACCTTTTTTCAACGCTCTTTTTATTTTTAATTACCAAAGTCCCGGCGCAAACGATTTCTCCCTCGCCTGAAATTATATCAAAACACATATACAAACTTGCTTCCGACAAAATGAAGGGCCGCGGAACAGGAAGTAAGGAAAATGCAAAAGCGGCATCTTATGTCGAAAAAGAATTCAAAAAATATCAATTAAAGCCTTTGGGCACGGATGGATTCAAGCAGGAGTTTATTGCAAAAGTCCGGCGTGTTGTTGTTCCGGATAGTTTACGTAAAACTCATAATATAATCGGCTTTCTTGATAACGGAGCAGCATTCACGATCGTCGTCGGTGCGCATTTTGATCATTTAGGGTTAGGAAATCAGGGGAGTTCAAAAGATGACCATCCTGAGGGAAAAATACACAATGGCGCAGATGACAATGCCTCTGGTGTCGCGGGTTTACTTGAACTGGCACGTTATTTTTCGGGTAACGAAACAAAGGAAGCCTACAATTTTCTCTTCATAGCATTCGGCGCGGAAGAGTTAGGACTTTTAGGATCGAAACATTTTGTAAACAATCCTACCTTGCCATTAAGCAAAATCAGCTTTATGTGTAACATGGATATGATCGGGAGATATAACCCTGAACGCGGCGTTGGTATCGGTGGCTTTGGTACGAGCGATCAATGGCCGGAAATTTTTAAACCTGTCAAAAGTGATATTAAATTTTTCACAGATGCGGCCGGCAGCGGAGGCTCAGATCATGGTTCGTTTTATGCCAAACAAATTCCGGTCTTATTTTTTCACACCGGAGGGCACGATGACTACCATAAACCGACAGACGACGCTGAGAAGATTAATTTTAAGGCAGAAGCCGGAATTTTAAGTATCGAAATTCAAATCATCGAAAGCGCGATGAGGTTGCCAAAATTAAACTTCACCGAAGTAAAAAACTGATTATAAAAAGTTTAGAAATGAATACGATCCGATTATTTTGACCCTAAAGTGGTACCTTTATCCTATGCGGTCATCCGTTGATTAAAATAAAATGTGAACTTTAAAACGCCATAAGATTTGTTCGGATTCATTGCCTCATCAGTTACATTTGGTCAATCTCTCACATCTCCGGAAGAGTTGTTTGGCAACTTTTTTAGTGACGTTCAAAATAGTCATATTTTCAAAGATTCGAAAACCTTCGCGGATTGTATCCCTTTGGAAGATCCGGTCCTAATTATAGAAAAGTATCACCACGAAAAAAATAATTCGGAATTTGATCTGGAAAAATTTGTGCATGATCATTTCAAAATTCCTGCTGAAATAAAGGTTGAGTACACGCCCGATAAAGACCTGACAACCGAACAGCATATCAGGAAACTTTGGCCCTACCTTACCCGTCAGCCTGAGAGTCAGGAACGAGGCGGATCGCTGATTCCCTTGCCACATCCGTACGTTGTCCCGGGTGGAAGATTCCGGGAAATATATTACTGGGATAGCTATTTTACTATGCTTGGGCTTAAAGAATGCGGCCGTGTTGATCTGATCGAAAATATGGTCAACAATTTTTCATATCTGATCAATGAGTTCGGCCACGTTCCAACAGGAAATCGGACTTATTATTTAAGCCGCTCTCAGCCGCCATTTTTTTCACTGATGGTGCGACTATATAGCGAGATGGACGGCAAGAAGATTTTAAAAAAGTATCTTCCTCAGATGCAGCGGGAGTATGATTACTGGATGGATGAAGGAAATTCTTCAAAGGAGGATTACACCGCATACCGGCGCGTGGTCCGATTGCCGAATGGCTTTTTATTGAATCGCTATTGGGACGACAAATCCACACCTCGCCCTGAAGCCTATAAGGAAGATATTGAATTGGCAGAGGAAGCTGTAGAGCATCATCAGGTTTCTCCGGAATCTGTCTATCGCCATCTACGCGCTGCCGCAGAATCGGGATGGGATTTTAGCAGTCGGTGGTTTGAAGATGAAAATGATTTTTCATCGATCCAGACAACCGATATCCTCCCAATTGATCTGAACTGCCTGATGCATCATCTGGAAAAAACGCTGGCGGAAGCATACCTTTTGAATGAAGATTATGAAAATTTTAAGCTTTATGAAAATAAAGCGAACATGAGGTGCGAGGCAGTCGAAAAATATTTTTGGGACGAAAGTCGCAACTATTACATGGACTACAATTTTGTAAAAAAAGATTTTACAAAAGCTGTTACACTGGCCGGAACCTTTCCTTTGTTTTTTAAACTGGCCAGAAAACAACAGTCTCATTATGTCAGAAAATATATAAGGTTGCAATTCATGCGCTCGGGCGGACTGCTTACTACTGCCGTCAAATCCGGACAGCAGTGGGATGCACCAAACGGCTGGGCACCTTTACAGTGGATCACTTATAAGGGCCTTAGGAATTATAATTTCCACAAAACAGCCAATGAATTGAGCGATGAATGGCTGTCTCTCAATGAAAAAGAATTTAAAAGGACGGGGAAAATGATGGAAAAATATAACGTTTCTGATACTAACCTGGAAGCCGGCGGCGGAGAATACGATATTCAGGAGGGCTTTGGCTGGACAAATGGCGTTTATCTACGAATGAAAAACAGGAGACGTTAAAGTTTATTTTGTTGTTGAACAATTAGAGAGAAAAGCTTCGTTTAATTGTGGGCTGGCTTATGAAGATATTCTAAAACGTATACCCGATCGGGAGTTTTAAGGCAATCATTTCAAAGTCTGTCATATTCGAGCCTTATCAGATTTTAATAAATTTCTTGAAAAATTCCATTCACGACTACGTTTTATAGAAAAAAAAATTAATACCTTGGATTAAATTAACACCTGGCCCAAAATAGATGAAACTGAATATATATCAAATAGACGCATTTACCGATCAACTTTTTTCTGGAAATCCGGCTGCGGTTGTTCCCTTAGAAAACTGGCTACCCGACGAAACCTTGCAAAATATTGCTTCGGAAAATAATCTCGCAGAAACTGCATTTTACGTTCCTACTGAAAATGGTTACCACATTCGTTGGTTTACGCCTTTTCTGGAAGTAGAACTTTGCGGGCACGCTACGCTCGCTTCTGCATACGTTATTTTTAACATTCAGGGTTATGAAGGAGATCTTATCAAATTTGAATCTCTGAGTGGTGAACTGACGGTACTTTGCAAGGACAACTGGTTAACATTAAATTTCCCGGTCGACCAGTACCACATCGCGGTTCCACCTCCTGCCTTAATGGAAGGACTACGTGATGCCGTAATTCTGGAAGTGTATAAGGGAAAAACAGATTACATGGTCGTTTTAGATACAGAAGCAGAAGTTCGAGACCTTGATTTTGACATTATTGTGCTTTCTACTATCCCGGCAAGAGGCATTATCGTCACTGCACCTGGCGACGATGTGGATTTTGTATCTCGCTTTTTCGCCCCGCAGTCGGGCGTTGATGAGGATCCCGTAACAGGTTCTGCACACACAACGCTGATTCCGTACTGGTCTGAAAAACTGGAAAAAACTGATCTTACAGCAAAACAGCTTTCGAAACGCGGCGGTTTTCTGAAATGTGATCTTGATGGAGACCGCGTTAACATCGGAGGTCAGGCTCGACTATATCTCAGCGGGCAAATTGAAACTGATTAATTATTGATACTTCATAAAAAAAGTAGTCATTCTCAGAACTAATAACCTGAGAATGACTACTTTTTTATAGCTACCCTTCCGGTGATTTTCGCTTTTTGTCCAAAGTACAAGCCGACAATAACAAACAATGATCCGGCGACTGTGTAAATGGTTACCGGCTCGTCCATGAGCCACCAGGCAAAAAAGAAGCCAAATAATGGACAAAGGAAAAGCCACAACGAAGCCCGGACCGTATCGATTCGTAAGAGGTAAAACCAGCAAATTAGTCCGGCTATTGATACTGCAAGACTCAGCCACAATACAGATCCCCAAAATCGAAAATCCCAGGCTGTTACAGAAAAATTGCCGAAAATGAATGTGAACGGAAGCAGAAATATTCCGCCAAGCATAACCTGCCAGCCGTTGATCAGCAGATTCGGCAATTTCCATTCAACCGTAGCATAGTATACACTAGCCGCCGAAACGGCGATCATGCTTACAAGTAGTATCAATATACCTTCTATTTTGGTAGTTGCACCGTCCAGCAGCGGATAAGTTGCAATGGCTACGCCTAACATGCCTAGAATAATCCCCAGCCACTCACCCAGCCGAGGACGACGGCTAAGCCACCAGGCCGATAATAAAACGATAATCAAGGGATTTATTGAAACAGCCAGGCTGCCGATACCGGCAGCTGTATATTTCATGGCCATTACATATAAACCGAGATACAGCGTTGTGTTTAAAAATCCGAACAAACCAAGCTGCAAAAATTCCTTTCGGTTCGGAAATTTATAAGCCTCACCTTTGCTAAAAATGTAAGAAAAACCTAACAGCAATATACCTGCGATAAAAAAACGAACGTTTGCTAATATCAAAGGAGATGCGGACTGGACACCAAATTTTGTCGCAACAGAAGCAGAGGCCCATAGAATGGAAAAAACGAGACCTATTAAAATATTTTTCACCGTAAAGAGTAATTATGTTTCAAAAATACAAGAACCATTTCGGCTTCAACCTGTCTTTTTTATATTTTTGAAGATGATTAGTAAAAAAAATGCAAAGTGGCTTCTTGTTCTTCTTCTGAGCCACTCCTGTTTTTCAGTTTTTTCACAAAGCCAGTGGACCTATGATTTCAATAATGGCTTGCTGCCCATTGAAAAAGGCGGCCCGGCTTTACATCATTTAGGACAAGCGGGACAGTTCGTAAAAGAAAAAGTCCCCGGAAGCGGAGAAAATGGCGTCCCGGAGATCATCCGGACGGTATATCAATTTGAAAAAAATTCAGGACTACAATTTAATAATAAGGAAGCAAACGGTTTTTTGAATAAATCTTTTACCGTCGAAATTTATTTTAAACTAAATGAGCTGGACAGCTGGAAACGCGTGCTCGACTTTAAAAACCGGAAAAGTGATTATGGCAGTTACATTTACGACGGGAAATTAAATTTCTACGATTTTGCAATTGGTGAAAAAGCACCGGTGCGCGCCAATCAATACATTCACTACGTTTATTCGAGAGATTTTGAAACCAAGGTGATAAAAATGTATGTCAACGGTTTGTCCAAGGTGGAATTTAAAGATCCGGGTACGGAAGGAATCCTTGATAATGAGCAGGTTCTGAATTTATTTCAGGACGACTTGGTCGCGAACCATGAGGCTAGTGCTGGCTCCGTTGCGTTAATACGTGTATATGACCGGGTAATGACGCCTGTTTTCATCCGTCGAAGTTATCAGACGATCAGCCGCGCTCCAAAAGAATTGGTTGCGGAAATCGAAAAAGTAAAAGAGGAACCGAAACCAGAAGAAGAAAAAACGCCTGTATTAGATACCAGACTGGTTCGTGTATCCGGAAAAGTTTTTGAAGGAAAAAATCTCTCCGCTGTCGAAAATGCGGAAGTATCGGTACGGAAATCTGTCAATGATTCGCTTGTAGCCAAAACCAATGTGAAAAACGGTGGATATTCCTTTCAATTAAAACCGCATGAGTCGTATAAAATATCTGTAAACGCACCGGGATTTCAAACCCGAAGTATTCCTGTGAAAACTACGGCGCGTTCTACGGAAGTGAAGTCACTGATCAGTCTCAAACCTGAAACATTTGATAGCCCTTTGTTAACATTACTCTTCAATCAAAGTAATGATACCCTGGAATTGCCCGCAAAAGCGCAGCTGGATTCTATGATTTCCTATTTTCAAACACGCACCGATTTAAAAATTATGCTTAAAGGGCATACGGATAACATCGGTGATTTTGATAAAAACTTACTTTTATCCAATCAGCGGGTCAATGTTGTACGAGAATATCTGAAAAGAAAAGGAATTGGTAATGATCGCATCCAAGGGGTTGGGTACGGCTCTACGCGACCAAATCAAAAAAATTTATCAGAAGAGTTACGCAGGTTAAACCGTCGCGTAGAAGTTTGGGCTGAGCCTATAAAAAGATAAAGCCATCTCATGAAGACGGCTTTATACTGACTATTCCTAAACCCTTAACCTTTTCTTATCTTTATTTGACTAAATTACAGACTGATAGTAGATCTTTTTTCACTTCAAAAATTAGTAATTATCAGATGTCAGACCATTTAGCCAAAACTATATCTTTTATATATCGTCCCTTTTTTAATTACTTTCTTAGGACTCATTTTATTTAACAAAGTCACACAAGCTTCAATAATACTCCAATTTTCTCGTTTCACCAAATTGAATTATTTAATCGACATACGATTAAATCCTTATTTTAGATCAATCAGGAGTAAAAGTATTTAAGATTTGATAATATTAGAAGATTTCACTAAAACCTTCACTCCATGTATGAATACAAATATAATACATATTTAATTCAGCGTCATGGATTTATTCAATTCTTATAGCGTTGTTTCCTTATACAAATGTCATCATAAATTTTGATATTACAAATTCGTAATAATACTGAAAACAGAATATTGTTTGGAATAAATGCCATTGTTTTTAATAATATTTACAATTAACATCTGATTATCACGTACTACTAAAAATAATATTTTACAAAAATTAAAATAACCAAATAAATTACATTCTTGAAATATTTATATATTCTTTAAAAAGTACAATCATTGGTTGTAATTATTCATAGCATATTGTATCCCCAAAGTACAAAAGGCAACGACCATATCACCGGCTGTGTCCAAAAATATTTGTATTTCTGACATTTCTTCTTTGGAAAATGGATTTAGGACGTAATCTACTTGCCTTCCACGAGAAAAATTATTCCCTATTCCAAAACGCAGCCGAGGATATTCAGCCGTACCCAACATTTCCTCAATGTTCTTCAACCCATTATGACCGCCATGACTTCCTTTTGGTTTAATCCTTAAAGTGCCGAAAGGCAGCTGCAATTCATCAACAATGACCAGCAAATTTTCTTTCGGAATCTTATACTGATCCATGTAATAACGGATGGCTTTCCCACTCAAATTCATAAAGGTGGTTGGCTTGATGAAATAAAACTGCCGGCCTTTGTATTTCCACTCAGCCACAAACGCCAGTTTTTCAAAAGAGAATTTAAAATCGTTTTGCGCTGCAAGTCTGTCCAGAACCATGAAGCCGATATTGTGCCTTGTAAATGCATATTCCGGGCCAATATTTCCCAGTCCCGCGATCAGGTATTTCATTACTACTTATCTAATTATTAAATGAACCGAATTCAATGGCTCACCTGGATGAAAAATTTAATGTCCGTGTCAAAAGTCAACACTGTCAAACGCAAGATTTTTAAAATTATAGCCCAAAATTAGATTAAAGCACTCGAATCATGAAATTAGTTATCATGCGGTTATCTTCTTTCCGGCAAAAATTCCACTTATTAATATGAAAAGTTTTTGATTTCGTTATTGTGAGCTTAATTTAGGCTAAAATTCAGCGAAATATTACCATGTCTATCAAACGACTTATTTTAAGCAGCCCTCTGTTAGAGATTATGACCAGCAGGTTATGTCAGGAACTTATTGAAAATCACCAGGACTTTGACAATACTGTGATCATGGGATTGCAGCCCAGGGGTATTTTCTTTGCAGAGCGTGTTGTTGCTGAATTGCGTGAAAGAACCGGAAAGAATATTCCATTAGGACATCTTGATGCAACTTTTTATCGTGACGATTTTCGTCGCAGAGATTCTCCGTTATTACCAAATAAAACAAATGTCCCATTTTTGATTGAGGGGAAACGAGTTATACTAATTGATGACGTGCTGGCCAGTGGCCGTATGGTTCGCGCTGCGCTCGATGCTATGACAGCCTTTGGACGACCGAAAATGGTTGAACTTATGGTACTGATAGACCGCAGATATAACCGGGAACTGCCGATTGAACCGGATTATTTCGGAATGAAGGTAAATACCCTCGAAAGCCAGCGCGTTCTGGTGGAGTGGAAAGAACAAGGCTTCGAAGCGGACCATATCTGGATGGTGGACTGATTATTAATTGTTAATTATTAATGGTTAAGGGTTAATGATTGGAGAAATTGCAATGCTGAACCACGGACTCCGCTTTGTTTTGAAAAAGAATTGATAGTTAACTTAAAAGGATCAATAAGTATAACTCAGGGAACTACCTGCGCAAGCGCATTAACCATTAATTATTAAACCTTAACCATTAAAGACTAACTTCATCGCGGCACATTCAATCCTTCTCTGTTTTCCGCCTTATTTATGCTTTCCGTTTTGTAGGTTAGTTTGTTGATATAAAAAACATCCCTGCCCTGCCCGATTGAAGACGGACCTACACGTTGCATTCCGTAAGCAAGAAAGTATTGGCCATACCAAGGTGCCAGATAGGCGTTCTCATTATTTATAACCTTATCTGATTCAGATTTTGCACTAATTTTAAATTTTTCAGTTTCAACGACAACCTTATCCCGGTTGATGACCTCCGTGTGAATGGTACCTTCCTGTGGATATGCAAGAATAAAATAATCGTTGACGGGCGTTAACTGCACCATTTCCTGCAACTCAAAACTTGTCAGGTCTTTAATCGGAATACAATTGTCCCACTTGAATTTTCCATTTCGGTCGAAGCCGCAAACAATCGCATGTGTATAGCGAAATCCCTCCAATGAACGTGCGTAATATGGGCGAGTGACTCCATTCGTAACCATCATCGGAGATCCTGCACGTTGATTTGGATAATAAACCTCTGCAACCAGAACGATTTCGTCCTCCGTCTGGATCAGTTCATGAACAAGCAAACGGTATCTGAATTTATTTTCTTTGCCCAGACTTTTCCGTTTTCCAATCCGTTCCATCATTCGCTGACGACGTTTGGGTTTCATATAATTGAAGAAATTCTGCAATTCTGAAAACTCTATAAACTCAGGCTTCTCAGGTTCATTGTCAGCAATATGCGTAACATACAAACCCTGCGAATAAGGCGTACAGCCGACCGAATAATTTCCGATCAGGTAAGAATCATCAGCATTCAGAGGTACAATTTGACCGGAGATCAAACTATTTCTTGGATCACTCAAAGCAGTCTTTTTAAGAAATTTCCCCTCATAAGAATAAGTTTTGATTTCAAATACACAGTTTTTCTTTCTATAAGCATAGGTGATAACATTAATGATCCCGTCCTGTTCATTGATATCGACATTATTCAGTTCGGTATTTTTTTCATAGAGTCCAGGCAAAACTTTTGACGACTGATCAAAAAAGGAATGAACGACAACAACAGGTCGTGACCGATGATATCCGGCCACAATCGCTTTGCTTCCAATTACTTTGAACTGCTGCACGTCTATCCCCGAAAGTAAATTTCCTTTATAACTTTCGATCAACCCATCGCTGTAATTCATTTGAAGAAAAAGGAAATGATCAGTGTCCGGCTGGGCAAATAACCAATAGCCAAAATGCTCTCCCTGATAGGCCATAACCGGGACATATCGATAATCTAACTTATAATTCACTCGCCAAACCGGGTTCAACGATGTATCATAACGCGTGAAGTCCCAGCTTTCATTTCTGTTCCCAAAACTGGCGTCGCCGCGAACAAGCGCTAAAAGACCACCGTTGCCCAGCGTGAACACTTCAAAGATCTCTGAACGAGACGAATTTGTCGGAATTTCTAAACGATCAGATTGCTCTAATTGTGCTTGAACCTTCGAAGGTCCAATGAAGCAAAATTGTATGATCAGACAACTTTGTATCACAAATAGTAAACGGTTCTTCATAAGTTCTTGTCGCGGGGTGTAAGTCTGTTCAATATTTACCCTAATTTTGTATTCAAAAGAAAAACATAATCAGCAAAGCTTATCAACATTTCCATAACATGCTTTTCGGCGCTTTTCCATGCTTTTAAATTGTTATTTCAATAGCAAAAACAGCATTATAAATGTCCGGATGCTTCCGAAAAACGATTAGAGAAATAGTATTTTAATTGAATCCGTGATAACGTCTATTAATGTAAAAATATTTTTAATCAAATAAAAACTTAGAGGAATGTTATTTAATTTTTGATTAACACTTCCGAAATTCTATAAAAACAAAATCCATGACGATTGAAGCAATACTGAAAGCAGACATTCAAAAAGCGGTCCACAAAAATTTTGACATCACCGTTGAAGACATTTTACTGCAACCCACCAAAAAGGAATTTGAAGGATTTTATACATTTGTTACGTTCGCGTTAACCAAGGCAACAAGACGCGCCCCGGCAGAAATCGGACAGATCATTGGTGCTGACCTTGAAGCAAATTCTACGGTGGTTGACCGCTGTAATATTGTTCAGGGATTTTTAAATATCAGCCTTAAAGACACAACCTGGCTGGATTTATTTGGAAATATTTCTTCCGATGCTGATTTTGGAACATCACCTTCGAATGGCAAATCGGTAATGGTAGAATTCTCGTCTCCGAACACAAACAAGCCGCTTCACCTTGGTCATTTACGAAATAATTTCCTTGGCGACTCACTTTCAAGAATTTTAAAGGCCAATGGATATGATGTTGTAAAAACATGTCTGGTCAACGACCGGGGAATTCATATCTGTAAATCCATGCTGGCATATCGCGAATTGGGGAACGGAGAAACGCCTGAATCATCCGGTATAAAAGGTGATCATTTGGCAGGAAAATATTATGTAAAGTTTGATATCGAGTATAAAAAGCAAATTAACGAGCTGGTCGCAGGCGGGTTGACAGCGGAAGAAGCGGCGAAAAAAGCACCGTGGATTCTTGAAGCACAAAAACTGCTTTTGCTGTGGGAACAGGGCGATGCGGAAACGGTGGCACTTTGGCAAAAAATGAATACCTGGGTTTATGCAGGATTTAACCAGACTTACAACCAGATCGGTGTGAGTTTTGATAAAACCTACTATGAATCCAATACTTATTTGCTCGGAAAAGATATCATTGATGAAGGTTTACAAAAAGGTGTTTTCTTCAAAAAAGAAGATAATTCTGTTTGGATAAATCTTACGAAAGAAGGGCTGGATGAAAAACTGGTTCTTCGCGGCGATGGGACTTCGGTATACATCACGCAGGATTTAGGAACTACTGAGTTGAAATTTGGCGATTTTCACAATGACCGCTATTTGTGGGTTGTTGGAAATGAGCAGGATTACCATTTCAACGTGCTTTTTGCAATTTTAAAACGTTTGGGGCGCCCGTATGCAGATGGTTGTTATCACATCAGTTATGGAATGGTTGATCTGCCGTCGGGGAAAATGAAATCTCGGGAAGGCACTGTTGTTGATGCTGATGACCTTGTCAGGCAGATGATCGATACGGCCGCAGCCAGAACACAGGAGCTTGGAAAAATCGATGATTTTGAGAGTGAAGAAGCCACGCAGCTTTATGATACCCTGGCACTTGGTGCATTGAAATATTATCTCCTTAAAGTTGACCCAAAAAAGAGAATGTTGTTCAACCCGGAAGAATCAATTGATTTCCAGGGACACACAGGACCTTTCATTCAGTATACCTATACCCGAATGCGGTCTATTTTGAGAAAAGCGGAACAATCCGGTATTGAAATAAAATTACCACCGGCAAATTACGAGCTGCATCAGGTTGAGCGGGAATTAATTTTCACATTATCACAATTTCCAATGCGTGTGCAGACAGCAGGGATTGAATTTGCGCCTTCGGTAGTCTCGTTTTATATGTACGAACTGGCGAAAGTTTACAACCAGTTTTACGCGGAAGTTTCCATTTTTGCCGACCCGGACCCGGTTGCAGTAAGCTTCCGCGTCGCTTTGTCAAAAGTTGTAGCGGAAACGATTCAGAAGGGGTTGGGGTTATTAGGAATAAATGTACCTGAAAGAATGTAAATGCATTTTTTTACGTTAATTTTATACCTGATTTTCAATCGTTTGAAAGCCATTTTTCGTAAATCAAATTTCCAACCTATTACTTAACCAAATCGATTTGTTATGGACTTGTTAAAATCAATTTTTATTATGATTACTTCTCTTATTTCAGGCATTTTTGCTGATAAAAGTGAGATTGCACAGAAACCAGCCGAGCATATTGTTGCAAAACAAACTTTGTACGATTTTAAAGTTAAATCACTTGTTGGCGAAAAAACTGTTGATTTGAGCCAATACAAAGGAAAGAAAGTAGTTATCCTGAATGTTGCCTCAAAATGCGGATACACAAAACAGTATGCTGACTGGGAAAAATTCAATAAAGAGCATGGCGATAAAGTAGTTGTTTTAGGTTTCCCTGCAAATAATTTTGGTGGACAGGAACCAGGTACAAGCGAGGAAATCGCTACATTCTGTTCAAAAACTTATGGCGTTTCTTTCCCGATGTTTGAGAAAGTTTCAGTTGTTGGCGACGACCAGGCTCCGATTTACAAATGGCTTTCTACCAAAGAATTAAATGGCTGGAATGACAAAGTACCTACATGGAATTTCTGCAAATATGTAGTAAACGAAAAAGGCGAATTGACAAATTTCTTCGCTTCGAAAATCTTGCCGACAGATCCTGAGTTTTTGAAAGCCGTCGGTATCTGATCAATCAGTTCACAAACTTCACCACGCACATTATATGAAAGAGTTATTGGAAGCTAAAAGACATATTACCAATGCAAAAGATCTGTTGAGTGAGAAGGCCAGAAAAGAAAATGGTTATTATCAGGATCGGAAGTATGTAAAAATGGCTGGCCATACGGCTTATGCCGGCGTGCTGGTAGCATTGGATTCAATTTTAGGTGACAAGAAAAAAGGCCGTAAAAGTGTAGAATGGTATAAGGAAGAATTGGCAAAAATGGATAAAAAGATCCTTTCCGCTTTTCTCGCTGCTTATGACACATTACATTTGGCGATGAGTTATGATGGAAATCTAAATTCCAAGGTAGCAACGGCCGGTCTTGAAGACGCAGAAAAAATAATTGCCTGGGTTGAACAAAGGGCCCAGGCTTAATATTAAGTGATAGTAAAATGAAATCTTGGATAGAAGCTGCCCGGCCACGTACGTTACCTCTGGCGCTTTCCTGCATATTAATGGGCTGCTTTTTAGCGGCATCAACGGGTCAGCTCAGCTGGCCCGTTGCTTTGTTGAGCATACTCACAACAACGCTTTTACAAATACTTTCCAACTTTGCGAATGATTATGGCGATGCTGTAAACGGGAAAGATACAGAACTTCGGGAAGGCCCGCGCAGAGCAGTTCATTCAGGGAGTATTCCGGCGTCGGCGATGTTGAAAGCCATTATTCTATTTTCCATATTGTCATTAATTTCAGGAATTTCGTTGCTGTATATCGCGTTGAAAGATGCTCCAGCAAATACATTCTGGGTATTTTTAGGCATTGGGATCGCCTGTATCATCGCCGCCATTACTTACACTGCCGGAAAACGCCCTTACGGATATGTGGGTTTGGGAGATTTGTCCGTGCTGATTTTCTTCGGCTGGGTCGGCGTTCTTGGGAGCAGTTATTTACATACACATAGCTGGAATTGGGATTTGTTATTACCGGCTACGAGCTGCGGTTTGTTTGCGGTGGCAGTACTAAATATTAACAACATTCGGGATATCGAATCTGACAGAGCGACTGGCAAAAATTCTATTCCGGTGCGCCTGGGACGAGAGAAAGCGGTGCTTTATCACTGGGCTATTTTATTAATCGGAATGTCCTGTATATTGATCTATACAATCCAGAACTTCTCAGGTTATACCAGTCTGATATTTCTGCTAAGCTTTCCGCTATTTATTAAAAATGGGCTGGCTGTTTCCCGCTTGAAAAAAGCCAGCGAACTTGATCCTTATCTGAAACAAATGGCGCTTTCAACTTTATTGTTCGTCATCCTTTTTGGTATTGGCGTAATATTATGAGCTAAACTTTGAACCGTTTATTTCACAAACGGTTCAAAAGCTTTTCCCAAAATCGCATATCCTCTGGCATTCGGATGCAAACCGTCTGAAAACAGCGTTTCATCAATTTTTCCGTTCTTCGTTGCCAACACCAGACCCGGATCGACGAAATTTACATTCATCGTTTTTGCCAGCTGTTTTAATTCAACATTCAATTTTCTGACGCGGTCTTCCTGTTCCCTTCTCGGATAAATCCCAACCATCATCAGATCAGCATCAGGTTGCCTGAATTTGATTGCTTCGATCAACAATTTCCATCCTTCCAGAATTTCTTCGTCTTTGTTCCATTGAAGATTATTGGTTCCGATATTTACAAATATGTTTTTGGCACTGTACCCGTCGAGTTCCCCATGATAGACACGCCAAAGCACGTTTTCAATTCGGTCCCAGCCATAACCCATGTTACGCACGCCCGTCATACCAAAGGTCTTATTCCAGGAATCCTCGCCGGTAGCACGCGGACCTTTTGGCAGACCTCCCCAAAAATGTGTGATAGAATTTCCGATGACAACTGTGTTCGGCTTTTCTGTTTTATTTAAAGTTAGTATCTCCCTGTGACGCGTCTCCCAGTCGTAATTATTCAGTTCGCGAAGTTGCGTGCACGGCTTTGTTGTTGCGAATGCGCCTGTTGGTTCATTTAAAATCTTCCGGATATGTTTTTCATAAGCCTCTGCATAACGCATCATTCCCAGGTCAGTTGGATGTGTGCCATCTACCATTGTTTCAATATCCTGCTGGAAATCTTCTTTGGGAATCAAGTAAATGTCTTTGATACCTTCTGATTTCAACTGCGTAAATGCTTCCTTCATGACCGTATTAACTTCCTGATAATTTTTGCGGCTGACGGAATTGATCGCCTCGTCTGTATAACCGTCGTGTTCTGCCAATAAAATCGGAGTCGAGTTATGTTTTTTTCTTAAATCGCGTACAGCATTTAAAATCCTGGCCTTTACTTCGACCAAACTGATTTTCACACTCGCAACGAGATTTGGAAGACAATCCAGAACGAATATTTTCGCATCGATTTCAGAAACCATATCAACCACTTCTTTTTCAAGACGACCGTTTCCCGAGAATCCAAGATTAATTAAAGGATCATCCATTTTTCTCGACAAAATCGACGTCCACGCCATTCCTGGTCGGGAAGCACAGGCTCCCTGCGCGATGGAAGTGCCATAAACCACAATAGGTTTGTCCGGACGAACAGGTAGAGCTTCAAACCTAGCTCCATCCGGAACGCCGATTTCCAGCCATTTCACATTGTTATATAAGGGTAAAAACAACCGGTATTCTCTGCCCAACTTATGATTCTGATCGACAGGGTCTATGTTCTTGAAATTATAAGTTATTGTGTCGCCAAAAGCATATTTAGCGGCGCACCAACGCCATTCGCCGTCATTTGAAATAGCGTATAGGTCCACGCCACTTACTCCCGTAGAAGGCATATGTGGAAGTGACAGTTTGCCTCCAACCTGATACTTGATTTTGATTTCGCCCGAATTGGCCCTGAACCGAATCATGAGCCCAGCGGATTGCGTTGACAGATCCCAAACCTGTTCTCTAACCAATTTTTCAGTCCGGGCAGGCAGCCGGTCGTAGCGATTTTTAACCTGATCCGGCCAGGCTTGTCCCTCAATAACCGGAAATTGGCTGCTTACCGGATTCCACCAGGTGATTTGTGTAGTTTGGGAGAAAGAAAATGAATTATTAAGAACAAGAAAAATAAAGAATAGAAGTCTGGCTTTCATAAAAAATGGACACTTTTTGTATTGCTACAAAAGTATCCATTGATGTAGTTCTTACTTATCAAGTCCTTTCGGAGAATCTTGTTTGAAAGAATATTGCTTTAAATTTAAACGGACGCTCTACATAGCCGTCGTTTTATTTCACAAAAATATTAGAATTTCACATTCCAGTGACAATTGGTAAGACAGGGTGTTTCTAATTCAAGCTCCTTTGGAGCTACCTGTTTATAGCCATAGCAGTTCAAATATAAAACTCGTGCTCCTTCGGAGCCTCCTTAAAATCTTTTACCAATTACTGAACGCTACCGGTTTCCTATTACTTCACCAAAACCCCGTCTGCAATAAACGTCATCTCCTTTTTAGGTTCAGTAATTTTAGCAATTTCCTCATCACTTTTTCCGGCATCTTTAGCATAATGCTGCAAATGTTCAACGGGTACTGTTTTCATCTGTGCATCACCTTCAAAGACAACGGTTTTTCCGGCAATATCCTTTGGAACAAAAAATGCATAATCTCTGAACATCACACGCATCGTTTCGCCATTATCCATTTTCACCTTCATCCAGCAGCCTTTCACCTGACAAACAGATTCTACCGTTCCTGTAACCTTTGTAGCTAATTCTTCCTTTCCAGCCATTTTCTCAGGCAAAACCTTGGCGTCAATTGCTTTCTTATCATTGATTTCTTTTCCAAAATGAGCGGTAGTCTGTGCATAAGAAGCTGACGAAAATGCCAATGCGAAGATCAATATGAGTAATTTCTTCATCGTGTCAAACGTTAATTTATTGAAATCCTTAATTATACTTAAAGCTAATTAATTTGATCCAAAATACCGATTTCACTACAAACCAATTATTCCAAAACTTCCAGCCATCCTTTACAATGATTGCCGCCGGGCGTATCGACGACATAGAAATAAGTCCCGTTTGCAATGCCCTTTCCCCAATTATCTTTGTAGTTGACCGATTTGAAAACACTTTTGCCCCAACGGTTATAAATTTCCAGGGTCGATCCGGAAACCGGAACCACAAAACTGTCATTTTTCCCGTCGCCATTGGGCGTGATCACGTTTGCTAAAATGAGCGGAGGTTCGGCGCTTAACTCTTTTGCCATTGAAAGTGCGCAACCCGCAGTATTATAAGAAGTAAGCGTCACAATATATTTCCCAGGCGATTCATAACTGTAATCTTCAATATTTGTTGTATTCAAACCATTAACCGTTCCCAGATTCCACTCATATCGTTCTGCATTGGAGGTTTTGTTCAACATCGAATATTTAACCGGTTTGTTACATTCTCCACCCGACCTGACAATTTCGAACGCAGGTTCGTGCGCTTTATCGATCATCACAGTTATCTGTCGTTTTGGACGACACCCATTTCCATACATTCCCTCGATCGTATAGGTGGTCGTCTGAGATGGACTTACCGTGATCGATTTCCCAGTGGTTGCGCTCATCGTTGAATCCCCTGTCCAGTTGTATGCTGTGGCTTCGCCCGACACCGTTAAAGTCACTGGGTTGCCGGCACAAGAAGTAACATTCTGCATCGCTGTGAAATCTGCATTTTCCTCAACCGTAACGTTCACTTTCTTTGTAACAGCACAGCCTCTTTCTGTACTGATCTCAACGGTATATTCTGTAGACTTATCGATGGTGACTTTCGGATTCGCAATGGTGGGATTATCCAAACCAGTCGCCGGCGACCATTTGTATTTTGTACCGCCGCTGGCAAAAAGGCTGATCGTTTTATTTTCACACACCAATGTGTCGCTGATTACCTTTGCGTTAACACTTTCTACCCTGATAATTTTCTCAGCCATATCCATTCGCTTGCAACTCAGCTTATTATATGCTTTCAAGGTAACCTTGTATTCACCGGCCTCGGAAAATGTATAACTTCCACCATCTTCTTCCCGTGAAATCCCATTCCCGTTGATCTCCCAGAAATATTCCACTCCGCCCTCACTGGCATTAATAAATTCCAGCGTAAGCGGTGCGCAACCTTGCAGTACATTTTTATTTTCACCCTGATAAACATCAAAATCTGCCCGTAGCAAATCAATATCGATCTTGAACGCTGCATTATTGCAATTTTCGTTCTGGTTCGTTTTTGACCAGGCTTGTGGTGTAACTGGAAAATTACTTCCTCCACACGAACAGGTAGCGTGATAAATCACTCCGTTTTTATCAAAACGACTTGTTCCACCGTCAACATGGTCACCCTCTGCCTGGCGGTTACCACTTCCAAAATACGTAGCATACAAGAGCGACTTCGCTCCTTCTTCTAAAATGGCGATATAGAAATTGCTTCCCGTCGTCACCCTTTGAATGGCATTTTCTGTTACAGGAAGCCCTGTGGTACTGCTCGCCGTATTGCTAGAAGTCTGAATATTGACATCACCACCCCAGCCTGCGATATAGATATTTCCACATTCGCTGACCAGAAATGCCGTTGGAGAAATATCAGGTGTTCCTCTCCCCGATCCGATGGTTGTAGAGAAAATTGATCTGGACAAATTATGGTCCAGCGCGTGGATAAACTGGTTGCTTTTTGCGTTGCTATACAGCCCCTTGGTTACCGGATACTCACCAGTCGTCAAACCATACACAAAGACATTTTCATTGGGATCAAAATCAAGCAGATAAGCACCATCGGCAGCTGGCGTCCCCAAATAGGTTGCAGCTGTTAATTTTCCATTGGCATAAACCGCTACAAAAGCATCTTCCGTTCCGTTTATTTTTGACTGATAGGAAGTGCTGTTTGTGGCTATATTTGTACTCTGCGTAATACCCGTCACATAAGCATCCCCATTTTTCGCAGGTTTTATTGAAAAAGCAGCATCAAACCCGTTCCCGCCGACATAGGTACCCCAAAGCAGGGCATTTAAATTAGCCGAAAGTTTAATCAAAACACCATCCTGAATTCCGGAAAGCTGGCTTTGAGCAGCATTTTGCAGAGGAAAATTGTCCGAATTCGTCGAAGAAACGACAAAAACATTATCCTGATTATCCAGCTCGATTTCACCCCGAAAACTATCGCCATAATTTTTTATTGTTACCGGACCAACACTGCTGATTCCGTCGTTACCTCTTCCACCGACAAATGTTGACGCCAGTAATTGTGTTCCGTCACCGCTAAGTTTTGAAACAAAAATATCACTGCCATTGAATAGTTCCAGCCCGTTGACTGGTTCAATCGCAATACCTCCGCCAAAAGTTTTTTGAAATGCATTTGAACCGGTTGGAAAATTACCCGAAGAAGTCGTTCCAAAAATCAACAATTCATTTTTACTGTTGACAATCAAACTATTAGGTATATCTGTATTATTTCCTCCGAGATAGGTCGCATATAAAAGCTGGCTTCCATCCGGGCTGAATTTCAAAATTCCCACGTCGACAAGCGCTGAAAATCTAACTTGATAAGCACCTACCGTTGCCGGAAAACCGACACCGAAAACCGTTCCGCCCGAATACAAATTTCCTTCTGCGTCATAGGTAGCGGTATGCCCCCAGTTATCAGCAGTTGATCCTGAATAGGTAGAAAATATTAATTCCGGATCAATCGTCAAAGTTTCCGATTTGATATACCCTTTTGGAAAAGAAAATCCAATCCGGTTGTTTTCCGTCAGGACCACTTTTGAAGCAATATCATGTGTTCTTTTGTTAATTTCCTGAAAAGAGTATGGTTGCGCTTCCTTAAATTGTCCAACCGAAGTTTTCACGATTGTTTGTCCGGATTCATTCACCGCCACACTACTCGCTCCTTCATACCTCAACCTGATTTGCGAAGGATCAGCCTGCGGATGAACAATAAATTCATATTTAAGGGTATTATCATAAATGTAGATACGTAGATCAATTCCCTGGTATATTCCTTCGTAAACAACTTCCAGGAAAGCACCAACGTCACCCACACGTGAGGTTTCAGAACCTCCTAAAAAATAATTGAAGCGTGTTTTTACAGGGTATTTTGTTGCGTGTTTAATTTGGGTATTGCTATTTTCAAACAAAACTTCAACGCCATGGGCATTGATTATTTTTGGCTTCGCCGGTGAGAATTTCGCATTGGGAGATGACGGAGTTGCTTTCGTATGCGCCGTTGATATCTGGGAAGCGTCATAAAGGGAATAAACCAGCGAATTATTTTTAAGGAATAAAAAGCCTCCCGGGATTTCGGTACGGAACAAAACATCTGAATCCCACTGACCTTTATTTTGAATAAAATACATTCCGGCGCCGGACGATTCTGCAATCGATCCCAAAAAAACCAGTACCAAAATCAAAAGACATTGTATAGTTTTTGTCATAACCCGCCGATAATACGTTTTTATTTGAACGCAGAAACCGATATGATATTTTCACAAAATTCATATTCCTGCTTCACATTTGAACCCAGCAAAACAAGTTGGTTTTCAGTAGCTTTCGTAACGTTGTCAAGATACCAGTTTATACCGGTTACATCCAAATTTGTTGTGGGTTCATCAAGAAAAATAATTGGGACATCAGACATGAAAGCAAGTCCAAGTTTGACCCGCTGTTTCATTCCTGATGAAAAATGGCGGATTACTTTTCCCCGCGCGTGAGATAAGTGGATAAAATCTTCGAAATCAGAGCTTGAAATATTGTTTTTAAGGGGCTTGAATTGTTTATGAAAATCGACCAGCTCTCTCAGGGTAAATTCTTCGATCAATTCAAGGTAAGGTGCTGCAATAATCAAATGTTTATACCAGTCGTCCACATCAATACTTTTCCCATCTTTGGTGATGTATTCTATTGTACCTTCTGTGGCAGGGGTCATACCGGTGATCAACTGCAACAGTGTTGATTTACCACTTCCGTTCGGTCCGACAAAAACGTATTTCTGTCCTTCTTCCAGTACAAAACTTGCCCGCCGGATAATCCATTCCTGAATGAATTTTTTACCTATATTCTCTACTTTTATCTGCACAATGTATTGTTCGATTCAGGATTGAAGATAATACTCCATCCTTTTATTTTTTTGCTAAATAATAATCCCAGGCTGCCTTAGAAATCTGAGCGATTACACCATCCCGTGTTTTTTCATCAACCGGAGTATTTGACACAAAAACTACAATGGCTACGTGCTCACCATTTGGGAGCGTCATAATCCCAGCGTCGTTTGTTGCTGCCAGGATACCATCTTTACTATCTGACAAACCCGTTTTATGCGCAACAACGGCATTTTTCGGCAACATTCCTTTGATCTTATTAGGTCCGGAAGTTGTTTCCGTCATAATTTTCCACAAAAAATCGTTGCTTGTTTTGGACAATGATTTGCCTTTGTAAAAGATATCCAGCAAACGCAACATCGCTCTTGGCTTACACCAGTTGGTAAACTGAGCATTCCAATTTTTATGCATTTCTTCCTCTGTTGCAGCAATAGCGATACTTTTCACCCCCAGACTTTGGACATATGCATCTACTTTTTTCGTCCCTCCCAGCAGCCGGAATAAAATATCACAGCCGTTATTGTCACTTTGAGAAACCGTATAAGCCAAAATTTCTGACAGTTTCAAGTCAACGTTTCCTTTCGGATATTTTTCCCTGATCGGGCTCCAAGTGTTAGGTAACAGATCTTTTGGCGTAATACGGATTTTCTGATTCAACGACAGTTTCCCCTTATCCACCTGATCCAGAACAGCCATCGCAAGCGGGAATTTATACACACTTTGCATTGGATATTTCAGCCCTTCATTGAACAAAAAAGTTTCTCGGTCTTCCAAACCCATAATTGCAACACCAACCGTTCCTTTCGCCTGAGGAAGAATTTTTTCTATTTTCTGCCGAAAAATATCGTGTTGTTTTTGCGCGCTCACATGGTTATTCGCCAACAAAAACAAGGCCATCAAGAGCAATGGAAATACTTTGAGCTGCGTACGGGAATTCATCGGAATGATTAATAAGGGTTGTACAGGTTAATTTTCACTCGTTTCATTTATGGTTTGAGTACTTCCATTTCTTATCCTTGTCAATTTCACCAGCTCAATCCTGGTATCCTGCATAGAAATTATTTGAAACGAATATGGCGGCATATCTATTTCATCGTTCACTTCCGGCAAATCGCCGTGTAATTGAATAAGCATACCCGCAAGTGTATCGTAATCACCTTCGGGAAGTTCCCAACCATATTTTTCGTTTAGATAATCAACTTCGTGGCGAGCACTGAGAAGGTAGGTATTGTCATCCACTTTTCGTTCCGTCCAGTCTTCCGTTGAATCGTATTCATCCTGAATTTCTCCGAAAATCTGTTCCACGACATCCTCGACGCTTACCAATCCGGAAGTTCCTCCGAATTCATCAACGACCAAAGCAAGACTTCTTCTTTCTTCCAAAAAACGAAGCATAAGATCACTGGCTGGCATCGCTTCCGGAACAATCAAAATCGGCGTGACGATGCTGCTGATTTCCTTCGGTTTCCGAAATAGTGATAGGGCGTGACAGTAACCAAGTACGTCGTCGACTGATTCGCGGTAGACGATAATTTTGGAATGCCCGCTAGTTAAAAAAGTCCTTTTCAAATCATCGATCGTGTCGTTTACGTTCACAGCCGAAATTTCTGTACGCGGAATCATACAGTCGCGGATGCGTAAATCCTTGAAATCAAGCGCGTTGATGAACATTCGCTCTTCGATACTATGATCGTCAAAATCAGGATCATCGGCAGAAGCAGCCTCATCCCGCAAGTAATATGACAAAGCATGTTCTTTCACAAAAGGCTCGACCAACCAATAAAGCGGCGTCATGGCCCATTCTGCAAAACGCACAGGAAAAGCTTTCAAATCAAGAATTTTCGGAAAACTACGTCCGATCCGCACCCATGTAGTATAACATAGTATCCACAGAATAGCCAGGAATATAAAAAGGACAGCGAAGGTAAAACCTTCTGCGAGACCCAGATAATCATGTAAAATAGGGAATACGAATGCTACTGCGTAAAAACAGCCAAATGCCACCACGGCCAGACGAATCATCCGCAACAGACGTCGCCAATAAAGCGTCTGAAAAATTTCAGCAGCGTTTTCGTGCCTAAGGGAATAGCGGTCAATGGAAACATCCAGAAGCACAGCCCGAACCGCTCCGTAATAACCGGCAAGAATGAAAAAGAAAACAGCAAAACCAACTAGCAGAACATTCATTTCTTTATCGTTTTGGTGGTTTTTGCAATTTTAGCATTCTCTTCATGCTCCAATTTTCTTTTGGCTTCAAGCGACGACTTCAACCGGCTGAACTGAAAAAATAAAAGACAGGTAATACTTAATAATAAAAGCCAGTAACTTTCAAATAACGTGGTGCGGCGGAATTCAAGTACCCATACAATTAAAAAACCGAGCGTGGCGGCAAGAAGAATGGTTCGGGTTAATTTTGGAGACATGCAATATTAATTTTCTATTCTTTTTTCAAATATACACAGAATGATTCAAAATGGTTACTGACAAAAATCGTCATTTTGCCTTATAATATCCTTTACTTATCTCTCCCATTTTCTGTAAAATCGTTAACTTGCGGGAATTCCTGTACAATCGGGCCGCAATACCCGAATTGTAAAATTTATTCTTGATAAAATATCTTACTTTACTATGAGCGAAACCACAAAACGCTTTCCTGCCGGTGTAATTACGGGTGAAGGTATCAGCGAAATTTTCCGTCATGCCAACGAAAATAATTATGCCCTTCCGGCTGTCAACGTTGTAGGCACTAACTCAGTGAATGCAGTTTTAGAAACAGCTGCGGCTGTAAACAGTCCTGTTATTATTCAGTTTTCGAATGGTGGCGGAATTTTTTACGCAGGAAAAAGCCTTTCAAATACAGATCAGAAAGCTGCCATTGCAGGAAGTATCTCAGGCGCTCAGCACGTACACCTTATGTCTGAGGCTTATGGCGTTCCTGTAATTTTACATACAGACCATTGCGCGAAAAAACTTCTTCCCTGGATCGACGGTCTGTTGGAAGCTGGTGAACGTCACTTTGACCAATATGGCAAGCCTTTATACAGCTCGCACATGCTTGATTTGTCTGAAGAACCGATTGAAGAAAATATCGAGATCTGCAGCAAATATTTCGAGCGTATGGCTAAAATTGGCATGACCCTTGAAATTGAATTAGGTGTTACGGGTGGAGAAGAAGATGGCGTTGATAATAGCGACGTTGACAGCTCTAAACTGTATACTCAGCCTGACGAAGTTGCTTACGCTTATGAAGAATTGAGTAAAATCTCTCCTAATTTCACGATCGCTGCTGCTTTCGGAAACGTGCATGGTGTTTACAAACCAGGTAATGTGAAATTGGAGCCGAAAATCCTTCTTAATTCTCAGAACTTTATCAAGGAAAAATTCGGAACAGGTGATCTTCCTGTAAACTTCGTATTCCATGGTGGATCAGGTTCTTCCCGTGAGGAAATCCGTGAAGCGATCGAATACGGTGCGATCAAAATGAACATCGATACAGACGTTCAGTGGTCAACCTGGGAAGGAATTCTTAAATATTACAAAGACAAAGAAGGATATCTTCAGTCTCAATTAGGAAATCCTGAAAGTGCTGATTCTCCAAACAAAAAATATTACGATCCACGCGTATGGTTACGTAAAGGCGAAGAAAGCATGATCGCTCGTTTGAAAGTTGCTTTCGAAGATTTGAACTGCATCAACCGTCTGGCATAATCTGTTCCGGTTCAAAGCAATATAAAAAAGTGAGGTTTCGAAAGCGTAAAAACGATCGAAGCCTCACTTTTTTTTATATCGCAGCTTTCAGATATTTCCGCTTATACTTCCAAAGCCTCACTTACTTCCAGTTTCCCCATTACCTGATTTCTGTGTTTAATTCCCCAAACACGCAGCACATCGATTAAATCACGCAAGGACCTTCCATGTTCGGTCAAGGTATATTCTACCACCACTGGTATGGAATCATAAACCGTACGCTTCACCAACTGATGTGCTTCCAGATCTCGTAATTCTTTCGATAACATTTTGTCTGTAATATTCGGAATTTCCTTCGCAATCTGCGTGAAACGTTTATTTCCAAACATCAAAGAAATTACGATCTGAAGTTTCCATTTCCCATTGAGCGCATCCAGAGCGTCACGTACCGGTAAAAGGCTTTTTGTGCAATCGCTATGATTTAATTTTTCTTCTAAAAATTCCTGCTTCGCTTCCATCCGTCTTTCTATTTTATTACTATCCTATTGTATAGCACTTACAAATATATAGTTTATTTATTTAAGTTTGTACGGTCGAATTGTAATCATGGGCAGTGGAACACGCCTATACCGCATCGGGGAATGCACTTTCTGCAGCCGTTTATGAACAAATTGACGCCACACCCATGGAAGGTTTATACGCAGAGAGTCTGGATGCAATTTTGCGATTAAACGAAAAAGATCTGCTTAGTGTTCTAATCAAGACGGCAGTTATTGTAAAATGACGTTTTGGCAAAAGCTAAAAAAGTTAGAAGACCCAAAGAAAAGCTTTTTGTTACCATCTAAAATGAGATCGTGACATAATTTAAAAACTAAACTAAAAGACAATGAAAGTTGAAATATGGAGTGACGTAATGTGCCCTTGGTGTTACATAGGAAAAAGAAAATTTGAAAAAGCACTGGAACAATTTCCGCAAAAAGACAGAATCGAAGTGGAATGGAAAAGTTTTCAGTTAAATCCTGATATGGAAACCGATCCAAGTAAAAATATTATCGATTATCTGGTTGAAGCAAAAGGTATAACTGCGGATCATGCCACGCAAATGCTTGACAATGTGACTCATGTTGCGGCAGAAGTTGGGCTGGAATATCACATGGACAAAGCGGTTCTGGCAAATTCCTTTGACAGCCACCGGTTTATCCAGTTTGCCAAGAAAAATAAAAAGGGTGATGAGGCAGAAGAACAATTGTTCCACGCTTATTTTACAGAAGGAAAAAATACGGCTGACCATGATACACTCATTGATCTTGGTGTGAAAATCGGGTTGGATGCCGGGACAGTTAAAAGTGTTTTGGATAGTAACCAATATGCCGACGAAGTTCGCAAGGATGTGTATGAGGCGCAGCAAGTTGGAGCCAGAGGTGTTCCTTTTTTTGTTTTGGACAGAAAATATGCAGTGTCAGGTGCGCAGCAGTCAGACACTTTTCTGGGTGCCCTTCAAAAATCTTTTCAGGAATGGGAAAAAGAAAACCCGGCCCCAATTCAAACCTATGCACAAGGCGATAGCTGCACTACGGACGGCGTTTGCTAGATTTTAAGTTAACATAAAACAAAAGCCCGGGACATTGTATTTTGTGCAATCCCCGGGCTTTTCTTACATTGCCGGCTTACATATTAAATGTAGGTTATGGCCATAGATCGTAATTCATTACGGGGAAAACTTTTTATTATCATTTTCGGAGCAAATACAAAAAAGGGGCGACTTTTTGACGTTTTCCTGCTTTATTTCATCCTGATTAGTATTTTGATCGTTTGTCTCGAAAGTGTTCCCAAAATCCGGAATAATTACGAACCAGAATTTTTTTATCTGGAAACATTTTTTACCGTCGTTTTCACGATTGAATATTTCCTTCGGATTTACAGCCACCCCAAGCCCCTCAAATACCTGCTAAGTTTTTATGGAATCATTGATTTGTTATCGATCATTCCATTTTACCTTACCTATTTTATGCCTTCCGGACATTATCTGATCACTATCCGGATATTGCGCCTGCTAAGAGTTTTCAGGATTCTAAAATTAAGCAGTTTTGTGCATCATGCGCAGGTTCTTAAAAGCGCACTTGCTGCCAGTTTGCAAAAAATAACCGTTTTTATGTTGTTTATCGTTGCCCTGGTTCTGATCATAGGCACGATTATGTATGTAGTTGAAGGAGAAGAAAATGGCTTTACCAGTATTCCGCAAAGTATCTATTGGGCAATTGTAACAATTACAACTGTTGGTTATGGAGATTTGACACCGCAGACGCCGTTTGGACAGGTTATTTCGTCTCTGGTGATGATTATGGGCTATGCGATCATTGCTGTCCCAACAGGAATTGTAACAGTTGAAATGTCAAGATCGTTACCAGTTATTAAAACCGAAAATAATTTTGAATGCCTGTATTGTGGTAAAAGTGTTCCATCAAACGCCAATTTTTGCAGTAATTGCGGACATTCCCTTAAAGAATAACGGCAGATTTATCTTCTGATTTCAACCTAGTATCCTTTATCAACGTTATGCGCCTTATTCTTTGCTCAGTTTTTCTATTTTTCATTGTTGCCGCATCGAAGGCAGGAGGAATCAAAGGGCGTATTTCAAATAAAACAGGCGATGCCCTGCCCTATGCAGGAATTGTTGTAAAAACAAGCGGTGAAGGTACCATTGCGAATGATGAAGGTTTATACGAATTTACCTTACCAGCAGGAACTTACGAGATCATTTTCCAGTACCTGGGCTTTAAAACACTCACAAAATCGGTTGTTGTGGGCAATGATTTCCAGGAATTGAATATTGTCCTGGAAGAGCAGGCACTGAACCTTGATGAAGTAAAGGTTGACAATAAAAGAGAAGATCCCGCTTATACGATCATGCGGAAAGCGATTGCCAAAGCCCGTTTTCATCAGCTCCAGGTTCGGGCATATACTGCCAAAGTTTATTCAAGAAGTACGGCACTTCCGACGAAAATACCATATCTGGTTGAGCGTAGATTGAAAAAAGAAGGTGTCCAGGAGGGAAAAGCCATCATTAACGAGAGCGTTGCAGAAATACAATATCGCCGACCAAACAATTTCAAACAGAATATTCTTTCCACCCGGAATAGCCTCGACAATAGCATCCCATCGCCCAACGAATATATTTTAGCCAGCTTGTATAGTCCGGAAATTGCGGGTACGATTTCTCCGCTGTCACCAAAATCTTTTGCTTATTACAAATTTGAATATGAAGGTTATTTCGAGGACCGCGGACAGATTATCAATAAAATAAAAGTAATTCCCAGAGCTTATGGCGAAGGCGTTTTTCGCGGCAGTTTGTACATAATCGACGAACGCTGGGCTATTCATAGTTATGATCTTGAAACGACGAATAGTGGTCTGGACATCTCTGCCAGGCAAATATTCAACCCGATCCAAAATGTCTGGCTTCCTGTCAACCAGCAGTTCAGGATCAAAGGTAGTTATCTGGGTTTCGCGGGAGAATTTAAATACCTGGTTTCGCTGACCTATCAGAAAATGGATGTTGATCCGGGATTGAAGGAAGATATCGTGGTAAAAGATCCAAAGGTCGACGAGGAAGTTTCTGAAAAAATCCGTAAGAAAAATCTCGAAAAGATGATTCAGGAACAAAAAGCGTTTTCAACCAAAAACCTTCGAAAGTTTACAAAAGAATACGATAAGGAGCTTAAAAAGGAAAGGAAAAATAAGGGCGAAGACACCAGAATTGTACGTGAAGATTCTATCATCGTTGACACGATGGCGAATAAAAGAGATACCACTTACTGGGAAAACCTGCGTCCGATTCCATTGACCAATTCCGAAGTTCAGAGTTATGCTATGCAGGATAGTATCAGAGTGATTAAGGATGCCCATAAATTTAATAGTCGCCCGGATTCCACGAATTTTAAATTACAGCACATCCTGGTCGGGAATACTTATTCATTCAAAAAGCAGAATTTTTTACGGATAGAAAGTCCATTTCTTGCTTTTTATTATAACACCGTAGAAGGTTACGCCTTAAATCTCTCCGCAGAATATCAGAAACGCTGGGGTAAATCCAGTTACTTTACAGTTCGGCCTTATGGACGTTATACCTTTGGCCGAGATCGTTTTAATGGAAATCTGGAAGCCAATATCGGTAACAAGAACTCTAATTTCCTGATCACTGGTGGTGAAATGGTCAATCAGATCAATCGAGATAATCCGATCACACCGTTTGGGAATACCGTTTCCACATTGATTTTTGAACGAAATCGGGCGAAACTTTATCAGTCCAAATTCCTGAAAACAGAATATTCTATCAGAAATATTTTTGATGTTTTTAATTTCAATACCAGTTTGGAATACGAACAGCGCCAGGAATTGTTTGATATGGAAAACATAAAATCCTTTATCGACTGGCCTAAGAGAAATTTCATACCCAACAGGCCCATAAATGATGAGCTGGAAAATACCGGTTTCCCTAACCATGACGCGCTGATATTTCAGATCAGCGCAGATATCCGGCCTTGGCGCAGGTATTTGGTCCGCAATGGTGAAAAGCGATATTTGAGAAGTAAAAAACCATCTTTCAGTGTTCTTTACAAATCCGGATTAGGTTTTGGAGGTGACGTTAATTATGACTTTTTGCAGGGAGGTATCCGTCAAAGTATTGATCTCGGCCCGAGAAATACTATCGGTTATTCTGTAAAAGGCGGAGGTTTTTTAAGTAATAAAGAAATGTATTTTCCTGATTTCCGACATTTCCTCGGCAACGAATCTTTCTTCCGTCTGGGCGATCCGCTTAACCAGTTTAGAAGTTTACCTTATTACGAACACAGCACACAGCAATGGTTTGTCGAAGGGCACGCATTATGGGCAATGCAGCGATTTATAATTACACAGTTACCTGTTTTTCGTCTTCGGGGACTCAAAGAAACGGTTCAGTTGCATTATCTATTTTCACCAACGTCGCGTCATTATGGTGAATTGGTCTATGGCATAGATCATATACTGCGCTTTTTCAGAATTGAAACAGTCGTACAATTTGACAGCTACAAAATCAATAAAGTCGAATTCCGGCTGGGAACCACATTTAGTCTTGCAGATTTAAAATAAAAAATTGGCCAGGAGCCAGAATGGAATGCCCGGCGCCTGACCGATCGTTTTATTTTACTTTTGACCCCTTAAATCTTGGCGCAACTTTTGGCAAAGAGGGATAACTATTATTTTCAGGATTAATGTCTGCCATACGCTGGCTTGGATCAATCACGATGCGGTCGATATCAGTGGATATGCGATCGATTGTAAAAGTATATTCCGGATATGTCCAGCCCCAATCTGACAACAATGTCGTTTTGGAATACATTTTCTCCCCCTTCTCTCCACGCATCATTTCCAACGGAATATAGAAATTCTCCTGCGTGCCATCCTTATAACTAACAACAACATCCAGAGGCATCGGCATTTGCCCTATTTTCTCGATCACAACATCCGTTTTTCCACCAATCGGAACGATTTCCTTAATTCCATAATCTATGGTTTTTGTAGTTCCGACAAAATCCTCCCAATACCAATCCAATTCCAAACCTGATTCCTTTTCAATAATCCGTTTCAAATCCGTTGGATTTGGATGTTTGTACTTCCACTCATTAAAATAACGTTTCATGCCCGATTCCAGCTTATCCTGTCCGATTATGTAACCAAGCTGATTTAAGAAAACCGCACCCTTTGAATAACTTGCGATACTGTAAGCCCGGTTGGTATTATAATGATCCGCATGCGTCGTCAAAGGTTCTTCCAAACCTGATTTGACAAGATTTCTATAACTGTTCGTCGTCGCGCGCTGCGGATCCGTTTTGGACTGAAATAATTCCGACATTACAATATTCTGCGCATACGTTGTGAAACCCTCGTCCATCCAAGAATATTTGGATTCATTAGTACCCAAAATCATTTGGAACCAGCTATGGATTGATTCATGGACTGCAACACCTAACAAACCAGGTAAGTTTTGACGCCCGGTAATCAGCGTTGCCATTGGGTATTCCATACCGCCATCTCCACCTTGAATAATCGAATATTGTTTATAAGGATAACGGCCAAATTTTTCATTCATAATCTTGAAAGCCCGAACTGCCAGAGGCTCCATTTCTTTCCAGACATTAGCCAAAGTATCCGTTTGATAGAAAAAATGCAGATCGAGATTATCGTCCACTTTAACGACATCGTGTTTGTAGTCGCGGTCGGCTGCCCACATAAAATCGTGCACTTCCGGTGCGATGAAATGCCAGGTTAATTTTTCACCTGCCTTATGTTTTACTTCTTTCTTGGAATAGCCATAACCGATCTTGTCCGCGTTTTGAAGATAACCCGTTGCAGCAACCATGTAGGATGCATCAAGCGTAATTTTCACGTCAAAATCTCCCCAAACACCATAAAACTCACGGGCGATATAGGGATTTGCATGCCAGCCCTCATAATCATACTCGCACATTTTAGGATACCATTGCGCGACGGAATAATCAATTCCTTCGCTGTTGTCCCGTCCATTGCGACGAATCTGGATTGGCATTTGTGCTTCAAATTCCAGATCAAAAGTATGCTGCGTTTTAGGTAGAATTTTTTCGTTAAGTGTTACTTCCAATATCGTCCCGACAACTTCGTACTTCAACGGTTTTCCATTGTGTTTTAAGGAAAGAACTTTTTCGTAGCCAATTTCGCTTGGAGAAAGTTTGGAAATACGGTCCTTCACACGTGGGTCCGGATCGCTGATCGTCCTTGAACGCACATCCATTTGACTTCCCGGTTGAAAAGCATTTAAGTAAAGATGGTAAAATACTTTGGTTAGCGTGTCGGGAGAATTGTTAGTATAAACAAGTTTCTGTACGCCTTTGTATTGATGTGTTTTCACATCAAAATCGACATTCATCTGATATTTAGCACGTTGCTGCCAGCGGTCTGACTGAGCAAATGCGGCTGTACAACTGAAAGCAGCCAGAACAAGGAAAAGCAGTTTATTCATTCGTAAAAACTAAAATTACATATTAAATATTACGCAAATTAAGGCAAACCCGTTAGCTAGCCTTATTGATTAATCAAATCAGTTTAAAACTTATATTTTAACTTCGAATAAGTCAAATTCTATCTCAAACAAGAATTGATGTAACTTTTTATTCCATTATCAAATAAAATTGGGAAGCAATCTCTACATTAAATCTACAATTCCAGTCAGATTCAGTCGATTCAGAGCTCTGAGGGTGTTATTTTCTGAAATATACTTCTGGCATATAAATAGTAGAAATCATTTCATATTTTATTAATCAACTAACTATTTGTCAATTATGCTAAAATGGACAGTAATATTTCTGATCGTTGCCATCATTGCCGGGGTACTTGGATTTGGTGGAATTGCAGCGGGTGCTGCTGGAATAGCTAAAATACTTTTCTTTGTATTCCTGGTTTTATTCGTATTGAGTTTGATAAGCCGCGGGGTCGGGCGATCCTGATGTAGTGATAAATATCCCAAAAAATATAAAAGTAAAAAGCGAGCTAAACCAGCCCGCTTTTACTTTTATATACGTAAATTAAATATCTTTATTCCCATTCAATCGTTGCCGGTGGCTTCGACGAAATATCATAAACGACGCGGTTAACGCCTTTAACTTTATTGATTATATCATTCGAAACTTCTGCAAGAAAATCATAAGGTAAATGTGCCCAATCGGCCGTCATACCATCCACTGAGGTTACAGCCCGCAAAGCAACAACACTTTCATAAGTGCGCTCATCACCCATTACGCCGACGCTTTTAACCGGCAAAAGCATAACACCAGCCTGCCAAACCTCGTTGTAAAGATTCCATTTTCTAAGTCCTCCGATGAATATGGCATCAACCTCCTGTAAAATCGCTACTTTTTCGGGTGTTATATCCCCCAAAATACGGATAGCCAGACCAGGACCCGGGAATGGGTGCCGACCTAATATCGTTGGGTCAATCTCTAATGTTTTTCCAACCAGCCTTACTTCGTCTTTAAACAAGGTATTAAGCGGCTCAACAATTTTCAGCTTCATAAAATCAGGTAAACCACCTACATTGTGGTGCGATTTTATAGTCGCTGATGGGCCTTTCACTGAAACTGATTCAATAACATCAGGATATATTGTTCCCTGACCAAGCCATTTAACATCTTCGATTAAATGAGATTCCTGATCAAAAACATCGATAAATGCTTTTCCGATTGCCTTTCTTTTTGCTTCCGGATCAGACAAACCGTCCAAAGCGTTATAAAACAAGTCTTTTGCATCAACACCTTTAATATTTAAACCCATATCGCGGTATGATTCAAGCACTTGCTCAAATTCACCTTTTCTCAATAATCCGTTATCAACAAAAATGCAGAACAGATTTTTACCGATTGCATGGTGTACAAGTGTTGCTGCAACTGTGGAATCAACCCCACCGGAAAGAGCCATAACAACACGGTCATTTCCAAGTTTCGCTTTCAAGGCACTGATCGATTGTTCAACAAAAGCATCTGCCGTCCAATCTTGCTTGCACCCGCAAATGCCAACCACGAAATTGTGCATAAGCTGTTTTCCCTCCGTAGAATGTGTAACTTCCGGATGAAACTGGATTCCGTAGGTTAGCTCCTCCGCAATTTTAAAAGCAGCAACTTTTACCGACTCAGTAGAAGCAATGATTTTAAAACTTTCCGGAATTGTAACAATTGTATCGCCGTGTGACATCCAAACCTGAGAAGTTGCAGAAAGTCCGGCAAGCAATGACGAATCTTCATCATCTATTTCCAAACGAGCTCTTCCATATTCACGATGTTGTGAAGCTCTCACCTCGCCACCCATCAATTGCGCCATTAATTGGGCACCGTAACAAACACCGAGCACAGGAACAACCTTCCTGAATTTATCGAGGTCTACATAAGGAGCGTTTTCGTCTCTTACGGAACAGGGGCTGCCTGAAAGGATAACACCTTTGATATTCGGAGTGAGCTCCGGGAAGTTATTGTATGGATGGATTTCACAATAAACATTGAGTTCCCGAACCCGACGCGCAATTAATTGCGTGTATTGTGAGCCAAAATCTAGAATAAGAATCTGTTCAGTCATAGAAAATGCGATATAAACCGCAAAGGTACAGTTTTACAATGATAGAAAGAAAAATATCAAAAAAACTGTTGAAATATTATAAATCTCTATGGCTTAGCGAAGAAAATACTTCATTATTTTATTATTAACTCTTGTAAATAAGTTACGCTTCTTATTATATTTGTTTAAAATAATTTCAATATAATATTTTTATGAATCAAGGAACAATTAAATTCTTTAACGACGAAAAAGGTTACGGGTTTGTTAAAGACGCAGAAACAGGACAGGATTATTTCGTACATATCTCAGGTCTTGTTGACGAAGTACGCGAAAACGACGAAGTTACTTATGATCTTCAGGAGGGTCGCAAAGGGCTAAACGCCGTTAATGTTAAGCTTGCATAATCAGGACTTAATATCAATCAAAAAAGGGTTTTCGATATCGAAAACCCTTTTTTGATTTTATAAATGCTGGTGAAATGATCAGATCGCTTCCAGAATTCTTTCAATTGAAACCTGATAGCCTATTTTTTCTTTCAACTCACCGATCAGAACACGTTCTTGTTCCATCGAATCACGGTGACGGATCGTCACTGTATCATCCTCCATCGTTTGATAATCTACCACCACACAGAATGGAGTACCAATTAAATCCTGGCGAGTATAACGTTTTCCAATGGCCGCTCCGTCGTCATACGTAGTACGGAAAGCAGATTTCAAAGAATTTGTAATCGCCTGCGCTTTTTCGGCCAGTCCATCTTTTTTAACCAATGGTAAAACAGCAACTTTGAAAGGAGCCAATGCCGGATGTAATTTCAGATAAGTACGTTCTTTTTCAGAATCGCCCTCACCTACCGTTTCTTTGGTATAAGCATTGCAGAATGTGGCAAGGAAAAGGCGGTCAGCACCTACCGAGGTTTCTACAACGTAAGGAATATAGTTTCCGTAAGGTTTTCCATTTTCATCAAGATCTGCATCAAAATATTGAAGCTTTTTCCTTGACAATTCCTGATGGTTACGAAGGTCAAAATCAGTACGTGAGTGAATTCCTTCCATTTCACGGAACCCAAACGGGAATTTGTATTCGATATCTACCGCCGCATTTGCGTAATGGGCAAGTTTTTCATGATCATGAAATTTCAAACTGTCAGCTGGTAAGCCCAAAGCTATGTGAAATTTCATACGTGCCTCTTTCCACTTGTTATACCATTCCATTTCAGTACCAGGGCGAATGAAAAACTGCATTTCCATTTGCTCAAATTCACGCATGCGGAAAGTAAACTGGCGCGCAACGATTTCGTTACGGAATGCCTTTCCAATCTGTGCTATACCAAAAGGAACCTTCATCCGTCCGCTTTTCTGCACATTCAGAAAGTTTACGAAAATTCCCTGAGCAGTTTCCGGACGAAGATATATCAAACTTGAATCCTCAGCTACCGAACCTACCTGTGTGCTGAACATCAGATTAAACTGACGAACTTCCGTCCAGTTGGCAGTTCCGGAGACAGCACATTTTATATTTTCTGCGATAATTAATTCACGAACCGCTTCAAGATTTTCGGCGCTCAACAAGCGTCCCATTTCTGCAAGTAATGCCTGCGCCTTTTCCGGCTGACCATCCGCTTCATATTGTTCAGCTTTTGCTTCCAAAAGCTGATCGGCGCGATAACGTTTTTTTGAATCTTTATTGTCAATCATCGGATCGCTGAAACCGTCCACGTGTCCGGAAGCTTTCCAGGTCAGCGGATGCATAAAAATGGAAGCATCTATACCAACGATATTATCATTGAGCTGCGTCATGGCCTTCCACCACACGGCTTTCAGGTTATTTTTCAGTTCCACACCATTCTGACCGTAGTCATAAACAGCTTGTAATCCATCATATATTTCGGAAGAAGGGAACACAAATCCGTATTCTTTGGCATGCCCTACAATGTCTTGTAAAGAGGTAGCAGGTGATTGGCTCATTATTGATTCAGACAATTGATTAATAAACGTAAGGTTTTCAGACTGTATTTTTTACCGTTTTTTACAATCAGTTGGCAAAATTAGGGAATTTGGTGGCAAAGCATAACCATGTGTATAAAATTTGTATATTTGTGTGTATTCAACATCAAATATTATGAGAACGAATGTCGAAATTGATGATGCCTTAATGGAAGAAGCAATGCAGCTTACTCAAATCAAAACAAAAAAACAGATCATCGAATCTGCGTTAAAAGAATTCATTTCAGCAACACACCGTAAACAGTTAATGTCGTTACGGGGAAAAGTAGAATGGGAAGGAAATTTAGACCAAATGAGATCTCAGGATGTACAAGATATTTGATACGTCAGTTTGGATTAACTACTTCAATGGAATTAAGGACCCAGGAACAGATTTCCTTCACCAATGTCTTGACAAGGGCCAAGTCTGCATGATTGGAATTATTACTTTGGAAGTGTTGCAAGGAATTAAAAATGACTCTACCTATAATGCTATTAAAAGCCATTTTAAAAGTCTTCCATCACTCCCAGCACCGACATTCGAATTATATGACGGCTCAGCCCAATTGTATAGAACTCTTCGCAAAAAAGGGATAACAATCCGCAAAACTAACGACTGCCTGATTGCTCACTATTGTATGTTTTTTGATATTGAACTTTGTCATAACGACATTGACTTTGATCGTATCGCTGAAAATACTTCACTAAAAATCTGGAAACCAATATAACATTTCAGCGTCAAAAGCAGGACTACTATTTATGTCCTAAACTTTTGACTTATGTTCCGACGCATCATCGATCAGCTTGAAGATTATTTCGGTATATCCAGAAAACAGGCACGCGCTGGTTTCGTACTGATACTCTTGTCATTCGTGCTAATCTGGACGCCGTTTGTTTTCAGACGATGGATATTACCGCATTTCCCGGTATCCTCCGAACCTATTGATACACAAAAACTGGACAGCATTGTTTCGCAGTTAGAGATAGATGCAGCTGCGGGTGAAGTTGAAAGAGAAAATAGCTATCCTAAAAAGGAATATAATAAAACACCCGATCGCCCGGTTCGTCTATCTTCTTTTGACCCCAATACGGCTTCAATTGAACAACTTCAAGAACTTGGCATACCAAAATTCATTGCCAAAAGGATAGATAAGTACAGATCCAAAGGCGGAAAATTTAGAAAAAAAGAAGATCTGTTGCACATTTATGATTTCCCTTCTGATGTTTACAAAAACCTGGAATCTTATATCAATATCAAACTTCCGGCAGTTGAAACTAAATCTTCTGCCACGAAGTATGCTGACAAATCTTATAAAAATAACCCCTCACCAAAAGAAGCCAAGGTTTTTACGAAAGCAATTATTGCTCCTTTCGATATTAACACAACGGATACCACACAACTAATCAGGTTGAAAGGAATCGGCAGTAAATTGTCCGTTCGTATTTTAAAATTCCGTGATGGTCTTGGCGGATTTCATTCCACAAGCCAGTTCTCTGAAATTTTCGGCCTCGATTCTCTTGCATTATCGGAGCTAACCAAATATGCAAAAGTTCAAAGCCGCGTTAAGAAAATCAATTTAAACACCGCGACGGCCGAAGAATTGGGGCAACATTCGTATTTACGTAAAAAGAAAATAAATGCTGTCATAATAAATTACAGAATCCAGCACGGACCTTACCAATCAATTGATGACCTGAAAAAAGTTCGGGTCCTGGATGAAAAATTAATTGAGAAGATTGAGCCTTATTTGGAGTTTTGAAAGGTGGGTTTAAATCTGAATAAATAATATTCATAACAGACGACTAGATAGCAAACGAGTACAATGTAACTTGGAAGCATGTGCACCGTTAGCAAGACAGAAAAGCTCCGCGCAACAATAGCATCGTAAGCCAGCAGGCCAACATGAACCATAAATATGCTTTGGCAGATTAAGACAGGCAATAGTTTACCGTGCATTTTTAACAACATCACCCAACAATAAAACCAAGTGATAAGAAGTAATAAACTAAGAATTTTCCCATCCAGCGAGCATTCAACAAGACATACAGGTAGAAAAAATAAATTGGGCAATACTAATTTAACACCGATGCTCGAAACAAATGGATAAGCCAGGTTACTGGCAAGGAGACAAATTCGGACGGAATTATTCATTTTTTTAGGATAAAGTGTGTCAAATTATTCTTTATGGACATCTTTAAATTTTAGCATATCCGTTAAACGCTGCTCTTTTTCATTATCAAAACCGCACGAACTTTTAAACTCTTTCGGATTTTCGTAGGTGCCAAACAGCATATCCCACCAGACAATATCACCATAATTATTCGTATGTTTTTCATATTCATGATGAATTCTGTGCATTTCAGGCCGTTGAAATATGTAACCGATCCATTGAGGAGTTTTTACATTGGTATGATAGAAAAATTCACCCAGCGCAGTACAAAGCGTATAAATTCCGCCTGCCTCAACATTTAGTCCTAACAAGGTGTATACCAGCAAACTCCCAATCAGAGAATTGACAGTCATTTCTAACGGATGTTTGTAAAAGGAAGTAATAACTTCCAGCCGTTGAGGACTATGGTGAATCTGGTGAAAATGAGTCCATAAATAATCAACCGTATGCCGCCATCTATGCCACCAGTAAAAAATAAAAGTTGCAATGAAATAGGCAATCATTCCTCCGGCAACATCATTGACATGATTTGACATTTTGAAAATACTTACCGAAGAAAACCACTTCTCCCATGTCAAACCTGCAAGCGTGACAACGCCCAGCTGAACAAAATTGATGGCCAGCACTCGGATTGTCCAAGTCGGAACTTCCGGCAACTTCCATCCCGGAATCATTCGTTCCAGGATAAAACAAAGGCCAAAAACTAGGAATATGATCGTCAGCATAATTTCTATTTTTAGATGTTATTTGATTAACTAAAAACAGATATAACCGCCAATAAAACATAGGGCGTAACTGCGCAGAATAGTAAATTCTTAGTAACCATTTTGCTGGTAAGCACCTTCCCTGAAAAAATTTGAGCTCCGGTTGTGATGAAAAATGCGATGTAAATTATTGCCCAGAAAATACCTTTCAGGGATATACATCCTGTTTCCGGAAATAACAGATTTGAGATAAACAGCGTTGCAAAGTATGCAAGCACGGTTCCTGCAATGAGATAAAAAATATGCAGAAACATTCTAAGTGAAGTATCCATAAAAAGAAGTTTGAATTGTGAGATTTACAACTCAAACTTCCACATTCTCACCACAGATTCCTTTGACAATTATCAAAATCGTGTAAAAAACACAATAACTTTCGATACCAGGTCACGATTACTAAAAAATATCTAAACGCTAACTCCTAACGACCAACCCTCACATCCTGCCCCGGATCCGGCTCAGATGCTCCTGTGAAATACCCAGATAGGAAGCTATCTGTCCGAGTTTAACCCGCTGAAGAATATCCGGAATTTGAAGCAATAAACGTTCGTAACGCTCCTCAGCCGTACAAAACGCAAAGAGTTTCATACGCTCGTCAAGCAGAAGATAATTTTGCGTGATCAGCAACCGTCCTAGCCTTTCCACGATCGGATGGTCTAGAAAAACCGGTTCAATTTTGTTGTATTGTAGACTCCATATCGAAGAATCTTCTAAAACCTCAATGTTATAAGAAGAAGCATTGCCAGTAAATAAACTGTCAATGGCACTGACAATCTGGTTTTCGCCTGCGAACCATGCAGTCACTTCCTTGCCGTCTTTATAATAAAAAACTCGGGCAATGCCCTTTTCTATAAAGTGAAATTCTTTGCATACATCGCCGTTTTGAAGCAGCGATGTATGTTTAGAAAGTTGTTTATGAACTGTTATGGCATTGATTGCCGCCGCGCTTTCTGCCGGCAACGGGACTATTTTATTTAGATAATCAATAAAATAATTCATCAGAAGTTTGGCTTCAGCAAGTACTTGGAATAGAATTCGTCTATCACATGTACTGCTTCATCCGGCGTATCCACAACACTGATAAGTTTCATATCCTCCGGATTTATATTTCCTTCGGTCAGCATCGTGCTTTTGATCCAGTCCAGTAAACCTGACCAGTAACTGCTGCCAAACAAAACTATTGGAAAACGTCCGATCTTTTTAGTCTGGATCAGTGTCATCGCTTCAAAAAGCTCATCCAAAGTTCCAAATCCACCTGGCATGACGATGAAACCTTGCGAGTATTTTACGAACATTACTTTCCGGACAAAGAAAAAGTCGAAATTGATATTTTTATCGTGGTCGATGTAAGGATTGCTATGTTGTTCAAAAGGCAATTTAATATTCAGACCGACTGATTTCCCACCCTGCTCAAAGGCTCCTTTATTACCCGCTTCCATAATACCCGGCCCACCGCCGGTAACAACGCCATAGCCGTGTCTTACCAATTTTGCCGCAATATCTTCCGTCACTTTATAATAAGGATTATCAGGTTTCGTGCGGGCCGAGCCAAAAATCGTAACACAGGGACCGATTTTCGCGAGCTTATCAAAACCCTCGACAAACTCCGCCATTACCTTAAATATAACCCAGGAATCAGCACTTTTTATTTCACTCCAGTTCCGATCTTCAAAAGCCGCTTTTATTTGAATTTCATCTTCCGGCACGGCCGCATTAAGAAGCGAAACATCTATTAATTTCGAATTTTCATTTTTTAATTCATCATTCATATTCTCAAAATTATTTTAGTTCATTGATTTGCTGTTAACTTTGTTTTCCAGTTTAACTTAATCTGGAAAATTTAACAATTTCTAAGACAGAATCGTTATTTACCTGGACACAATTAACAAAAAAGTAATGAAAAAAATTGCGATCGGTTCCGACCATGCTGGTTTCCCCTACAAAGAACCAATTACCACCTGGCTTACCAATAATGGTTATGAAGTGAAGGATTTTGGAACATACAGCCCGGATTCTGCCGATTATGCAGATTTTGCACATCCCGTTGCAAGCGGTGTTGAGAGCAAAGAATTTGAAAAAGGGATACTGCTTTGTGGCAGTGGTCAGGGCGTGTGTATCACCGCAAACAAACACCAGGGAATTCGTGCCGCTTTGGTATGGGATCTAGAACTTGCGGCATTGTCGCGCCAGCATAATGATGCTAACGTGATTTGTATTCCGGTACGTTTTATAACGCTGGAAACTGCGATCGCGAGTATCGAGGCATTTTTAAATACTGATTTTGAAGGAGGAAGACACCAGACACGCGTGAACAAAATCGCTTGTTAATATATAAATCACGATAAAAAAAATAAGACCGGTCATCGTTGATGGCCGGTCCTATTTTTTACTATTGAATTTTCTGGTAAATCCCTTTCCACGGGCTCAGCTTATACTGGCTTTGAAGCGCAGGAACCCTGGATAAAAGTTTGGGCATAATGTTGACCTTATCAATCACATAATCCGGCGGATCCTTCCTGAAATTGTCGTAGACATGGATCACACTGTCAAAATTGTCCAGATTTTTCAAGTCGTAACTTGACAGATCCCAGTTCAGGTAGGGCGTAGCGGAATAATTTTCCTTATACTCCCCGGCATGTTGCCCTAAAACCAGTATTCTCTTATTTTTGATCTCTGCCGGCAGCGAGGCCGACTTCGATCGAAGATTTTCGAGTTTCCCCATCGAAATGCCCGGCAAAATTCCACGTGTCCCCTGATACTGGATAAACACGATAACCGCAGTCATCAGTATAAACTGAAACTCATCTCCGAAACTTTTGCGCTTGAAACTCTGGAAATAATGTGTTGCAAAAAAAGCCGCCGGTGGAATGAAAATCACAAACTGCATTGGGGCCAGATACTGCATTAATGGAATCGTAAAAACGGAAACGATAAACCAAAGTGCCATCACCTGCTGGATCCTGGTCTGGTAGTTCACGAACCGTAAAGTCGTAAAAATCCGCATAAAACCTAAAATCCCAAAACCGAGCGGCAAGAGCAAAGAAGCTAAAAGTGAAGAAAAGTCGGTAAGATTATATTGTTTTACCTGAAAAACAGAAGTCAGCAAATTACGGTTTAAACTCTCAATTCCATCATTCATATAGAAAAATAACAACACCATCAGCAGAGGAAAGAGCGAACCAAAAAGCCCTAATAAATGGTGCCTTATCGTTGCGCCGGTATAAAAAAGCAATGCCAGAAATGCCCAGACCATGAACAAAGAAGCTGGCAAATAAAACAACGTCGCTATACCAATGTACAAACCCATTTCAAAAACCTGATTTGTAGCTTCCCGGCGAACCAGAATTTTAACGATTAAACCAAACGCAAAAAGCAAAAAAGTATTGGCCATTAACATCGGCGACAGCGTGCCGAGGTCAAATGAGATGTTCAGAAAAATGGCGTAGAGTGCGCCCGGAATATAGGTGCGTTCAGGAAAAACTTCTCTTGAAAATATAACGTAATTGAAGTACAGAATTTGAATAATTCCAAGTCCGGCCGCGATGAGCTGATATACTCCCTGCGACCTGCCGAAAACAGAATCAATGAGCCAGTAGGCAAGTCCGGAAAAGGGACTGACGTTGTCCCAAACGTCCCGATAAAGCATAAAACCGTGGTTCATTTGCTCTCCGACAAGCATCCAGCTCAGTTCTGGTATCAATAACGGTATTCCTCCAAAAAAGAACGGCAGCCTCAGCAGTAGAAAAAATACTACCACACTGATCATCTGATAAGCCGCATTAACCCGAAAAAAACTAAGCAAGAAACTGGATGGTTAGATAGGACGACATGAATACTTTCACGAAATTACAACCGAGGGGTCTACAAAAACAAAATAAGTATGGATATTTGTATTAAATATAGTAGATAGCAGAAGTTAAGGAGGATAGCGGAAGGTTTGAAAATTTCATTAAAAATAATCAAACGTCCAAAGTCCGCAATCAGAAAAAGATGGAATCGAAGAGACAACAAAAGGTAGGGAGACAAATCCAGAAGGATTTAGGTGAAATTTTTCAACAAGACGCACAACATTTGGTAAACGGCTCGTTCGTTACGATTACTGCAGTCCGCGTTTCCCCGGATCTTGGGATTGCGCGGGCATACCTGAGCTTTTTACCTGATAAAAATAAAGGTTTTTTACTCGAAACAATTAAGGAAAATACAAAATTCATCAGACAAAAACTGGCTGAACGCGTTCGTCACCAGTTGCGTATTGTGCCTCATTTACAATTCTATATCGATGATACTGCTGAATACGCAGCAAAGATGGATCTTCTTTTTGCAGATTTGGTCATTCCGCCTGCACAACCGGACGACGAAGAAGAAGAGAAGAACTGATCACAAGCGTAACTGACAATGAATTTTTCGTATAGAATTGCCATTCGCTATTTTTTTTCCCGTAACAAGCGTAGTTTCATCAGTGTGATCGCACGTATTGCTATGGCTGGCGTTGCAGTCGGCACAATGGCGATGGTGGTTGTTCTTTCTGTTTTTAATGGTATGGAAGAGCTTAACCGTAAAATGTTTAAAACTTTCGATGCTGACGTAACCGTTACACCCTCGGAAGGTAAACGTTTTACGGTTTCAGATTCGGTTTTAAAAATGGTTAAATCGGTGGATGGCGTTCAGTTAATTACGCAGGTCATTGAAGACAATGCGCTGGCGCGTTATGGAAATCAGCAAACGATTGTCAAACTGAAAGGTGTTGACAGTACTTTTTCCCGACGCGGCCAGTTGGATACTGCTTTAATTGAAGGCTCTCTAAACCTGTATGGAGGCAACGGAACCCCTTTTGCCGTCATTTCGGAAGGCGTCAGAAATGCGCTGACCATATCGCTTGAAGATATTTTGACGCCACTTGAACTTTGGTATCCCAGAACAGGAACCAAAACACTAAACCTTACTTCCACGGAAGCTTTCAACCAGACAGTTATTCGTCCGGGTGGCGTTTTTTTTATTGAAAGCAGGTATGACGATTATGTCATTGCTCCGCTTCCAATCGTTGATGCGCTTCTGCAATACAATGGGCAGCGCTCTTCCCTTGAAATAAAAACAGCACCAGGTTTTACGGAAAAACAGGTTGCCAAAGCGCTTAGAGAAAAATTAGGCAACAAATTTATAGTTCGCGACCGTGATGCGATGAACGCAGATCTCCTTCGTGCGATCCGTGTTGAAAAGTTGTTCGTATCTGTTACGCTTTCCTTTATTATTTTAGTAGCAGCCATTAATATCTTCTTTTCACTTAGTATGCTGGCTATTGAAAAGAAGAAAGATGTGTCGATGCTTTATGCACTTGGCGCAACACCTTCGTTAATCAGAAAAATATTTCTTGCTGAAGGTGCCATAGTTGCACTTTCTGGCGCGATTGTTGGAATCATTTTTGGAGTTTTGATTTGCTGGCTTCAAATTAGTTATGGATTTGTGTCTATGGGCATGACGACAGCGCTTGTAGATGCCTATCCTGTTAAATTAATATGGCAGGATATATTCTTTACCGGTGTCATCATCGTTATCATAACCCTGGCCGTTTCGTACATCCCGGCTCGCCGCGCAGCTATGTCCGGGCAGAGATCCGCCGTCTGACAGAACAGCCGATAAATAAATAATTCGACTTAATACCAAACACTTGACTAAATTCAAATTTATGTCCAAACCAGAAGCAGGAATGACCGGAAAGAAAATGAACGTATCGATGCGTAACGGTTTCTGCAATTTTTTTGGAATAGCACTTTTGTTTGCCGCTTTTAGTGTAGATGCAAAAGATCATCATAGTGAAATAGATACGCTTTATAGAAGAAATCCCGGCGTGATTTCAAAACAAGGGCCATATCGCCCCGTCCGGACTTTAAAACATGACCTTATTCATACGCGGCTCGATGTTGAATTTGACTGGTTACGCCAACAGGTCCATGGTTCGGCTGTAATATCATTCAAGCCCCATTTTTATCCGCAAAACACTATTGAACTGGATGCGAAGGGATTTGATATAAAAGGAATTTCTCAGCTGGACACTCTACATGATTTTGGCTCTGCGTCTACAAAGGATATCAACAGTCGGACGCTAAAAAAGCTCGATTACACTTACGATAAGCGCAAGATAACGATCAAGCTTGGAAAGGAATATACGGCCAAAGATACGCTCTATATAAAAGTTGATTACGTTGCGAAGCCAAACGACTTACCAAGAGATCAGCAGGATGACAATCCGAACGATAAAGGTTTGTATTTCATCAATGCAGACGGGCAGGAAGAAGGTAAGCCGAAACAAATCTGGACGCAGGGAGAAACCGCAGGAAGTTCATGCTGGTTTCCTACTATTGATTCCCCAAATGTGAAATTCACGCAGGATGTTTATATCACGGTTGATAGTACTTATAAAACATTGTCAAACGGTTTGCTGATTTCTCAGGAACCTGATCAAAGCGGGCAGCGTACAGATCACTGGAAACAAACAGTTCCACATGCGCCTTACCTGACTATGCTCGCTGTCGGTGATTATGCGATTGCTACGGATATGATGCCGAACGGACTTGAACTTAGCTATTATGTTGAGCCAAAATACGGCGGAGATGCACACGCGATTTTTGGTAGAACGCCTGAAATGATGGCATTTTTCTCCAATATTTTTGGCGTTGAATATCCCTGGGAAAAGTACGCGCAAATTGTTGTCCGTGATTTTGTTGCGGGTGCAATGGAAAACACAACGGCTACGGTACATGAGGAAGGAGTTCAAACAGATGCCCGTTCGATCCTGGATGGAAATTCAGACGCCGTTATCGCGCATGAGCTGGCCCACCACTGGTTTGGGGATTATGTTACGGCGGAAGAATGGGGTCAACTTCCCTTGAATGAATCTTTTGCCAATTATTCCGAATATCTATGGAGCGAATACTATATTGGAAAAAACGAAGCGGACTGGCAGAATTTGCAAGAATTGAAACAGTATCTGACAGAGGCTGAAACAAAGCAGGTGCCACTGATACGATATTTTTACAAAGACGCGGAAAATATGTTCGACAGTCACTCTTATGCAAAAGGAGGCCGAATCTTGCATATGCTGCGGAAATATGTCGGCGATGAGGCTTTTTTTAAATCTCTTCAAAATTATTTAAAAACGCATGCTTTGGGCACAGCAGAAATCAATGACCTGCGCATGTCTTTTGAAAAAGTAACTGGTGAAGATTTAAACTGGTTTTTTGACCAGTGGTTCTTACGCCCGGGTCATCCGGTTTTGAAAATCAAACAGGACTATTCTACCACGACAAATAAAGTCCAGCTGAAAGTGACGCAGGCGCAGGACACGCTGGCGACTACGGTTTACAGATTACCATTGAAAGTAGATGTTTGGACCGGCGGCAAAAGAAACCGTTATGATGTTGTAATTGACAAAGTGAATCAGACGCTGGAATTCCCATCCGCTAAAAAACCGGATCTGGTTATTTTTGATGCAGAATCTCAACTTCTGGCCAACATTGAACAAGACAAAGACCGTCCTGAACTGGTTTATCAGTATAACCACTCGCAGCAGTTTTTACCAAAATATGAAGCACTTGCTGCACTTGAAGGAAAACTTCAGGATTCGACGGCCCGGAATGTGCTGATAAAAGCAATGACTGATCCGTTCTGGAAACTGCGTCAAATGGCAATTTCAAATTTTGCCGAGTATGATGGAGAAGGCTTTGCAGACATAGAAAAAATTATTCAGAGCCGTGCACGCTCTGACCGCCATCCACAAGTACGAGCGGAAGCCATTATTACACTGGCTTCTTTTGGAGACAATAACAATGATCCGGTTTTTCGTGAGGCATTAAGCGATAGTTCTTATCAGGTTGTTTCTGTGGCGCTGGATAAATATCTTGTTGGGCGGCCTTCAGACGCAAATGATGTGGCTGCGCAATTTGAGGATTCGCCGAATGACGCCATTGTAACCTCCGTTGGTAATTATTATGCAGGACTCGCTCAACCTGAACGTTATGACTGGTTTTTAGAAAAAATGAAGCGCATGAAAGCGAGTGAGAAATATAATTTCTTGCAGGTTTTCGGAAAATATCTGATCAAGTCGAAACAGGATGTTCAGCGCCAAAGTATTCCGGTGCTTGAAGGTATGGCAAGGAACAGTCCGTCTTATTTTGTACGATTTGGAGCTTATCAGGCACTTGGTTTGCTGACCGACATTCAAGGCGTACCGGCGATCAGAAAAGATATTCGTGCGAAAGAAACTGAGCCAAAGCTTAAAGAAATGTATACGCAGTTTGGCGAGTTTTGATTCGAAAATTTGTAAACAAAAAATGGGAATCTGACAATCAGGTTCCCGTTTTTCGTTTATATCAACTATTATTTTTCCGGATCGAGGTAGTATTCCAGGTTTTCCTGTGTAATAATATCCAGCGGTAAGAACTTGATCGGCAGGATGTCTTTTTTGAAAACGAGGTGATTTGCCAGTTGATAAATACCCCAGTATCCTTGCCCCAACGGATTTTGGTTGATTAGAAAATCAATTAATCCAAGATTTAAATAACTCAGATTTTGAGGAATCAAATCATAACCAACCAATTTTATATGGTCAATTTTTTTCTTTTCAAAATATTGCGCTATCGCAAAAGCTTTGGAGTTGGTAACATAAATTGCCCTCAGATTCTGCTCTTTGCGTAATAACTGATCCATGTTCTGATCAAATTTATCATTCTCTGCAAAATCCAGCTCCGCGCCAATTACCCGGTATTTATCTGTCAGATTCTTTTTGACGAAATAGTCTTTAAAACCTTGTTCCTTCGTGATCAGGTGAGCAGAGTTTGGCAAGTCCTCGTCGATATGCAAAACCACCATCGAACATTTTTCAGGCAAACCAAAGCTTAATATTTTAGCCGCTAAAAACCCGCTCTGGTAAGAATCCTGACCTATATAACAAAGTGGATTAATGTTTGAGATCTGGGTATTAAAGAGCACATAGGGAATCTTCAATGCTTCCCACTCTTCGAAAAACGGCAGCACTTCTTTGTAAAACAAAGGAGCAACCAAAAGTCCGTCGGGATGTTCCTTACTTGCGAGTTTTGCTTTTTCTATGAAGGAATTAACATCATGCGGATCGAACGTAAAGCGGGTAATCGAAATACCATATTGCCTTAGTTCTTTTTCTGCCTTCGCAATTCCGTGTTCAGGAGCCTCCCAGTATGGATCCGATTTTGGGTCGGGGACAAGTGCAATAAAACTATAAGTGCGTTGTGTTTTCAACGATTGAGCCAGAAAATTGGGCTCATAATTCATTTCCTTTATGATTTTTAATACTCTTTCACGCACATCTTCTGCAACCCTTCCCCGGTTATGCAAAACCCTGTCTACCGTTCCTTTGGATGTTTCGGCCCGTTCGGCAATATCTTTTATTCGAACAATCTTTTTTTTCACTGTGTCAACGCTAACGAACGGGAATATACCCGGTTTTTCATTTGTATAAAAATAATACAATCAAAATATCACGCGTCAAAATCTTAGTTACTGGTCAACCAGTTGGTAAAACAATAAAATTTCAACAGATATTTAAATATTTTTTAGGTTTTAAATAACGCTATAACATATTTACAAATCTAACCACTTATAGGTACAAAAACGTATGTGCACGAACACATCCCGAAAAAAATCATGCGTGTTCGAACACTTTTATAAGAAAACTCTTGCTTGGTAACGTATTACAAGTAATTTTGCATTAGATAAAAATATAAAAAGAAAATTTGTCCAACTGAAACGACGACGTTATTTCAGGCACTTACTTTCTGATTGTATTACTATTCCTAAACTCTTATAAAAATACCCACTAGTTCTAGACTCTTGAACCTGACGTGCAGAAGGCAACTTCTGCACGTTTTTTGTTTACATCACAGCATTTCAATCAGCACATTTTCGCTTTGCGGATAAGCTGTACAGGTCAGAATCCATCCCTGCGAGAGATCTGCGTCTGTCAAAACATCGTTGATTGTCATAAACACTTGTCCTGATCTGCAAATACCGGCGCATGTCGCACAAATCCCACCTTTACAGCTATATGGTAAATGAATGCCAGAATCGAGCGCAGCCTGAAGAATGGTCTTATCTACCGGAACATGCAAATCATATCTTTTACCTTTAAAAATCAGTCGCACATCCTGTGCAATTTCTACTCTTGGCTCCGAAGGTGGGTTTCTGATCACAAAATTTTCCCTGCGAATCTGATCTTTTTGAAAATGCAAATAGTGCAGCGTGATCTCAACCGAGCGCATCAGCTCAAAAGGCCCGCAAATAAAAAATTTCGCTTTGTTTTTGTCATGAACCAGCGACTTGCCGATCATTTGTTCAAGCCGGGTATTGTTGATCCTCCCGCGGATACCGTTCCATTCGTCAGAAGGCTGGCTGTGAATATGAATCACTTTTAACCTTGCAGGAAATTGATGTTGCCAATCCAGAATATGGTCCCAGAACAGGGTGTGGTTTTGACTTCTGTTTGCATAAATTAATGTGACAACACTTTCTTTTTCGGTAATAAGCGCTTGTTTTAAAATGGAAAAAAGTGGTGTAATTCCGCTTCCTGCGCCAATCAGTACAATATCTCTCGGTTCTCCTTTGGATATCTCTAAAATGAACCGACCGGAGGGCGGCAAACATTTAAAAACGTCACCTTCCTCAACATGATCCAGCCAGAAACGCGATATCTCTCCATTCGAAATCCTTTTCACAGTAATGGCAGGAAACGCATCTACTTCCGGTGCAGAGCTCATTGAATAAGAACGACGTACTTCATGACCGTGCATGTCAATCAAAAATGTCAGAAATTGTCCAGCTGAATAATTTAGCTTTTCACCATCTGTTCGCTCGAAGACAAATGTTTTAACATTGAATTTTTCAATAATTATATTTCTTACCCGTAAAAAAATGAGTGAATCGGACATAGAAAATTTAAGGCATTAATTATTAAAATTACTAAGACTCTGTTTCCAAAGAACTCCACAAAACTTCATATTCTGCAAGTAATGTCCAGCAATGTGCTTCGCAAATCCAATGCATGTGAAACAAAGGAGAATTTGAGAAACGGTATAAAATAGAATTTTCGTAGGCCGTTAATAAGCCTGCGATAAAAAAGTAAAACCCGTCAAATTCTTTTGAAGTAAACTCTTCAACCGCAATACGTTCTGTTCTGACCCCCAATCTCATTAATGATGTTGACAAGATAACTTTGTCCATTGGGCTCACAGTTTTCGTAAGCAAACGTCCCGTGTCGGTTATCAATTTCGTTTTTACATCCATTAACTCAACAGGATTAAATGCAGCGATAAAGCGGAAAACGTGGTAAATGATCAGAGAAGTGCGCGGATATTGATGTGCGCAACGGAAGGGTTCATGTAAATAGCGATCTGTTTCAATTACCGAGCGAATGTATTGAAGGCTTGCTTCATCATGTTCGTTCAAAGGCAGTTCATATTTAAAAACACAATACAGCATATTACAAAGTACACTGACATCGAACTCAATATACATATTCTTCCCAAACCAGGTTGAATATGCTTTCAAGCGTTTGTACTCAGGATAAGTGTTTTTAATCCATTGTTTTGACCCGTTTGCATGTAATTGTAATTTCTGTTTTAACCAGGATAATTCATCTGAAGATGGCGTTGTTGTCAGATAAACAAATGCGGTATCATCAATATCGTCGGGAATTCTGAAATGTTCAAAACGATGAAAAATGTTCCCGTTTGGAAAGTGCCGGGATGGCTTTGTTTTCCAGAAATTATAGGTTTTTAAACCATCTTTGTTTTGAAAATCAGGGTAGTTTTTGACGACTTTTTCACAAATTCTGTCAACTATTAAAGTCTGCTCAGAAGTGAGTTTGCCACGAATTGATTGCAGCGTAAAGCAAATAATTGCTGAAAAAAAAATCGTTGTATCCGCCCTTTTGTAACCTGCTAGTTTATTGGTTCGGTATGCAGGAAATATTCCGGAAGGAAAATACCGATCTCCATCTGATTGAAGAGCGTCAATTTTTTCAATAAAGGATTCTATATTTTCATTCATCAACGGAAAACTAACCAATTACCACAAAAAAAGAAACCCTGCCGGTAAGACAAGGTTTCATTTATATATTTTCAGAAACGATTAAACGCCTTCTGCAACCACTTCCTTAACGTCAGGAACCATTCTGGTAAGCAGGTTTTCAATACCCGCTTTTAAGGTTAAAGTAGATGAAGGACATCCACTGCACGATCCTTGCAAAAGCACTTTAACCCTACCCGTTTCCTCATCAAACGAATGAAAATTGATTGCTCCTCCATCCGACTCAACTGCCGGACGAACGTATGTATCCAAAGCTGCTTTTATTTTTTGAACCGTATCGGAATCTCTTGAATCAACGATCAGTGTATTTTTCTCGATGGTTTTTTCGAAAAATACAGGATGATTTTCTTCGAAATATATTTTTATAAATTGCTTGGTGTCGCGTAGAACTTCTTCCCATGCAATATCCTCACTCTTTGAAATCGTAATGAAATTACTCGCAATAAATACTCTTTTTACATGAGGAAACTGAAAAAGATCTCCCGCCAAAGGAGAACCACTACCCTCTTCCATGGTCGATGCAAGCGAAGGATAATCAAATGAAAGCCCTTCGGGAACCAATTCGAAATTCAAAACGAATTTCATAGAATTAGGGTTCGGGCTTAATTCTGTATATACAAATACGGGACGTTTTAACATGGTATTCAATAATATCTGGTATAGGACAATTCTTTCGATCCTTGCTTAGAACACTGGTTTTTATATTTTGGTTTAAACCAATCCAAATAAAAACAAAAACCCGCCGGATTACTCCTGCGGGTTTTTGAAATCTCTTACGGACTTAGCCGAAAATCTTTTGACTATGCTTCTGCAACAACTTCAACCGGAGCAGCTGCAACCGCGATAGGTTCGATGTGAACGAAAGATTTGTTAAGACGTGTTTTACGGAAAACAACATGTCCTTCAACCAAAGCAAACAAAGTATGGTCACGACCGATACCTACGTTATTACCTGGATTGTGTTTTGTTCCGCGCTGACGAACAAGAATATTTCCTGCTTTCGCGTGCTCACCGCCGAACAATTTAACACCAAGACGCTTACTTTCTGATTCACGTCCGTTTCTTGAGCTACCTACACCTTTCTTATGTGCCATGATATCTTACTTTTTTGTTTTTTCGATGATTGTGAATAAGCTGCAATTCCTGAAAATCTCAGCCGCAGCGGAATACCGCCTTTAATTAAGCTACGATTTCGTCAATGCTGATCTTAGTCAAATACTGACGGTGACCATTCTTAACTTTGTAACCCTTACGTCTCTTCTTTTTGAAGACGATCACTTTTTCACCTTTCAGGTGTTCAAGTATCGTAACTTTTACAGAAGCACCTGCTACTGTAGGAACACCTACTTGTACTGCGCCTTCGTTGTCAACGAGTAGGACTTTTTCAAACACAAGAGCAGCGTTCACGTCACCTTCAAGCCTATGCGTGAAGATTTCGCGACCCTTTTCAACTTTAAATTGCTGACCTGCGATTTCTACGATTGCGTACATGATAATAATTTATGATAAACTGATATTCAAAAACGAGGTGCAAAGATATGCAGATATCCACAGAATCACAATGCTTTAAAGTAAATTTCCTGCACCCTATGGAAAAATAAATTACTTCTTATTACCATTTGGAGCAGCGGCTTGTTGGAAACCCGAATAATTAGGTAAATTCGTACGTTCTAGAAGTAGTTCGATCCAACCTGAATATTGGATTGTAAATACCTTAAATCAGGTTAATGAAGACACTTTTGTTTTCATTAACAATAGATAACATTTCATTCGGTTACTTTTACATTTTCTAACGTCATGAGCATTGAATGAATACTAAATTTATAAAGATGAGACTCATTTTGTGGATTTCTCTTATTGCCGTTACAGGCGTTGCCTCGTTTGCATCTATCCACTTTCCTTCAACAAAGGACGGTAAAAGTGAAATTTTTCAAGCAGGCGGTTATCAGATCGGCGATATTGTCGGAAATTTCAGCCTGAAAAATGTTGATGGAAGAATGATCTCACTCTCTGATTTCAGTGCTTCCAAAGGAATTATTGTTGTTTTTACCAGCAATCATTGTCCTTTTGCCAAAGCTTATGAAGATCGCATTATTGCGCTAAATAATAAATATGCGTCTCAGGGATTTCCGGTTGTTGCCATTAATCCCAGCGATCCGGGAACGCATATGGACGACTCATTTGACAAAATGAAAGAACGTGCGTCTTCGAAGGGATATAATTATCCATACCTGGCTGATGAATCTCAGGCTGTTGCGAAGGCTTTTGGCGCAGCGCGTACGCCGCAAGTGTATGTTTTGTCAAAAAGCAATGGCAAATTCACTTTGCGGTATATGGGTATGCTTGATGATAACCCACAGGACCCGGCTGGTGCAAGTAAATTTTATGTGGATGAAGCGGTCAGCAATTTAATTTCCGGCAAACCAGTCGTAACAATGTCTACCAAACCTATTGGTTGCGCAATTAAATGGAAAAATTAAATTCATTTTAATCGAATCAATACCAAGGTAATTTTTTAGTTTTAGCGCATGAAAAACCTCTCCTATCCCCTGTCCCTGACACTGCTTTTTTTAAGCGTTATTTCCTTTGCCCAAAATAGCAAAAAGTTTTCTGCAGAAGGTGAATTTACTGCCAATTGCGAAGGACCGGCCGTTGACTCCGAAGGAAATGTCTATGCGGTGAATTTTGCGAGGGATGGTACAATTGCTCAAATGAACAAAAAAGGGAAATCTGGTTTTTTTGTGACCTTACCAAAAGGGAGCACTGGAAACGGCATTCGTTTTGCAGATAAGAATACATTTTTCGTAGCCGATTTTACAGGTCATAATATTTTGAAGGTTGACATTATAACGAAAAATATCACCGTCTTCGCTAATGAGCCCAGCATGAATCAGCCAAACGATCTGGCGATAACAAAAAGCGGAAATATTTTCTGCTCGGATCCGAACTGGAAAGAAGGAACAGGGCAAATCTGGCACGTATCTCCACAAGGAAAAACCAGGCTTGTTGCCGAAAAAATGGGTACCACAAATGGTATTGATATCAGTCCCGATGAAAAAACTCTTTATGTCAACGAGAGCGTTCAGCGAAATGTCTGGGCATTTGATCTGGCGACGGACGGCAGTTTATCAAACAAACGCCTGATCCATACTTTTGCAGATGGCGGAATGGACGGAATGCGCTGCGATATTCTGGGCAATTTATACATCGCCCGTCACGGAAAAGGTGAAGTTGCCGTTTTGTCCCCGGAAGGAAAAGTTCTTCACACGATTACTACCATTGGCAAAAAAGTTTCCAATATATGTTTTGGAGGAAAAAATGGAAAAACGTGCTACATCACATTGCAGGACCGCGGTTGCCTGGAAACATTTAAAGCACCAACAGCCGGCAGAGAATGGAAGATGATGGAAGAGTTTTCAGCTAAGAAATAAAATTTTTCCCTTTTTAATATATGACCCGATCAGGATATTTTCCTGGTCGGGTCATTGTTTTTAGCACTTTTTGAAATACCAGGATTCGGATAAAAGCAGGCTTTGAAGATAAATTATCTTTGAAGATTTGAATAAGTCAACATTTATCTATTTACTTTGCAATACAAAGTACTTTATATAAAATATGATATTAGAAAAACTACTCCGCTATTTCAAAGGAAATCATAAAATTGCGCTCCTCGCGCTGGTTTCCGCCTCTTCGTTGATACTGCTGTTTTTCAGGATATTAACCACACGACATCTTGGATTCGCTTTTCTTCCCTGGAATTTATTTCTTGCCTGGATTCCGCTATTTTATATCAAATGGGTATGGGAAAAAGAATTGTCAAAACCTCAACCGATCTGGCTATTGGCGATACACCTAAGTATCTGGTTATTATTTTTCCCCAATGCACCCTATATCATCACCGACCTGTTACATCTCAGAGCGACACCTGAGGATATGATCTGGTTTGACGCATTAATGATTTTCACATTTGCTGTTTCAGGATTTCTAACCGGACTGTACTCAATCAGGATCGTACACCGGCTGATTACCTATCGCTTCAATCAACAAGCTGCCTGGTTTTTCGTTGCAGGATCTATGTTTCTGAGTGGCTTTGGGGTTTTTCTGGGAAGATATGGGCGGTGGAACAGTTGGGATATCATTACACAACCCATGTCTTTGGCGCGTGGTATTTTGTATAGTATGAAAGATCCTTTCGCCATAAAACATACCTTCACGTTTTCGTTCGTGCTGATGTTGTTGTACTTTGCGTTCCATATTTTCGCAGAACTTAAAAGAAATGAGTCAACCCATAAATATTCGTAAAGCGCTTAAAAGTTTCCGTTATGCCGGCGTCGGCATGTACGATCTGTTCCGGCAGGAAAACAATGCGAAGATCCATTTAATTGCTGCTGCACTGATTGTTATTGCAGGTTTCTGGTTTAGTCTTTCCGTAACAGAATGGTGCATTATCATTATCCAGGTCGCCCTGGTGTGGTCAGCAGAAGCATTTAATACAGCCATTGAAAAACTCGCTGATACGGTTACGTCGGATTACCATCCTTCCATCAAAATCGTCAAGGATGTAGCTGCGGCTGGTGTTTTGATCCTGGCTATTTCAGCAGTTATCGTAGCAGCTATAATCTTTTTCCCTAAAATTTGGATGTGCCTGAATTAATATTTTAATGTCCGAACCAGATTTCAACATGTCATCAAATCAGGAGTCTTTACATACCTTGAATGAAATCCGCGACCTGATGGAGCGGTCAAATAAGTTTTTGTCATTAAGCGGATTAAGTGGTGTATTCGCCGGCGTCTTTGCTCTCATCGGCGCAGCGGTGGCTTACGTACGTTTAAAAACCGACTGGTTTACGCAAAGTTTTTCTTCTTACGACAACACCAATGCACTCAGTCAAAGTGAGGTTATCCGCTTTTTGCTTCTTGACGGATTTCTTGTTTTATTCCTTTCTCTGGCCTTTGGTATATTTCTAACCATTCGAAAAAGCCAGAAAAAAGGTTTTCAGGTCTGGAATAAAAATTCCCGCCGGTTGGTTTTGAGTATGATGATCCCGCTGGTAACAGGTGGGGTATTTTGCCTGGCAGTGCTTTCCTATGGTTATATCTGGCTCGTTTTGCCGGCAACACTGATTTTTTATGGTCTTGCTCTGGTTAACGCAAGCCGCTACACCTGGCCGGAGGTTTTCTACATGGGAATTTTTGAAATTTTTATCGGCTGTCTCGCCCTGTTCTTTACCGGGTTTTCATTGCTATTCTGGGCAATTGGTTTCGGAGTATTACATATCGTTTATGGTTTTGCCATGTATAATAAATATGACCGTGAAGGAGAAAAGACCGTTAGTACATCAAAAAAAGGCGGCATCGTAACGATTCTCTTTATTCTTTTCGGAGCGTCATTTTGCCACGCGCAGATCTCCACGCCAATCGCAATTCCGATTGACAGTACGGCTAGAAAGTGGTATGATAAAGAAACTATTTATCTGCAAGGCAGTAACAGTTTTATCAAGAATAACATTATTTATAAAGGACAAAGTGCCATCAAGAGAGAGTTCATGATTTCTCCGGGTGGTATGCAATTGTATCTGAGTTCAAGAAAGAAAAGAAATATTGCGTTGGTAATATCTCTTGCCGGTTCGGCGGGGTCCATTGCTTCTTTGATAACAGGCAACCGGGATGCATTAAGAAAGTTTTTCTGGGTTTCTTTGGGGACAGGCCTGGCCTCTACGATCATCACAGCACAGGCCAACAATGAGCGCGACCAGGCAGTATGGCTGAGAAATCGTGACGCACTACTTTTTATGGAAGTCAACAAGTAGTTAAAAAATGACTTCATAACTTGCAGGCAGGATGGAATGGTTAGAGAAATTTAATAAAGTTTTTGAAAGTAAAATTCGCCTTGGACTGATGTCGGTCCTAGTGGTTAATGATGCCGTAAGTTTTAATGAATTAAAGGAATTGCTTCAGCTTACTGATGGCAACCTTGCGTCACACTTAAAAGCATTGGAAGAAATAGAATACATTCTTGTTCAAAAACAGTTTTTAGGAAGAAAGCCAAATACTACATACAAAGCAACCGAAGCTGGTCAGAAAGCTTTCACAGACCACCTGCAAGTATTGGAAAATATGATTCGCTCCAATATGTGAGTGATCATTTCAAAGTTTACCCATAAAAAAAGCAGAGCGTGAAGGCTCTGCTTTTTAGTTACGTGGTGTTATTTTAGAATTTCATAGGAACTGAGAATCCAGCTTTATCCCATTGAAAATCAAGTTTGCTATCTGTAACAGTGAAAGTAAGTTTTTCCTGAGAAGTTGGATATGTCTTTGCAGGAACAGTAACTTTCAAAACATCTTTTCCTTTAATTTCTTCATACTTATACGCACCCCATTGCTTCAATTCGCTATTCAGGATAAGCGTCCATTCTTTTTCAGTAGGAATAGCAAACAAAGAATAAGTACCCGCTTTTACAGGTTTGCCAGCAAATTTGCCGTCTTTCTTGAAAGTGATCTCGGTTGCGTTATTCGCTCCGATCCTCCAAACTTTACCATATTTTTCTAAGCCCTCAGAACCTTCTTTTCCAAAAACAACGCGTCCGCGTTTTGATGGCTGTCCGTAAGCAACAGAAACATTCTGACTTTCTGCTGTAATTCTTGGACTGTCAGGCGCTTTTTGTGCCGATGCAAACGTAAATCCTACTAATGTTAAGAATAAAGTGAAAAATGTTGCTTTCATAAATTTGGTTAAGATGATGGTTGTTATTTTGACTAACGAAATACGCAATTCAAAAGTTGTTAATCAAGTGATTTAGTTCAAATTTCGTACTTTTGGAAAATGAGTTCCGGAGCACAAATACCAGTACGTAACAATTTCTTCGATACTAAAATCGAATTCCTCAAAGGCGTTGGCCCGCAAAGAGCGGCTTTGCTCAACCAGGAATTGGGGATTTTTACTTATGGCGATTTACTTCAGCATTATCCATTTCGCCATGAAGACAGAACCATCTTTCACCGGATCAGCCAGTTAACAGAAGTGATGCCGGCAGCCCAAATCAAAGGCAGGCTTAGAGAGTGGGCAATTGTTGGGGAAGGAGGCAAAAAACGTCTTGTCGGACAATTTACGGACGGTACCGGGACCATGGACCTCGTTTGGTTTCAAAGCATAAATTATTTCGAAAAATATCTTCGTCCGAATGGTGAATATATCGTCTATGGAAAACCCGTGTTGTTTGGTTCCAAATGGAGTATTACGCACCCGGAGATCGAATTATTGACGCCGGACAATGAAAAAGGCGGCTACTGGCAACCAGTTTATCCGCTTACAGAAAAACTTCGCAGGAAATTTGTTGATAGTAAGGCGATCACCAAAATGATCACCAATCTTCTGGAAATTGCCAGACCCTACATTCGGGAAACTTTACCGGAAAACCTGGTTCAGAAATATCGGATGGTCACGAAATCTGACGCGCTTTTTAATCTTCATAATCCACAAAGTCAGGCCTGGCTTCACCAGTCTCAGCGACGACTAAAATTTGAAGAATTGTTTTACAATCAGTTCAGGCTGATCAAAAACAAGCTTCTTCATAAGACAGAATTTCCCGGACTTGTCTTTACCAAAACGGCTCTGCTGAAAGAATTTTATGACAATCATCTGCCTTTTGAATTAACGGGAGCGCAGGTTCGCGTGCTGCATGAAATCCGTGAAGATCTGAAAACGGGTAAGCAAATGAACCGCCTGCTGCAGGGCGATGTGGGTTCGGGAAAAACAATCGTTGCTTTCATCACAATGCTCTTGGCTCTGGATAATGATGCACAAGCCTGTTTAATGGCACCGACGGAAATCCTGACGGATCAGCATTACCAGGGGCTGAAACAATTTGCAGACTTGCTGGGCGTGAATATCGGCAAACTCACCGGTTCTACAAAAAAGAAAGACCGGGAAGTGATTCATGAACAGCTGCTGGACGGCTCCATGCAGATCATCGTGGGCACCCATGCTTTGATTGAAGATATTGTCCAGTTTAAAAATCTTGGGCTTTGTGTTATTGACGAACAACACAGGTTTGGCGTGGCGCAACGAAGCAAATTATGGGCGAAAAATAAATCCACAAATCCGCACATGCTGGTGATGACGGCAACGCCGATACCCCGAACGCTGGCGATGACCCTTTATGGAGATCTGGATATTTCTGCGATCAATGAATTGCCGGCCGGAAGAAAGCCGATCAAAACCGTTCACCGATACGACGCACACCGCCTTTCTGTTTTTGGCTTTTTAAAAGATGAAATCGCGAAAGGACGGCAGGTTTATATGGTTTATCCGCTGATCGAAGAATCTGAAAAACTGGATTTGAAGGATCTCATGGATGGTTACGAAAGTGTTTCCCGTGCTTTTCCGGATGTTCCACTGAGCATACTGCATGGCAAAATGAAGCCCAAGGACAAAGACTTTGAAATGGCTCGTTTTGTAAAAGGCGAAACGAAAATAATGGTGGCAACCACCGTTATTGAAGTGGGCGTGAATGTTCCTAATGCGTCGGTAATGGTCGTTGAGAATGCGGAACGTTTTGGTTTATCACAGCTTCATCAGCTACGTGGACGTGTTGGCCGGGGTGCCGAGCAATCTTACTGTATTTTAATAACGGATTATAAAATCAGCAAGGAAACAAAACTCAGGCTCGAAACCATGTGCAGAACAAACGATGGCTTTGAAATCGCTGAGGTTGATTTGCAACTTCGTGGTCCGGGAGATATTTCCGGAACGCAGCAAAGCGGACTGATGGATTTGTTGATTGCTAATCTTGCGCAGGATGGGGAAATTTTAAAAGCAGCCAGAATTTCAGCAGAAGCGATTTTAAATACGGATCCTGATTTACTAACACCCGAAAATGCCCCGATTCGGAATCACATTAATAACATGCGGAAGGAGGAAACGAACTGGAGTCGGATTAGTTGATAGATACTAAAACTAAATAGCGGGATTCTGCAAAACCAGAATCCCGCTATTTTTTATCAAAAACTATCTAAGCTACAACTTCCAGGATCTCATTTATAAACTCAAATGACTGAGGACGTGTAACATGAAGTGCCGCACCAAGCGAAGTGGCATAAGGCAGATCAGTTGCATAAACTTTATGCTCAGGGAAATTTCGCGCTACAAGTCTGGTAAAGATCTCATTTTTCGAAAATCCACCATCAATATAAATTGCCTGTACTTCGTTTATACCAATCAGGTTCAAGGAAACGGTCAGCATATCGGTAAGTCCTTTCAATAAATGGTGATATGCAGCTTCCGGAGTAGCAAAAGCGCTCACTTGCCATTCCTTTGTGTTTGCTTCCGGGAACGGCCCGTTTCCAGTCATGCAGGCAGCATAAAATTTGGGTGTATCTGCTTTTAAAATATCTTCGTTGAAGGCCACTTTCTTGTAAAAATCACCATCAACATGGAAATAATCAGCAATTCTTTTTACCTGAAAATCATGTTCTCGGCCCATAAAAAGACGGGAAGTAGTCACCCCGCTTCCTTCCGGAGTCAGGTAATTCATACAATCCCGGTCGAGCTGCTGAGATGTTAACGGCTTAGAATAAAACGGGTTAAAATTGATACACCAGGTCCCTGTTGACAAAAGAACAAACGGCTTTTTGACAGCCATCCGGTATGGTACCAACGCAGAAGAGCTATCATGCAAACCAAATCCTGACTGAATCGCTTTTTCACCGTCACGATAGATGAAAGAGGACGATGCAAGTACCGGAGGAAGTTTTTTCTGAATCGCTTCATTCTTCACCCAGTCATGATAATCCCACATCTCAAAACTCCAGAGTGCTGTATGACAACCTATTGATGTGTAATCACTCGCTTTTCTACCAGTCAACAGATAAAGAATATATTGGGGCAAATGCAGCGAAGAAACAATCTTGGCATAAACTTCCGGTTTGGTATATTTCAGCCAGTAGAGCTGCATACCCGAATTTAACATGCCCATTGGTGGTGAACCCGTTTGAAGAGCAATTCTCGTCGGGTCGCCATGAGTGCTGTAAAATTGGTTTAATAAAGACTCAGGTAGCGGTTTTAAATAAGAATATAACGGTGTGACCGGTTTGTTACTAGCATCCAAATGCACCAAACTTGCGCCATAAGCAGCCGCGTTCACAGCCTGGATCTGATATTTAGGATTATTTTTCAGATCAGCCCAACGCTCCTGAACCCATTCGGTAAGAAGTTCAATGTTCTCTGTTGGAAATCCATCCTCATCCGTAGTTTCCGGAAGTGATTCCGTAACTTCTTCAATTATCTGATACTTTTCATCAAAAAGTACATACTTTTTATTGGTCCTGCCAATATCAAAAACCGCCGTTACTTTCATTATTTTGAATGCGCTATCACTTTTAATCTACGGAAACCTATTTTTTCGGTTAATATAGTGACTTTACTTTAAAAGCTATACCCCTAACCTGACTTTTTAAAATCTTACTTATTCAACGAATAGCTTAATGCCGGAAGATCAGTTTTCTACTTCGATGTTTCAAGAATCGGTTTCAAAACTGTTGTCCAACGACGATATCCCTCTTCGTTCATATGCAGGCTGTCATCTAAAAATATTGTACCATCTGGTCTTCCGTCCTTCATCATCACCGGCCAAATATCAATATACTCATGACTGCGGTCGGTTTTTATAAAATCCTGAATCAGCTTATTGGCCTTCTCGACATCCTGACGTTTATTCCAGCGGGATGGTGACGGCTTTAACGACACACCATAAATTTTTGCATCCGGTTCTTTGTCGTGAATGATTTTGGTAAGTGTCACATAAGCATCGCGCACCTGCTCAGGAGATTTAGGTTTGCTGCCAAACATATCATTTTCACAATAAATGACTACTGTTTTAGGGTGATATTTAAGGATCGTCTGATCGGCATAATGAATCACTTCCGGTAAAGTTGAACCGCCGAAACCGCGGTTGATAATGGGTAAAGGAGCAAGATCTTTTGCAGCATTCGTCCATTTGGTAAATGTTGAGCTTCCTGCCAGCACGATTCCTCCGGGTTCAGGCATCTTTTCAGCATCCTTTTTCTCAAATTCTTTAATGGCACTTTCGGAGCGGCCGAGTGGATAATCGGGTGTCCATGGTTGAGCTATGGATGTAAAATTTGGCTTGTGGCATGAAGAAATTAACAACACGCCAAGGAGAACAAGATATTTTTTCATTAAAAAGAAAAAAACGATAGATACCCAAAGAAGGCGTTTCTATCGTTTTTCTAATACTACCTTTTTAATTATTTATCAAATGTATGGCATTGTCATAAAAAGCGGCGCACTCCAAACCCTACGACCGGAAAACGGAATGACGGAGAAAATTGATAATTAAATGTTTTTTGCCGGGATGTATTATCACTGCTTTCAACACCGGATTTCAGATAGGAATAATCTACGCCAACAAAATCCGATAAGGCGATATTACCCGTAATCCACCATTTTTGGGACAATTTATAATATAATCCCGCACTTAAACCGGCTGAAAGTGACAACGTATTTATTTTGTTCTCCTCCAAAGCCGAACCATCGCGGCTAGTTTGATAAGTCTTTGAATTATCATAACGAGCATTAATCTCAGGTCCTGCATAAATCCCGACCTTCTCGTTAAAATGTTTGTAAAATTGCCAAAAATGCCCCACGCCTACCCCAAAACCGTTGATTCCATTTTTCTCTCTATTTATCGGATTCCCGTTAACATTGGTAAGGAAATTTTGCTTACTACCAGCTAATGACGTGCTGAGATTCCAGCCTGAAGCCCTCGTATTGGTCTTAAAATTACCCAGACCTATGTTGAAACTATAGCCGTAATTGTTGGAAGATTCTTGTAAATCGGGATCGGTGTTATTAAAATTAACAGACGCGGTTCCGGAAATAAATTTCTGGCCTTCCAACTGTGCAAACACCATCTGGGATGAAGCCAGGATGAGCAATGCAATTAAGTAATGTATATTTTTCATAACAGGATTTTAGTTTTTTTGAAGATACCAGGATGCTCTTACGGAAAAATAGCTGCTTAAATTGGTGGTCACAATCGAATTGAAATACACATTTTTAGATGTTGGCAGATGATTATAACCTGCTGAAAGTGACAAAAAATTCAGATCAGTTTCCAGAGCAAACCTTGGTGTTATCCAGTAGGAAATACCTGGCACCAGAAATATGCCGGCACCGTAGCCGTCTGTTTTTTTAACCTCGTCGTTACTTGAATTCTTGAAATGCATATAAGATAGACGTACCGAAGAATTTAAAAAGATTGCCCATTTTGGACTAAGCGATTTGTACTGTCTGATATATGGTGACAGGTTGTAAGCAATACTTGTGCCTTTATAAACAAAATCCTGGCCGGCATAGGTACTTTTGTTTTTGGAAAAAGCCATACTTGTACCAAAGCCAATTCCTATCATTCTGTTTTCTTTTACAAACTTCCCATACTGAAAAGAAGGATTCAGATTAAATACATCATACTTACTGTTATTATCACTCGCACTCGGCGTGTAATCAATAGCCCGATGTGTGCCATTAAAATTAATCGTTGCTCCAAGATACTTCGTACCCTGTTGAAGTTGTGCTTTGACAGGAATTGACAGCCATAGTAAACTGACAATTCCAAAAAGAAGAGTTTTTTTCATGACGTTAAATAGTTGGTTCAGCGGACAAGATAACCAAGATTATGTAACCGATGTAACTATTTAGTTTTTTTAACAAAAAATATAAAAAAAAGAGGCGAACGTTATGTCGCCTCTAAATACTACCGTACCAAAATTCACCTAACTAACTTTCTTAAAGAGGATTAATTCACACAATCCCAGCTGATAATTTTCTTCTGTTTAATAAATTCCTATCCAGGTGCCCTGGCGGTAAAATTGCAATAACCGTTGTTTCATCATGTATTCGTATCTCGCCTGGATCGCATTCGCCTGGGCTTTTCCAAGATTTGCTTTGGCGAGTGCATATTCAAAAATATTGGCGGTGCCGGCATTTAATTTACTTTCAACAACCGCAAAACTTGCAGTCAAAGATTCCGATTGTCCCTGCGCTGCGGCAAAACGGTCTGCTGTACTATTTACATCCAAAACGGCTAACTCAACAGATTGACGCAACATTTGTTTGGCAATATCAAACTGGTTCTGCGCCTGACGTTCCTGAACCTTGGCAAGTTCGACACGCGGCCGGGTAACCCATCGGCCCATAATCGGAATATTCAAACCAAGACTTAAAGAACCATTTCTTGTCGCATTCAGCTGATTGAAATAATCAAGGTTACGGTTTGTAGAAGCATAGAATGCGCCGATATTGGCACCCAAAGTAAGTGATGGAAAATTGTCAGCTTTAATTGATTTCACCAGGTAGGTAAAACTTTTCCGGCTCAATTCCGCAGCCTTTATTTCCGGAAATTGTTTCAAAGCATCCTGATAAACCGCTTCTGCATTTTTCGAATCGGCAGGCATTTCCATCGGATCCAATGCTGCAAAGTCAACCGAATCATCCGGCTCAATATTCATTCTCTGAAACAATGCCAGACGCGCCGTTTTGTAATTATTCAAAGCCGTCACCATATCAAATCTGTCGTTGGCGAGTTGCGCCTTTATTTCAAATAATGTGCTTTGCGCAGCCACACCGGCATTCAGCTGCTTTTCGACACGGTCGACCTGTTGCAAAGACGACTCAACTTGCTGAACAAATGATTCATATAACGCCCTTGTAGCCAGCACATTTACATAACCCTGCAAGAGCAGAATTGTTTGCGCATTCAAAACAGCCGTACGATTTTCCATCGCAGATTCTTTCAAAAGCTGATTTTGACGAATTTGATTCTGAATTTTAAATCCCTGAAAAATTGGCATTTGAAAACCCAATCCGATTGAATTATAGTTATAAAGCTCATCAATATACGCATTGGTATACTGGTCAATACTCCGGCCCAAATTCAAACTATGATTCGCTCCCAGATTTATTTGCGGGAAGATCTGAGACTTGGTTTGTCTTAATTGTGCCTGGGCCGCCTCTGCCTGAAGGTTTCCAGCCCGGTTTGTCAAATTGTTTTTCGACAAAAGTTCGACACATTCAGCCAGTGTCAGCACTTTTTGCGCCTGCAATAATCCGGGAAGCAGACAAAGGAATAATAATATTTTTTTCATGACTAATAGATAATTGATAGAGGATGGTGACTTATCTTATGCGAGCCAGCCATCTTTCAGCCGCACCACACGGTTTCCATATGTCGCGTTGGCTTCCGAATGCGTTACCTGAACAATGGTTACTTTATCCTCCTGATTGAGTTTTTGAAATAATTCCATGATCTCGACAGCTTGTTCCGAGTGGAGATTCCCGGTTGGTTCATCTGCGAAAATGACTTTTGGATTGTGAACGATGGCGCGTGCAACTCCTACCAACTGCTGCTGTCCGCCAGAAAGCTGATGTGGGAACAGATCTTTTTTTGCCACCATATTAAATCGGTCAAGCAATTCGGCAACGCGGCTTTTCCGCTCAGAACCCGAAACACCTTTGTAAAGCAAGGGCGTTTCGATGTTTTCATAAACAGTCAGCTCGTCGATCAGGTGATAGGCCTGAAACACAAATCCGATATGATGTCTGTGCAATTCTGTACGTTTCTTCTCAGTCAGTTTTTGAACCGGTTCATCAAGAAATAAATATTCTCCTTCTGACGGTTCTTCCAGCAATCCCAGAATGTGTAACAAAGTTGATTTCCCGGATCCTGATGGCCCCATGATGGAGACGAATTCACCCTCCTTGATATTAAGATCAATATGGCGCAAAACGTATGTTTTGCCGAAACCAGCCGGATAGTGCTTTGATATTTTTTCTAATTTGATCATTATGAATTTTGGTTTGAGATTTTTGATTCACAAGAATAAAGATATTTGAACTGTGTTTCTAAACCTCTTTTGTTTATTTAGTTTTCAAAAAGCCTTGCCAGAAATATTTATTTCTGTGAATCAACAGGTTACACAATATTCCAAATAAAAAACCGTCCGAAATCGTACAAAAGTGTACGGTTTCGAACGGTCAGTCATTTCTTATTAAGCGTTCTTCAGATCCTTTGTTTAACCTCTGATACTTCCAGCATAAAATTATGCAGATCGGTATTTTTCACAAACGGTTTCAACCACTCACTTCCCGGACCGAACATTGCCAGCTCAACATAATCTCCGGAGTGGTCCATACCAGCCCAGCCAATCGAAGTATAGGCTGTCTGAATCTGACCCAGTTCTTTGAACGGAAGTTTTTTAGGATTGTAAAGACCTTCTTCATTCAAAACCGTATAATGTTTCAACAAACTTTCTGCTTCGGCTTTTTTGATCGCATATCCCTGCGCCTCCTCTAGTCTTTCAATGACCTGATTAACCGTAGAATTTCTGTTTATCCCGTTCAAAACCCAGTCGTTGCTGTGTTTAAAATGATGCATATAATCGAAATTTTTCTCGGTCATCGATCCGGAAAACAATCCTGGATTGGCATTACCATGATCCGTCGTAATAATTACAAGCGTTTCTTTATCCTGATCGGCAAAGTCCATGGCCACTTTAATGGCATCGTCGAAAGCGATCTGATCATATAACAGACCCGCAGAATCATTGGAATGCGCAGCCCAGTCCACCTTTCCGCCTTCAACCTGCATCACGAAGCCTTTTTTATTTTTCTTTAATTTATCAATCGCATGTTTCGTCATTTCCGCCAAAGTCGGAACTTGTTCCAGTAGCGTTGCATCACTCTGGTGATCAACCGCAAAAGGCAACGCATTACCGGCAAAAACACCTAACAAAGGTTTCGTTTCCGAAGCAGAAAGATTGAATAACTCCTTCTTATTTTTTACAGTCACATAACCTGCTTCGTCAAACTTTTTATAAACATCGTCTTTGTCTTTCCGCTTTGCAGGATCAAAATAATCTTGTCCCCCACCCATCATCACGTCGAATTTCAACGGCAGATACTGCAGCGCTATATCATTCTGATCCCCACGTGATTTGTTATTGATACAAAAGCCGGCAGGTGTAGCGTGCGTGATCGGAACAGAAGTTACGCATCCAACTGATTTACCAGCTTCTTTGAATTTTTGTAAGATAGGTTTGTTAAAACTTCCGTCCGGGTTTGCGTTCAACGAGCCATTGTTAACACGAACGCCCCCGCCCCAGGCAGAACTAGATGCCGCTGAATCCGTAACAAAAGAATTTGCAGAAGCGGTATCCATCAAAGCCCGTTTTGCTTTATTATCAAGATACATTTGCATCCAGTGACTCTGACGACCTTCTTTTCTTTGTAACAAAAGGCTGGCCATATTCAAGGTGCCGGTGCTCATACCGTCGCTGACCATGAAAATAATATTTTTGGCCGTTGTGCCGCTCTTTCTGATAATGTTCGACTCTTCGGTTCCGGCAAAAACACCAAATGGTGAAAACAACGAACCTGCTACAACCGTGAGGGAGGAATTTCTAAAAAAATCTCTTCTTTTCATTTCAATGATCTGATCTGTTTTAACCGGGTTTTACAGTTTTCTGTAACCGACAAAATACAGATTCAACTATGAATTGAGGATGAGCTTAATTAGGTATTTTTATTAAATTTTATCGATTTACATTATCAAATTGTAAAAAAAATATTGAAGTAGAATTTCGTACCTGCATTATTTATAAACCAATTAAATATTTGAATTTTACCATATTCAAGACATTTCAGTTAACTTCACTTCCGACATATCACCTGAGCTCTTCAATGAAAAAAATACTTATTCCTGCCATTGCTTTACTTGCCGCATTTTCTATTTCCGCAAAACTTACGAACACAAATATTAAAAAAGCTTCCGATGTCGAATGGCCTGAATATCTAGGCGGACCTGACAGAAATCATTATTCAACGCTGAATCAGATCAACACTACGAATGTTGCGCAACTGACGAAAGCCTGGGAATTCCACTCCCTGGATTCTGGCCAGGTGCAGTGCAACCCGATTATTGTCAAAGGAATATTGTATGGCGTAACGGCCACAAACCAGGTTTTTGCCCTGGATGCCGCAACAGGAAAAGAAAAATGGAGATTTAAAGCTGGAAAAGGTGGCGGATTGAACACAAATCGCGGCGTTACCTATTGGAGCGGTGGAAACGAATCCAGAATTATGTTCGCTTATGACGCATGGCTGTATGCACTTGACGCACTAACCGGGCAACCTATCAAGTCTTTTGGAGAAGAAGGCCGCGTCAGTTTGAAAAAAGGATTGGGACCAACAGCGCAGGATAAATTTGTGATTTCCAATACCCCCGGAGCTTTGTATGGCGATCTGATCGTGATGCCGCTCCGGCTTTCGGAAGGGCCTGATGCAGCACCGGGAAATGTTCAGGCATTTAACGTGATCACTGGCGAGCTTGCCTGGGCATTTCATACGATCCCTCACCCGGGAGAATTTGGATACAATACCTGGCCAAAAGATGTTTACAAAAATACCGAAGTAGGCGCCGCGAACAATTGGGCTGGAATGGCTGTCGACAAGAAACGGGGCATCATTTATGTCCCGACCGGTTCTGCTGGCTTTGATTTTTATGGAGGAAACCGGGTGGGGAAAAATCTATTTGCGAATAGCCTGGTAGCATTAAATGCAAAAACAGGTAAGCGGATCTGGCATTTCCAGTTTGTTCACCATGACATTTGGGACCGCGATATTCCCGCACCGCCAAATCTTGTTACGTTAAAAAAAGGCGACAAGATCATCGATGCCGTTGCGCAGATAACCAAGCTTGGGTACGTTTATGTGTTTGACCGGGTGACGGGTATTCCTGTTTATCCAATTAAAGAAATTCCTGTTCCCAAAAGTGATGTACCGGGAGAAATGGCCTGGCCAACGCAGCCAGTGCCTACTTTGCCAGCACCGTATGCCCGACAAACGGTGACCGATGCCGATATAAATCCGCACGCAGAAAACCGGGATTCCTTATTAACGATACTTCGCAAAGCAAAAAAAGGACTTTATCAACCATTTGGAGAAACGCCAACCCTGCTGCTTCCCGGTTTTGACGGAGGCGCGGAATGGGGAGGCGCTGCTGTCGATCCGGACGGAATAATGTACGTCAACGCAAATGAAATGCCATGGATTGCCAGTCTGAGCCCTACACCAAAGGAAGATGAACTTTCTCATTTGAGTCCCGGTCAACGCGTTTATACTTTAAATTGCGTTGTATGCCATGGAGCGGAAAGAAAGGGAAATCCAAAAAGTGGTTATCCGTCTCTTGTCGATATCGGGCAGCGCCGTGACCGCGATTTTGTTTCTAAATTGATAACGAGTGGAAAGGGTATGATGCCTGGTTTCACGAGCATAACCGGAGAAGAAAAACAGGCGCTGGTGAATTTTCTTTTTGGAGATGAAAAAGTGGAAGTTACCACCAGTACAAAAGGGAAAAAAGCACCGGTGGTGCCTTACAAATTCAATGGTTATAATAAATTTCTGGATAGCAAAGGATATCCGGCAATTAGTCCTCCATGGGGTACGTTGACAGCCATTGATCTTAACACCGGAAAACATGTCTGGCAAAAAACGTTGGGAGAATTTAAAGAATTAACGGCGAAGGGAATAGCTCCCACAGGTACGGAAAATTATGGCGGACCGGTTGTTACCGCTGGCGGAATATTATTTATAGCTGCTACAAAAGATGGAATGTTCCGCGCTTTTGACAAGAAAACGGGCAAGCTTTTATGGCAAACAGAGTTGCCAGCTGCTGGATTCGCAACGCCAAGCACGTATGAAGTTAATGGGAAACAGTTCGTGGTTGTTGCCTGTGGCGGAACAAAATTAGGCACCAGGAAAGGCGATAGTTATGTGGCATTCGCGTTGCCTTGATTAGTTATTCTTTGATTTAAATTCAACGACAGTATTATATCACCCTTTCAGGGTTTTGGTCAGATCACTTATTCGTGTTTGCTATAATACTATCATCCCGTTGGGATTTTTGTGATGGAGGTTTCAACCGGAACAATCCCGAAGAGATTTTCGGTCTGATTAATTATTCGTGTTTGCTATAATACTATCATCCCGTTGGGATTTTTGTGATGGAGGTTTCAACCGGAACAATTCCGAAGAGGTTTTCGGTCTGATCAATTTATCGTGTTTGCTATAATACTATCATCCCGTCGGGATTTTTGTGATGGAGGTTTCAACCGGAACAATCCCGAAGAGATTTTCGGTCTGATCAATTAATCGTGTTTGCTATAATACTATCATCCCGTCGGGATTTTTGTGATGGAGGTTTCAACCGGAACAATCCCGAAGAGATTTTCGGTCTGATCAATTTATCGTGTTTTCTATAATACTATCATCCCGTTAGTTTTTTTTGATCGTGGTTAAAACCAGAATAATCCCGAAGATGATGTGGTTGTTGTAGAACATACCTACGAATTATTTACGATCCGACATTTCCCAGGAAACAATCCCGAAGGGATGAAAGTATTGTAGAAATTTGAGTAACCTCAGAACAGACCAGCCCCATCGGGGCGACAATATCTATTATTCAATAAATATGATATCGACGAAATTTTAAATAATTGTCAGCCTTTCGCGCTTGTAAGCTTTCAACGCTCCGCTATCAGCCTCCAACTCTGTGATCAGATAATTTATTTCATCAAGGTCGCAAACTCTTAATCGCTGAACTGAATCCAGTTTTTCGGAAATGGTTAATATCGCCGTCTGTTTAGAAGCTTTCATCATCGCGCGTTTCACCTGCACCGTTTCCATATCCGAATCCGTAATTCCTTCATTGAAATTGATGCCGTTTGCACCTAAAACGCATAAATCCGCATGAATATCGGCAAAACGACTGATAACCTCTCCTCCTGAACTAATTTGTGAAGTTTTTGCGATGGTTCCGCCGATGAAAATAACCGTCGCTTTTGAATGATCACAAAGCTGCAAAGCCGTTAACAAACTGACTGTAAAAAAAGTAGCAGTAGTATCCAGAGGAATATGCCGGATCAGTTCGCTGACGGTTGTTCCACCACCAATGACTACAAACATATCGTTTTTGATCAATTGAGATGCTTTTTGAGCAATGACCTGCTTGGCAGAAGAAGCATAGGCCTCAACAGTCGGATAGTTAAACTGATACGACTTGGACAATGCCCCCCCGTGAACTTTTACAAGTTTCCCGGCATCTGCCAGCTCGTTTAAATCCCTGCGGATCGTATCCTCAGAAACATTCAAAGAGACACTTAAATCGGAAGAAAGTGCACGGTTATGCAGGTTTATCTCCTTCATAATAAGCATTTGGCGCTCTTTCTTCATCATGGAGGTCAAAGATTGAATCATAGGTATTTTCAGAATAAATTCTACAATAATCAGTTATTACAGTCTAAAATTTTAAACAAAAGTATATTTTAAAAATTATCTACGGTGTTTTAAGAAAATATTATTGTTAAAATCTATATATGCTATTGATATTTGAAAACAGTATGCAGATATTTGTCGGAATCATTGCGTGTTTATGAGCTTTTCTGTCATCCTCTAAAAAAAGTCACTTATGAGAAAAAAGATTTATTTGCCTATACACTTCCTGCGGTGCATATCCGCCATGGCAGTGGTATTGATAATTTCCCTGGAAGCTTTTGCGCAATCTTACGCTATCAAGGGAAAGGTTTCCGACGGAAGTGGCCAGGGTGTACCTGGGGTATCTGTTTTGATTAAAGGAACAGTAATCGGAACGGTTACAGATGTTGAAGGCACCTACTCTCTGAATTCTGATTTGAAACCTGGAAATTATTCGCTGGATTTTTCATCCATAGGTTATGCTCCGGTAAGTCAGACTGTAACGCTTGGAAATCAGACTTCGTTAGTTGTTGATGTCACTGTTAAAGAAACAATCGCGCAGCTGGATGAAGTCGTAGTAACTGGTTCAACCATTAAAACAACCCGGCGACAACTTGGTAACGCCATCAATTCGATCAGCTCGAAAGAGTTGGCTAACTCCGGATCTGCCAATTTATTTTCTGCGCTACAAGGTAAAGTACCGGGTGCACAGATCACACAAAATTCCGGAGATCCATCCGGCGGGATGACCATTCGTTTACGCGGTATCAAGTCTTTACAGGGAAATTCTGATCCGTTGTATGTTATTGACGGGGTCATTTTAAGTAACGCTTCTATCAATGTTTCGCAGTATGCCCTATCTGATCAGGTGGGTTCAGCAGTGGTTGGAAGTAACCGGATGTCAGATATCAACCCAGCCGATATTGAATCGATGAATATTATCAACGGAGCTGCTGCTGCGGCTCAATACGGTTCCAGAGCATCCAATGGTGTTGTTTTGATTACCACGAAACGCGGAAAAAGCGGAGCACCACAGATCAATTTCTCCACAAGCGTAAATGTAAATGAACTTCGTAAAAGATTAAAAATCAGCACCTACGGCAAACAATTCGGATTTGCTGCTCTTCGACTAGGCACGATTACAGGTTTAAGCGCGGCTCAGATTTCAGCCAATCCGGGTGTAACCACTACGCCGGTTACGCGTGATGGTGTGACGGCAAATCTGGCTACAAACCTTGTTGATGTAAATCGTTATGATTATCAGGATGAGATTTTCAGGACTGGTTACGGCACAGATAACGCGCTCTCGATCAGCGGAGGAAATGAGAAAACACAATATTATGCTTCGCTTTCCTATATGAAAAATCAGGGTATTGTCGAAGGAACGGATTTTCAGCGTTATGGACTTCGTGTTCGTTTGGAACAAAGGTTGGCGAGCTGGGCAAAACTTTCTGCCGGGGTTACTTACAACAATAGTTTTTCAAATGAAAAGCCGAACGGAAACGTCTTTTACAGCCCTATCAACTCGATTAATATCACCAACAATATTTACGATATCACAAAACGGGATGCACAGGGAAATCTGTTAGGCGTGGAACCGACGCGTGTCAATCCGCTGACCACGATCGAAGAAATGAAATTTACGCAGGCGGTTAACAGGACTGTAAATGATATACAACTAAATCTGACGCCACTGAAAGGCCTTAATATTGACTGGGTTTTTGGTATTGATGTATTTTCCCAGTTGGGAAAAAACCTGATTCCTCCGTATCCGTATGGAACCTCATCAGGGCTACCGGCTGAACGTTATCCAAAAGGGTTTGCTGCGAATGTGAATGCAAATACGTTTTTATACAACAACGATATCAACATTTCCTACGAGCGTGAACTTTCGCCGGATTTCAAATTAAGTGTGGCGGCAGGGACCAGTTATCAAAACAGCAAAACAGACATTTCAGCTTCCAACGGACAGAATCTTGCTCCTTCATTTGAAACAGTGAACGGGGCCGCGAGTACGACCGTGAAAGCTACCTACGGACTTGATCAGTGGGATTTGTTTGGGGTTTTCGGACAGGCAACTTTTGGCTATAAAAACCTAGCGTTCATTACCGGAGCGGTCAGAAGCGATCGTTCTTCCAAGTTTTCTTCTTCGGAAGCCAATCAGGTTTATCCTAAATTCAGTGCAAGTTTTATCCCTTCTGACTTAGGTTTCTGGGAAGAAAAGGGTATCGGGAAAGTGATTAACTCCGCGAAACTTCGCTACTCATGGGGTAAATCGGGTAACATGACTGGTATCGGTACTTACGACCGTTTCTGGCAATTTAATTCTGTTCCGTTTCTTGGACAGAACACCATTTTACCAAGTTCAACGCTGGCCAACGAACGTGTAAGACCGGAATTTATGACAGAAAATGAAGGAGGTATTGATTTTACTTTCCTGAAAAATAAATTGTCGCTGGGACTTACCGCTTATACGCAAAAAATCACGGATCTGGTTGTGAACCGCGTTTTGGCTCCGTCGTCTGGTGGAACGAGCATTATCAATAATGTGGGAGAAATGGAGAACAAAGGTTACGAAGTGAGCCTTGGATATACGCCAATTCAGACAAAAGATCTTACCTGGGATGTCAGTGTAATTTACAGCCAGAACCGCAATAAAATCACACAACTGGGAAGTCCGCTTGTGGCGTTGAACTCTGTAACCGGCGCTCCATCCTACCTTGTTCAAGGGCAGGCTGCCAGCGTATTTTACGGAACTTTCTTCGCACGCAATGAAGACGGATCGCAATTTTTGACAGCACAAGGCTTGCCGCAATCTCAAAAAGGTGTACAGTCAACGACCGATCCGCTTGCCTATACTGCGTCGCCCAAAAATAATGACGGACAATTCTCAACCAATACAACCGTTAGAAAAGTGATTGGAAATCCTAACCCAAAATGGACGGGTTCATTTGTGAGTAATCTGACTTACAAACGCTTCGGATTCCGCTTTTTGCTGGATGCGGTTCAGGGTGTTGACGTTTTCAATGCGGATCGCCGGACACGCCAGGGCGTTGGTATCGGGGATTATGCTGAAAGAGAATTAACAGGGGAATTGCAGCGCGGTTACGTTTATTCAATTTACAATACCGAGGAATGGAGAATCGATGACGCTTCTTTTGTAAAACTTCGTGAAATCAGCCTTTCTTACACACTGCCGAATGTGATCAAAAATGTGCGTAATATCAACGTTGCACTTTCCGGCCGTAACCTGATTTCGTGGGATAATTACGACGGCTTTGATCCTGAAACAAATGCGGGCGGCAACAGCGATTTATTACGTGGAGTGGACTTTGGTAACGTACCAATTCCTCGTACTTATCAGGTCAAAATATCGGCTAGTTTCTAATCCCACTCTATTCAATTTTCGATATGAAAAAATCACTTATATATTCAATGCTTGCAGCCGGGATGCTTACGGTTTCTTCCTGCGAACAAAAGGAATTTCTTAATCCAAGTTCAGCCAGCGAAACGCAGGTAGTAACGGATGTTTACGGATTAATTTCGTTAGCTAACGGATTACAGTACCGCTACTCGGTCGGCGCTGCCGGCGTAACCTATACCATGATTTCGGCAAACGGACTTACAACAAAAGAACTTTTGGTGCTGAATGCCGGAAATACCGACTTGGACCTGTTGGGAAAAGGATCGGGAAATGTGCAGGGAAACAATGCGATCATTTCAAACTTGTGGGCGCAAAGCCATTTGACAAAATCAAATGCTGACATTATTCTTAAAAATATTGAGGTTGCCGCCGATCCTGCTTTGAGAAGCGGATTGACAGCTTATGCCTCTATTTTTCGTGCATTGTCTTTGGGTGCGCTAGGTGAATTCTGGCAACAGGCACCTATCGGAACTGCAACCAACATCACCTTTAACACACGTGAAGAGGTTTTAAAAGAAGCCGTAGCAACCTTGGAGACTGCAGCAACGACCATTGCCGCAACCGCGCCATCTGCGGATTTTACAACCCGCGTTGTCAACAGCATTGATATGCCCAATACAATTCAGGCTTTAATTGCTCGTTACAGCCTGATGCTTGGTGAATATGATAAGGCACTTGCCGCGGCCAACAAAGTTGATCTGACTAAAAAGTCGGCATTTAACTTCGATGATGTGAGCCAGAATCCGATTTTCTTCAGTTCATTTGGCAACAGGAATGTTACTGAACCTGTAAATACGGCTTTGGGAATGCCCGATGCGCTGAAACCGGAAGCAGCAGACAAACGTGTTAACTTCTACACGCAAACCGCCGCTCCGACAAGGAATCTCGGAACCGGCTTTTTCACTTCCAACACGGCTCAAATCCCGGTTTATCTTCCGGGTGAGATCACATTGATCAAAGCCGAAATATTGGCCAGACAAGGATCAATCGACGCTGCCGTCACTGAGCTTGACAAGGTACGCACAAAAACGACGGACGTCTGGGGAATTGGAGCGGCATTGCCTGCATACTCCGGCGCGAGAGACGCAACTTCGGTTCTTACCGAAATATATAAAAACCGGGGAATTGAGCTATTCATGTCCGGTTTAAAACTGGAAGATAGCCGCCGATTCGGTCGTCCGGCATCGGAACGAAACCGAGACTGGTATCCTTATCCAACGAATGAACGCCAGAATAACACCAACACGCCGGCAGATCCGGCTAATTAAAATTTAGCTGGTAATTTAAAAAAGGCAGAAGCCGGAATTCTTTTCCGTTTCTGCCTTTTTTGTTTCTGGCTTGCGCCAGTTTTGATTTCAGACGGTTTACTAATTATTGGACCGTTAAACGAAGGTAATTTTATTTTCATGGCTAATAGATTATAGGTTGTCTTTGGTGGAAATCGTGGTCCCGATAATGATCAGGACCACGATTGAATTACCTAGCAACCTATCCAGTATGATTCGTAAATGAAATCTAATGGACTTCTAAACCTAAAAAATCAATGCCAGGATGTAAATATCTGACTATAAGATTATTAAGAGAAATAAAAAACGAAAACTGTGCGATTTTGAACGTTTGGTGTTCGGTTTCGAATAGAAGGAGAATTTGGCTTACCTAAACATATGGATAATAAAAATGTGGATACGTCAGACAACTTTGCCTTACTATCAACGCATTTATACGTTTTTCTCTTTACGCCAGCCAGAAATGGAAGGAAATATTCTCACAGAATTTTGATCAAAAAAATAAACTAAGTCACAAACTGAATCGCTCTTAATTATTTAACGACTTAACAGGATTTCTCAAAGCAGCAGATACGGACCTATAACCGACAGTTACCACTGCAATAAAAAGCGTCACTGCAAAAGCAGCCAGAAAAATCCCAACTCCGAACTCGGCTTTGTACTGGAACTCGTGCAACCAGCCACGCATCACCCACCAGGCTAAGGGGGAAGCAATAACGAAAGCAATCAATAATAACCGCACGAATTCCTTTCCGAATATCCAGATAATGTTTCCGATGCTCGCTCCCAGGACTTTTCTTACACCAATTTCTTTCGTCTTTTGTGTGGCCATGAACGATACTAAACCATATAATCCCAGGCAGCCAATAAAAATCGAGATAGCGGCAAAGGCCTGGATCAATTGCAGCATAAGATTATCCAACTGATAAAATTTAGCAATCCGGTCATCAAGAAATTCGGATTTATAAACATATTCCGGGTAGGTCTCGCTCCAAAGCTTCTCAATGGATTCCAGTGTCGGAATCATACTTTGCGCATTAATGTTCACCGCAAAATTCTGATAATCCTGATGGCGCGAAACAATACAAACAGGCACAATGCTCTGACGGAACGAGCTGTTATGAAAGTCTTTGACCACACCAACAATTGTCACAAAACGTCTTCCGCCATCCACACTCAGCTTTTTACCGATGATATCTTCTGATGATTTTAGTTTGAGCTTTTTGACCATCATCTCATTCACCAGAAATTCCCGGACAGTATCCGACGGAACAATGTTGCGGCCGGCAATTATTTTCAGTCCAAAAGTCGGAACATATTGGTCATCAGCATATTTTAGATTGATTGAAAACAATTCTTCCTCCTGCCGAGAGTCGAACTTTACTTTAGTGCTATTTTCTGACTCTGATGCCGGAGCCGCTAAACAGAACGTGGTGTTTTCCACACCAGGAAGCTGTGAAATCCTTGCCCTTAAAGTACTCATTTTTGAAATGCTATTATCAGGAACAGGCAACATAATAATCGCATCTTTCTTAAAACCAAGATCCGTTTTTTGAGAAAAACGGATCTGATTTGCGATGACTATTGTCCCAATGATCAGGATTTGTGATATGGCGAACTGCGCCACCACCAGCCCGCTTCGCAGTGTAAAACCTCCCACATTTTTTTGTGAAAGCTTTCCTTTCAAAGCTGCTATTGGCTGAAAACCTGCCAGGATCAAACCTGGATATGAACCAGAACAAAATGTAACGATTAAAGTCAGACCTGTCAAAAATACTAACAAATAAATGTCCGATAGGATAGAAATGGCCAGCTGCGACTCAAATAGCGTATTGACGTAAGGCAGAATCGCGTAACACAGGATCAGGGCGATGCCAACAGCAAAGCCTGTTATCAGCGCTGTTTCGGCAATAAATTGCCAGAACAGCTGCGATTTTCTGCTACCTAAAACCTTTCTCACCCCGATTTCCTTTGATCTGCTCAGTGCTTGGGCAGTTGCAAGATTAATGAAGTTGACGCAGGCGGTCACAATTAAGAAAATACCAATGAACGCCAGCGCCCAAAGATTTTTCTTTTCCATATAACCTCCCAGCTCCGAATTAAAATGAATGTCTGATAATGGTTGCAGTTTAAACTGAAAAGTAACTGCATCTTTGGGACTGTAATATTTTTTGGAAATCGCCGGAAGCGCTTTTTCGACAATATCTTTCGTGATCCCTTCTTTTAATAAGACAAAACATTGTGAGCCGGAGTAAACCCCTCCCCAACTATCTCCGGCGAGCCAGGCATTTTCATCTTTAAGGTTTTCATACGAAAGGTACATTTCCTGAAGACGATCTGTCGTAACTGGAAAATCTTTTAAAATTCCGGTAACCTTATAATTAGTACCATTGTTGACCCTGATCGTCTGGCCGATGGCGTTTGATTTTCCGAAATATTTAATCGCAAGTTTTTCTGTTAGAATCGCTGAATTCGGATTCGCCAAAACAGTTTTTTTATCTCCTTCCAAAAGAGGAAAATTCATGATTTCAAAAAATTCAGGCTCGGCATAGGCCAACCCCTCTTTCTCTTCAAATTTCAAATGATCTTTTGAATTTGGCAATGAAATAAGCTGGTGATCATAGGTAACTACCCGAGCTGTTTTTTCTGAAAAAGCAAAGTCGTTACGAAACGCTTTCCCCAGCGGAGACGGGACGCCATTTTCCTGAACAATTGTTTCCTCATGGAATTCGGTGATCAGCCGGTAAATTCTGTCGCTTTTTGTGTGAAAATTATCAAAACTTAAATGATATCGAACAAGCATAAAAATCAGAATAGCGCAGGTTATCCCCAACGCCAATCCGCATACATTTATGAAGGTATAAGCCTTGCTGCGCTGCAAGTTTCGATATGCAATTTTAAAATAATTTTTCAGCATGACTTTCTAATGCATTTAAGGTTTCCCGGACATTTTTATTTATTACTGATTTTAAGATTGGCAAAATCTCCGCTTGCTTCGTGTCCAACCCAAAATCCAATTTTTCCATTTCCCTGGTTACTCAACTGCCGGACAACCAAACTTGGCTCGTCGGAATGTTCGACAAAAACTTTCACTTCTTTTTCTTCAATCACCATTTTCACATGAAACCACTCATCAGGTTCCGGTACAGGATTTACCGGTTTTTCATACTTATTCGGATATTCTTTTCTTAGTTTTGGCCAGTCATTTTCCGGTAATGAAATGTATTGCACTGAATGATTTTTCCGCTCTAAGTCAGTCGATCTGAAATTAAATGGCCGGAAATAAACAGCGTCATACCTCGTATCATCAGTTCCGTGAAAAGCAAAACCGACAAAACTTTTCTGCATTACATTTCTGCCTTTCAAATCAAATTCGATTGTTCCTTCTGAAAAGACAATTCCGTCGAGCCAGGCGATACCGGCATCCGGCTTTTCATCCAGATGAATGACATTTTTCCTTTCTCCGGATTCTGTTAAAGATGCTGTCCGGTTAAAGGTTTTTATAGACCCGGACTTAAACATTTTCGCCAGGTCAGGCTTCAAAATGGTTTGCGCTTGAAGCGGAAATCCCGTATGTAAAAAAATGAGAAGTGATAACTGTTTAATCAAAATGAAATTTTTCATAGACGGTTTTTAATCGGATTTTAAAGATTTAACAGGATTCGCAAGTGCCGCTTTGATCCCTTGGAAGACAATGGTAAATAAAGCAATCAAGATGGATATGCCTCCTGCGACAGCGAAAATCCACCAGGAAATATCAATACGGTAAGCAAAATCGCTTAACCAGATTTTCATAAAATAGTAAGTAACCGGACTTGCAACCAAAATTGCGATGATAATCAGCAGCAGAAAATCTTTTGATAACAAGGCGATAATACTGGCAACGGAAGCACCAAGCACTTTCCTGATACCAATCTCCTTATTACGATTTTCAACAGTAAATGTAGCCAGTCCAAACAATCCAAGACAGGCGATTACAAGTGCCCAGACCGATGCAGTTGTAAAAATCTGGCTGTACTGTTTTTCGGAAGTATATTGTTTATTGAAGTTTTCGTCAACGAAAAAATATTCGAACGGATTTTCTGTAAAATAGTTTTTATAAATCTTTTCAAGCCTGGCAATTTTTTCCTGCATATTATACGCAGTCAGACTGATTGTAATATACTGGCTGCTATTTTGAGGGTAAAAAATGATTGGATCAATCGCTCTTTGCAGGCCTGTATGATGGTAATCTTTCACGACACCAATGATTTCAAGATAACGCTCATCCCATTTTATTTTGGTTTTCAAAGCATCATCCGCCGACTCAAATCCAAGCTGCTGAATGGCTTTTTCATTCATGATCACTTTTGAATTTTTATTCCATTCTATGTTGGTTTCCGCCGGCGTAAAATTTCTTCCAGCTTTGAGTTTCAGATCATAAACATTCAGATAACGGTCGCCGATGATTGTGAATGCATATGAAGCCAGTTCATCACCGGCTTTGGAGCCAGGCTGAGTAAATCCGGATGTGTTGAAATTGTAAAAACTGCCAGGCACACTTCCTGAGAGCGCATAATCTTTTACAAAACTTTGCGAACCGATCTCATTCCAAAACGCAGCTTTACGAACCTTAAATGTACTATCTTTCCCAATTTCCGGTCCGCGGATCACGAGCAGCTGACTGGTTTTCACCCCAAGGTTTTCATTCTGCATATATTTCAGCTGACTGTAAATCACGATGGTGACCAGCATCAAAGCAATGGAAATACTGAATTGAGAAACGACAAGCGATTTCCTTAAAAAAGCTCCTTGTGACGTTTTTGTCAATTTCCCTTTCAGGACCTTCACCGGATTAAAATTGGATAGAGCATAAGCCGTGTAAACTCCCGACGCCAGCATTCCGATCAGAAAAACGCCCAAACCAATAATCCAGACCGGCGAATATCCCAGCACTTCAAGTGAAAGATTTTTTCCAATCAATTGATTGAAAAACGGTTGAAGTATATAGACAAGCAGAATAGCAACGGTGAAACTTAAAAAATTCACCAAAGCGGATTCCCCTAAAAATTGACCAATAAGATTCCTCGGCGTGGCTCCTATTACCTTTCTTACACCCACTTCACTGGCACGTATCAGCGAATTTGCTGTTGATAGATTGATATAATTAAACCATGCAATCAATAAAATCAAAACTGCAATCGCGCCAAGGGTGTAGACATACTTGACATTACCTGAGGTTTGATAGGTATCACTTAAATTTTCAGCTAAATGAATATTGGCGGCTGGCTGCAAACGGAATTGAATGCCGTCTTTATCTGTCTGGTTTTCCTCCCTGAATCTGGAAAGTTTTTGTTCCAGCGACTTGTAATCTGCTCCTTTATCTAATAAGAAAAAAGTGTTAATATACTGATTGTCATCGTTATTCAAATTCGCCCAGTCATTTCCATTCAGATTTGCCGGATTTTCCAGCGTTTTCAACGAAAATACCATATCCAGATTAATATCCGAATTTTCAGGCGATTCGTAAACACCTTCAACCGAATAGGATAAAGTACCAAACTGGTTGGAAAGTGTCAGTACTTTGCCAATCGGATCTGTTTTGCCAAAATATTTATCAGCTATTTTATCTGTTATAAATACGATTTTAGGTTGGTTCAGTGATTTTTTATCCCCTTTTAAAACCGGAAAACTGAAAAAGTCGAAGAAATTCCCATCAGCATATCCAATGTTATTTTCCCGGAAAGATTCTGCTTTGTTACCTTCTGTTTTAACGATCCCTTTGGCTATATCATCTGCAAAGCGGCAATAATCCTTAATCTCACTAAAATTCTGCTTCGCCTTTGTTGCCCAGGCAGGTTCCACTTCCGCCCAGGTATTTCCCTTATTATCCAGATTGATCAGCCGGTACATTTCCGGCAGATTCTTATGGAAGTGATTTACACTTTTTTCAAAACTCACATATTCAAGAATTAGCAAAAACGCCGCGATGCCCATTGCCAGACCGGCAATGTTGACCAAGCTGTATACCTTGTTCCGAAACAAATTCCGGAAAGCAATTTTTAAATAATTCCTGATCATGATCTGTTAGGTTAAGTCGGGGAAAACACATTTTTATTCTGATTTCAAGGATTTTACCGGATTAGTCATCGCGGCTTTTATCGCTTGCGAACTCACGGTCAATAGGGCGATGGCTATGGCAAGAACACCGGCAAGAACGAACATCCACCATTCGATGGTAATGCTATAAGCGAAATCCTGCAACCATTTTGACATCACATACCAGGTCAGCGGCGTTGCGATAACTAACGAAATAAGCACCAGTTTCATAAAATCGCCGGAAAGCAGGGCGACAATACTCGTAACAGAAGCGCCCAAAACTTTCCGCACGCCAATCTCCTTAATTCGTTGCTGGGCAGCAAAAGCAGCCAGACCGAACAATCCGAGGCAAGAAATTAGAATGGAAATGATGGTGAAAGAATTTACGATCCGCGAAGTTCGCGCGTCGGCTGCATAATTACTTTGAAAATCATCATTCAAAAAACTATAAGAAAATGGCTCGTCCGGAACCAGCTCTTTCCATTTTGCTCCCATGAATGGCAAAACGTTGTCCACATCTTTGGTACTGACATGTGCAACCATGTAATTGAAATTATCTGCGTTCAGGAAAAACGCATAGGGCTGAATGACCTTGTGCAAGTCTTCAAAATGAAAATCCTTGACAACACCGATGATTTCCAATGACCCGATCGTATTTTCATTCATATTAAAATTCAACTTTTGGCCAACCGATTTATCCAATGGAATACCAAATTTCCGAAGTGTGGCTTCATTCACGACGATTTTAAGATTGGTATCTGCGGGAAAATCAGCAGAAAACATTCTTCCCGCAGCCAGCTTGAAATCCATGGTTTTCATAAAATCGGCAGCGACGCCATTGGTTTTTATCAAACCGTCATCCTTGACGCTTTGTCCGGGCAAAAACACCGACATATCACTTGGATTGAGAATTCCCGGATAGTAAGATGTCCCGGAAGCGGCAGAAATCTGGTTGTTTTGAAGAATTTCGTTTCGCAAGGCAGTGTATGCTTTTCTGGCTTCTTCGCTGCGTAGAGGAATTACTATCTGCTGATCCTTAGCAAAACCAAGCGGCTGATCTTTCATAAACTTAATTTGTCCCTGAATAACCATTGTCGCCACAACCAGACCGATTGAAATAACAAATTGAAAAACGACCAGTCCGCGACGCAGAGTTGTGGCGGAGACGGAATTGACGAATTTTCCTTTAATCACATCCAGCGGATTAAAAACTGATAAATAAAATGCAGGATAACTACCCGACAAAAGTCCGGTTACAAATGCGAGCGCAACAAAAGCAGCCACTATTTCTGGTTTAAACAATTCAGAAATATTCAGCGATTTGTCAGATAGCTGGTTAAAAAACGGAAGCAGGATGGCTACTGAAGCAATGGCAAGAATGAGTGCCAGAAATGTCAAAACCATCGATTCCGCCAGGAACTGACCGATTAATCCGCCCCGTCCGGCTCCCATAACCTTACGGATACCGACTTCCGCAGCGCGTTTTGCGGAACGTGCCGTTGCAAGATTCATAAAATTGATGCAGGCGATCAGCAAAGTAAACAAAGCGATCGATGCCAACACATAAAGGTAAGTGGTACTCGTTGTCGGCCCGACAATTCGGTCGATCAGGCTGAAAAGGTGAATATCTTTTACCGGCAACAGAAACAACTTTTTCTCAAAACCAGCAATTTTCAAATCTTTTCTGGCATATTTTTCGATGAAAGAAGGGAGTTTTGCACTGAATTTTTCTGCGCTGGTTCCTGGTTTAAGTCGTAGATAAGTGTAGAACATATTATTGTTCGTAAAATCAATATCTGACTGTCTAAGATAATCACCAACCCAGCCTGAGTGAATGGAAACGAAATAATTGGCGTCGATATGAGAACGGGCCGCTTCATTATGGTATACGCCAGTCACTTTAAAATCTTCATTATTTCCTGATCTCCCACCAATCCTGATCGTTTTATTCAGAGCCGGCTCATCACCAAATAATTTGTGAGCAACTTCTTCCGATAAAACCACTGAATGCGGATCGTTCAGCGAAGTTTTGGGATCGCCTTCTATAAATTTATACGTAAAAACATCGAAAAAAGTGGAATCTACATGAATACCTTTCGTTTCATAAAACGACCTTTCCTGTTTTCCCGGCTGGGATGTTTTTAGTAAGGTTTTGTTTTCAAGAAAGTTTTGCCATAACCGCGTAACCTGCACTACCTCCGGAAATTCTGCCTTTACAGCCTGTGCATAAGGCGCCGGAGCCCTTGGGTTATCCATTTTTTCACCGTTGGACTGGACGTTCTCACTACGCAGAAGGTATAAATCATCGGCATGTTCCTGATGTTTATCGAACGATGTTTCGCTGAGGATATACAGCAAAAGCAACATGCAGCACGTCATTCCGACGGAAAGGCCAAATACGTTAATCGCAGAAAAAAGCTTGCTCGAAAGCAGGTTCCGCCAGGCTATTTTGAGATAATTTTTAAACATTTTATTTGAGATTTTTCAGGCTAATTGATTTTAAGGATTGAGGGCTCGGGCTTTTGTTTAGGTTTCTCTTTGATTACCCGTCCGACGGCGAGTTACTCTCTTTATTACCCGTCCGACGGCGAAAAAGCCGTCGGACGGGTCGCTGCGAACGGGTTTATTCAGATTTTAGTGATTTGACCGGATTTACCAATGCTGCTTTTATTGATTCGTAACCAGCCGTAATTGCTGCCACAATAAATGTAATGGTGATGGCAAGAATCATAATTTCGGCACCGATCGGAATGCGGTATTCGTAATCTTCCAGCCAGCCGTGCATCACATACCAGCCAATTGGCGCAGCAATCAAAAAAGCCACTCCGATCAATAATGTAATTTCTTTTCCGAAGAGTCCGATAATATTGAAAACACTGGCCCCAAGAACCTTACGAACGCCAATTTCCTTCGTTTTCTGAGAAGCCATAAATTTCACCAAACCGTATAATCCCAGACAGCCGATAAAAATTGCGATGAAAGAAAATATCCTGATCAGTTTCAGCATCATGTTTTCAAGTGCATAATTTTTGGCAATGTTTTCATCCAGAAAGGATTGCTCGTAGAGGTAATCAGGAAAGTATTCATTCCATAATTTCTCTACACTTTTCATGGTCTGGTGAAGATTAGCAGTGTTTAATTTTACAGCGCAGGTGTAATAATAATCCTTGTAGCTGAAAATCGCGATTGGATTTATATCGCTTTTAAAAGAAGTATTATTCCAGTTTTTCAGCACACCATAAACCGGCGCTGTCACATCCCCGATTCTAAGATTTTTGCCGATGGCATCAGCAGGATTTTTCAAACCCAACCGCTCAACGGCTTTTTCATTAATCAAATAACCGCGGATAGTATCACTTTTAGGAATGTTTTCACCGGCAACAAATTGAAGTCCGAAAGTCTGTACATAATTATTGTCTGCAAGTTTAGTATTGATGGCCCACACCTCGTCTTTCTGACGCGTATCAAACCTGACATCGGTGGTATTGTTTGAATTGGTTGTCGGAAGGAATAAACAAAACGACGCGTCTGAAATACCTGGAATTTCCATCAGGCGCTGACGAAATGTGTTTTGGTCCACTTTTGCCGGTGTAGGAATGTCAACCTCAGCGATTCCTTTTGTTTCATAACCCACCGATTTGGAAAGCATAAAATCGACCTGGTTGTTGACAACCAGCGTACAAATCACTAAAAGCTGAATCAGAACAAATTGAAGTACAATAAGTCCACGGCGCAACGAAATCCCACCAATCTCCCGGGTGGATATGCTGCCCTTTAACGCAAGTACCGGCCGAAAGCCTGCGAGAATCCCGCCCGGATATGATCCTGCCAAAAGTACCACGCCGACAAAAATCGACACTAGAAAAATCCACAGCAAACTGTCGGCCAGGTTGATATTTATCGGCCAAGTTCCCGGCTGATCCAGCCAGTTATTGATATTGGGCACAACGAGAAGGGCGAGCACAAAACCGATTACCAGTGCAGCAAACGTGATTAATGCTGTTTCCGTCATAAACTGAATAAAAACCTGGCTTCTGGTACCGCCCACAGCTTTCCGGACACCGACTTCTTTGGAACGTCGCATTGCCTGCGCCGTAGCCATGTTTATAAAATTAAAACAAGCCGTTACAATCAAAAAAATCCCAATTATGCTCATAATCCAGATCCATTTCATCGGCATCGCTCCGTTGTAATTTTCGGAATGGTGCATCTCTGAAAAAGCAATAAGTGGATGTGCATAAAATTGATAGTCTTTACCGTGATATTTTTTGTTCAGTGCTGACATTTGCTTTTCAACACCTTTTACTTTTGCGTTTTCCGGTAATAAGAGATAACAATAGGTATTTGAATTTACTCCGCTCCAATTATCCAATCCGCTGCCGCCGTACTCAAATTTTGGATTGGCTGTAAGTGTTTGAAACGAAACAAAGAATTCATACGGCAAATCAGTATTTTCAGAAACGTTGTCGATTATGCCGGTCACTTCCAGGTTAAGTTCGTTTTCGAGCCTCATACTTTTTCCAATAGGATTTTCGGTCCCAAAATATTTTCGAGCCATTTTTTCGCTCAATACTATGGTATTTGGCTTTGAAAGTGCAGTTTTTGGATTACCAACCTGCCATTGAACATCAAAAATTGAGAAATATTCCGGCTGGACAAATGCCAGTGACGGCCCCTCCTGTTTGAATTTTTTGACTGCTTTCCCATTGTTATCCAAAGCTGCAAGAAATGAATTGTATTTTTCAAAACACATACTCACTGTGTACTGCGGAAATTCGGCTTCCATCGCCTTCCACATCGGTGCCGGAACCCCGCGGGAATAGTTCTTCCCGTCCGTTAGAAATTCCGTGGTGATCTGATAAATACGATCAATATTTTTGTGAGCATGATCAAATGAAGTCTGGAAGCGAATAAACCAGAAAACGATCAATGCACAAGCCAGCCCGATTGACAAACCTGCAACATTCAGAAATGCATACAAGCTGTTCCGCGTGAGATTTCGCCAGGCAATTGTGAAGTAGTTGTTAAACATAGCCAACTGATTTAGGAGTAAAGGAATTCTGCACAGGAACACCTTAGGTTGCTTTTACAAATTGGTAAGGTAAATTTTATGCCAAAATAATATATTATTGATAATCAAGTTATTATATAGCTAAAAAACAACAAAAGTGTCCGATAACGAACACTTTTGTTCAAGGACGAACGCCTTGTCGATCAAGAGGATTACGAAGATATTTTATTGATTGATACTTACAGATCCACCGCTTGCATGCAGATTCACAGGTATTCCACCACCGTTCATTTTTCCCTGTACCCGATCCTTTTCAACCTGACCGTCAAAGTTTTTCAGGCTTACGGTAACCTTATTTCCTTTCAAATTAAGATCCATTCCTTTGTCCATCGGCATATTAACCCGCAGACTTCCAGCCGAAGTTGAAAGATCGACAAACTTACCTACCTGCGTGATTTCAACTTCCATGCTTCCGCCACTGGTATGCGCTTTCACGCTTCCCGCAAGGCCCGCCAACCGAACCGATCCACCCGAAGTTCCGGCATCCAGCGCCCCTTTGATACCGTCGCCTTTGATACTCCCACCACTTGTATGTGCCATAATATCCCCATCCAGACCGTTCAAACTCAAACTTCCGCCAGAGGTCTGAAGATTAATTTTTCCGTTCAATTCACTGGCTTTGATACTTCCGCCCGAGGTTTGTAGCGTGATATCCTGCTTGCATTTTTCTACATCAATGCTTCCACCCGAAGTTTGTCCGTTGACCGTCCCAACCAGATCAGAAACTTTTAGACTTCCACCACTGGTCCTGAAATTCTGGTCTCCTGTGAGTGAAGAAATTCGGATACTTCCTCCGCTTGTTCTTAGATTTGTGGAAATGCTGCGTGGCGTGTAAACTTTGAACGAGATTGAAACACTGTTTTTGTCCCAGCCAGTTTTATTTTTACGCTGAGCCGTTGCCTTTACGCTATTTCCTTCGGTACCGATAAAAATATCGAAATCTTCCAGTTTGTCTTCTATTTCATCTTTGCTCAGATTTACTTTCCCATTCCAATTGTTTGGACGCACATACATTTCAACTTTCACGCCGCTAGCCTGTGTCCCGGCCACTTCAATAGATCCACCGGAAGTTTCTACCACAAGGTTCGAAACAGCCGCTGTGAAATTCTTGCTGACGTATGGTTTTTCGTCTGAGTTTTGCGCGCAGGACGTAAAAGCGATAAATAATGCAAATAAAAGGGGGAGTAATTGTGTCTTTTTCATGATCTAATAAGTTTCGTTTGACACAGGATGTTTTTTTATAAACAGAAGTTGCGTGAAGGTTAAATCTTTTTTTCAAACTGCCCTATTCTGATTATCCGGAAAACGATTCTAATTAATCAAATAGTTCATTAACAGATATTTACGTTAACCTAAAAACAAAAAAAGTGCCCATCAGCGGACACTTTTTTTGGATTATCAATAACCCTTACTTTCAATTTTTCTTAATCTCGTATACTTCTATCTCATTGTAAAAATTCGTTGCACCCCATCCACATTGTACCTCACGCTTCCTTCCTGTCAGGCTGTAACGAATATGAACTTTCGTAAATGAATAACTGCTTTCGATCTTGCCCAGCACCTTTTCAACCTCTTTAAGTCCGTTTTCACTCGGCAAATAATAAAGCGTTGAATCTCCTGATGGAATCTCAAAATGCCATGCGCAACCATCTGTTGCAAGCATATTGATCCACTGACCGTCACTTTCAATAATTTCTACCTCTTTCTGAACAACTTTTTCATCATTACAGCTGATCCAGGCCAATAGTCCAAATAAAATGATACCGATTTTCATAATCTTCGCAGTTTAGAGTTTATTCTAGTTGCAGGCGCCAGCCGTATATTTTTTAACGCCGGCAGCAATAGCATGGCAATCGTTCCCATAAGTCTGACCATCGCAACCACAAACAGGCATATATATCTGGTAACAGGCAATATCCTTTTTTTCGCCGACGCAGTCAGCTCCCGGAAGCTCGTCTTTTTCATTACAACTCCCAAAAGCCAGCAAGAAAAAGCACATGATAATCTTTTTCATAAATGGAAAGTTAATTTCAGAAAAGACGCATCCAAACGAAAAAAGGTTGGAAACCAACCTTTTAATTTTTCAAAAATTACAAAATCTAGTTTTTAAAAAATGACGCAAACCATTTTCCAGATTCCTTAACAACTCTTTCCTGGGTTTCGTAGTTAACATATACCAATCCAAATCTTGGATGATACCCTTCTGCCCATTCAAAATTATCCAGCAGAGACCACGCGAGGTATCCCGCAACTTTCACACCCTCGTTTTTTGCTTTCAGAATGTTCTTCAAATAATCTTCAAAAAAACGTATTCTCCTTTCATCCATCACCTTTCCGTCTTGTAATTTATCTTCAAATGCCGCTCCATTTTCCGAAACAATAATCTCTCTGACGCCCGAATAATTACTGAACTGTTTAAGAATATCATACATCCCGTCCGGAGCGACTTCCCAGCCCATAACTGTCAAAGGAACATTTCTCTTTTTTGCAGGAATTTCTTCCAGCCATAAAACCGGTGCGAAATAGGAGTGTTTTACAATGATCCTGAAATAATTTTGAAGACCTATAAAATCAAAATCGAAAGCCAGTTTTTCTTCATCACCCGGCTTAATAAATCTTTTGATATTGTTTAAAAACGGGAAAACGTCAGTCGGATAGCCAAGCCCCAAGGCCGGTTCGAGAAAGAGGCGATTCATGATGGCATCCGCCCGTTGCGCTGCCCGTACATCCTTAGGTTTGTCTGTGAATGCCTGTACATGAGAACAGGAAAGCGCAGTGCCTATGTATGCATTTTGTACCAGATTCCGGATTATCCGGCCGCCTTCGGCATTGCATAAAGCTAAATGATGTACAACCGGTAAAAAATTGAATATACCTTTTTTTCCAGGAGCATGCATTCCGGTGGTATATCCCAGACCTGCGACTGCTGTTGGCTCATTTAAAACAATCCAGTTTTTTACTCTGTCACCAAAATTCGTCGCACAAATGGTCACATATTCCGAGAACCAATCGATAATCCCACGATTTCTCCAACCCCCTCGATCTTCCAGAGCCTGCGGCAAATCCCAATGATATAAAGTAATCCACGGCTCAATTCCCAGATCAAGGCACTTATCAATTACGCGATTGTAAAAGTCTATTCCTTTCTGATTGACATCACCCGTCCCGGCTGGCAAAATTCTGGACCAGGAAAGCGAAAACCTGAATTCTTTAAAACCCAGCTCCTTCACAAGTTCAAGGTCACACTCGTATCGGTTATAGAAATCACATGCAATCTCGGCATGATGGCCGTCTTTAATTTTGCCCTTTTGTTTGGTAAAATTATCCCAGATAGACGGTCCGCGCCCATCCTCATCCACAGCGCCTTCAATTTGAAATGCCGCCGTTGCCGTTCCCCACCTAAAATCTGTCCCGAAATCACTAGCCGTAATTGTATCCATTTTCACATTGAAAATGGCGGTCTGGTCAGACAGTATATCTAAATTATCAAAATCAACTTCTTTCAAAACTCACACTAATTACAATTCATACAGGAAGTTATCAACGTAAAACTAAACTGAATAATTTCCAAAAAGGTAACAATCTGGTAATCTTATGAAAAATTTAATATTGGAAGTATCCGATCTGCCCATGGAGCTACATTTCTTTTTACAGTAATAAAAAAATCCTTCACCTGTACAGAACAGATGAAGGAATTTAAAACTAATAACGCTATTACTTATCTTACTACCTGAATTCTTTGCTTTGTAACCAGGCCGCTTTTTTGTTTAAAAGTCACGATGTAAGTTCCCTGAGCCAGGCTGCTGATATCAATATCGCTTCCACTCGGAGAAAAATCCTTTACTTTCATGCCTTTTACGTCATAGATCTGAATGCTCGCGATTTTCTCAACTCCTGTTTTTAGTTTCATAAAGTTTGAACTCGGATTCGGATAAAGTACGGCAGATTCTTCCGTCACAAAATTCTCATTAACGATACGACTATATGCAAAAGTCAAATCCTGATCGATCATTCGTAAACGATATAAATTATTTCCGTTTGCAGGAGCCGCATGTGAGAAGCTATAAGATTTAATAATATTGCTTTCTCCCTGCGCAACTACAACACCTAATATTTCCCACTGTTTCCCATTTAGGCTATGCTGCACTTCAAATTCTTTCGAATTGGTTTCCATTGTCGTTGCCCATACCAAAGAAGCTGAATTTCCTTCTTTTTTAACAGCGAATTCGGTAAGGGTAACAGGCAATGGCGTTCCACTTGTAATGGAAAGACATCCCAGGTCAAAGATGAGCGTTTCACCATTTGAAACAAGTTCAACTGAAACGAACCTGGTATTTTGAGGAGCTCTTTCAGAAACGGTAAACTTCTGAAGGCCAACTGCCGCAGCAGAGTAAATTTTTGTAACCGGAGTCTCCTTGGTTGAAATCTCTCCCCGATCAATATTCAAAAATCTCAGTCTAAGTTTTTGTCCGTTCACTGCACTCACGCCGGCATAGATAGAGAAAGTTACAGTTGCAGCCGGATCAGCTGATTTTTCTAACGAAAGCGTTGATTTACCAGTCACTTTTCCAGATTTCGAACCACAAACTACATATTCATAAGCAGTTTCAAAAGTGCCGCCAGTTTTCGTCCATTCGCCTGTTCCAGCTTCGAAACTTGGGTCAGTCAATTTATTGTCGTTGCATGTTTCGCAAACAGGGACAGTCACGGTTAAACACGCTCCGTCTATTTTGAAATAGTCACCACTTGCCGAAATCGCCTCCACTCTTACAGTCTTGGTGTTGGCCGGAGCAGTTCCATTGAGTGTATATTTTTTAAGAATTGGCTGGCCAGATGGCACAATATCCACGTCCCAGTCAACATCAACGCTGGTTGAGGCCAACAAAGTACTTCCATTATAAAAGGAAAGTTTAAATTTCTGCCCCCGTTCTTTGTGATATCCGCCAAACATTGAGAAGTTAACAAATGCACCCGGGACAACAGCCACTTCCTGATAGATGTTGCCCGCTCCGGTTAGAACTTGTGCTTTATCTCCGCATATATCATAAAAATTGTTAGCATTCCATGTTCCAGACTTAGTCCATGAACTCGTGGTCCCATCCTCGAAACTAGGATTCTTCAAAACATTTCCATCACAAGAACACTCCACTGCAGGTGCTTTGAGGGTCATACAAGCTCCATCCACTTTAAACCAGTCGCCTTCAGCAGCAGTTGCCTCTGCGCGTACAAAAACTGCATTTGCCGGTGCAGTTCCGGTAAAAGAATATTTTTTCAAAATTGGTACATTAGATGGAGCTGTATCAACATCCCAATCTACGACTTTCGACTGGATAGTACTTGTGATTACCTTCTTATCAGCATCAAGAAATGATAATTTAAAAGTTTGAGATTTCGCCTTGTGATATCCACCCCATATGGAAAAGCTCACCTCTGTATTGGGAACTACCTGAACGTCCTGATAGATAGAACCATTGTTCTGTAAAACAGCGGCATCATCTCCGCAAACCGCGTAGGTGCCGTCAATACCCCAACCAGAAGATTTCGTCCAGCCATTAAAATGATCATTATCTTCAAAACTGGGGTTGATAAGCACATTTGTATTACAAGTTGAACAGTCAGCTTTTGGTCTTGTAGTTGTGGGCATGGAGCCTACTGAAGAAATGTCTTCAGTTGACTTATCGATGTTAGCAATATTGAAGGCTAAAACAGGGTTCACCGAAGCGCATAGCAATGCCATGCACAAGGCAGCAAAATTTTTAAAGGATTTCATGTAGTTGTATAGTTTTAAACAATAAGGAATTAGTTAAAATAATTAAAATGTAATAATAATTGTATCATGCTACGCCATCAAAAAAGTTCTATAAAGGCATCCATGTTTTAGCTCGTTCATTGGATCAAACCTATTCGAAAAACTTCGGTTTGAAAAGGGTTTCTTACAGACAATGATGTTATTCTAAAATTCTGACGAGCGTCTTTCAAACTTTTCTCACGATGAAAATGAGATAATTACAGATGCAAATGTAAAAACATTTCTATATAAAAATCAACACAATTATATAATTAAATCAATATTTAGTAAATAAAAAAAGAAAATCTACCTAAGATAATAAAGTAGTTCTACACCAATAATTTAAATACATCTACGAACAAAATACACTTAAAATGGCTATACAACAGTGCAAAAGTGTAGAAATCTAAATTCCCATCGCTGACGGCCCCATCCAGGCCAACATTATAAAATATAACTATTTAAAGAAACCCAAAACGTTATAGTTTAGATTCGGCATAGAAAAACATTTATATACATTCGAAGGGTATTTTTTTATATGGGGCGAAACTTGGAGCTTACCTGGCCGAATAATCTAAATGTTCAGGGACGCAACCGGACTCAAATTAAATTGTCGGAATAATGCAAAAACCCCTTTTCTATAATGCCATTGAATAAAACTTCATTACTTTGGAAGCCTAAAAAAATTCGGGAAGATTCCGAAAAACTTAAAGCACTATACGTAAGCGGTGATATTAAAGGTCTTCACCAGATTGCTTGCCTAAAACTTCTGGTTTTAGAAACCAATAACAAAGCGTTTATTAATGGTAATTTGATAGTTCTTAAAAAAATTAAATTACTTCAAGATAGGTACGTTTGGAACTGTGCAGAAGAAACCAAATTATCATCCAAATATTCTCATATACTTGTAGAAGTCATTGTATGTAGGATACTACCAGGAATAATTAGTGCAGGTGCAGTTGATTTTACTCGTTTTACAGTTTTTTGGTAAAAAAAACTTCATCACGACATGATGATTGGGATCTTAAAAAATCAAAATAAGTCCAGATTCAGGATAATTTACGAGAAGGAGAAGTGATATCTCCCCGTGACTAAGGAGATAACCAGAATAATTAAAGAGAAACTAATACATTTTAAAGATCTATGTCCAGAGACATTTGCCGACCGCTGATATTGGAGAAGACGAGGCAAAGTTTACAGATATGGAGGGTAATACTCAACTAAAATCTCACATTTCACCCAGCTAATTCTACATTATTGGCTTTAAAAACTAGATTGTAATAAGCAGTGCTCAGGCCGCGCCTAAGACAAGATCCTTAACACCAAAGATCTCCCGCAATTCTGTGAGTGCTTTACGAATCCGGGATTTAACTGTTCCCAGCGGAAGCATAAGTTTTGCTGAAACTTCTTCATGTGTATAACCCTGAAAATAAACCAGATCGATCAGGATACTCTTTTCGGGCAGCAGTCTTTCCACAATAGCACGTATATCAATCGTAGCGGGAATCGGATTAAAAATGACTGCATTTGTTAGATCAACCTCCTGCACGTGCTCCCAGTTTACACCTTTTGAAAGTTTTACATCCAGGCGTAAACGGTCTATGGCCGTATTCCGGGCTATATTCAACAGCCATGTAAACAAAGTGCCTTTGTCAACATTGTACGCATTGATGTTCTTCCAAATCTTCAAAAAAGAATCCTGCATGACATCGGCTGCCTTTTCTTCGTCTTTGACAATCTTCAATATAATACCATACAGAGCAGGCGAATAGTGGTCGTACAAATACTCGAACGCATCTTTGCTATTACTCTTTAAAGAATAAATTAGTTCTTTTTCAGTATAAGTAAATTTCCTTGTCATCTTTTGGTATTGTTAACAATTTCTGTGGAAAGTAAGGCAGCTTTTTTGCAGTATAACACACATAAAAATTACGTTCCTCAAAAAAAAGTGTTGAATTATGGGTAATTATTTCCCACTTAATTGTGTAAAATTTAACCGTACAACCACCATCTCTAAACGTTGTACAAACTTGCCCACAGTTGAAAGGTATTTTTTAATTCATTAGCTTACTGGTATTTAAAAAATTAACATCTAGACAATCTGACCAGATCTTATGAAGCGACTTTTCATCATCATCACACTCTTTTGCCTTAAAACAGATATTTATGCTCAGCCTTTCTCAAACTCATCTCAAAAAACCGACAGCCAGCTTGCGACCAAGCTGGAAAAGGCGATGGCTGGTTTCAAAGGTACCGCTGGCATATATGTCCGGAATCTAAAAACCAATAAAACAGCATCTGTCAATCCGGATTCCATATTTCCCACAGCGAGTATGGTTAAAATCCCGATTATGATCGGATTGTTTGATAAAATAAATAAAGGAGAACTAAAATTCGATCAGACACTAATCTATCGGGATTCCTTAAAATACGATGACGGTATTGTTGGTTCACTGAAAGACAGTACCAAAATCCCGATGCCGAAAGTGGTCCATCTCATGATTTCCCTAAGCGATAATACCGGAAGTTTGTGGCTCCAGGCGTTGGCAGGAGGCGGAGCAGCCATTAATCAATGGATGGAAAATAATGGATTTAAACACACACGTGTAAATTCGCGCACTCCAGGCCGCAAGATAGGCCAGGCAACTTATGGATGGGGACAAACGACGCCCCGGGAAATGGCGGAACTGATGGTGATGATCCGGGAAGGCAGAGCGATCAGCGCGGATGCCAGTGAACGGATGTACCGATATCTTGGAATGCAATTCTGGGATGGCGAGGCACTTTCTCAAATCCCGTCCAACATAAAAACCGGTGCAAAAAGCGGTGCTGTTAACCAGGCCAAATCTGAGGTCGTGATGGTACACGCGCCGCATGGCGATTATGTATTTTGCATCACAACAAAAAATCAGCAGGATCAGCGTTGGGAAAGAAGTAATGAGGGTTATTTATTAATCAGAAAAGTGTCTGAAATAATATGGAATCACTTTGAACCAAAAAGCAAATGGAAGCCAGTTAAAAACTATGAAAGCTGGTGGTTTTAACGCAAAATCCCTGATCATAAAATTTACAACCAGGGATCAAAACTATTTTAACCGTATCAAATCAATGAGCTTCGCTGGATTCGATACCCAGGATTGTCAGGCGGTAAGGAGTAGCTGAGACTTTGATTCTGTCGATCCTCGCAAAGTCATTGATGTCTATTTTTAATAACTCACCACTTTTTGGCTGTGTCACATACAAATACTTTGAAGTCGCTTCAATCTGCGGCTTTTGCGTTTCATCCTTGAAGGTCGCTGGAATAATGTTTCCGCTTTTCAGCACGGCATTTGTTTTCAGATCATAAACCCTTACCTCTCCACTGTGTAAAAGTGCGATCAGCTTATTGCCGGCATAGTCTACTTTTGCCTGAATTAAATCCGTGCTTTCGATGATAGGCGTAATCTTATCCGTGGTTGGATCTATCAGGTATGCTCCCATGGCTGCGGTATATCCGATAAATTTGCCGGCACCTTTTGCTTCAATAACAGATCCGAACCACGCCGTCCCGAAACTGGCAGGATGTGCAATCAAATGCTGTTTTCCTGTTGATTCTACGACCAAAATGCCGCTGGAAGATCCAAAAAGGGAAACTTTTCCATCACTCGCATTTCCATGAATACCTTTGGTCTGTACAGTCGATTCGAAAAGTGTCTTTCCTGACTCATCAATAATTTTCACACGTTCTGGCAGAGACCCTGCTACTGATCCGTCTTTCACCGTGATTGCATAAGTACCATTGTCAAACTTCGTCATCGCCCCATGATGGGCAATATTACCTGCATTGACCGTTTTCATTTTCGCTCCACTGACATGGAAATCAGCCTCTTTGGCGATACTCAAAGTTCCGTCTCCGTCGTTGAACGTAATGATTTCGTCACCCTTACTTTTAAAATGCGTTGGCTTATTACCATCGCCGATCAAAGCGCCAAACTTCGGAGTTCCTTTCATGTCCACATGATCTCCATGCCCTTCGAAACCTGTATCAAATAATTGGACAAGATTGTTGGCAGTGCTTACCACAGCCCCAAAACGTCCTGCCTGCGTTGGATACAAGGCAGCTTTCGGATATTGGGCCTGAAAGGATTCAACGGTTAGTTTCACCGGATCGACCAACGAAAGTTCTTTGGTCGTTTCATCATTGACAAGAATACGAACAAACTTGTATTCAGTTTCCTCAACCGGATCAACGACCTCTTCCTCGTCTTTTTCACAGGAAGCAAAAGCAGAAATAATAAGAATGGCTAATAGCGTTTTGAATAAATTCCTTTTCATAGCGATTATTTTAAATGCAACAATGATGCAAATATAATTCAACCGAGAACAAATGCAACAATGATGCAAAAAAAATAATTTTCAAATTTTGATCAGGAATTATCTTTCAAATAGTAATATTAAATATCAGGAAATTGTTTTGTCAATCAGAAATTACCTTTGGGCATAGGTGTGAAACACAAGGCAAAAAATTAAAAGTTGTAAAAAAGCAGGTCATTAAAAACAAGAAAATGGTCAAAAGTTGTGGCCCACACCAACAACCCCCGACCACTCCCTGACAACAAATGACAATTCCTGACTACAAATGACTACCCCTGACAACCTCCTGACCAAAAATGACAACCCTTTACGCAATCGCTCTGTTATGCTGCAAAAATCTTCTACTTTCTTTTTTAACAAAAGTGATTGGGACGTACTCGTCATTTGGCGCCCCGATGTAATATACTGCCCATTCAGGATCCTGGTGCGCAAGCATTTCGCTGATACAATCGGCACGATGGCCCGCTGGATTAGAGCAATTGTCCCAGTAAAACAGCTCGACCCGATAATGAAGTTGTTCCTTTAATCCATTAACCGTCACTTCGATTTCGATCTCATGTCTTCCTGGAATGGTTGGGATCGGTATAGCTATATGGCTCATATGATTGAATGTTTAAATTGTTTCTAGTCTGATTTAAGTGACTCAACAGGATTCATCATCGCAGCCCTGACCGACTGAAACCCGACCGTCAGAAAAGTGATGATCAAAATCAAGACTCCCGCTGACACAAATGCCCACCACGGAATATTGATCCTGTATGCAAAATCCTGTAACCAACTGTCCATTGCATACCAGGCCACCGGTGTTGCTATGACGATGGAAATGAATACCAATTTGAAAAAATCTTTTGATATCAGAGCGACAACGCTGGCGACACTGGCGCCCAAAACTTTTCTAATGCCGATTTCTTTGGTTCGTGTTTCGGCCGTAAATGTGACAAGTCCGAAGAGACCCATGCAGGCAATAAAAATAGCGAAAGACGTGAAAACCGTAAACATCCGGGACATTCTGATTTCCGTTTTAAATGTCTCATTAAAAGCGTCATCAAGGAAATAATATTCGAAAGGCTTATCGGCAGCGTATTTTTTGTAAATTTTTTCTATGGATTCAATCTTTTCTTTGATGTTCGTTCTTGTATCCATTTTGGTAAACAAAACTGCCGACGACTGAGGTTCTGCCAGAAGATTTGTGGTATCACTAATGATAACAAGCCCAGTGGATCTGACATTTTCCTGCACATTTGTAAAGTGAAAGTTTCGAAGAATGCCGGCAATATTCCGGTTGAAGACTTTCTGCCCAACAGGATTACCCTTTAACCCGAGCTCACTTACCGCGACTTCGTTTAATATCACCGATTGTCCATTTTTCCAAGAAACTCCTTCCGGTTTTACTTTCCATGCAAGACCAAAAGTCTTGATAAAATTGGGGTCAACTTCTGAATAAACAACACTGATATCTTTTTTGGTATCCACATTTTTCTCAAAAAACATATTATACCCTTTGAATAAACCGGTATTGGAAAGGGCCACTTCCTCAACGCCTGCTAGAGCCCCTATCTCGTTTTTGAAAGAAAAGTATTTTCCCCCGACTGACCCGCCTAACGTTATTCCAAGTATTTGATCTTTATTAAACCCCAGTTTTTTGTTTTGCATAAAGCTTAATTGATGCTGAACAATGAAGCTGCAAACGATCAACGCGATCGTTACTGAAAACTGGAAAACCATAAAGAATTTTCGTAGTGAACCTCCTTTTTGCTGACTCGCGAACCTTCCTTTCAAAACTGTAACCGGCGAAAACCCGGACAAAACCAATGCGGGATAACTTCCTGAAATAAATGCACATAATATAAGTACACCCGCCAGTATCAAAACAAAAACTGGCGAAACGAGGAAGGATGCATCGATTCTCAGATCCAGTAAATCGTAAAATGGCTGTCGCAACATTTCTACTAAAAGAAAGGACAGTAAAAAAGCCAGGCAACAAACCAGAATTGATTCGGTGTAAAATTGTTTAACAAGACTGCTCCTGCCCGCTCCTGCGACTTTCCGAACACCAACCTCTTTGGCTCTAAGGGTGGAACGCGCTGTGGTCAGATTCATATAATTAAAAAGTGCCAGACAAAGAATCAGCGCCGCAATACCTGCAAAGATATTGATCAAACGTACGTTACCCGTATTCGTAAAATCGTTTTGAAGATGTATGTTTGAAAATTTCTCCAGGATATAAGCAGACTGCTCGTCAAATGCACCCGTTCTGTTTCCGGCCGCTACAATATTCTTTTCAACCAGTGAAACCGATTTTTCAGAATTCAGTAACAGGTAGATATTAAAGGCTCCGGCCTCCTCCCACATGGATTTTTGATTCTCGTCCATTTGAGGTATTGTATTGACAGAAGCAACAAAATCGAAATTTATCGTAGAATTTGATGGCGGATTATAGGCGACTCCGGTAATTTCAAACAAATGTTTCCCTTCATATAATAAAGTTTTTCCAATCGGATTTTCAGCTCCAAAATATTTCAATGCGGCCCGCTCGGATATGACCATCGTGTAAGGTTTTATCAAATAATCACGCCCACTTTGTTCTTTCAGTTTGAATGAAAAAACCTTGAAAAAAGTATCGTCTGCAAAAATGAAATGCTGTTCAAAAAATAGATTTTCCGGTTTATCAGGATTTTTGATGGTAACCTTATTATATGCTGTTTTTAACCTTATATAGTTTTCTATTTGCGGTGAAGATTCCTTTAAGTATGGCGCCAGTTTTGCATTGAAATTGATCGTTTGCATCTGCCGGTCATCCATATCTATCCTGGCAAGAATCCGGTAGATCCGATTGCCTTTCTCGTGAAACTTGTCAAAACTATATTCATGTACCACAAACACCAGGATCAGCATCGATACAGCCATGCCTATGGCAAGCCCGAAAATGTTAATAAAGGAATAAACTTTGTGATTCCAAAGATTCCTCAGCGCGATTCTGATATAGTTTTTAAACATGGCACGAGATCTGGTTTATTCCGATTTTAAAGATTTCACCGGGTTCATTAACGCCGCTTTTAGACTTTGGAAACCTACCGTCAGCAACGCAATAAATACTGCTGCCAGACCAACAATTATGAAAATCCATACACTTATTTCTATTCGATAGGAATAATTATCCAGCCATTTCTGCATGGCATACCATGCCAGCGGCGTTGCGATGGCGATCGACAAAATAACCATTTTGACAAAATCCTGAGAGAGCGTGTAAACGATGTTGGTAATACTTGCGCCAAGCACTTTGCGTACGCCAATTTCTTTTGTCCGCTGCTCAATTACCATTAAGGCAACCGCAAACAAACCAAGACAGGAAAGTAAAACCGCAATACCTGATGCGAGACTAAACATTTGAGAAAATTTCTCCTCGTCTTTATACCAGGCATCTGTGTTTTCATCTAAAAAAGTACCCTTAAATTCCGACTGAGGCGCCACTTCCTTCCAGACACCCGAAATTTTGTCCATGGCACCAACCAGACTTGCCGGTGTAACGCGGACGAAAATATAACTGATCGGTTCATTATCTGAGAGATACATGGTCACTGGTTTTTTGTCGTTTTTGGACGAATAAAGGTTAAAATCCGGCACCAAACCTATAATCTGGTACTTTGCTCCTGCCGTATCTGTTTCGAAAAATTTCCCAACCGGATCCTTCTCTCCGATCATTTTCGCCATGCTTTGCGTGATGATCACACGATTGACCGAATCTGTTTGATAAGCAGGATCAAACTCGCGGCCATCCAATAATTTAATTCCCAACGTTTTCAGATAATCGTAGTCGATATGCAGCCAGTCCGATGAAATTTCCTGATCTTTATAAGTAAATCCAAGAACACTACGCGAAGTGCTCCTGTCTTTTCCAACGCCCAGATTGACAGTGCTTCCGGAAAGAGAAACGACATTAGGATCTCCATTAAGCAAATTGCGCATGCGTTTTAAAACCTGCTGGCCATTTACTTTATTACCAACCGGAATACTAATGACCTGCTCTTTTGTAAATCCTAACGGTTGAGCACGGAGGTGATCCACCTGCTGAATGGCTATGATCGTACAGCAGATCAATAAACTTGATAAGGTAAATTGAGTTACTATAAGTGAATTCCTTAATATCCCTGGACGCGTCAGGGTAATTTTCCCTTTAAGAACTTCAACGGCATTAAATTTTGACATTTGCCATGCGGGATATCCCCCGGCAATTAAGGTTACCAATAAAAAAAGAGTAACGATAATGACCAACCTGTCAGGCTGGAAAATGTATTCCATCGAAAGTTTGCCTTGGAAAGTCGCATTAAATTTTGGCAGGAGCAGATATGCCAATAACATCCCAACCACAAAACCTCCAAAACAGATCATCGCGGCCTCCCCCCAAATTTGAACAAAAAGCTGATTTTTTAGCGCTCCGAGAGATTTGCGAACACCCACCTCGCGGGAACGCGTAAATGACCTGGCGACGGTAAGATTTATAAAATTAATACTCGCAATCAGAAGAATAAAGAACGCAATTCCTGACAATGCATATACAACTGCAACGGACGAACCGCTGCCACCGGAAATATCCTTATCAAAATGAAGATTTTCAAGCTTTTGCAACCGGATAGCAAAAAGATCGCCGCGACTATCTGCTTCTGCACCTTTCTTTTTCAACTTATTGATATTATCTGCAAAATATTTAATTGCGAAAGATTTCAGCCGATTTTCAAAAACGAGCTGATCCGTGTTAGGTTTGAGCTTAATAAAAGCCCGATGTGACATGGCGTCCCACTGTTTTTTTTCCCGGTAATAACCTCCATGATTTTCAATACGGATAAAAGCGTCAAACCGAAGCGTAGAATTGTCCGGAAAATCTTCAAGAACACCTGTTACCAGATAAGGCTTTTTATTTTCATCTCCGCCAAGCAAAAGTTGTTTACCCACAGGATTTTCCGAACCAAAAACAGCCTTTGCCATATTTTTACTAATGACAATATCGCTCAACCCGTTCAGCGCCGAATTCCGATTGCCTTCTAATAATGGAAAAGAGAAAATCTTAAAAAAATCTGCGTCAACAAGCTGAACCTGTTTATCGAAATATTTTCCGTTGTATTCAATCAAACTGCTTCCGTTCATGAATCTCGTTGCTGCTTCAATTTCCGGATACTCCGCTTTTAAAGCCGGGGTAAATGGTATCGGCATTGATCCCGAACGTTCCGGTTTTCCCGGTTCGTTCGAAAACAGATAAGTTTGAAAAATTCTCTCCCCATCTTCATGAAAATTATCGAAAGACAGTTGAAAATAAACTGTCATAAACAGAAATATACTGATACAAAAGGCCACGGAAAGACCAACAATGTTGATTGCCGCATAACCTTTGCTCTTCCAGATATTTCGAAAGGCAATTTTGAAATAATTACGTATCATGGCTAAATCCTGTTATTGTATTGTGGTCAATCCCAATTCTCTTTCTGTTTCTTCAACGATATGCAAACGCTCACTTTCCGATTTATTTTTGGCATTAATCGTGCGCTCGTATTCATACTCTTCACCTTCCTTTTCGTACTTATACCGCAGAAATAATTCGCCACATTCAGCATTATATCTAACCTCTTTCGAAAAAGATTTTTGTGTAGCTGACGAAAGATTTTTAATTGAATTATTAGAAGTCGCAGTTTCCTCCATGTTGACAACCACCTCAGATTTAGGCGCTTTAGGAGGCTTAGCTGTTTTGGAAACTTTGGGGACCGTAGGTTTTTCCGGTATTTCGGCAACGAAGACGTCTAGTGAATCTAAAATTTTATCCTTAAAAACCAGCCTGGCAATTTTATCCAGGGAAGAAATATCAAAAGTGTGATCAAAATCGAATTCCTCACCATCAATATTGCCGCTCATGTGAATAGAAAGCGCGTTCCCGTCGGTGGTAACATTTCGACAAACTGTTTTTGACTGTCCGAATGCGACAGAGTTAGTAACGGCAAGAAAGAGAAATATATATTTTTTCATGACTAAATTGGTTATTCAGATTTTAAAGATTTTACCGGATCCATCAACGCTGCTTTGATGCTTTGGAATCCGACAGTTAGTATAGTGAGAAACAGTGCAAAAAAACCAACCAGAGCGAACACGTACCATTTCAACTCGACGTGATACTGATAACGTTGAAGAAAACTTTTAACAAAACTGTAAGCAAGCGGAAGTCCGATCGCGATCGAAATTGTAACAAGGACGATAAAATCGCGCGACAACATTATGGCGATTTCCTGAACATTTGCACCGAGAACTTTACGAATTCCAACTTCCTTGATGCGTTGATTGGCAGCCAGGGTGATAAGTCCAAAAATACCGGCAAGCGCTATGACAATAGAAAGAATGGTTACGAAATTTACCATTTTCCAGATACCATCCAGATCATTATACTGCCTGCTAACCTCATCAGATAAATAGAAAAACTTGAACGGCTTTTTAGCCGGGATCTTTTTCATTTTCGATTCCAGCGATGCAAGTACCGTCGCCGCATTTTTGCTATCATCAAATTTAATTGTCAGGTAACTGTTCAAGGCTGCTTTCCCTTCATACCAGTGAATCAGCGGTTCGATCCGTTCTTTTAATTCCTGATAATGAAAATCCTTCATCACGCCCACGATGGTATATACTTTTTGATTGCTTTTTGGCCGGAGACGCTTTCCAACTGCTGATTTCCAACCAAGTGCTTTCATCGCAGATTCATTGATAACGACCGGATTGTTTTCTCCGTTTCCATCCAGTTCCTCAGAAAAATCCCGGCCTTCCAACATCCTGATATTGTAGGTTTTAGTATAGGACGAGCTTGTTCCAGCCTGCTTGAGCCTAATTTCTTTATCAGGCTCAGATTCGGAAAAATAGACGTTGTAATTATTCCAGTATTTTGTCGGAACAACACCGGAAGTGGCTATACTTTTTATATGAGGATTTCGTTTCAAATCATCAAGAATTCCCGTAAACTGTCCTATCGCTGCATTCTCATCCTTATATTGCAAATCCGACTGAACGACGACGATATTTTCTTTATCAAAACCGACATTTGCTTCCCTCATGAAACCAATTTGCATTCGAACGCTTACTGCACCTAGAATAAGAATAATGGTAAGTATAAACTGGATTACAATCAAACTCTCCCGCGTCCAGCTTCTTGACTGTGTGTTCTTTGTAATTTTTCCTTTTATCGTGTCTCGGATATCAAGTTTATTCAGATACAGGGCAGGATAAGTACCCGCTATAAAAGCTATAATTCCAATGATAAGCAGTAGGGTCAGCATCGTAACTTTATCCTGCTCCCAATTCAACATCAGCTGCATACGCCCCTGGCGATACTCGTTGAACTGAGGGATTAGATAAGAAACTGCAAAAAATATCGAAAGTATTAAAGCCGAAACCAGAACAATCCCGGATTCAAACCAGAACTGGGTTAAGATTTGCCGTAGATTTGAACCTGTTACTTTTCTAACTGCGACTTCCTTTGCCCTTGTAAAAGCGATTGCTGTATTTAAATTGATAAGATTAATACTAATAATGAGCAAAATAAAACCAGCGATGGTCATTGCTCCAAAGATCATATTTTTGAAAAAGGGGTTCTGAAAATGGATAAAATCTTTTATCGGAGTAATACGAATTTTTCGAGCCTTCCCGCCCTCAGCGAAATGCGTTTTAACAAATTCGGGGAATTTTTCTTCGAGCTTACTGACAGATGCTCCGTTACCAAGTTTAATATAAACGGTTGCGAAGGTGTTATACCAGTCTGCGTTTTGCTGAAAATTCTTGTCTGATTCCAGATTTGAAATAGGCATTAATACTTCAAACTGGATGGTAGAATTATCAGGCAAATTTTGCAAAACTCCCGTTACAGTAAAATTCAGGGTATCATTTATAGAGACAATTTTTCCGACCGGGTTCGTATCACCAAAAAGCGATACGGCGATATCATTGTTGATAAGAATGGATTGCCTGTTTTTTAACGCAGTTGCGGCATTACCATATTTAAGCTTAAAAGAAAAAATATCAAAAAAAGTATTGTCGACATATTTTGTACTTCCCTGAATATCCTTGCCTTTATAGTTAATCCAGGCATTCCCCCACCCCTGAACATGTGTCCCGTTTTCAATTTCTGGATAAGTCTTCAGCAGCTGTTCTAAAATCGGATAAACAGTCTGGTTATATCGGCTGTCTTTATCTTCTGTCTGGATAAAATAAATCTGGTCGCTGTCCTGATGGAATGTGTCGAAAGTTAATCCTCTTTGGATGAATAAAATCAGGACTACCGCGCTTGCCAAGCCAAGAGAAAGACCAAGAAGATTTATCCCGGTAAACAGCCGGTTTTTCCAAAGTGAACGAAAAGCAATTTTAATGTAGTTTTTGAACATGATTACAGCCTTTCATAGGATTGACGACAACGCGCGTGCTGTTGTGATTTCACATAACCGGGAATTGTCCAATGCAAATATTAAATTATTATACCACATTCAATCATTCAGTATAACATACTAATAATCAAACTATTAATTCATTTAAAACAAAAACAAGGTGTCCGAAATCGGACACCTTGTTCATTTGCGTACTTTAAAAAAATCTATTTTAACGGTAAAATCCTAACCTTCGATTTTTGTTCATAGAAGGTAACCAAACTCCCCTGTTCTAAATACTGTAAGTACTCCATTAGGCAGGATATTACAGTTTCACCAATATATTCAGGCAGCAGGTTTTGACTTCGAACCTGGAAAACACTTGGTGCATTCGCGTTGGTGGCAGCGAGTATGGATCCAAAATCCAGGTCATTTGTGAAAACAACATAGTTATTGACTTTGGCGTATTCGAAAATAATGTTGTCAGGATCATTTGCTTTACCAACATTTGACCAGTGAATTGCTTCAATATCATTTTCGAGAAAGAACTTTGTCCAGAAAGGAGAAAGATTCATATCAATCAGAATCCTCACGCAGCAAGAAATGGAACCTCTATTTCCTCTGAGCGCCAGGCAGCATAAGAAAGTGCCTGTTGAATATCTCCTTTTTCCAGATAAGGATATATAACAAGTAATTCATCGAAACTCTTACCCGCCGCAACCAAACCAACTATTGTTCCGACAGTTACTCTCATACCTCTGATGCACGGCTTCCCCCCCATGACATTAGGATCAAATGTGATTCTATCTAATTCCATTTTACCTCAGCGTTTTCTCAAAAATAATAATAATTTTAAAGAACTTAAAATATGAAATTTTACTAAAAAGCTTCCGCAGTCTTTAAACTCTTCACAGGAGCGGTAACTGACAGTTTTAAACAGGGAAAAGGCATAAAATATTACTATAGATCCCAACCGCTACAACCTACTCGCTTCGCAACGACTTCACCGGATTTTTCAAAGCAGCTTTTATAGATTGGAAACTGACCGTCATGAGTGCGATAGCAACGGCAAGAACGCCGGCGAGTGCGAAAACCCACCAGGAAATATCGACCCGGTATGCGTAATCTTCCAGCCATTTACTCATTCCGAACCATGCCAACGGAGCAGCGATGACAAAAGCGATTATGACCAATCGCAGAAAGTCCTGAGAGATCAGGTTAACAATTTGAACAACACTAGCGCCTAACACTTTACGGACACCAATTTCTTTCACACGCTGCTCCACAGAAAAGGATGCAAGACCAAATAATCCTAAACAGGAAATCAGGATCGCAAGCATGGCCAGTATGCCTACAATTTCGCTTAACGTGTTGTCCGCACGATATAATTCTGCAAAATGATCATCCAGAAATTCATATTCAAAATCGTCGTTTGGCGCAATTTCTTTCCAGGTTGACTGGATATCTGCAATCGCCTCCTTAGCCTTGCTGCTGTTTACCTTCACAGACATTTCACCAAATCCCCAGTCATTATTATTTAAAATGCAAAGCGTTTCTATTTTGTGATGAAGCGAATTAAAGTTAAAATCTTTGGCAACGCCTATCAGCACACCAGCAGAATCCATTCCGCCAAAACCGAAATTTTTACCTATTAAATAATCAAGCGATTTACCCGGCGTTTCCTTCAACAACTCTTGGGCCATCGTTTCATTCACGATGTATGCTTTCCCATTATCCGAATCACCTTCTTTAGCAAAGTTACGACCAGCCACCAAAGGAATTTTATATAAGGTCAGATAGTCTTTGTCAACAACCACCTGGGATGTAGCCATTTCCCGGACCGGACCATCTCCGTGAAATCTCACGCCGGTCTGGTGCATATTATTTCCCAGTTTTTGCCTCGAAGCGGTCACTGCAACGATATTGGATTTTGACAACAAAGCCTCCTTTAACGCCTGATAGTTTTTATTGCCCTGCATACCTAGCGGAATCGTGACAACCTGCTCACGGTCGAATCCAATGTTCGCCTTCTGCATATAATTGAGCTGGCGGACCGTCAAAACGGTTGCGATCATCAGAAATATGGCACCTGCAAACTGACCGACAACCAATATATTTCGGAATGATAATTTCTTCCCAGCCGTCTGCATAGTCCCTTTTAAAACAGTAGAGGCATTAAATGAAGAAAGATAAGCTGCAGGATAAAGCCCGGAAATGATACCGACAACAATTGCGCCGCCCAGCAAAGAGAGCAACAATGATGGCTGACTAAAAATTGAGAATTCCAGTTTCCGCTGACTTAGTTCATTAATATAAGGCAGCAATAAATACACGAAAGGAATAGCAACGAGCAATGCAAAAAAACACAACATAACAGATTCGCCCAGAAACTGCAAACCCAGCTGAAAGCGTCCGGATCCGCTTGCTTTTCTGATACCAATCTCCTTCGCTCTTCCAGCAGAGCGCGCTGTGGAAAGATTCATAAAATTGATACAAGCAATCAGTAGAACAATGAAAGCGATAACTGAAAACACATAGGTGTAATTCTGATCAAATTTCTGGTAATTCTGATAGTCGTGGGTGATGTTGGTTGAATTGGAATGAACCTCCCTCAGCGGTTGCAGAAACAATTCATAAAACTTCCAGCCGCCTTCTTTCATATTTCTTTTCAGGAAGTCGGGGAAACGTTTTTCAAGCGCAGCCACGTTAGCATCCTTTGATAATTCGAGGTAAGTCACCATCCAGTTTCCTCCCCAGTTATTCATCAGATCCGGTTTGGCAAAAGTGCTTAAAGAAAACAAGCCATCAAACTGTAAATGTGAGGTTTTGGGAACATTTGCGAGCACACCTGTAACCACAAATGTTGTGGTATCGCCACCGTAAACCGTAACGTTTTTACCAATTGCCTCCTCCTTTCCAAAAATTTTGAGCGCATTTTCTTCGGTTAGCACAACGCTGTTCGGCTTCTGTAATACCAGATTCTTGTCTCCTTGTAACAAATGAAAATCAAACATCTGCAAAAATGTAGAATCAACATAATAGCCCGAATTCAAAATCTGTCTTTTATCGTTATACCACAACTTAACCTTACCCATTGTGCTTATCCGGGCATAATTCAGGATTTCCGGATAATCATTTTTAAGCGTCGGCCCCATGGGGTACATGGATAAAGCCACATTCTGCGGGGCAACCATCCCTTCATATTTCTGAACCTCATCCAACCGGTAAATATTCTTGCTGTGCATGGTATCAAAGCTTTTTTCATAAAAAACAAAAAGCATGATGATGATACAAGCCGTTATCCCGGTCGCCAGACCGAGAATATTCAACAGTGAATAAACCTTATGTTTCCAAAGGTTTCTCCAGGCGATTTTGAGGTAGTTCTTGATCATGTCAGTAGGATGGCTTTCAACGATTGGACGTCAAACAATTCAAGTGAAAATTTTGATCCGAGAGATGAAAATCCATTTTCAGATCAAAATTTTTACCAGCTGATATTTATAAATTGTGTTTACTATTTAAGAAAATTAAAACAACCAAGATACTTACGCAGGAGAAAACGATGTAAATTTTCTTATTTAACTAAACGTGAATTTTTTCTGTAACTACCTTACCATCAAATAGATTGACGATACGGTGTGCAAAACCAGCGTCATAGGGCGAGTGGGTTACCATGATGATTGTGGTCCCAGCCGCATTTAACTGACTTAGCAAAGCCATCACCTCTTCACCATTTTTTGAGTCAAGGTTACCTGTTGGCTCATCCGCAAGTATTGTTTTTGGCGTGGCAACTACCGCACGTGCTATGGCTGTACGTTGCTGTTGTCCACCGGAAAGCTGCTGCGGAAAGTGGTTGCGGCGGTGCATCATATTCATACGGGTAAGGGAAGCTTCAACCTTTTCTTTCCGTTCCGCGGGAGGTGTTTTCAGATATAACAGAGGAAGCTCAACATTTTCATAAACCGTAAGTTCATCGATGAGGTTAAAACTCTGGAACACAAAACCGATGTTTCCCTTACGAATCTGAGCACGCTGGCGTTCAGACATTTTCCCAACCTCGGTGCCATAGAATTCATACGATCCATCACTTGGATTATCCAACAAGCCAAGGATATTCAGAAGCGTTGATTTCCCGCATCCGGAGGGTCCCATAATAGCGACGAATTCTCCGTCCTTAATTTCCAGATCGATACCGTTTAAGGCGGTGGTTTCTACTTCTTCCGTAGAAAAAACTTTCTGTAAGTTGTCAATTTTGATCATATTTCTTTTAGCTGTTGGCTATTAGCGTTTGGCTTTTAGCTTGGTTATGGGTATTTCTTACGTGTTGGCTTGTTAACTTATTTTGTTACAATTTTTGAATCTGATGGATTTCTGTTTGGTATTTTGAGATCTTTTAAAATTAGGTTGAGCTGGCGTCTGGTTTCAATTATCCATCCTAAAAGCCAATCGCTAACAGCTACACTAAAATTCCAGCACCTCGTTATCCCCAAAGTTCTCATACGAACTCGTGATTACTTTTTCACCTGGCTGCAATCCTTCAAGGACTTCGAAATATTCAGGATTTTTACGACCCAGTGTGATTTTGCGTTTCGCTGCACGTTTGCCATCAGAACCTACAACATATACCCAGTTTCCACCAGTTTCAGAGAAGAATCCGCCGACCGGCAGTAACGTTGCTTTCGACGGCTGTCCAAGCTGTAATCTTATCGGTGCTGACTGTCCGCGTTTGATCAGTTCGGGAGCCCCGCCTTTTTCAAACTCCATGTCCACTTCAAATCGCCCGCTCAATACTTCCGGATATATTTTGATAATTTTCAGGTTATAAGCTTTTCCATTGAAATCCATACTTCCCTGCAATCCGGCGAAGATTCTGGAAATGTAATGTTCATCAACGCTCACACGCATTTTGAACCCGTTCAGATCATCAATTTGGCCAATATTCTGGCCCTGATTAATATTCGAACCCACTTCCACATTCATGGATGAAAGCATACCTGAAACCGGTGCTTTTACAACCAGGTTATCAAGGGTTTGTCTCCATAGATCCACGTTTTTCTTGGTATTGGAAAGTGTCCCTTCCAGTTGCGTAATCTGCATTTTCGCATTTTCCTCCTGGTATTTCTGAGATTCAATCTCAATTTCCCGTTGTTTGGTCAGACGTTCCAGTTCGCGTTTTGTTTTAAGAAATTCCGCGTCAGGAATAACCTTGTCTTTGTATAATTTAATGTTACGGTCGTGCGCATCTTTTGCCTGATCGATTTGGAAATCCAGCTCACTAAGACTTTTCTGTAACGTAAAACGTTCCACTCTCAAACGCTGACGTGTATTTTGAAGGTCATTGACCAGTCGGCTCGCTTCTGTTTCAGATTGAAGAAAGCTAAGTTTTAAACTCTGATTTTCAAGTCTCAGAAGTACGTCGCCCTGCTTCACCATATTACCGCCTTCGATCAGTTTCTGCGTCACATAACCACCTTCGATGGCATCAAGCTGGATGGTTTTTAATGGTTGTACAACCCCCGTAACAACAATAAATTCATCAAATTCACCCTGTTTCACAGTAGAGACGGTAAGCTTATCCTGCTGAACATTCAGCTTACTTCTCGTATCAGCGAAGAAAAATTGGTATACCAAAAAACTAACCAACAAAACGCTGCCTGCAATGATGCCAATACGGCGGCTGTTCCAGAATTTCTTCGGTTTCTGTCTGTCCATCGTAGAACCTCCTGTGAAATTAGATCCATTACTTCCGGAAACTGGTGTTTTAACTTCCATTATATTGTCAGGCTATTTTTTATCTTGAATTTGTCTTTTCCCTTTTATATCCAATCCTTATGCCAGGACTATCAAAACAATACAACTAATTGATAATCAACAAAAATCAATCTAGATATATACGCGTACCTGTTCGTTATCGGACACTTTTGTTCGGCTTCGGACAAGCAGAAAAACAGGTATTAATGAGGATCGCGAGCCAATTTGCGTCATTTCAGAAATTCACAATATGACCGCCGATTGTCGAAAGCCGACCGCTCATTGCATATCCTTCTCCTTTATTAACCCGAAAAGATTGTAATTCCTGCATTCCAAACTTAAAATTTACACAAAAAATAGGCAATATTGCTTAATCATTTAATTTTCGTCGCGGCGCTGCTGCAAAAACATTAGCCATAATTTATTTAGCCAAAGCCTACTCCTATGCTCCTCTCCGAAGCCAAAATACTGATCATTGACGACGATGTTGACGTTCTAAGTGCAGCAAAACTTCTTTTAAAACGGCACGCAAAACTTGTTGACATTGAAAAAAATCCGCAAAAACTTCCTTTTCTGGTAACCAACAATACGTATGATTTGATTCTTCTGGACATGAATTTCACGCGGGATGTGAATAGTGGCCGTGAAGGTTTTCACTGGCTGGACAGAATTCTGGATATTAGCCCAAATATCAAAGTCATCATGATCACCGCTTATGGCGATATTGAAATGGCCATTCGCGCGATAAAATCCGGAGCTACTGATTTTGTTCTAAAACCATGGGAAAATGACAAACTTGTCGCGACAATCGAGGATGTTTTGAAGGAGAAAAAGGGTGAAAAGTCAGCTTCCACAACAGAAGAAAAAACGGAAAGCAAAAAAGAAAAATCATCATCAGATGCTATTATTGGGCAAAGTGAAGCGATGCAGCATGTTTTAAAAACTTCTGAACGTGTTGCTGCAACGGATGCCAATGTTTTGATTCTAGGTGAAAACGGTACGGGAAAAACACAATTGGCCCGTTATTTACATCAACATTCTCTTCGTTCAGAAAAACCGTTTGTCGTTGTGGATCTGGGAGCATTGAGTGATTCACTTTTTGAAAGCGAGCTGTTCGGACATGTAAAAGGTGCGTTTACCGACGCAAAAGAAGATCGCGCAGGCCGTTTCGAGGAGGCCAAAGGAGGGACCATATTTCTTGATGAAATCGGAAACCTGACACTTTCGCTTCAGGCCAAATTACTAACCGTTTTACAGGAAAGAAAAGTTACGCGTGTAGGCTCCAACAAGTCAATTCCGCTGGATGTAAGGCTTATCTGTGCTACCAATATGAATATCGAAAGTATGGTGGGCGACAAAAGCTTTCGCCAGGATTTATTTTACCGGATCAATACCATTGAGCTTGATCTGCCTCCGCTTCGTGATCGTCCGGAAGATATCGCGCCGCTTGCTGAATTTTATCTCAAACAATTCCGAAAAAAATACAACCGCCCGGTTACAGATATCAGCAGCGCATTGATTAAAAAGATGCAGCAGTATAACTGGCCCGGAAATATTCGCGAGTTGCAGCACGCGATTGAAAGAGCTGTGATTTTATCCCAGGAGAAAACTTTACAACCCGATGATCTTTTCCTGAAAAGTTCAGGAGGACAGCCAACAACTGCCACAGGTTTTGATCTGGAAGATATGGAGAAAAACATGATCGTCCAGGCACTGAAACGTTTCAACGGAAATATTACCGATGCTGCCAGGGAATTGGGACTGAGCCGCGCTGCCCTATATCGACGTATGGAAAAATATGGGTTGTGATCATTAAGAATGTTGACCATCCGGAACTGAATATAAGAATTTCTGTAAGAAGTTAAGATGCGAATTATCCAGATCTGAAAGCCGACTGCCGAAAGCCCCTCTGGCATATTTTTTACGCCCTGTTATCGTTATTAGAAATAACTTCTCATTTCAATCCATAAATAATGATAAAGTATTGCCAGCTGATTTTTCTTCTGATTATAACGCAAATTAGTATTGCCCAAATTAAATCAATCCAATCGGTACCATTAAAAAACGTTAAACTCAGCCAGGGTTTCTGGCATGAAAGACTGGAAACGGGACGTAATGTAATGCTGCCTCATGTGTTTCATCAATGCGAAGAAACTGGTCGTATCGATAATTTTGCCGTTGCAGGAGGATTACAAAAAGGTGTTTTCCAAGGGACACGATTTGACGATTCTGATGTTTTTAAGGTTGTCGAGGGTGCCGCCTATTCTTTACAAAACCATTACGATCCAAAACTGGACAAATACCTTGATAGTCTGATCACACTTTTTGCAGCTGCGCAGGAGCCGGATGGATACATGTACACGATCCGGACAATCAACAAAGATACAACCGGTTCGTATGACTGGATCGCCGGACCAACCCGATATTCTTTTGAAAACGGCAGTCATGAGCTCTACAATGTGGGGCATCTTTATGAAGCCGCCGTTGCACATTACCAGGCGACTGGAAAAAAGTCATTACTGGATGTTGCGACTAAAAATGCAGATCATTTGGTACGCACGATTGGTCCAAAACCCGGACAAATGATTGTGGTACCGGGGCATGAAGAAATCGAAATAGCCTTACTTAAATTATACCGGACAACAAACAAAAAAGAGTATCTAGATCTCGCTCATTTCTTTGTTGATATGCGTGGGCGTTCAGACAAGCGACCTTTATTTTTGGACGAACATCGTCTCGGCCCCTCCTATTTCCAGGATCAGAAACCTGTAGTAAAACAGAGTGAAGCGGTAGGTCATGCGGTGCGTGCCCAGTATTTATACGCTGCGATCACGGATATGTTGACGATTGAAGACAATCCGGCATATAGTAATGCAGTTCATAAAATCTGGGATGACGCGACTACAAAAAAACAATATGTTACGGGAGGTGTTGGTGCCAGAGAGGACGGCGAGGCTTTTGATGCTGCGTATGTTTTACCTAATGATAACGCCTATGCAGAAACCTGTGCTGCCGTGGCTAACCTGATCTGGAACCACAAAATGTTCCTTTATACCGGAGAATCCAAGTACATGGATGTTTTTGAACGCGTTCTTTATAACGGATTTTTAGGTGGAATGTCCGTTTCAGGAAATCAGTTTTTCTATGTAAATCCAATGGCTTCCAACGGAATAAATGACTTTGGGAGAGGAACAGGTGCTACGCGCCATGAGTGGTTTGGCTGCGCATGTTGCCCTACAAACGTTACCCGCTTTTTGCCTTCCCTTCCTGGTTATGTTTATGCAACAAAATCAAACGAGTTGTTCGTCAATTTATTTATGGACAGCGAATCGGAGCTGAAACTTGACAATGCTTCTGTCAAAATCAACCAGAAGACCAATTATCCATGGGATGGAAATGTGAAAATTACTGTCACGCCTTCCAAAACTTCCGCGTTTCCATTATCGATCAGGATTCCTGGCTGGGCATCTGCACAGGCGATTCCTGGTGACTTGTATACTTATCAAAATAAGGAAACCAAGGGGGTTCAGGTCACTATAAACGGAAAAAATACACCTGCAACTGTAGAAAACGGATATTTAAAATTATCTCGTACGTGGAAATCGGGCGATGTAATCACAGTTGCGTTGGATATGCCAGTCAGGAAGGTGCTTGCGAATGAAAAAATTAAGAATAATAATGGTAAAGTAGCAATCGAACGCGGTCCGGTTTTATACTGTGCGGAAGGCAAAGACAACGATGGAAAAGCGCTTTCGATAGCAATAAGCGACGACCAGAATTTTAACGCAGAATATCAGAAAGATTTTCTAGGCGGGTTGACCGTTTTAAAATCCAGCGGAAATAAATCTGCTACTCTCATTCCTTACTACGCCTGGGCAAACCGTGGCGCCAATGAAATGACCATTTGGTTTGAGAATAAATGATGGAATTTTGAATGAGTGAATGATAGTATAATTGAGATTTGGAAGGCCACAGAGATTTGTTAATCTGTGGCATTCCTTTGTTTATCGATACTCATTCCTATATCCCACTGTCTTTTCATCGTAGCCATTTCACATTTTTTTGCAGTAATCCTTTTGGATATAAAAGAATTAGAACCTTTTTATTTGACCTCCGAATTGCTGTCAGATGGTGAGCACATTGTTGCGCTTTTTGTAAAATATTTGAAAAATTGGGGATATATCTCTTCATTAAATTCGTCGAATTCAGCGCACAGAAATATCCTGCTCCTGGTACAGATATTTAAACATCCCCAGTATTATTGAACACTTCAACTACTTACAATTAACTAGTAATTAAATCCTTACAATTATGAAAACTGCGAAAAGCAAATCCACAAAAAAGATTAACGAAGCTGATCAGGAAAAACTGACTGAACTTTTTGTTGACGGATTAAAGGATATTTATTGGGCTGAAAAACATTTGGCGAAGGCTTTACCTAAAATGGCGAAAGCGGCGACTTCTGATGAATTGAAAGCTGCCTTTGAAATGCATACAACCGAAACTGAGGAGCATACTGCACGTCTGGAAGAAATTTTCGGGTTGATTGGCGAAAAAGCGCAGGCTAAAAAATGTGCTGCGATGGAAGGTCTGCTTGAAGAAGGAGAAGAAATTATCGAAAGTACAGAAAAAGGAACGATGGTTCGCGACTGTGGCTTGATCATGGCTGCTCAGAAAGTGGAGCATTATGAAATTGCATCATACGGAACACTTCGTAATATTGCGAGAACACTTGGCCATGAAGAAGTTGCAAAAATTCTTCAAACGACATTGGACGAAGAGGGAGCCACAGATCATAAACTGACAGATTTGGCTGAGGCCTACGTAAACGAGGAAGCTAGTCAGGAATAATTCTGAATCCAAGACATAAAAAACGCTGATCGTAAAATTTACGATTAGCGTTTTTTATGTCTTGGAAATATTTAAAAGTAAACGACCATCAATAGTATTTGAGAGACTATTGATGGTCGTTTATTATTTTACAATTGGTATCTAATTTAAGACTTATGCAAGATTCAATTTCCCATGATCTCCCGGATCACTTTGATGGCCCGTAACAGCTGCTTTTACCATTGAAAAGAAAACAACCATTTTTGACGACGGGCTGTCCCAATATGCCGCCTCATCTGTGGTCACTTTCAATACAACCAAGTTCGGATCATTTTTTCCTTCGGGAAACCATGCTTTGGAAAGCGGGCTCCATAATTCTTCTTTTTTTGCTTCATCGTGAACAATGGACGCGGTGCCTGAAACACTCAAATAAGTATTATCGCCAGGATGAGAATAAATCAGCGTAACCGATTCCCCATTGTCTGTTTCACTTCCTATTTCAGTTTGACGACTCGTAAAAAACCAGGCATTGCCTTCGCTGTCAACATCCAGTGTTGTCATTGGCCTTGACTCGATTTTCCCGTTTTCATAAGTTGTGTACATACAAAAACGAATATCTTCAACCAGTGATTTCAGTTTTTTTATAGCTTCATTATTGCCAAGATCCTTTTCCATGATTATTTCAATTTTAGTCTGTTATGAATAGTTTTCAATGACCTGATTAAAACAACCGTTCCAAAACTGTTATCAGTTTTATTTAGAAATTGACTGCGTGGATGATTTCCCCGAATTACTCATTTAAACTTCCCACGATTCAAACCGGTATGCACTGTCCCAAAATATAAATTCCAGGCGGGATGCCGTGATATATGCATCGGTCATTTTTTGCCTGGTTGTTTCAGAAGCCTGCTCGGCAAGCATATTACAAATATCCAGCGCTTTGTCCACAGAAACTGCAAATTCTTCACCCGCGTAAGCATCAATCCAGTTTTGATACGGATTTGGTGTCGATTGATTTGCAAAAATATGGTCACCCACTTTTTTATAAATCCAGAAGCAAGGCAGCAAAGCAGCCACCGCCACTTCGAATGATTCATAAGCACTGGCAGCCAATAAATAATTCGTGTAGGCAAAACATCCGGGCGCTTTTCCGCTATCAAACGAAATAGCATATTCATGAAAATAACTTTCGTGGAGTACGCGCTCAACGATTATCGCATTTTGGGCAAATAACAAGAACTGGAGTAATTGATCACTGGTATTGGCCTTCGTTCCCGCAGTTGCCAACGCCTTCGCAAAATCGGCCAGATACAATGAATCCTGATAAATATAAAATTTGAATTTTTCAACTGGTAATGTCCCCGACATCATTTCCTGATTGAAAGGATGCGTTATTATTTTATCAAATACCGGTAAAGCACTGTTCCAAAGATGGTCTGTAAATTTCATATATTCAGTAATTAGGATATTCGATCACATCGAAATGACTTTCATAACCTGTGGCGAAAAAGAATGATTTAGTGGCCCGGAACCAGAACCTGTTGTAATATTTTTCCCAGCTTCAATTGCACCAGCGACATATTGCTTTGCCAGCAGGATTGAATCAGACAGCGTATTGCCAAGCGCAGCATAGGTAGCGATCGCGGAAGAAAGTGTACAACCTGTTCCATGGACATTTTTACTTTCGATGTATTCACTTTCAAAAATCCGTGAATCACCATTTTTTTGCAGGAATACATCGAAAAGTTTGGGAGCAATCAAATGTCCGCCTTTCAACAGTACGCCCTGGCAACCGCGGCTGACCATTTCCTTACATGCCTCAATCATTTCATCAACGTTTGTGATTTTATGACCTGCAAGAATCTGCGCTTCATCCAGATTTGGCGTAATGACCGTAGCCCGTGGAAATAATTCCTTCCAAAGCACCGCTATCGTCTCATCCTGAATCAATTTTGCTCCACTAGTGGAAACCATTACAGGATCAAAAACGACAAATTCTGGTTGAAAACGATCGAGTACTTCCGCGATGATCTGCGCAACTTCGATGGTATTGATCATGCCAATTTTCACTGCGTCCACTTTTATATCTTCAAAAACTGCTTCCAACTGGCTTTTCAGGAAAGCAGGAGGAACAGCATGAATCCCGCGCACGCCCAAAGTATTTTGCGCCGTAAGCGCGGTGATCGCTGAAGCACCATAAGCGCCCAAAGCAGCAATTGTTTTTAAATCTGCCTGAATTCCGGCACCTCCACCGCTATCGGATCCGGCGATGGTTAACACGGTTGGATATCTTTTCATTTACCTGATGATTAAAGACTTTAAATATTTCGCTGCCTGAAAGGGTGATTCTGCACTGCAAATAGCTGAAATCACTGATATACCTTCGGCACCGTTTTTTATAACTTCGGTCGTATTTGTTGCATTCAACCCGCCAATCACGACGAGCGGATGTTTGCTATTTGCTTTCACCCATTTCAAACCTTCCATACCCCATGGCTCAGCATGATCTGATTTTGAATTTGTTGCATACAATGGACTTACTGCGAGATAGGTCAGATCCATATTTTCCGCTTCGAAAACATCTTCCCTTTTTTCCGCAGAAAGTCCGATGATTTTTCCGGGTGGCATCAGGTTTTTAAGTCTAGTATAAGGCATGTCACTTTGCCCGACATGAACGCCATCGGCATCGGAGGCAAGTGCTACATCAACACGATCATTAATAATCAAAGGAACGTTGAAAGGCGCAAGTAATTCCTTCATTCGCATGGCTCTGTCGATAAATGCTCTTGTTCCCAAAGATTTTTCACGAAGCTGGACAATCGTGACGCCACCCTTTACAGCTTCTTCAACGACCCAGAAAATATCTCTTCCCAGACAGGCAGATTCATCCGTTACAAGGTATAGTTGCATTTTTTGTTTTTAACTTTTTGAATATTTGTTGGTAGATATTCCATCGATATGGATCAAGTTATGTCACCCCTTCGGGGTTTGGTCAAGAATCGTCGTCCTGGTTTGCTATAATAATTTCATCCCTTCGGGATTGTTAAAAAATATGTTTGGACACATATCAAGGTTACGTTTAAAAATTCGCGTTTTTCATCTAGCCCAATGACATTCGAAATTTTTCGACCTGATAAAAATCCCGAAGGGATGAAAATATTATAGCAAAGGCCCATTTGATGAAAACCATAACCCCGAAGGGGTGACAGAACATTTGCGAAAAAATTTCATTAATCACTAAACAACCGCCAAACGATTTAATTCCTGCATCGTAATAGCTGCCAGCTATCAAGAAAGCGAACTTAAAACAAACTTGGGATCTGCGATTTTTAACCGTCATCCTGATCTTTCTTTAATAATTTCTTCCTTTCGGGATTGTTAAACATGTCAGAATAATTCGATTGATATGGATGAATTTTGTCACCCCTTCGGGGTTTCGCCTAGAACCGTCATCCTGTTTTCTATAATAATTTCATCCCTTCGGGATTTTTAAGTAATTTATTGGGTCGCACTTATGCGATGTATTTTGAATTTCCCGTTTTTGATTTAATTCGCTGACTTCCAAAATTTTCGACATGATAAAAATCCCGAAGGGATGAAAATATTATAGCAAAGGCCCATTTGATGAAAACCAAAACCCCGAAGGGGTGACAGAACTTTTGCGAAAAAATTTCATTAATCACTAAACAACCGCCAAACGATTTAATTCCTGCATCGTAATAGCTGCCAGCCATCAAGAAAGCGAACTTAAAACAAACTTGGGATCTGCGATTTTTAACCGTCATCCTGATCTTTTTTTCATAATATCAAACTTCGGGATTGTTAAAAATGTCAGAATAATTTGATTGATATGGATGAATTTTGTCACCCCTTCGGGGTTTCGCCTAGAACCGTCATCCTGTTTTCTATAATAATTTCATCCCTTCGGGATTTTTAAGTAATTTCTTTGGCCGCACTTATGCGATGTATTTTGAATTTCCCGTTTTTGATTTAATGCGCTGACTTCCAAAATTTTCGACCTGATAAAAATCCCGAAGGGATGACATTATTATAGCAAAGGTCCCTTTGATGAAAACCAAAACCCCGAAGGGGTGACAGAACATTTGCGAAAAAATTTCATTAATCACTTAACAACCGCCAAACGATCCAATTCCTCAGCCGTGACAGCTGACAGCGCATCCAAAAATGCAATCTGAAACGAACCTGGAAGCTGCGATTTCTCAAATGCTTTTTCACCACAAACACCCATGGTCACCGCCGCCGAAATTGCCGCTTCAAAAACATCTGGCTGAATGGCACAAAAAGCACCGGCAACAGCTGAGGCTGAACAACCCATGCCCGTAACCCTGGTCATTAAAGGAACACCATTTTCTACATAGACAACTTTTTCTCCGCTGACGATAATATCCGTGGCACCGGATACACTTACCACACACCCGAATTTCTTACTTAGTGACTTTGCAGCCTCCAGACCGTCCGTTGAACTTGAAGTACTGTCAACGCCTTTTGTCTGACCATTGGCGCCCGCCAGCGCGAGAATTTCCGATCCGTTTCCACGGATCAGCGTAGGTGACGCCAGGTTCAATAATTCAGATAAAACGGAATTCCGGTAAGGTGTCGCCCCTGCCCCAACCGGATCCAGAATTATTGGTTTTCCTGATTTTTTGGCAGCGATCATGGCCTTCTTCATTCCTTCCACCCATAGCGGGGAAAGTGTTCCAATATTCACGACCAAAGCTCCTGCAATCCCAACCATATCTTCAACTTCTTCAACCGCATGCGCCATAACCGGCGAAGCACCGACGGCGAGAAGTGCGTTGGCAGTAAAATTCATCACGACAAAATTGGTGATGTTATGAACGAGAGGCGATATCGCTCTGAGTTCTGTCAAATTTGATGCTATTTTGGAATTCATCTTATCGGGATTTGATAATAAACAAATCGAATTGGCGCCAGGCAGCGGATTCCCGAAAAGAGATAACAGAAAATAAAATTCTGTATAAACGCTTTTTCCTACGACAGTATGAACTGTTTCAGGTTCAAAGGGTATTTCTCAGTCCAAATTGGGACACCCCTAAAGCCATTCTTAATTACGAATGTAGTAGTTTTGATTATGATTAAAAACAGAAAGTCCTTTTATTAGCTACTTTCTTCGATCTTACTAACTCATATTTACAATTTCTATTTCTTTAAAATGATTAAAGCGGCGATATTTGACATGGACGGATTGCTTATTGATTCAGAACCGATCTGGACAGAGGCAGCCACAGAAGTGATGCAAAAGGTAAACTTCCAGCTGACCCATGATCTGAAACTTCAAACCACAGGCTTATCCATAAAATTATTTCTTGAATTCTGTTACCGTATCCAACCCTGGAACACACCCAGCAGGGATGAACTAGAGCATGAAATTTTAACGATTGCGACAAGAAATATTATCGCGCACGCTCAGCCGATGCCAGGTGCACTGGCACTGGTAAAAAGCCTGCATGATCAAAAATTGAAACTTGCAGTTGCTTCCGCATCACCTATGGAGCTGATAGAAGCGGTTCTAAGACGTCTAGAAATTGTAGATTGTTTTGAAACCTGGCATTCTGGCGAGCTTGAACAGCATACCAAGCCCCATCCGGCCGTTTATATAACCACAGCTGCCAAACTTGGAATTCCACCGCATGAATGTATGGCTTTTGAAGATTCTTTCACAGGTTTGCGTTCTGCACATGCGGCTAAAATGATCACCATCTGCGTTCCAAATGCCGAGGTTTACGATGATCCGAAATTTGATCTGGCACATTACAAAATCAGGTCACTCGAGGAATTTAATATTCTTTCTGTTGGTGTTTGATGTTTGATCATAAAAGCGATCTTAGCTAAATTAACTTTCCCTAAAACCCTCCAAAATGACCGGTTTACGCCATTTCAGCATCATGATCGCCGTGAGGATTACCGTTATTATCCTCACGATTATCGGTCTGTTCTGGCTTACGAACTACCATACCAATGTAGGTTTGATATGTATTCTCGGATCCATTATTGTCTTCGCCCAGGCAGCATCGCTATATAATTATGTTACCAAGGTTAACAGAAAACTTATCTATTTTCTGGAATCTGTACGCTATTCTGATTTCACGATTAATTTTCGTGCAGACAATACCATGGGCGCTACTTTTCGGGAACTTAACCAGCAGTTCAACGAAGTTTTACAGGCTTTCCGACAGGCACGGGCAGAGAAAGAAGCGAGTCTGCAATATCTGAATACGATTGTCCAGCATATCGGGACCGGTCTTATCACTTTCGATGGGACAGGCCAGGTTAACATCATCAACAGCGCAGCGCTGAGGATGCTGGGGATTTATCGTCTTCATAATTTGAGCGAACTGGAAGAAAAACATCCGAGATTATACGAACTTTTATCAGATCTGAATTCCGGAGTCCGCGAATTATACCGCACACCATCTGACCAGCCGCTTGCGCTGCAAGGTGCTGCCATTCAGATGCATGGAAAATGGGTTCGTATTGTGGTTTTACAAAATATTCAAACAGAACTTCAACAGCAGGAAGTTGAATCCTGGCAAAATCTGACGCGTGTGCTGCGGCATGAGATCATGAATTCCATGACACCGATCGTCTCCTTAGTCGGGACTATGCGTCTGATTGTCAACGAAGATATAGAAAAAAGCACAACCAATCAGGAAGCTGTCGGGGATTTGAAGGAAGCCCTGCAAACATTGGAAAAAAGAAGTAAAGGTATGATGCAGTTCGTGAATGCATACCGAGACTTCACTACATTGCCCAAACCTAATTTTGCCAGTTTAAATGTAAAGGAGTTATTGCATGAGGTAATTCAGCTGATGCAAACAGACCTGACTGCCGTTGGTGTTTTGTGGCAGGTAAATGTGAAACCCGAAACTTTAACCATAAAAGCAGACAGCGGCCAAATCCAGCAGGTCTTAATCAATCTTATCAAAAACGCCTCAGAATCTTTCTCGATGCAGGCGAGCAGAATGATTTCTATTAATGCTTATGTTACTGATAGCCTCACGATTATTGAGGTGGAAGACAATGGCGATGGCATTGAGCCAGAGGCACTTGACAATATTTTCATCCCTTTTTATACTACAAAAAAAACAGGCTCAGGTATCGGGTTGAGCCTTTCCCGTCAAATCCTCCAACAGCACGGCGGACAATTGAATGTCCGTTCTGATGTGGGAAAGGGGACTGTTTTCTCTTTGGTTATATAGTTTTGATGAATCGCTGTTTGAAATTTATCTATACGATACCTTTCAAACCCGTAAATGATTTCCCTAAAATAACCTTATCATCTGCGCCGAGCCAGTCTTTCAATAAGGAAGAATATAAGTCACGGAAGTCCAGAGAATACTTAAGATCGCCGCCATCAAGATCCGTCAGATTTGGAGCTTCGTTATAAACAACAGAGCTTCTGGGTGGGCCACCGATTAAAAACACGTTATTCGCAGTTCCGTGATCTGTACCGTTACTTCCATTTTGTTTCACACGCCGGCCAAATTCACTGAAAGTCAGCACCATTGTCCTGTCCAGCTGCCCTTGTTTTTTCATATCTTCAACAAAAACACCAACTGCATCTGCATAGTGTTTTAATAAACGATCTTGCTGGTTTCTTTGCCCTATGTGCGTATCAAATCCTGAAAGTGATACATAATAAACCTGCGTATCAACACCGGAAGTAATAAGTCCCGCGATTGTTTTCAAACCTTTCCCCAATTCCGTATTCGGATATTCGGTCTGACTGCCTTTTAAATTTCCTTTTTCAAATAAATAATCAGCACTTGATTCTGTATCAGCCAATGTTTTATATAAATAACTTATTTGATCATGTTCATCTGCATGATCCTTAAAGGTTTTTGCGAGACTGCCTGCAACTCCATTTCTGGTTTGCTGGTAAAGTTTTCGAGGATCCAGCATGGCCAAACCGTTTGCCATTTCACCTTTCATGGCCAGACTCAGCGTATCATCAATTTCCAGCATGTGATGGGGTTTGATATCGCATCCGGCACAAGAGGCGTCGAGGTAACGCCCTAACCAGCCAGTACTTAAATACTCGTCAGCATTACTTGCCGTTTGCCAGATATCCATTGATCTAAAATGTGAACGGTCCGGATTTGGATATCCGACATTATTCAAAATCCTGACTCTCCCGTCGTCATACAACCTACGCAAAGATTCCAGGGCAGGATTTAATCCAATCTCATCATTCAGTGTCAAGATTTTCTGCTTTTCAATTGCTATCTGTGGGCGCTCCTTGTAGTAGATATCATTTCGATATGGAATCACAGTGTTTAAACCGTCGTTTCCACCCGACAACTGAATCACAACGAGAATTTTCCCGCTTGCATTTTTGGCAATTCCAGATTCATGGGCTTTTAAAAATTGTGGGATCAACATGGTTCCTGCCGTAGCAAAAACCGATGTTTTAATAAAATCACGTCTTTTCATGTCGTTGAGTATCTTAAAAGTGATTAACTGATTTGATATTCTGGTAAGCTCATGATGGAGAGCGTGAGCCTTCTGATACGTTCCGTTCTATCCGGAATACCTTTATTTTTGTCGCTTATTAATGTCATTACAGACGGCTTTGGTTGGACAGCAAGCAATTCTGCTGATAAAAAAGTAACCAATTTTTCATCTGAGATTTTACCAAACCGGCTGGCCCATTTATCCCAGTCCACTTTTATTTTTGCATTTTCGCCTTTCTTCTTTACCGTCTGGTCATTGACATCACCACTCTCCTTCGCCTTAACTTTTGGCGTAGCCACGCCGGCCATAATATATGGCAGCTGCATCCTGAAAAGTAGACTGGAACTGTCAATCCAGTTGCGTCCTCCCGGCCACCCTGCAACGTTTGGCGGATAAAATAATACCTGGCCAAGTACTTTTTGAATATATAACACGTGCTCCTTATCCGCGAATTCAGCGCCTCCCAAAGTTCTCTGAATCCCGACAACCAGCTCAACCGGTGACTTAATGAGCATCGCTTTTGATACATTTTCATAATACCAATCAGCACTGAAAATGGTACGCATCAGTTGGCTGATATCATAATTGGATTTAAAGAAACTTTCGGCCAGTGCATTGATCCGCTGATTATCGGGAACTTCACTGACAAAACTCCTGTAAATTTTTGCCGTAACAAACCGCGCTGTCTGTTTCTGTTCCAGTAAGATTTTTATAATATCTTCCCCTTTGAAATTTCCATCTTCGCCCAGAAACTTCTTGGTCTTACTATCATGGAGGTTTTCTCTGAACTGAAATTCTCCCTTACCATCGAAACCCCAACCAGTGAAAGCTCTGGCTCCTTCTTTCACATCCATTTCAGTATAATTCCCTCTCCCCAAAGTAAATAATTCCATCACCTCCCGGGCAAAATTTTCATTCGGTTTATTTTTTCTGTTTTGTTGATTATTCAGAAATTGAAGCATGGCAGGCTCTTTGGAAACTTCCAGCAATAATGTTCCAAAATTGCCAAGCGCATTCTTCCGGATCGTATTTAGATAACCTTCGACAGCTACTGAATCCGCGGACCGGCAGGCGAAATGGCCATGCCAGAAAAGAGACATCTGTTCTCTTAAAACATTTCCCCCTTTGGCCATTTCAGACATCCATGCCGCATTAAGATCACGAATTTCTTCACGATTCTTTCTCATCCTGTCTTTTCTCATATCCACAATGCTCTCCGGTGACATAACATCTGACATTGCAGGTTTTTCTAATTCGGAACGCACAATTTTGATTGGTGCAAATGTTTCGCTTTCCTGAAAAAGTTTTGAAACAGCCTTCTTTATTGAAATGTCTTTTTCAGGAATACTTCCTAATCCAGCCCTTCGATAAAGATGTAACAAGCTGTTATTGATGACGGCGTCTTTCATAGCAAAAGAATTTTCTTATTTGACTTGAAGATCTTACGAAAGTTTAATGGAAACGAACTGATAAGAAATTTCTTTCAAAATCCGGTATCAAATCATTCTGAATTGATGTCTAAGCATATTGGCAATAATATTTCAATAAAAAATATCGTTAAAAGATGAGTTTGATATCATGGGTCGAAATTTTTTTAGCCCATTTTACAACCCAACCTATGCCTTCTGAGTCTTGAATAAAAAATGGAACATTATGAAAAAAATTTACTACATGTTCTTTGCAGGTACAGTATCGTTTGCCTGTCAAAAGTCGGCTGTTGACAAAAAAGAGGAAGGGATTATCCGTTATAAAGAAACCATAACGATTAATAATGTGCCAAGGTCAACACTCACCTTTTTCGATGTGTCTGATAGCCGTTGTCCGGAGGGAGTTCAATGTATTGTGGCAGGGAATGCGACGGTAGATCTTTTATTGGAAGGCGTATCAACGGAGGGGCGGATATCAAAAAAAAGTAAAAATGTGCCTGGGCGATTGTTCTGCTTTTTTGGCTGATACAGTCAATGAAAAATTTGCAGGTAATGAGTATCAGTTCATTTTGAAGTCTGTAACACCCGTTCCAAAAAAAGATGTTGGACAAGTAAAAGCGGATTATGCTGTGGTGCTTGAAATCAAGAATAATTAGGTATTAAAGACTCAACCATTTTGTATTCCGAATCTATATACAACGGACATGCATTTCAGAACAATTCATAGAAAAAATGGCGTTATCGATGTTCATGAACACCAATAACGCCAGATTGCTAATTAATACTTTTATTCTTATTTCAACCTTTCCGGTCAATCTTCATTTCCAGCCAACTTACTTTTTCTGTATCCGTAACTAAAATATATCACAAGCCCGATTGCCAGCCAGATTACGAAGATGAACCAGTTGGACGCTCCCAGTTCAGTCATAAGGTATAAATTAGTCAGAATTCCCGCAACGGGAAGAACGGAAAAATTGTATTTAAAACTCATAAACGAAAGCACAATCCAGGAAATCCAGAAAATTACCGTTAAAAGTTTGTGTTCAAAAATCTCAGCAAGCGTTAGTGCTTTCCACTCGTCAATAACGCCTTGGCCGTAAAAAGTCAGACCCAAAATTGCGGCCAGAAGCCCAAATCCTACCAAAAACTTACCATTGAGATAAGGCACTTTAAACTTGGACCTCGCAGAAATCCCGGAATGATCAAGATAAAGTACGCCACCGCAAACCAGAATAAATGCAAAAAAAGTACCAACGCTGGTCAAGTCAACAAAGAAATCCATCTTGAAAAACAAAGCAGGAATCCCTACAACCAAACCCGTCACTATGGTTGCAAAGGAAGGCGTCTGATATTTAGGGTGAATTTTCGAAAAACGTTTCCAAAGTAAACCATCACGGCTCATAGTCATCCATATTCTCGGCTGGCCTAACTGGTATACCAGCAATGCACTGGTGATGGCAATAACAGAACTTACAGAAATTAAACCCGCCATAAAGTCCAGACCGATTCTTTGGAACACAAAAGCCAGCGGATCACTCACGTTTAGTTCTTTGTAGTTAACCATACCTGTTAACACAAGCGTAATCAATACATACAAAACGGTACAGATCATCAGGCAATAAATCATCGCTTTTGGCATATCGCGCTGCGGATCTTTACACTCTTCCGCCGTTGTAGAAATCGAGTCAAATCCAATAAAAGCGAAAAACACAGCAGCGACTCCACTCAAAACACCTTTTACACCATTTGGGGCAAACGGTGTCCAGTTTTCCGGTTTCACATAAAACGCGCCAGCAAAAATGACGAGCAATACCACGCCGATTTTTAGTACCACCATAATATTACTAGCCGTTCTGGATTCGCGGATCCCGATGTATACCAGACTGGTTACCAGCGCGGTAATGAGCCCGGCAGGAAGATCAAGAATGAGATGAAAGCCACCGACAACAGGCGCTATTTCATAGGCATGGGCAGCCAGTTTTTCCGCGGAACTTAAAGAAGCGATTCCGCTTGTTTGCAGTTTCGCGAAAGCATCCGCAGCGGACCCTGGATCAATCGTGAGATAACCCGGGATGACAATCCCGAAACCTTCCAGCATGCTGACAAAATATTTTGACCAGGAAATGGCCACAACCATATTAGAAACGGCATATTCCAGAATCAATGCCCAGCCAATAATCCAGGCAAACAACTCGCCGAAAGCTACATAGGCATAGGTATAAGCACTGCCGGAAACAGGAACAGTACTTGCAAATTGTGCATAGGAAAGTGCTGTAAAAACGCAGGCGATAGCTGTAAAGACAAATAAAAGTGATACTGCCGGTCCGCCATTAAAACTTGCCAGACCGATTGTACTGAAAATTCCGGCTCCGACAATCGCCGCAATTCCTAAGGAAACCAAGTCGCGAACGCCTAATATTTTGGCCAAACCGCCACTTTCGTTCGCATGCGCATCCCTCATGATCTGATCAACTGTTTTTTTACGAAATAGCGAAGCGTTTTTTTTCATTCGGTTATTGAGATTATTTCGAGTTTTTTGGTTCGTAGGAGCGAAAATAAGGATATTCCCATATCATCAGGTTAAATCCCCAAAATTTGTTGATTTAATCATCCTATTTTCAGGAATAATTGCTGTTTTTTACATATTCCTTAATCAAAATCGGCATAATTCGATCGAATTCTCTATTAATACCATAAATCCGATTGTAACCTTGTTCTCTTAATCACAATTTACTTTATATTTACGCATACTACTTTCTGGCCATGAAGATATATTCGTTATGAAATGCGCTCTGATTTCGCCCATTGTATTTTCCATGTTTCTCCACAATTCGCTGGCGCAAACGACTGAATCCTATTCTACCGCTCAGGCACATTCGCATAATGACAGCAGGCAGCTGCGTCCTTTCACCGAAGCTTTTGATCAACAATTTGGATCCATTGAAACAGATGTGTTGTTAAATGATGGAAAGCTTTATGCCGTCAACCACGAAATTGATGCTTCCGAAAACAGATCTCTGGAGAACCTTTATTTGAAACCAATTTCTGAACAAGTAGAAAAAAATAGTGGTCTGATCTACGTTGAGAATGACGTATATCTACAATTGGTTTTTGACCTGATCACACCAGCCTCCGAGACACTGCCCGCTTTGGTTAAATTATTGGAGAAGTATAAAAATCTCACTGAATCAAATTGTACGGTTAAAATTGTGATTACCGGAAATATTCCTGCTCCGGAATTATTTGATAAGTATCCGGATTATATCCGGTTTGAAGGAAGCCCGGATGTTGCTTACACGCCAGCACAGCTGGAACGTGTAGCACTCATCGGTCAATCCTTGCAAAAATATACCGGCTGGAATGGTGAGGGTCCCTTACCAAAAAACGACAGAAAATCGATTTTAAGAGTTGTTCAGAAAGCACATGAACTTGGAAAAAAGATTCGCTTCCGCGACGCTCCTGACAATATCAATACCTGGAAAACGATGATGGCCCTTCGGGTGGATTATCTGGACACAGGGAAAGTAATTCAAATGGGAGATTATCTGCGCACCGCACCACGCTGATAATTAAATCCTGCCGCAATAGACTGATTAAGATTTTGCCCTAATTTTTCAAAATTCTACCCAACTCATTCTTGCATGTCGACAGACCAGGTTGTTGCCCTTAAAAAAGTTTTGAAGCCCATCCATCTTTGGGCAATTGCAGTAGGACTGGTTATTTCCGGTGAATATTTTGGCTGGAACTACGGCTGGGGCGTATCCGGAACCATAGGATTTTTGATCGCCACGCTGCTCGTGACCGTCATGTATGTGACTTTTATTTTCAGCTTTACAGAATTAACAACATCCATTCCGCAAGCAGGCGGCCCTTTTGCTTATGCACATCGCGCATTCGGCTGGTGGGGAGGGTTGATCGCCGGTTATGCAACGCTTGTCGAATTTCTGATAGCACCTCCCGCCATCGCTTTTGCGTTGGGAAGTTATACGCATTTTCTTTATCCATCCATTACGGTACTTCAAACTGCCTTTGCATGTTATGTGATTTTCATCGGCATTAATATGCTGGGGATAAAGGAATCCGCCACTTTCTCGCTGGTTGTGACCTTGCTTGCGGTCGGAGAATTACTGATATATGTTGGAATTATAGCGCCAAGCTTTTCCTATGACACTTTCGTAACAGACCCTATGCCCTTCGGTTGGTCCGGCGTTTTTGCTGCACTTCCATTTGCAATCTGGTTTTATCTGGCAATAGAAGGTGTTGCGATGGTGGCCGAAGAAGTGGAAGATCCCGAACGTACGATTTCCAAAGGTTATATTCTTGGAATTTTAACATTAGTAGTTCTTGCCCTGGCAGTAATGATTTTCACGGGTGGTATCGCTCATTGGAAAGTTTTAAGTACCATTGATTATCCACTTCCGGCAGCGCTGGGAATTGTTTTGGGACGGGATAACAGCTGGACTCAGTTATTCGCCAGCCTTGGTTTATTTGGTTTGATTGCTTCTTTTCACGGGACGATCATCGGGTATTCGAGACAAATTTTTGCTCTTTCGAGAAGTGGCTATCTTCCAGCATTTTTAGGACAGGTAAATTCCCGTTTTCAAACGCCGCACTGGGCTTTACTGACAGGCGGATTTATTGGCTGCGTTGCTTTAAGTTTGGGAACGACAGATCAGGTTATCATTTTGGCGGCTCTTGGAGCAGTTGTGATGTACATCATCAGTATGGCAGCTCTTTTTGTGTTACGTAAAAAAGAACCCAATCTCGAACGCCCATTCATCGTTCCTGCCTATCCTTATTTTCCGCTGGTCGCTTTAATATTATCCGTTGTCTGTCTTGTTGCAATCGTATGGTATAATCTCGTGCTTAGCCTTTGGTTCTTCGCGGGGCTTTTGGTGTTGGCCGGCATATTTGTTTTGACTGGGAAACATAAGCGTTTGGGTTAAGAATATTATAATTCAATTATAATGATCAACTGACATTGTCTGGCAATAACTACTTCTTCTGATTCCATAGCGCGGATACTAGATCGACGCCGCGCGCACGGGACCTCTCATGCTTAATTCGATCCTGAAAAAGCTGCATTCCTAAACCAACTTCAAGTCCGACAGTCAACACGAAGTCTAAATCACTTAACAATCAGTATATTAAATATATTTTTATAAAAATTCCGATTATATCGATTTATATCCAGACAACTATGTGTATTATAGTTGTAATATTCATACTACAAATTTCGAATTTAATCGGGGACATAATACCTAACCTGACATTGACATGGGAACAGAGAAAACCATTTATCTCGTAGATGATGACCAGGATGATCTTTTCCTTTTAAAACAGGCATTGGAAAGTGCCGTTCCGGGTATCAACATTACGGAAATTACCGACTGCAAGACGTTACTTGACGTAATAGAAAATCAGGATGAAAGGCTGAACCCCTCGCTGATTTTACTGGATATGAATATGCATCGTATGGGCGGCATCGAAGCTGTTTCCAGATTGAAGTCAAATCCTAAAACACATAATATTCCTGTTGTGATGGTTTCAACCTCCAACGACAATCACCTGATTCGTGGCGCGTATGACGAGGGTGTAAGTGCTTTTATTACGAAACCTTTGTCACACCCAGAGTACAAAACCATGGCAGAAGCCATTGACGTTTGCTTTCTGAACAGCTTTTCTGATCAGGATGACGCCCCGGTTTCCGACAACTTTAAGAATAAAAGTATATTGGTGGTCGAATGTAATGATGACAGGTGGAAGTCCATGAACCAGGCCTTTAACACATACCTACAGGATCTTAAAATAATCAGAACGTGCACCAGAAATGATACTTTAAATTTTCTGACAGATGAATGGTTTAATCTTGCAAAACCACCTGCACTTATCATTTTCGATATCTACCTGCCCACGCGCCAGGAAGGCCTTGGGCTGCTTGATTCTATCCGATATTTTTTCTTGTTCCACAACCTCCCGGCTGTACCCATCATCATTCTCAGCAGTTCCGATCATTCTGAGGATATCAAAGTATGTTACGAGCACAATGCCAACGCATATCTTACTAAATCCAGGGATTATAATGGTTCAATGTCCTATTTGAAAAAACTTTGTCACTTTTGGTGTAATATGATCTCTGTGCCTAAACCAATGTAAATTGCTTTGAAGCTGTAAATGAGATTCGCATTGGGCAAATAAAAAAGGGTTGTCAGGAAATCTCCTGCAACCCTTCCATAATGCCTTAGTTTATTTATTTCAACTTCAATTCTGCTACCACCGGAAGATGATCCGAGGCATATTTTTCATCAATAACCCTTGTTGATACACTTTCAAATGTTCCATCGGATTTATACATAATAAAATCAATTGCGCGGTCTGGTACTTCAACAGGGATCGTAAATGCACATTCCTGGCAACTTCTTGTGAAAGATTTATCAAAATACTGAATTACCTTACTGTCCGGAAGTGCGTTGAAATCACCTCCCAAAATGACAGGCAAATTCGATTTTTCAAAATGTTTTACGATAAGCTCCGCCTGAGTTAAACGGTTTTGTTCTTTTAAATCCAGGTGCGTGCTGGCAAAAATAATCTTTTTCCCTTTGGAAATTTCCACTGTGACGGCGGCAATCGTTCTGGTTTCACCTTTAATAACCAGATCGATTGGTAAAATAAACTTCGTTGAATCCAGAATAGGAAAACGTGAAAGTACCGCAACGCCATAATCGCCGCCCTGGTGATCGATTGCCTTTGAAAAAAAATAGTTCATACCTGTCAGCTTTGCCAATTCTTTGGCCTGATTTATTCCTTTACCGGAACGTTCCGTATTCACATCCACTTCCTGCAACGCTACAAAATCAGGTTTTTCGTTTTTGATCACCTTCGCAATAGCCGCAACGTCAATTTTATCTCCCGCCGAAGGTGGATTACAATGATGAATGTTGTATGTCATTACTTTCAGAGTTTTGACTTTACGATCCACAATTTTATCAGACCTTTTCGCGAAAGCGGCCGCGCACCAACAAAAAAATACAATTTGAATTACTATTTTCATGATCTCAGATTTATCCTCTTTTACTTAATTTCTTGTCTTTTTCGCCAGTTGAAATTTACCAACAACTTCCCCATCATCTCGGATCATTTTAAGATTGAGCTCCTTTTTTGTAGCACGAACCTTAATTAAAGTCCGGTTCCCCTCGATAGGACCTCCGCCAATAACGATCGGATAATTGTGTGTCGCATCGGGTTCGTGGGTCATGTAACGGTGCGTATGGCCGGAAATTTGAATATCAATTTTGGCCTTATTCAGCATCGGACCAAAAACTTTCTGGCAGTGCAACGTACCATGCCAGTCGCCGGAATGGTATGGCGAAATATGAATAATCACAACCCGAAAATCTGCCTTTTTGAATTCGTCGTTTGCAATTTCCTTTTCAAGCCATTTGGCCTGAATTTCCCTGTAACGGTCAAAAGCGGCAAGTCCTCCATATTCAACACTGTCGTCCTTTTTGTCCTCACCAGAATCCAGAACTACAAATCTAACAGGGCCACGCGAAAAAGCATAATAAAATTTATTGTCAGGATAGGCAAAATAGGCTGGTATATGCCGCGAAAAACTTCCCCGACATTCATGATTCCCCTGCGTAAGAATAAAAGGTAATTCATTCGAAAAAATATCAGTGGTCGGTTTGATCAGGTGATCAATCAATTGCTGCTCTTCCGTAACCCAGTCGAAACAGTCTCCGTTGAAGACTACAAAATCATAGTCGCGAACATTCCCTGTGTAACCGTGTCTATACAATAATTGCGGAATAATCTGCGGACGATCGTGAATATCATTGAATACTACAAATTTCACTTCCTCCTCATCAGCCGCAGGCGTTTTGAAACCTAGCATCGCGCTGGTTATGGTTTCTCCAAATTCAACTTTGGAGCCCTTAAAGCCGGTTATCTCCGTGGAAACAATTTTGTACTTATGGCCAACGCCCGGTTTTAAATTGGAAAGCGTGATTTTATGGATGCGGTTGTTAGCTTCAATTAAACCGTTATTGTAGGCAAAAGCTTTGTTGATCGCATAACTCCCCTCTCCATATTCTACCCAACTAAAACAATTTTTACTCGTAACCCACATGATCGTAACCTCATCCGAACCCATATTCTGAAGATACGGACCAGCCATAAAATGATTTTTATCTTCTTCATTCGCAGCCGAGGCAGAAGCTCCCGGCAGGATACTAAGCGCCCCGATCTGAGACATTTTTTCTAAAAATGATCGTCTGTCTGAAAGCATTATATATTTGGGTTTAGGAATAGCTGTTCATTATAACTTAAAAGCGGCATGTATCAAATTTCTTTAAAGTGAATACCTAAATTTCAAATTACTAAAATCCAGGTATTCACTTTATCGAGGTTACCAGTTAGGATTCTGGACCAGTTTTGGATTTAGTAAAAGCTCCTGCGTTGCTATCGGATACAGATAATCCCGGGCCTCGTTAAACTTTTTATTTATGTGGCCGTTGACAACAATATTCCCTCCCTTATTTCCATTTTCCAGTAAAATCTCACTGCCCAGTTTCAGGATCTGCGCGCCGGCGGCTGATGGTTTTTCACCTTCATAAATGATCAGATCGACCTTGCCGTTTCTGTCCAGATCGTAACTTCCTGCGCCTGGAAAATACATACCTTTATAGGTCTTGGTCAATAGTTGTCCTTCTTTCCAACGAATAATATCGTCCCAGCGGAAGAAGTTTTCCATCACCAGTTCTACCCTTCTCTCGCGGCGGATTTCGAGGATAACGCCAACGTTACTTCCGCTCAGCTGCGAATATTGTTGCGCCTGGTAAGGATCAGGATTTTTATTTGCCTCGGATAAATTGATATTCGGCATACCAACCCGGTCGCGGATTAGTTTTATAGATTTGTCCAGATCATCCTGCGTCAAAGTGCCCTTTTCTGCTTTCGCTTCTGCATAATTCAATAACACTTCTGCATATCGGAAAATCGGCATGTCCGTGATGTCCTTGCCAAATGTGTCCCACTTGGAAGTTGAAACAAATTTGATCAGTTGATAACCAGTGACTGTCGCCCCGAACTCCGGAACAAGCTGGGCCGTTTCACCGATTCGGGTGTAACCTGGCGTCCGGATTGTTTGAGATAAGCGAGGATCACGGTTCTGTACCTCGTCAAAAAACTGCATGGTTTCATAACCCTTCACATCAGTAAACCGGGAGCCGTCCGCCATCAGATAACTGTTCACCAGTTTCTTTTCCAATCCTGGTTTTCCGTAAGAAGCAGTCATCGTGTAATAATTCAGGTTATGATAAACCTGCAATTCATCGCTGAAATCCCTGGCCAATATTACTTCATCGGCAATCGCATTATCAGAAGAAAAGAATTTCAGATATGCGGTTGATGGTGTGGCTTTGTAAATGGTATATCCACTGTTTTTCATCAGATCTTCGGAAGCAGAAATGGCTGCATCCAAAAATTTATCTGATCCTGAAAGTTTAAATTCAGGATGATATTTCCGGAATGTTCCTTCATACAGCCCAATCCGGGATTTCAAAGCGAGTGCCGTATATTTTGTGATCGTGCTTACCTGACGGGCTGCATCAAGGTTAGCAATCGCATACTCCAGATCAGCCATTACCGAATCCATCACCATCACACGCGGATCACGCGCTTTGGTGAGCGATTCTCCGTCCTTTTCTTCAATAGGCTGTGAATACCAGGGAACGTCGCCATAACGTTTCACCATACCGAAATAAAAGTAGGCACGAAAGAAACGGGCAAGACCATTGTATTTTGCTACCGCTTTTGGATCCGGACATTTTCCGGAATTGGCCAGAAAATAGTTAATATTCCGTAAAGTAGACCAGCTCCATCCTCCCCCGCTTGTCGGGACCACCCGGGTTCCCTGCAACTCATCACGAAGACTATTTTTTACGACATTATCAACATCTTCATTATACACATCTTCTGCCGATGGAAGTGCATTGTAAAAAGAATTGGTATAAAGCAGCAAGTCATTTTCGGTATTAAAAAATGTCTCTGGCGAAATAGCATCCATCGGAAGCTGATCGAGGTCACACGCTACCAAACTGAAGGTAACGGCGATCATTAATATTATTTTTTTCATAATGATATCTTATTAAGTCCGGGTTTAGAAATTGAGATTCAGACCGACGGAGAAGGTTTTGGATAATGGATAGGTTCTGCCGTTGGTACCGTCTCCGTCAAACTGTTCAGGATCTATGTATTTCGACCTAAGCGGCGTGTAAGTCAGCAAATTTTCGCCGCTTACATAAATTCTGGCTTTCGGAATTTTTATTTTTCTTGTCCATACTTCGGGGAAAGTATAACCGATAACAACATTTTTCAGACGCAGGTAACCTACGTTTTGAATGTATTTATCGTTAGGAGCATTCAAATCGCCACCGCCGTTAAGCGCGGTATATCCTCTCAACACTGGGAAATATGCGTTTGGATTTTCGGGCGTCCAGACATCTTTCTGGAAATCTTTTGGTATAAAAGAATAATAAGGACGGGAATATGGTCCCCAAAATTTATCTGCATTATTCCCCGGATACCAGTTTTTGCGAAGAATTCCCTGAGTCAGGGTTGAAAGGTCGAAGCCATTCCAGGAAGCTCCCAGATTTAATCCATAACGGAAACGTGCCCTGTTATTACCAATGATTTTTAAATCACCATGATTAGAAAGCGTATTTGCTCCCTGGTCGATTTTCCCGTTTCCATCGGTATCCACAAATTTGATATCACCCGCCTGTAATTTGTTCCACTCTCCGGGCGCGCTCAGGCGTTGTTTGTTCACAAGCGACTGGTCTACTGTATAGGCCTGTGCTTCATCGTTTGTTTTGAAAAACCCGTCCAAAGAATACCCCCATATATCTCCAATCGTCTGCCCTTCATAATAACTTGACAAAATCTTGTTTGGGTTATCATATTTCGTAATTTTTGATTTAGTATCAGAAACAATGAACGATGCATTGTAGGCCAACACTTTTCTTCCAACTTTCACCTGGTCATGCCAGGCGATTGAAAGCTCAAAACCTTTTGTTTGCAGATCACCTGCATTTTGGGTGGGAACCGGCGCTCCGTAAACAGCTGGGAAAACTTTTCCAGGGATCAGCATATCGGTAGTGTTACGGATATATGCGTCAAATACTACATTCAATCTGCTTTTTAATAAATCAATATCCAGGCCGATATTTGATGTAGTCGCCTTTTCCCAAGTCAGATTAGGCGAAATCGGATTGGGATTGTTTACATAAGAAAGCTTCTGTCCATTACTAATCCAGTTCGACTGAGCCGTCGGCATAATCGATATGTAAGGATAAAAACTGGCAGAGTTCGAGTTGGATGGAAGCTGATTTCCAAGCGTTCCGTAAGAAGCTCGGATTTTGAAATTATTCACAACATCATGGATCGGCTCGAAAAATTTCTCTTCACTAACGCGCCAACCGGCGGAGATCGACGGAAAGAATCCATAGCGTCTGCCAGCTCCGAATCTGGAAGTTCCGTCGTAACGACCATTTACTTCCAAAAGATATTTCCCTAAATAATCGTAATTGAGGCGGAAGAATGCACCAAATAATTCATATTGGTAAGAATCTCCCGTCGCCAGCTGTTCGCCTGTTCCAAGATCCAGGTCATTCAGGCTTTCAGAGAGCAGATTTTTTCTCGCGCCAAAAAGCCGCTGATGTTTTTTCGTTTCATAATTGATACCGGCAGTAACTCCGATATAATGTTTTCCCAAACTGTGATTAAAGGTAGAAAATACATTGACAACATTGGTCGGATCAAACCAGAAAGTTTTTCTGAGCTGATCTGTATTAAAGTTTGGGACAGGCGCTAAAATTCCAGGCTGAATTGAGTATTGCGCAACCGCAGAACGGTACCAGTCGTCGGCGATATAAAATGAATAGGAATGATTGGCAACAAGATTCCATGTTTTTGTAAAATCAATGGTTAATGAGTTGATCGTTGTCAGCTCATGCACTTTTTTCTCTCCGCCTGCTACGCCTTTCAGGAGATTGGCAAATAATCCATCTCCGATAGAATAATTATTTTTCAGCGTATTGTAAGTCGCCGTTCCATCCGGATTTCGCGGTGCGTAGATAGGAAGTGCATGGACCGTTATGCCGACAAAGTTCTGATTTGCCCCGCCTTCCAAACCCGGGTACTTATATCTTGAATCGAAATACTGAGTATTGTTACTTACTTTTAACCATGGAGTCAGCTGGGCATTCACCTTTGTGCGTAACGTATACGAATTGAACTTATCCGTATTGATCTTCATAATCCCGTCTTTCGAAAAGGCAGATCCCGAAAGGAAATAATTGATTTTCTCAGTACCTCCCGACAAGTTTAAATTATGTTGTTGAGACGGTTCAGTCGTCGTGAACATCGTATCCCACCAATCATAACTTCCATAATAGTTGTAAATGTCTTTTCCATTTACATTTTTCACCACCGTCCAGGGGCGTGCCGGATTTTCGGTTTTGTCATAGCGCCGTGCTTCCAGTTCCTTATAATCTTCATCCGAATAACGCGTGTACGTATTTCCAGTTGCCCTTTTAAAAGCTTCATCGTTCAACATCGTATGCTCGTAACCATTGGTCAGGAAATCTGTACTTACCGTCGGTGTTGACCAGCCGAAATTATTGCTGTATGAAATATTTGTCTTACCACTTTTTGCCGTTTTTGTGGTCACGAGAATTACGCCAAAGGCTCCACGTGCGCCATAAATTGCAGAAGCAGCCGCATCTTTCAGGACAGAAACTGATTCCACATCTCCCGGATTAATACGGTTGATATCGCCAGGAATACCATCGATTAACACCAACGGCCCGCCGCCATTAATAGAAGTTTCTCCACGGACATTCAAATTCCCGCCCTCCCCGGGACGACCAGTCGAAAACGTTATATTTAAATTTGGTACCATGCCCTGAAGTATCTGTGACATATTATTCAACGGACGGTTTTCCAGATCTTTCGCCTGAACCTGAGTCACGGCACCAGTAAGGTTAACCTTTTTCTGGACACCGTAACCTACTACAACAAGTTCGTTTAGAGCTTTGGTATCCGGAGCCAGCGTAACATTTACGACCGATCTGCCTCCGACGGTTACTTCCTGAGATATGTACCCGACAAAGCTGAAAACCAGGATACTCTCGGTCGTTGGAACCGTCAGTTCGAAACCGCCGTCGTTATCTGTAGTCGTCCCGCTGGTGCCACCTTTGACAATGACACTCACGCCCGGCAAAGTTCCGTTATCATCTCCGGCTTTCACTGTTCCTTTGATCCGGATCTCCCGGTTTGCCATATAAACATGCAACTTATTTTCGAGCGATTCAATGACCGTTTCTTCCTTTTGGACCCGTTCCCTCGCCAGCACAATTTGTTCGTTGATCACCTTATAATTAATCCCCCGCGGCGTTAACAGCTGATCCAGAACTTTGGAGAGTTTCTGATTTTTTACATCGATGGTTACAATCTCTTTCAGAGAAACGCGGCTGCTGTAAACAAATTTCGTGTTTGTTTTTGCCTGAATCTGTTCCAGCGCCTCATTCAGCCTGACATTGCTGATCCGAAGCGTCACGTCTTTACTTAATACCGACTGCGCCGAAAGTTCACTTGCATAACTTATACCTGCAAGTAAAACGGCCAATATCCATTGTAGCAATCCGATGCGCATTATCTTTTGCCAGTTAAGAGGCTTGTTACGTACTGAATTTTGCATAATTTTGATTTGTCTTAATAGTTAAAGCACTGTTGGGATACATGAGCCTTTTGTTTCGGTGGTACGATTCAACAAAGGCCATAAGATTGATCCGGGGGTGGTGGTACACTCCCGGTTTTTTGTTATTTCACGGCGGGATCAGGTAGTTGTCTTTCATGGTTTAAGTTTGGTTAACTTTTTTGTTTATCACTCGTTGCACGGTAATCCATCGATCATGATTATCTTCCCTGACATCGTGTAATTTGCTTCAAGGGTGGTACAAAGCATTTCCATGATACCCGGCAAGGGTTGTTTTTCAAAATCTCCGCTGACCCGACAGGATGACAGTCCAGGATTCGCTAACTTAATTTTGATATCAAAACGTTTTTCAAGCTGTTCAATAACCTGATTTAAAGGAGTTTGTTTGAAAACAACGGTAACTGGCTCATAAATCTCCTTTTTCATCTGTGGAGCCATGGCGGCAGAAACCAACCGCTTGGTTGCGGTTTCAAAAAATGCCTCCTGTTTTGGCGTTAATACGACCAGCTGCTGTTTTTGATCCTTATCAGGAGCTGATACTTCAACCTTGCCGGTGACTACGGAAATCTGGAAAATCTTTTGTTCTGTGGGAGCTTTCACATTAAAACTGGTACCCAGAACCTTGATCACCATTTCTCCGCTTTGAATGGAAAAAGGACGGGATTTATCTTTTATTATATCAAAAAAACCTTCGCCGGTGAATGTCACAAGCCGTTTGTCATGATCAAATTCTTTTGGATATTGAATGGAAGATTTTGTATGCATCCAGACAGAACTCCCGTCAGGAAGCTGGTGTTTGACGACCCGGGGTTCTTGATTTATAAATTTAATAACATGCTCCGCTCCCTTCCGCTCAATCTGTTTTGCAATAGAAATTTCCTGTTTACTATTAAAATTGTAGGTAAAATAAATACCAAAAACCAGTAAAACGGATGCGGCAAGCCAGGTGATCCAGCCCAACGGAAATTTCCTGACCTCCGGCGCACTACCAAAGTTTAATTGAGTTTGTATCTTGGAGAAGGTCTCGTTCTGCAATTTAAGCTGTTCATGCGCTGGCAAAGAACCGAGGAAATCAGATTCTCCGCGCAGGGAAGCAAACCATTTTTCGACCAGTTCGCGCTCGTCGTCCGTACACTGATTGTTAAGATATTTGTCAAGAAGTTTGGGTGAGATATGATCAGGCATCATGGCTTAGCGAATGTTACAATTCCTAAGTCGCGCGCCAAAGGGTCAACCCTTAGTCGGTATCAAAAAATAATTTAATAAAAACTGACGAGAATGAGCGCGTATGCGAAATGCTCTTTAAGATATTCCTTTAAAACCCTGATTGCCTTTGTGATATGCTGCTCAACTGTTTTTTCGGAAATTGCTAATTGAAGCGCAATTTCTTTATTGGAATTCCCCTTTCTGCTAAGCATAAAAACTTCTCTGCATTTTGGAGGCAAAAGATGAAGCCCTTCTTCATAACGGATTTGCAGATCAGAAGTAAGGACACCCTGATCGGTCAGATTTACAGAATCTTCGCTATGCAGTTGCCAGCGATCATAATGAAATTTTCGGGTATATTCCTTTCTGTAATAGGATATAATAAGATTTTTAACCGAGGAAAATAAATAGGAGCGGCAGGAATTGACCTTACTTCTGTTACCTTGTTGCCAGATACTGACAAATAATTCCTGGACGATTTCCTGGGCAACAAACTGGTCGTTGACTTTACTGTACGTATAATTAAACAAAATACGGAAATAACGATCGTACAGCATGGTGAAAGCTGACTCATCGTTATGCTCCTGAATGCGTGTAAGAATTTGTTCGTCGGAATAGGTAAAATTTACTGTTGCCATAACCTTAATTCCTGAGTCCTATTATTTATTATACTTTTTTCGCAAAGTTCGGTCAATATTATCGCTGACCATCGGTTTTCAGATTAAGTAATTTTTCTCTTTTTTTTACTTTCTTAACATAAATTTAACGAAGATTTATTACCCGAAAATTTAAAAATGCAGCTTTTCCGGTTCAGATGTCAGTTTTCGAAAAAGTTATAGTAGAATCATTATTTCCCATAATGACTATGGCAGCCAGGTTTATAAATAATCCATGTTCGACAACGCCGGCAATTTCGCTAAGCCTGGTCGCCAGATAAGCAGGGTCAGCGATCAATCCAAAATCTGCATCAATAATATAATTACCCTCTTCGGTCAGAAGCGGTTCATTCTCTAACAGCCGAAGCTCTCCTTTTCCTCCAAGTTGAGTAATTTGGCTCATAACATATTTCGCAGCATACTTAATGACTTCAATTGGAATTGTAAATTTTCCAAGAAGCTCAACTTTTTTCGACGAATCTGTTATAATGATTTCCTCTTTCGTTAAAGAAGCTACAACCTTCTCTTTCAGCAGCGCAGCTCCTCCGCCTTTTATCAAATAAAGATCGGAAGTAAATTCATCAGCACCATCAATCGTTACGTCAATATAACTTACTGAGGAAATATCAACCGTTGGAATGCCAAGCGACCTGGCCAGTTCTTCTGATTTTGAGGATGTTGATACACCGGTTATTTTCAAACCATTTTTTACAAGCTCTCCAATTTCCAGTATGGCATATACCGCGGAAGAGCCAGATCCCAAGCCAATAATCTGATTATCTTTAAGATATCTGACAGCTTCTTTTGCTGCCAGTTTCTTTTCGTTATTTAAATCTTTCATCTTCAAATTTCATATAAAATGAGGCTTGTAAATATTGCAATTAAAAAATGAAGATGAAACTATTGTACAGAATTGTACATAATAGTTTCATCTTCCAGACATCGCCAGTCTGACATTTTACAAAAATTCACTGTAAGTAACTTTGTCCCACAAAATGAACTATTTGGTATATACGCAATATGAAAAAAATTTGCTATACTTCACTATCTATGAATTGTCTTAGCATATATTGAAGAATTCCTCCGTTGCGGTAATAGTCAATTTCCATCTTGCTTTCCAGCCTGCATCGAACACTGAAAGTTTTGTAGTTTCCATCCATATCCAGCGCAGAAACGACCAGATGCTGATTCGGTTTGATGGAATCGTTAAAACCTTTGATCGTAAATTTTTCGGTTCCGTCCAGACCGATAGTCTCTGCGGTTTCTCCATCAAAAAACTGCAATGGTACAACGCCCATACCAACCAGGTTACTTCTGTGAATACGCTCGAAACTTTCTGCAATTACAGCTTTTATACCAAGCAGATAGGTGCCTTTTGCTGCCCAGTCGCGGGATGAACCACTCCCATATTCCTTACCCGAAATGACAATCAGCGGCGTTCCATTTGCTTTATATTCAAGAGAAGCGTCATAAACCGTCGTTTCCTCACCAGTTGGGAAATAGGTAGTAAATCCGCCTTCCTTCGAAGCCAGCTTATTTTTTATTCGGACATTGGCAAACGTACCACGTACCATCACCTCATCATTCCCTCTTCTCGATCCATAAGAATTAAACGCTTCGTAGGGAATATCGCGGCTAAGCAAATACCTACCCGCGGGAGAAATTGTACTGAATGACCCTGCCGGGGAAATATGGTCCGTTGTTACAGAATCGCCCAGCATAAGCAATACGCGGGCATCAGCAATGGGCTGAATCATATCCGGTTCAGCAGAAATATCAACAAAAAACGGAGCTTCCTTCACATAAGTTGAGTTCGGGTCCCACTGATATGCCTTATCCTGAGGCACTGCCAAATTCTTCCAAAGGTCATTTCCATCAAAAATTTCGCTATAACTTTTTTGATAAAATTCCCTTTTGACAACATGATCAACAACCCCGGCAATTTCTTCCTGCGACGGCCAGACATCTTTCAAATACACTGGCGCTCCGCTTTGGTCAAATCCCAGAGGTTCTTCCTCCATGTCTATATCCATCCTGCCGGTTATTGCATAAGCGATTACCAGCAATGGCGACATCAGAAAATTCATTTTAATCTGCGGATGTATCCGCGCTTCAAAATTTCTGTTGCCGGAAAGTGCCGCCGCCACGATCAGGTCTTTGTCTACAATGGCATCGGATATAGGATCTGGCAACGGACCCGAATTGCCGATGCAGGATGTGCAGCCATAACCAACCACATTGAATTTCATCGCTTCCAGACTTTCCAGCAATCCTGATTCTTTAAGATAATCAGTCACCACTTTCGAACCCGGAGCCAGACTCGTTTTAACCCAGGGCTTCACATTCAGACCTCGCGCCAATGCCTTTTTCGCCAGCAAACCAGCGCCGATCATGACATCAGGATTTGATGTATTGGTACAACTGGTAATGGCGGCTACGACAACATGACCGTCGTTAAGATAAAATCTTTCTCCATTGTAATTTACCTCCGCAAAACGCATTTCCGCTTGATCATTTTCTATGACCTGAGCTGGCTCCACGTTGCCACCTTCGTCTGCCCAGGTACTTAATGGCCTGTCTTCAAAGCGTATGTACTTTCTGGAATATTTCTGTTCTAATATACCAGAGATCATATCCTTTGCCTGTGAAAGCAAAATTTTATCCTGCGGCCGGCTCGGTCCGGAAATCGTAGGAGCAATTGTATTTAAATCAAGTTCGACAACCTGACTGTAATTTATGGCATCTTCATTTTCCCGCCAAAGCAAATTTTCCTTCGCGTACAGTTCTGTCAACTCGATTACCTCCCGCGGACGATTGCTTTTTTCCAGGTACTGGATCGTCTTTTCATCAATTGGGAAAAATGTGATTGTACAGCCAAATTCCGGCGACATATTTCCAATCGTTGCCCGATCAGGAACCGATAGTGAGCTTAATCCATCCCCAAAAACCTCAACGAATTTGCCGACGACTTTGGTTCTTCGGAGCAATTCGGTTATCGTTAAAACCATATCCGTAGCAGTTGTTCCAACGGGAAGTTTACCGGACAATTTCAAACCAATCACTTCCGGGACGGCAAAAAACTGGGGCTGTCCAAGCATCGCTGCTTCGGCCTCGATCCCACCGACACCATAGGCCACAATACCCAGACCGTTGACCATAGGCGTGTGCGAATCCGTTCCGACGAGCGAATCCGGAAAAGCAACACCGTCCCGCTCAACCACACATTGCGAGAGATATTCAAGATTTACCTGATGGCAAATTCCCATTCCAGGCGGCACTACTGAAAAATTATCAAAAGCTTTTTGCGCCCATTTAAGAAACCGGTAACGTTCGCTGTTCCGCTCATATTCTTTTTCAACATTCTTCTCATAAGCATCCTTATTTCCGAAATAATCGACCTGAACTGAATGGTCAATCACCAGATCGACCGGAATCAGCGGATTAATTCTCGATGAATCCTTCCCCTGCCTTTCCATTTCTGCTCTTAATGATGCTATGTCGACAATGGCCGGAACGCCTGTAAAATCCTGCATCAAAACTCTGGCAGGCATAAACGGGACTTCCTTATCATTCGGCTCTGGCGTCCAGTTGATCAGCGTTTCAACATGTTCCTTTGTAATAACTTTTCCGTCAAAATTTCTCAGAACATTTTCGAGCAAGACGCGTATACAAAAAGGCAAAGCCGACACATTTGTCCCCTTCTGCTCCAAAGCTTTCAAACTGTAAAAATTGAGGCACTTATCCTTTAAATTGAGTGATCTTTTTATATCCAGAAAATCCTGACGCATGGTGAAAAAAGTTTAGTTTTTGCAAAATATTAATTGACTCAATAACTATACCATTGCAGGTTACCGGTCTCAGATGCTTACTTCGCAATCTACATAAAAGTTTTCCTCAAAGTCAATGTATATTGTCAGGGTATAGTGTTTAAAACGAACACATTATTTCAGGGGAAAGGCATGTATCTCACGATCGAAGTAGATGACGTGGACAAGATTTATGCGGACATAAAAAAGAAGGGTATTGAAATAAAGATCGATTTGCGCGATGAGCCGCGGGGCGACCGGCATTTTGCCACTGAAGATCCAAACGGAATTGACATTGATATTGTCAGATACTCGCCGCAATGAAAAAAGATCATTGTCCCAGCCAATTTTTGAAAGGCTGCATTTTTTCGCGGCTTATCAGAATATCATTATCAGCACACTGGTCCAAATGAATTTTCAACCGGCTGTTCGAATAAGTAAAAACTGCTTTGATCGCGTCGACGGCGCTGATGTATTTTCTGTTTAACCTAAAAAAACTTTCCGGATTCAGCAGCGTCTCAACCTCGTCCAGTGTGTAATCGACAATAAACTTTTTCCCGTGTTTTGTCATCAGAAAAGTGACTTTGTCTTCGCTATAAAAATAGCAAATTTCTTCGATAGCAATGGTTTGGATTCGCTCACCGATTTTTACAAGGAAACGGTTTTTATATACTTTCTGAACCGGTTGAAGCAAAGTTTTAATTTGATCAAGCGTTATCTCCGGAGCCTTTCTCCCTGATTGAAATTTGTTCAAGGCATTTTTTAATTCTTCCGGATCAACAGGTTTTAATAAATAATCTATGCTGTTTAGCTTAAAGGCTTTGATCGCATATTGATCGTATGCGGTGCAGAAAATGATTGGAGATGTAACCCTGACATGTTCAAAAATCTCAAAACTTATCCCGTCGGCCAGTTGAATATCCAGAAATATCAAGTCAGGTTGTCCATTATTATTCAGCCATTCAACAGCGGAAGTGATTGTATCGAAATTCCCGAAAATTTCACATTCCGGTAAAATTTCTTTTATCAATTGCACCAGCCGCTTCGCCGCAAGGTTTTCGTCTTCGATGATCAGTATTTTTGTCATTTTGAAATCAGTTTTTATAATTCCTTCGCAGTTAGCAAAGGTAATTTTACAACAAATGAAGTGAGCGATTCTTCTATATCAATTGGCTCACTACTCATCAATTCATATCTTTTTCTAATATTCGAAAGGCCGATTCCCGTTGACTCTTCCGATAAACTGCTCTTCAATTGAAGATTGTTTTTCACAACCAATTTATTTCCCTCGATCAATATGTCGATTACCAGAGGATTTGCCTGCGACGCAATATTATGTTTTATCGCGTTCTCTAAAAGCATTTGTAAAGAAAGCGGCGGCAGGAAAAAGTCCAATTGTTCGCCAAGATCAATACGATATAACAAACCTTCCTCAAAGCGTATTTTTTGAAGTGAAAGAAAGTTTTCAGCAAATTCCAGTTCGCCGGAAAGTTTGACTAGTTTTTCCTGCTGAACTTCTAAAACATATCGATAAATCTTAGACAGCTGGCGAATAAATTTAACAGCTGTATCCGGATTTTCATACACCAGATTACTCAGAACATTTAGAGAATTAAACAGGAAATGTGGATTCAACTGGTCCTTTAATGTTTGATATTGCCGGGCATATTGCTCCGTTTTCAATTGTTCAGCTTCAATCGCCGATTTCCGCCATTCCAGCAAAAATGATCGGCTGATCAATATGACCGAAATTACAATTGAGATTTTCAAAGGTATGATTGTGTCAGAAATAAGCTCGTCCCACGGAATATTTTGCATATCTATTGAGTGATATACGAAGGTTCCGAAGAGAAAAGATAAAATTATGCTGGTGATAAAAACATATAAAATGTATCCGGAAGTCTCCAGAATTAATCTCTGAACAGGATATTTTATCCACGGCATTTTTCGGTCAAAATAGTATTCAAAAAGAAAACCACCGTAACTTAAAGCGCATGATACCAAAAAAGAGCTGATCAGATTATCAATCGAACGGATCAAACCTTCCTTACTCAAAAGACAAGAGGGACAGAAACTAAAGGTAATTGCGGCGGCAATAATGAGATTCACCCCAAAAAAAGAAGAAGAAAAATTCCAGAATTTTTTTGTGCCTTTTGAAGTAGGTGACATACAGTGCGTATTTTTCTTAAAGAATGTAATTTTGGAGATTAATTCCAATTCAGGCATATCCTGATACTGCAAATCCCTGGAATCACTGACATACTTTTGACAATTGATCAGCAAGATATTTCCCCCAGGTTGGCATCAATGCAGCTTTTAATGTTTCTTCATTTTGAGCTTCAAATGAACGCTGACTTACTTTAACCAAATCGCAGGCTTTTTCTGTACCGGAATTGAAAAATTTCGCCATACCAAATTCCATTTGCGCCATTAGTACGGCGGCTCTTGGATTTTTAGGGTCAATTTTCATGGCTTTACCAAAATTGTACATCACCTTTCCTGACAAACTTTGACCTCTGCTTGCCGGATCAGCACTCACTTCCGCCATTACTTTGAAGCCTTCCAGCGCGATTATCTCAGCATTATCCGGAGAAATCACCTCTGCTTTTTTGATTAATTCTTCTGCCTTAGTCAACGCTTCGTCCTTTTTCTCCAACGACATGGAATTATCAAGTCCCTGGTAAATGTATGCCAGAGCACCGTAGTAAAATGGCAACCATTCCGTCGGATTCAACTGACTTATTCTAGAAAATGCATTAGCGGATTGCTGGAATTTATTGAGCGAATCAGCGCGATTCAGTCTGGCAATTTCAGTTTTCATAACCTTTTGGTAAGGGGTTTCCTGCGCAAAAACAGAATCAATAATGGCAAAGATTAAGATGATTGTAAACAATGATTTTTTCATGATTTCCGGATGTAAAAGTTAGTAATAAGAAAAAATTGACATTAAAGATTGTTCAGCTGATTTGCAGTTTTATCCTTTGAAAGTGTGATAAAGAGCCCTGCGAAGATCATTCTCGTTGCCCCCTGCCCTGTTGCAATTCTGTCATAAAAGCCTGTTTCATCTGGCTGACTGGCATATCTATAACCAAACACATTGTTTCTTCCCAGCACATTGGAACATGCCAAATGCAGGATCATATTAGGCTTTGGCAAATAACTCCAGCTGATACTCAGATCGCTATACGCCTTTGTTTTGCTTTGCATTTCCCCAGGAAGATTGGGGTCGCTGAAAGTATAACCGCTGTTCCACGACCATGAAGTTCCAAGCTGTGATTTCAGGCTGCTTACGAAATGTTTTAAAACAACTGATCCGTTATGTTTTGGCGCGAAAGATGGTTGCACCTTCGATTCGTAAACAGAATATTTTCGCTTGCTGTCGACGAAACTGTAAGTCACCCAAAAGTCTGTATTCCTGATCGTTTTTTTGTCCCGGTAAAAAATATCAGCACCTCTTGCATAACCTGAACCAGCCTGTGCGATTCTGAGAGGGGCTTGGTCAGTGCCGCTGTAAGTAGCCAGATTTTCGTAGGTTTTATAAAAAGCCTCCGCACGTAAAGTCCTGTTATTATTGACAATGAAGTAATTAACTATAAAATGACTTGCCTCTGCATTCTGCAGATTATTTTGCAACACTCTCAATTTTTCATCAGGAAGCTGGTGGAACTTACCGGCGGCAATTGAAAATTGCCCCTGGTTATCCAGCTTATATGCAAGAGAAACTCGAGGATCAAGCCAGTATTGTTTCGCGACAGAACTAAATCCGCTGCGCAAACCTCCTCTGAAAACCAGCCTGTTGCTGAAATAATAATCTGCTTCGAGAAAATGATTGAACTGATGATCATGCAAATCGCGCGTCCGCTTGTCATCAATTAATTCTTCTGAATAAGATTTCAGATACCACTCAACGCCATTTTTCAGAGAAAACTGTGGATTAATATCTTTTGTCGCCACTACTTTCGCATGGCCAACTTCGTTAATCTGGCGCATCGGTTGATAGTTAAAATTGATCAGATCCCGATTATGAGAATATGCCAGTCCCCCGTAAAATGACCAATCATTTTTTCCAGTCTGACGAAATGAAACATTTCCGTAAGAATAACGATTGTTGATACGAACGCGATCTCCCCTGCCTGGCTCGCCGGGTACCGGTTGCCAAATCGTCATTGAGCTTCCCTCGGTGTGCGCATACGCCTTTACAAATCCTGATTTACCCCATTTTTGTTTTAAAGAAATTTCGGTATCCCAGCTGGCCGGGCTTTTCTCCCAGTCAAATTTCTGGCTGACCAGGGATTGGTATGGTCCAAGATTATAGTAATTGGCTGAGGCAGTAACCGCATTTTCCTTTCCGACAAGAGTTTGAGTGAAACCTCCGCCCAGTGACATAATACTGAGATCGCCCTGACTTCTCAACGGCATATCCAATGTATTTAACGACAGCGCCGACGAAAGTGCTTGCCCATATTCTGCGGAATAGCCGCCCGTACTGAAAAAAGAGCCTTTGAATAAATTAGGACTAAAACGATTTCGCGTGGGCACGTTTGCGGCAGTGCTGCCGTAGGCATTTCCAACTTGTAACCCATCGATAAAAATGCTGGTTTCGGAAGCGTCGCCTCCTCTGACAAACAGCCTGCCGTCATTTCCAACGGTGGAAGTTCCCGGGAGTGTCAGTAAAGCAGCCGTGATATCACCCATCGCTCCGGATGTTGTCACGATATCAAGTGGCTTCAATACCACCGATTTCTTCACATCGCTGGCCTCCATGGCGCCTGCACTGATTGTTACGGCCGTTAGCAAATTTATGCTTTCAGAAAGGGAAATTTGAAGAATTAATGGCTGCTTCGAACAAATAATTTCTATCTCCTGTGTCTTGAAGCCCAACGCCTGAAACGATACGATCTGCTTACCGGAAGCGGTAGTTTCAAAGTTAAATTTCCCGTTTTCATCCGCAGACACTCCGTCGTAAGTCCCTTTTATCAGAACATTTGCTCCCGGGATACCTCCGCCTTTTTGGTCAGAAATTTTCCCGGAAACCATAGTTTGACCTAGAACGGAGCAATGGATTAAGAGTAGCGTTAGCGAAACGAACAGCGTTTTCATTCTGATCTTCTGTTTAGATTATGATCAAATTTGAAGACTACGCTGATAGGGATCAATCCGGCCTTACCGAAACTTATTTTTTTTTAGCCGAAGTTGAGAATTCGGTTACTGAGTTGTTTGCCTTACTTCTCACCCCATGCCGTAATCATGGAATAATATTTTTAGTGTTTCATATTCAATAAACAGTTCATCTAGTCCTGCATTTCAAAAAAACAAACAATTATGAAAAAGTCACAGTTGATCTTGACACTTGCGTTTTTCCTCGCCCCGATGTTAACCTTTGCTCAAAAAAGCGATTCTTATAAAAAAAGAACCTCAAAAAGAACTACGGTTATGGATACCTCTAAACGTGTTGATCTGCGAAAAGATCCGGTAGTAAAGGAAAATGCTCCGGTTCTTAATGACAACGGAAATGTTAATTCTAATGGGTCCGTGGACGGTAGCAGAAGCAGTACAGGAAGGCCTGGTATTGATACCACAGCAAGTTATGTCCGAAAAAGGAAAAGAACGATCACCACAGGAGGAGTTGTATATCCTGATACTGCCAGAAAGAATCCAAAACCGTGAATTGAATAAAGAATTACCATAAAAAGAACCAGCAGCGTTTTCAATAAAAATATCACTACAATATATTTCACAAACATTGCTACAACAGGTTCGAAACAATTCAATAATCTGACAATTTTTATACTACTTAGTTAACGGTTTGTAACCTTGTGTAGAAAAACTTAATGTTGTGTCACCATTAGATAACATCTATACACACATTACCGATTTACAGCATGCAATTTTTGATTTGGATTACCAGTTATAAGTCTCTAAAAAATAGCTTTGGAGCATTACCTCTACAACATTTATTAATGATGAAGGAATCACAGCAAAACGAGTCTGTGTTCAATAAAAAAAAAGGATTTGTTGTTTCTTTATTTGGACTATTGGTACTGCTCATCATACTATATAACCTGTTGGAATATGTATGGTGGTAGTCCGTAGCAGGTTGATGGTTTGAATTGCTAATCCTCGTCGATTATTTACGATACTTTACAGATTGGAAATTAATTATTTCACTTTCTGATAAGCCCCAGCAAGAGCTTCCTTGCTGAATCAGGACGGGTCTGTAAAAATTTTTGAGTAAAATTTCGGGATTTATAGTATTGTTACTATGAAGGATGCTTTTATTTGCAATTCTCAACGTAATTTCAAACAAATGCCGTCAAGAAAACGTAAAAATTCGAAGTTCAGAAAAATAGCAATCGAGTGGCTTAAATGGATTAGTGCGATTGTTCCTATCCTGGTATTTATTTATATCCTCTACTATTATAATCAGCTTGATTTTTTAAAAAAGGACAAAGAAGTTAGTTCTGTAACGACGGTATTAGACGAAAAAGATTCAGCAAAACTGGCTCAGGTAACCGAAAAACCGAAATTTCAGGAAGAATTTAAGATCATCGAAAACGAATGGCACCTTGTTGGTGGGATTGCAATCCATAACATGGAGATTGAGAATAAAACCAATCGTGCTGCGAAAAGTGTAGATGTAGAGTTTAAGTATCTTTCAGACACGCAGGAAGCACTAACCACAAAGACCATCACCATTAAAAAAGATTTGCCACCAGGGAAGTCAACAAAAATAACAAATGTCAGCGTAGGCTTCGTGAATAATGCCGCGGTAGGTTGCGATCCCAGAGTTCTGACTGCAAAATTTTAAACGCTACCAACAACGAATATCCCACAACCAAATTATATACAGCTGATAATCAGTACATTCATTAAATTAAAAAATCTTTTTACTATTTTTTTAAGGCGGATCGATCCAATCAATCCGCCTTAGACGTATATGGAGAATTAACTTTCAGTCCGAAATCGCATAAAAAAATATATTATCACGTTGAGTAAAAGTTAAACACCCCTGGGACAGTGCCTCAGGGGTGTTTTGTTTTTTAAGAAATGTCAGCCTTTTACTGATACAAAAGATATTTCTTGCGCATGTTTTTGTAGTCAGTCAAACCGGGTTCCCAGCTCTTTCTGATTTCCTCTTCTGAAACTCCCGCAATAATCTGTTTCTTCAAATTCTCAGTTCCTGCCAGTTTGTCGAAATTCCCCATTTGTTTACTTTGAGACATATCAAAGAATCGCGCTTTATCCGGATAGGCCTTATACATTTCGATAAGCCATTTCAAATTGATCTGTTTGCTTTTTCTTAAAGACGAAACATCATATTTCCGCAGATCAAGACCATAACAATCCTGGTTTTGATGCAGCGGGGTTTCGCTCATACCCTGAATACTTTTGGGCATAAATGAAAAATCATATTTTCCCTTTAACAATGGAGCACCCAAAACCGCGAAAGGCATATAGGTGCCCCTTCCCTGACTAACGATTGTTCCTTCAAAAGGGCAGATGCTTGGATATAATAAAATCGATTGCTGGCTATTCAGGTTCGGTGAAGGAAAAACAGGTAATTCATAAGGCGTATCATGTGTATAGTTAGCCACTTTAATGATTTTCAGCTTACATTGCAATTGTCCCGGCAGCCATTTTTCACCATTCAGCATTTGTGCAAACTCCCCCATCGTCATCCCGTGCGTAATCGGAATCTTGTGCATACCTATACCTGAATGAAGATGATCTTCCAGGATCGGCCCGTCAACAACATAACCATTCGGATTGGGACGATCTAGAATCATAAGCTCCTTATTATGCTCCGCGCATGACTCCATCACATGGTCCAACGTATTGATATAGGTATAAAAACGACACCCAACATCCTGAATATCAAATATAACCAGATCAACATCAGCCAAATGTTCCTTACTTGGTTTTTTCAATTTTCCATATAACGATATGACAGAAATTCCGGTTTTAGGATCTTTTTCGTCGCTCACTTTTGCCCCGTTGCTGGCATTTCCTCGGAAACCATGTTCAGGGCCAAATATTTTTACAATGTTGACTCCCAAAGCCAGCAAGCTGTCGACACTCGGCGTCTTTCCAATAATCGAAGTCTGGTTCACAACCATGGCGACTCTCTTACCTTTCAAATATTTCAGGTATTCCGAAGTCTGGTCAGCACCGGTAATCACTGTTTTAGCCACCGGATTTATATTTTTTTCTAACGAATCAGAAGTCGCCAGAAAGGGACTTTTATTTCCAGAAGAACTTGCGCAACTACTGGTAACTATACCAACGCAGATGAAGAAGCTCAGGGCAAGCATTGTTTTTTTCATAGATTAATAGGTTTAGAAAATGTGATGGTTCGGCAAATAAATCTTTTTTCAGAATAATTTCATTTGTCCCCCTTTGATAAATAGTGACGTATCCAGTTCCTTCCGTTCCTTATCACCAAAATATTTCCTGCATGCAAGTGCATGAAGCTGTTTGATATGCTCAGCATATTTGCCTTCGCCACTCATACGAAGTCCAAAACGGGAATCACTCACCTGCCCGCCATGACACTCTTTGATCTGATTTAAAACCTTTGATGCCTTATCGGGAAAATGATGGTTGATCCATTCATCAAATATCTCCCCGATCGCCCCGTTTAATCTGACAACCGTATACCCTGCCCAAATTGCCCCCGCCTCTGATGCTGCCTGAATAATGGAAGGAATTTCATGATCATTCAATCCCGGAATAATAGGCGCGGTCATCACGCCCATTTCCACACCAGTCTCGTGCAGTGTTTTTATAACCTGTAAACGGCGCATTCCTGTAACCGTCCTTGGTTCCAATTTTCCCCGTAAATCCTCGTTTAACGAAGTAATAGACACTGCGCCATGCACTAGATTTAGCTTTGCCAGCTTTTCAAGGATATCAAGATCACGCAGTATAAGTGCATTTTTGGTAAGTATGCTGACGGGATTTCTATACTTCAAACAGATTTCCAGCATTTGCCTCGTCAATTGATATATCTTTTCTGCCGGCTGATAACAATCTGTGTTTCCTGAAAAGAAAATGGTCTGTGGTTCCCAGCTTTTTGAATTTAAGAGTTTTTTCAGAAGTTGCGGCGCATTTTTCTTGACAACAATTTTTGTCTCAAAATCAAGGCCAGCCGAAAAACCCCAATATTCATGAGAATTTCTTGCATAACAGTAAATGCAGCCATGCTCACAGCCACGATAAGGATTTATGGAATTGAAGTGCCGCAAATCAGGACTATCAGATTTGCTCAGAATTGATTTAGAAATCTCCTCTATAAACAGCGTTTTAGGATGGGTTGCAGGCTCTTCCCACTGCATCCAATCTTCCGAAGTATATTCAATTTCCTGCTTTCGAAATTTGTTATCTGTATTGATTCCCGCTCCTCTGCCTCTCGCCCTGTTGTCCATTTGATGAAGTGTTTTTTTGTTTTTCAGGGCAAATGAAAGGGCATGGTAAGACGATCCCATGCCCTTGTCAGTCCCTCTATATTACTTTATATACCTGAAATCTTCATTTCCTTTCAGAGAAAGAAGCACGTCGTACATCAGCTGGATCACGTTTTGAACGTCATCTTTATGTACCATTTCAACCGTTGTATGCATGTATTTCAAAGGCAAAGATATCAGTGCAGAAGCAATTCCTTCTGTGGAGTAAGCAAAAGCATCCGTGTCTGTACCAGTTGAGCGGCTCACCGCCTGACGCTGGAAAGGAATATTCTTTTCTTCAGCGACATTGATCAGTAAATCGCGCACATTGTTTTGCACCGCCGGCCCGTAACAGATCACAGGTCCGCTTCCACATTTCAAATCACCCTGCTCTTTTTTGTTATACATCGGCGACTGCGTATCATGCGTCACATCTGTACAAATCGCAAGGTCCGGCTTCAACCTGCGGGAAATCATTTCTGCGCCGCGCAGACCTATTTCTTCTTGAACGGCGTTTACAATGTAAAGTGTAAACGGCAGATTAACATTATTCTCATGCAGCATTCTGGCAACTTCAGCGATCATAAAACCGCCCATTCGGTTATCCAGTGCACGTCCGACGTAAAATTTTTCGTTCAACTCGTCCAGTCCGTCAACAAACGTTGCCACGGTACCCACATGGATTCCCATTTCGAGAACTTCCTCTTTTTTTGCAGCACCAACATCGATAAAAAGTTCATGAACCTTTGGAACCTGGTCCTTTGCGGTATCACGAACGTGAATGGCAGGCCAGCCAAAAACGCCTTTTACAATACCTTTTGCAGTATGTAAATTGACACGCATAGACGGTGCAATGGCCGCATCAGAACCTCCGTTGCGACGCACGTGAATAAATCCGTCATCCGAAATATAATTTACAAACCACGAAATCTCGTCTGAATGCGCTTCAATAACTACTTTGTAATCCTGCCCCCCGCCGATCACACCGACAGCTGTTCCGTATACATCAATAATTTCTTCGTCGATATAAGGTTTGATATAGTCCAGCCAGATCTGCTGTCCTGACACTTCAAAACCTGTCGGGGAAGCGTTGTTTAAATACTTGTATAAAAACGATTTACTTTCTTCGGTCATACTTTTTTAATTGAATTGCGTAATTACTTTGTCAATGGAAATTTGTTACTATATATATTTTATAAATCCCCAGAATTTTCGATTCTCAAGATATTCAAAATCGCGCTCATTTGCATAAGCTTCACGTTCAAAAGAAATATTTAAATATGCCTGATAATGTTTTCTGTACTGGATCAACCTGATCAGGTATTCGATAAGATACCAGATATAAAAAGGTAACAAACCAAGTTCCAACTGCTGACGCAAATGAATCATTTCATGGTGAATAAGAACTTTTCCAGGTGATTTCGTTTTTGAAAAAACAAAAGGAAAAATCGCCATACCTTCCACCCACAGGAATGAAAATGTCATTAAATATCCCCTGAATTTCATTTGTGCATATCTTAAACCAACCCAATGTTAAACAAAAAATGTTGAAATGCGATATGAAAAATCATACAGCAATTCAACATTTTCTTATCCGAGCTCATTCCTATTTTCAGGAATAAGCTCAGTCTGTTTTAAAGCCTATTCACTGAAACGGCTGATATCCAAAACTTCAAATTCCATCATTCCTGCCGGCACTTTAATTTCCGCAGTTTCTCCCAATTTCTTACCTAAAAGCCCTTTTCCTATGGGTGAGCCAATGGAAATTTTTCCGGTTTTCAAATCCGCTTCTTCTTCTGAAACAAGCGTATATGTCACTTCCATACCGTTTTTACGGTTTTTGATCTTCACCTTGGACAGGATAGCTACCTGAGAATTATCGATGGATGATTCGTCAATAACACGAGCCGTAGACATGATTTCCTCCAACTTGGCAATCTTCATTTCATGCATTCCCTGCGCATCTTTTGCAGCATCATATTCAGCATTTTCACTTAGATCACCTTTGTCGCGAGCCTCTGCAATTTGCGCAGCAATGGCAGTACGGCCTTTGGTTTTCATGTCGTTCAATTCTTGTTTCAGCTTATTTAATCCTTCCTCGGTATAGTATGAAATTTTAGCCATTGCTTAGTTATGTTTAAATATTTTTGATTATTAAAATTGGTGCCTGGGCAAAAAAAAAAGAACGGTTCCAAGACCGTTCTACAAGAGTTCGTATCAACCCGTAGTAGAAGACTAGAAAACCTGAGTTTTTCGACAGCGATATCTTTTTATCTTTTCCATTGTTTTAAATATGAACGACAAAAATAGCAATATTTGTAAATGGTTACAAGCCAAATAGTCAAAAGACAACACAATCCATGCCTGAAAAGTTACGAATCATTTTCATGGGAACACCAGAATTTGCTGTTCCCAGTTTAAGAAGTCTGGTAGAGAGCAATTCTAATGTAATTGCCGTAATTACCGTGCCAGATAAACCTGCCGGACGTGGTCAAAAGCAAATGTCCTCTCCTGTAAAAATATATGCAGAAGAACAGGGGATCCCGGTTCTTCAACCAGAAAAACTTAAAAATCCTGAGTTTATTGCTCAATTAAAAGCTTTAAATGCAGATTTGCAAGTCGTTGTTGCATTTAGAATGTTACCGGAAATTGTCTGGAGCATGCCGAAATATGGCACTTTCAATCTACACGGTTCGTTGTTGCCTCAATACAGAGGTGCAGCACCTATTAACTGGGCTGTGATCAACGGTGAAACGGAGTCAGGGGTCACCACTTTTTTTATTGAAAAAGAAATTGATACCGGAAAAATTATTTTCCAGGAGAAAGATTCAATTTCTCCGGAAGACGATGCGGGCTCGGTTTATGATAGGTTAATGGAGATTGGCAGAAAGCTCGTGCTTAAAACCGTTCAGGCGATTGAGGACGGAAATTATCCGCAGGAAGCGCAGGACGAGTCAAAAGAAATCAAACTGGCCCCCAAAATTTTCCGGGAAACCTGCGAGATCAATTGGACACAGCCAGCTGAAAAAATTCATAATTTTGTGAGGGGACTTTCGCCATACCCAGCCGCATGGACAACGCTGAACGGGCTTTCATGTAAAATTTTTAAAACAAGTATTACGGATGATTCGGGCGCGGGAAATCCCGGAGAGTTCAGGACGGATAATAAAACATTTTTACATTTCAGGGCCGGAGATTTTTGGCTTGCCGTAGAAGTTTTACAATTGGAAGGGAAAAAGAAAATGGCGGTTGGAGATTTTTTGCGGGGGGCGAAATTGTAGTCGCGGTATGAGGATATGCAGTTTGTGGGATTGAAATTATTACGGTGCGCTGCACCTTTAAGAATTGTGATATTTCCGGTTTCTACAAATATTTAGGTGCTCTGCACCATTAGTCTTTAAGTGTATAACCTCCGAACATTTATGGAAACCAATTTGAAACAAAAACGCAAATCCCAAGGTGTAGAGCACCGGAATATTTATGAAAATCAACTCAAATTAATCCCGTATACAAGGTGCAGAGCACCGCAATATTTGTAGAAACCAGTTCGAACCAATCCAAAATCCCAAGGTGCAGAAGACCGGAATATTTATGAAAACCAATTCGATTTAATCCCATATACAAGGTGCAGAGCACCGAAATATTTGTAGAAACCAGTTCGAACCAATCCAAAATCCCACGGTGCAGAAGACCGGAATATTTATGAAAACCAATTCGAATTAATCCCAAATACAAGGTGCAGAGCACCGAATTATTTGTAGAAACCAGTTCGAACCAATCCAAAATCCCAAGGTGCAGAAGACCGGAATATTTATGAAAACCAATTCGAATTAATCCCATATACAAGGTGCAAAGCACCGAATTATTTGTAGAAACCAGTTCGAACCAATCCAAAATCCCAAGGTGCAGAAGACCGGAATATTTATGAAAACCAATTCGAATTATTCCCAAATACAAGGTGCAGAGCACCGCAATATTTGTAGAAACCAGTTCGAACCAATCCCGAATACAAGGTGCAGAGCACCGAAATATTTACCACATCTAACGAATTATTTTTATAACGATACCAATAAATGCTTCTTTCTATCATTGTCGCTGTTTCTGAAAACGGTGTTATAGGTTTAAATAATCAGCTCATCTGGCGTTTACCTGACGACCTGAAACGCTTCAAACAACTTACCCTTGGCCATCCAATCATCATGGGCCGGAAAACCTTTGAATCCATTGGAAAGCCACTGCCGGGAAGACAATCCATTATCATTACCCGTGACAAAAATTTTTCTTTTGAAGGAACAATCGTCGTTCATAGTTTAGAAGAAGCCATTGAAGAAGCAAAGAAAATCGGTTCCGAGGAAGCATTTGTTATTGGCGGAGGAGATATCTATCGGCAGGTTCAGGATATTTGTGATAAATTGTATATCACGGAAGTACATACCCAAACGAACGGAGATACTTTTTTTCAGATAGAAAATCCGGAATTATGGCAGGAATCCGAGCGGACACACCATGAAGCAGACGAAAAACATAACTTCTCCTTTGACTTTGTAGATATGTCTAAAAAGTCAAATTCTGAGAGCAGTTATTAGTCATAAAAACGGAAACGAGTTATTTAAATTTGTTCCAAACCCTCAGATATTCAATTATCTAGCCGAAAAATTTTCCTTATTTTTAACATTCATGGCATGTTTTCACCATTCAATATCACTTCGTCAAGAATCGATGGCAAATGATCGTTAAACTATTCATTCTGTTACTACTCGTTACAAATTTATCGTAAATTTACCCCTCATAACGACCCCAGTGTTATTTTTAGAATGCTCAAAGAAATAGATACGTTACAAGAAATACTTACAATAACGTTAACAACATCAGACTCAGACAACCGTCCTATATTTTTAACCGGAAATTTTTGCAAATGGCTTCCAGACCTTCCTCATTACCAAATGAAAAAGGTTGGTCCCGGACAATACACTTTCCAGTTTCCATCAGATTTTGGATTTCCCTTTCCTTTGGAATATAAGTATACCCGTGGAGGATGGGATCAGGTAGAACTTGACCGACATGGAAGGCCTTACGGCAATCGATATATTGACAAGAACAGCGGGAATATCGCAGATTTCGTAACGCGCTGGCAGCTTCATAAATCGACCAAGTTGGATTTAATGCCAATCATCGAGATTTTATCAGAGACTTTCGAAATACCGCAATTGAAAAAAGAGCGTCGTGTGCACGTTCTTTTGCCGCATGATTATTATGCCCAGCCAGATCGCCATTACCCGGTTTTGTACATGACCGATGCGCAAAATCTTTTTGGCGAAGGTTCGCGATATGGAAGTTGGGAAATTGACAGAAACCTGGCTGCGTTGGCGGGCGAGGACAAAGCGAATGTCATTATCGTGGCGATAGACCATGGTGGTGATGAACGGGTTCAGGAATTCTCGCCTTATGACAATCCAAATCTGGGAAAAGGCTTCGGTAATTTATTTTTGAAATTTGTTACTGAAACGCTTAAAAAACATATTGATTTAACATACCGAACGCTTCCTGATCGTTTGAATACAGGTATGGGCGGCAGTTCAGTTGGCGGTTTGCTGAGTATGTACGCAGCGTTGATGTATCCGGATATCTTTGGACGTCTGATGATCTTTTCACCTTCCTTATGGATATCCCGCAAAATATATTTTGATGCAATCCACTTTTTTGAGCCCTTCGAGACACGAATTTATTTGTACGGCGGCGGACAGGAAGGTGCTGAAATGATTCCTAATATTGAAAAATTGCAGGAAACTTTAAAAAATCAGGGATTCGGATATAGTCGTGTTAAAATAAAAGCATCTTTGAATCCGGCAGGAAAACATTCCGAAGAATGCTGGGGCAAAGAATTTCCAAAAGCTTTGGAATGGTTATACTCGGGAGAATAATTTAATCCCCTGATACAAAAAATCCCAAACATAACGCCAGCCGTCGTGTTTGGGATTTTCTTATTTAACAATGATTTTTTACAGAATAAACTGGCTTAAATCCCTGTTTTTGATCAAATGCGCTAATTTTTCATTCACCATATCAGCAGTTACGACAATATTGGAATCCGGTCCGATTACGTCCGGGATATCAAACATAAAATCGTTGAGTAACAAACTCATCACCGTTTGCAAACGACGAGCACCGATATTTTCAACTTCGCTATTCACCTCAAAAGCAATACGCGCCATTTCACGAAGCGCACCATCCTCAAACTGGAGGTCAACACCTTCTGCTTCCATCATCGCTTCATACTGTTTTGTCAAAGCGTTTTTTGGTGTTTTCAAAATCTGGTAAAAATCACTTTCCGTCAGACTGTTCAGCTCAACACGGATTGGAAAACGTCCCTGTAATTCAGGTATCAAATCGGATGGCTTCGCTACGTGAAATGCCCCGGCAGCGATAAATAAGATATGATCTGTGTTGATGACACCATGTTTCGTGTTCACCGCACTGCCTTCCACAATCGGAAGCAAATCGCGCTGAACACCTTCACGGCTCACATCAGGCCCACTCCCACCCGAACGACTCGAAGCGACTTTATCAATTTCATCAATGAAGATGATACCAAGATTTTCAGCTTTCTGAATGGCTTCCAACTTCACTTCATCCATATCGATCAGCTTTCCTGCCTCTTCATCAAGCAAAAGTTTTTTGGCTTCTCCCACGGTTACCTTCCGCTTCTTACCACGTCGCGGAACCATGTTGCCGATCATTTCCTGAATGTTCATCATCGAAATATCGTCCATAGCACCACCAATCATGCCCACACTCGGGGACTGGTTTTGTTGAACCTCAATTTCAATTTTCCTGTCATCCAGATCGCCGTTGCGAATTTTATCACGAAAACGTTCACGCGTACGCTGGTTCAGCTCGTTATCATCTTCCGGAATGGCGCCATTTGATTCAGCATTTTCAGGGCGCGGTTTTACAACACTATTTCCGTGGATCGGTGGTATAAGCGCATCCAGAATTATATCTTCAACAGCCTGTTCAGCCTTGATTTTTACTTCTTCTTTTTTCTGGGTACGAACCATCCCAACGGCCTGCTCAACGAGGTCGCGCACCATGCTTTCAACATCGCGGCCTACATATCCAACTTCAGTAAATTTTGAAGCTTCTACTTTTACAAATGGAGCATCTGCAATTTTTGCAAGTCGACGGGCAATTTCAGTTTTACCCACCCCGGTTGCCCCGATCATCAGAATATTGTTTGGAATAATTTCTTTTTGGATATCCTCAGGACTATTCATCCGCCTCCACCTGTTCCGCAAAGCAATGGCAACATTACGTTTTGCGTCATTTTGTCCGATTATATACTGGTCCAGTTCAAAGACAATTTGTCGTGGAGTAAGGCGATTTAAGTGTTCGGTCATAATGGAATTATCAAGGTACTTTAAACTATAAATTTCAAAACATCTGCTTGGAACGAAGGAAAAAGCATTTTCTTGCTAATATATTCCATATTAGCTTAAACATTTCAGTTTAAAACTTTGATTATAAAATTCTTTCCTGAATTTCATTTCCTTCAATCCTAAGATTAAAAAAATGATACCAACAGGAAATAACGCATGACGATGATCGCGCGTAAATCTTTTTAGTAAATTGCCATCCGAAAAAAGCAGTTAACGTTAAAATAGTCCGGCAGGTTCTTCCTTTAAACAACACTAAAAGGATTTAGCCTCTGTTCACAATTACTGCTTCTCTTTTACCATAAACTCAAAAGGATTTTCCCTTGACATGAAAAAAATTATCTCCTGTATCGCTTTTTTTACCCTGCTGACACATGCGAATTTGTTCGCCCAAATGGTACCGACAACAACCAATCTGATTGATTATGTTAATCCGCTGATGGGAACACAATCCAAGTTCAGTTTATCATCGGGCAACACCTACCCTGCGATCGCCTTGCCCTGGGGCATGAATTTCTGGATGCCGCAAACCGGAAAAATGGGAGACGGATGGAGTTATATGTATGATGCCGAAAAAATCCGCGGTTTCAAACAAACCCACCAGCCAAGTCCATGGATCAACGATTACGGTCAGTTTTCGATCATGCCCATGACCAGTTTGAAGATTGAAGAAAATGCCCGTGCGAGCTGGTTTTCACACAAAGCAGAAGTTGTTAAGCCAAATTATTACAAAGTATACCTGGCTGACTACGATGTAACGACAGAAATCGCGCCGACTGAACGTGCCGCACAGTTCCGATTTACATTCCCCAAATCAGACAGTTCTTACGTGTTGCTGGATGCTTTCGACAGAGGTTCTTATGTAAAAGTCATTCCTTCGGAACGTAAAATCATTGGTTACACGACCAAAAACAGCGGCGGCGTGCCTGCCAATTTCAAGAACTATTTCGTGCTTGTTTTTGACAAGGCTTTCAAATTCTCTTCGGCATGGAGCAAGTATAAGATCACAAAAGATACGCTTGAAATCAATGCAAACCACGTAGGCGCTGTGGTTCGTTTTGAAACAAAAATGGGTGAAAAAATCGGGTTGAAAGTAGCCTCTTCTTTCATAAGTTATGAACAGGCAGAAAGAAACCTGACTACTGAACTCGGCAAAGACACATTTGATGAAACGCAGGAAAAAGGCCGTAAGGTCTGGAACCAGGAGCTTTCAAGAATTACGGTTGAAGGCGATAACATCGACGAAATCCGTACTTTTTATTCCTGCCTCTACCGCGTTTTGTTGTTCCCGAGAAAGTTCTACGAATATGATGCAAAAGGAAAAGTTGTTCATTACAGTCCTTACAATGGCGAGGTTCGCCCGGGGTATATGTTTACGGATAATGGGTTCTGGGATACATTCCGTGCGGTTTTCCCATATTTCACATTAATGTATCCGACGTTGAATGCCCACATTATGGAAGGTTTGGCAAATGCGTATGACGAAAGCGGATTTTTACCTGAATGGGCAAGTCCTGGCCACCGCGACTGTATGATCGGGTCCAATTCAGCATCCCTGATTACCGATTCTTACGTGAAAGGTATCCGTGGTTATGATATTGAGAAATTATATTCCGCGATTATTAAAAATACAGAAAATGCCGGCCCTGTAAGTTCAGTTGGTCGTTTTGGACATGATTATTACAACAAATTAGGTTATGTTCCTTACGATGTTAAAATCAACGAAAACGCAGCCCGTACTTTGGAATATGCGTATGCTGATTTCTGTATTTCTCAATTGGCAAAAGAATTAAAAAAACCTCAGACTGAAATTGATCTATATCTGAAAAGGAGCCAGAATTACCGAAATCTTTTTGATCCGAAAACAAAATGGATGCGTGGTAAAAATGAGGACGGAAAATTCCAGACACCTTTTAATCCGTTCAAATGGGGAGACGCGTTTACAGAGGGAAATAGCATTCACTATACCTGGTCTGTTTTTCAGGACGTAAAAGGCCTGGTTGGTTTGATGGGCGGCAGAGAAGCTTTTGTTCAAAAACTGGATTCAGTTTTCACAATGCCTCCGATTTTTGACGACAGCTATTATGGTTTCCCGATCCATGAAATCCGTGAAATGCAGATCATGAATATGGGTAATTATGCGCACGGCAACCAGCCGATCCAGCACATGATTTACCTGTACAACTATGCTGGCGCACCTTCAAAAGCGCAATATTGGCTGCGTCAGGTGATGAAAAAATTATATCAGCCAACACCGGACGGATACTGCGGTGACGAAGACAACGGACAAACTTCGGCCTGGTATGTATTTTCTTCCCTTGGTTTCTATCCTGTTACACCCGGAACGACGCAGTATGTGATTGGATCTCCGCTTTTCAAAAAGGCAACCATTACGATGGAAGATGGGAAAAAATTCACAATCGAATCGCCAAAAACAAGCGCTGCGAACATGTATGTGGACGGCGCAACGATGAATGGCAAGTCTTACCAGAACGTTTATCTCGAACACAAGGATATTCAAAACGGAGGAACACTTCAATTCGATATGACCGACAAACCGTCGAAAGCCTGGGGAGTGAAACCGGAAGTTGTCCCGTTCTCACTAACTAAGTAGTTTTAGGTTAGACAGGTGACACAGAGAACCACAGAGAAAATGAAGAGGTACACAGAGATTGTTCTAAATAAACTCTGTGTACCTCTTTCTTGCTCTGGGGTTCTCTGTGTTACCCTAACTGTGGAATAGTTGTTTTAGCACGTTAATCAAACGAAAACTTAATTTTATGCTTTATAGAAAACTAGGACATTCAGATCTTCAAATTTCGGTCGTGACTTTTGGCGCCTGGGCAGCTGGTGGATGGATGTGGGGCGGCACAGAACGCAGCGAGGCAGTTAAAGCGATTCGCTCTTCGTATGATGTGGGTGTAACTTCGATCGATACTGCGCCGGTATACGGACAGGGATTAAGTGAGGAAATTGTTGGCGAAGCAATCAAAGATATTCCGCGCGATAAGGTGCAAATCCTGACCAAATATGGTATGCGCTGGGATCTGGCGAAAGGTGACCTGGCCATGCACAGCAAAGACAACAACGGAAAGGATATTGACATTTACAAATACGCTGCCAAAGACAGTATCGTCAAAGAATGTGAGGACAGCCTGAAACGACTTGGTACAGACTATATTGACCTATACCAAATTCACTGGCATGACAAAACAACGCCGATAGCGGAAACGATGGAAGCCGTTTCTCAGTTGATTAAACAAGGGAAAGTTCGTCATGCCGGCGTTTGTAATTATGATGCAAACCTGATGCGCGAAGCTTCCAACCATATCAATCTGGTTTCTGACCAGGTTCCTTATAGTATGGTGAAGCGTGATATTGAGAGAGACGCAGTTCCTTATTGCCTCGAACATAATAAGTCAATTCTGGCATATAGCCCGTTGGAGCGCGGTTTGTTGACAGGTAAAATGAAACCAGGTTATAAATTCGGGGCAGACGATCACCGCGCTGATATCTATTTCTATAAGGATGAAAACCTGAAACGTGTCAATGAATTTCTTGATAAAATAAAACCGCTGGCAGACGAGAAGAATGCAACATTGGGACAGCTCGTCATCCGCTGGACGGTTGAGCAACCGGGAATTACAATTGCCCTTGTTGGTGCGCGTGATGCAGAACAGGCTGTTCAGAATGCCAAGGCAATGGATATTAATTTGACGACGGAGGAATTAAAATTCATTTCAACTGCACTGGATGCACTTGAACTGGTAAAATAAAAATCAGCATTGTTATGCTTATCTTTGATCATTATCCCATCAAATAAATTGTCTCTCATCCTGAACTTATGAAAACGAATTTTTTATCATTTAAAAAGAATGTTCCGCTGCTACTGGTAAGTATGATTTTACTAACTTCTCTCGGACTTTCCAGTTATAATTTCTCGGGGTCTGGCGAAGAGAAAAAAGCCGGCTTTGCTGAATCAGATTTAAAAGTTGATACGGTCGCCACCGGTCTGACAATGCCTTGGGCTACCGCATTTTTGCCAACCGGTGAGCTTTTGGTTACCGAGCGCAGCGGAAAATTGCGCCTGGTAAAAAATGGCGTTTTAGATCCAACTCCAATTTCCGGTGTTCCGGAAGTAATGTATAAAGGCCAGGGCGGTTTGCTTGACGTAGTACTTCATCCTGATTACGCGAAAAACGGCTGGATTTATATCAGTTATTCCTCTCCGAAACAAGCTGGCGAAGAAGGTGATGAAGGTGGTGCCAACACAGCACTTTTCCGCGCAAAACTTAAAGATCACGCATTAACTGATATTCAGCCATTGTTTAAGGCGATACCCAATGTGAAAGCCAATGTTCACTTCGGTGGACGTATTGTTTTTGATAAAAAAGGATATGTATTCCTTTCTCTTGGCGAACGTGGACAAAAGGAAAATTCACAAAACCTGAGCAAAGACCAGGGGAAAGTGGTTCGTTTGCATGAAGATGGAAAAATCCCTACCGACAATCCATTTGTAAAAACCGAAGGCGCCAGACCTGAAATCTGGACATACGGACACCGCAATCCGCAGGGAATGGTCATTCATCCAACAACCGGCGTTATCTGGGAACACGAGCATGGCCCGCAAGGCGGCGATGAATTGAATATCGTTGAAAAAGGAAAAAATTACGGTTGGCCGTTAATCACTTTTGGTATCGATTATGATAACAGTATCATTTCAAAAGATACTGCACGCGCAGGACTGGAACAGCCAGTCCTTTACTGGCGTCCGTCAATCGCTCCATGTGGAATTACTTTCGTGACAAATCCGAAGTTTAAAGACTGGAACGGCGACTTAATCGTTGGTTCTTTGAAATTTGCTTACCTCCAACATTTAAAGGTAAAAGGTAATAAAGTATTAAGCAGAGAGATTATTTTTGAAAAACTGGGCCGCGTTCGTGATGTTCGTCAGGGACCGGACGGAAATATTTATGTAGTTCTGGAAAACTCTGGCAAGATCGTCCGCATCAGTCCAAAGGCATAATTAAATCATTGTAAAGGTTTACCAATCCGATTAGTAAGGCCTTTATTCATTATTATCAAGGCAATTATTCATCATGAAATCATTAATACTGCTCCTTTCAGGCGTTATTTTTTGTTCAGCCGTTTTCCCACAGCAAGACGACGAGCTGGAAAAAAGCATCGCACGAGGAAAAGGAATTTACGCTGAAAACTGTATTACCTGTCACATGGGTGCGGGAGAAGGTGTTCCGGAAACTTTTCCGCCCCTGGCAAAAGCCGACTATTTGACCAAAACACCCGAAAAGGCAATTCACGCGATCAAGTATGGTTTACAAGGAAAAATTATAGTGAATGGCGCCGAGTTTGATAATCAAATGCCAGCGCCCGGCCTCGACAATGAGGAAGTTGCAGATGTGATGAACTACATTTTAAATGCATGGGGCAATTCTTCTGATAAGAAAATGGTAACGAAAAAGATGGTGGAGGCGATTAAGGAAAAGTAAGAAATATGTAAAATAAAAAAGCAGAAAGTCCGGGTCATTACCTGGACTTTCTGTTTTTCATAAAAGATTTAATTACCTATTCCGAACTAGAACTTATCTTCTATTCAAAAAAAATTGACTCCAAAACCTTACAACAATCTCGTTGGTAACATACAAGATAATCGATCCGGATTTACCCCTTTCAATTCTTCTCCTTCATCTTTACAAAACCCCTTCTGTACATCATAACACTGCATTTTATTTAACGTAAAGTACGAAGCCACCTTCTATTTGTGGTATAAATTTAGGTTAGAATATTTATTTTTAAACATTCTAAATAAATACTTGCGCCGTATAGAATCCATGTCTACTTTTGCCGCTACTTGAAATAAGTCTAAATAGTAATATTCAGAATAACTGTTATCAGATGCGTTTCACCTGTGATCAGCAATTGAATGGGAATTGTTTGGATAAAAGATTTTTACACGCAAAATAGTTACTGAATAAAATGAAAAAAATTTATCTGATCGTATGCTCTGTGCTTATGGCAGCAAGTATTTCACAAGCACAAACAGGAAATATTAAGGGGCAGATTACCTCCTCTGACGGAAAACCAGCGCAACATGTATCCGTTGGGATAAAAGACACTAAAATTGGTGCTATTTCCAATGAGAACGGCGATTTTTCAATAAATAAAGTGAAGGCTGGCACCTATACTGTTCTGGCGAGTTATGTCGGACTGGAAACATTGCAAAAAGAAGTTGAAGTCATTGAAGGACAGACTTCTGAAATCAATTTCATACTAAGCGAAACAGCGAATCAGCTTTCTGAAGTTGTTATTAAAGACGCAAGTCAATATAAGACAAACGAGGTTTCGTCGAGTCTCCGCCTTATGACACCTATTCAGGAAACACCGCAGAATATTCAGGTTGTAACGTCAAAAATATTGGCTGACCAGCAGGTGATCAGTATGAGTGATGGCTTGATCCGAAACGTCAGCGGTGCAGCTAGATTGGAGCACTGGGGAGATCTCTATGCGAATATTACCATGCGCGGCTCACAAATCCAGGCATTTAGAAATGGTTTTAACGTGGTAAGCTCTTTCTGGGGGCCGCTGACAGAAGATATGAGTTTTGTCGATCACATAGAATTTGTAAAAGGGCCAGCCGGGTTTATGCTCGCAAATGGAGACCCAAGCGGTCTCTACAATGTGGTTACAAAAAAACCTACTGGAGACACCAAAGGAGAAGCTTCGTTTACCATGGGAAGTTATGGACTGTATCGCACAACACTGGACCTTGACGGAAAACTAAACAAGAGCGGAAAACTTTTGTACCGTTTGAACCTGGCTGGCCAGAATAAAAATTCGCATAGGCCCTATGAGTATAACGACCGTTACAGCGTTGCTCCAGTTATCTCCTATCAGATCGACGACAAAACTAAATTGACTGCTGAGTATACCATGCAGTATGCCAAAATGACTAATGTTGGATCATATTATATTTTCTCACCAAAGGGGTATGCCACTTTGCCGGTAGATTTTACGACTATGCCTCCGGGACTGGAACCTACTAAAATTAAGGACCAAAGTTTATTCCTGAATTTACAGCACCAACTAAATGACGATTGGAAAGTAACAGTCCAGGCTGCCTATTTTAATTATCAGCAGAGAGGTTCCAGTATGTGGCCATCCAGGGTTAATCCGGATGGAACCATGATTCGATCGGTTAGCATCTGGGATGCAAAAAGTGAAATGACGTTGGCTCAGGCGTTTGTCAATGGCAAGGTAACAACCGGTGGTATAACACACCGAATTTTAGGCGGGCTTGATATCGGCACCAAAGATTACCTGGCAGATTGGGGACAATCTCATGCACTTGATTCGACGGGTAAGGAGTTCAATCCTGTCAGTCCAAACTACGGAATTCCGGTAAATGGATTTCCTTCTTTTGACCGCACGACCGGTCTTGAAGCCAGAGCAGTGCAGGCTGGTGGTATGATGGACCAGAAATATACCGGGATTTATGCACAGGATGAACTGTCTTTTCTGGAAAACAAAATCAGATTGACACTTGCCGGTCGTTACACCTATGTAAGTCAGTCGTCATGGGGTGGCACGCCGCAGACAGCAAAACACTTCACGCCCCGTATTGGATTGAGCGTTTCCATTGATAAACAGACTTCTGTCTATGCACTTTACGACCAGGCCTTTCTTCCGCAATCAGGCAGATTAGCCTTCGGAAGTGTTAAACCAATAACCGGGAATAATACAGAATTCGGAATTAAAAAAGATTGGGCTGAAGGCGCGTGGAATACTACAGTATCCTTCTACCGGATATTAAAAAACAACGAGTTGACCCCGGATCCAAATGCACCTGTGAATTCAGGATTGAGCATCGTTCTCGGTCAAAAAAGAGCACAGGGAATTGAATTCGATTTGAGAGGAACAATTGTAAGAGGACTGAACCTGACAGCAAATTATGCCTATACGGATTCAGAAATAACAAAAGTTACCGAAGGCGTCACTTCAATTACCAAAGGAGACGTGGTACCTGGTTTTGCAAAGCATACAGTGAATAGCTGGCTTAGCTACAAAGTTCAGAAAGGTGTCTTACAGGGAGCCGGTATCTCAGGCGGCTTCACCTACCTGGTTGACAGAGCTATGTCCAATTGGAGTTCGACAAATACTGAAATGAATCTGCCAAATTACTTTAAACTGGACGGTGGAGTTTTCTGGGAAAAAGACAAAATTAAATTTACGCTTAACGTATTCAATATACTTGATAAATATTTATATAGCGGCGGTTATTATACCTATCTTAATGCTTACAACTGGCAGACAGAGGCGCCAAGGAATTACCGTCTCAGCGTTTCTTACAAATTTTAAAACAAACCCGATCGTATGCGTTATCAGTCACTATTCGACATTTCTTACAAAAAAAGCTCCTTCGATATTTCAATGCTTATACTTCGTCTTGGATTTGGGATTTTGATGATTCCACATGGATATGCGAAGTTTGTTTCCTTCGATGAAAAACAGAATGACTTCATGGATTTCATGGGACTTGGCCCGGCAACTTCACTGGTATTGGCAATTTTTGCAGAGTTGATTTGCTCCGCCTTGCTGGTTCTTGGTCTTTTCACGCGCGCTGCAACCATTCCACTTATCGTTACTGCGATTGTGATCACCTTCCTTGCCCATGACGGAGATGTGTTTGGTAAAGGTTACGGAGGATTTTCTTACTTATTGGTATACATCGTTATCCTTCTAGTAGGACCTGGAAAATTCAGTGTTGATGCCTCCATTTCATCCAAACAAAGATTCTGAGGTACTTATCCAGTTAAATCTAATCAAGAGATTTTATCAGGCACGCAGAAAATAGTGCGCGATGGTCGCGCGCTATTTTTCTGCGTGAATTAAAATCCCCTCTACCGATGTATAAAACTTGTTATAAACCTCAATATATTGGTTATGAACCTCTTTTTTCGGTTCAAAAACAGTACTGACAGGGGTGAAATAATTCAGGTCGGATAATTCCTTTGCGAATCCCAAAGCTTTTAATCCCATCATGGCAGCACCAACGGTTCCCGTATCAACCGTATCGTTTAGCGCGACTTCTATTCCGAAAATATCTGCCAGCATCTGAACCCAAACCTGACTCTGCGCAAAACCTCCGTTTGCAAATATCCTTTTAATCTTTTGTTTTTCCAGCAGTATTTTCCCGATACTATAAAGATTGAGATGGATACCTTCCATCACTGCTCTGGCGAAATGTGACTTGGTATGTTGAATATCCAAACCCAGAAATCCACCGCGAACGGCAGAACTCCAAAGCGGCGCACGTTCTCCTAAAAGATAGGGAAAAAACAAAAGTCCATCTGATCCGGGGTCTATTTTTGAAGCAGCATCAAATATTTCATTGTAATCACTTTCGGGATAAAAATTATCTTTCATCCATTCAAACACTACGGCTCCACTATTGGAAGGCCCTCCTACTACATAAGTATCCTCGTCGAGAATGTAACAAAAAGTTCGCATCTTCTCTTCTAAAAAAGGCACGTCCGAGCAGGTTCTTGCCGCTCCGCTGGTTCCGATGGTTATTGCCATTGTGCCTTTTGAGATTGCGCCGCTCCCTAAATTCGCCAAACAGCCGTCACTGGCGCCCATAATTAATGGAGTTCCAGCTGGCAGTTTAAAATCATTTTTTTCAGGCAGCTTTTCTATATGGTATGGGGAAACTGCCTTTGACAGTTTATTTTCATCAAGTCCAATTTTCTTCAAGGTCCACTCGTCCCACTTTTTATCCGTGATATTAAACAATCCGGTAGCGGAAGCGATGGAATAATCAATAACAAACTGACCCGTTAATTTGAAAATTATATACTCCTTGATACCGATAAATTTGTCTGTGTTTTCAAAAACATCTTTCTGGTTTTCTTTCAGCCAGATCAATTTGCATGATGGCGTCATCGCATGGATCGGTGTTCCATTATGCTGATACATCTTCTTCCCGGCTGCAGATGACTTCAATTTTTCAGCAATATCAGCACTTCTGTTATCGGCCCAGATAATCAGATTAGAACGGTTTTTTCCGTTTTTATCAATACATAAAATACTATGCATCGCAGAGCTGAAGCAAATTCCAAGAGGTTGTCCCTGCAATTCGCAAGACTTACTAACTTCTCTGATAGCGTTACACACTGCTCTGTAAATCTCGTCCGGGTCCTGCTCACTCCAACCTGGCTGTGGATGAATCATTTCATAACCTTCACTATGAGAAGTAAGAATCCCTGCTGAATCTGAGTCAAAAGCAGTGACTTTAACATTGGTAGTACCTATATCACATCCGATTATAAAAGACATTTCGAAGGGGCATGGATTGAACTTTATTAACTGACAAATGTATCATATAATGACTTACGCACTAAAAATATTCATTACAATGATCAATATACTCTTTTCAAACAGTATAAGTAATTAAATGTTCCGAAAAATCAGGTGCTTCTTCGGACAATGTTTACTACCATTCATTATTTTTTATTATTTTCGCACCAGTAAAATAATACTATTCAAATTTCCATTGAACCATGACTAACGACGGACACGTACATAACAAACCAGAAGGAGCTTCTCTTGCAGTATCCATCACCATATTTTTATTGTTGGTAATTATCCTTGCGGTATTTGGAGACCTTTTCGTATTTATTCTTGGGCTTATAGGTCTTGTAGTAACATTTGCTGCATTTTATACCGATCATTCCGCAGACGGACATTGATTTTTTCCTTTATTCCTGGTTCGAACTGAGAATAAAAATATAACATCAACGAACGGCCAATTCGGGCAGAACATTCACAATGTTCCAGTCTAGTTGGCCGTTTTGCTTGTTTACGCTCCACGCCTCTTCTAAGACACAGGTATCTTCCAGGTCCCGATACTCAGCGACAAGTTTATCGTCATTGAGTTTCAATAGCACAAAACCGTTATATCCCAGTTGGTGACCAGCCAATTCCGTTCTGACTCTCCTGTCATACAAATGAATTTTTTCAAGATCCTCAACTTTGTCCGGCATTTTTAATTCTACCGGCAGACCGCCATGTCCAAGGCAACGGCCATAAACTTCGGGTCCTTTACCATTTACTGCTTTATTGTAAACAACCAGACGGTGGTCATGGCCCCAAAACCAGATAACCGGTCGATCAGACTGACCCAGAATTTCACGAATCTGTTCTCCTGGCCTGTTATATTCTTCGCGAAAAGCAGAAATGTATGGATGATGGCTGACGAAAACCAACCCTCTTTTGTCCGCAAGGTCACCAAGCTTGACCACATCACGCAGCCAGTCAACCTGCTCTTTTCTCAGGTGACAATCGGGTGGTGAAATAATTTCTAAAAACGGACGGCTAACGGATGTATAGCCGGTATCAATACCAATTATTCTCCAATGTTCATTTTCAAGACAGAAAAACCCCGCCTGCTGCGTTTTCCTGGTTTCCCCTACCTGCGCATACATCGCCGGCAACAGATGTTGAAAATAAGCATTGCCATTTGAATACATTTCATGATTGCCAGACAAAGCCAGACTCCCGGATGCGCCATAATACCAGGACGAATAAGGGGCGGTGAAGTTTTCTTCAATTTCTTTTGGCGTACCTACAAAGTAGATATCACCCATGTGAATGGTATAATCAGGAGCATATCGGGCAGTCAAATGCGCGACCCTGTCAGATTCTTCCGTATCGCTGGCCCAGTCTGAAAGCAAAGCAACAGTGATCTCCTCTCTGCTCGGAACGGAAGATTGCAAAGGATAAACTCCGCTGTCTCCATTTCTTGGATAGGCCTGATAAGGATGCCTTTTACCGAATCGGCTTTTCAGATAATGCCAGGCAAAACCGATCAGGTTTCTTTTAAAAAACTCAGAAATGACACGCGTAACAGATGACTTGTCCTGAACATGTTTTTCGTAAAGTTCAAGCTGCGTTTTTGCATGATTTTCTGCTTCGCTATGCCCTAGTGTTAAATATTTTTTTGCTCGCTCTTCGGCTGATTCCTTCATTTATACTAATCTTCTTGCCCTTTAAATAAAATTATCACACAATAATCACACCAATATACGCCGGACTGCCTCATTATTTCTTGTCCGTTGGATAAATAGGTAATCATAATTTTGAAATCAAATTAAGTATACCGTAATTTCCAATCAGATAACTAATTTAAAATCAGCCCAAGATGAAAAAACTATTACTTTCCGCCATGATGTTGTTGACAACACAGGCGTTGTTCGCTCAGGTTACTACTGCAAAAATGATTACTGACTGGGAAAGAGCAAAAATCTATACCAAGGCTTATCTTGATGCAATGCCAGAGGATGGGTATGCTTACAAGCCAAACCCTGAAATTCGCTCTTTTGCTCAACAAATGGGTCATATTGCAGACGCAAACTTTGCTTTCGCAGCAGCTGCAACGAGCAAAACCAGTCCATTTACCGGTTCGGTTGAAAAAATGGCGGATCAATCCAAGGCAGCTATTGAGAAAGCGACCTTAGAAAGTTATGATTTTGTCATCAACTCGTTAAAAGCTACAAACGACGCAGACCTTGGAAAGGATATCAAAGTATTTGGCCAGCCTGCTAAAATAGGTACTGCATTCGAAAAAGCTTTTGAACATCAGACACATCACCGCGGACAGACAACGGTTTACATCCGGATGAAAGGCGTAAAACCACCACAGGAAATGTTGTTCTAGACAACTCAAGGACAATAAAAACAACTCCGCTGTGTTCATTCATGGTGGAGTTGTTTTATTTTTGCGCATAACAAGTAAGCGTAATTTTTAAAAGTTTTAGTGTGAAAGACCAGCCAAATTCAGGCAAAAAGCCGTTGTATCGTATTCCCGATATTTTTTCAAGTGTATCAAATCTCATTTCCGGAGAAAGCACGCGTCATGGCGGCGTCAGTCTTTCTCCCTATAATTCACTGAATCTCGGCGGCTCGACAACGGATAACCCTGAAAATGTCGCGGAAAATAATAAGCGTTTTTTTGAGGCACTCGGCATAGAACCTAGTCAGGTCGCCAAATCTCATCAGGTTCATGGGGCCGAGATTCTCATCGTTACCGAACCTGGGCGATTCGAGGGTTTTGATGCATTAATTACAAATATTCCTGATATTCAGCTGTCTGTGACCATTGCGGATTGCACGCCCGTTTTAATTTATGATCCGGTAAAAAAGGCCGTTGCAGCCATACATGCCGGGTGGAAAGGTACTGTTTCGCAAATTGTTTCTAATACGGTTGAATTACTTAAAAAAGAATACGGTACGAATCCGTCCGATTGTCTGGCTTTTGTCGGTACCTGTATTGATGAATGTTCCTTTGAAGTTGATGAAGACGTAGCAGGTAATTTTCAGTCAGTCTACAAACGCCGGGATGACCAGAAAAATAAGTTCTTTGTGGATTTAAAATCTGCAAATCGTGATCAGCTTATTGAAGCCGGGATGAAAAAGGAAAATATTGAGATTTCACCTTATTCAACCGTATTGAACAATGAAGATTATTTTTCTTACAGAAAGGAAAAAGGATTAACAGGACGTTTGTTGGCTACCATTGGTATGTCTTCTCAATCTTAAAAATTTATTTTTTCAGAACGACAACTTTCAGTTTAAATTGACGGGCTTGTCCGCTTGTGTTAAAAGTATCGATCAGAATCAGGTAATACCCGGTATCCACAAGGTTACCATTTTCATTGGTACCATCCCAACTGATTTCACCAGAGGTACCAATGAGCTGATTTCTGACCAGATTTTTAATCAAACGACCGGCGATATTGTAAATTCTTATGGTAGCTGTTTCACCCGCTGTGGACAACTTGTAAATTATTCTGGCAAAATCATCCATACCATTGTTTCCGGGGATGAATGCTTCGGGCTCCACAAGAAACGTACTTTCATTTGTTTCCGGTTTCATCTGCGAATTCATATAACCGGGAGTTGCGTTTCCTGACGTCGAAGCCGCCGAATGCCAATTATCCGTAAGTTGGGAAGAAACGAGCACATCCTTTTTTTCCAGCGAAACGCCTTTTGGGTCAGTGATCAGCGGATCGTGCATCGTTTCTGAATAATCAAAACGATCAAAAATTGCATTTGAACTATCACGCAGCATCACTCCGCCAGCGGTGTTTGAAAAAGGGGGTAACGCATCAATTTGGAAAAATTTTCCGGTTTTACCCGATGGATATGCATCCTTCGTCCGGCGCGTATCTGTGCTTATTGCGAGATAGGTATGAGGTGCCAGAATAAAATTTTCGTGAGTTATAGTTCTGAAAACGTCCGGCAGTCCGGCCTTTATGTTACCAATTGACCAGTTTTTTAAACTGATAAATTTGCTCGATGTATTATAAATTTCAACAAAATCGACTCCGTTGTCTGGTGGATTAAACAGAATTTCATTTAACACCACGTCACCAGAATCTGCTTTACCGGGAAGGCCAATGGTGAGTTCGGTTTTTCGTAAAATATTCCCGGAACAATCCGCCAGATTACTGATTGAGACAGCATACCCAGCGCCGGCAATAAGTGGTGAACTTAGTGTTAAAACCAGATTTTTAAATATTGGCGATTCAAGTTTTCTAGCCAATATTTGTCTTCCTTCGACCTCAATCTGTGCACCGGAGACCGCATTCAGGCTGTCTAATTTGTCATTGAAGATCATCCGTAACTCTTGTGTCGAAATAATATCAATTCTTTCAATTTCGGGAGGGGAGTTATCAATGGCATTACCTCTCACACTATTTGGTTTTCCTGGCGTGCCGCCACTGATATCTATTGAAGTTTTCCAATTTTCATCTTCTCCACAAGGATTCAGTAAGTCAATCATTTCGATCGCATAGCCTCCATTTCTCTTATTTTCGTCCCACCATTTCAGGTTATAAGTGATAGAAAAAATTAATGTCTTGGTCCGGTTAAATAGAGAAAGCGTCGCGGTTTCATTTGGCAGTATAAGAGAACCTACCGGGATTACATGGTCGTAATTTTTTATCATGTTATAACCTGCCTGACCACAAACAATGTAAAATATTCCCGGCAGAATGATTGAATCAGGAAATGGTACAGATCTGGTCCCGATTATTAAAGTCCAGTTTTCAAGATTGATCGGCTCCTGCGAACGGTTGTAAATTTCAATATACTCTACCTCCGGCAAGCCAACCGCCGGACTCGGATCAGCCATAATTTCGCTGATCACGATGTTGCTATAATTCTGTCCGTGACATATTGTTTGAAGAGCTGCCAGGATACAAAAAAATAAAACCCTGAGAAAATCCATCACCATATCATTTTTAAATCATTGATAATAGTGATACGAAAAAAGCTGATTTGAGTAACCGGATTCAGTTTGCTTTTGATGAAGTATAAAAACAAAAAATTCAACCCCGGTAAGAGTTGAATTGATTTCCTGACAATTGATGTCCCGAATATTCTATTATTTGCTTTCTTCTGATGCGGCAGGAGCTTCAACATTTGCTTTTGGTGCAGCCACGGCCGGTTTCGCTGATGTTTTTACCGATGGAGCAGCCTTTGGCGCAGCTGATTTCACAGGAGGAGTTGCAGCAGGTTTAGAAGCCGCCGAAGCTACAAGATTAGCGAGTTTCGCGCTTTTGTCAGCTTGTTTTTTTTCTTTTTTTGATTCCTTTTTAGGTGATTTTGCCTTTTTCTCCGCACTCTTAGCTTCTTTTATTTTTCTCTTTTCTTCATCCTTTACGAATTTAGAAACTTTCTTAGCCAGCTTGGCGGCTGCCTTTTCAATCGATTTCTTTATTTTTTTAGAATCAGCCGATACTGAGTCTAGTTTTACAACCAATGTTTCTGCGATTTCAGAACTAAGTTTTTTTGTTGCGGATTTCATAAGACAAAAATTATTTAGATAAATAAGAAAAGACGAATAACGCTGCTAATTTTCTTAATTTCAGCACTTTATTAAGCGAAATACGTCCTTATCTTTTAACCTACAAATACCGTCTATTAATTTGACATGAACAAATAAATGGTGTTATTTTTATGTTAAATTTTTACTTACAAATGCCCATAATACAATCCCAGCTGAAACAGATACATTGAAAGAATGTTTGGTACCAAATTGAGGAATCTCAATGCATCCGTCTGATACAGCAATTACGTCATCCGATACTCCTTCAACTTCGTTCCCAAATACAAAAGCATACGGGATATTTAGTTCAGGTTCGAAATTCTGCAGCAACGTACTCCCTTCTGCCTGCTCGACCGACAAAATTTTATATCCCTCTTTCCTGAGTTTCTCTACAGCAGACAAAGCACTTTCTTCCTTCTCCCAGACTACTGAATTTTCTGCACCCAGCGCACTTTTTGTAATATCCCGATGCGGTGGATTTTGCGTATATCCGCATAGGATCAATTTTCTGGCCCGGAACGCATCAGCAGTTCTAAAAAATGACCCAACATTGTTCAGACTTCTGATATTGTCCAACACGATAACAAAAGGAAATTTGTCTGACTCTTTGAACTCGTCTATTGACAACCGGTTCATTTCCTCAATAAGGAGTTTTCGCATAAATTTTGTCTCTTTACTTTATATGTTTGTCGACAAACCTACGATGATTTAAGAGAACATCGAAAACTATTTGCAACGGTAATTTGCTTGAATCTAGCACCATAAACACTCATTCAAGCCCCTAATCCACAACAATAAAATTAGTTTCAAATTTTAATCAAAATTTTTACTACATTTAAAATAGAATTTAGTTTATAAAAATAGAATTTTTTTAACATATCCTGTTACCTAATTAACATTCCATCGTCTAGGGATAGTATACTTGACAGTTATAAATTCTTAGCCCTGCGTCGTGAAAAACTTAATCCTTTTTGGTGTTACTTACTTTCTTTTGGCATGTCCCGTGCTGGTCGTTGGGCAGCAGCCTGAAAATGATCCAAACTTTTCAGTTTCGCACTACACCGAGGAAAACGGCTTGCCGCAAAACACTGTAAAAAACATAAGTGCAGATTCGGAGGGTTTTATATGGATAGTCTCTGAAACTGGATTGGTACGGTTTGATGGGCGTAATTTTTATCTTTTTACAAAATCCAACCTACCTATTTCAAACAATAGGTTTTCGATGCTACAGCCTGATGTTTCCGAAAGCCGAAACGTAAAGAGATTTTATGCTGTCGCTGAAAATTACGAATTTATAAGGATTGAATCCGGCAAAGCTCTTTTGGATTCTGAGTATTACAACAACTGTATTTTAAGAATTCCCTTTATGCGGAATCCACGAAAAACTTCCATTTTAGCAAATGGAGCCCCTAACTATATGCGGGAGTGGGCCGATCCTCCAAATTACATCATCCCGATAGGTTCCGGAAAAGGCAACTTTTACATATGCCATCATGAAAAAATTGAATATTACTCGAACTGGAAAAAAAAATTCGAACTGCCTTTCGCTGATTTAAAATATTGGGACTGCTTTACGATTGATAAAAATCTTTATCGTTTTACAAAAGATGCCAGCCTTACCAAAATAACAGGTACCGGGTTGATAAGGTTTGAACTCACTGGAGACATTCTGAAGGACAAAGCCTATAACGATCAAAAAAACCGATCGGAGATTTACTGGAATAACATTTCGGATCAGGTCTTCGTTTATTTCAACAAAAATCTTTATCAAATAAAGGAGACGTCGGGGAATAACCTAAACACTACCCTTGTTCTTAAAAACTTCGATTTTGGAGAAAGGAACATCTCTTCAATTCATTTTGACGGTCAAAACCAACGTTTTTTTTTAGGAAGCGTCACCAACGGATTATATATTTTAAAGCGTAAAGAGTTTATCACACTGCGAACCACGGGAAGCAATCTTGATAACGTTTTCTACGGACAAACTGCGTACGACTCTAACAGCGTTTTAACCCCACGAGGATTTGTATTAAGCAGGAACAGGCAAGGCACAGCCACGATCAATAAAGAATTATCTGTTATCAGTTCTGAAAAAAACGCTGCGGATAGTTATGGAATATTGACTGACAAACAGGGAAAAGTCTGGCGAAAATCCGGGGGCGTCATTTATTGCTACCAGATCAAAGAAAATAAATTGATAGGATCCTGGAAGATCAACGCTGAGATTAATCACATATATGAGGGAAACGATGGTACAATCTGGATCGGCACCCGCGAATCAGGTTTATTCAGGATTAACCTTTCCGACCCTAAACCAGAACCCAAGCTCTTTAAAAAAGGTGACCTGAGAAGAATCTCATTTATTTTAGAGAAAAATTCTGACACGTTGGTCGTAGGGACAGACCATGGGGTTTTTCTGCTCAACTTGTTATCAAAAAAAACGGATGTAATAGAAGGGACGACCAAACTTTATGTCAGAAGCATGCATATTGATCAGTCAACTGGTAAGAAAAACCGGGGTAATATCTGGATTACGACCTATGAAGACGGTTTATTTTTATTCGGTGAAAATGGTTTAACTAAGTTCCCGCTTGATAAAAATGAGTTTCTGACAGGAGCTCACTGTATTTTCGCTGACAAGAATGATTTCTTCTGGATTACGACGAACAAGGGGCTTTTTAAAGTAGCTAGAAAAGATCTGCTCAATTATGCTTCCTTATCTAAAACGGGTGGCACTTCGGACGTTTTTTACCTTCGGTATACCAAGGAGCAAGGCTTTTACACGAACGAATTCAACGGCGGGTGTCAACCCTGCGCGATAAGATTAGGTAATAAATATGTATCACTCCCATCGTTGGACGGTCTGGTGTGGTTTATTCCTGAGGAAACGCGTCAGGAATTACCGACAAACAAAATCCTGCTGGACCGCTACGAACTTCGCGGCGCCCATAACTTCATTTCAAACGACACATTAAATTTCCCGGTCGATCCGCAACAAATCAAAATTCATTTGGCTATGGCCTACTTCGGCGATCTGTCTAATCTTGATATTTCTTATGCCATCCTCAGGAATACGGATAAAAGTCCGATGGGACCAGATTGGCTGGATCTGGACGGGAGAGAAACAACGATTTCCCTGGGTGCATTAGGCACTGGCAATTATTCCCTGTACGTCAGGAATATCAACGGTTTTGGAGTCGGTAATTATACGATAAGGAAAATTACGATCATTGTCCCTCCGGCATGGTATGAAACAATATGGTTTAAGCTTGCCTGTCTGATCCTTGTAATTTTAGCGGTATATTTATTTTTAAAAGTAAGGCTCAAAATCATTAAAAAAGAGAATCAACTGCTTGAATTGAGAATTGCAAGGCGTACAAGGAAATTGGAGCATACGCTGGGTGCGCTGGAAAAGTCAGAGCAAGAGCTGCAACGACAAATGCACATACAAACCAGGCTCATTGCTTCGATGTCACATGACATCAAAACGCCTCTAAAATTCGTTTCCAAGTCTGCGGGACGTATTGATCTGATGGTAAGAAACGAAAAATTTGAGTCCGTTTCTGAGCTTGGAAAAACAATAGAATTTACGGCTGATCATATGCACCATTTACTGGAAAACCTGATCGGTTATGTCAAGACACAGGTCTATGGCAGCAATATTCAGTTGGAAGAGACAAATCTAAAGCAATCGCTCAGTGAAAACCTGGAGATATTTAAGGGGGTTTTCAATGAACATTCTAATACTTTCATCAACGAAGTGGACGGCAGTGTCACCGTTAATACCAATCCGCAGCTCCTGGGTATCATAGTTCATAACCTGGTGGATAACGCCAATAAAGTCTGCCAGGGAGGTTTCATAAAAATGCATACCGAAAAACGGCCTCCTTATACGCACCTTATCATTTCAGATACGGGACCGGGGATGCCAGATGAAATTTTGCAATGGCTTAATAATGAATCAAAATCAGATTCTTACGAAAAGTCGAAAGTGCTGGCTAAATCGTATGGCGGACTTGGCTTAACGATTGTCAAAGAGATTTCTATGACACTGAAAATAAAAATATTTGTTGAGAAAATTGATGGGACCCGTATTCATCTCATATTTAAGGAAGATAAATGATCCTTAATTGTCCTGCGCTTCCGTCTTGTATAATTCGAGCTTTCTAAACATTTCTATGACGTTGCTTACTTCCATTTTCTCAAAAATACGCGATTTATAGGTACTGATAGTCGTTTCTTTCAGATTCAAAACGGCTGCAATTTCCTTTGTCCATTTTCCTTGCGCTAATAGATACATAACTTCAAGCTCACGTTTGGAGAGATCCTCAAGTGGATTATAACTGCCGTATTTGTGATCAAGAATATTCTTTACCATTAACCTCTGAACCTTGCTGCTAATATACTTTCCATCATTCAGTACAGACGCAATAGCCACTTTGTATTCATCTTCCAAAGCTCCTTTTGATAAATAGCCGTTCGCTCCTGCATTCAGATAATGTAATGCATAAATCTCCTCTTCCAGTCCGGAAAAAATTAAGATTTTTATCTCAGGCTGAATTTTACGAATAATCTGAATCATCCGGTTATTTTCACCGCCCGGAATATTTATATCCAGCATCACCATATCGAAGTTTATTTTCGAAAGGATATCGAGCGTGGCACTAAAAGTTGAGGCTTGCTTAACTTCAACTCGGGCAAACATATCCGTTATTAAGAAATCAATGCCCATTCTAACGATTGCATGATCTTCGACAATTAAAATTCTTTTCATTTATAATATCTGCTACTGAACGAAGAAGAAAACAAAATTACTGAATTATAGCAACTCTAACCTTGAAAAATTTTCTACTTATTTGTAGAATTAAATCTACTTAATTTTTCAGGTATTTGACCAGGTATTTGTAAAAAAAAACAGATGCCAGGAAATTCCTGGCATCTGACTCTTGATCCGGTTAATACCAATATCAACTATCAATAAGTTTGATTTTTGTAATCAATTCCACGATATTTTTAACCCCCATCTTTTCAAAGATACGAGCTTTATAAGTACTCACGGTAGACAATTGCAGACTCAGCTTCTCTGCGATTTTTGCCGTCCCAAACCCTTCTTTCAAAAGGTTCATGACATCTTTCTCCCTTGGAGAAAGACTTACGATTGGATCTGGAAGAAACTCCTTTGGATTGATAAGTCTGTTGATGTTAATCTGCTGCATATCTGCACTCATGTACTTTTTATTATCCAGTACGCTCAAGACAGCAGTTTTGAACTCATCTTCCGCAGCGTCTTTGGATAGGTATCCATCTGCGCCAGCCTGTAGATATAGTAAGCCATACAATTGTTCGTCATAACTTGAAAACATAAGTATGCGAATTTCAGGACGCTTAATCCTGATAGTCTCTATCATTTTTGTGTTATTCCCGCCGGGAATGTTAATATCCAAAATAAGCAGATCAAAACTTTGACTACTTAATTCCAGAAGCACTTTCTGAAATGTATCGACACCCGTAATTTGAGATTCCGGTATCAGAGATTTTAGGAGGTGTTTTGTTCCGATTCGTACAACTGCGTGATCCTCGGCAATAAGTATGTGCTTCATGAAAAATTTATATACTAGATGACACTAGAAATAGTATTACTCCAAAGTTAGAATTAATTATGAACCAAAACACGAAATTGTCGCCATAATTCTAAATACTTGGTAAATAGATGTAATAACTTCCTAATAGATGGTGAAAAGATAATTAAATTATAATAAAATACCCTTGAATTCAAGATTCAGTGTGCCACAATCTGGCAAAATATATCCTTTTCTAACGATTAAACCCGCGCCATTTTATATTAGAGGTACAAGTTAGATATTTTAGTTAAAAAACAGCTTATTAAAAGTAGCGTTATTCGTTTTTTGCATAAAAAAATTTTCAACTTTTAAATTACAAAGATAATTCGATAAAAAAAATCATGCTAGTCCTACATAATTTTGAATTTCAATCTACAAATAGATAGAAAGAATGCATCCAATCACAAGAACTTCTTTTAAATAGCTATAAAGCAAGTACTTAATGATTTTTTTGTTAGTAGTTTTACGCATAAAAACCAAAAACCACCAATTATTTGGTCGCTTAAATGATATTTTTATCCCCACTGGAATCGGGGAATATTATCCAACGGTATGAGAAAGTCTTTATCTCTGATATTCAATTATTGCAATTAATTACACACAACTGGAAATTTTGGAAAACCTGAATAGTGTCTGGATAGAAGATTCGTTTCAAGTACGACTCTTTGTACCGAATTTACCGGGAGATGAACTTTATGCTTTCCAACCAGATCTGTTTAACACTTCCCGGCATTTGAAAACGCAAGGGGACAAAATATTCTCCTTTCTTCTTTACCGAAACGATTATCCACATATTCTTGCTTCTATTCATTTTTTCAAAAGTACTGATAGGCCAGAATTTCACTCGCCGATCCGTGCATCTTTTGGGGGGATAAATTGTCATGAAGATTGTACTGACGAAGCACTGATTTTTTTACTATCATGTGTCATAAAAACAGCAATTGATCAGAACCAGAAATTCCTGACCATTACCACCCGACCATCATGTTACAACCTGACGCTTCACAAACGTTTGAATAAAATTTATTTGAAAGCTGGCTTCCGAAATTACAAAGTACAGCGAAATTTACACATTGAAGTTAGCCCATATCCTTTTTCCGAAACGATTTCCAGGCAAGAATCAAGGAGACTGAATAAGTGCTTAAAGGAAGGATTTCTGGCAGGGAAGGAAGAAACTCATCCTGACACGACCTTGTATAATTTTATCAGAAACTCATTTAATGAGAAAGAATATCCTTTATCGATCTCCGAGAATCAGTTACTTAATTTGTTTACACAATTCCCAAATGAAGTTTTACTATTTACTGTAAGACATCAACGCCAGCTAATTGCCGTAAGTGTTGCCATTCGGATTAATCCCGGGGTATTATATAATTTCCTAATCGCTGATCTAATTTCATACAGAAGTTTCAGTCCGGTTGTGATGCTTTACGATGAACTTTATCATTTTTGCCAGAACCAGCAGATAACAATACTGGATCAGGGAATTTCTGTGGATAATCATGGAAATGAAAAGCCGGATTTAATCCGATTCAAGAAAAATGTGGGTGGAAAGGAATCGTTGAAAATTACTTATCAAAAGATTCTTACCGATTAGATTGCTAAACGATTTAGAATATTGCACATCAAAAAGCAGCATCTTAAATATAGCTGAACGGATCGCCTAAAACCAACCCTTGTATTTGCTGACACTGAAACGCCAGGATTTAAGGTACTACTTCGACACTGCAATTTTGCACAGGGGCCACAAATATACTACATTAGCACTCTATTTTAATATTTGCATTGATAGCGGGAATAATTTCAAAATCCCCCAATTTTAGAATGAAATTAAAAACGATAAAGACGGTTCTGGGCCATCCCTTAAACAAGGACAGGAAGGTAAAAGCATTGTTGACACTCTTCAAAAGAGGACTGGTTATTCGCCTGCACAAACATCCCATGATTTACCCTTTTGTCGAGCATGTTTCGCTGGTTGTTGATAAGGGTATGTCGAGTGCGGAACTGCAAATTTATACTGGCTTATACGATACCAATGAAATGCTTTTTGTGATGCACTATCTGCGTCCGGAAGATACATTTGTAGACGTGGGCGCCAATATTGGTGTTTATTCAGTTCTGGCGTCAGGGATAACGGGCGCAAAATCATTATCGTTTGAACCAATTCCCTCTACATTTGCAAATCTGAAACGTAATATCAATTACAATAATTTACAGGATAGATCTGAGCTCTATAATCTAGGGGTTGGGGATAAGGAAGAAACGCTGATTTTTTCAAATGCGCTGGATGCGATCAATCATGTAATTAATGACAACACTTTCAGTGGTCCTGTTACTGAAGTTCCTGTAAATTCTCTGGACAACTTACTGGTTGATAAAAACGTAAGTTTACTAAAAATTGATGTAGAAGGTTTTGAGGCCAATGTCATCAATGGTGCTTCAGAAACGTTGGAAAGACCGGAGTTGAGGATTATTATTATGGAAACCAATGGTCTTTCGGACCAATATGAATTCGGCCAGAACTATATCCATGATAAGTTATTGAGCCTGGGTTTCGTTCCTTACAATTACTTTCCTGCTGAAAGAAAACTAACTAAAATAACGGCTACAAATCCTGAAAACACAATATACATCCGGGATCTGGCTTTTGTGGAAAACCGTATCAAAACGTCAAGAAAAATTAGATTGGGTAGTGATTTGATATAGAAATTATTTCAAAAATCTTTTCTGTAAACCACCTACTAGATCATTGATTTCTTCAGAGATTCTGAATTTCACTACCAGAAGTATGAAGAAAATAATGATGATTGATGATCGGATAGCCATCATCAACATAGCAGATAGTATGGTTCTGTCGTAATCAGGAGAAAGAAAGGTGAGCGTGTATAAAACGCCAAGAATTAGTGCAACCTGAAAAGTTTTATTTGTGAAAGGAAGAACTCCAAATTTCCACCATACGAAGGTCATTCTGGCGATTGAGTAAATCAAAGTTGTGAATGCCGTGGCGATTGCTGCACCTAAAAAACCATGAATTGGTATTAACCACAGATTTAATAAAAATCCTATAAAAGCAGAAGCGATAATAAATAAAGTACCGAATCTAAAGAACTTTGAATACAAAATAATTTCCGTGTTCAGACCAGTTGCGATGTCAAACACTTTCACCAGCGCCAGAAAAAGCACCACATATTTTCCTTCACCATAAGTACTTCCTTTGGGTATCAAAAAGAAGATATCATCAATGCTAGCCCAGATTAAAAGAAATACAACACCACCCGCAATAAGCTGATTTAATGCTGATTTTTGATTCATCATTCGAACATGGTCATAATCACCCTTTACCAAAGAAGCTGCCAATAAGGGAATGGAAATTTGGGCAATTGCTTTTCTTGGAATTTCAATTACACCGGCAATATAAGATGCAATAATAAATATCCCGGCACTGATTAGTCCTTTTTCGCCAGCCACCATCGTTCGGTCAATGAAAAGCATGAGGTTTACTCCTATGCCCCCAAGCAATGTGAATCCTCCATATCCAAGCATTTGTAAAATCAACGAGCGCGTCAGGATTTTTTTATCGGGAAGCCGGAAGTATAATCTACCGAGCTGTTTGATATAACCCAACAAAATAACAATTGCCAAACCATACGAAGCGACATACAGAAAGAGATACACTTCAAAACTCAGCCAGCCAAAACCAAACATTAAAATCAGCAAGACGTTTGCTAATTTGAGGTACACTTCTCTGATAAAGTTGGGAACGGCAATTCGGGAATTATTCCGACAATAAGCTTCCAGGACAAAAATATAAATCCAGAATATAGTTAGAGGAATAACCAGATAATGATATTTCAGCAGCATCGGAGAATTCTCAGCAAAATACGCGTGGATTGCTGGTGTGAATACGAGATAAATAATCCCAAAAATCGCAGCACCTACGAAAGGAAGAAAAAGGAGAAACGCTAGAATTCCATGATGTTCCTCCTCGTCATTTCGAAAAAGACTGAAAAATTTGTCCGCTATAAATGGAGTTCCTAAATGTGCAAATGCTGCAAAAAGCAAACTGTTTTCAAACAGCAAACGCGAAAGTCCTAGCTGTTCTACAGATAGAAATTTCGTAGAAACATACATCTGATTGATGATACCAATCCCTACCCCAATATACGATCCAAGACCAGCTTTAAGACTCTGACGAACAACGATTCCCACTCTGAAAGTCTATTTAGCGTATTTCTGTATCAATATTGCTGCGATACGTTCAGCGGCATGTCCATCCCAAAATGGAGGAATAATGCCTTCTTTTACTCTTCCGGCCAGGATATCCTGTACCTTTTCAGCAACAGAAACCGGATCCAGGTCACTTAATAAAATGTTAGTTCCTAATTCCACAGTAACCGGGCGTTCTGTGCTCGCACGGAAGGTTAGACAAGGCACTTGCAGATACGTCGTTTCTTCCTGAATCCCACCTGAATCGGTGATGATCAAAGCAGCATTTTCCATCAAATGTAAAAATTCAAGATACCCTTGCGGTTCCATTAAAATCACATTTTGAAGACTTTGCAGTTCATCCAGCAAACCCCAGGTTTCCATATTTTTCAGTGTTCTTGGATGAACAGGAAAAAGTACGGTTTTATTTTTTGAAGTTTCTTTGATGATTTTCAAAATATTGGTCAATCCTTCTTGAAAATCCACATTGCTTGGACGGTGCATCGTCATCAAAACATAGGATTTTGGCTCTAATCCAAGATCGCGTACCAGCGTTAACGTCGAGGCTTTCTGACGATAGTATACCAACGAATCGATCATCACATTTCCGACAAAATGTACTTTTTCATCCGGAATGCTTTCTCTTTTCAAATTGTCAATACCTGCTTGTTCTGTAACAAAAAGATCGTCAGCGATACAATCCGTCATGATCCGGTTGATTTCCTCCGGCATTCCACGGTCACCACTTCTCAAACCTGCTTCCACGTGAACGACAGGGATATGTTCTTTCACAGCGACCATCGCACAGGCAATTGTTGAATTCACATCCCCAACGACCAGCACGACATCCGGTTTTTCAGCCAGCATTACCTGTTCAAATTCGATCATGATCTTGGCCGTTTGCTGCGTATGCGAGCCGCCGCCGATACCGAGAAAATAATCCGGTTTCGGTAATTCCAGCTGATTAAAAAACACATCCGACATACGGGCATCGTAATGCTGACCGGTATGAATGATTTTAGAATCGATTTCAGGATGTTGTAAAAAAGCGCGGTGCAACGGAGCCACTTTCATGAAGTTTGGACGGGCACCAACAATACTCAGAATTTTCATTTTTTAATCAACCAGAATTTAAACAGATCAATGCGCCAAAACATAATGGAAGGCAACCATGTATTCTTTCAGCACACTGTGTATATTGATTTCTTCTTTTATTATGCGCAACGAATTTGCACCAAAGGTGCTGATTTTTTCGGGATCCTGAAGCAACGTTTTCATTTTTAGGTTCAGACTTTCCTGATTCCCGTTTTCAAAATAAAAACCATTGTATCCTTCCCTTACCAAACGTCTTTCCGTTCCATCCGCAACCGAACAAATAACCGGCTTGGCAAAACACATGGCATCATTAATGGATAACCCACCCATTCCACCTAACAAATAAATTGACGAAACATGCAGATATTTACCCAGCGTTAATGCATCATAAACTCCGCCGACAAATATTACATTGTCAGAAACACCAAGTTTTCCAGCCAACTTTTTAAGATTCTCTTCTTCCGGACCAAAACCTACAACCACCAATTCTATATCAGGAAAAAACCGTTTCAAATCTTTAACCGATTGAATAAGCATATCCACGCGTTTCCATTTCACCAGTCTTCCCACATGAATAACACGGTGTGGATTCGCAGGCAAAATTTCGGGTTGTTTTAAAACTTCTTCGTAAGCAGCCAACAATTCGTCGGTATCCGGAGAATTTGCGGCGATAAATATTTTTTCTTTGGGCACACCATAACTTCCAATGATATCGCGGCCTTCATCGTAATAATTGATATGCGCATCGGCCAATGGAAGATATAATTTCCGAAGCCAGGTTATTGCACGGAAATAAAGTGCACCTTTCCAGTTTTTTTTATTGGCATCAAGATCTTCTGTAATGTTTTGTCCCGAATAATAGTACTCCTGACTTTTCCCCCAATACGCAGTGTTAAAAGGTATATCCCGGCAAATTAATTTTGCACCGATTTTTTTCAGTTTGAAATAGAAAGGAGGATTTAGTACCAGTTGAAGAAAATAAGGCCAGGAAGACATTACAATTATGTCCGGTTTTATTTCCTGCAAAGTCGGGATAAGATTTTCAAAAAAAGACTTTCCGTACCAGGTTGTAAACTCAGGAAGTTCAACCAACCGGAAGTTCGCCGCCGATTTATCTTCCTTCACGCCAGCGCCCAGCGCTTTGCTTTGTTGGGTAGGTTTGACGAGAATAACTTCGATTCCGTAGTCGGAAACCATTTTATTCAATATCAAGGCAAAATAATGCGGCAACCCCGCCATAACAAAACAAACACGCATGCGTCAAAAATCTTGTGGTAATTCCTGCAAAAGTACACATTCGCAGACAATTTTAAGAAGGGAAGAAATGTTTCGCTTACTTTAATGCAATTGAGATAATATCGAAGGCGAAAATTTAAAAAGTATTAGAGAAGAAAATTAACCGGAATCATTTTTGAATTGATTCCGGTTGCAGGTATTTTTTATAGTCGTGAATCGACTGAATCTTTTGGTAAAGTGGATTTCAGATCAAAAAGAACAGAATTTGTATTTGTAAAATCTGTCAGCTTCAACTCTTTAAAAGTATCATGCGCAACGGCTAATACAACGGCTTCATATTTCCCGTTTGGTTTATCTGCCAGGGCGATGGCATACTCATGTTTAACCTCGTCCGCCGAAGCCCAGGAATCACACACATCAACCTCCATACCGAAATCTTTCAATTCTTTATAAACATCGACAACACGCGTATTGCGAATATCCGGGCAGTTTTCTTTGAACGTGATACCCAAAATTAACACACGGCTGCCTTCAATTTTATGTCCTTTTTTGATCAAAAGTTTAACCAGTTTGTTAGCAACAAAAACACCCATGGTATCATTTACACGGCGACCAGAAAGGATTACTTGGGGATAATAACCCAGAGACTCGGCTTTGTAGGCCAGATAATACGGATCGACACCAATGCAATGTCCGCCTACCAAACCGGGTTTATATTTCAGGAAATTCCATTTTGTTCCGGCAGCTTCCAAAACTTCCGTCGTATCAATTCCCATCCGGTCAAAGATCAACGCAAGTTCATTAACAAAGGAAATATTGACATCGCGCTGGGCATTTTCAATTGCTTTTGAAGCTTCGGCAACTTTGATACTCGATGCCAAATGCGTCCCGGCTGTGATAATGGTTCCGTATAAAGTATTGACAAATTCACCGATTTCCGGTGTTGAACCGCTGGTAACTTTTTTGATTTTGGTCAACGTATTGACCTTATCACCCGGATTTATACGCTCCGGAGAATAACCGCAGAAAAAATCAATATTGAATTTTAAACCACTTACTCTTTCCAGAACCGGAACACAATCTTCCTCGGTGCAACCCGGATAAACTGTGGATTCATAAATGACGATATCTCCTTTTTTTAAAACTTTACCAACGGTATCACTCGCTTTCAAAAGTGGGCCAAGATCCGGTTTTTTATAGTTATCGATCGGCGTCGGAACCGTTACGATAAAAATGTTGCAGGTCGCCAATGCTGACAATTCATCTGAAAATTGCAGATCCTGAACACGTTGTAAATCCTCCGAAGAAATTTCCTGCGTTCGGTCGTAGCCACGCTTCAATTCAGCGACGCGCTCCTTATTAATATCAAAACCAAGTACTGAATATTTCCGGCTGAATTCCACCGCCAGCGGCAGACCAACATAACCAAGACCAATAATTGCAATTTTACTTGCAGCAATTTCTGACAACATTTTGGTAAAATTTAAAACGAGGACATAAAACTAGCCATATTAATTATGATCAGAAAATTTTGGGGGAATCTGTGGAGATGGAGTTTATGAAATTGGCGGTTTTTAAATTCTCTAAGATCACAAATTGTGATCTTAGAGAATGGGGGATTAGCTGTGACTTAATTACCAATTTTCAGTATTCAATATAATTTAAACACTGAATCTATGGAACTGATCGCTATACAAAACAAAGTGTTCACGCTTCGTGGACAGAAAGTTATGCTGGATTTCGATTTGGCAGAAATGTATGAAGTTGAAACGAAAGTTTTAAAACAAGCTGTCCGTAGAAATAGAGATAGATTTCCCGACGACTTTATGTTTGAAGTTACCAGAGCGGAATATAATTCTCTAAGGTCACAAATTGTGACCTTAGAGAATGGCAAAGGAGAACACAGCAAATATTTACCTTTTGCATTTACAGAGCAAGGTGTTGCAATGCTTTCAACCATACTGAAAAGTAAGAAAGCACTTCAAGTAAACATCACCATTATGCGCGCCTTTGTCATGATCAGGCAATATTATTCGGATTCAACGGAATTGAAACAGCGTATTGAAAGCCTGGAAAATGAGATGCAGGTGAAATTTAAAGACATTTATGAAGCGTTGAATTTTCTATTAAATCCGCCTAATCCTGAACGCAAAGCGATAGGGTTTAAAAATAGCCACGAATAATATTCAAATCTTGAGATCACAAACTGTGACCTCAAGATGGATGGAAATACCAATTAAATTCCCCAACATGCATATTTTTTAAAGACATCTTAATTCTGAAATTGTAACTTTGGTGTTTCTGCAAAGTTTCGAATAAGCATAATCTGTTTTTAAATCTATGAATGGCCTGACGGATAAAGAATTTTGGTTGAATTATTGGGAAAGTAAGACCGGACTCGTTTTTAGCATCCCTGATAATTATCCGTTCTTGTCTCTTTTAAAAAAACTGGTTACGACAAATCAGGTAAAGAATCTGCTTGAAATCGGTGGATTTCCCGGTTACTATTCCGTTTGGGCGTTTAAGAATTTAAAGATTAAAACCGATCTGCTGGATTTCGTCATTCATCCGAAGATTCTGCATGATCTTGAAAAAGCGAATCAAGTTGCCGAAGGTTCGGTCGGGACGATTGAAGCGGATTTATTCAATTATACTCCCGTTGGAAAATATGACCTCGTCATGTCAAACGGCTTGATCGAACATTTCCAAAACACCACAGAAATTATCCAAAAACATACTCAGTTTCTTTCTGAAAATGGAATCCTTTTTATTTCCCTGCCAAATTTCCAGGGATTAAACGGTTGGTTTCAAAAGACATTTGACCGCGACAATTACGACAAGCATTATATTGAAAGTATGGATCTGGTCTATCTGCGTAACATTTGCCAAAATCTCGGATTGAAAGATATTGAAGTTTATTATTCCGGCCGCTTTATGCTTTGGCTGGAAAATGAAAATAAACAGCCTGCCTGGGTGCAGGCTTTCCGCAAATCTACCTGGTTTACATTGAAGGTTTTCTCCAAGTTTTTTCCGTTTGAAACAAAGGCATTGTCGCCTTACATCGTCATAACTGCCCGTGCATGAACGTAGTTTTTATCAATACCAGCGACAGTAGCGGCGGCGCGGCCATCGCTTGCTCCCGACTGCAAAAGGCTTTGGAAAAACATTCGTCCATTAAAGGCGATATACTGGTTCAGGAAAAAAAAACGGATAATCCGGCTGTTACAACAATCGCAAATACTTCGTTAAAAAAACAATTTGTCTGGGCGAGATTTATCGCGGAACGACTTTTGTTTCTACCCTATGAACGGTCAAAAGAAATTCGTTTTCTGTTTAATCGTGGGATTGTTGGTGTGGATATAAGCAAACATCCGCTGGTTCAAAATGCAGATATCATTCATTTACATTGGGTTAACTTTGGTTTTTTATCAACTGATTCGATAAAAAAATTATTGGCGTTAGGAAAACCTGTCGTCTGGACTTTCCATGACATGTGGCCTTTTACAGGTGGCTGTCATCATAGTGGCGAATGCGAAAACTACCAGATTGAATGCGGAAACTGTAAGTTTTTGAAAAATCCGGGTGGAAATGACATTTCCAGAAAAGACTGGTTTTCCAAAAACTCAGCTTATCAACCCAATCATTTTACAGCGGTTGGTTGCAGTCAATGGTTGACAAAAAGAGCCCGAAACAGTAGTCTGCTTAATGGATTTAAGATTGAATCGATTCCTAATCCAATTGACATCAGCGTATTTTCGCCGATCTCAAAAACGGAAGCGAGACAGCAATTAAATTTACCAACAGACAAACATTTAATCCTTTTCGCAGCCATGCGTATTAACGCGCTGATGAAAGGATTTTCCTATTTTCAGGAGGCATTATCTCAACTTAAAAATCAATCCACAGAGCTTTCCGAAAATATTGAGCTCCTGGTTTTCGGTCAGGCGGAAGACGAAGTGTTAAATCAATTATCATTTAAGACACACAAACTCGGACATTTGTCCGATATAAAACAAATCGGTTTGGCTTACAATGCTGCCTCGGTTTTTGTAACGCCTTCGCTGGAAGAAAATTTACCGAATACCATTATGGAATCCTTCGCTTGCGGAACGCCGGCTGTTGGGTTCAGCATAGGTGGAATTCCGGAAATGATTGATCATCAGCAGAACGGATATCTTTCAGAATACAAATCTGTTGAGTCGCTTGCGACAGGAATTCAGTGGGTTTTGGAAAACAATAAGGACGGAGAAATTTCTAAAAAAGCACGGGGAAAAGTTTTGGGAAGTTACGCGGAAAATATTGTCGCGTCTCAATATGAAACACTGTACAAATCATTGTTAAAAAACAAATGACAAGGCAGTTTTCATATCTTTTACCTATGTCTGAAAACTCAAATACCGAATATAAAAGCAGTTTCAGTGACGCTGTGATTGAAACGTTGGTAGCCTTTGCCAACACCAAGGGCGGACAAATTTTTATTGGTTTGAATGATGACGGTGAACCCGTCAAAAATTTCGTCATCCGGGAAGAAACTGTTCAGCAATGGCTTAATGAAATTAAACACAAAACACAGCCTTCGGTTATTCCGGATTCTGAACTAATTGAAGTCGAAGGAAAAGAAATTATTTCACTCTCGATTAAAGAATTCCCAATCAAACCGGTAGCCTTTCGCGGACGTTATTTCAAACGCGTCCAAAACTCAAATCATCAATTAAATTTGAGCGAGATTTCGGATATGCATCTTAAAACTTTCAACACAAGTTGGGATAGCTATGCAACGAACGACTACAAACTCGACGATATTTCGCTGGAAAAAGTAAGTTCGTTTATAGAAAAGTCTAACATACTTAAAGAAAGTCCGTTGCAGGATGATCCGTTAACGGTTTTGAACAAATTTGAACTGATCAAAGAGTCAAAAATAGCCAACGCCTGTCATCTCTTATTTGCGAAAAATGATGTGTTTCTGGCCACGATTGAATTGGGAAGATTCTCTGCTCAAACCTTAATAAAAGATGGCTTAACGCTACGCAGCGATTTATTTTCTCAAATCGAAGATGTATTAACTTTCGTCAAAAAACATATAAACAAAGAGTATATCATAACCGGTAATCCTCAACGCGAGGAACGTTGGGAATATCCTCTGAATGCAATTCGGGAGATCATTATTAACATGATCGTCCACCGCGACTACATGCATTATGGTGATTCCTCTGTTAAAGTTTTTGATCATCATATCGAATTTTTTAATCCAGGCGCATTGCCACAATCTATTTCCATTGAACAATTACTCAATGGCGATTACACTTCGCAGGCAAGAAATAAAAAGGTATCTTCGATTTTCAAAGAAGCTGGTGTTATTGAAAAATATGGTTCAGGTATTAAAAGAATTCAAAATGCCTTTCTGAGTTATGGTTTGGAAGCTCCCGTTTTTGAAAATTTTCAGCACGGTTTTAGAGTTATTGTTTCTACACAAACTGTGCTGAAAACTGTGGAGAAAACTGTGGAGAAAACTGTGGAGGAAACTGTGGAGAAGACTGTGGAGAAAACCGATAAAATCATTCTTAATTTGATTAAATCCGATTCCCGCATCACCGCAAAAGCGATTCAACAAATTACCGGATTAAGCAGACGAGGTATTGAATGGCAGATACAAAAGCTAAAAGAACAAAAAATAATAAACCGGATCAGGCCAGATAAAGGTGGTTACTGGGAAATCATAAAAGACGAATGATTCGGACTCATTCAAAAACATAAGCGGATGCCTTTACTAACAATCGTCACCATTACCTACAACGCGGAACGCTACCTGCCCAGAACGCTGAAAAGTGTTGAGAAAGCATTGGCAAAACTGGCGGATAAAACCGTAGCTGAATATTTGATTATTGACGGCGGCTCTAAAGACGAGACCTTACACATTGCCAGTCAATTCGATTTTATTTCAAAATTAGTTTCTGAACCGGATCGCGGACTGTATGATGCGATGAATAAAGGTTTAAATCTCGCTACAGGTAAATATTTATGGTTTTTAAATGCCGGGGATGAAGTTCAGGATGAGCATATTTTAAGTCAATTAATTTCTGCTTTTAAAAGTAACGCTGATGTCTATTACAGCGATGCGTTACTCGTACGTGAAGACGGCACCGAAGTTGGATTGAGAAGCAAATTTACCCCTCACGATTTACCCAAAAATCTTACCTGGAAAGATTTTGCGCTGGGGATGAAAGTTTGTCATCAATCTTTTATTGCAAAAAAAGCAATTGCCCCAGCTTACGATCACACCAATCTAAGTGCTGATATTGACTGGGAAATCTCCTGTTTAAAAAACTCAAAAAAGATACAGTATCTGGATTTTATTCTTTGTAGATATTTAATGGGCGGGCTGTCAATACAAAATCACCGTCGGTCTTTATTAGATCGGTATAATGTTTTGAAAAAGCATTTTGGCCTGATTCCTTCACTTTGGAATCATGGAATTATTTTCTGGCGTGGATTTTGGTTTGCAAGGAAGAATGGAAAATATTGGTAGGAAATGATAATATTCAAATTGTTTACTTTTTAACCTTCCACAAATAGATATTCCATATTATAAAAGATATCCCGAGCCCGATAAGCCAAAAACGGTAATAGAAATTTATCAAATTACTTATGTCCTGATCAATATCGCAAAAGCCTATCACCGTTTTAACGATAATTGAAATAAAAATTAAATACTGAAAGAACTTGTTTACAGATTTCATATGAATCGTTATTAGCTCCAAGTATTAAGCTTAAAACGAGCTGGCCGCCTTAGTTTTATAGTTTATTTTATCGATCGAATTTTCAACTTATATGCTATTTTTTTGAATCCAGAAATGAGGCTTTAAAATACCTTGTTCCCCAAAATGGAATAAACATCTTCCAAAAATTCTTCCTCGTCAGTTTATCCAAGTAAATAAGTCGCAGTCCGCTTATACAAGGATGATAAAGAAATACGTAAACAGCGAGAGACACAACGAAGATATCAGAAGTGACAAAGCCGAATTTTGCAGCTGAGATTATTGCAGCAAGTGGGAGAAAGATCAATCCATAAAAGACAAGCTTATTTCGTATTGTCATGTAGCGAGATTTATTTTATGTGAATTACCTCGTATACGCCCAATTCGTCAAAAAGTCACATAAAACAGGAAAGATCTCTTGAAGCCCAAAAGATCTTTCCTGTTTTAATTAAAAATTTGAAATTATCGTATCTTGATAATCAAGGTCTGGCAGCTGTTATACTATTTCAAAAACTATAAGTATATGTTATTCCCACGGATATAACCATGTAATCCAGGTTCTGCCATCTTTTGCACTTACCATATCGTAAGTTATCCCTGATGTTTGGATCAAATAATAACCATTCACTTCCTCGACCTGTGGCTCAACTTTTGTATTCATAAGTTCATTTGTCCCGTATTGACCTAGAACTGAAAAGGTAACCCTTCCATCCGTTTTAAAAGATGGTACAACAGCAGGCCCCATTAAATCATTTCCGTCATAAGCCGCAAAAGCGTCGTACGTCGTGCCGGAAGATGACGCAATGGCTGGAAAAAAGAGTAAATAGTCAAAATTAGGTATTGATGTAACGCCAAAGAAATCCTCCTTCCCTTCCGAGGTAAATCCTGTCAAGGAAATCCAATACGAACCTTTTTCCGCAGCAAAATTCCACCATCTCCTAGCCGCTGCAACATCCACTTTTAAAGGTTTTGCGGCTTCAACAACCGTTACCTTATTCCCGGCAGCGGTCATTCCGAGGGATAACCTTGACTCATCCCAGGTCAAATCCGTAAATCCGGTAATAGTCTGTGAACCGTTCACAAATGGGGTGATGAAGGAAACGCCGGTTGAACTGTAATAATAATCGGTGGTGAATGTATTGACAGTAGTACCGACAAGCCAGTTCAAAGTAACGGTCCTTGCCGACTGATTCACTGCAATTTCATAAACAACACCTCCAATGGTAACTCGTTTGAAGTAGGTCAAATACTTCGAAATATTGGAAAATAAAAGGCTCTTGGCTAGTCCACCATTTCCGTAAGCAGCGGCTTCTTCCTGCGTCGCTTTTATCAGAATCAGTTTGCTCTGGTTTTTTGTTCCGGTTAAAGTGATATTTTCGGTATTTAAGGAATCGGTGTTGAACGAAAATTCATAATCGGACCTTAATCCGTCGCCATAAGATCCACCATTTACACTGCCGTCAGGATCGGCCAATACATGCAGGTAAGAGTAGGTATCAAATATCAGCGAAGGCGTCTGCATCGCTTTTAGCCTGTAACTGCTTTCCTTGGACGTAACCGCAGATTCAGAAGCGAAGTCAGAGTACATCACTACCCGGTTCTGATCATTGAATTTGAAATAAAAACTGTATACGCCTCCGCCAGCCGGATAGATGATCGCCTTCCAGCCATATTGCGCTGCTATTAACTCCTGCTGATACGCCGTAACCGTTTCATTAATGCGCTGGTCTACCGTCTGTTCAAAAACATCATTATCTTCGCTGCAAGACCAAAGCCCTGCAATGAAAACCAATAACAGATAGGAAAGATATTTATTTTTCATCGTGATTTTCTTTGAACGAACAGTGATTATAACAAGGGAACCAGCGCAGCGCGGGTTTTCTTTTGTAATGCATAAAAATCAATATTCCACGCCGTTTTGTAATAATTTACGACAATAGCTTCCTTACGCCGCAATTTTGCCTGAGCGTCTGCCTGGCTTGTTCCGTTCACACTAAAACCGGCCGGAATAGAATTGATCAGCTTATCCCATCCGGACCTGCCTTCAACAAGCATCGTCGCCACTGTCTCCACAAAATCTTCGTCAAAGGCGGAACTTGCATAGGACGTAATAAAACCATCCCGGCGAGCCTCTGCATCAGAAACATTGATCCAGTTTTGACCCTGGTACAGTCCTCTGCCAATTTCCTTAAATTCAACCGGGTATAGGATCGTTTGGTGTAAAATGTGAGCGAACTCGTGCTGTAAAGTATGCGTTGATTGTTTTACATTGGCAGAATCCCGTGCTGCTATGTAACCGCTCATGCCTCTTACCCGGAAATTATTAACATCGAACAGCACGATTTTCCTTCCACCTTCCGCTTGCCCTAAAATCACCGATCCGTCTGACTGATACTGTACGCTACCCGACATAATAAATGTTTTTGGCGAGTATTTGTTAAAAAAAACGCGTCCTGCCTGGGCAATGTACGGGTTGATCCAGGTGCTTAAAACAGCCCTCGTAACCGGAATAATCTGCTCCTCCTTCGGAGGGACGAGTGTTTTGGTGACATCTCCGAATTCAAACTGATCCCATCTGTATTTCATGATGATGTTATACGGGGTCGTCAGGCTATCCGAAATGTATTTATCAATGGCAGTTGGCGGGATCACCTCTCCGCCCAGGCCAGAAATTTCTTCCACATTTTCAAGCTTGTCTTCTTTGCATGAACCAAACAGCAAGGTCAATGCCATGGCCGCAAGAAAAGGTCTGAATGTAATTTTTATCTTCATTTTTTCTTCAATTTAGATCAAGTTCAAAAGCCTGGCGAATTTGAACATTTTGATTAATATCTATCTTGGATTTAACTGTATACCTGACTGAACCACAGACTGTGGCAATTGCAACAATCTTTTGGGATCATCGATGTCTACTGTAATAACCTGGCCGTTGCGGGTTGCATGTGTAACACCAATTCCATAACGAAGCATATCAAACCAACGCATACCTTCCTGTGTAAATTCAATTCGCCGCAGATCAGCAATGGATATTAATAATCCAAGTGAATTGTTTTGCGTGGAATTACTTAACCCGTAATAACTACGAATTTTTGGGAGCGTTACGGTCTGAGTACCCGCATCATAATTTCTCAAACGTTTGCTCATAAATAAATTGATATCTGCCAATGCGGCTGTACCATTTCCCAGATACAAGTTAGCCTCAGCACGATTGAATAGAACTTCCTCGGCTGTAAACAAAGGCACCATCACATAGGGATCACCGATTTCGGCGTTGACAGATTGTTTAACGAAATATTCTGTAAATTTTGGAATCAATAAATTGCCCTCTCCCTGCGTATAAACAGGATATGCCCAGCTCGCATTAGTGCCTGTTAGTCCGGAGACTTGGCTGATCTCGTTCCACTTTGAATTAGTCAGGCCATAGCGATATCGGGCAACGAAACGACCAAACAACGAGCTTGTTTCAACAAGTAGCAGATTAGCCTGTTCGCTGGCTCTGGTATATCTCTTGAATAAACCATCAGGCGTTAACGATAAATAATCGGTATTCCAGGGCCTTAAATTTGCAGCAATATCTCCTGATGGAAATACGCTGTTCGCATACGAAAGTGTCTTGGCGTAATCACGTTTAACCAGGTAAAAACGAGAAGCAAAAGCGTTAGCTGCGGCAATATTAAAATGATATTTAGGAACTGTGTAGGAGACATCCTTGATCAAGGGCAACCCTTCCACCAAATCCTTCTCGATCATTTCGTAAACATAAGCCACCGTTCTCCTTTCATATTGTTTGACTACGACGTCTTCCGGAACTGTCACATAGGGTATTCCCGGATCGGTTGAAGCTGTTTCAGGATCATAAAATTTCGAAAAAAAGCTCACCAGCATAAAATGCGCATAGGCTCTCGCGACCAACGCCTCTCCCTTTTGCGCTGAAAAAATCGAAGGGTCGGGTGCTTCACTGATTACCTGCAACGCAAGGTTCGCCGCTGCAATGGCTTTATAGGCTCTCGCCCAATACATGTCAGGGGAATCCGGAATATCTACAGGAGCGTCAACTACTTCAAAAAGATAAGAGCCACGGTTGACTCGGTCGTCCTCTCCTACTCCTTTATCATCAGAGTTATCGCTCATGGCTTCACTAAAAACCACATAACCGCCCTGAGGATAGGCTGTGGTCAACAATTGAGAAACCTGTTCAGGGGTTTTAAGCGTGGCTCGGGTACTATCTGGTTCTGTTGATAAAAAATCATTACACCCAAGCAGGGCAAGCAACGGTGTCAATAAGAAAATTCGATTTATATATTTCGTTTTCATATCTGATCTCTTCTGTTATAAAGTAAATTTAAGCGCTACCGTAAATTGCTTTTGAATAGGCTGCGCCACACCACCGGTATTAAAGAATTCCGGATCCTGCCCTTTCAGCTTTTTGTCAGCATAAATAAGCCAGGGATTAATGGACGAAATCTGGATAGAAGCCGCTGTCATACCTAATTTCTGAATTGCGGTCAAAGGAAAACGGTAAGCAAGTGATACCGATTTTAACCGAACAAAATTTCCGCTGGCAACACGCTGACTGGAATAATTGTAGGTTGTATAAGGATAAATACCAGCCAGATATTGATTTTGCAAAATATCAGGAATAGATGGAATATTAGTAATTTTTTCGTCACCAGGCATTTGCCACCGATCGTTAAATTCTTTCGGAGAAGCATCAAGATCACTGAAAGATGGCCGTGAATTATCTGTCCCTTTGTATAGCGGATTAAGACGGATTTTATTCCCTGCCTGTCCTGTTAAAAATACGTTCAACGTAAACTCGCGGTAAGTAAACGCATTATTCAAACCACCCGTTAGCGGAGGATCCACGGGTCCTTCATATTTTAGATTAGCTGTATTTAAATCCTGAAGATATACATCAGAGCTAACCTCTCCTTCTTCATTCAAAAATGTTGGAACGCCTGTTTTAGGGTTCAGACCGCGATAATCTACGGAGAACAAACCTCTGACCGGATAACCCTGAATATTGGCACCCTCTGCTTTTACCATATCAAAAATGGTTGGCAGGTTATCTACGCTGGTGATTTTTGTATGCGCATACCCCGCTGTAAAACGCGACCGCCACGACCAGTACTTTGTTTTAGAAATCACAGCTTCCAGTGAAAGGTCAATTCCCTTTGACTGCATGTCGGCGTAGTTGGCAATTTTATACGTCTGCCCACCGATCCCGGAAGTTTTAATTCTGTCAATCAGATCAAAACTGTTTCGCAGATAGACGTCGGCAGTAATGTTGAATCGATTCCTTAAAAGTCCAAGATCAAGACCTATATTTCCACTGTATAATTTTTCCCAGGTAAGTTCAAGATTGGCCAGAGAAGCCAGGTCAATGGCAGATTCCTTTTCATCTGTATAAGGACGATTGGTAACCAAACTTTTAAGCAACACGGCTGAATTGGTTGCAGGGCCTGTACTGGCCGTTAGTCCATAACTTCCCCGAAGTTTTGCATAACTGACCCATGTCAGATTTTTGATAAATTCTTCGCGGTCAAGGTTCCAGGAACCGGCAACTGTCCACGTCGGTAACCAGCGACCAATGGCAGATTTACCAAAACGATTGGAGCCATCGTAACGCGCATAGGCAGTGAAGTTGTATTTATCATCCAGCGTATAACCCAAACTTGCATAAAATGCCGCAAAACGGTCGAAGCTTTTTTCCATTTCAAAGTATTGGAAATTACTTTCAATGGTTTGTTTTAAAATCCGGTAGTCAACAAATGGAGTTCCGCCCTGGTCATATTGATAGCCATAACCAGTATTGTTTGCGTTTTGTCTGTTGGTAAATTTAATTTCCTGACCGACCAGCGCACTGATGGCATGTCTTTCAGAAAAAGTTTTGTTGTAGCGCAGGTTATTCCTTACGTTGTAAAAACTCATTTCATCCTCATTGCGGTTATAAAAACCACCTCTGGGCAAAACCACCACCGGATAAGCATCAGGATCGTCCGGGTCACTGTATAAAAATTTATTTTTAAGGGCAATCGTAGAATTTCCTGCTGCGCGGTAAGCGTTGGCCATGTTGGAATTCTCGGTGATCTGATGCTCCTGACCAGTCTTGATATAACGGAGCGCGCCCACAAAATCATAAGAAATATGAGGCGTGATTTTGTAACCCAGATCAGCCTGTAACCGGATATCAACCAGATCCAGGTCGATGTAGTTATTTTCAAGTTCTGAAAGTATATTAAACGGTGCAAAGTTTCTTCTAAAAAACTCGCGGTTGCCATTTTCGTCAAACGCAGTCAGTGTACGGCTGGTATTTAGCGCATAACTGAAAGGATTAATATCAAAGTCTCGTCCATAAGTCCCATCCACCGGATTGGCCTGACGGGTCAGAGAACCCGGGGCGCGCTGATTACGGACCGACGACAATGTTGAAAATCCGAGGGTGAGTTTGTCTGATAAATTGTAGGTATTTCTGAAATTCAGTGTGTAACGTTTCACTTTGTCAACGACAGTCCAGCCGTTATCATTCAAGAAACTTGTGGAAAAATAAGATTGAGATTTATCTGTTCCGAAGGATACACTCAGCGAATGTTCCTGCACAAAATTATTTTTGAATAATACATCAAACCAGTCCGTATTGGCCCCTGCATAACGCAGCAGGTAATCTCTTTTTGCCTGCGGAGTATTGGGTATTCCAAAAGAACCGTCGTCGGTTGCATTTAATAAACTGTAATATTTCCCATAAACGCCATAATCGGGATTATCCAGAACATTGGAGTTCAAATATCCCTTTCTTTCCAATTCTCCTAAAACAGACATCTGTTCAGCAGAATTCATAATATTGAAATTCCGGTAAGAAGGTTTCAGCTGGGTACTGAAATTGCCTGAATAACTGATAACCGGTTTCCCCGACTTTCCCTTTTTCGTGGTGATCACGATAACGCCGTTCATTGCACGTGCTCCGTACAACGCTGCGGCTGCGGCATCTTTCAGGATATCAAAAGATTCAATATCATTTGGGTTAAGTCCGGCAACAGCAGAACCCAGCAAGGTTGTGGGGTCACCACTGGAAAGCTGATCGTTGGAAATATTAACAATATCTTCCAAAACAACTCCGTCAACTACCCAGAGTGGCTTATTATCACCATTTAAAGAAGTAGCACCTCGGATACGGATTTTCGGCGCAGCACCGAATGTTCCGGAAACGTTTTGGATAGAAACCCCGGCAGCACGTCCTTCAAGCATACGGCTTACATCCGGCAGTCCGTCGATTCGAATATCATCCGTTTTTAAAGTTACGGCAGAACCCGTAAACTTATCTTTGTCAATTTGCTGAAAACCAGTGATAACGACATCCTGAAGGCCTACCGCATCCTCAGAAAGTTCTATGCTGACAGATCTGGCAGCTGGTACTTCTGCTGGAAGAAAGCCGATCATGGTCACGACCAGCGTCGCGGTTTCGTTGACATCGGGCAGCACAAATTCACCTCGTTCGTTACTTACAGTACCTTTTGCCACGCCCTTAACCCGAATCGTAGCACCGATAAGGAGTTCTCCGGATTTACTCTTCACTACCCCACGTACTTCAATATTTGCAGCTGAGACCTGCGTTGAGATGATGGTAAAAACTGCACAAAAAAAGGTACTTAATAAGAACGCAAAGAATGGCCGGAAGCCATTGATCCGATAAAAAATCCTCATACGTGAATGAAAGTAAAGTTCTTTATTAAATAGGTCTTGACTTTAATGAATCCAATAATACAACTAAACAAAATAATAAACGAGATTTTTTTCGGCGGAGTATCTTCAAACTGATAATATAATTTTGACCAATAAAATTTTTCTTATCGATCAAAATACCAAATTTGTACTAAATAAAGGACTTACTCAAACAAATTCAGCATATGTAGGGGTGGTAATGTTTAAATTTACTAAAAAAATAAATACTCACAATAAATCCATACTTAATTTATTTCAGTGACTTATACTTTTTGGCGGTCTCTTAAAGCCATGCCAATTAACTCAGCAGTATTTTTAACATTCGCTTTACGCATAATACTCGCGCGCTGATTCGCCACAGTGTTTGAACTGATTGCAAAATGCTCTGCGATATCTTTGCTGCTCATGCCTTCTGTCAGACATTGTAAAATCTGCTGTTCACGGGGCGTCATTTTGTTCCAGACCGAATGGCCGCCGGTGGTAGGTTTAATTTCAGGTTCTTCCTCCGGTTCTCTTTGTGAAGTGATAAGATTCCGGATAATGATGGAGGACGCATTGGGAGGGTAATACAATTCACCGGCCGCCACACTGCGTACCGCTTTAAGGATTTCATCACGGCCAGTATCTTTTAATAAGTAGCCAGCGGCACCACTTTTAACAGCCGACAAGATATAATCAGGATTGTTATGCATGCTAAAAACCAGGACTTTTACTTCCGGATAAACTGGAACAAGCGCTTTGATGGCTTCAATTCCTGACATTCTGGGCATTGTAAGATCCAGCAGAATGACATCTGGACTCAAAGCCTGCACACGATCCAGCACCTCATCTCCATCGGAAGCTTCGCCGACTATCAGGATATCTTCCTCGTCCTCTAACAAGGTGATAATGCCTTGCCTTACCACTGAATGATCATCAACGACCAGTATACGTATTGCCATCTCGCCAGGGTTATGATTTACACATGAAGATTAATTACCAGTTTGGTACCAGAGTCCACTTTTGATATAATTTCCATTTTACCGTTGAGCAATTGCGTACGCGTTCGAATATTTTCAATTCCGTTTTGTGTCAAAAAAGATTCGGTTTTATTTTTCAAATTACTAATTAAAAATCCTTTCCCATCATCCTCAATCTCCAAAACTATCTGATTCTCTGTTTGTTCTAATTTTATCTTTATATTATCCGATTCAGCATGTTTGACCGCATTATTCAAAGCTTCCTGCGCAATTCTGTAGAGCCCGATTTCCACAGGTCGGGCCAGTACGATACGGCCCTTTACACCCTCATATTTTATTTTGATTCCTGATATTTCTGAGGTTTGCGCGCAAAGCAAATTTAACGCTGCACTTAAACCAAAATCACTCAGAACGGAAGGCATAAGATTATAAGAAACCTGGCGGGTTGTCTGGATAGTATCCTGAATTAACGTGACCAACCTATCAAAACGAAGCCGCTGTTTTTCATCATCAAACTGCATTTGTTTTAGTTTTTCGGCCTGAAGTTTCAGTCCGGTTAACATCTGTCCGATACCGTCGTGCAATTCCAGTGCAAAACGTTTTCGCTCTTCTTCCTGCCCTTCGATAATGGCCGCTGCTCTGACGCGGTCTTCTGCCAGTTGCAGCTGATACTTTTCTTCCTCGCTTCTTACCAGGTCGTCCTGCGCCCGAATAAGCTGACTGTTAACCACTTTCAACTTTTTATTTGCCACGCGCACAGCATCTTCGGATGCTGCCAGCAAACGAACGACCCGTCGTGTGGTGTTTACGACGGGCCGGAAAATCAAAATCCCTTCTGCCAGAAGGACTAATAATGTAAGAATGTCAAGAATCCATTCGATCTGCTCCAAAATCCTGATCCTTCCGTAACTTTCTTTATCAAACTGAAAAACAATAGCTTCCATTTGACTGAGAAATACAGGCTCGGTTGAAAGAATCGTTTGAAGTGCCATTTTCTTTTCTTCTTCCGAAACTGCCTGACTGTCGACGATCAGAAAATTTTTATACATTGTCTGGAAAACCGGTTCCAGATCTTCGTACATGTTTTTTATCGAATCACTTTTTAAAACCACAAATTCACTTTCCATCTTGATTCTGCCGCGAAGCAACTGTTCATGGCTCACTTTCCAGACTTGAAGCAGCGAATCGATTTTGCCCGGATCAGTTGTTGGAATTTTTTCAGTTTGTAAAATAGCAAGCTTTGTCAAACGCTGACTTAACATGCGTTGACGACCGGCAACGTTTACTACCCGACTGTCGTGATTTAGATTATTAATCGTCCTTCTGATTAAGAAAAGTCCGCTGACCGTCAGCACGGCGACCAAAGTCAGCGCGACGATATAATATCTTGTCAAACGATCCGCAACCTGACTTTCGAGTTTTTCCATTTTTACTACAAACCAATATAAACCTGATTTTCCCTGACGATCACAGGAAAGGTATTGATTTTATATTCGTCATCGGTCAGGCATTGCCCGCTTTTTAAGGAGAAAGTTTTTTTGTGAAACGGGCAGGCCACCTTAGGTTCCTCTCCCTGACTTCCGATCATTCCGCGGCCTATGGCCATTTGCTGGCGGTGTGGGCACTGGTTGTCAGTAGCATACCACTCGCCTCTTCGGGTAAAGTTAAAGATAGCGATTTGTTTTCCTTCGATTAAGGCGCAGCCTCCGCCGTCTTCCGGGATGTCGTTGACGTTGCAGGCGAGGTGCCAGGTTATTCTGTCTTTTGTGTTATGTGTTGGTTCCATGATGATTTTTTATTGGAATGAATCGTTGGTGTTGTCAACATGCCGGGGCCATCGGCCGGTGCCCCGACGTCGATATCCCGGGGCCATTGGGCGGTATCCCGACGACGATATTCCGGAGCGATCCGGCGGTATCCCGACGACGATATCCCGGGGCCATCGGCCGGTGCCCCGACGACGATATCCCGGTGCCATCGGGCGGTATCCGACATCGATATCCCGGAGCCATCAGGCGGTGCCCGATGCTAAGATATGTCGGCCTTTCAGGCCTCTTTGGCTAGACCCATTCTTTGGCTCGTTTTTGGGTCCTCATTTCTTCGAATGTTATGGTCGGATCTTTTTCAGGGACGTTTACGAAATGATTGTAGCGTTTTCTTAATTCCGGACTGTCCACAACTTCTTTCCATTCACATTTGTAGTTGTTGATCAACGTTTGCATTTCTTCTTCAAATGCGGAGGCTAATCCTAACAAATCGTCAACAACAACCGCTTTCAGATATGACATACCGCCTTCCATTTTATTCAGCCAGGTGGCGGTTCTTGTTAATGGATCAGCCGTTTTGATATAAAACATGAGGAATCTGTCGATCAGTTTTATACAGGTTTCCTTATCAACATCAGAGGCCAGCAAATGCGCATGTTGAGGTTTCGAACCACCATTGCCGCAGACATATAAATTCCATCCTTTTTCGGTAGCAATGATACCAAAATCCTTACTTTGCGCCTCCGCACATTCGCGGATACATCCAGAAACCGCCGATTTGAATTTATGTGGGGCACGAATTCCTTTATATCTATCTTCAATTTCAATAGCGAAAGAAACAGAATCCTGCACCCCAAATCGGCACCAGGTTGATCCAACACAGCTTTTTACAGTACGTAATGCTTTTCCATACGCATGACCGCTTTCAAAACCGGCATCTATCAGTTCTTCCCAGATCAAAGGCAGGTCATTGACATGCGCACCAAAAAGATCAATCCTTTGTCCGCCTGTAATTTTAGTATACAGATTATATTTTTTGGCAACCTGTCCGATCACAATCAGTTTATCCGGGGTAATTTCCCCGCCCGGAATTCTTGGAACCACTGAATAGGTACCACCTTTTTGTATGTTTGCGAGATACCGGTCGTTAGAATCCTGGATAGGCGCGCGGTCTTTTGTCAAAACATTTTCATTCCAAAGACTGGCCAATACCGACGCAACAAGCGGTTTACAAACTTCGCAACCGTCTCCATGTCCAAATTCATTCAGCACTTCCCCATACGTTTTCAACCCGTTCATTTTCACCAGATCCAATAATTCCTGGCGGGAATGGTTAAAATGTTCACAAATAACCGTTTTGATATACTGCCCATTTTGCTTCATCACACCCTGGATAATATCTTTTACCAGCGGCACACAACCACCGCAGCCAGTACCGGCTTTGCAGGATTTTTTAAGCAGATCCATCGTATTATTGCCTTTTTCGCCAATTTCATGACAAAGCATTCCTTTTGTAATCGCTTCGCAGGAACAAATCAGAGCATCGTCTGGCAAACTCATCACACCAAGTCCAGCTTCTTCCCCGCCTCTTGACCCTAAAATAAGATCCTCGGAATCAGGAGGCAAAATTGTTTTATTCTTACAGGTTTGCAGAAGCATATTATATTGCTCCGCATCGCCTACCAGAATCCCACCCAGTAATTCTTTGCCATCCGGCGAAACATTGATTCTTTTATAAATTCCTTTTGCTTTGTTCTCGTATCGTATTGTTCTGCAAGCCGGTTCCTCTATAAACGGGTCACCGAAACTGGCTACATCGGTTCCGATCAGTTTTAGTTTTGTCGACATATCGTAAGGCAAAAATTCCTTATCAATACCTGTTAAAGCATTGGCTACCACATCAGCCATTTCATAACCGGGAGCGATCAATCCGTAGATCATGTGATGCGCCAGCGCACATTCACCTATGGCAAAAATATAAGGATCAGAAGTTCTTAATCCGTTATCTACAATGATCCCGCCGCGAGGATGTGTTTCCAGTCCCGCTATTTTTGCCAGTTCATCACGCGGACGAATACCGGCAGAAATAACCAGCATATCCACGTCCAGGAAAGTATTATCGACAAACTGCATCCCTTTGATACAATCGTCTCCAACGATTTCCTGTGTACTTTTGGCCAGATGAATATTCAAACCAAGCGATTCCAGCTGACTTTGCAGTATCCTCGAACCTGCATCATCAATTTGCCTTGGCATTAAGCGGGAGGCAAATTCCACCACATGGGCTTCTTCCAACCCCAAATCCAGTAACGCTTTGGCCGCTTCCAGACCAAGCAAACCACCACCCAAAACGGCACCTCTTTTTGCCTTGCGGGCATAGGCCTGAATAAGCTCCAGATCTTCAATAGTACGGTAAACAAAAACACCATCCTTTTCCACACCGGGAATAGACGGAACAAACGCGCCTGAGCCAGTTGCCATGATCAGATAGTCGTAATGTACTACATGTCCATGATGAGATCTTACCAATTTTTCTTCTCTGTCGATATCCACAACAGGATCTGAGAGAAATAGTCTGATGTTATTTTCATCATACCATTCTTTACTCGCCATTGTAAGATCGTCCGCAGATTTACCAGCAAAATATTCACTCAAATGCACGCGATCATAAGCCACACGAGGTTCTTCCCCAAAAACCGTCAGCATGAATTCCTGATCATTTTTTTTCTTGGCCAGCAATTTCTCGCAGAATTTGTAGCCAACCATACCATTACCAATGATAACAATATGCGTGTTTGTGTTTGCTTTCATAGTTATAAGTAACTATTAATTTTGAATAACCCTGTTGTTTTATTGTACTTTTTATATAATTAAGTATTTCAACTATCTAATAGTACATGTCAAAATTAAAGTGTGTTTTTCATAAATCCTAACTTTTAATTCTAATTTAAGTTTAAAAAGATACTTAATTTTTGGCAAAAGTGTTGTTTTGTAAAATATTGATGCTAATTTTGAACCAACAAACAACAATAGTTACTATTTACTATTCATAGTACATTTCTAATATTCACCAGAACATATATAAAAGAGATGGAGCCGAAACTTACACTCGTGGGAGCAGGTCCGGGAAACGGAGAGCTGATTACTTTAAAAGGAATCAAAGTTTTAAAAACAGCCGATGTCGTTTTATACGACGAGTTGGTCAGCACCGAGATTCTTGATTTTGCACCGGAAGCAGCTATGAAAATATATGTTGGAAAAAAAGTGGGTGAAGCCTCTTTTTCTCAGGATGAAATCAACGGACTGATCGTGAAGCTTGCCCGGAAACGAGGCCATGTTGTTCGTTTGAAAGGCGGTGACTCCTTCGTATTCGGACGTGGTCATGAAGAAATGGAATATGCACGTGATCATGACATTATCTGCGAAGTAATTCCTGGTGTTTCAAGCTGTATCGCCGTTCCGGCTTCCCTGGAAATTCCGGTTACCAGACGCGGGGTAAGTGAAAGTTTCTGGGTCATTACCGGAACGACCAGAAATGGGGAGCTGTCGGATGATATGCGGTTGGCGGCTCAATCCAAAGCAACCATCGTGGTTTTGATGGGCATGAATAAACTTGATGAAATTTGTGATTTATATAAATATTTTGGCCGCGGACATTTGCCTATGGCGGTGATCCAGAATGGTACGCGACCGGAGGAAAAAAGTGTGATTGGGCAGGTTTGGGAAATGCCACGATTAGTGAAAGAAAATAAACTGGGCACACCGGCAATCATTGTGCTTGGAGAGGTTGTAGGATTGCACCCATCCTATGCGATGGAGTATTTGCAGAGCGCGAATCTGGCCTCTTAAAATAAAAGCCGATCCGGTGTGGGGACACCAAAATCGGCTTATGTGTTATCCCAACTGGGCTATTCAAACCTCGGGATGTTGTTCATGTATCACACAAACGCACCAAATAAAATGGAAAAAATAACATAAAACAAATTCCTGTGTATCCGGAGCGCAAAGGGTTGCCTCTATGAACGAATTCTGCCATCATCATGGCAACAGTTACTTTTTTCATTTTATCACAGATTCAAATGAAAACAAAAATCTACCTCCTGATTACAGGGGCTGCACTACTTATGTCTTTTCTGCTACCGTCACAATCAAAGGCGCAGTTAAGTATTTCCGGCCAGCTTCGTACACGTTCTGAACTTTTGGATGGACAAGGTTCGCCTCTTTCCAAAGGAAACAAACCCGCATTTTTCACTTCGCAGCGCACGCGGTTGAATGTTGGATACAAAGGTTACCGCACAAATTTTTACATTTCAGCGCAGGATGTAAGAGTTTGGGGACAGGACGCTTCTACCAACAACCGTGTCGTAAATGCAAATTTAAATGGTTTTATGTTGCACGAAGCCTGGGGCGAAATCAGTTTACTGGACACCAACAATACCAAACTGGGCAAAGAACTTTCTATTAAAATCGGGCGCCAGGAATTACTTTATGACGACAGCCGTTTGCTTGGAAATCTTGACTGGTTGCAACAAGCTAGACGTCATGATGCGGCTATAATCAAGTATAACAACAAAGGTTTTACCGCGCATTTGGGCTTTGCGTATAACCAGAACAGTGAGTTAAAAACAGGCACTTTGTATAATGGCGTACCCAACGGGTATCCCGCCGGAACGAATGGAATTGGTTCGATGTATAAATCGATGCAGTTTGCTTATTTAAGTAAAAAGCTAAGTCAGGGGAATGTCTCATTTTTGGTATTAAAAGACGATTTTCAGAAATATACTTTGACTGCAACAGGCACAAAAACGCTTGAAAGAGGCGTGAACAGCCGGGTAACATTGGGACCTTTTATTCAGACGAAATTGGGGAAAAACTGGAATTTTGCCGCCAGCGGTTATTTGCAGCAAGGAAAAGATAAAGATGGCGTCCGGCTATCATCTTATATGTACTCTGTAAAAGCTATTTACGACGTGAACAAGTTTATCAGCCTCGGCCCAGGATTTGATTATACTTCCGGCAGTGGTTCAGGCAGTACCAAAAACAGAAGTTTCGACCCGCTTTACGGCACACCACATAAGTTTTGGGGACAAATGGATTATTTCTACACCGCAAACGGATTCGGAAAAGGCGGACTTTCAGACCTATACCTAACAAGTTTAATTAAAGCATCTCCAAAGCTCTCTATCCAGGCTGATTTGCACCAGTTTTCAAGTGCAGCACAGATAACCAACTCCAAAGATGAAAAACTAAGCAGTAATTTTGGGGAAGAACTGGATATTATCGCCACCTATAATTTAACCAAAACGATCAGTTTTCAGGGCGGATACTGCACCTTTTTACCAACAAATTCACTGGCCCAGGTAAAGGGAGTAACAGATCCAAAGAAAATGGCCAACTGGGCATATCTGATGATCAGTATCAAACCAGACTTCCTGAAATAATCGCTCATCATATAGATTTCAAATTCTGCATCACGCTTATTATCAAAAGTTTAAAACGTACTGAACTATGGAAATGTCGAATAAACCGTTAGAGAAATTAAATATTTTCAGCGCGAAAGGCGTACAAATGCGCACTTTCCACCTGACCTGGATGGCTTTTTTCCTTTGCTTTTTCGGCTGGTTTGGATTGGCTCCGTTGATGACCGTTGTTAAAACAGATTTAGGCTTAACAAAAGGACAGATCGGAAATATCATCATTGCTTCCGTAGCCGCAACCGTCATTGCCCGCATCGCTGTTGGGAAACTTTGTGATTCCTGGGGACCAAGAAAAACGTATACAGCACTTTTAGGAATCTGTTCCATACCGGTTATGACTGTCGGCCTGGTTCACTCCTATGAAGGATTTTTACTTTTCAGATTAGCGATTGGAGTAATCGGTGCCTCGTTTGTAGTCACACAATATCATACATCGGTGATGTTTGACAAGAAAATTGTTGGAACGGCCAATGCGGTGGCAGGGGGCTGGGGAAATCTTGGTGGCGGTGTTACGAATATGGTGATGCCTTTGATTTTCGCAGGGTTTATCGGCGCAGGTTATTTACCTGAATCGGCATGGCGTTTGGCGATGATCGTACCAGGTGTCGCTTTATTTATTTTTGCTTTTGTTTATTACTTCTACACCAAAGATACCCCAGCGGGAAATTTTGACGAGCTTCCTGAATCGACACAAAACTCAACAGTCAAAGTAAAAGGTACTATGACGATGGCGATGAAAGACCCTCGTACCTGGGCACTTTTCCTTGCATACGGGGCTTGTTTTGGTATTGAAATTACGTTTGATAATATCGCAGCTTTATACTTTTTTGAAAATTTCAACGCAACACTGGCAGTTGCCGGAATCCTTGCCGGAACCTTTGGTTTCATGAATTTATTCGCCAGAGCTTTAGGTGGAATTGTAGCGGACAAAGTGGGTTTGAAATACGGTATGCTTGGCAAAGGCCGTTTATTAGCACTTTTGCTCGCTTTGGAAGGAATTGGCATCGCGCTTTTCGCACAAAGCTCTACCCTGACAATCGCCGTAATCAGCATGTTATGTTTTGCCATGTTTTTGAAAATGGCGAATGGCGTTACTTATGCCATTGTTCCTTTTGTTAATCAAAAAGCAATCGGCTCAGTAAGCGGAATTGTAGGAGCCGGTGGAAATGTGGGCGCTGTATTAGCAGGTTTTCTTTTCAAATCAAGCTCAATTTCTTACTCTCAGGCTTTTGTCTATATCGGTGTTGCGATTGCCTGCGTGGCAGCGATTGTCGCTTTGGTCAATTTTGATAAAATAAGAATGGCCGTACCCGAAGCCAGTACTCTGGAAACTGCGAATTCTTAATTACTACAAAAAAAATAAACCGGCTGTTATGAAGAATTCCTCTGATACCTTCAAATCTACCTGTTGCTATTGCGGCGTGGGTTGCGGCGTAGTTGTGACAAAGGAAGCTAACGGCCAACTGAGCCTGGAGGGAGATAAAGAACATCCCTCCAGCAAAGGTATGCTTTGTTCAAAAGGAATGAATTTGCATTACACGGTGATGGATCAATCGGACCGATTGCTGTATCCACAAATGCGGCTAAACCGTTCGATGCCTCTGCAACGGGTTACCTGGGACGAAGCGCTGGACCGAACTGCTGCTGTTTTTAAAACACTGATCAAAAAATTCGGCCCGGATTCCGTTGCTTTTTATGTGTCCGGACAATGTCTGACGGAAGAATATTATCTGGTTAATAAGCTGATTAAAGGATTTATTGGATCCAATAATATTGATACCAATTCCCGGCTATGCATGAGTTCTGCGGTGGTTGGTTACAAACTTTCACTCGGCGAAGATTGTGTGCCAGTTTGTTATGACGACATTGAAGAAGCGGATGTTTTTTATGTAACGGGTGCAAATCCGGCCTGGTGCCATCCGATTTTATGGCGAAGAATTGAAGCACATAAAGCAGCTAATCCGAATGTAAAAATTATCTGTGTTGATCCGCGTAAAACAGATACAGCCCGCTCGTCAGATCTTCATTTGGGCATAATTCCGGGAACCGATATTGTTTTGAACAATGCCATCGGACGGATCCTGATTGAAAAAAAATATATCAACCAGGATTTTATAGAAAATCATACCGACGGATTTTCAAATTTTCAGGAAAAAGTTTTTGAAAGAACAATTGAGGAAGCTGCCGAAATCTGCGGAATTGATGCAAAAGATATTTATCAGGCTGCTGAATGGATTGGTGAGTCGAAGGGTTTTCTTTCTCTGTGGACGATGGGTTTAAATCAGTCAGTGATTGGCGTAAACAAAAATCTTTCGCTGATCAATCTGCATTTGATAACAGGTAAAATCGGTTCTCCCGGCAACGGTCCATTTTCTCTTACCGGACAACCAAACGCCATGGGTGGCCGGGAAACTGGCGGACTGGCCAATATTCTTCCTGCACATCGTGATGTGACCAATGTCATACACCGGGAAGAAATGGAGGCATTTTGGGATAGTCCGGTTAAAATTGCGCATAAACCTGGCTTCACTGCCACTGAAATGTTTGAAGCTTTGGCCGACGATCGGTTGAAGGCGATATGGATTATCAACACCAATCCGCTCGTAAGTATGCCGGATCTTAATATGGCAGAAAAAGCGTTGAAAAATTCACGTTTTGTGGTTGTTCAGGATGTTTCAAACCTGGCTGATACCGTTCACTTTGCTGATGTGGTTTTACCTGCGGCAGCATGGCTGGAAAAAGAAGGAACGATGACCAATGCGGAAAGGCGGATTACTTTTCTGCCAAAAGCACTTGAAGCACCAGGAGAGGCTTTACCAGACGCTGAAATCATCTGGAAATTTGCACAAAAAATGGGTTTCTCGGAGGCTTTTAACTACAAAAACACCTCGGAGGTTTATGACGAATATGTCAAAATTACCGCCAATACAAATGTTGACGTTTCGGGGGTAAGTTATGATTTACTGAAAAGTCAACGCAGTATTCAATGGCCTTTGGCTGCAATAAAATCAACTGATAACAAGACGGCAACAACTCCCGAAATAACCGATTCGCCAGCAATCGGAACGAAACGACTTTTTACGGACCACATATTTTACACTCCTAACAAAAGAGCTCAAATTTTCGCCATAACGGACGAAAATACCTCCGAACCATTAGATGAGAATTTTCCATTGGTACTAACCACCGGCCGTATCCGCGACCAATGGCATACGATGACGAAAACCGGTCGGGTCACAAAACTTAAACAACATATCCCACAACCATTTTTGCAGATTCATCCGAAAGATGCAGAATTGAGAAATATAACGGAAGGAAAACTTGTCGTGGTAAAGGGCCGTCGCGGAGATGTTCGCGTGAAAGCACAATTAACCGAGGACGTACGACGGGGATTATGTTTTTTGCCTATGCATTGGGGGAAAATTCTGGGAAGTAATTTAGGGCGGGCCAATAATCTTACAAATTCACTGGTTGATCCTCGTTCGAAAGAGCCGGATTTTAAATTTTCAGCTGTCGAAGTTTTATTGTACAAAAAACCTTTTGAAAAAATAGTCATTATAGGCGCCGGTTCTGCCGGTCTGGGTTTTGTAAATACCTACCGGACACTCAATCAGGACGACGAAATCCATGTCTTTTCAAAAGAAATATATCCGTTTTATAACCGTGTTTTGCTACCGGATTATATCAGCGGCGAACAAAGCTGGGAGCAGCTTGTGAAGCTTCGGGAAGATGAGTTTACAGATGCCAATATTGTTGTTCACAAAGGAATCAGTATTGTTCACATTGACCGGAAAAATAAAATCCTGACCGATAGTGAAGGCAATGAACATACCTATGACAAACTGATTCTGGGGATGGGAAGCAGATCTTTCAAACCTAAGGGCGTCCCCGAACTTCCTGGCATTTTTAATATGCGTTCAAGAATGGATGCAGACAAACTTTTACCTTTTGTAAACCAGACGGACGCTCATGCAGTGATTGTCGGTGGCGGGATTTTAGGATTGGAACTCGCTGCTTCTTTCCGCAAAATGAATATTCGCGTAACGGTTATCCAGAGAAGCGGAAGGCTGATGGAAAGGCAGCTGGACCCTCTGGCAAGTGAATTATTATACCAGGATTTGACGGATCGGGGTATTGAAATCTTCTTTAACGATGAAGTTTCAATCTATAACGGAACTACAAAAGTTGAAGGAATACTATTAAAATCAGGAAGAAAAATAGCGTGTCAGGTGGTTGTGCTGGCCATTGGAACGGTACCGGCCATTGAACTTGCACTGGACGCAGGAATCGAAAATAAACGGGGAATCCTCGTCAACGACTACATGCAAACCTCGGACGAATCCATTTTTACGGCCGGAGAAATTGCTGAGTGGCGGGGACAAATGTGGGGAATAACGCTGGCAGCGGAACAGCAGGCAGAAGTCGCTGCTCATTTCATAGCAGGTGATATTTCCAAGCCTTATCAGGGAAGCGTTTCCATGAATATCCTAAAAATGGAAGGCTTGCACATGAGCAGTATTGGTATGACGGAAGTACCTCCCAACGACCCGACTTACGAAGAGATTGTTTTTATAGATAAATCAAAAAGGTATTATAAAAAGTGTATTGTTCATCAGGACAGGCTGGTTGGTGCTATTTTGATTGGTGACAAAAATGAATTTCTGGAATTTCGGGATTTGATCGCAAAGGGAACAGAACTTTCTGAAAAACGGCTTCAATTGTTAAGAGCCAGCCAGCGTGTGGATCCTATGGAAGGAAAATTGGTTTGCTCTTGTAACAGTGTCGGACAGGGAAATCTGGAAAAAGCAATTCGGGATGGATGTGATGATTTCCAAAAACTTTGCCAGAAAACGGGTGCAGGAACGGGTTGCGGCTCATGCCGGCCGGAGGTTCGGGCGATCTTGGAACGAATTGAGATGGTGACGATCTAATGACTAAATGTGGTGATATAGTGGCCAATATCCAATAACGCAATAATCCAAACCCGATGTTGCGACCGCCCATATCCGATGTTGCGACCGCCCATATCCGATGTTGCGACCGCCCAAATCCGATGGGCGACCGCCCAAATCCGATGGGCGTTGCCCAACGCTAAAATATGGCGCCCTTTCAGGGCAGTGATGATGGCCTAGCCCTGAAAGGGCGAGATATCTTAGGATGGGGCAACGCCCTATCGTGAGGTGGAACCACGCCCGGTAATCGCGTCGCAGCCCCATCACCCAATTCGAAAATCAAATGATTATCAATACATTATCAAAACAACCATGCGCGATTATTACACCATAAAAATCAACCTCCCCGGAGGTATCGTATCGCCGGGATATCTTCAAGATATTCTAACCGTCGCATGGTCATCCGGCATTCGCAATGTCAGATTTGGAGCGCGTCAGCAATTGTTATTGACCGTCCATTACGAAGTGGTGCGTTTTATTGAAAAGAACCTGCAAAAATTAAATATCAGCTACGAACTCAATACTGAGAAACACCCAAATATCATCAGCTCCTATTGTGGTGAAGAGGTTTTCAGAACCGGACAATGGCTGGGTAACAATGAATATCATTCAGTTCTGGATAGTTTTGATTACCAGCCTGAATTAAAAATCAATATTTCCGACTCAAACCAGAGCTTCACACCCTTTTTCACCGGAAATCTAAACTTTATTTCATCGCCAGAGCCACAATACTGGTATCTATACATCAGATTAAAACAAAGCAACAATCTATTCCGCTGGCCGGAATTAATATATACCAATGAAATCGGCAGGATTTCAAAAATTCTGGAAAACTGCATGCTCCATCAAGAATGCCTGACTCTTGAAAGTCTGTATGAAACAGTAAGAAATGAAACAACATACATATCCATTCCAGCGACACAAGAACTGGAATTACCATCGTTTTCACTGCCATACTACGAAGGATTTAACCGGTATGAGTCAAGAACCTGGCTGGGATTATACCGTCGCGATGAACTATTTCCGGTTGAGTTCCTGATTGATCTTTGTTTGTTATGCCTGAAAACACGTGTCGGAGAAATATGCGTAACACCTTGGAGATCGTTGATTATCAAAGGTATTGAGGATTCTCACCGTGCTTCCTGGAGCAATATTCTTGGTAAACATAATATCAATGTCCGCCATGCGGCTAATGAATTAGCATGGCAAACAGAAGATCACACCGCAGATGGAACCAAGCTTAAAGATTATCTGATCCGTTACATTGAAAAAAATGACACGAGAACTTTTGGTCTTTGTTTTGGAATTCAGACACGAAAAAAATCTGAGGTTTTTGGCTCTGTTCTGGTACGAAAAAGATCAGTGATCAGCTTTGCACAGCTCTCTTTACTAAGTGTTTACGATATTTATCACACTGAAAATTTCAATCCCAACAGTAGAAAACATATCTTGTTCCAAAAAGGATTGTTCAAAATCCACCTGCCATGGCAACTCGAACGATTGTGCCGTCAATTCAATAATCGCCGGACCTTCGAAAATGCTGAAATAATTCATATTGAAGATGAAATAAAAGATGAATTATCGGCGACGGTTTTGGTTCATCAATGTCCGAATTGTTTGACGATTTATCATCCCGCTTATGGCGACGAGCTTAACAAGATTTTGCCATATACCTCCTTTAAATCTTTACCCGAGGAATATTCCTGCCCGACATGTTGCACCGAAAAAAATGAATTCGTTGAATCAGAGCTACCAGCCACTAATTTAATCTGAAATTAAAATGAAAACTGAAATCATCACTCCGCTTTTCTTTGAATTTGAAAGTGATTTTGTTGAATCGCTGCGTTGTATCCCCATGATTGTCCGATACAAACTCGATACCTGCGGCATTAAATTAAAACTTCCGGAATGGGTAAAGATAAGTGTTGAAGAAAAAACTCAGCTCGCATTTTTGCCTTGTTATCTCGATGCAGAAATTGACCAGTATCACGATTTTGTAACTAAGCTGGTTTGGAAATATACAGATCACGAAGCAAGCTTATTAGCTTCCGTGGATGATAGCTGGAACATTCTAAACGAAGTTTCGGAAGAAGTACAGACGAAAGCGATGGATTGGAAGTGTCCACTATTGACACAAAGGCAGTGGATTGAACTTGATACCCTGCAAAGATTTGCCCTGGTAAAATTAAGCAGATCCGGGCATGAAGGGAAAAATTTTCCGAGGGCGATGCGGGAGTTTGGGATAATGTGTTAAGTCGTATCACTCCTTAACTTCAGACTTTTCCATCAATACTGAAGTAATCCGGTTCAACTCATCAACCTTGTAAGCAAAATCACCTTTCAACATATCCCTGACTGCTTTCAATTGCTCCATGGCCGTTTCAAGATTATCCGGTAGTGCCTCAGTTAACACTTCTTTAAGCCTTTTTGCCAGCGTTGGGGACATACCATTGGTTGAAATCGCAACTTTCAAATTACCTTTTCTTACCACGGAAGAAAGATAAAAATCACAAAGTGAAGGAGTATCGGCGACGTTGCAAAGCATATGTCTAGCCCGGGCGACGGATTTAATTCTTTTATTTTCTTCCTTGTCATTCGTCGCCACAATGACCAGATCTTTTTCCGCTAAATCACCATCTTCGAACTTTCTTTCAATCAAAGAAATCCTTTCGTTATTAACAGCGATCTCACGAATCTCCTGCCTTATTTCAGGAGAAACCAAAGTAACCGTCGCTTCAGGCGAGTTATCCAAAACCGCAGTAATTTTTTCCAAACCAACATATCCACCGCCAACGATAAGTGTATGAAGATTTTCAAGTTTCAGGAATATGGGGAATAAGTTATTCAAAATCTGGATTATTATTTGTTGATATCTATTCCAGCTTGTTTAATAATAGCTAGAAATGTTCCTTTTTTAGATCCTTTCCTCCATGAAAAGGCACTATGACCGTCTTGTTGGAATCCTCGTTGTAAAAAACCTGATGCGATCCCTTCGACCTTTTAAAAATAAAACCGTTAGACTCTAAAAGTTTTATCAAATATTTCGGTGATAAGTTCAAGCAACAAGACTAAGAGAGTATTCTAAAGTATTACTATCATCGGGAACTGGCTCCCCTCGCTCTGTTAACTCTTCAACATATAAGGAAATAGCCTCCTTCGCCATTTCCAATGCTTCGTCGATACTTTCACCATAGGTAATGCATCCTGGAAGAGCCGGAACGAAAACCGTATATCCTCCCTCAGGTTCTGGCACCAGCCTCAACTTGTATGTATAGCTCATGTCTAAAAATATTTTGATAAATTAACATCCAAGGCTCAATAGAAGACAGAAGAATCTTTTGATATAAAGAATAATTTTTGTTAAATGAAAACTCTGTGCTCCTCTTCCTAACCCCTGTGAAACTCTGTGTTACCCACAACACAAATTTACAAGATTAATGTCATATTTCGGATTAACTATTTGACTTTATAACTATTCCAACATGTTGAATTTTTACAATCTCTATCTTATCCGTACCTTTGCGGCATGATCGCGATTACGAACCTCAGTTATTTTCTTGGCGACCGTGCACTTTACGATGGCGCGTCGCTTCATATTAAGCCAAAAATGAAAATTGGCCTTATCGGTTTGAACGGAACGGGGAAATCTACCCTGCTTCGGATGATCGATGGGGAATACCAGCCGGATGAAGGGCGTATCTCCAAATCAGGAGACTGCACGATTGGTTTCCTGAACCAGGATTTGCTTTCATACCAAAGTGATGAGTCAATTTTGGCTGTTGCCATGCAGGCATTTGAGCGCCAAAACCAGCTTCAGGTGCAGATTGATAAAATTCTGCATGAAATGGAGCATAATTACCGCGACGAACTCGTGGATAAACTTGCAAAAGTTCAGGACGAGTTTGATGCGTTGGACGGTTATACAATTCAATCCAAAGCAGAAGCAATCCTTGAAGGACTTGGTTTTGTAACGGATGATCTGCACAGACCATTAAGATTATTCTCAGGGGGATGGAGAATGCGGGTAATGCTGGCAAAATTGCTTTTGCAAAAACCGTCTCTTTTGATGCTCGATGAACCTACCAACCACTTGGACTTACCGTCTATTCAGTGGGTTGAAAAATATGTTCAGAGTTATGAAGGTGCTGTGATCGTGGTTTCTCACGACCGGGCATTTCTTGACAATACGGTTGATACGATTGTTGAGGTTTCGGGAGGGAAATTGAATTTGTATTCCGGAAATTATTCATACTATCTGGAAGAAAAAGCATTACGTAATGATATTCAACGCGGAGCTTTTGAAAACCAGCAGGCAAAAATAAAGCAGACAGAACGTTTCATTGAACGTTTTAAAGCCAAAGCAACAAAGTCGAAGCAGGTACAGAGCCGTGTTAAGGCACTTGACAGAATGGATGTTGTGGATGCGGTTGTTGACGAAAATGCAAAAGTTCATTTCCGTTTCCAGTTCACTACCCAACCAGGCCGTCACGTTTTCCAGCTGGAAGATGCTTCAAAAGCGTATGGCGACAAAGTGATTCTGGACCATACCAGTATTACCATGGAACGTGGTGACAAGATTGCTTTGATCGGAGCGAACGGACGTGGTAAGTCTACGGCTTTGCGAGTTGTTGCAGGTACAGAGCCGATTGATGGAAAAAGAAGATTAGGGCATAACGTTATGTTTACGTTCTACGCACAGCATCAGCTGGAATCCCTGAACATTAACCACAATCTTTTAGAAGAACTTAAATACGCGAATTCAACCAAAACAGAAACGGAATTACGTACGGTTTTAGGCTGTTTCCTTTTTTCGGGAGACGATGTATTTAAAAAGATCAAGGTACTTTCCGGAGGTGAAAAATCCCGTGTTGCCTTAGCAAAAGTTTTGCTTTCACAAGCGAATTTCCTGCTGCTCGATGAGCCTACCAATCACTTAGACATGCAGTCGGTGAACATTTTGATCCAGGCTTTGCAGCAATATGAAGGAAGTTACATCGTAGTTTCTCACGATAGATATTTCGTTGAATCGATTGCCAATAAAATCTGGTATATCGAAGATCACCAGATCAAGGAATATCCAGGTACCTATGTGGAATATGAAAGATGGATTGAAGAGCGTGGATTACAATCTGCTGCAAGTGAAAAAGCAGTAGTAAGTAGTGCTCCACCACAAGTGAAGAGCAATCAGGCGGCTAATGGAAATACCCAGAAACCGAATAACAATAAATCAACTTCTCCGGAAGATGTGCAAAAGCTAAAAAAGGCGAAGAAACAGGTTGAAGAGCTGGAAGCCACGATTAGCAATCTAGAAACTAAAAAGTCTGAAACTGAAACAAAATTGGCTCAGCCTTCGATTTATAACGATTCTGCTAAGCTGGCAGAATTGAACAAGTTTTACGCTGACGTCAAGAAAAAGCTTGATGAAGCAACCGAATCCTGGGAAAATGCCATGATGGAAGTTGAAGAATTAGGATAATTAATTTCGCTTTAATAAAATTAAAAGGTCATTTTCAGCTTCGCTCGAAAATGACCTTTTAATTTTAAGCTGACTTTAATAAATCTTCTGTCTGCGCATAAATATCTTCCATCGAAAGTGTGAGACCAACGCTAGCCAACTCCAACTGGTGCTTCAATTGATATGCTTCCGATGCCAAAACCCAAAGTCCTTCTTCATTTTTACGGAAAACCTCTGCTGCAAAAGACCGGGAATTGATCAGAACGTATTCCTGCAAAGAAGTTATGCTCCGATAAAAATGAAATTTCTGCCCGCGATCATAAGCTTCGGTACTTTCAGAAAGCACTTCAATAATAACCGTGGGATTTAGTATCGTGTCTTTTTTATCATCCAGGTATTGATTTTTATCACAAACGATAAGCAAATCCGGATAAGTGTATAGCCCTGTTTCAGGAATATGAATGCGTTGGTCGCTTGAATAAGTGCGACATTCTTTTCCTTTAAAGGCAATGTAACATTCACCCGTTAAGTTTTCTACAATCCGGTTATGATTATGACCAGCTCCGGCCATAGCAAAAATTTCGCCCTTATAATATTCACTTTTATAATCGGCGTCACGTTCTATATCCAAATATTCCTCTTCTGAATAATATTTTTGAGGTTGTGCTGTCATATTGTTTCGGTTCTACAACAAAAATAGTTAATTATGTTAAAAAACATCGTTGTCCTTAATACGTTGTTTCTGTTTAGAAGTTACATTTTTGTCTCAATCCTATTTATGCGCTATATACTTTTTGCACTTTTCAGTTTTTCATTTTTACTAACTCAGGCTCAGAATTCTGATGTTCGTCTGGAAGATTATATCTACACAGATGACATTAAAACAGTATTACTCTATCCGGGGACTGAGGATAAAGAAAACCCAACCCGGTTGATATCACCTCCTATTATCCCAATCCAAAATAGCTTTCCGTTGGTCCTGGAATTTGACGATATGACCACCAACATGATCGGGCTTCGTGCTAAAATAATTCATTGCAATGCCGATTGGTCCAAATCAAACCTCAACGACATAGAATTTACTTACGAGTATAACGATTACCCACTCACGAATTATGAGCAATCATTCAGTACCAAGGTTGCCTATACACACTACCGTTTCGAAGTACCCAAATTAAAACTATCCGGCAATTATGTCTTAGTCATTTCAACGGACAGAGGGCGAAAAACGTTGCTGACCAGAAGGTTTATGATTTACGAAGCAAAGGTTGCTATCACAGCCGAAGCGCGATTTTCACAGGGAATTACGCAACAATTTACGGATCAGCAAATTGATTTCAGTATAGATTATAAGGGTTACAATCTAATTGCACCCCAGCAGGATCTTAAAGTAGTTCTCCGTAAAAACTTCCGTTTCGACCAGGCCAAATCAGGTTTTAAACCAACCAATGTACGGCCATTTGATTCGATATTAGAATACACATTTTTCGATCTGGAAAATACTTTTCCGGGTGGAAATGAATTTCGATATTTTGACAGCCGAACTTTATCAGGACGAGGTTATGGCGTTTATGCCTTGGAGCGTTCCGGTGAAAATACCAGCTTAACGATCACACCAGACAGATCGCGGGCTGATAACGGTTACATTCAAATCGAGGATTTAAATGGCCAGTATATTGTTGATCAAAAAGAGTCAGGGCGTGGAAGTGTCGAGGCGGATTATACACCTGTACTTTTTACATTAAAGATCGCCGAAAATACCGATGCCACTATATATGTCAACGGTGCTTTCAATTTATGGCAGCTCAATGACAGGAATCGGATGGAATACAATCAGGATACCCAGGCATACCAGGCAGATATTTTGATCAAACAAGGTGTGGTTAACTATGAGTATACAGTGGTTAGAGGGAATCCCCCAAAGGTCGACGATGGCTACGTTGAAGGGAATTATGGAACAACCGAAAATGACTATGATATCCTCATTTATCACCGCCCGCCAACAAGCCGGTCAGATCTTTTGGTAGGCTATAAAACTATAGAATGGAATAGAAGAAGATAACTGGCGCGATTTTTGTAGAAATAGTTTTATATTGAATCAGAAATCCAGCCAGATAACTAAACTAAGACTGAACGTATGAAAGAATTTACGTCAGATTGGGCATTAACCCCTAATCTATTTCTAACAAAAAATGAGGTTGAGATAATTGACTGCCTGGTTGACCATCGGGAAATGCCTGCCAAATTTGAGGAAAACCATGTGATATCATTCTATAATGACCAGGATTTCCACTTAGTTCTCTATTTTTCTGAGAAGGAAGATAAAGGTTTTCAAATGTATGTAGTGAGAGATTTTTCAGTTAACGTAGAAGATTTGATCATTCTTTATCAGCTTTTTGGAAAACTGATAAATGACGGATTAAGTATCCACATTCTTAGCAAAGCACAAAATCAGATTGATAATATCATTTATATGTCCAATACATTTCGCGCTATGATTCACAAAGATGAATCAAATATTTTCGAATAAAATTAGCCTTGTTTACAAAAATATCGGCCAGTATTTTATGGAAATGCTGGCCGATATTTTTATTTCACAGCATCAATTAAACATTGAATCGGAAGTGCATAATATCACCGTCCGCAACAACATATTCCTTTCCTTCCACTGCCATTTTGCCAACTTCCTTCACCCCGGCTTCTGATTTATACAATTCAAAATCAGCCAGTTTAATAACCTCGGCACGAATAAATCCTTTTTCAAAATCACTGTGAATTACTCCGGCCGCCTGCGGTGCTTTCCAGCCCTTCACGATCGTCCAGGCGCGAACTTCTTTCACACCAGCGGTAAAATAGGTAATCAGATTTAGAAGCGCGTAAGATGCTTTGATCAATTTACTCAGTCCTGATTCTTTCAGGCCATATTCTCCAAGGAACATTTCATGTTCCTCTTCGTCCTCGATTTCCGAGATTTGAGATTCAATAGCAGCACAGAGAATGATCACATCCGCACCTTCATGCGCAACGGCTTCTCTCAATTTTTCGGAATACTCATTTCCCGAAAGCATGGAATCTTCATCCACATTTGCTACATAAAGCACAGGCTTGTCTGTAAGCAATTTTAAATCACCAACCGCAGCTTCTTTCAAATCTGCATCAGAAACCACAAGACTGCGCGCATTTTTACCGGCTTCCAGCGTTTCTTTATATTTTTTCAAAAGTTCAAGCTCTGCTTTTGCCTTTGCGTCACCCGCTCTTGCACCTTTTTCAGTTTTCTGAATTTTTTTCTCGATAGATTCAAGATCTTTCAACTGCAATTCGATATCGATAATTTCTTTATCAAAAACAGGATCCACCTTTCCTTCAACGTGCACAACGTTTTCATCCTGAAAACAACGAACTACGTGAACGATCGCATCTACCTCACGAATATTGGCAAGAAATTTATTTCCCAAACCAGCTCCCTGACTTGCGCCTTTTACCAATCCTGCAATATCAACAAATTCCATGATCGTTGGTATCACTTTCTGAGGTTTAACCAAACCGATCAATACATCAATTCGTTCATCCGGCACCGTTACAACGCCGACATTTGGTTCGATGGTACAAAAAGGATAGTTGGCTGCTTCGGCTTTTCCGGTAGAAATAGCATTAAATAAAGTGGATTTCCCAACGTTCGGTAATCCAACAATTCCACATTGAAGGCTCATAAAAACTAAGACAAATGAAATGAGAAGGCCTTTAAGCCTTTATGCTCATCATATTAAAATGGTAAATGGCCGTACCTAAATAGCAAGCCCTGATAATTTCATGCAAAATTACCAATTACCGGACAGAAAAACTAAAAGCCTTCGTCAATGATTTGCGAAGGCTCTTCTAAAAAGTAAAGTTTTTTATTCCCACTTCAGATCTGACTCGCCGATTGCGTCAACTTCGTCCGCTTTGGCTTCATACTGAGAAAAATCAACTTCCGGCATCAATTCCGTTTTCACATGATCTACCGCGTCTTTCAAAGCCTCTACAAACTTATCAAAGTCCTCTTTGTACAAAAACATTTTATGTTTCTCATACGTAAAGCCTTCTCCTTGTGGATGACGGCGACTTTCGGTAATGGTTAGGTAATAGTCGTTGGATCGCGTAGAGCGAACATCGAAGAAGTAAGTCCGTTTTCCTGCCCTGACCCTTTTGGAGTAGATTTGCTCTCTGTCTTCCACTATGTTTAGTTTTTAATAGGTTTGCAAACGCTAAAATAGAAAGTTTATTGCTGCGAACAAAAAAACGGGCACATATTAGCAATAACCTTGCCATGAAAAATAAAAACTTTTGGGATTTCTGTTGCACTTTATCAACACAACACAAGCTTTTCTACGGTTATTCCGTTACATTTGAATAATATGCAGGCATGCGGCTTAATGCTGCCTCGCTATTATGGTAAAAGATAAGGCTTTTAAACCCTTGTTTATGTTCCACCTAAACGCTCAGATATGACTTATCATCGGATTCTGATTCTATTATTTTTGTCCCTGGCGGCACTCCCTGATGCAGAAGCACAGATAAGCCTTGGCAAAACAGAAGTTGGTCGCGCTTCATTCTATTCATCACGCTTTCACGGGCGAAAAACCTCATCAGGAGAGATTCACAATAGTACCGAACTTTCCGCTGCGCACCGCACACTGCCAATTAACACCATGTTGGAAATCACAAATCCGGCAACAAATAAAAAAGTTATAGTACGAGTAAACGATCGCGGCCCTTATTCCAAAAACAGGATGGTTGATATCAGTAAAGAAGCTGCCCGCTTAATTGGAATTCTTTCCAGTGGTGTTGCCAGTGTTTCCATGCGTATCGTTGGTATGGAAGGAATGGTTATGCTTGATTCCAATGAAGAAGTTGATCACAAGGCAGGTAAGATTATCTCCATGCGTACAAAAGATTAATACGGTATTTATTGTATGAACAACAGGCAACTGGATTTAGCAAAAATAAGAGAATTTGGTAATCTGGAATTTCTGGCCAAACAGCTGGTTGAAGGTTTCATTACCGGACTTCACAAATCTCCCTTCCACGGATTTTCTGTGGAATTTGCTGAACACCAGTTGTATAATACCGGTGAATCAACCAGAAATATTGACTGGAAAGTATTTGCAAAATCTGACCGGTTATATGTGAAACGTTACGAAGAAGAAACAAATCTTCGCTGCCATATCCTGCTGGATACTTCCTCTTCCATGTATTATCCGGAAGAGAACTACGGCAAAATGACTTTCAGCCTGATGGCCGCCGCTAGTTTGACCTACCTGCTACAAAGACAAAAAGACGCCGTAAGCCTGTGTACATTTTCAGATGCCATTGAAATACAAACAGCAGTGAAGTCAACTCCTTCGCATGTGCATAAGATCATGCAGGAATTGAATGCGCTTTTACAAAAAACAAGACCATTACAAAAAACTTCTGTCGCTACTGTCCTTCATCAATTAGCAGAAAAAATTCATAAGCGGTCTCTCGTCGTCATTTTCAGCGATATGTTTGACAACATTGAAGAAGCTGATTTGATATTTTCGGCCTTACAGCATTTGAGGCACAATCTACACGAGGTACTTCTTTTTCATGTGACTGATAAAAAAACCGAAGAATCATTTGAATTCGAAAATCGCCCGTATGAATTTATCGATCTGGAATCTGGGGAAAAAATAAAAGTACAACCTGATCAGGTCAGAGAATCATACCAAAAATTTGTCGGTGATTTCTATCAAAAATTAAAGCTGAAATGCGGGCAGTATAAAATTGATTTTATAGAAGCCGATATCGCCAAAGGATTTGATCCCGTTTTGATGGCCTATTTGGTAAAGCACTCGAAAATGAGATAATTTTTGCAGAAATTTGTTGTGCAAATTTTATAGCCAATTTGTACAACTTTTTATGAATAAACTTTCCTCTCTAAGTCTGCTTTTTGTTTTTTTTATTGTTATGAGCGGATGTCATTCTGCGAAAAAGTCGCTAAAACGGGGTGATTATGACGATTCCGTATTTCGGGCTGCTGATAAATTAAAAAGTAATCCCGCACACAGCGCTTCTATGGAAATACTTAAACAGGCTTTTCCAAGCGCAGTAGCTCAGCATTTGGATGACATTTCGAAAAATGCTTCGGCACCGGAATTACCTAAATGGGAGTTATTATTGTCCTCCTATCAAAAGCTGAATAAATTATATGATGCAATAAATTCGTGTGCTACCTGCACCAGTTTAGTGAGCGCAAAAAATTATGCTGAGGAAGAAAGAAATTCCCGCCAAAAAGCTGTTGATGCACATTATTCTGAAGGGGTAAAGTCTTTAGCTCAGAATGATCGGGCTGCTGCCAGAATTGCTTATGAGCATTTTGAAAGAGTAGAAGTACTGAATCCAAATTACAGCGATATTGAACAACAGCTCGAAACTTCATATAACATAGCCTCTTTCAAAGTGGTTGTGGAACAGGTTGCGGTAACTTCCAGAATTTACCAGTTAAGCAATGCATATTTTCAGGATCGCATCAATGACTTTTTAAAAAATAACCATAAACTAAACAAATTTGTCCGGTTTTATACACCTGACGAAGCCACAAATAACAAACTAAAACCGGATCATGTTATTACCCTTCAATTCGACGATTTTGTTGTGGGACAAACGTTGATTGAAAAAAATACGGAAACGGTGGTCAGTAAAGACAGTGTAAAAATTGGCGAAAAAGTCGTGAACAGGAAAAAGATTGAGTTTTACGATACAGTGACAGCAAAACTTACAAAAAACCGGAAAACAGTTCATTCCAGTGGACTACTTGATATGCGCGTGGTAGATTTTAATACTAAACAGCAAATTGATCAGGAAAAATTTGGAGGAGAGTATAACTGGGTTTGCGAGTGGGCAAATTTTAATGGAGATGAACGCGCACTCTCTTCTGCACAATTAAGGATGTGTAAAAGCCAGGAGTTATTACCTCCTGACCCCCAGCAACTTTTTGTTGAATTCAGTAAACCGATTTTTGATCGGTTGACGGATAGGCTGCAGAGTTATTACGCGAAATATTAGATTTAGCAAGAAGTCAGATACCGGTATTACATTTCCGCAGGAAAGTCCGGTTTTAAAATAATTCGAATCCAATAATTCCTGGCTCACTGGCAGCGCTCTTTTTATAAATTATGATCTGACCTTACAATCGCTAACTCCATCACAGGCTCCTGAAAAATTTAAGGAAACTCCGATGGAGTTAGGGTACTCGCTTTATCGTTGGTTTTCTATAAACAGGATGCTCAGGAGGACCCTTGAAGGTCGAATCGGGTATGGATAAAATTCTATTTACTTATTCAAAAACAACTCCATAAAAAGCTGATCCAGATGCGCTACTGTTACAACCTCGATGTTCGCATCTTTAAAATCCAAACCCTTTCCATTATATTTTGAAATATAAATTTTCTTAAAACCCAACTTCGCCGCTTCCGAAATCCGGCTTTCGATTCTGTTAACAGCCCTCACTTCCCCTCCCAAACCAACTTCCGCAGCAAAACATACAGAAGGTGCTATAAATGAGTCTTCATAAGAGGATACAATAGAAGCAACCACTGAAAGATCGATCGCAGGATCTTCAACGCGCAACCCGCCGGCAACATTGAGGAAGACATCCTGAACACCTAACCGGAAACCTCCACGTTTTTCTAAAACAGCCAGAAGCATTTGTAATCTTTTGGCATCAAATCCTGTTCCGCTTCGCTGCGGAGTTCCATAAGTTGAAACACTAACCAAAGATTGAATTTCGATCAAAAGAGGACGATTCCCCTCCATCATCGAACCAATAGAAATTCCGCTGATCGGCTCGTCGCGCTGGGAGATCAGGATTTCAGAAGGGTTACTTACCTGCCTCAAACCGGCAGCGTGCATTTCATAAATACCAAGTTCAGAGGTGCTTCCAAAACGGTTTTTCACAGTTCTTAAAATCCGGTATGTGGTATGGCGGTCTCCTTCAAATTGCAAGACCGTATCTACCATGTGTTCCAAAACCTTCGGACCAGCCAGCGAACCATCTTTGGTAATATGCCCAATCAAGAAAACGGGAACCCCGGTTTCCTTCGCATACTTCATAAATTCAGCCGTACATTCCCGCACCTGTGAAACACTTCCCGCACCAGATTCAATATACGCCGAGTGCATCGTTTGAATCGAATCGATAATCAATATCTCAGGTTGAAAGTCTTCAATTTGCCTGAAAATATTGGCAGTATGTGTTTCTGTAAGAATGAAACAGTTATCGCTTTTAGAAGACATTCTCTCCGCCCGCATCTTAATCTGCTGCTCTGATTCTTCCCCTGAAACGTATAACACCTTTTTCTTGGTTAATGTCAATGCGATCTGGAGCATCAATGTTGACTTGCCAATTCCGGGCTCTCCACCGATCAAAACCAGCGAACCTTTTACAATCCCTCCACCAAGAACCCGATTTAATTCACCATCGTCTGTTACAATTCGCGGTTCATTGGCATATTCGATTTCCGCAATCGCCTTGGGTTTACTGGCAAGATTTACCGACTTCCAGGTGACCGTAGCTTTTTTATCTTCTTTCTCAATCACTTCCTGCACCATCGTATTCCACTCTCCGCAGGAAGGACACCTGCCCACCCACTTAGGAGAATTATATCCGCATTCCTGACAAAAATATGCTGTTTTGGCTTTGGCCATAGGGATTCTTTCTTAGTTTGTTGTCGTATAATTGGTTACAAAATCACCTTAAAATTTGCCAAATATGCAAACCTTTTTTCCGTTAAATCAAAAAACAGTAGGTTTACGTACCGAATTTTATTTCCTGACGTTATCAATCGGTTTTAGTCATCAACAAATTTTAAATATGAACGTTATTAAGACAACAATTTATACCAGCCTTTTATTCCTGGCGGCCGTAGTTTCTGCTCAGGCGCAGTCAAAAGGATTTGTTATAGGTTTGAAGGGAGGAGTAAATTTGTCGCGGCTGACAATGGGTAATGTTTTCACAACCCGTTACGACGATAATGGGAATGCATTTTTGAAATATGACGGTTCCGAGGTTAAGGACAATATCAAACAAAGTTTTGATACAAAAACCGGCTGGGTTGGCGGGGTCTATATGCGTTTTGGGAAAACATTTTTTGTACAACCCGAGGTGTTGGTTTCTACAAAAGGAGGATCATTCCAGATTATCCCAGACGGCTCAGCAACGGTGCAAAATGTTAAAATAAAATACAGTAATATCGATGTACCGATTCTGATTGGCTTAAAAGGCGGCCCGATCCGTATTTTGGCGGGTCCATTATTCTCCTTCCGCGTTGGAGACAATCAGAAACTGAGTGATGCCTTCAAACAGTATTCTTCAAACCGGGATAAGTCTTTATCCAATGCGGTGGTGGGATATCAGTTTGGTGCAGGTCTTGATTTAGGAAGTTTTAGTCTGGATGTTAGAAAGGAAGGAACGTTTACGGACCTTGCCACTTTCAAACTAGATGGCAAGCCAATTGAAGGAAGTAACGCAACGGTTCGGCAAAAAATAACTTCGTGGCAAGTTACGCTTGGCCTCAAGTTGTTATAATTCGCATCATAACAAAACATGCAGCCATCGATCAGGCGATGGCTGCTGTCCTTTTGAATAACCCACTAATTTATAGAGTAAATTTTTTTATCGATATAATATTTGATTAGGCGCTAATGCGGTGGTTGGCATGATTAAGTATATTGCTGATCTCTTTGATTTTTCTCCTCGAAACAATTACCTCTTTACCGCATGACATCTTCAACATGCGATCATCTTCCAAACGCTCTACAACGAAATCTGAATTAACCAGGTACGATTTGTGAACCCTGATAAAATTGTTGGCCAGAATTTCAGCAAGGGATTTTAATGTTTTGGAAACCAGATATCTCTTACCTGCATTGGTGTAGATAAACGTATAATTCCCCTCCCCTTCCAGAAATGTGATAATGTCAGGAGTGAGAAAAATCGTTCTTCCCATTGACTGAACGGAAATGTTAACTGTCCTATCGGCCGAGGCATTGTCCGATAATGTTTGGTGAGTAAAAGTTCCAAATGTTTTCATAATGATGGGCTGGTTTTTCGACGTTGTTTATGAATCAAATTTAATTGGAAAATTTGGACAAGTAAAGTACCCACAAATGGGTATTTTTATGTAATTTTCTGTTAAACAGGTAGTTACACAAACACCTCTTCATCAAATGACGTAACTGAACTTATCAAAACACGTAATTTTACTTAGTACCCGAAAGGGCTATTTCGGGCTCTTTTAATGGATAATTTTTTTTGGACACAAAAATGTCCTGCTGCGCCTCGTAACTTTATCTATCTTTGCAGAAGATTTCACACAGGAACCAACCGGCCTGGCAGCCGGTTTTGAATAAATAGAAATACTGGAATACGGCAGTTGGCAGCCAGCAATCTGGATTCCGATTACGTTTCTTTACAACCAATAAAAATTTATGATTACTGATCGGGTAAAGGAATTACTCCAAGAAATTGAAATATGCCAGGTTGAAAATAAAGAACAACTTGAAGCATTTCGTTTACGGTATATAAGCAAAAAAGGTGTTGTTACCGAATTGTTTGATGGCCTCAAAAATATTCCACAAGAAGACCGCCGTGCCGTTGGTCAGGAATTAAATATATTAAAGAATCTGGCTCAAAGTCGTTTTCAGGATTTTACTGCTACTTTAGAAGCTGCAACTGAAAATAACGAAGGAAGCCAGATAGACCTGACACTTCCTGTTGCGCCAAATCTTCAGGGAAGTATCCATCCATTAACCATTGTTCGTCGTCGGATTATTGAAATTTTCGAACGTATGGGATTTAATGTTTCCTACGGACCGGAAATTGAAACAGACTGGTATAATTTCGGCGCATTGAATTTTGCAGATAATCACCCTGCGCGTGAAATGCAGGACACTTTCTTTATTTCGAAAGGAGAAGGTGCCGTGAAAGATGATGTATTGTTAAGAACACATACATCTAACGTACAGATTCGTTTGATGGAAAGACAAAAACCGCCGATCCGTTCCATTATGCCGGGTCGCGTATTTCGTAACGAAGCAATTTCTGCGCGCGCACATTGCGTATTTCATCAGGTTGAGGGATTGTATATTGACAGAAACGTAAGTTTTAAAGATCTTAAAGACACGCTTCTTCACTTTTCAAAGGAAATGTTTGGAAAGGATTCTCAGATCCGTCTTCGTCCATCATACTTCCCGTTCACCGAACCAAGTGCAGAAATTGACGTAACCTGTTTTATTTGCAAAGGAGTAGGCTGTAATATTTGTAAACATACCGGTTGGGTAGAAATCGCAGGTTCTGGTATGGTGGATCCGGCAGTTCTTGAAAATGCAGGAATTGATAGTGAAGAATTTACAGGATTTGCTTTCGGTATGGGAATAGAACGGATCACAATGTTGCGTTACGGAATCAGTGATTTAAGATTATTCACTGAGAACGATGTCCGCTTTTTAAGACAATTTGAAGGGGCTTGATACTTGTAATAGATCTTTTCAGACAAATAATTCCGATTTTATAGTGGTGAAACCGGTTAAACGGGCAGCACGAAAATCGGAATTATTTTTTAGAAACGGGACCCAAGATAATAGGGCAACATTTTTTTCCAGGTGGACCATTCGTGTGGAATGTCTTCACCCCAGACATCAAGCTCATGGGGAACATTTTTAGAATTTAAAATAGCAGAGATCTGACGGGAGCATTCAGGATATTCGTAAGCTCCGGATCCAGTCACAAAATGAATATGTCGACTTTCACGGTAGAGTGATAATTGCCATTCGGCTTTCAGCTGTGAGAGATAATGAATCGGAGAATTAAAATAAACATTGTCGTCATAATAACCGCTCGTATACAAACTCAGATCGTAACACCCGCTCATACCTATGACACCATGAATAAAATCAGGATAGCGAAAAAATAAATTGGCAGCATGAAAAGCTCCGAGTGATGCTCCGGCCGTAATAATCTCATTTTTCTGACTTGTGGTATCTTTAATGTAGGGAATAACTTCTCTGATTACATAGTCATTAAAATGCTGATGACGAATTGCTTTATCATAACCGTGCATGTGTGGATTTAACCAGCTTTCACCATTGATACTGTTAATGCAATACACCTTAACCTTGCCTGAGTCAATATACGGGGCGATACTTTCTATCAATCCATTCTGCTCATATTCAAGGTAATCCGACGCTGCTGTGGGAATTAACAATAAAGCAAATCCATAATGGCCATAAACGGCAATATCCATTTGTTTATTCAGAGACGGACTATACCAGCTGGTTACTTCACGTTGCATTTCGTTTCCGTTTAAGTTGATAGAGTGTTTAGAAACAAGTTCTGTTATGTTGCCAACGTTAAAAAATTAATGCCAGTGCCCGGAAAACCGAGACTGGCATTAATTTCTCCTAAATTCTTTACTTAAAACTTTTATTTCTCAAGTTAGTACAAAACCCAGGTATCTTTACCACCGCCACCCTGCGAAGAATTGACAACCAGTGAGCCTTTACGTAACGCCACGCGCGTCAGACCACCCGGAATAACACTGATATCATCACCATATAAAATATACGGACGAAGGTCGACATGGCGTCCTTCTGCATGCCCGTCAACCATACAAGGAACCCTTGATAAAGAAATCGTAGGCTGGGCAACATAATTCCGAGGATTGTCCCGAATTTTTTGTCTAAAAATTTCGTGTTCTTCCTCCGTTGCTTTTGGCCCGATCATCATACCGTAACCACCTGCCTCGTTCGCTTCTTTTACTACAAGCTCATGAATGTTTGCAAGCACATATTCAAAATCTTCCGGCTCCCGACAGATATACGTTTTTACGTTTGGAATGATGGCTTCCTCTTTCAGGTAATATTCAATGATACGCGGCACGTAAGCATAAACAACTTTGTCGTCCGCAACACCTGTTCCAGGCGCATTTGCCAAAGCCACGCGACCTTTTTTATAAACCTCAAAAATTCCGGGAATACCAATCAATGAATCAAGATTAAATGCTTCCGGGTCTAAAAATGTATCGTCAATACGACGGTAAATAACATCAACAATTTGAAGTCCGCTGGTTGTGCGCATTTTAACATAACCGTCAGAAACGACAAGATCACGCGCATCTACCAGCTCCACGCCCATTTGCTGGGCAAGATAGGAATGTTCAAAATAAGCAGAATTGTAAATCCCGGGCGTCAGAACCGCAACGGTTGGATTGGGGCGGTCTGCAAGATGCTGCAACATTTGCAAAAGCCTGGTCGGGTAATCAGAAACAGGACGAACGCCAGTACGCGCCAACACGTCAGGGAAAATTTGTTTAGATAATTCCCTGTTTTCAATCATATAAGAAACTCCCGACGGACAACGTAAATTGTCTTCAAGCACCATAAACGTGCCGTCGTCTCCTTTAATTAAATCTGTTCCAGTTATATGGCACCAAATCCCTTTCGGAGGATTCAGGCCGATACAAGGTTTCAAAAAACATTTACTGGATTCAATCAGATCTCTCGGAACAACGCCATCGTTTAATATATTCTGTTCATTATAAACGTCATGAATGAACATATTCAGCGCTTTGATCCGCTGTTTTAATCCTTTTTCCAGCCATTCCCATTCTGCATTCGGTAAAACGCGCGGTATGATATCAATCGGCATAATCCGCTCCGTTCCTTCACCTTCCGAATACACATTGAAAGTTATCCCCATCGAAAGCAAAGCACGCTCAGTGGCTAACTGTCTGTTGGTGAGGTCCTCGTTGGTTAAGTTTTCAAATTTATTTTTTAGGTGTTCATATCCCGGACGGATTTGTCCATCGGGAGTAAACATCTCATCGAAGAAATCCTCGTTTTGATAACCAGAAAATGAAAAATTCATACAATACAAAATTTGAATAAGTATACTTCTACTATTAACAGAACAATATATGGCATATGTTTCGATTTGCAAAATGTTTACATCACAGCTACCATCAAAATGAAATTATTTCTCTCCTAAAATACGACCTTTTAAGTCGTCAATAGTTTAGTTTTTAAATGTTTACAAAAAAGATAAATATCAATTACACGGATAATAAGATTTACGGGTATGAATTTTATTCATAAAAAATGTATCCCATTTATTAACACATCATTAATATTCACCCTTGGATAAACAATCGTTGTATGTCAGGCCACTTCATGTTTTATTTGCAGCGGGAATAATGAAACACAAGGTTTCCCGTTTTAACCACATGCCAAAATACTTGTTGCTCATTGGAGGAATATTACTGGGAATATCGAATACTGCTTTTTCACAACACCTTCAGGGAATAGCGATGGGCAATTATTCGGGAACACAGGCATTATATCACAATCCTGCATTTGTCGCCGATTCCCGTTATAGCGTCTATGTAAACTTTGTCGGTTCACAATTATATACTGCAAACAGCGGTGTACGTTATAATGCACCCTATTCTTTTCTCAGTCTGATCACAAACCAGGTTTCTGCTGAACATAGAAATGAAAAAGGAGCGGTTTTGTTTCCCAGAGCTTATCTTAAAGAAAGACTCAATGGGCGTGACAAGTGGCTCAACGCCGGCGGCGATACCCGATTGCCATCGATCATGTTTGGACTTTTCAAAAATAGGATCGGTGTAGGGCTGTCTACACGGGTCAGATATTATATAAATAGTTCGGGTATAACAGAGGATCTTGCCAGGCTATTAAGTAAAACTACGCGGGAACCTAACTTGCAAGGTGGAACATTTACAGACCAATCCGGAAAACTGAACGCCAATGCGTTGGGTGAACTGGCTATGACTGTTGGCGGCGTGGTAATTGATAATGAAACAGAGTTCCTGAAGGTTGGTATAACCATCAAAAGACTGATAGGACTATACAATGCCAACGTTGAAGTCAGAAATTCCAGTTATTCCATTGAGCCAGATCCGGCCTGGGCAAACAGACGTCATTTAATCGTTGGCGACCAGATTAATGTAAAATACGGAATTACTAAAGACGAGGCCTTTCAGAATTTCAGGCCGAATGTTTCGTGGTTACTCGGAAATATGGCTGCTGGCAGAGGATGGGGAATCGACCTGGGAGCTGTGTATGAATATCGTCCGGATATCAACAAATATTCCTACACTGAAAAAGGTGTGCGGATGCATGATGCCAGTAAAAATAAATACCTGTATCGTGTTGCTGTATCCCTGACCGATGTTGGAAGAGTTCATTTTAACAACCCGACATATCTTTTGCAACAGGAAGTTAATACACCAGGCAGTATTTTACGGTACGATGATTTTCAGAGACTCCAAGGTTCCGAGGGCGCATTCAACGCTGTTAATAGTGCATTTGGCGTGACCGGTTCTCAAACGGCAGATTTCCACGCGGCGTTACCTATGGCTTTTCAGGCAAGTGTGGATTATAACATTCAACCGAAAGTTTATGTAAACGCTTTATGGGTTCAGAATTTAATTCCGCAAGGTGCCATGGGAATGAAAGCTGAATCCATGTTATCTGTAACACCTCGTTACGAACATAAGTGGTATGAAATTTCAGTTCCTGTTTCAATAATGAACCGATACAGCTCTCCTGCCATCGGGTTAGCGATGCGCGCGGGGCCTGTCTGGTTTGGTACGGACCATCTCACGGGTTTATTGAATGTTGGCAATCCGAAATCGTTCAATCTATATTTTGGTGTATCAGCAGGCTTATTCCGCCGCCCGCCTGGAATGGCTAACAAATGCTGGCCGGCGGAAAAATCATGGTTAAGGCGAATTTTCAGCCGACGGGATTCGTTCTAATATTTACAGCGTTTAATGCAAGTACAGTTATTTTTTATAAATTAACCGGTACTTCAACTTCAAATCTAAAACAATGAGAGAAATAGCGAAATCAGAAGAAGAGTGGCAAAAAGAATTGACTGGAATGCAATGTTTCGTTTTACGTGAAAAAGGAACAGAAAGGCCATTTACCAGCCCGTTAAATGATAACAAAGAGGAGGGGATTTATGTTTGTGCCGCCTGTGACACACCGTTATTCAGCTCTGAAACAAAATATGAATCAGGATCTGGCTGGCCAAGTTTCTTCACTCCGATCGGTGAACAAAGTGTGGAAGAAATTGTTGACAACAGCCACGGAATGAGCCGAACAGAAGTAGTATGCCGAACATGCGGAGGCCATCTTGGCCACGTTTTCAATGACGGACCTAAGCCAACAGGACTACGCTATTGTATGAATGGTGTAGCACTAAAATTCATTAAAGCGTCGTAACAATAGCCGCAGATAAAGCCGGATATACCAAGATATGTCCGGCTTTTCTTATCTTTGACACCCTTATGAACCTTAACGTTTGATGGAAGTTATCAAAACCTTCTACAATAAAATCAAAGCCATGTTTCAATTCATTGGAACACAGCTGAAAGCAATATTTAAAAGCATTATTTATAAACTTTCCGGCTTTTTTGTCGGCAAAGCAAAAACGGATCGATACTTCGATTCTGTTCGTCAAAAGCGGGCAGCTTACCATGCATGGTGGGATAGAAGAATAGATAGAAACTCCGCCTTTTACAAACCAATTGTATTCACCTGGAAATTATTTTTATATGGTTTTCTAGGATTTTTCTTCTACATATTTTGCGTTGAAACCAATTTCCTTTGGTTAATGGGAAGTATGCCAAGTGTGGAAGATCTCCAGAACCCCAAAGTTTCTCAATCTTCAGAAATTTATACCTCCGACGGATTGATGATCGGAAAATTTTATACAGAAAACAGAACACCCGTTCCCTACGAAAAAATATCCCCAAATCTTGTCAAAGCACTTATTGCCACAGAAGATGTTCGTTTTTATGAACATTCAGGGATTGATTACCGTGCCATGGCCGGCGTTGCCGTCGGTATTGTAAGCGGCGAGACGGATCGTGGAGGAGGCAGCACGGTAACGCAGCAGCTGGCGAAAAAACTTTTCAAAACCAGAAAAAGAGACGCACGCGGACTGTTGGGATCCATACCAGGACTAAGTACTTTGATTTACAAAACCAAAGAATGGTTGACGGCAATTAAACTGGAAAGAAATTTTACCAAGCAGGAAATCCTTACCATGTATTTCAATACCGTTGATTTTGGTAATAATACTTTTGGTATCAATACTGCGGCCAAATCTTATTTCAGCAAAACGCCGGATAGTTTGAATGTTCAGGAAGCAGCGGTTTTGGTTGGTTTACAAAAAGCTACAACAACCTATAACCCTGTAAGAAATATTAAACGCTCCACGGAGCGACGTAATGTGGTCATCAGTCAGATGGCAAAATATGGGTATCTTACTGCCAAACAAGCGGACTCGATCAGCGCATTGCCGATAGAATTAAAAACAAAATTCGAAACCCCGTACGACGGAAATGCCAATTATTTCAAAAATGCGGTTGTAGATTATGTAAAAAAATGGGGTGATGAGAACGGCTACGATCTGTATACGGACGGTTTGAAAATTTATACGACCATTGATTCCCGTATGCAGGAAAAGGCAGAGGAAGCAATGACCCAGCGTATGAAACAATTACAACGTGTTTTTGAAGACCATTGGGGAAAACAAAATCCTTGGGTCGATGAGACGGGTAAAGAAATTCCGAATTTCCTGGAAACGGTTGTAAAAAGAACAAGCCGTTATAAATCTTTGGCTGCCAAATTTCCCAATAATCCGGATAGCGTCTCTTACTATCTCGCCAAAAAAGATACCATGACTGTCTACGATTGGAAAACGAGCGGTCAGATAAAACAATACTGGAGTTCAATGGATTCTCTGGAATATTACAAGCGTATTTTGCGTGCAGGAATGATGGCGATGGATCCGCACAACGGACAAATTAAAGCATGGGTTGGCGGACTGGATTATAATTTCTTTAAATATGATCACGTAAAACAGGGCCGTCGCCAGCCTGGGTCAACATTTAAACCGTTTGTCTATACCACGGCAATCGATGATTCCAGCTTCAACATGACGCCGTGTGATCAGATTGAGGATAAACCCTTCCAGAAGACATACATGGAAGATGGTGTTGAAAAAGAGTGGAAACCAAGGAACTCTACTGGTTACTTTACCTATTCCAATATGACACTTCGCCGCGCTTTGGCACAGTCCGTGAATTCTGTTACCGCCCAGTTAACGGAAGACGTAGGCGCTGCGGACGTTGTGCGTTATGCGAAAAAAATGGGAATAACCACGCCCTTAAAACCTGTTCCATCCATCGGTCTGGGCCCTTTTGACGTTTCCTTGTATGATATGGTTGCGGCTTACAGTGTATTTGTCAATAACGGAAACTATACTCAGCCCATTCTGGTGACTAAAATTGAAGACCGTAATGGTAAGATCATCGAGGAATTTGTCTCCGAGTCCCGCCGAGCGATCAGTGAAGAATCTGCTTTTTTGATGGTTCACATGCTCAAAGGCGGTGTGGAAGAATCAGGAGGAACGTCGAGCTCGATAAAGTGGAGATATGATGTTGCTAAAAATAATAATGAGATCGGCGGAAAAACCGGAACCACTTCAAACAACTCAGATGGCTGGTTCATGTGTATCACGCGTGACCTGGTTATAGGCGCGTGGGTGGGAGGCGATGATCGCAGCATCCACTTCCGGACAACGAATCTTGGAGAAGGCGCAAAAACAGCCCTTCCGATCGTTGGTAGTTTTCTGGAAAAAGTGTATCGGGATAAATCGATAGGTATCGAACCAGGACCATTCCCAAAACCAAGTTTTAAAATCAACAAAGAATACAATTGCCCGACCTATTACCAACCAAGCCAAAGTGATTCTCTGGATGTTGGAGGTGACAGCTCAGGTACGAAGAACCCGGATGACGATTTTCTTATCGGCCCCCCACCAATTCCGTTGGATACTGGTGGGAGACGAAACTAACAATAACGGCGAAAAGGAAAACCTTTTCGCCGTTATTGTTTTATAGACATAATGTGGACTACCTTGTTCGCTTGTAGTCCAGAAATCTTTTAAAATCTTCTCTTGCAAAACAAATTGACGTCAGTACATAGAAAAACAGGGGCTCTCTACAAAACAAAGACCAACTAATTGCAAAACCGACTTTATAATATTCCTGATAAGGCAAAATGTTGTGACTATACAAAGGCACAAAATTGCAAGGAGGCAGTTTAATAGATTTCCATATAAGTCACTTTGAATAAAGACGATTGTAGTAATTAAACATTACTTGCCAGCCTTACGCTGCGGTTTTCTGTTAAGCAGAAAAATGGTTATCACTCCGCCAATAAAACCAAGTGCAACTTCTTCCAGCTGAGAGCCATGGAACGCATTACTAAATTCAGATAGTGATTGACCTGCTAACAACAAATAAAAACCACAAATCACCAGAATGATGAAAATCAATTTACCAGTAATAATTCCCATTTCATAGTGTGTAAAAAGGTTAGAATAAATTACGATCCCAAGCAATTCACAACGTTGAAGAATTATCACAATATCGATTAATAATCAGATACTTGAAAACTTTATTCCAACTTTGATTAAAATAAATCTGAGTACTTTATATCTTAAAATAGCAAATAATTGGCCATACACTGTATAGAGAAATTATTTTGATTATGCGTTTTGTAACTATGAGATTCTCCTATAATCGTGATTATAAAGTAAGCTAATTTGCTTTTCCACGGTAATGTTTGAAATAAATCATCACAAGCAAGACAAACAAAATTACGCCGGTTAATAGATAAAACATGTACAGATTTTCACCAGGCGCTGTTGGTAATTTATATTCCTTAAAAGCCATCCAACCCATTAGACAGGTAATTGCGATAATACCAAAATTGGACTTTATAAATTTCATATCTGCTCAAATTCTTTTGTAGGGTATTAGATCCTGATTTTTCTCCCAATCTGTATCCGACAAAAATTGCTCATTGACAAATTACAATCTGATAGCGTAAACTTTAAAACATTAAGCATCTTCCATGTTTCAATGCACAAGCAATTTTAACTAAATATTTACATTCCAAAAATGTTTATTCCAACTTTGATTAAAATAGTTTAGCAACAAAAAACCAACTTATTCTACATCAAGAACAAGTTGGTTCCAATTACTTTTTTAAAGAGATTACCTAGCCAATCTTCAAAACCTCCTTATACTGCATCCGGTACAGATTTGCGTAAAAACCCTCTTTTTCGAGCAGTTGCTCGTGCGTACCTTCTTCTTTGATTTCACCTTTGTCTACTACGATAATTTTATTTGCTTCCTGAATGGTGGACAAACGGTGCGCAATAACGATCGCCGTTCTACCCTTCATTAGTTTTTCAATTGCTTTCTGGATTAGCTCCTCGGTTTCGCTGTCGACCGATGAAGTGGCTTCGTCCAACACTATAATTTTTGGATCGTGAACCATGGCGCGTACAAATGAAATCAACTGGCGCTGCCCGACTGATAATGTGGCGCCGCGCTCCATAACATTGTAGGTATATCCCCCAGGTAATCGTTCGATGAAATCATGGACGCCGACCAACTTGGCTGCTTCGACAATTTTCTCGTGCGTGATGGTATCATCGCCCAGACGAATATTGTTTTCAATCGTATCAGAAAACAGAAAAACGTCCTGCAAAACAACACCGATATTTCTTCTCAAAGCCGTCAGTTCAAATTCATGTACTTCCCTGCCGTCGATGAATATCTGTCCTTTGTTAATATCATAAAAACGACTCAGCAGATTGATAATGGAAGATTTTCCTGCACCGGTCGCTCCCACGAAAGCAATGGTCTCGCCTTCATTTACTTTGAAGTTGATATTTTTCAGAACATAATCTTCATCGTTATATGCAAACCAGACCTCTTTAAATTCCACTTCCCCGCGCAGTTTTTCCGGTATAAAATCTCCGTCATTGGCAGTATATTCATTGCTATCCAAAAGCTTGAGAATCCGGTCCGTGCTAACTATCCCCATTTGCAAGGTATTGAAACGGTCAGCAAGCTGGCGTATCGGCCTGAAAAATAAGTTGATAAACATAACAAATGCTGTCACCGTACCAAAAGTAACTTCTGCATTCAATATCTGTTTGGAACCATACCAAACCACCAGGCCGGTACCTGCCGCAGAAATTACGTCAGCAACTGGAAAGTAGATAGAATAGTATAAAATAGAACGAATATTGGCATCCCGATGCACCTTGTTAATTTCTTCAAACTTCTTATACTCAATATCTTCACTACTGAAAATCTGCACGATACTCATGCCGGTAATATGCTCCTGGACAAAAGAATTCAGATTGGAAACCGCAGCACGCACTTCATTAAAAGCATCTTTAATTTTTTCCTTGAAAACATAAGTACAAAACAGCATCAAGGGAATCATCGAAAGACTGATAATCGACAATTTCCAATCGGTATAAAACATAACTCCGATGATCAGAACGAGCTGCAAAATGTCGCCCGCAATTGCAGCCATACCGTCACTGAATACATTGGAAAGTGTTTCCACGTCAGAAATTGTTCTCGTCACCAAACGTCCGATAGGGGTATTATCAAAAAATTTCAGTCTCAATCCAATAATCTTTTCATACAACTGGACGCGGATATCACGGATAATATATTGTCCAAGCCAGCCTGCCATATAAGTATTCCAGAACTGCACGAAACCCTGAACGATCAAAACCACAACCATGACGGCCAACATTAACGCCAGCTGATTATAATTCCCTTCGGCAATGGGTTTATCAATCGTGTATTTAATCAATAACGGCGTGAGCGGAGCCAACACCGCGTTGATCATAATGATCGCGATGAGCAAATAAAACTTACCCTGATATGGCCGAACGAACGTATATAAACGTTTAAGTGTGGGGAGATCAAATATCTGACCGCTTTTGGTTTCCTGGTTCACAGACTGGTGGTTGTTTTTCTAATTTCTAGCCATTGATTGACAAACTTCCGCAGGCTTTTTTGTATCACAAATAATCAACAACGAAAAAGTTAAATTCGTCACCAAAGAAACGAAGAATTCAAATTTTTGTCTAACTTTCTTATCTGCCGGACATTCATATCATACCTCTAAACGCTTAAAATCATGGAAATATTTCTCAGTATTTGTCTCGGATTGGGTTTAAGTGCCAGCAGCGGTTTTCGGGTTTTCCTTCCTATGCTTGTTGCTAATATTGCAGCCATGAGCGGCTGGGTAACTCCTGGGGAAAGTTTTGCGTGGCTCTCCACCTGGCCGGCTTTCTTCCTGTTACTCACCGCATCCATCGCTGAAATTGGCGGTTATTACATCCCTTTTATTGATAATCTACTGGATACCATCGCAACACCCGCGGCAGTTATTGCCGGAACATTACTATCTACCTCCTTTATCCAGATTGACAATCCTGTTTTGCATTGGGGTTTGGGACTTATTGTTGGCGGCGGAACAGCCGGGCTTGTCCAGGTAGGTACGGGTCTGCTGCGTTTACTTTCGTCCAAGACAACAGCAGGGCTGGGCAATCCGGTTGTGTCTACCGCCGAAAATATTGCATCGTTCAGCTTATCCAGTCTGGCCATTTTTTTGCCATTGATTGCAATGGTCCTGGTAGTTCTGCTGGTTTTGTGGCTTTTCAAAAGGATTGCCAGTTTAAAAAAATCAAAATAGCGTACTTTCATGCCCAATGCCATACCCGTTCATTCGCTTCCAAAAACGCAGAGCCAGGTTCCGGCACTTAAAATTTATCGGTTCAAAAATAGTGGGGCCCCGTCTCAAATACCCGAGGCACTGCCGATAACCCCGCTACCAACAGATACGCCGCACCGACATACCTATTACGAGATTTTATTTATTGAAGAAGGCCAGGGCTTTCATGAGATTGATTTTCACTCCTACACCATGCAGGGAACCGGGATGCATTTTGTCACACCGGGGCAAGTTCACCTGCTCACTTTTGCCGCCCCTTGCCAAGGATTTATAGTCGCTTTTTCAGAAGACTTTTATACGTTCTACAATCCGGGAAGTCCGTCTTTGTCGAATTTTCCTTTTTTCCAGGTTAGTAAACGTCAGCCAGTTTTAAAACTATCGCCAGCAGAACGACATTATTTTCATAACATTCTGGAAAATATGGTTGAGGATCATTTGAGTAACGAAACGGATCAAAACATGCTTGGTCAGTATCTGGGTTTGTTATTACAAAAATGTGCCATTATTAATCAAAAAGTCTCACATGCACATTTACAATCAGCTTCGTCAGTGCCCGAAATAGTCGGGCGATTTCAAGAATTGGTTGAAAAAAATTTCAGGGAAATGCATGAAGTCCAGCAGTATGCAACGATACTGAATGTTTCGCCGGATTATTTAAGCAAAACTGTGAAACGATTTCTGGGCGTGCAAACGCAGGAATATATCCTCGACAAACTGCTTTTAGAGGCCAAAAGGCTTCTTGTTTTTACCAATCTCAGCAGTAAGGAAATTGCTTACCACATCCATATAGACGACCCTTCCTATTTTGGAAGAATTTTCAAACGCAAGTCTGGTCTGACCCCTAACGAATACCGTGAACATGTTCGGAAAAGTACCATTTAATAACAAAAATGTACCTTGATGACAAATTCTTGAAAATATATCTTTGTATTATCCTAAAATAAAAAGGCTAAACAATACTTTGATATTCATTCATGGAAATTCGCAACGACCTGACCGCGGCATCGCTGCAACCAAAAATTGACCGCTTGTGGCAACTTTCAGCCGAAAAAATTAATCTGATTTCAAAGGAATACGATACCACGAAAGGTTCTCCTGTTTTCACCGTAAACGGAAAATATACAACCCGTGGCTGGACAGAATGGACGCAGGGTTTTCAGTATGGGGCAGAAGTTTTGCAGTTTGATGCAACCGGCGATGAATCCTTTTTGGCAAAAGCAAAAAAAAACACAGTAGACTATATGTCCTCGCACGTGGATCACTTTGGTGTGCATGACCACGGGTTCAACAATGTCAGTACTTATGGAAACCTGCTTCGTTTGATGAACGAGGGAAGAATTGAGGAAAATAAATGGGAGCGTGACTTCTACGAACTGGCTTTAAAAATTTCCGGAGCTGTTCAGGCAAAACGCTGGACTAAAACCAGAGACGGACAGGGTTATATCCATTCCTTCAATGGGCCTCATTCGCTTTTTGTTGATACCATTCGTTCGGTGCGCGCCTTAATGGTTTCGCATTTGATGGGACACGGATTGATGAGCGAAAATGATGTAAAAACCAGTTTGCTGGAACGAGGAACCTATCATTCGCTGGCTACTGCAAAATATTCTGTTTTTTATGGAGAAGGCCGGGATAGTTATGATCTGTGGGGTCGAACTGCACACGAAAGTGTGTTTAACACAAACGATGGAAATTTCCGATGTCCAAATTCACAGCAGGGTTTTTCAGGGTTTACAACCTGGACCCGCGGACTTGCCTGGGCGATGGCGGGTTTCGCTGAACAGCTGGAATCGTTGCCTTCCTTTTCAGATGAGGAACTGGCACCACTCGGCGGCCGCGAAAATATTGAAAACATATACCTGAAAGCAGCAAAAGCGACCTGCGACTTTTATATCGCAAACACGGCTTCTGATGGAATTCCTTACTGGGATACCGGAGCTCCTGAACTTTATAAATTAGGTGATTATACCACCCGAGCTTCCGATCCTTATAACGATTTTGAACCAATCGACAGCTCAGCAGCTGCCATCGGGGCGCAGGGTCTTTTGCGATTGGGGAAATATTTAAAAGACAAAAATGAGGCTGAACAAGGAAATCAGTATTGGCAAGCCGGGCTGACCACTTTAAATACTTTGTTCGACGAGCCTTATTTATCGACCGATCCAACTCACCAGGGATTAATTCTGCACTCGGTTTATCACCGGCCAAATGGTTGGGACAATATTCCCGCCGGCCAGAAAGTGCCAAACGGCGAATCCTGTATGTGGGGCGACTATCACGCGCGGGAAGTGGCACTTTATCTTCACAGGATTAATAAGGAACTGCCGTATTACACATATCTGGGAGCAATCAATGGTTAATTTTTAAGGATTAATTGTAAATGGTTAAGGGTTAATGATGAAGACTCTGAGATTAAAGATTAAGGCGATTTTTAGTCTTAAAGCCAAAACTCTTAGGGGTAAAAATCTTCCAAAGCTCAGCCAATCAACAATTCTCCCACCATCATGAACAATTACCAACCCAGAATTAACAATTAACCATTAATCATTAACAATTAACCATTAAAAAATGCTTTCTCTAGACCGTTGCTGCATTCATACGATTACCACAAAACCCTGGGCCCTTCCTGAGGCGGTTGAAAAATATGCGGTCGCGGGAATCAAGGGAATAAGTGTCTGGCAAAATGCTACGGAAGGTATAGGGCCCAAACATGCCGGAGAAATTATTCGCAGTGCCGGTTTGGAAATTGTTTCTTATGTCAGGGGTGGCTTTTTTCCACATACCAGCAGCGCGGGACGAGCGCAGGCGATTGATCAAAACAAAAAACTGCTCGAAGAAGCCGCAACTTTGGGAGCGCCGATGATCGTGCTGGTGTGTGGCGCCTCGCCTGACCAATCTCTGGACATTTCCAGAAATCAGATACGTGAAGGTATTGAGGCAATTTTGCCGCTGGCAGAAAAGCTTAATGTAAAACTCGCCATCGAGCCTTTGCATCCCATGTACGCCGCAGACCGTTCTGCGATCAACACACTCGGGCAGGCTAATGATATGGCAGAGTTATTCAAATCTGCCTATGTCGGTGTGGCTGTGGATGTGTATCATTTGTGGTGGGACCAGGATTTGGAAAAGGAGATTGTCCGTTGCGGGGCCAATGACAATCTTTTCGCTTACCATGTTTGCGATTGGAAAGTAAATACCATTGATCTTTTGAATGACCGCGGATTGATGGGAGAAGGCTGTATAAACCTGAAAAAAATAAGAAGCTGGGTTGAGGCGACGGGATTTGATGGTTTTTGTGAAGTTGAGATATTTTCCAATATCCACTGGTCGAAAGATCAGAATATTTTTCTCCAAGAAATAACAGACGCCTTCATACAACACGTGTAGGCCTCAATACAATAATCAATAGCAAATTAAAGAACGACATTTAGCCAATCGCTAATCGCTAAAACCTATAAAAAATGAAAACTCATACTATTGGCATTATCATGAACGGCGTAACGGGCCGAATGGGAACAAATCAGCATTTACTTCGCTCGATCAAAGCGATTATCGATCAAGGCGGTGTGAAAATATCAGCCGATGAGGTTATTATGCCTGACCCAATTTTAGTTGGAAGAAATGCGTCAAAACTGGAAGCACTTGGAAAGCAATCGGGCATTACGAAGTTCACAACAGACCTGGATTCTGTTTTAGCAGATCCTCATTTCCAGATTTATTTTGATGCACAGGTTACCGGCCGCCGCGCGCCTGCGGTGAAAAAGGCTATTTTGGCAGGGAAACATATTTATTGCGAAAAACCGACAGGAACAACAACAGAAGAAGCCCTTGAATTATACGAATTGGCCACGGCTGCCGGACTTAAAAACGGTGTTGTTCAGGATAAATTATGGCTTCCGGGTATGCTGAAATTGAAGCGATTAATGGAAAATGGCTTTTTCGGAAAAATACTTTCAGTCCGTGGCGAATTCGGATACTGGGTTTTCGAAGGGCATACCGTTCCGGCTCAGCGCCCATCCTGGAACTACCGCAAGGAAGATGACGGGGGAATTATCGTTGATATGCTTTGCCATTGGCGGTATGTACTCGATAATCTTTTCGGAAAAGTAAAAGCAGTTTCCTGCCTGGGCGCCACCCATATTCCTGAAAGAATTGATGAAAACGGGAAACCATATACCTGTACCGCAGACGATGCGTGTTATGCCACATTTGAATTGGAAGATAATGTAATCGCGCAATTCAATTCTTCCTGGACCGTTCGTGTGCGGCGCGACGATCTGCTGACTTTGCAAGTGGACGGAACAAAGGGCTCTGCGGTTGCCGGTCTGCGTGAATGTTACACACAGCATTATGGAAACACGCCAAAACCTGTCTGGAATCCCGATATCGCGCAGCCAATTCCGTTTTTTGAAGGCTGGTCAAAAGTGCCGGAACAGGAGAATTTCGATAATGCTTTTAAAACACAATGGGAATTATTTCTGAAACACGTTGTAATCGATACGCCTTTTCCATGGGATTTGAAAGCTGGTGCGCGCGGTGTTCAGTTAGCTGAAAAAGGAATTGAAAGCTGGGAAAAACGTCAGTGGGTTACGATTGAAGATTTATAGAAGTCTTTGTAAAAATCTCGTTTCATGAAAAAGACAGCATTAATTACTGGCGGAAGCCGGGGAATAGGTTTTGGTATCGCGAAAGCGCTTGCTAAAGAAGGTTATAATCTTGCCATAAACGGTGTTCGTGATGAAGAGTTTGTCATTGAACCGCTAAATGAACTTCGTGAATTAGGAGCCGAAGTGCTCTATTGTCAGGGAAGTATCGCCATTACTGAGGATCGGGAATCGATTATTGAAAAAGCGTACAGCCATTTTGGACAGATTAACTTGCTTGTAAATAATGCCGGTATCGCCCCGAGGGTCCGTCTGGATCTGTTGGAAACGACGCTGGAAAATTACCAGGAAATATTAACCACAAATTTGGAAGGGCCATTTTTCTTTACGCAAAGTATCGCAAAGAAAATGGCACATGCCAAACAGAATAATTATGCTTTTGAAGCAACGATCATTTTTGTAACCTCTATTTCCGCCACCGTTGTATCGATTAACCGCGGCGAATATTGCGTTTCAAAAGCTGGCCTGGCAATGACCAGTGCATTATTCGCCGTGCGTATGGCGGAATACAATATCCCGGTTTTCGAAATTCGACCTGGCGTCATTGCTACGGATATGACTTCCAAGGTGCAGGAAAAATACAATACTCTTTTTGAAAACGGGATGGCGCTGCAACCACGCTGGGGCACGCCGGAAGATGTAGGAAAAGCTGTTGCCTCGCTAACGCGGGGAGATTTCCCCTACTCTACCGGCCAGGTAATCGGTGTTGATGGCGGAATGCTGATTGACAGACTTTAACTAAGCCGTTGGCTATTAGCAGTTAGCTTTTAGCTTTTTTTACCCGACAAAATACTTTTGGAATTACCAGATCACTTTTACCAATGTTTTTGAAATAAAAATATAACGTTGGTCAAAGCTAATAGCTAACGCCTAAACGCTAAATCCTAAACCGCCATGCCCGTCATTCCAGAATCCCGTCCATCCTTATTATCGCAGCTCATGCAGGTGCCGGTCATCGTTGCTGCACTTGGTTATCTGGTGGATATGTATGATCTTTTTTTGTTCAGCGTTGTTCGGGTTCCCAGTTTGAAAGCTTTGAACGTTGTTGACGATCAGCTTTTAACGCAGGGAATAAAGCTGCTGAATTATCAGATGGCCGGTATGCTGATCGGCGGTGTTTTGTGGGGAATTATCGCAGATAAAAAAGGGAGGCTCTCGGTGCTTTTCGGGTCAATTATTATGTATTCGCTTGCCAATATCGCCAATGGATTCGTTACGTCCGTTGATCAGTACGCCATTTTACGTTTCATTGCCGGCGTCGGACTGGCAGGCGAGCTAGGCGCAGGGATCACGCTGGTTACCGAAGTTTTGCCAAAAGAAGTTCGCGGTTATGGTACGACACTGGTGGCAACGCTGGGGGTTCTTGGTGCTATTCTAGCTTATTTTGTAGCCGATCTTTTTGCCTGGCGGATCTCTTATTTTGTAGGCGGCGGTATGGGTTTATTGCTTCTCGTGCTTAGGTTCAATGTTTTTGAATCCGGAATGTTCGAAAAAATTAAAGAGAAAAGCGTCGATAAAGGAAATATCATGCTAATTCTCGGCAATGGTAAACGCTTCGGAAAATACCTGATGGCTATTCTTGTCGGATTACCGATATGGTTTGTCGTAGGTATCCTGATCACATTTTCGCCTGAATTCGGAAGTGCGAAAGGTGTTGTCGGCGTAAATGCCGGCAAAGCTGTTATGCTTGCATTTTCCGGACAGGTTTTTGGTGATATTGCGAGTGGTTTATTGAGCCAGTATTTACAAAGCAGAAAAAAGGTTATCGGCTTATTTATCTTGCTGTCAGTCTGTATGATGGCTGTTTATCTGCTTATACCTCTAAAAGATGCATTCTCATTTTATATCGTATGCGCCTTTCTAGGTTTCTGCAACGGTTATTGGACTTTATTTATCACCATAGCCGCAGAACTTTTCGGCACAAACTTACGGGCCACCGTAGCCACTACCGTCCCAAATTTTGTGCGCGGGGCGACAATCCCGCTTGCAGCGTTGTTTGTTCAGTTTAAACCAGATCTCGGCGTTATCAACAGTGGATTAATACTGGGAATCTGCACCAGCATAATCGCACTGATCGCCTTGTACTTTCTAGAAGAAACCTTTACCAAGGATATGAATTTCGTTGAAAAAGATTAATCTGGATTAATATCCAAATAAAAACAAAAAGCAGTTTTTCGAACTTCCGAAAAACTGCTTTTTGTTTTCCACGGCTCCTTTTGATATTTATTCACTTCGACAATGCACCCCTTAATATACTTTTAGAAAAAAATGAAACCTTACATGCAACGTTTTTTCTGAATTCAACATCTCTTAGATAGCTTTCAAAAGTAGCGTTTCTCAATTCCAATTTATTCATTTAATCCCCTTACCACTTATCACCAAAAACCACCCATTCGTGTACTTTGTATTACATAGTACCTGTCATCACCTTACATTTGACACATACTTTAAGACTAACAGTTAACAACAACACAAAATATATTTAGCCATGAAAAATTCAATCAAAACCTTCGCATACGCATTTGCATTTGTTACTTCTTTTGGTTTTGCTGCTTCGGCAAAAGAAACGGAAGTTAAAAAAGCATCCAGCTTTGGAACTGGTATCTACATTAACAAAGGAGGTAAAATCAACGTCCTTGTTGACAAACAAGATGCCGAAGCCAGCACGACGCTGCTTATCAAAAATGAAAAAGGTGAGATCGTTTACAGAGAAGTGATTCAAAAAGACAACCAGAAATTTGGACGCGTATTGAACGTTGAAAAACTGGACGCTGGCCAATATGAAATCAACGTGGTCAGCAAAAACGAAACACAGACCAAGTCGTTCCAATTGTCAGAACAAAAAACAGAACATAACATCGTTATCAAATAACAGCCGTTTTTTAAGTAAAATATTAGCCATAAAAATTAAAAAAATAAGCCATGAAAAATTCAATCAAAACCTTCTTCTGTGCCTTTGCACTTGTTACTTCTTTCGGTTTCAGCGCTTCCGCAGAAGACAAAGGAACCAAAAAATCTACCGGATTTGGTACCGGAATTTATACCAGCAAAGCCGGAAAAATTAATGTGCTGGTCGATAAAGTAAATACAGAAGCAAACACAACCTTGCTTTTGAAAAATGAAAAAGGTGAAATCGTTTACCGGGAAGTAATTGAAAAAAGCAACCAGAAATTCGGACGTGTATTAAATCTTGAAGAACTGGAAGCCGGAAATTACGAAATTAAGATAACCAGTAACGGTGAAACGCAGTCGAAAACTTTCAAATTACTTGAACAAAAAACCGAACGTGTTTTGACAATTAATTAACAATACAGTTCTGTCTTTTCAGAACTGATCTATTAGCCCTAATTATAAGAAAAGGCTTCTGAGGATATCTCAGAAGCCTTTTTGCTGTTATAATAAAAGAAAATTGAGCCAAATACGTGACTTCAAATTACCGTTCCATTGTTTATTTATGCCGGCAACCACTTATCACCGAAAACCACCCATTCGTGTACTTTGTATTACATAGTACCTGTCATCACCTTACATTTGACACATACTTTTAGACTAACAGTTAACAACAACACAAAATATATTTAGCCATGAAAAATTCAATCAAAACCTTCGCATACGCATTAGCATTTGTTACTTCTTTCGGTTTTGCTGCTTCGGCAAAAGAAACGGAAGTTAAAAAAGCATCCAGCTTTGGAACTGGTATCTACATTAATAAAGGAGGTAAAATCAACGTCCTTGTTGACAAACAAGGTGCCGAAGCCAGCACCACGCTGGTTATCAAAAATGAAAAAGGATCGTTTACAGAGAAGTGATACAAAAAGACAACCAGAAATTTGGACGCGTATTGAACGTTGAAAAACTGGAAGCTGGCCAATATGAAATCAACGTGGTCAGCAAAAACGAAACACAGACCAAGTCGTTCCAATTGTCAGAACAAAAAACAGAACGTAACATTCTTATCAAATAACAGCCGTTTTTTAAGTAAAATATTAGCCATAAAAATTAAATAAATAAGCCATGAAAAATTCAATCAAAACCTTCATCTGTGCCTTTGCACTTGTTACTTCTTTCGGTTTCAGCGCTTCCGCAGAAGACAAAGAAACCAAAAAATCTACCGGATTTGGTACCGGAATTTATACCAGCAAAGCCGGAAAAATTAATGTGCTGGTCGATAAAGTAAATGCAGAAGCAAACACAACCTTGCTTTTGAAAAATGAAAAAGGTGAAATCGTTTACCGCGAAGTAATTGAAAAAAGCAACCAGAAATTCGGACGTGTATTAAATCTTGAAGAACTGGAAGCTGGAAATTACGAAATTAAGATAACCAGTAACGGTGAAACGCAGTCGAAAACTTTCAAATTACTTGAACAAAAAACCGAACGTGTTTTGACAATTAATTAAAAATACGGTTCTGTCTTTTCAGAACTGATCTATTAGCCATATAACTGAGAAAGGGTTCCCAAAAACTGGGAGCCCTTTCTGGTTTTAAGGCGTATCAAAAATAAGATTACGAATTAATAGAATAATGTTTCCAACAATAGGAAGAGTCACGACTAACTGTTTGAAGCTTCAACAAAAAACAATCGTTCATTATTTAAGTAACCTGTTAAACAAAATAGCTCATGAAAACTTCAATACAATTTATTCAATGCGCCCTGGCGTTATTAATTCCTTTATCCTCCGTAGCGGAGGATAAAAACGGAAGCAAAAAATCAACCCAATTTGGCACAGGCATTTACTCTACCAAAGGAGGAAAAATAAACGTTTATGTTGAAAAAGCCGGTTCTGATTTTCCAACTACAATACTTTTAAAAAATGAAACGGGAGAAATCATATACCGCGAAATCATTGAAAAAAATAGCCAGAAATTTGGGCGGCAATTAAACATCGATGCACTTACACCTGGTATTTATCAAATCAAAGTAATTGTAAAAGATGATTCGCAAACAAGCTCATTTAAATTGACCGAACAGAAAAGAGACCGATTGGTGACAATTGAATAATATTTATTAGCCATCCATTGAAAAACGGTTTTCTGTATAACAGAAAGCCGTTTTTTGTTCCCAGTGATCAAATTATCAAAATAATATAAAATAAAAATAGAAAAGTGTTACCAAAAAAATGAATGGCTACGACTAATCTGTTGAAACGTTTCGAAGGATTTTATTTTAAACCTTAAATTTCAATGACATGTGTAACCATTCATCCAAGGGGGATCACTTTTGTATCATGCCTCCATCTCCGGAATTACTGGATAAAATTGAAAAAACGAAGGCTGCCCTTCTCCGGGAAGCAGACCTGGCAGAATTTAACGAAGTTGACATCCTTGACCTCCGCAGCTTTAGCCTGATCACAAGCCGTCCGCACAAAACCCGCGATCATGATTTCGTAGGGGAAGCCCGGGACGCGGCTCCCGTTCTCGGAAACAAAAGGGCGATTGTTTTGCTGGTCGATTTTTCGGATAAAACAGCTACTACGAATCAGGCTCATTTTAATAACCTGCTTTTTTCCACAGGTACCTATGCGACAGGAAGTATGCGGGATTATTACCGCGAGGTTTCTTATGGACAATTGGATGTTACCGGAGCGGTAGCAGGTCAAGGCCCGACTGCCGGCTGGTTCCGGGCTCCGCAGACCAAAGCATATTATACAAATGGAGATTTTGGATTTGGTGCGTATCCAAAAAATGCTCAGAAACTTGCCGAAGACGCCATTGACCTTGCAAATCCGTTTGTGAATTTTTCACAATACGATAATGACGGAGATGGTTTTGTGGAAGCATTGGTGATCATTTGCGCAGGATCAGGCGGAGAACAAACCGGTAATAAAGGAGATATATGGTCTCATAAATGGGGCATAACACCTAAATCCGTGGATGGTGTCAGGATAGATCGCTATTTTATGGCCCCTGAAAATGGAAGAGTTGGAGTCATGGCACATGAGCTTGGTCACCTCCTTTGCGGACTGCCGGATTTATATGACACAGACTATACTTCAAAAGGTACCGGATACTGGGATCTTATGGCGGGTGGCAGCTGGGGCGGCGGCGGAAACACGCCCACGCATCCCACAGCCTGGTGTAAAGTAACAACGGGCTGGGTTAATCCGACCGTCATTTTTGGAGCTGAACAGGAGGTTACTATCCGTCCCTTCAAAAGCAATAAGGACGTTATCAAACTGCCAGTAGGAAGTATCAACAGCAAGGAATATTTTTTACTCTCGAACCGGAGGAAAGAAGGCTTCGATGTGTCCATTCCTGGTGAAGGCCTGCTCATCGAACATGTAGATGAAAACAAGTCGGGAAACTCGGATGAAAATCATTATCTGGTTGATATTGAGCAGGCGGACGGATTGAGGCAGCTCAATTTGAACATAAACTCGGGAGACACCACAGATCCGTTTCCAACGGCATCGAATAATTCCTTTACGGTATCAAGCACGCCAAACAGCAAGGCTTATAATGGCTCAGATTCGAAAATTTCGGTTACCAACATATCCCGTTCCGGCAACAATATTACCGCAAAAATCAATGTAGGCGGAGCAAATGCCCTGACGACTTTATCGAACAAAAAAGTTATTCAGGTTTACAGCAGTCCGCATACTACAAATGCCTGGGCCTATATTGAATCCGCGGGTTGGAGAAAAATCAGTGAACTTTCACCGGACGGATCCACCAGTATGTTTGCCGCGCTGGTAAAAGCCCGGGTGAGCAACCAAACAGTGACTGTTCAGGTGGACGGCAGTAAAATCCATTTGCTTTATTATTAATTAAATCATTCACAATTAAACGCTTACGATCATGAATTTCTCAAAAAAAGTATTGCAGGTTTATTCTTCTGCCCATTCTAAAAATGTATGGGGATTTATTGAAACATTAGGATGGAGAAAGGTGCAGCCTTTAACAGCCGATGGAGCGACCAATATGTTTATGGTTTTGACGGCAGCAAAAAGCAGTGGTATCGCGGTTAGTGGTTCAATCGATGACACCACCAACGAAATAACGACCATTTACTTATAGGTTTGAGCAAACCAATATTAGTTAAACTTCAAAAATCATGGTAACAATCAACATATTCCCGCCGCCGGATACTTCTCTGAAACAGGGGGAAATAAGCACCAGTATCACCGCGCCCGCTCCCGACCAAGCTAAATTTGATGTCAACGAAACCGCGTCATCAACTGCTACACCGCCTGCGCCCACGTTGCAGATGGCGAACTCTGCAACAGAAAACGAAGCTGGGCCCGGGCCAAGCTTCGATCCGGGAAGTTTTCAGGATAAGGCATTTTCAAATGATTCACCGCCCGCTCCAACAATGGACTTTATGGATTCTGGTTCAAGCTCCCAATCTGCTCCGGATCCTGTGTTAAGTCCGGATGGTAACGCAGGTTTTTCCTCAGATTCTCCTGCTCCTTCCCTACTTCCTCCGGGCGAAGAAACTGCGGGTTCAGAAAAACCGTTTACTAAGAAAAAGTAATCATGATAGCACAACCGATGTCTTTCAGGTGCAAAATTCGAATTCTCAAAATCGATGCGGATCCCGAGGTCGCTGGCAGATCTCTTTTATCATTCATCATTGAAGAATCTCCAAAAGAGGCCGAAGGAAATTCGTTTTTTGAGAAGGGTAAAAATGCAAAAGGTACATCATTCGATAAGCTGCCAGCGCTCACAGGCAAGATTATTGTTTTCGCGAATGTCAAATTTTACGGAGATCCCTTCCATGAAAATTTTGAAGTGAGCGATGTAGTTGTCATTTGACCGGTAGTTAAAAAAAGTATTTTGTTTATGTCAGGTTTGGCATGAACAAAATACTTTTTCATAATCGGTAATCAATACTTTTACTTGGCTTCCGCTATGATCACGGGTAACTCTGCCTCCAATTCTTCACGTCTGGGTTCAAACCATTCTGGTAATTTCAGCGATGACCCTAATGCTGCAACACTCTCATCCACAGAAAATCCGGGAGGATTTGTCGCAATTTCAAATAATATTCCGCCGGGTTCACGGTAATAAATACTGTGGAAATAATTCCGGTTAAGCACTTCTGTCGGATTATAACTTCCTGACAATAATTTCTCACGGATTTCCAGTTGTGTTTCATCACTTTCTGTTGCAAAAGCCAGATGATGTACAGAACCAGCGCCTTGTAAAGCACGGATATCTTTTGGAGATTCGAGTACGTCGACATAACAACCAGGTCCGCCAGCACCACTTTCAAATCGATATATTTCTGATTCCTCGGCAATCAGTTTATGCTGCATCACATCCGTCAACAAAGAAACCGTGCGATCAATTTTAAATTCATTCAGTGAAACGGTATAGGTTCCTCGGATAGAAAATTCTTTTGGAATTTTCCCGTTATCCCAGCCCGGACGTTTGTCAAGATCATTCGCAACAAGCTCCACGCCCATTCCATCAAAATCTTCAAAACGAAGATACGTTTCATTAAATCTTCTGTAAGGTCCTGCATAAGGAATACCAAACTGAACCAAACGATCCATCCAGTAACTTAACGAAGCGGTTGGAATGGAAAAAGCGGAATAGGTAAGCTGCCCTCCTCCTTTGCGCCCACGCACCAGACCTGCATAAGGAAAAAATGTAACGATGGAGCCTGGTGTACCCGTTTCATCTCCATAATATAAATGATATACATCCGGCGCGTCGAAATTCACCGTTTTTTTCACCATCCTCAACCCTAAAATCCCTACATAAAAATCCACATTTCTTTGTGCGTCACTGGCAAGTGCCGTGATATGGTGTAAGCCGTTGATTAGATTATTCATGATCTTAAAATTTATATGTTGTTACATTTAATGTATATACATGTAATTATAAAGTTTAGTTCACAATCTTGAAAAATATAAAAAAAAACATTCATTGCGATATATAAGGAGATCAGGTAAAATCTCTACTTTTAATATAAGTCACTGATCTTATATCTTTTAATACAATTCACCAATCTTTTTTGCGTATGAATTCTCGTCGTGATTTTCTTCAAACGGTTTCTCTGGGATTAGGAGTGACAGCACTTTCCGGTCTTCCGTCCACTGCAAACGTGATCCCGGAACCATTCGTACGTCCCGAAAAACAGCTCCGTGTCGCACTTATGGGCCTTGGCAGTTATGCAACCCGTGTGGCCGAAGCAATGCAAAGCTGCAAAATGGCTACACTGGTCGGCGTAGTGTCAGGCACTCCTTCCAAGATTGATACCTGGAAACAGAAATATAATATTCCGGCCAAAAACACTTACAATTATGAAAATGTCGCGGATATAAAAAACAATCCTGACATTGACCTTGTATATATCACTACGCCAAATTCGCTCCATCACAAGCATGTTTTGCAAATAGCAGCAGCGGGAAAACATGTACTTTGTGAAAAACCTGTTGCCGATAATGCAAAACAAACCCGTGAAATGATCGCAGCTTGTGAGAAAGCGGGTGTTAAGTTTTACATCGGTTACCGCATGCACTTTGAGCCGCATACACGTGAGCTTATCCGTATGCGGGAAGCGGGAGAACTTGGAAAAATTATGCACGTCAACAATTACATGGGCTTTAAAAGTGGCGATCCAAACCAATGGAGGCTTAAAAAAGCACTGGCTGGCGGTGGTGCCATGATGGACGTTGGCATTTATGCACTTAATGGGGCGCGTTATGCAACTGGCGAAGAACCGATTTGGGTAACCGCTCAGGAAAGTAAAACAGATCCTGTAAAATTCAAGGAGGTCGACGAAACGATCACATTTCAAATGGGTTTTCCAAGTGGAGTGATCGCGAACTGCGGCACTACTTATAATTTCAATAATTTCGAAAGGTTATATGTTATTGGAGATAAGGGTTTTGTAGAACTGAGCCCGGCTTTCAGTTATGGACCAATAAAAGGCAGGACGCATCTCGGGCCAATGAATCAGCCTATTGTAACACACCAAACGTTACAAATGGATGGTATTGCAGACATTATTTTAAACAATAAACCGGATCCGAACGTAACCGGGCAGGAAGGGCTGAAAGATATGATCGTTGTGGACGCCGTTTATGAGTCCATAAGAAAAGGTGGTCAGAAAGTTTTTATTAATAAAGCATAAATAAGGAATGCCTGACTCACAGGGTCAGGCATTTTTTTTAAGCTTGTTTTTATGTAGATTAAACTGAACGAAGGCAATCATAAAAACGCCCGAACATTATAACCTTCTAAAAATAGAACAGCTATATTGACAGGCTTATAAAACCATTAAAATATATGATAGGAAATTGCCATAGTGTACCTTTGCCGATTATTTTTTAATCTTAAAAAGTTACATTTCAAATCGTCGTATGTCCGATCATATCAATAAATTACAACAGGCCATTGAGCCGCTCAGGCAGCAAATAATAAACCATAAAGTTTATCCGGCAATCACAGAACTGGAAGATCTTCGTCTGTTTATGCAGTTTCACATCTTCGCAGTTTGGGATTTCATGTCATTATTAAAAGCGCTACAAAATAATCTCACTTGTACCAGTGTGCCCTGGTTTCCAAAAGGGTCGGCGGTAACAAGGCATTTGATCAACGAAATCGTGCTGGGCGAAGAATCTGATGTAGATCAAAACGGTGATTTGAAAAGCCACTTTGAACTGTACCTCGAAGCGATGGAGCAAAGCGGCGCTGATGTCAGCCAGATCCGGAAATTTGTTTCTGAATTGCAATCGAAAGGTGATTTAAACAAAGCTTTTGAAAGTTCGAACGCTCCGAAAGCGACACAGGATTTTGTAAATTCTACTTTTGAAATTATCGGCAGCAACAAGGATTATTTACAGGCCGCAACTTTTACATTTGGGCGGGAAGATCTGATTCCGAACATGTTCCATTCGATTGTCAGTGATATCAGTAAAACCTTCCCAAACGAAGTTTCAATTTTCAAATATTATCTTGAAAGACATATCGAAGTGGATGGTGATCATCACAGCAATCTGGCTTTGCAAATGACCTCGAATCTTTGTGGCGACAACGAGGCTTTCTGGAAAGAAGCGCAGGACGCCAGTATTCAGTCTTTGCAAAAAAGAATTGACCTATGGGACGCTGTCTATGAGGCAATTGAAAGTAGAAAATCAGTTTTACAATAATCTGAAATTTCATTGGCGCAAAAATCTAAGAAAATCCATACCGAAAAAACGAGCCTGCATGAGCGAAACCTGCATCGCGACCGATATGATTTCAAACAGCTGATTCAGGAGTTGCCAGAACTTTCAAGATTTGTTTCAGTCAATCCTTATGGAGACGAATCGATTGATTTTGCAAATCCTGATGCTGTAAAACTGTTGAATAAGGCACTTTTGAAACATTTTTATGGTGTTTCTTATTGGGATATCCCTGCCAATTATCTCTGCCCGCCCATACCCGGACGGGCAGATTATATTCATTACATCGCCGATTTGCTGGGCTCAGTAAATTCCGGAAAATTCCCGGTTGGGAAATCGGTGAGGGTTTTGGATATCGGAACGGGTGCGAATTGTGTTTACCCGATTATTGGCCACCGAGAATATGGATGGAGTTTTGTCGGTTCTGATATAGATCCGGTTTCTGTCCAATCTGCCAGAAAAATTGTTGAAAATAATCCGTCACTCCAAGGTGCCATAGAATGCCGGGAGCAAATTTCTTCCAAGCATATTTTCCAAGGTATCATCCAAAAAGACGAAACATTTGATCTGACCATGTGTAATCCGCCATTTCATTCTTCCGCTGCGGACGCGCAGGCAGGGACGAAAAGAAAAAATAATAATCTCGGATTGAAGAAAAGTAACAACTCAATACTAAATTTTGGAGGGCAGCATGCAGAGTTGTGGTGTGAAGGCGGCGAAGACGATTTTGTTAAACGAATGATTTCTGAAAGTGTGCAATTTCAGGAACAGTGCCTTTGGTTCACATCCCTTATTTCAAAAAAAACAACATTACCAGGTGTTTATTCTACACTTAAAAATGTAAATGCATTTGATGTAAAAACGGTTGAAATGTCACAGGGACAAAAAATCAGCAGATTCGTTGCCTGGACTTTTTTAGATAAGACGAGACAAGCAGAATGGAAAAAACAACGCTTTGATCGTTAGCCGGCACCGATAAAGGATTACCCGGGATCATTAAATTTCGATGATTTCATGCTTATCATCATATTCCATAATCATTTGGTACAAAATTTTACACCTGATTCCATGAAACGACTCGCTTTTTTAAACTTAGCTGCTACGGCTACTTTTTCAATTTTATTTTCAATGACAGCTTCTGCTCAAATCATGGATAAAAACTCAATCGCTATGGCGGGAGCTCAGGTTGAAAAACTGGGTGATGGCTATAAATTCACAGAAGGACCTGTTGCTGATACGGATGGAAATGTTTTTTTCACAGATCAGCCAAACAACAAAATCATTCGCTGGGATGCTGAAAGCGGAAAATTCAGTGTTTTTTCCGACAAAGCCGGCCGCGCTAACGGGATGTACTTTGACAAAAAAGGAAATCTCGTTGCCTGCTCTGATGAAGACAATCAGGTTTGGTCTTTTGATAAAAAAGGGAATCCGACGGTCTTGGTGAAGGACTATGACGGCAAACTTTTGAACGGCCCGAACGACTTATGGATTGATCCAAAAGGCGGCATGTACCTCACAGATCCGCTTTATCCAAGGGATTATTGGAAACGTGATCCGAAAATGCAGCAGGATGGTGAACACGTTTATTATCGGACGCCCGATGGCAAAAAATTGACCCGGGTTGATGAAAAACTTAAAAAGCCGAATGGAATTATCGGAACGGCCGACGGCAAAAAGCTTTTCGTTGCGGATATCGGCGCAGACAAAACTTATGTTTATGACATCGACAAAGACGGATCTTTGAGCAATAAGACACTTTTTGTCTCAAAAGGCTCGGATGGTATGATCCTGGATGAAGAGGGTAATTTATATCTGACAGGAGACGGCGTTACTGTTTTTGATAAACTAGGTGAAAAAATTGCGCATTTTCCAATCAGTAAAGGGTGGACTGCCAATCTTTGTTTCGGTGGTAAAAACCGTGATCTGCTATTTATTACATCTGAAACTGCCGTTTATGGAATAAAAATGAGGGTGAAAGGTGTTAAGTAAAAAACGAAACCAGTAACATTTTCATTTAGCCTCAATATGAGTTCAAAATCGCATGAAAACGGATTGACATCAACTGATATCAATCCGTTTTTTTTACAATATACAACACCTTTTCAGGTTCCGCCTTTCGACAAAATCAAGACGGAACATTTTTTGCCTGCGGTTGAGGAAGGTATGAAGCAGCAGGAAAATGCTATTGCGGTAATCTGTTCAGCAGAGGACGCTCCTACTTTTCAAAACACGGTCGAAGCTTTGGAAACAAGCGGCGACTTGCTCACAAGAGTCTGTTCCGTATTTTTCAACCTCGCGTCTGCAAATACTTCTCCGGAAATCGAGCAACTTTCACAAGTCATCGCACCGAAATTATCCGGCCATGGAGATGATATTTATTTGAATGCTGATTTATTTGAGAAAATTAAAGCGATCAACGATCAACAGGAAAGCCTGAATTTATCACAGGAACAAAAGCGTTTACTTGAAAAAACATACAAGGCATTTGTAAGAAGCGGAGCAAATCTGAACGCTGAACAGCAGGTGAAAATGCGTGAAATAAATAAAGAACTTTCTCTATTGACGGTTCAGTTTGGACAAAATCTGCTTGCAGAAACGAATCTTTTTGAACTGATTCTTGAAGATGAGAAAGACTTGTCGGGCCTGCCATCTTCGGTTATCGCCGCTGCTGTCAACGCCGCGAAAGATTCAGGACATGAAGGAAAATGGAAATTTACTCTGCATAATCCAAGTGTAATGCCGTTCCTGCAATATGCTGAAAACAGGTTTCTACGCGAGAAAATGTTCAAAGGTTATATCAACCGATGTAACAATGACGACGAAAGGGACAATAAAGAAATTGTTTCCCGTATAGCCGTGTTGCGTTCAGAACGGGCGCAACTGCTTGGGTACAAAACGCACGCTGATTTCGTACTTGAAGAAAGTATGGCCAAAACGCCGGATCAGGCCTATGACTTATTGAATCGACTTTGGAAAGCTGCTTTGCCGGTTGCAAAACTGGAAGCGGAAGAAATGCAAAAGATGATCGATAAGGAAGGAAAAGGTGATAAACTTGAAGGTTGGGACTGGTCTTATTACGCGGATAAAGTCCGCAAGGAAAAGTATGATTATGATGCCGAGGAACTTCGTCCGTATTTTAAACTTGAAAATGTAAGAGACGGAATTTTCCAGGTTGTTCAAAAACTTTACGGTCTGACTTTCACTGAAATTAAAGATGTTCCAAAGTATCATCCTGACGTGATCGCTTATGAAGTAAAAGAAGCTGACGGAACGCATACCGGAATTTTTTATATGGACTTCCATTCCCGCACGTCCAAGAGAGGCGGCGCATGGATGACATCTTATCGTAAACAATCTGTAAAAAATGATCAGCAAATTTCTCCGATCGTGGCAAATGTTTGCAATTTTGCCAAGCCCGCTGATGGTCAACCAGCTATGCTGACAGCCGATGAGGTTGAAACTTTTTTCCATGAATTTGGCCATGCGCTTCATGGTCTTCTATCAAAAGTGCATTATGAAACTCTATCCGGCACATCTGTTCCGCGCGACTTTGTAGAACTTCCCTCACAGGTAATGGAGCATTGGGCTTTTGAACCTGAGGTTTTGAAATTTTATGCAAAACATTACGAAACTGGTGAAGTCATACCAACCGGGCTGGTGGAGAAAATGAAAAACGCCTCGAAATTTAACCAGGGATTTGGTACGGTAGAATATCTGGCTGCTTCATTCCTCGACATGAGTTATCATACGGTTCAAGCTGGCGAAAAAGTGGAAACTATGGCTTTTGAAAAAGAAAAAATGGACGCACTGGGTTTGATCGCCCAGATTCCTCCCCGATACCGGAGTACTTATTTTCAGCATATCTTTTCGGGCGGCTACTCGGCTGGTTATTATAGTTATATCTGGTCCGAAGTTCTGGATAGTGACGCATTTGCAGCATTTAAAGAAGCCGGAAATATTTTCGATCCCGTTATCGCCAAATCTTTCAGAACAAATATTCTTTCAAAAGGAGGAACTGAGGAACCGATGACCTTATACAAAGCTTTCCGCGGAAGGGAACCGGAAGTTAAATATTTGCTTGAAAACCGGGGTCTGGATCAGGCTGTTTAAGTTTTTGGAGCCATGATATTATTGCAGGTAGCTGTCGGAAATATTCCGGCAGCTACCTTTTTTGATGAATACCGGCATTGATTTAACATTGTCACGAATTATATTAGAAAGCGGTTTTAATAACTACCTCCTCAAATTATCAGTCGTCCCAACATTCATTTACAGCGATAATCTGATAGCCGACAACTGACTGCCGATAGCACTAAATTTTATTATACTATATTCATCGTTAAGGCGTTACAAAAGTCAACCAGAATACTAACTATGCGTGTAATCTTTACTATTCTTCTTTTAACATCATTCACCATAGTTAGTGCCCAGGAACGGATCACCATCAGTGGCTTCGTTCGGGAAAAAGGAAGTCACGAACAATTACCGGGTGTGAACGTCTATATTCCGGATACCCCCTACGGTGCCGTGACCAATACCTACGGATTTTATTCACTCACATTACCAGCCGTCGATTCTGCGCTGGTCGTTTATTCCTTTGTAGGTTACGAAACAGCATCGCAAAAAATCAGTTTGACAAAGAACACAGCACTGGATATTTTACTATCCACGATCAATCAATTGGATGAAGTCACGATATCTTCCCGTCGGCAGGAAGATTATGTCAGTCGTTCGGCGCAGATGAGCCAGATTGAAATTCCAATCTCGCAGATCAAAAAATTACCCGCCTTTTTTGGGGAGAAAGACGTTTTGAAGGTTTTGCAGCTAATGCCAGGCGTACAAAAAGGAACAGAGGGGCAAACCGGCTTATATGTTCGAGGCGGCGGTCCGGATCAGAATCTGATCATATTGGATGATGCCGTGGTTTACAATGCTAATCACCTTTTTGGTTTTTTTTCAATCTTCAACAGTGATGCGCTGAAAAGTGTCGAACTGACAAAAGGGGGATTTCCGGCAAGATATGGCGGACGGCTTTCGTCTGTGCTAGAAATGAATATGAAAGAAGGGAATAAAGAGGCATTGCATGGAGAGGGCGGCATAGGTATTATCTCATCCCGGTTGACTCTGGAGGGGCCGATTTCGAAAAGAAAATCTTCATTTCTGGTTTCAGCCCGGCGCACTTATATCGATATTCTGGCCGCGCCGCTTATTGCGAGAGATCAGCGTGACGCCGTTGAGCAGGTCAAGCCAGGTTATTATTTTTATGATATAAACGCAAAGATCAATTACGATCTGGGAGCAAAAGATAAAATATATCTGAGCGGCTACTTCGGTCGTGACAAGTTTTATGCAAATGAAACAAGCCCTACCGGCGAATCCCGGGCAGGCCTTGACTGGGGAAATAAAACGGCTACTTTACGCTGGAACCATTTGTTAAGCCAAAAGTTATTTGTAAATACCTCGTTTATTTACAGCAATTTTGACTTCGGAGTTTCCAACAACAATAAAGACATTAATGCTGACGGAAGCGTTCGTGATGAATTCAGTTTACAGTATACCTCCACCATACGGGATTGGGGCGTGAAGACAGATCTTGATTTTTATCCTTCTTCAAAACATACCGTGAAATTTGGAGCGCAGGCTACGTTTCATAGGTTCGTCCCCTCAGCTCTGGCGCTGGAAGGTTCCCTGATTGACGAATCGATCGAGAGATCAGTTACTCCGATTAATACCTTAGAGGGAGGAATTTATGTTGAAGATACCTGGCAGCCTTTTGATGCTTTAAAAATGAATGCGGGATTTCGTCTCAGCTCTTTCCAGACAGAAACTAAAACCTATATCAGACCCGAACCTCGTTTTTCTGCCGCCTTACGTCTTGCCCGGGATTTTTCATTTAAAGCTTCCTATGCGCAAATGAACCAGTATGTCCATTTACTTTCAAACACCGGACTTGGGCTTCCAACCGACTTGTGGGTTCCAACGACAGATAAAGTTGCGCCGCAACAATCAAAACAAGTGGCGATCGGTCTGGCAAAAGATCTGGATAAACCGGCGTTGACGTTGACTTTGGAAGGTTATTACAAGAAAATGGGTAATATTTTAAACTATAAAGAAGGTGCATCATTTCTAAGCATTAGTGGAGAAAATGCAAACGAATTAAGTTGGGAGGATAACGTTACTGCCGGAAAAGGCTGGTCTTATGGTGCTGAATTTTTGGTACATAAAAAAACAGGACGTTTTTCCGGGTGGGTCGGTTATACCCTTTCCTGGACAAAATGGCAATTTCCCGAGCTGAACTTCGGCCGGACTTTTTATCCCCGTTATGACCGCCGCCATGATTTATCCGTCGTCGGCATTTACGATATAAGCAAACGAATCACCGTTTCTGCTACCTGGGTTTATGGCACAGGAAATGCGCTCACCCTGCCGAGAGCAAGTTTTACAGGCGTTACTGATAATTTTTTTACACGTTTCTCCTCCATCGGAACAAGATCTTCCACCTCATGGAACGGTAATCAGGTGACCGAATATGGTGATAAAAACAGCTTTCGTGCCGAACCCTTTCACAGACTTGACCTGGCCATTCAGCTGCACAAAAAGAAAAAACGGTATGAGCGTACCTGGGAAATTGGCCTATATAATGCTTACAACCGGAGAAACCCATTTTTCTATGATATTTCAGAGGAAGAGTTAGCGAATGGCAATACCAAGACGACGTTGAAACGATATTCACTTTTTCCGGTTTTGCCCTCGGTCAGTTATAATTTCAAGTTCTAGTCATGAAAAACAATATTCTCCTTTTTCTTCTGATCCTAACCGGGCTTTCATCCTGCGACACGCTTGTGACAGAAATTTCGCCTGATGATTTACCCGGCTCAACTTCGAAACTTGTTGTTCAGTCTTTTATTTCGCCGCAGGCTGCACGGATCAACGTGGTCGTTACGGAATCAATACCTCTGTTTGGCGAGTCCAGTTCGGGAAACTCGGTTGTAAAAAATGCAATTGTTAGAATTTCGGGCGGGGGAAAAGAAGTTGTTATCCCATACGATTCTGCCAGTCAGTTATATAGCATTGATAAAGCAAAATTTGCAATTGTGGCATCTGAAACATACAAGTTGTCTGTTTCAGACGGACAGCGCTCTGTGACGGCTAGCTGCACCGTGCCCGCCAAACAGGCAACGATTAAATCTTACCTGATCGACACCGCCTATATTAACAGAAGAAATGGTCTTGACACTGCTTTAACTGTTCGAATGATCTGGCAGGATATTCCTGGGGAAACAAATTATTACAGGGTCCGTGCGAACATGGATGTGGAATTTTCCGTACTCGAAGGAGACTCACCCGAGAATTTTGTGGAAAAACGTGTAAGAACACGTTTCAGTTTCCGTTGGGACGACGATAACGGGAGAAGCGATTTTCAAAATGATATTAATCTGGATGGAAGTTCCTTCACTTCTCCGCTAGGCCGAGGATTTTTACCTTCCTCGCTGATGTACATTGCAAGCGATGGTACCCGGTATTATGCCAAACAAAAACCCAAATTAATTGCTTTGATTATTGAGGTAAATAATACTGAAAAATCGTATTACGACTATCATAAAACGCTGGAACAAAATGAAGACGACAATCCTTTCGCAGAGCCCGTCTTGGTTTATAACAATATAGAGGGAGGTTTGGGATGTTTTGCAGCTTACAATAACCGTCAGGTTATCTATCGACCGTAATTGTTCGTTATATCAAAAATGTAACATGAGAATAAATTATTGAAAATTATCACTTAATTTAAGAAGTAGATAGACAAGTCTGTTCGTTCATTCAATTTTACCTGACTATGAAACATAACCCGATACTACCAAAAGAACGAATATTAGAAACTGCACTTCATTTGTTTCATACGCAAGGTTATCGGGCAACCGGTATCAACCAGATCATAAGCGATGCCGGGGTTGCTAAGGCGAGTTTATATTTTCACTACAAATCCAAAGAAGAACTGGGAATTGAATATCTGAACGCGCGCCAGGACGTCTGGTTTTCACAGCTGAAACTTTTTACGGATGAATCAAAAAAGCCAAAAAAGAAAATTCTTGCAGCTTTTGATTTTCTTATTTTCATGAATAAAAAGGAAAATTTCAGAGGATGTAGTTTTCTCAATATGCTTTCAGAGATCCAACCCGAGGACACCAGATTATTATCGTCTATCCAACAACATAAAACACAACTACGGGAATTTTTTCAGGAAATTTTAATAGAAGAAAAAGCTGATCACACCGATATTATTTATCTGTTGTTTGAAAGTGCTATGACGGAAAGCCAGCTTTTTAAAGACCAATGGCCTGTTGAAAAAGCAAAACAAATCGTTTCGGATTTATTCAAGATGAAATACTTAAAATAAGCATCAAAGGAATGGTCATTAAAATCGGGCACCAAATTCTTTCCACAGGCACAGTTCTTTTAAGCATAATATAAGGACAAGAAATTACACTTCATCATATGACATGGATGTTACCTTTATAAGTTAGGTAACGTCCTTTTTTTTATCCATCTGACTAACAAAAAAAGACTTGGCTGAATTGGCGTTGCGTTTCACAAAACAGTATTGGCCGTTCAACACTTGATCCAAAAATCACTAAAATCCTTCCATTCAAACCAACACGATGAAAAAAAAACTGGTGAATACTTCGTCTATTTTTCGATTTCTAACTGTTTTGCCGGCTTTTGCTGTAATCTTTATATTGGGATGTAACCGAATTTCAGAGGATGAAAATCAGAAGCTTACAGGTAAGTTCGTCAATGAAACATTCCTAAGCAAAGTGTCAGATTCAATTCCGGGACTGATTCCGGTTTACTGTTACCAATTGAATTTTGATGGGACGGATAGTGTAGATATTCTTTACGGATTTGAGCAAACCAGACTTGCTTACCAAAAAACGGGAAATAAATATAAAATCATCAAAGCACTGAAAGACGAGGACATGATTTTCGTTCTGAATGAGGATGAGGGTATCACGTTGATAGATAGTGCATGGAATGAAACAAACAAAAATTCGACATTTAAAAAATCTCAAATCAATTTCGTAACCGCTCTGAATGAGCGAATGATTGCAGGCGAATACAGCATTTTTCGTGATAACAAGCAGACTTCACAAAACGTTACTTTAAAAGCAGATGGCACTGTAACAGGACTGGAAAAGTTCACCAATTACACACTTTGTTACAGCGGTGACTGTGTCAGCGAGATTTATCCCATTTCGAACAGTATCACCTTCACCAACGAAAAATCGGAACAGGTTATGTACGCCTTCAAGATCGATAAATCAAAGAAGTCACTTGAAATATATCACATTGAGGCGCCGGTTAAAGATATTAAAGGAGAAAGAGCAGTGATGGGTATAACTTTTGATTTGAGACAATAATTTTCCAGAATCAGAATCCGACATAGAGAGATACATGAAAGAAATATTTGAATGGGAGCGAATGCTTCTAAATGAACTACCGGGAATATTTCTTTTCGAAGTAGTATTTCGCTCAGCAGTAATGTTTATTATACTGCTGCTGGTTCTTAGGATCGCAGGAAAACGAGGAGTCAAACAATTATCTATTTTTGAAACCGTAATCATTATATCCTTAGGTTCCGCGGCAGGGGATCCCATGTTTTATGAAGATGTAGGTCTTTTTCCTGCAATCACTGTCTTTGTTACCGTTATTTTACTATATCGGTTTGTTACCTGGCTGACAGGAAAATACAAGAACTTCGAAAAGTTTATTGAAGGAGAAACAGTTTGCCTAATCCACGAAGGGACGTTTTCAGTCACACAATTCAAAAAAGAAAGTCTTGCACAGGACGAATTCTTTTCAGAGCTCAGATTGAAAAGCGTTGAGCACCTGGGGCAGGTCCGGAAGGCTTATTTGGAATCGTCGGGAGAGGTAAGTATTTTCTATTATGAAGATGATGAGGTAAAGCCCGGATTGCCAATCTTGCCGGAAAAGTTCAATCAGAAAAGTAAAACGATAAAAGAAAAAGGTTTGCATTCTTGTTCTTTCTGCGGAAATACGACCGAGCAAAAACCGGGAATTGCGGTCTGTTATACCTGCGGAAAAGAGGAGTGGGTTCCTTCAATCAAAACGATCCGAAAAGCGTAGATGCGTAATAAGCCAGGAGCCACTCCTGAGAAGTGACTCCTGGCTCATTTAAAAAGCTTTATTTTTATTTAAAGTGCAGAGCCGACGAGGCTGACAATGCTACTCAGCGACTTATTTGATGTAGTTGCAGCCAATTTTCCTGCAACACCCTTTTTGTTTAAAGCCCCGACTGATTTTGTTGCTTCGCCTATCAGTCCGCCTAGTTTACTTTGCGAATCTGACCCAAGAATTGACGAGCCTGCCTTGATCAGGCCTAGATTGCTTGTCAGGCTTGATGCATTTCCTAATAATCCGGATTCACCTTTTCCCAGTAAGCTACTAATTCTGTTTGCGCCAATCAACATTTTCACCGCGCTGACAGCTTTTCCCAATACTCCTGATTGAAGTTTTCCCCCGGAAGCAAGCGGAATCAGTGATTTCAAATCTCCTGCTTTGCTCAATAATTTGTCTTTCAAACTTCCGGTAGAACTTTTTGCTTCATTTTCCACCGCTGCCGCTCCCTGGGTTAATGCCTCGGCTGTGGCAGTCGTATCGCCTTTTTCTGATGCTAATACTGCCTGGTCAAGCAAACTTTCAGCTGACATCTCCTGAGCAAGAGAAAGCTGAGCCATCCCGATCAGCCATAATGCAGCTGCGAAATTTAGAATGTAATTTTTCATAACATGTCATTTTAATGTGATGCATTAGAGACGAAGAAATATGCCAAAAGCCACTTCTTCGTGAAAAAATTTGATCAGAAATGGAAATTTATTTTTTTACAGAGAACTATTTTAATTATGTTTCCGTGGTATCTATTATGGATATGTAGCGGAGAGGCTGATGATAAAATAGCAGTCGCACAAAGTTCCAGGGCGACTACTATTTTGCAGATTATTTCAACAATCTCTTTCTCAATTCTTGTAAATGATCGTCATTAAAATCGTGATGTGTTACAAAGCGGACCAGATTTTTTCCAAATGTAACTGCTAGAATCCCTTTTTCAGCCAGGTTCCGAACATATTCCGGAGCAGAAATCTCCGGTGAAATGCGTATAATGACGATGTTTGTATCAACCGGATATATTTCTGCTACTTCTGATTTTTGCAGGAAAATATCTCCGATCTCACGGGCCCGCTTGTGATCTTCTTTTAGCCGTTCGACATGATTATCCAACGCATAAATACCAGCGGCTGCCAAAAAACCGGCTTGTCGCCAACCGCCACCCATTACTTTGCGGAAACGTTTTGCTTTTGTGATTAATTCTTTTGTCCCCAATAACAAAGAACCAACCGGACACCCCAAACCTTTTGATAAACAAATACTTATACTATCAAATACTTCACCAAACTGGATTGTTGACTCTCCGGTTTCTACCAATGCGTTGAAAAGGCGGGCGCCATCAAGGTGAAATGCAAGGTTATTTTGATCGCAAACCTTGCGAATTTCCAGTATTTCGTTAAAATCATAATAACTTCCTCCACCTTTGTTCATCGTGTTTTCCAGCGAAACCATACGACTGACAGTAGCGTGAATATCACCTTCGGGACTTATCGCGTCGATAACTTGCGAGGCGTTTATTCTTCCCCTGTCGCCATCTAACAACTTGACGGAAGAAAAAGAATTCAACATAATTCCTCCACCTTCGTAAAGATAAATATGCGAGTTCTTATCGCAGATCACGTCACTTCCCGGCTGAGTGTGCGCGCGAATTGCCAGCTGGTTGGTCATCGTTCCTGATGGGCAAAACAAAGCTGCTTCCATACCAAACAAACTCGCAGCCTTTTCCTGCAAAGCACTTACCATCGGATCGTCGCCCATCACATCATCACCTACCGGCGCAGCCCACATTGCCTCCTGCATCTCTTTCGTCGGTCTGGTAACAGTATCGCTTCGAAGATCTATTGTCATTGAAAATAAATATTAATAAAAATTAGTATTAAAATATTGTGAACTTCAACCAAAGTGATTAGCTCCTGTCACTTGATCTTAAAGTTAGCCAAGTCGGAAGGAAAGGTTGAATATTTTTGAAAAGAATTTATATGAAAACCTCCGGTTAACACGAAAACCCTGGTTAACACAAAACCCCGGTTAACAAAAAACCCCGGTTAACAAAAAACCCCGGTTAACAAAAAACCCCGGTTAACACACCCCCCGTTAACACAAAACCCCGGGCAACGCCCGGGGCTGAGATATTAACCCTTTCAGGGTGTTGTATATTTCGTGATTATCCTCGCATTTCTTCCATTAATTTTTGGATGATGCCGACGGTTTTTTCGGTTTGTTCTTTGCTCGGTGTTGTATCCCAATTGCCGACAATACCGTTGCTGCCGATATAAATCCCGTCTTTTCTGGAAATGAAATTGGCACCTTGCGTATATAGTTTGTAGTTTACGTCACTTTGCGGAATCAGGCAGGAAAGTTGTCCGGACACAGGGGTCAGTTCCTGATCGTTGAAAACTGGTTTTGCGCCTAAACCCATACAATTTACCACTACTTTTTCAGGCAGTGCGTCAATATCTTCGAGCGATTTGATTTCCTGGATTTTAACTTTACCGCCAAACATGACGAAATCTGTTAACTGATGGCGTAAATATGTAGGAATATTAAACATCAGGTTTGTCCTCCGCGTCACGTGATCGGCGTTGAACGGATGTTCTTTTGCAGTTAATTTTACACGCTCCGGAATCAAACCGTGTATTTCAAAATCTTCTCCGCCTGCTCCCGGAATATAGACCGGTTCCTTTTTGAAAACACCATATTCTTCTGCCCAGCAAGCAATATCGTCCATGCCTAAAAAGAATTGAAAGCGTCGGAAAGAAAAGCGGGTCGCATCTTCCCAGATGGCTTTAAACTCAGGTTTTGCTACTTTTACATCACACACCCGCGAAGCCGGCGACCAGGTGCCTGTGGCGAGATTACTGGTAATATTTGGCGGAACATCCTTCGTGTAGATCGTTACCTCGCAGCCGCTTTCCTGTAACAAACGGGCCGTGGCAATGCCTACGGTTCCGCAACCCAGCAGCGCAACTTTTTTCTCGTTAGTAGCCAATACCAGTTTCCTGGCCATATTTCCCGTTCCCCACGACAGCGACCACCCGCTTCCACCATGACCGTAGTTATGCACGATGGTTTTACTTCCTAATTGCTCCGATTCAATACGTGGCCCGGAAGGCCGAAAAGGCCGCAAACCTACTGTTTCCTTCACAATACGGTCCATCGAGAGGCGCAACTTCGGAATTTGATGATATCCACGGCTGATATGGTAATGTTTGTCGGGATAAGTGAGTTGTGTCTTCGGCGCACAGGAGGCTGCAACGGCACCAAGGGCAAAACTGGCGGGAACAGCCTTTTGAAAAAAGTTTCTACGATTCATTTGAAAGGGAGTAATAGGACGTTTCACAGGAAAATTAATCAACCCCTAACTCGATTACAAATTTTATATGGCAGAAAAGCAAAATTTCAGAATTTAAATTAATTCATATTTTGTTTAATACAATTTAAACATCTCATAGTGCCAGTTTTGCAATATATTACATCACCTAATCAATATTCCTGCTCCTTCGTCAGAGAAGGTGGCGCATCACTTGTCGCAGTTCCCCATTTTTCATTTGGTTTTGTTCCCATTTCTAAAACCAACTCGCCGCCATCCGTTATTTCCTGATGTGACAAATAAGTTTTTGTGAAAGTTTTGCCATTCAATTTTGCTGACTGTATATATTTAGCCTGCTCAGAAACGCCATCCGCCTTGATTTTAAATTTTTTGTTTTTTGAAAACTGAAAAGAAACTTCTTCGAAAATTGGGGTTCCAAGTACATAATATGGCGTTCCGGGCGTCACAGGATATAGTCCAGCCATGCTAAAAGCCAACCATGCAGACATCTGGCCTCCATCCTCGTTGCCACTTAATCCACCGGGAGTTACATCATACTCCTCCCGGATTATTTTTCGTACCTGATTCTGCGTTTTCCAGGGTTGTCCGACATAATTATACAGATAAGAAATCTGATGATTCGGCTCGTTTCCGTGCCAATAATATCCCTGCTGAAAAAGTGTATCGAGTTTATTTATAAAAGCCCTTTCTCCTCCCACAGCCTTTTTCAAACCGGCAATGTCCTGTGGCACAAACCAGGTATACTGCGCCGGCGAGCCTTCGGTAATAAAACTTGACCGTTTTTCAAATGGGTCAAATAATTTGATCCAGCTCCCGTTTTCATACCTGCCCCGTGCATAACCCATCTGTGGATCAATTACATGCTGATAATTCATCGAACGTTTTCTCAAAGCAGCCGCATCTTCGGAATGGCCTAATTCTTCTGCCAAAACAAAAAGGCAAAAATCGTCATAGGCGTATTCCAGCGTGCGGGAAACTTGTTCGCGTTTATGAAAAGCCTGCCATACGCTATCTTCCAGCGGGATATAATTGTATTTCAAGTAAGAACTAAGTGCTCTCCTCCCCTTTCCAGCTTCGTAACTTTTAGGGTCAGCATTAACATCGAAGGCGTTTTTTCTCAAATACTGGTATCCCGATTTCACATCAAAATTCCTCACATTTTTAACATACGCATCAGCCATAACTGACATGACATGATCACCGACCATGGCAGCCGTATAACTATTCCAGCAGGGAAATATAGGCATCCAGCCCCCCTGCTCCGCTTTTTTTACGAGCGACTGCATCATGTCACCTGATTTTTTGGGTTCCAAAAGCACGTTTAGAGGCATGGACGCGCGAAAGGTATCCCACATACTGTAATCACAATAGTAATCGAAACCATCCGCTTTTTGAAGTGGCGTTCCACCCGCGAAGGAAGGGTACTGGCCATCTACATCCGAATATAACCTTGGTGATAATTTGGTTCGATAAAGTGCGCTGTAAAAAAGGATTTTATCTTTTTCACTTCCCGTAACTTTTATTTTTCCAAGCGCCTCATTCCATTGATTTTCAGTGTAACGGCGCACGGCATCGAAACTTTTTCCTGCCTGTTCCTTTTTGAGGTTGGCTCTTGCGCCTTCGAGACTTGTAAATGACGTTCCAATTTGAACAATCACAGCACCTCCTTTGCTGCCAAAACCAACATAAGCACCTAATTTTTCAAGTTTACCTTTTCCAGCTCTCGTTCTGCCCATCGGCACAATCGTATCGGATTCCCACACACCATACTGCGTGAACGGCGTATCAAATTTTAGAACAAAATATCCACTGAACCCTGCTGACTGGCCGGAACCCTGATAAATTCTATGTACAGGATTATAACCAACAATTTCTCCTCTTTCAGGAAAAACCTCAACAAAACCTTCTCCTTCATCGCTATTCGGTTCGATCACAATAAAATTTTCCTTCCCAGCCTGATAGGTAAAGCGCAACATCGCCGAGCGGGCCAGAGAAGTCACTTCCGCGTTGATCTGATAATCGTCCAAAGTTACGCTGTAATATGCAGGTGTTGCGATCTCCGTTTCATGCCGGAAACTGGATGCTCGTTTTTCAGGATTCACGATAAGCTCTCCGGAAAGTGGCATGACCGTCAAAGTTCCATAATCCTGAACACAGGAACCATTGAGCCAGTGCGTTCCCCGAAAACCCTGAAAAAGAGTATCAGCATAATAATAAGGCGCTATACATTTAGTTTCCGTTGACCTCGTCTGCGGCGTCCATTGCGTCATTCCGTATGGCGATCCAACAGCTGGCATCGTCTGGCCTTTCAATTCACTTCCTGCCTCACTATGCATTTTGGCACTTTCAGTCGCGGCGGGTGCAGTTCCGATTCTTGTTTCTACATACTGAATGGGTAGTTTCTGCGCAATGGAAAAATGACCAATCATTATAAATCCAGTCAGGAAACCAACCGATATTTTAAAAAAACGGGAATAATAATACATAATAAAATTCAAATATTTGATATTTAGCCGGGTTGTCGAGAATGGATGCGAAGCCGAAATTATTAACTTCTCCATTAATAACTAACTTTACGCTGAAAGCTACTTGTCAGACGAATAAATATCTTCTTGCCCTTATGAATATTCACACGATCGATACCGGTTATTTCAAACTTGATGGCGGCGCTATGTATGGCGTTGTCCCAAAAACGCTATGGAACAGGCATAATCCGGCGGATGAAAAAAATCTTTGCAGCTGGGCGATGCGATGTTTGCTTATCGAAGACGGTGACAAACTTATCCTGATCGACACAGGATTGGGTGATAAACAGGACGAAAAATTCTTCGGCTTTTACGATTTACATGGCGACGCTACCTTAATCCAGTCGATAAAAAATGCTGGTTTCAAACCGGAAGATATTACAGATGTTTTACTAACACATTTGCATTTCGATCACGTTGGCGGTGCAGTGAAATATAATACAGACAAATCTGTCCTTTTACCAACTTTCTCCAATGCCACCTACTGGTCTAATGAATCTCACTGGGACTGGGCAACCAATCCGAACCCGCGTGAAAAGGCTTCGTTTTTGAAAGAAAATATCCTGCCTATTATGGAATCCGGCCAGTTGAAATTTATTGAGAAAGGTATTTCACCCTTCGAAAATATTGAATTTATTCATGTGGATGGGCATACCGAACAAATGATGCTTCCTGTGATTTCCTATCAAAACCAGAAAATTATCTATGCCGCAGATTTGATACCGTCCTCATTTCACCTTCCTCTTCCCTGGGTCATGAGCTATGATGTGCGCCCATTATTGACGATGCAGGAAAAAGAAAATGTATTAAAAAAAGCTGTTGAAGAAAAGTGCATTTTACTTTTTGAACACGACCCAACGTACGAAGCCGCGATCGTTGAACAAACGGAGAAAGGTATAAAGATTTTGGAAAGAGGGGATTTGGTGAATTTTATATAGAACTTAAAATAATAATCTGCCCAACTTTGCCGATAATACCTCAACTCCGCGTTTAAACAAAATGAAGAAAATTGCACTAGTACTATCAGGTGGCGGCGCTCGTGGAATTTCCCATATCGGCGCGATTAAGGCACTTGAAGAATATGGCGTCAAACCAGCGATCATCAGCGGAACCAGTGCGGGCGCATTTGTTGGTGCGCTGATCGCTTATGGATATACCGCCGACGAAATATTTGACATTATCCAAAAAACAAGATTCAGTTCCTATTTAAGATTTGGGTTCAGTTCAGGAGGCCTTTTAAAGATTGACAGAATTGAAGAAATTCTAAAAAAATACATCCCCGAAAATACTTTTGAAGCTTTAAAAATACCTTTAGTAGTTACTGCAACTGATCTTCACGCCGGAGAAGAAGTGACGTTTCAAAAAGGAGAATTGGGGAAAGTTGTGCTGGCTTCGTGCTGTTTACCAGGTATCTTCAAACCCCTGCATTGGGAAGGACGTGACTTGATTGATGGTGCAATCTTCAATAATTTGCCCGTTGCGCCGGTCGAAAAAGAAGCGGATTACATCATTGGTATTCATTGTAACCCGCTGCTTATTTCTAAACCCTCATCGCACATGTATCACATTACATATAAGAGTATAAAACTGGCGATGCGGCATAAAGCCAAGGCCAGCCTCGACCGCTGCGATCTGCTTATCGAAGCTCCGGAACTGAGTACTTTCAATACCTTCGATTTCCGCAAAGCACAAAAGCTTTACGATATTGGATATGAATACACACGCAAATTATTGGCTGAAAAAGAAATTATATTTTAGGCAGTTGGCAGTCGGCCATCGGCTTTCATTAGTTAATTAAGGAGCTTAATAGCTTTACTATTATCTCCCTTTTTTCACAATTTGCCAATCATCGACTTGCAGTAGTTTTGCTCAAAACTGACGGCTGATTGCTGACAGCCGACAGCCGACTTACTACCCAGTTCCCGACATGTTCTCCCTGTGTCCAGCCATTTTCTACGGCGTCCATGAAGTGAATTCCTCCGTAAAATCTTGACATTCCTGACTCTTTTGCAGCATGATTGAAGGACGCAAACTTTCTGGCCTTCAAACCAAACCGCTCTTCTACCGTGTCTGTATAAGCAAAATTTTCTCCAAAATAATGGGTCAGAATAACAGCTGCGGTTGATGAAACCACAGAATGCCCACTGAGATATTCGGGAAATGGAGGTGTCTGTAAAAACGGTTTCCAGTTCGGATCAATGTATTTTCTGATCACCGTTTCCGGGCGAATCCGGTTGCTTCTATACTTTTCATCCCAGCATGCCATAAATCCATCCATCAAACCAATTGCAACCGACGTAGTTACCAGCAGTGTTTTTGAAAAATCAGCTTTTGATTGTTTGCAGGCAATATCAGTTATCCCGATCCAATGTGCTCCCGGAGAAATTTTTTTCATCCCCACCAGTAAGTGGCCTTTGTTTTCCAACGCAAACGGATTACAATCCCAAAATGCGGCTGTCACCTTTGCTTCTCCTTCTATCTTTGTTTGATAATTGGACAGCATCATTTTATAAAATTCAGAATTTTTATCTTCCGAAAATGGTGCAGGCTCGGCTGGTTTAAATTGAGAAGAAGAATCGAGCGTAAAAGGGCGTACCGTTTTAAAATATGGTTCAACAGGAGGGAAATATCCCGGAGGCGTCGGATACCAGCTACCCTTCACTTCCGTGGGAGCATAACGTGGAAAATTACTGATCTGGTTGTATTTATCGGCTTTCGCATATTTTAAAATTTGCTTACTGATACCTAATCCATAAGCCGCGGAACCCGTTATAACTTCTTCGCTAAAACCCAAAGTTTTGCAGGAATCAAGTAACCGGTCCTGATATTTTTGCAGCAACAATTCACCTGACGGCTGCATTTTTCTTGCAGTTTCCAGCATCGCCAAAACCGCGCTCAATTGGTATGAATATTCTGTCAGTCCTTCCGGTTTTGTGATCACGGGAAAATCATTTAAAACCCCATGCATTGATTTATAGGCTGAATCATTTTGCGCAATTATCTCATATCCTGCAAGACAAGCATAAGAATAAAAACGAGCAGCCAGTGGCGGATTGGTAACATCGTGCACCATCACATCCGTCATTTCCCTGGTAACGTGGCCAATAATCGCCGGATCCAGTTCGGGAGATTTTTCACCTTTCCTGTTACAACTCAATAAAAAGGTAATAATTAATATGGGGAGGTATGAACGAATTCTCATTTCTTTGTCACTTTATATGCTTTAAGCTCCTGCTGATTGATCCCAAACAACAACGTATTTCCAATCGGCAAAACACTGCGAACGTCTCCTTTTAGTGCAAAACCAGATTTGTTTTGAGGTATGTATTCAAAATTCCCCTTGCCATCACCTTTCAATAAAACGCCGTAATTAGCATCATATTTCCCGAAACGAAGACGGGCCCGGTTGCTGTTTCCACAGAACAATAAATCCTTTTTGCCGTCCTTGTCGAAATCGTATGCTGTGATCGTATAAACCGGTGAAGACTGAACTGCCAGCGGTAGCTGCTTTTCTTTTAATTTACCCGCGGTATTACTTTCGAAATATGCTGTTTTCAGGAAATTTGATTTCAAATGCGAAGCACCTTCCAGCTCCTCTTTGGTGAAAATATCTGTTAACGTTGCATCTGCATAACTTTTATAATCCTGAAAACGGGTTCTCATGATACTCATCTGGTCTAGCATTTCATCGCGTGTAACATACGGATAGCTTTTTCCCTGAATGTAAAATGAAAGAATCGGATCAACTGAACCATTGTCGTCAAAATCTTTATAAATCATCTCAACCGGCTCTGCGTCGCTGGCTTTACACTGCGTATTCAGACCCATATTACCGGCAACAATATCCGGTTTGCCATCACCATTGATATCATCGACCAGAATTTCATTCCACCAGCCGCTGTATGACTTATCGAAATAATCAGTCGTTTTGTTTGTCAGTTTTCCACCATTATTTACCAAAACCGTAATTGGCATCCATTCTCCTGCCAAAACCAGATCCGGTTTTCTGTCGCCGTTCATATCTGCCCAGGCCGCATCCGTAACCATACCAATTTTCTTCAGCTCAGGACAAATTGCGGCAGTCTGGTCCGTGAATTTGCCTTGGCCATTATTGATCAGTATATAACTTCTTGGCATTTCCGGATACCTGCCGGGAATAACTCTGCCGCCAACAAACAGGTCAGATTTTCCATCACCATTCAGATCTGCAACCCGAACGCAACTTTTACTGAAAAGCATTTTGGGTAAAGCATCTGCCGCTTTTGTAAAATTTCCTTTGCCATCATTGATATACAAACGATCCTGCAACAATGGATCTTCCGGCAGAAAATTAGCATATCCGCCGCTTGTCACATATAGATCAACAAACCCGTCGCCATTGGCATCAAAAAATGCTGCATCGGTATCTTCGCTTTGTTTATCTGCCTCAAAAGCTGAAACAGGTTTCGCTGTAAAAGATCCGTTTTTTTGCTGCAAAAATAATTTCCCCGCTTCTCCATAACCTCCGCCAATGTATACATCTTCCAGCTGGTCACCATTCACGTCACCTTTTGTCAGATTAGGATTTGAGAAAGAAACGGCATTCACCATTAACGGCTGGCGTTTGAAGTCGTTGATTTTATTTGCAGGATTTTTATAGGTTATCGGTGAGGTGACCAGATTTACTAATGGCACTTGCGGTGTTGGTATCACCTGTTTTCCTGTCGCATTTTTTTCTGATAAAGTAAGCAGCTGATCTGCTTTTGGGGTGATAATTTTCTCCTGCTTTCCACCTGGCCAGATAATTTTTAACGAATCTATAATCGCCGAATTACCCAAGCCGAAATGAAGAACCGGCGAAACACTCGATTGATATCCGCGCGTTGGCATTTGTTCCAGATATTGTTTTTCGCCTTTTTGGTAAATGGTGATTTTTGCGCCTGTCCCGATCGTGTTTTTGCCCTCTCCTTGTAATTTCAGTTTCAGGTAATGATTTTTTAATTGTTTGCTTCCTTCATTCTGATAAATAAAGGCGGGAATATTAATATTATTGATAACCAGATCAAGGTCGCCGTCGTTATCAAGATCTGCATAAGCAGCCCCTCCACTATTTGAAACCTGTCCTAAACCCCAATCTGCGGCAACGTTTTTAAAAGTTAAATCTTTGTTATTTTTGAAAAGATAATTCTGAATATTTGACGACGGAATTTGATTTACCAATTCCAATACATCTTCCCTCCTTACCTGCCCCTCTTTCCTTTTTAAATGATCGCCCATGTATTTCAGGAAATCCATATTGGTATAATCCCTCAGATAACCGTTCGTTATAAACAAATCCTTCCATCCGTCATTATCGTAATCAGCAAACAAAGGTGCCCAACTCCAGTCCGTATTTGAAACGCCGGACAATTGACCGATTTCAGAAAACATCGGCGTAACCGATTTCCCGACAGATCCGCCTGTCACACCTTCATTTAACTGAAGCATGTTCCGCATATACTGATGATGAAAACCCATTTTCACATTGAAATCAAACAATTCATAATTGTCCAGTCCAACCAGAAGTTTTTGTCTGCGGTTGTCTTCGGGCAGCATATCCAGTGTGAAAATATCCGGCAAACCGTCATTGTTAAAGTCGGCAATTTCATTACCCATCGAAGAGTGTGAAGTATGCCCGATGCCGGCATCTGTCACATCTGTAAAGGTTCCGTTTTTGTTGTTGATATATAAAAAATCGGGGACTGAATAATCATTTGAAATGTAAAGATCAGGCCATCCATCCATGTTAACATCCGAAATACCGATACCTAATCCATAACTTAATGCCGAACTATGGATTCCTGCTTTCCTCGTAACATCCTCAAAAACAGGCTCCGCATTACCGTTCATATTATTTCGGTAAAGCCGCGCACCTGCCGAAGAATCTTCCTTTTTAAGAAATTCTGCGGTTGATGATTCATCTAAAATTGGTAGCGCTTTTGGATTATGATTTAACAAAAACATATCAAGATCGCCATCCCGGTCATAATCAAAAAACGCTGCCTGTGTGCTGGTAGAAGAATTTGCCAGTCCGTATTGTTCTGCCTTTTCTTCAAATTGCGGAATACCTGAACCATTTGGTCCTTTATTAATGAAAAGCTGATTTTTCAACTTTTCAGGAGACAAACTCCCTGAATAACAAACGTAAATATCCAGTAAGCCGTCACCATTAACGTCTGCCATGGTAACGCCGGTTTTCCATGGGCCTTCACGACCCGCTGCGTTGGATATTGCTGTAATGTCTTCAAACTGCATATTCCCTTTGTTGAGATACAGTTTATTCGAAACCATATTTCCGGTAAAATAAATATCATCCAGCCCGTCGCCATTCAAGTCACCGACTGCCACGCCGCCGCCATTGTAAAAATACTCATACATCATGACGTTGGTATTTAAACCTTCGGTCAGTGTATTACTGAAATCAATTTTGGTTTTTTCTGCCGAAAGCAAAGTAAAAAGCTGAGGGCCGGTTTCTGTTGTTTTTTTCTCATCAGATTTTTCTGATTTGCCACAACCGATAAGTGTAATAATGATAACGAACAGGAAGGAGGCCGGGTAAAAGCCATTATTTAGTTTCATCATTGAAACAGAAAATAAAATGATTGTTATAGAAAAAAGAAACTATGCCTGCGTGAAGCAGACATAGTTTCAGGTAATAAATATAAACAATGCTTAACTATTTATCATAACCAGGGTTCTGATCAAGTTTGTCATTTCTGTTGATCTCGTCACGGCTAAATGGACGGAAGTACATTTTATCTACCCAGGTACGGTTCTCATGAGATTTCTCTTCAACCGGGGTATAAGTATAATTGTAAACCGTAGGATTGTAACGATATGGCTCCTTCATCGATTGACCAGGTTTGAAGGTACCTACAACATTTATATACGTCATAGTTTCGCCCAGTGTTGTTGGGGCAATCATCCATCGACGTGCATCATGGTATCGTTGCTCTTCGTAAACCATTTCGATTCGTCGTTCCATACGATAAGCCTCTTTCAAAGCAGCACCCGTTACTTTTAAAGCAGGCATACCAGCCCGGAAACGGATTCTATTTAGCCACAGAAGTGCTTCAGCTTCTTTTCCTAATTCAAGGTTGGCTTCCACGTAGTTGAAAACGACCTCTGTTACACGGATAAAAGGCCATGGAATGTTCTGACGATCCGAATTATCATACAATGCAGGGTTCGGATCAATGAACTTACGCATATAATATCCTGAACGACTACCATTCCAGTCTTCTACGGTACTGCTTCTGGTGTCAAGTCCCTTACGATTAACCAAAGCATTCTTATCATCTAAAAGATCATAAGCACCTGTTTGAATCTGGTTTGCAGGATCATTAACATCAGAAGGACGAGGTTTCCAATCTGCTCCATCGTACAATACAGTAGCATAAAAACGTGGATCGCGATTTGTATAAGGCGCAGCTTTATGTACCGGATTAGTCCATGAAAATTTAGTGCCGTCCATCATCTCATAATCATCAACAAGATTACCAATCGGCGTATTACCAGCCCAGTTGTGGTATCCGTTCGGACCATTGTTCAAACCGGTCTGACGTGCACCTTCTGCTAAACTCGGAGTAAAATAACGACCGAAAATAAGCTCAGTCGATGCTGTTGGATCTATGCCTTTATCTCCGCTGGCTCCGCCCATTGCCATTGCAATGTAATTGGCTTTGCCTTCCGCAGCAGTTACCGGCTCAGTAAGATTCAATTTATAGCCACCAGTACTTGCATCCATTGCGGCTTTCGAAGCATTTAATGCAGCTGTCCACCGTGCGGTACGATCACCAGAAACATATCCGGTAAATTCCGGATTTGGATAACTTGCAAGCAATGAAGATTTAGCTTTTGCAGTTGGTACATCATGCAGATCGCTTGCAGCATAAGTCAATACACGTGATTTTAAAGCAAGTGCAGCTGTCAGTGATGCCCGACCAGTTATAGCCGCCTGTCCATCCAAAAGCAAGGCTGCGCTGTCCAGATCAGTAACAATTGATTTAACGCATTCCTCATACGTATTACGAGGCACAGAATAGTCTTCGTTTAGCGCGTAAGTCTTTTTGATCAATGGTACTGAACCATAGTAACGTACCAGTTGCTGGTAGTAATAAGCTCTCAAAAAGTATGCTTCACCTTGTAGACGTTCTTTAAGCGTTGCATTGGTAAACGTTGCAGTCGCCAACTTCTCAATCGCAAGATTAGTAGCACGAATACGTGTATACATAGGTCCCCAGCCGTAGGTATCGTCTACCCATCCAAGGTTAGAAGGACTTAAACTCCCCTCATTAATCGTATTAATATTACGTCCTGTGTGGGTGAATACGGCTTCATCGGTAAGAGAAGCTAACATTTGTTCACTAAATCCGCCTTGCTGAAGGCCTGAGTAAATCCCAGTAACAAATGCCTCAGAAAGTGCTCCGTCCGCCCAAACCTGATCACTTGCAATCTCATTTGGTGGCGTTACGTCCAGAAAGTCTGTCTTACACGATGACACTCCGCCGGCAGCTAGTAACGCAATGACAACTAAATTTTTATAATTGAATTTCATATTAATTTTCATTAGAAAGCTACACGTAAACCTGCATTGATAATTCTAGATTGTGGATAGTATTGTCCACTAGTACTTGTCGATTCCGGATCCCAAATTTTAATTTTGGAGAACGTCATGAGGTTCAATGCATTAACATAAAGTCTGAATTTACTTAACCCAAGTTTTGAACCCACTTCGGAAGGAAGATTATAACCCAACTCAATATTTTTAACACGTATGTAATCGTTGCTTTTAAGGAAATAGTTATTAAAACCCGCCTGTCCAGTGTTCGTGTAATACCTGTTGTTTCTGTTCGTTAAACGAGGATATCTTGTATCCGGATTGTCGATTGTCCAACGATGATCTACGTCATATTTAAGATAGTTACCAATATCACCAGATTCTGTCAAACCAACCAACTGAAGACCACCTGCGGCACCTTGCAATAAAATAGATAGGTCAAACGCCTTGTAGCCTAAGTTAATCGAAGTACCACCAGTAAACCATGGACGCTGAACTTTTTCTGTTCTCAATCTATCATCAGCGGTAATTTTACCATCTGGAACTCCATCAGGTCCGCCAACGTCTTTAAATTTCATGTCACCTGGTCTTAGATTAGTGGCAATTGCACTGTAGTCAAGGGTTTTTGCATCAATTTCCGCCTGATCTTTAAACGAGCCATCAAATTGATAAACAAGGAAAGACTGATAAGGCATACCAGTAGTTCTCTGGTAATCAGGAGCTCCTGGTGTTTCATCCCAATACTTAATTTGGTTCTTAGCATACCCTCCATTCACACTGACAGAATAAGTAAAGTCATTGATACTACCATCGTAGCTCAGTTTGAATTCCCATCCTTTGTTTTGCAGTTTACCTAGGTTTTGAGGAGGCAATTTGCCATCAATACCTGCACTTGAAGGCGTAGAACCCGCTTTTGGAATCAAAATCTTTGAACGATTATTAACAAAATAATCAAATTCGAAAGCCAGTTTATCATTCAAAAGTGTTCCTTCTATACCAAAATTCGAGTTGTTAGCAACTTCCCAGGTAAATTCTCCATTGGCAACACGTGTTTCGGATAAAGTTTTCACAACCTGATCGCTGATAACATATTGGCCAAAGCCCATTGTTGAAAGGTACTGATATTCCGCCAATGTTTCAGTTCCAAGGAAGTAAGGCTCAGCACCCATTTGCCCCCATGAACCACGAAGTTTTACATTGTTCAAGAATGTGATTTTATCTTTCCAGAAACCTTCCTCAGATATACGCCATCCTGCCGACACCCCAGGAAAAAATCCAAAACGTCCTTCCTTAGGAAATATATAAGAGCCATCTACACGCCATAAAAACTCAGCAAGATATTTCTCTTTATAGTTGTAACCCGCCCGTCCAAAATAACTTAACCGTGCCCGTGTATAAAGGTCAAAGTTGCCGATATTTTGCTCAGGTGTACCACCTGCAAAAAGCTGATCAACAACTGGTGAGATAAAGTATCTGCGGAAAGCGAAGAATCCATCTGCATCAACTTTTTCACGCTGGATACCTCCCATGACATTAAAGTTATGCGCTCCAATTGTTTTTTCATAAGAAACCTGTCCTGTTAATTGAACAGACAGTTCCTGCGATGAGCTTTCCGTCAAACGAGGGTCACTGAAGGTTGAACGTACCGCTCCGGTCAAAAATGGACTCCCATCTGGTTCAAATGTTTTTTTATCCCAATAATAAAGAGTCCAAGGCTTTTGAAATGATTTCTGACGACGCATCATCTTATCTATCGCTGCCATACCAACCACTTTTAAACCAGGTACACCAGGAACGTCAAATTCAAGGGTACCATTCGTCTGCACGTAGTCTCGCTTGTCATTGTTATAACCTGTTTGGTTTGTAGTAATAAGAGCAGGATTTTGTCCATTCTCAATGTCAGGACCAGGTCTTCCGTCAGGCCAAACAGCAATTTCAGTTGGTTTTCCACGCATCAACATACGGAATATATCACCTGCACCACCACCATTAGGAAAATGACGAAACTCTTCGCGCAATGCAACTCCAATTTTGGCTTTCAGATACTTGTTAATTTTAGTATCAAGATTTACACGCATGTCATATTGCTTGTAACCTGTTGCGGAATTTACATAGTTCCCGTCTTGGTTGATATAACCAAGCGATGCCAGATAGTTAATATTTTCACTACCTCCCATCAACTGAACATTATGGCGTTGTTGAGGGGACCATTTGCGAATCACTTCTCCATACCAATCTGTGTTCGGGTGGAGTAATGGGTCGCTTCCATCACGGAATTTCTGGATATCATCAGGCTGAAAGGTTGCAGTTAGTACATCCTTTGTATCAGTTCTTGTATAGTTTCCAGATGTATTGAAGCCTTGCAAAGCGCCAGTCCATTGTCCAGAAGGAAGGTTATCATAAATTTGCAGTTCATTACGGATTGTTGCATACTCAGCAGAATTAGCCATTTTTGGCAAGATAGCTGGCTGACCCATACCAACATTCATGTCATAAGACAGCTGCGGTTTTCCAGATTTTCCACGTTTTGTAGTGATCAAAATTACACCATTACCTGCACGAGATCCATATATCGCAGCAGCTGCATCTTTCAAAACGGAAATACTTTCGATATCCGCAGGATTCAAACGGTCCAAACCACCACTACGGTTAGGCACGCCATCCACAACGATTAAAGCATTACTGTTACCCAAAGAGTTAGTACCGCGAATACGAATAGCAGAACCGTCATAACCAGGTTCACCACTAGCCTGAACAGTCGAAACACCTGGAAGGCGGCCGCCCAAAGTATTGGAAAGGTTAGCAGATGGTGCTTTTTCAAGTTCGGTACCCTTAACAGCAACAACAGAACCTGTTAAGGTTGCTTTTTTAGCTGTACCGTAACCTACAACCACAACTTCTTCCAAAGCCTTGGTATCATTCATCAAAGTGATGTCGATATTCGACTTGTTTCCTACCGCCATTTCTTGTGTAAGATAGCCGATAAACGAAAATACCAAAGTCGCATTGGATGGTGTATTTACCGTATACGAACCATCGTTGTCCGTAACGGTACCAGCGGTTGTACCTTTTACAACCACGCTTACGCCAGGTAAACCCTGGCCTTGTTCATCCTTCACCTTACCCTTCACAGAATTTTGGGCAAAAGCACCAACTACTGTAACGAGAATCAGAAAGAGAGAAAACACACATCGCGCTATTTCACGACATGTCCATCGAGTAGAAATTCTCATAGATTAATTATTAGAAAATAGATAGATAAAAAAATTGGTAAAAAGTTATAACCAAACTTCCGTGATTAGACACGTAACGGAGGCATACCGAAAGGTTCCTTACCCAAAATTAGCCTAATGGGTCTGTGAGATTATAGGTGTAGATATTTAAACTTATGTTTCAAGTTTTTCATCACGTTTTAGGTTAGGAAATATGGTTATATAAACAAATAAATTCAAAATTACTGTAACTGTCTTGAGACCGGTAGTGTTCGTCAAACACAATTAAATAAACAAACTGCACGATCATATAAAATAAGTACCAATCGACTGCTTTTACTCATTAGGATGTACAAAAAGATATTAAATAGTTCACAAAAAAAAGCGTTCTTCATATATCAATATGCATTCTTAAAAAATAACAAAAAAAGTAACTGTATTTTTGCAAAAATGTTATGCTTTTTGACTAAACGGATCAAATAAAACTTAGAATAAAATAAGGTTGTACAGAATAGGCGAAGGGTCAGGGCTGGCAGAGAATGAGTCCTCACTTAAAAACTGCATTAATTAACATGATATAATTCCAATCATTTATTATCTTTATCCCCTAATCATTTTAAAGACTGTTGACGATTTTTTAGCTATACCGTGCAAAAGATAATCGGCCATTTAAACGCCGGACGTCGCTCACATATACTCTGCTTTCCCTATTATAAAAATGAAATTTTTAAAATTTAGTTTGCCAATTATCTTTATTGCTTCATTCTTTTCCTGTCAGAAAACATCGTCCCCGGAAGAATACAATGCAAAAGCTTCTGATCCAAAAATCTTCCATGAAACGACAACGCAATTGACGGATGTGATTATCCATGATATATTCAAACCACCTGTTGCGGCGAGAATTTACAGTTATTCATTCCTTGCCGCTTATGAGGCCTTAGTACCGGGGTATAAGGATTACCAGTCACTTGCGGGTCAAATCAACAAGTTCACTCCGCCACCAAAACCAGCTACAGGTATGGAATATTGTTTTCCGCTTGCCAGCATTAAAGCTTTTACGGTGGTGGGCCGAACACTTACTTTTTCCGGCGATCTATGGGATAAGTATGAGAAAGATCTTTTTAAAAAGTATGAAGAGATGGGTATCCCGGACGACGTTTATGAACGTTCGATAGCCTTTGGTGACACCGTCGCCAAACATGTTCTGGCACATGCTTCGAAGGATCATTATAAAGAAATTCGTGGATTCCGGTATACGGTTACGAATGAGCCAGGCACGTGGGTCCCTACACCTCCTGCCTATGCAGACGCTTGCGAACCGATGTGGAATACGGTCAGGACTTTCTCTCTGGATTCTGTGACGCAGTTCAGATGCCCGCCTCCGGCAAAATATGATTTAAACAAGAATAGTCCTTTTATGAAACTGACGATGGAAGTTTATGAGATGGGCAAAAATCTTACTGAGGAACAGAAAGCTACGGCGTACTTTTGGGACGATAACGCATTTGTAACCAATGTTGTCGGACATGCTATGTTTGCTAACAAAAAAATGACACCAGCAGGCCACTGGCTCGCGATCATAAAAAATGTTGCTTCCGAAAAAAAGTTAAACCTGATGGAAGTTAACGAGGTATATACGTTGGGTGCGATAGCCTTGTACGACGGGTTTGTATCTTGCTGGGACGAGAAATACCGAACTGTACGGATTCGCCCTGAAACGGTGATCAACAATAACTGGGATCCCAACTGGCGTCCGTTTCTTGAAACGCCGGCTTTTCCGGAATATGTCAGTGGGCACAGCACAATTTCAGCAGCCTGCGGAACAGTGCTAACAAAACTGATTGGAGATAATGTTGCGTTTACTGACACCACAGAAAAAAAATACGGGCATGGCGTGAAATCTTTTAAGTCGTTTAAAGAGGCTTATTGGGACGCATCGATCAGCCGCGTTTATGGTGGAATCCATTACCGTGATGGCGTGGAGGAAGGAACGCATCTGGGAGAGAAAATCGGGGAAAATGTTTTGAATAAGGTGATTACGAGGAAATCAGGGAAAGCTGTTGTGGCAGCCGTTAAATAAACGATTTAGGACTAATACTTTGAGTGGAATGCAATGGCTAAAGCCGGATACATTACGGCATGAAAAAACCCAAGGTTGAAACCTTGGGTTACTATTTAATCGATAGAAAAATAGGGTTACAACATTGTTTACCAGTATTAGTCGATAAAAGTTTTCGCTTGTTTTATGGAAACTCCGCTAAAATCAACCCTTCACATGATCCGCGTTAAAATGTAATCCAATATTCTCCCGTCTTGCCATCGCCATTTTGATGATCAGATAAGAAACAGAAATCATGTTCCGAAGTTCACAGATGGCAACCGATACCTTCGACTGTCGGTATAGTTCTTCATGCTCATCATGCAGCAATTCCAAACGATCATAAGCGCGTTTCATACGGCGGTCGGTACGAACGATACCAACGTAATTTGACATAATACTGTTTAACTCGCGGGTCATTTCCGTCACCAAAACGTTTTCTTCCGGATGTGTCGTGCCTAAATCATCCCACTCGGGAATATTGTCCGGGATGACAGCCTTATCAAAACTTTCCAGCGTACTTTCATAGGCTCTATGCCCAAAAACGACTGCCTCTAACAAAGAATTTGAAGCCAGACGATTGGCGCCGTGTAAACCTGTACAGGCACATTCACCAACTGCGTAGAGAAAATTAATATTTGTTCTACCCCACTCACTCACACGAATGCCACCACACATGTAATGCTGAGCCGGGACCACAGGAATCATTTGGGTTCTTACATCAACACCTGCATCCAGACAATACTGCGTTATATTCGGAAAATGTTCGAGGAATTTTTCATAGTCACAATGGCGCACATCCAGGTACACGTGATCCACCCCGTTCTTCTTCATTTCTGAGTCAATAGCGCGGGCAACAATATCACGCGGCGCAAGTGAAAGGCGGTCGTCATAAAGTTCCATGAACGTGCTTCCGTCCGCACGTTTTAAAATCCCTCCGAACCCGCGCACTGCCTCAGAAATAAGGAACGAAGGTTTTATTCCGGGAAGGTAAAAACTTGTCGGATGAAACTGGATAAATTCCATGTTATCACAAATCCCCTTGGCACGGTAAGCCATCGCAATGCCGTCACCGGTCGCGATCGTTGGATTGGTGGTGCTTTGATAAATATTACCAATTCCACCCGTTGCCAGCATGGTTGTCTTAGCAAGGAATTTCTCAACCTTTCCTGAAACCCGGTTTAAAACATAGGCCCCAAAACATTTGATGTCTTCCCGATAACGGTAAACCGTTTCACCCAAATGATGCTGGGTGATTAATTCAACAGCATAATAATGCGTAAAAATCTCGATACTCTTGTGCCTTTTTACTTCTTCAAGCAGCGCACGCTCGATTTCGGCGCCGGTAATATCTTTGAAATGTAAAATCCGGTTATCCGAATGGCCTCCTTCTTTGGCAAGATCATAGTTCCCTTCAGGTTCTTTGTCAAAACGGGTTCCGTAGTCAATCAACTCCTGGATACGCTCCGGCGCTTCTTTGACAACAATTTCAACAATATCCGGTTTATTGATACCGTCTCCGGCATCCATTGTATCATGGATATGTTTTTCAAATGAATCTGATTTGTCCCAAACGACGGCTATCCCACCCTGGGCATATTTCGTGTTGGTTTCGTCGGCCTGCACTTTCGTGATTACTGCAATGGAAACAGGTTCGCTGGCATTTTCAAAATGTCGTGCCAGTTTTGCAGCATAACTGAGTCCGGCAATACCGGAACCGACGATCAGGAAATCAAACTGAGGCATAAGCTATTAATAAACGTAACTCACTAATTTAAATGAAAAGGTATAAGACTTTCTGACGACGCATATACTTCGTCTGAAAATCTTATACCTTCTATAAGCAGGAAATCAAATTCCTTTACTTAGTTCAAGCATTCGGTTGACGGACTCGAACGCTTTCAGACGAATATCTTCAGGAACGAAAATTTCCGGTTGTTCGTAGTACAACGCGTTATAAACTTTTTCCAGCGTGTTCATTTTCATATACGGACACTCTGAACAAGCGCAGGTATTGTTATCGGAACCAGGCGCTGGGATCAGTTTTTTATGCGGAACGGCCTGTTTCATTTTATGTAAAATTCCAGCTTCCGTTGCCACAATAAATTTATCATGCTCAGATTCCTGAACAAATTTCAAAAGTCCTGTTGTGGAGCTCACAAAATCTGATTGCAGCAAAATATCTTCTTTACATTCAGGATGGGCAATCAATAAAGCGTCCGGATTTTCTTTGCGAAGCTCAGCCAGTTTTTCACGGGAAATATCAATGTGAACGATACATGCGCCATCCCACAAAACCATATCCCTGCCTGTTTTCTGAGATACATATCTGCCAAGGTTTGCATCAGGCGCAAAAATAATTTTCTGGTCTTTTGGCAGACTGTTTACGATTTGTAAAGCATTGGACGAAGTACAAACAATATCCGTTAACGCCTTGATTTCAGCGGAACAGTTTATATAACTGATTACGATATGGTCAGGATATTGAGCTTTAAATTCAGCGAACTTATCGGCAGGTGCCGAGTCAGCCAGCGAACAACCAGCGTTAAGGTCCGGGATAACTACTTTTTTATTCGGACTTAAAATCTTAGCGGTTTCACCCATGAAGTGCACGCCGCAGAAAATGATCATATCCGCCTCCGTTGCAGCTGCCTGTTGCGATAACCCTAAACTGTCTCCGATATAATCTGCCAAATCCTGAATTTCTGCATCTACGTAATAGTGTGCAAGAATGACTGCATTTTTCTCCTTTTTCAATCGGTTAATTTCAGCAATCAAATCAATATCTTCTGCGATCGTTTCAGTCACAAAACCGTAACGCGCTACTTGCTCTTCAATGGTTGTCATTATGGTGAATAATTGGCTTTTTGTTGATTGATAAAAATCCAGTCCGAATTACGAGAATATACTTTTCAAAACCAAAGAATGGAGCTGACCGGATTTGTGTTCAAAATAGAAACATGTTTTTCTTTGATCTGGTTTATTGCAAAATAAAAAACTTCTCCCGGTGTACTTACTTACTGGTTAACGCTGATTTCCAATAAATGAAGAAACCGTCTCGTGAATTAACACAAGACGGTTTCAATATATTTTAGGATGGAAAATTTATATCATAACCAACCAAACTAATCGTTATGACCTAATAGCCAACAGCCATCAAAGAATCCAGCGGAAGAATGCGTACAAGGTACCTGACAAAAACATCGTCACAGGCAATGTTAATATCCAGGCGATTACAATGTTCCGGATCGTTCCCGCTTGTAAATTTTTAACGCCTTTACTTGCCACCATCGAACCGGCGATACCGGATGAAAGCACGTGTGTTGTACTCACCGGAAGCCCCAGATAGGATGAAACACCAATGGTACTTGCAGCAACCAATTCAGCAGATGCTCCCTGCGCATAAGTCAAATGTTGCTTACCGATTTTTTCTCCAATGGTAACTACAATTCTTTTCCAGCCTACCATTGTTCCCAAACCAAGGGACAGTGATATCATTAAGATAACCCAGTCAGGTGCGTAATCCGTAAATCTTCTGATCCCTTTTTCGCCTCCTGCCTGTCCTTTCAAAAACGCGGTATCAGCAGAATTAAGATTTGCGTCTCCGTTTTCAAGAATCGTTTTGGTATTACGGCTGATCAGAAGCAAAGATTTCCTCGCATTCATCCGCACTTCTTTCGGCAATTTATTATCAACCAAAGGCTTGTTTAACTGAATGGTCAGCAAAGCAATTTCTGATTTTATTGTATGCCAATGTTCACGATCCGACGCAGATAATCCAACGGTATCAATACGTCCGATGGTTTCGTCAATTCTGGCAAGCTCAGTTTTCATTTCAACTGGATTGATACTGTTATCCAAAGCAAAATGTGCAGGAACAATGCCAATCAGGATCAACATCACAAGGCCTACTCCTTTTTGACCGTCATTCGATCCGTGAAAGAAACTTACCAGGGTACAAGTGGTTACCAAAATGGCGCGAATCCAGATCGGCGGCGGTGTATTTTTTTGCGGTTCACTGAACACCACATCACGAAGGGGTTTCGAAAGCGCCCGGCGAAGGATGAACATAATGATGATCGCAAGTGCAAAACCGAATATCGGAGAAGTCAAAAGAGACGTAAAAAGTTCTTGTGCTTTTGACCAGTTTACGCCAGCACCATGCGTATTTTCAGGCATAAACGTAAACGCAAGACCAACACCTAGAATGGAGCCTATCAAAGTATGTGAACTGGAACTAGGAAGGCCAAACCACCAGGTTCCCAGATTCCAGATGATAGCACTAAACAGCAAAGAAAAGACCATAGCGACGCTGTGATAGACATTCTGATCAATCAGCAATTCGACTGGCAGCAGGTTTACTATACCCATAGCAACTGCGATTCCACCAAAAAAAACACCTAAGAAATTACAGAAACCTGACCACATTACTGCGATATTAGGTTTCAGGGAATTCGTATAAATTACGGTAGCGACGGCATTGGCCGTATCATGAAAACCGTTTACAAATTCAAATGCACAAGCCGCTAAAAGACTAAAAGCGAGAAGGAGAAAAATGTCGGTTTCAAGACCAAACATAGGTAGCGTATAAGTTTACTTTGTAAAACTCACTTTAATGGTCGTTGCAGAATTGATATGTTTCTGCAAACATTCCGTTAGGTAAGAACATGATTTCGAGGCAAAACTACTGATTCTTTACAAGTGCAATGTTAAGAAATTGTTAAGTAAATTCATATTTGCATTAATAAAGTGCTTCTGCTCAACCAATGTTTTAATAGAAAAAAGCATCGGCTGGCGAAATCAGATTTTAACAAGAAATAGTGTAATGTTTAATTTCCTTCTTTGTTGGCAAGCTGCCCGCATGCTGCGTCAATGTCTTTCCCACGGCTTCTTCTCACATGAACAGAAACACCCTTTTCTTCAAGGAAAGCAGCAAATTGATCCAGGCGATCGGCACCGGTATTTGTAAAATCTGCTTCGGCGATCGGGTTATATTCGATAATATTGACCCGCGCAGGAACACGTTTTGTAAACTCCCAAAGTTCTTTTGCGTCCTGCAAAGTATCGTTGAAGTTATTGAAAACAATATATTCGAAAGTAATCCGGTTACCTGTTTTCTTATAAAAATAATTGAGCGCCTCTGCCAGATTATCAAGCGAATTAGATTCGTTAATCGGCATAATACGGTTACGTTTTTCATCATTTGCAGCATGCAAAGAAAGCGCAAGGCGGAAACGAACTTCATCGTCGCCCAATTTTTTAATCATTTTGGCAATCCCTGCTGTCGAAACTGTAATGCGCCTTGGCGACATGTTAAGTCCTTCCGGCGAGGTAATGTGTTCAATTGATTTCAGAACGGCCGTATAGTTTAACAACGGCTCACCCATACCCATATACACAATATTAGTAAGCGGTGCCTTGAAACTCGCTTCCGCCTGCCGTGCAATGGCTACAACCTGATCATAAATTTCAGCTGCATCAAGATTTCTCTTACGCTCCATATATCCGGTCGCGCAAAATTTGCAGGTAAGCGAACAACCCACCTGGCTGCTCACGCATGCTGTCATACGGTCAGCGGCAGGTATTAACACACCTTCCACCAAATGGCCGTCGAATAATTTAAAAGCAGATTTTACAGTACCATCATTACTTTGCTGCTGTTTGGCAACAGTCATCGCATTGATCACAAAATGTTCGTCAATAAGTTGCCTGGTTGTGAGGGACAGGTTTGTCATTTCGGCGAAAGATGATGCCGATTTTTTCCATATCCACTCGTAGATCTGTTTTGCACGGAACGCCTTTTCTCCACGCTCTGCCATCCAACTTTTCAACTGATCAACACTTAACTTCCTTATATCCTGCTTTTCTTGTACTTCAACCATTATTTTTATAACTAATTGATCACCGCTTTTTTTAACGGCAACCGTATTTATTGCAAAGGTACTGAATATCAATCTTTAAATAAATGATCTGGCAGCAGATGATGCACCGCATACGATTATTTTATCTAATTAAAGAAAGATTTAGTAATCGAAAATAAACACCGTTTCACGAAAAATCATTCGTCATTGCGTTTAAAATCTTCTTTTTTGTTATTTGTTTCGCCCTCATCCTCAGAATATTCATCTTCACTTTCTTTATCCTTTTCATCATCATCCAAATATTCTGATTTCCAGTCCTTGATCAGTTCACTGCCTTCCGGCATCAATGTTAATGCTTTTGTAATCACATTGGGAGCGACGGGAATAACAAGCGGATACAGCCAGGTATCATTTGTACGGTGTTCAGGAATTTTCACACCGATGGTATTGACGAGCCAGAAAAATACACTGATTCCGAAAACCCAGGTAAAAATACCAACCATTGCGCCGGCGAAACTATCAAAGGTTCCCAGAATTGAGTAACGCAACGACCTCCGGATTCGGTAACCGAATTGATTAAGTAAAAATACAGTAGGGAAAAATACCGCTGAGAAACCTATATACGGAAGGATTTTTCTTGCGGTACCGTCACTGAAATAAGGCGTGAGAACTTCCATTCCCAGGCCAAGAAATTTAAAACCGAGGATCATGGCTACCACAAGGCCAGCTATGCCGATAATTTCGATAAGCAAACCTTTGCGGTAACCGTGTAATGCTCCCCAGAGTAATGGAATCAGGATAAGAATATCCAATAACTTCATGCGAGCAAACTCTTTACTAATGCCGAAACAACACGACCGTCAGCCTGGCCGGCAAGTTCCTTCGTTGCTGCACCCATTACCTTGCCCATATCGGAAGGACCCGTTGCGCCAACGCGAGAAATGATTTCTTTAAGTTTTGCAGTAACTTCTTCTTCCGTTAATTGTTTCGGCAAAAACTGCTCAATGATCGCAAGCTCAGCTTCTTCCTTTTCCAGAAGGTCCGGGCGATTTTGTGTTTTGTAAATATCTGCTGATTCTCTGCGTTGTTTTGCAGCTTTTGTAAGTAATTTCAATTCGTCGTCAGCTGTTAATTCTCCTGATGCGCCGCCTTTGGTTTCTTCCAACAAAATCAATGATTTTATTGCACGTAAAGCGCGCAAAGTATCCTGATCTTTTGCTCTCATGGCATCTTTAATACCTGATTCAACCTGAGTTTTTAGTGACATATGTTTAGTGAATTTTGAATGAGTGACCGGGTCGCCGGTGCGATTTTAGAATATAATTAATGAATGATGAAATTTAGAATGAGCAAATGTTAAATTTGTCATTAAAGGCACAAAGTTACACGATTCAATGATAGAATTTTGAATGAGTGAATGATAGAATGAATAACTAAGGGTTTTGCATCACATTCACGCATTCAAAATTCTATCAATCAAAATTCTATCAATCTATCATTAAAAACTTCACCATGACTCGTCTCAGCGTCAACATTAACAAAATAGCTACACTTCGGAATTCTCGCGGGGGCGACAATCCAAATGTTCTGAAAGTGGCTCTGGATTGTGAGCGTTTTGGCGCACAAGGCATTACCGTGCACCCCCGCCCCGATGAACGACATATTCGTTATCAGGATGTTTACGACTTGAAAGAAGTTGTAACAACTGAATTCAATATTGAAGGTAATCCCTCGGAGCGAAAATTTATCGATCTGGTACTTGCCACAAAACCTGACCAGGTAACGCTCGTTCCGGATGCGCTTGGCGCGATAACTTCCAACGCTGGCTGGGATACAATCAGAAACAGAAATCTTTTAACCGAACTGATTCAGGAATTTAAGAAAGAAAATATCCGTGTTTCAGTATTTGTCGATCCTGATCCGAATATGGTTGAAGGCGCAAAGTTCTGCGGTGCTGACCGCGTTGAATTATATACAGAACCCTACGCAGCGCATTATTTTGAGAACAGGCAAAAGGCCGTTATACCTTTTGTTCTGGCAGCTGAAAAAGCAAAAGAAGTTGGTTTGGGTTTAAATGCAGGACATGACCTAAGTCTGGACAATCTGCACTTTCTGAAACAATGTATTCCATGGATGGATGAGGTTTCCATCGGCCATGCATTAATTTCCGACGCGTTATACCTGGGTTTAGAAAATACGATCCAGATGTATTTGCGGGAGCTGGAACTGTGAACATAATAAGCCATTATTCCTTTTCTGACATTTCCTCCGCCAATTTGAAAAAGTTATATGATGGCAAGATTATTGGTTCATATCCGGCATTTAGCATAAAGTTGGATATAAATGCACGTACATAAGGAAAGGCAATTGCGGGAGCATTAACCTTCACAAAAGATGATTGTTGAAATTCTTTGTCAACAACTTCGCTGGTTTCAAAAAGGGCAAGAACTTTTGTTTTTAAACAAAATGTTTTTGCCTCATTTAATATTTCTAACTCAAAAATTACTCCAAACCAAGGGCTATCATAGTCAAAATTAAGACTGAATTCTATTGATGTTTCAAACTCAGATGAGGCAGTACCTTTTGACGTAGAATTACCAGCTGTCAGATTTAAATCTAACACTTGTACATTGTCAAGTCTTATTTCAGAATTTACCATTTATGCTGCAACTATAAGGTTCTGCGAATTATCATTACTGAAACCCGCTTTAGAGTTTTCTAATTTTACAACATTTCTAGGCTTATACTTAAAAATCAGCTTTTCCCCTTCTATAAATTGATGGGAAAACTCATTCCGTTTACGATCAGCTACTAACCAATTTAATAATTCTTCCTTGCTGAATTCCGCCAGCCTTTGGGGAAATGTCAAACTTATTTTCTTATAATCCACCATACCTAAACTTGTTTACTTCTTAGTAAATGAAAGGTACGAACATTTCTCTTATCAAATATGACGATCTGAATTCTCTTTTTGAAATAAAAATGAGGTATCTCAGAATATTTCCTATCTGATTTTTTTGGATTTTTAGGCTTATCGTCATAAATAATTCCAGCTATATCATAAGTTGTCCATATTTTTTCAGCCAAAAAACGATTGATTTCTTCTATGGAAATATCAATATTTAAGCTACGAAAGTATTCCAAAGTTTCTTCTATCCTGTTTTTCCAAAAAAAATAGCCATCTTCATCAAAAACTGTATTTATACATTTGCTTACATCTAAATTAGCAGTATAAATGTCATAATACCCAGTTCTTCTTTTAGAATCTTTTCCCCAATAATCAGCAAATTCCAGCTCAGACCAAAAATAATAACCAACACCCAACCATGCGTTTTTTGTTTCACAAAGTGCTGGTTCCTTTAAAAATGGTTCTTTACTTCTATATTCCTGTGTGTGGTAACCGACAAGATAGTCGATTTCATCAATTCTTATTCTCTCCAATTGTTTAACAAGTTAAAACCTGAAAGAAATAGACAAGGTATTGCTATCTAATCCAACTAATAGATTCAGAGAAGTGCGTTCAAAACTTCCCTGAATCTATCAATTACTTACCGCCGAAGGTTTCAGCGATTTTCATCGCAACACCCATATCTCCGTCGATTTTGAGCTTACCCATCATATAGGCCATCATGGCATTAAGATCGCCATCCAGTAATTTCAAAGCGTTTTTTGTGGAAATTTCAAATGTGCAGTCTGCATCCAGGTCTTCGTTAGACACAGTATTCGGCACAACTTTGCTATTTATAAATACATTTCCTTCGTCTGTTTTGAATTTAACTGTTGCGTCAAGGCCGCTATCCGTGCCCAGCATGCTGGTAACGCGTTCAGTCAGAATTTGTAGGCTCATAATTTACCAGGCTCCCGTTAGATGTAAAAATTAAATTTTTGAAATTATAATTGTAAAAGTATGTTCAGTTATAAGAATATTCAAATGCTTTTGGTGTTTTCATCGAAATCGACAAATTTTACATCCCGATATTGACAACTGTCATTACATCCTTTTTATTACTGCCTAATGAATGCTCCAACTCCACGCCCAACAGTGCTTACTGTGCTTTGCATACTTACTTTTTTAAGTTCTATCTCCGGCTTATGGACACAATCTGAACGACTCTGGAATCCGGGTGTGGTGGCAGATAAAACCCGCGAATTATTCCAAAGTGCCCGGGAAAAACTTGAAGAGCAACCCTCAAAAGCAGATACCAAAACCGTTGATCGTTTACTAGAGTCCGTAATTCAGCGAACCACGCCGGATATGATCAAAAAAAGTGCCATCATCATGCTTATTTTTGAATCACTTACTTTATACGCTGCCTATTTAATGTGGAATTTGAAAAAACTGGGATTTTACCTTTATCTGGGTGGGATCACCGTTGCTTTTTTCGGATCGCTGCTTGTTATCGGTGGCTGGTTAGGTGTAGTAACCGGATTAGCAGGAATATTTTTCAGCTCCATCATGTGCATAATTTATGCCTTCAATTTGAAGTATTTAGAATAAAATAGTGTTAATCCAACAAAAATTTCGGTGATTCGTTTGCAAATATCAATTATCAATTATAAATCCCCCTTGCATTCCACGCAGAAAAGATTTTATTTTGCGGGTCTAATTCAAAAATAGAAATGGCTTTAATTAACAAAATCAGAGAGAAATCCGGAATTGCTGTCACAGTAATCGCAATTAGTTTGATCTTATTTATGGTGGGTGGTGACCTTTTGGGCCCAAACTCTTTCTTAGGAGGAAATAACAACCAAACAGTTGGTGAGATTGCTGGTAAAGAAATTAATATCAAAGACTTTCAGACCAGGGTCGATGGATTTCGTCAGAATTATGAGGCGCAGTCGGGCCGCAGTTTGAATGAAAATGAACTAGCTTCGTTACGCGACCAGGCATGGAATCAATTTATTGTTGACATTGCTTACAAAAAACAATTTGACGAACTCGGACTTGCCGTAACGGACGAAGAATTAGTGGATATGGTGCAAGGAAACCATATCAGCCCTTCAATTCTGCAAGCATTCTCTGATCCGACATCAGGCCGTTTTGACAAATCTGCTGTTGTTAATTACCTGAAAAACTTAAAGACCTTACCTGTTGAGCAGCAGAAATCATGGACTAGTTTTGAAACGAGTCTTCGTGAAGAGCGCATTCGCAGCAAATACGAAAACCTTTTGAAGCTGTCTACCTACATTCCTAAGGCGCAAGCGGAAAAAGAATATGTTGCCCAAAACACAAAAGCAACGACACGTTATTTATATGTTCCTTACTTCTCGATCGTAGATACTACAATTAAAGTAACAGATTCTCAGCTTGAAACTTATTTAAGTGCTCACCGCTCAGAATATAAAGGAACGGATACACGCTCAATCGAATATGTCAGCTTCCCGGTTCAGCCAGCAAAAGACGATAGTACAGCACTTTATAACGAAATTAAAGAATTGGCTCGTGGACTTGCTACGGCACAAAACGATTCTTCTTACGCAAAAATGAATTCAGACATTCCGTTGCCTATGAATATGTCATTAGCAAATATGTCTGATCAGTTGAAAGAAGCAGTAAAATCTTTCGTACCGGGTGGCGTTTACGGTCCATACCGCGAAGGAAATACCTATTTCATCTACAAATATGATGGAACTCGTACGGATACGGTTTCTTCTGCAAAAGCAAGTCACATTCTTATCAGAGCAGAAAATCAGTCAGATTCAGCTAAGGTCGCCGCTCGTGTTCGTGCAGAAGGAATCCTTGCTCAGATCCGTGCTGGTGCAAATTTCGAAGCTTTGGCTGCCACGTCAAGTGCAGACCCGGGTTCAGCGCAACGTGGCGGAGATTTGGGATATTTCCAGAACAACGGTGCAATGGTTAAACCGTTTGAAGAAGCAGTTTTCTCTGCAAGTGCTCCTGGTCTGATCCCAAGATTAATCGAAAGCCAGTTTGGTTTCCATATTATCAAGGTAACAGCAACTAAAAATAATACCTTGTACCGTATCGCTGCGATTGGAAAAACAATTGCTCCAAGCCAGGCTACACGTGACGAAGCATACCGCAAAGCCGACGAATTTGCTAATTCGGTAAAAACAAAAGAACAGTTTAACGAAGCCGTTAAAAAGAATAAAGGACTTGTGGTAGCCACTGCGAACCGTGTTCCTGAGAGCGCTACCAATATCAACGCAATTCAAAATGGCCGCGAAATTGTTCGTTGGGCATTTAAAGAAGATACAAAGATCAATAATGTTTCTCAGGTTTTTGAAACAGAAGAACAATATATCGTTGCTGTCCTTACGGGAAAGTCAGATCAGGAAAATGTAAAGGTGGATGATTTCCGTGACGAGCTTACAACAAAGGTTCGCAATGAATTGAAAGCTGAGCAGATCACAGCGAAACTTAAAGGAGCGACCGGCGATCTTGAAACGATTGCAAAGAAATATGGGGCTGGTGCTTTGATAGAAACTGCAAATGATATTTCTCTTGCAACTGGTTTCTTAACCAGCGCAGGTTTTGATCCAATCGCACTGGGTAAAGTATTCGGCTTGAAAGCTGGTCAGAAAACAGGTGTATTCACCGGCGAAAACGGTGTGTTCATCATGGAGCTGATCAACAAAACGGATGCTCCTAAAATTGCAGATTTCACACAGAACAAAACACAGCTTACACAATCCTTGGAAAGCCGCTCTTCTTACTTAGTGAACGAAGCAATTCGTGAAAATGCTAAAATAGTTGATCGTCGCGCTAAATTCTTCTAAGAGAAAAAGCCATTCAGGACACATGAAAAGGGTTGCGAAAATATTTCGCAACCCTTTTTTCATTATGCTTTCAATTTTTTCAAAAAAAAGTAATAGTATTGCAGTAAAAATTGTCAATAGTACACTTAATAAAAAAGAGTCAGTAAAAAGTATGATTCAGAGAACAGCAGCTTTGTAATTTGTGATCTGTAAACACCATTTACCTAGACCTTATCATTTAAAACCATTAACACAAACCGCAATGAGCATACTACTTGGAGAAGAGGAGTATTTTAAAGGAATCGGGAAAATCGCTTACGAAGGACCTGAATCGACAAACCCGTTAGCATACCGCTGGTATGATGAAAATCGTATCATTGCTGGCAAAAGCATGAAAGAACACCTTCGTTTTGCTGTTGCCTACTGGCACACGTTCTGTGGAAATGGTGGAGATCCTTTCGGAGGACAGACATTATTTTTTCCCTGGGATAAAAAAGCAGACGCTGTTGACCGTGCAAAAGACAAAGCAGATGCTGCATTTGAATTGATCACAAAACTCGGATTGCCTTATTACTGTTTCCATGATGTTGACGTTGTGGATTATTCTGACGACGTTCGCAGCAATGAAAAACGTCTTCAGATGATGACGCAATATCTTGCGCAGAAGCAAAAAGATTCAGGTGTTAAATTGCTATGGGGAACAGCTAACTTGTTCAGTCACCATCGTTATATGAATGGCGCCTCAACCAACCCTGATTTTGACGTAGTTTCTCACGCAGGGGCACAGATCAAAATTGCATTAGATGCAACGATCGCTTTGGGCGGAGAAAATTACGTGTTCTGGGGAGGTCGTGAAGGTTATATGACGCTGCTTAACACAGATATGAAACGCGAGCAGGAGCATTTCGCTCAGATGCTTAAAATGTCTGTTGCTTATGCACGTGCAAATGGTTTCAAAGGCAAATTCTTTATTGAACCAAAACCTTGCGAGCCTACAAAACATCAGTATGATTACGATGCTGCAACAGTAATTGGCTTCCTTCGTCAGCATGATCTTCTTGCCGATTTCTCGCTGAACCTTGAAGTGAACCACGCGACGTTGGCAGGACATACCTTCGAACACGAGTTGCAGGTTGCAGCAGACGCAGGAATTCTGGGTTCAATCGATGCAAACCGTGGAGACTACCAGAATGGTTGGGATACAGATCAGTTCCCTAATGATATCGCTGAGTGGACAAAAGCATTGTTAGTCATTTTGAAGGCTGGCGGACTGCAGGGCGGTGGTATCAACTTTGATGCCAAACGTCGTCGTAACTCGACCGATGCTATTGATGTTTTCCATGCTCATATCGGTGGTATTGATGTTGTTGCAAGAGCTTTGGTTATTGCTGACAATATCATCCAGAACGGTGAGTATGACAAAATCCGTACAGATCGTTATGCAACTTTTGATTCAGGAAAAGGCGCTGAATATGAAAATGGCAAATTAGGTCTGGCAGATCTTTTCGAACTGGCAGCGACAAAAGGGGAACCAGCTACGATTTCAGGAAGACAGGAATATCTTGAAAATCTGATTAACCGTTTTATCTAGATTTGTTTTTTGATAAGCTAATAACCAAAAAAGCCATTGACCGAAATCAATGGCTTTTTTGGTTATTAAGTATTTTTAGTACCCTGTATTCTGTTTCAAATTTGTGTTATTTCTAACTTCACTTGTTGGTAACGGGAACAATAGTTCTCTTGCTGTAACGACCGGACCATAAGTGAATTTGTGTCCCACATAATCTTCAAATTGTTTTGTGGTAACATTAAAAGCCTTGCGAAGCCGAACCATATCAAACCAGGTGATATTTTCAAAACACAGCTCATACCATCTTTCCTTCCATACTGCCTCACGAAACTGATCTTTTGACAATCCGGTAAGGTTAGGCAATTGCGCTCTCGTCCGGGTCGCATTCGCCGCCTCGTAAGCTTTTGCAGTTGGTCCGCTTACCTCGTTGGATGCTTCTGCGTACATCAATAACACATCAGCATAACGAATCACCGGCCAGTTCAAATCGCTGTTTGCAGTGCTCGTTTGCGCGACGTTATCAAAATGTTTGTAGATAAAATATCCCCCCAAATCTACAACCTGATTTCTGTCTTTCTCGTTTGTAAACTTTGTAAAGAAAAACTGTTTTTCTTTTGCACGAAGATCAGCCGGATCGTATGATTTTACAAAGTCAGCGGTTGCATAAATACCACCCGTTTCATCTGAATACTGAGAGATATTTTTGTTATAAGGAATAATAGATACCTGCCAGCCGGAAGGAATAATTTGTGTCCTGAACTGGATCATAAAAATATTCTCATCAACATTTTTCTTGGCAGGATTATGCAGATCGTCGTAAGTTGTAAACAACCGGAATTGTTTAGAATCAATCACCTCCCCTGCTTTCTGAGCTGCCAAGGTATAATATTCAGCCCCTTTTTGTAAGGGAAAACCTGCCATCGTCAGGTATACCTTTGCAAGCAATGACTTTACGGCACCGGTACTAACCTTTCCTGTCGCGTCCGCCCAGGGAAGTCCTGCTGCTTCTGCCAATTTAAGATCTTCAACGATCAGGTTATAAACATCTTCCACTGGCGCGGCGGCTGGTCTCAATTGCTCCGATTGAAGCGAGGTTGGTTCGGTAACTAATGGAATATTACCAAACATCTGCACCAGGTTGAAATAGTAAAAAGCACGGAGAAAATACGCTTCGGCCATCAATTTTTTAGCCTCAGTAGCATCCATCGAAATTGTAGGAATTTTCGATATCGAAAGGTTAGCGTTACCGATCCCGCGATAATACGCCTGCCAGTAAGCCACTCCATAACCGTTATCCGAAGTATTTCTCAGGTCTTTTATAAAATAGCTATTCACAGCCTGCCCCAAATCTGTTGCTGCCAAGCCGGTCCCAAATTCAGTCATCATCCAGGCTCCTCCCCCGAATCCACTGCCTAACGGATCACGCATACTCGCATAAATCGCATTAACCGAGCTTCTGGCGTGTTCGGGTTTAGTAAAATAATTCTCTACCGTAAAACTGCTGGGATCTGACTCATTCAAGAAATCTGAGCAGCCTGTCAACCATAATGTGCCGGCCATCATGGCCAACAGTTTATATTTTTTTGTAATTCTGATCATCGTTTTTTCTTTAAAAAGTCTTCAATAAGTTATAATCCAATATTAAGCCCTAACATAAAAATACGTGGTCTTGGATAGTCGTAGAGTCCAAAACCCTGATCAAAAGGTGAGCCTGAATTTGAAACCTCGGGATCAAATCCCGAATATTTAGTCACAACAAAGAAATTTTGAACAGATCCGTAAATCCGAAGTCTGTCAAGTTTCAGTTTTGAAGTTACCGTAGAAGGGAAGTTATAAGCAAGCAACAAGTTACGTCCCCGGATAAAGGAAGCATCCGTTACCTTATGGCTGTCATTGTTCGTTGTATAATAGGCGTTTATTGGACGAATTTGCGCAATAGCAGTATTCTGATTGGTTTCTGTCCAGGCATTCAAAACCGTTTTATAGCTGTTGGCGATACCCTGACGGTCTTCAGCTGAGTGAATACTTCTATCCAGTACATCATTTCCATACATGTATTGCAGATCTACCGTCAATGACCACGCTTTGTATTGGAATGTATTTAACAAGGTACCAAACCCGTCAGGAATCCCCTTACCAATAATAGTTCTGTCGTTGTCATTGATCGTACCATCATTGTTCAGATCGAGATATTTCACATCTCCAGGCAGCATGTTGTATTTTTTTGCCTGCTCAAGCTCAGCAGTTGACCAGGTACCCTGATGTACACGTCCAAACATGGAACCCACCGGTTCACCTACACGAATAACTGTTGCTCCCGAAAAAATGTCACTCCCGCCAGATAAAGCCAAAACTTTATTTTTATTCACAGAAATATTAAACGTAGTATTCCACGAGAAGTCAGCTGTTTTGATATTCGTAGAGTTGATCGCAAATTCCACCCCTTTATTTTCCATACTTCCAACATTCGTAAAAATACTGGTATAACCACTGCTCATTGGCAACGGTGCATCGAGCAACATATCATTCACCTTTCTATGGTAAAGATCCAGTTCAAAGTTCAGTTTGTTGGAAAATAATCCCAGCTCCAAACCAAAGTCAACCTGATTCGTTTTTTCCCATTGCAAATTTGGGTTAGACATCCGGCTAATACCCGTACCAATATTACGGACACCGTTAAAGATCACGTTATAATTCGTCATTCCGGCCAAAGCTCTGTAGGCAGGAATTTCAGAATTTCCTGTTGCCCCATAACTTGCGCGTAATTTCAAATTGGAAATGGCAGGTATACCTTGCATAAATGACTCTTCTGTTACCCGCCAGGCTATTGCCGCGGACGGGAAGAAAGCATACTGATTAGCAGAACCGAATTTGGAAGAACCGTCCAGACGTCCGGTAAATGTTAACAGATATTTATTAAGCAAGCTATAATTCAGACGACCGAAATAAGAATTTAATCCATAGCCAGTGCCTGAAGACGACGGTGCCTGCGGACTTGAACCTGCGCCCAGGTTATTGAATTGAAAATAGGTATCGTCAAAACCTTCGGTACTTGCCACATTTTCAAAACGATCAACATGCTGCCATGATAAACCTGCCAAAGCATTGATGGAATGTATTTTGCCAAATTCTTTATAGTAGGTCAGGTAATTTTCAAATTGCCATGAATTGAATCTATTGTTTGTAACTGAGGCATTTCCATTATTTGAAATGTACTGCAATCCTCTGGCAGCAAAATAATCGGTTCTCTGATTGATTACATTCGTACCGACCATCGTTTTAAATTCCAACCCAGGCGCCAGTTTAAGCGTTGCGTACATATTCCCTAACATCGTCTGTGTACGCAGGTAATACAATCTTTCTGCCGCCACACGAAGGGGATTATCGCCGCCTTCCATACCGGGATAGTCGCGGTTACTTGCCCAGGCGCCACTTGCATATTTCACAGGAATAATTGGCAAAGCTTCCAAAACCTGACGCATAACTGTGATACCTCCACCTCCGAGCTGATCAATTTGTTTTTCATTTTGATCCGTATACCCAAGCGAACCTCCAACTTTCAACCAGCTTTTTATTTGTGTGTCGAATACAAATCGCCCGGAAAATCTTTTTTGCCACGAATCTTTGATAATCCCGTTTTCATTTCGATAATTCACAAAAGCACCATAAGTTCCTTTTTCATTACCACCTGTAAATCCCAGCTGATGATTTTGGGTAAATGCTTTCTGAAATGTCTCATCCTGCCAGTCTGTGTCATAAAGGGGATTTCCCTGGGCATCAAATAAATTAGGATTTGTCCGCTTCGTTTTCGGGTCAACGTACTTTGTACCAGTCGCCCAGCCTACCGGATCATACTTTGCAGCATTGGCATAGGCCAATTCTTCAACAGCAAGAAATTCTTTTGAGCTAAGTACTGCCAGTTTTTTAGGTGCAATCCCAATACTAAAATCAGTATCGTAAGTTACCCTGCCCCCATCAGAAGTTCCACGTTTTGTTGTTACCAGAATAACGCCATTAGCTCCGCGAGCTCCATAAATCGCAGTGGATGAGGCATCTTTCAATACTTCAATCGAAGCAATATCGTTCGGGTTTATATAGTCAATTGGCGTACTTCCGTTTTGAAGATCGACGGAATTCAAAATGACCCCATCAATAACGTAAAGGGGATTATTAGATACACTGATGGAACTGGCCCCCCTGATCCGGATATTTGCCCTACCTCCCGGCCGACCTGAATTTGACGAAACGTTTACACCAGTTATTCTTCCAGACAATCCCTGATTAAGAGAAGCAGCCGGACGTTCCTGTAAAACATCTGCTTTAACTGTACCCACTGCTCCTGTCAAATCTGATTTTCTGACAGAACCATAACCCACTACTACGACTTCTTCCAGTGCATTTTCATCAGGTAAAAGTTTAATCGCCAGCTTTGACTGCCCTCCTGCCGTCAGTTCCTGCGTTTTATATCCCACAAAACTAAATACAAGAACAGCGTTATCATCCGGAATGTCAATTTGAAAATCCCCCTCGCCATTTGTAGATGTTCCGCGCTGCGTACCTTTTACCACCACACTGACACCAGGCAAACCACCTCCACCTTCATCGGTAACTTTACCAGTGATCACTTTATCAATAGTAACCATGTGTTTCGTTGACACATTACTAGACGCGACGATGGTGTTTTCAGCAATTGCGCTTGATTCAAACTTAGCGTCAGGCAATACAATACTTGTCTTTACGGCTTCCTTCTCTTCAACAATTACGTAAGTATTCTTGCGCGTTTTCTTGTATTTCAATCTGTTCTGATTGAGAATAAGATCCAGATTTTTTTCTAATGTTTTGTTAAAATCAATAGAGCCAGAAAGTATATTCAACGCTCCCACGATACGATCTTCAAAAACAATCTCCACACCATAATGGCGTTGAAGATCCATTAGCGCATTTTTCAGTTTCATTTCCTGCCTGACTGTATGCTGATGACGTTCAGCCTTAGAGACAAATGCGATGGTCTGGGATTGGGCTGCCTGCGAGAACTGTGTCGCCAGGGCAAGTCCAATTCCCACCCAGTGCTTACGTGATAGTGTTAATTGCATAAATGAAAGGAAGTTTAGAAATAGTTAGTTATCTGTAATTAAAATGGAATCACCTTTATTTTCGATGTTAATAGCTAAAACCTCTGACACCGTTTTAAGGAGCTCTTCTGCACTTTCTGTTTTAAAATTTCCGGTAATTGTCCTGTGTGCGATTTTATCGTTAGCAATCCTGATTTTTTTTCCGAAATTTTCTTCTATCAGACTGCGGATCTCCGATAGTGAGGTAGCATTGAATACGAAGCGCTGTTCTTTCCAGGCACTCAGACTTTTCGTATCCACGTTGCTGACGAGCTGCACAGCACCTGTTTTTTGCAGTGTTGCCAAATCGCCTGGCTTCATCAATAAGTGTTGCTTATTTTCTCCTTGCGAATAATCGATACGTATTTTGCCATGGTTTAGAGCTACCTTGGTTCCCCTTGGCCGGGCAAACACTGAAAATTGAGTCCCAAGCACTTCCACTTGAAAAGTGTCAGAAGTTTTCACTACAAACCGCTTGTGATCTATTGTATGACTGATCGAAAATTCTGCTTCTCCATCCAGAAGCACCGTTCTGACATCCCCGTAAAAACCCAATCTGGGGATTTTCAATCTGGAATTTGCGTTAAGAGCAACTCGGCTCCCATCTTCCAGATAAAGTCTGGTTGATTGACCGTAACCTGTTTCGTAAGTTTTGTACAGAATAGCATCTCTTGAAAACCATCCACAGCAAACCAATAGTATTACCGAAGCTGCTATGAGCCCGAATCGTTTGATTTGCAATATATTCCACGCGTTTTCCGAAACAGACTTTTGCCCTAATTCTTCCGTATCTGTTTCAGCTTGCTTATGAATTCTTTCCAAAAGCCGGGCCATGGCATGTTCCTGATCAGGAACAAATTGAGGAGAACGGCTTTCCCATTCATAAAGCCATTGATTAAAAGTGTCTGAATTTTCAGGCTCTTTTATCCAATCTTCAGCCAGCTTCCGTTCAAGCGGATTTGCCCTTCCTGACAAATACTCAAAAAGTATACTTTTCAATATACGTGCATCCATGTTGTTGTAATTTTTAGACAGGAGATGGATTTGATGATCTCCTATAAATCGAAGGTGTTTAAAACTAAAATCAGGCATGGCATCATCCATTCGCCGTTTAATGCTACCCGAAGATGTTTTAAGGCTTTTGAAATATGAACCTCGACGGTTTTTGGCGAAATATTGAGCTCCTCCGCAATTTCGTGGTACTTCTTGCTCTCAAAACGACTCATAAGAAATACCCGGCGACATTGCATGGGAAGTTCTCCGATGGCTTCATTCACCTTCAAAAAAAGATGGTTATAATGAATTTCTGCGTCAGGTTGCTGCTGATAGACCGAAATAGTATTTTCTGTGGTAAGTTCTATCGTATCAGTTTTGCCAAATTCTCTGCGCAGATAGGTAAAACATTCGTTACGAACTGCCCGGAAAAGATAACTTGTAAAGGATATATTAATGTTTTCGTAGGACTTAGTTCTGTAAAACTGAAAAAAGACTTCACTTACAAGATCTTCTGCAATTTGTTTTGAATACACAAATCGGACAGCGTGACTACACAATGGGTTATAAAACCTTCTGAAAAGAAGCTCCAGCCCTTTTGAAGGATTTTCTTCAAAAGTTGCTTTTAGAAATAATGCAGAATCAAGCTCTTGAGAGCGAGGTTTTTCTTCCTTCGAAGGTTGCAGAAATGGATTCCCTGCCTTTGTATCTTCATGTAGTAAGGGATCGTGCATTGAGTCGTAATTTTATGTAATAATTAAAAGACTTTTTTGCACTCTTTTTCCCTTAGTCAAATTTAAAAATAATAGGAAATATTTATATTAATCAGGTAATAATACGTTTAGTATGTAAAAATAAATTCAGTTCGGCAGTGACTTTTCATTTTCCAAAAGTCTAATTCAAAAAAATATCTAACCAGAATATGATATGAAACTGAAAAATAAAATTATTGTGTTGCTAATAGGGACACTACTGATTTTGGCAGGGTTGAATCTGATTCTTGATTCTGCCGCAACCAAAAATCTTGGAGCCGTTCTGGCCCTCACCGGAGTTTCTCTTGATATTATTATCTTACTTCTTTTTATAAAACAGGAAAAGTGGCTTTCTGAAATTTAAGAACAACATAAAAAAAGAGCCGAGTTTTAAAAACTCAGCTCCTTTTTTTATGATTTCAAATCAAATTATAATTTTTCAATTTCTTCCACTGACAAGCTGGTTAATTCTTGAATAAGCGACGTTTCCATCCCTTTCTTTTTCATCGCCATTGCAATTTCTTTCTGACCTGCCAGTTTACCATGTTTCTCCCCCTCTTTCATACCTTCCCTGATCCCTTCTATTATTCCTTCTTTAAGGCACCGGTCTTTAAAATATTCCTGCTTAACCCGCTGCATTTCGATAGTGAATTGCTCTCCGTTTGGTCCGGTGCATAAAAGATCAAAGACGGACTTTCTACTATCCAGAAAATGACCGGAATATTCAGTTTTATTATAGGTCAGATCAACGAGTTGCCTTTCCTCGCCTATCAATTGATTTAAGAAATGAATCAATAAATCTTTGTTTGGCTCAGAACCAAAAAGTCTCTTAAATCGCAGCGGCGAACCGCCCGAAGTCTGTAAACGGATCGATAAATCGCCCTGATGAAATAATACTCATATAAAAGTGTGTGTAATTGAGCCGTAAACATACAAAAAAAGGAATTCAAGTTTTGAAACTTGAATTCCTTGAGAAATCTTTAAAATATGTATCCTTACAAATTCTTGGCTTTCATCTGTTTTACTGCATAATCAACCGAGCGGGCAGAAAATGCCATGTATGTCAATGATGGATTTTGTGTCGATGTTGAAGTCATTGAAGCTCCGTCCGTCACAAATACGTTCTTAGCAGCATGCATCTGGTTCCACTTATTGAGGACAGAAGTTTTTGGATCCTTACCCATACGAACACCGCCCATTTCATGAATATCATTTCCAGGATTTCGGTGTCCATCATGCGAACGAATGTTTTTGAAACCTGCGTTTGTAAACATTTCCGATACCTGTTCGATGTAATCTTTGATCATCTTTTCATCATTGTCATCGTAACCGACATTGATTTTAAGCAGAGGCATTCCATACGCATCTTTCAATTCTTTATCCAAAGCAACATAACTGCTTTCTTTCGGAATCGTCTCTCCCATCATGTGCGAACCAACACTCCAGTTGCCATATTTTGTATCAAGCAAACTTGCCTTTAAGGATTCTCCGATATCGCCACGATCAGAATATGTCATCCGGTTTGCACCAAAACCCGCGGCATAACCTCTAAGAAAATCCGTTTCCTGCTTATATACATTTCTAAAACGAGGAATATATCCGCTATTCGGACGTTTTCCATCGGTTGTAGAATCTAAAAATCCTTCGTATTCACCAGAAATAGATGCGCGATAATTATGGAAAGCAACATATTTACCAAGCACACCGCTATCATTTCCCAAACCATTCGGAAAACGCGATGAAATCGAGTTCATCAGAATAAGATTGGTGTTTAAAGCAGCTGCATTCACGAAAATAATGTTGGCATAAAACTCCATCATTTCTTTCGTATTTGCGTCAATCACGCGAACACCTGTTACTTTTTGTTTCTTGTCGTCATAAATAACCGAATGAACTACCGAATGTGGACGAAGTGTCATGTTTCCGGTTTTCATCGCCCAAGGAATTGTTGAAGCATTGCTGCTGAAATATCCTCCAAACGGACATCCTCTTTCACAAATCGCGCGATGCTGACATTGCGCACGTCCCTGATCCAAATGAATTTGTTTTGGATCCGTAAGATGCGCAGCGCGGCCAATGATGATATGGCGGTCTTTATACTGTTTCGCAACCGTTTCTTTGAAATATTTTTCCACACAATTCAAATCGTGTGGTTTCAGAAATTCGCCATCAGGTAATGTATCAATTCCGTCTTTATTTCCAGTGATACCCGCAAATTTTTCAACGTGACTATACCATGGCGCGATATCATTATATCCGATCGGCCATTCAACGGCAAATTTATCCCGTGCCGGCCCATCAAAATCAAACTGGCTCCAGCGTTGTGTCTGCCTTGCCCAAAGCAAAGATTTACCACCAACCTGATAACCGCGAAGCCAGTCAAATGGCTTTTCCTGAATGTAGGGATGCTCGTTGTCTTTTACAAAAAAATGCTGGGACGATTCCTTGAAATTATAACATCTGCTTGCAATTGGATTCGCATCCGTAACTGCCTTTGGCAATCTTTCTCTATGATCAAACTCCCAAGGCTGCATATTGGTCGTTGGATAATCCTTGATATGCTGTACATCACGGCCACGTTCCAACACCAAAGTTTTCAATCCTTTCTCCGTCAGCTCTTTTGCCGACCATCCTCCGCTGATTCCTGAGCCAATAACGATGGCATCGTAGGTACGGGCTTTCTCACTATCAATATTAAAATTCGCCATTTGGGTATTTTCTATTTCAATTGCTTCTTATTAGCCAAAAAATTGACTTTTAATTATCTGTACTCATTCCTTTTTTTACAGGAACGCAGCCGTGATATCTTGCCGGTATAAATTCGAAGTGTGTCAGATTGGTCATGACATATTCCGATGACATATAACCCTGGATCGTCAGGTTTTTCACCATTCCAAAAAAACCTTTCTGGTCAACGTCATTGCTTTTTTCCATTTCTCTCAAAATCTGCAGCTGCTGCTCCTTGCTGGCGTCAGCGAATGATTTCGAGAAACTTTTGGAGCTCTGCGCCTCAACCGCGTCAATTCCCTTTGAAAAAGTATCCTGTGCTTTTTTATCATAACAATCCGTTATCATTCTTTGCACAAAAGTCGCAACGCCAAGTTCACCAGCTCCAGGCGTATCCGTTTTTGGAATTATTGATTCCACAATAGCTTTCAAAACCTCCGCTTGCCCAACTGTGGTATAACGAACCTTACCGAGTGAATCATTACTCCATCCCGAGGCCCAGGTTGGTAAACTTACCATCGCTCCCATCGCCGCAGCCATGTTTTTAAGCGCTATCCGTCTTTCCATTTTTATTATTTTTCAACGATTAATATTATCTATAAGTTATTGTCGATCAACTTTCTACTCTTCCAGAAAATCAAGATCTCTTCCGTGTGTCTCCGGGATTGTCAGGATTGAATAAAATCCGATCACGAAACAAATTACGCCAACCAATGCCCCGGAATCAATTACCGAAAAAGAGTCTTTAAAGCTGGAAAATAATGTTGTCATAACGATCACCATACCACGAACCATATTGGGAACGGTTGTCGCTGCCGTTGCCCGAAGATTTGTACCAAATTGTTCTGCTCCTATCGTTACGAACATCGCCCAGTATCCGATTCCAAATCCAAGCAAGGTTGCCACCGTGTATAAAGAAGTGGCTGTTTTTATTCCGGTATACAAATAAATTCCACTGCATACTAACGTAAAAGCCATCATAATAAATACAGCTTTCTTGCGTGATTCCAGCCAGTGGCTTAGAAACCCACTTAAAAAATCGCCGGCCGAAAGCCCGACATAACACCACATGATGGAAAGTCCCGGGCTGATCGCCTCTTTAACCCCAAGTGCCTTTCCAAATTCATTACTGAATGTTGCTAAAATACCGATGACAAACCACGTCGGCAGCCCGATTCCGATACATTTCATGTATCTAACGAATCTATCCTTATTGGTAAACAAAGCAAAAAAGTTACCTTTTGTAACATGTTTCTGACTCTTCACACCTTCAAAAATTCCCGATTCAAAAACGCCGATGCGAAGCAAAAGCAGGGAAATTCCTAGACCGCCACCGATAAAATAAGCATTTCTCCAATCAAAGAATTCGACCGTAAAATAACCTACGATGGCACCAAGCAATCCTATTCCGGCAACAAGTGAAGTGCCGATGGCGCGTAAATGTTTTGGCAAAATTTCTGACACTAAAGTAATTCCCGCTCCAAGTTCTCCAGCCAGACCAACACCTGCAACAAACCTTAAAATTTTGTAAGTCGTAGGATCCTGGACAAAACCACAGGCGATATTTGCAAGCGAATAAGTAATAATAGAGCCAAATAGAACCGACAATCTTCCTTTTTTATCTCCTAAAATTCCCCATAAAATTCCTCCCAATAATAATCCAGCCATTTGCCAGTTCAGAATACTTGCACCCGTCGAAGAAATTTCCGCTTCTGAAAGTCCTAATGACGCAAGACTTGGTAAACGAACAATCCCAAAGAGTAGTAAATCATAAATGTCAACAAAGTAACCGAGTGCTGCGACAATGACTGGTGCGCTGAAAAGATGTGAAAAATTTGAACGAGGTCTAACCAGGGTATCCATTCTGTTATTTAAGGATTTTCAGGATTATTTGCAATATTATATAAAATAGCCGGACTATTATCCGGCTATATAGGGTAAAATTGATACAAAAGTAAACTTAGAATCATGTTTTGATAAATAAGCATTACTTTTTGTTTTGCCAATGCAGGGAAGTTACCGACTTTGCGAGCATCCTACAATTCCAGACGCTGCTTGTCTTTCAATAGTTGCGTTTTTAATTTGTCATAATTTACCTCCTGGACACTCACTTTTCTATCAATTGCCTGCACCGCTGCTGATGCTGCGCTTTGCCCAAGAATCATGAAAACCGGTTCCATTCGGATCGAGCCATAAGCGATATGTGAACTTGAAAGACATACCGGAACCAGCAAATTCTGACAGTCTTCTTTTTTAGGAATAATGGAAGAATAGGAAATGCTGTAAGGAGTTTTCGGATGAACACCGATATCACCTTCATTCTGCACAAAGCCGTCCGCTTTTACATAACGTTGCGCATTGTGAGCGTCTAATGAATATGAACCCATACCAACCGATTCAGAAACAGCTTTTTTGCCCAATGTTTCATTTTCAGTCATTACGCTCTGGCCGATCATCCTGCGTGCTTCACGCACGTAAATCTGATGAGGCCATCCGCCATTATCCTTAAATTCATCTTTTGGCAAACCCCACTTCTGCATCTCTGTTCTTACATCGTTTGGAACATTAGCATCAATGGAAAGATAATACATCAGACCTTTTTGATACAGTTCATGATCTTTTATAATCTCTTTTCTCCTTTCGTAAGTTGCTTCCGGGTAGTCATAATTCATCCCGATATAATCCGTACTGAAGGGTCCATGGTTATTGGTATCCGTTTTTTTGTTCGGGATCGGATCATATTTGTCAAATGTTTCTGTCCATCCTGCTTTGTAAACCCGCGCTAATAATTCATATTTTGCCGGATCATACCCAACCGGTTTTTCAAAAGGAATTCGATTGTCGGGATTCGCGGACAAACACATACGAAAACAATAAGCCTGAATTTTATTATCGCCTTCGCCATTTTTTCCTATTTTTTCATTAGTTACATAAGGAAGCAATCCGCTTTTTGGATCACCCTCAATTTTATACGGACTCACGTTTTTCTTAAAATAATGTCCATGCTGAAAAACTTCCGCCTGAATCCCGTTCCATTCTTCATTATAAACACTATTGGCCTCGCGGCCAACATGATATTTCACACCCGCTGCCGCCATCAAATCACCTTCGTAAGTAGCATCAATGAAAACTTTTCCGGTAAATGTCTTTCCTGAAAGTGTTTTTATCGATATGATTTTTCCGTCTTTCTTAACCAAACCTTTTTCCCTGTCCAGCCATTCATCTCTGTAAATTTTAACTTTATTTTCTTTTACAAAATCTTCAAAAATCATTTCGGCAACATGTGGCTCAAAAATCCACATGGTTCTGTCAGCTCCATCCATCGCCGGTGTGCCCTGGCCTTTGTTTCCATACTCGTCTTTTTTTTGCCATTGCCACGCTTGTGGTTTGTCGTAATGCATAAAAACACGATGGTAAAACTCACGCGCCAAACCTCCGATTACCGACTTGTCTCCGGTATCAGTAAAACCTAAACCTCCTGAAGAAAGACCGCCCAGATGTTTATCAGGCGATACTACCAATACAGTTTTACCTTCCTTAATTACCTGTACGGCAGCCGTAATTGCACCAGAGGTTCCTCCATAAACGATAACATCAGCATCGTAGGATTTTGAGGTCTGCGCATTGGAGAAAGCACCATGCAGAAAAGAACCGGCGATAATGCAGCAAATGAAAAATTTATTTGTTAAATTTTTAAAAAACATATTTAACTATAATTAAGGTGATGGAATAATCTTGCCGTATTAATAATCTAATAATTTCTTCAAATAGCCGGGATAACTTTTTCCCTCAACACCACCGCCTCCGTTCGTAATACTATCGCCGAAACATACCAATTTGCTGTACGGAACATTTGTACGAATTAATGCTTCGTAAATCGCAACCGCCATTGTCCGGTAACCATCAGATGTGGGGTGAACGCCGTCTGTCTTCTGACTATTTAAAGTATTCTGAAGCAGACTGCTACTCTCCTCACTAATATTTCCAACCTTTTCAAAAACTCTGTACATATCTAAAAAGTGAAGTTGGTATTCGTCAGCTGTTTTTTTAATTGTTTCATTTACTTTTTGCAGCCGACCTTTATGCCCTTCTTCTCCATAGAAGCTTTTTTCATGGCGGGTATACAAATGCGGCTCATAAACGGGAAGAATGGTCATCAGCATAATCTGGCTTTTGACGCCCAAAATCATCTCGATAATTTTTCTCAGGTTTTTCTCATACTCCAGAAGTGGAATATATTTTTTACTATTCATATCATTGGTACCAATCATCAAAATGGTAAAATCTGGTTTATGGGTCAAACAATCCTTATCAATCCGCGCCAATAAATCTACCGTCGTATTTCCTCCTATTCCTGCGTTTATGATGAACGGTTTTTCCTGCGTCCCGGAGAGAATATTCTCCGGGAAGGCAAGTGAAGTGACTGCTAAGCTTGCTTTTGAAAATTGTCTTCTCTGCATATCAACTGATGGTTTAGTATTCCAGAGGGCAATTTCAGAACTCAGGATTTTGAGTAAGATTAGGATTTACGTCTCGCTCAGTTTGTGGAATCGGAAACAAATAATTTTTCTCCGAAACAACAATTGCGGGATTTTGAGCCTTCATAGCAGTTATCAATTTCTTAGTCCGAACCAGATCATACCAGCGGTGGCCTTCGAATGCGAGTTCCAGCCTTCTTTCCAAAAGAATCGCATCTCTGAATTCCGCCTGGCTCAAAGATGTTGGCAACTCGGCCAAACCAGCACGCGTCCTGATTCTGTTCACAACTTGGAATGCTTCTGTATTTCCGGCTGCCTGTTCGTTCAGCGATTCGGCATACATGAGCAGAACATCTGCGTAACGTATAATAGGAAAATTATTACTTCCTTCTCCATTTGCAGTAGCCGAAGGATCAATGTACTTGTAGACATATCCTGGAAAATCAACACTCGCAGGCGCGGCCGGCGTACTCGTTGCGGAATAGAGCCTGATATTGACATTTCTGCGTTTGTCAGCTGCCAGGTATGTATCGTATAAATTCCTGGTAACAGGATCATCACCAAAACCTGCGATGTTATTAACACGGTCAAAATTCGGACGCATATATCCCTGCATCCAGCTTCCTTCGTTGAAACCTCCACCCAAGGCCTGCATTTCAAAAACGGCTTCCTTTCCATTTTTATTGGCAATTGAAAAAGCCTCGGGATAACTCGCCCATAGATCATACACACCAGAGTCGATTACCTCCTTTGCTTTTTGAGAAGCCTTTGCCCATTCTTGTCTGGTTAAATAAACTTTTGCCAAAAAAGCAGTAGCAGCACCTTTTGTAGCCCGGCCTCTATCGGCACCGGTGTAACTTGCCGGAAGAACCGATTCTGCTTCTGAAAAATCTTTTATTATTTGGGCATAAACTTCTTCTGCCGGAGCTCTCGGTGCCTGCAAATCATTCAGCGAAGTTGTTTCTTTTAAGATAAGAGGCACATCACCGAAAAGTCTGACCAAGGTGAAATAATAAAATGCACGCATGAATTTAGTCTCTGCCAACAAACGCGCCTGCAATGTAGCGTCCATCGTAATCGCGGGAACGCGTTCTAAAACCGTATTGGCACGGTTGATTGCTTTATAAGCATTGGACCAAGCCGACTGAAAAGTACTGGTAGCGGGCGTGAAAGTATATTTATCCAAATCATTTTTTGCCTGATTAGCAGTGGATCTTCCTCCGCCCCATTCTGAATCGTCGGTTGCCTGATCCTGAATTATCCACATCACCTGGTTATACATATCAGGAGAATTCATTGGGTCATACACCGAATTCACTGCCGCTAGTGCATCGTCAACATTGTTATAAAAGTTATCCGGCGTGAAATTGGATTGCGGTACCTGGTCCAGCACATCGCAGGAACTTGCCCAAAATAAGACGAAGAAGAAAGGTATTATCTTTTTCATTATCTGAATATTTATACCGATTTGTTTAAAGACTTATTATCAGAAAACAGTCGGACGAGTGTATTTAATAGTTTATTTGATTAGGTATAAATGGTAAGACATTATTCTAAAAACTTACATTTAAACCAAAAATCAGTGTTTTGGCAGCCGGATAACTCGCATAATCAAAACCCTGACTACGGCTGTCCTGACCAAAACGGTTAACCTCCGGATCATATCCCGAATATTTAGTCCAGGTGATATAATTCTGCGCAGTTACATAAAACCGGATTCCCTGTACATGAATTGATTTTGTCACAGACGAAGGAAGATTGTAAGCAAGCTGAATGTTTTTCAGACGCAGGTAAGAGCCATCTTCAATCTGACGTGTTGAGATCCTGTTGGCAGGGCGTGTCGTAGAAGCCCGAGGAATATCAGTATTTGTGTTCGTCGGCGTCCAACGATTTAGCATATCGCGATCTTGATTCGTTGTTCCGTTTAGATATTCAAGTTCGAAGCGATTTGCGTTCAGAATTTTATTACCATAAACTCCTTGAAAGAAAACGGTAAGATCCACACCTTTGTAAGAAAAAGTATTGCTGATACCACCAATAAATTTCGGCTGAGCTCTGCCAATAATGGTCCGGTCATTGTCATCAATTTTCTTGTCGCCGTTCAAATCTTTGTAGCGACGATCCCCAGGTTTTCTGGCACTCGCATCGGTGACGGCTGCCAGTTCGTCTGTTGACTGGTATAAACCATCAGTCACATATCCATAAAAGGATCCCAGAGGTTCTCCTACCCGGATTATTCCGGAATTTACGTTCTGAGCAATATTGGCCACATCGCCGGCGAATATCTGAGGGGCACCGCCGATATCCAAAACCTTGTTGCGGTTTATGGCATAATTAAAATCAGTATTCCACTTAAACGCGCCGTCGATGTTATGCGATGAGATACTTAATTCTATCCCCTTATTCTCAACTTTTCCAAGATTTTTGATTGCGCTTGAAAAACCGGAGGAGCTTGGGATCGTCACATTAAGCAACAAATCTTTTGTTCTTTTCAGATAAGCATCAGCAGTAACCGTAACCCGGTTACCGAAAAGGCCGAGATCCACGCCAACATCAGATTGTGTAGTGGTTTCCCATGACAAATCCGGATTTGCAATCTGGAATGGACCGATTCCGGTTGAGACGATATTGCCCAAAACATAATTCTGAGTCGAAAGCAAAGAGTAAGCCGGATAATTACCGATACCATCCTGATTACCTGTCTTCCCAATTGTAGCACGTATTTTAAGATCGCTGATGGATTTGACATGTTTGATAAAATTTTCCTCAGAGGCGCGCCACGCCAAAGCCATAGAAGGGAAAAACCCATACCTTTTATTACCTCCAAAACGAGAAGACCCATCTGCCCGGAAAGATGCGGTTAATAAATATTTATCATTAAGACCATAATTGATCCGTCCCAGATATGACTCCAGACCCCAAGTCCCGATTCCGGAAGTTGGTACCAGGGCAACAGACCCAGCACCTAAATTTCCTGTTCCAAGATTATCATTTACGAAGTTACGCGAGGCTGCATAATTGTTCTCCGTGTGATTTACTTGCTGGGTATAACCAACCAGTGCAGTCAGGTTATGAATTTTGTTAAAGGTTTTGGTATAAGTCAACAGGTTTTCATTCAGCCAGGTAATGGATTGATTGTTGTTGATACTTCCAACACCACCCTGCGATAAACCGCTGGAAACACTTCTTGGTAAATAACTATCCTGTTTTTGGATAATTCCATCAATACCTAAAACAACCCTTAGCGACAGTCCGTCAATGATTTGATATTCTCCAAAAACGTTACCAAAAATGCGATATGCCGTATTCTTGTTCTTGTTTTCTTTGGCAAGTGCCACCGGGTTGTCTGCTGTAAAATTCAACGCCGGACTATTCATCAGATAGGTTCCATCAGGATTGTACACCGGTAAAATGGATGGAAACTGTAACGCTGCAATCGTAACCATGCCAGCACTTCCCAAACTACCATCACTTCTGGATTGGTTGGATAGTGTCCTGTTGACGGTCAGGCTGTTGCCAACTTTTATCTTGTTCGTCAGTTTTCTATCCAGATTTACGCGAAATGAATAACGGTCAAAGTCTGAATTAGTAACAATACCTTTTTGTTTAAAATATCCTCCTGAAATTGCATACTGTGTTTTTTCATCTCCGCCGCTCATTGAAAGCTGATAATTATACATGGGAGCCGTACGGAAAATTTCATCCTGCCAATCCGTCCCTTCGCCAAAAGCTTCAACTTGTTGCGGCGTGTAAACCGGATTTCTACCTTCATTTGTGTTGGCATCGTTGACAAACGCTGCATATTCCCGCGCATTCATGACCGGATATTTTCTGCGAACTTGCTGAACGCCATAGTAGGCATCAAGATTAATAGTAGACTTACCTGATTTCCCACGTTTGGTCGTAATAATCACGACGCCATTTGCGCCCCTTGAACCATAAATCGCAGTGGATGACGCATCTTTAAGAATCGCCATCGATTCGATATCACTTGGATTTAAAGTACTCAAAACATTAAAACTGGATCCGTTATTTGAAGATTCGTTCTTAAAAGGGATTCCGTCAATGACATAAAGTGGTTCATTATCACCCTGAATCGAGTTTCCTCCACGGATGCGAATGGTGGTAGCACCACCCGGCGCGCCTGAATTTTGTGTGATTTGTACACCTGCCGCACGTCCCTGCAGCGCCTGGTCCATGGAAGTGACTGCCACTTTTTTAATTTCATCTACCGCAATAGTCGTTACGGATCCTGTCAAATCCGACTTACGGACCTGACCATAACCCACAACGACGACTTCCTGCAAAGATTTATCTTCCGGAGCCATATTGATTGTTAGCACATTTTGATTTCCAATCGGAACCTCCTGGGTGGTGTAACCTACAAAACTGAATATCAAAATTGGCGTAGCATTATCAGGAATATCCAGCTTAAATTCTCCATCTGTATTTGTGGTCGTTCCGGTCTGTGTACCTTTTACAACCACGCTTACACCCGGTAACCCCACTCCTGCTTCATCCAGGACCTTACCTGACAGATTTTTTTTTGGATTACCATTTTGCCCGGGCGGAATAACCTCGGGAATATTTTCCAATCTTTTCAGGATTATAATTTTCCCGGAAATCTCATATTGAAGTCCTAACGGCGTAAGAATATTATCAAGAACTTCGTAAAGCGGTTTATTTTGTACAGAAACATTTACTTTTCTGCCTGACTGAATTAGTTTCGAACTGAAAACAAAACGGACATCCACTTGTTTTTCGAGTTGATTTAAAACTTTTTTAACTTCGCTTCCAGTTGCATTGATTGATATTTTCTGGCTCAGCAAGGATTGCCCATAGCTTTCATGCGCATAGCCGTAACCGATAAACATCAGGGCAAAGAGGAGTTGTGTAGCCGTTATTCGCATAGTCCAAAGTAATACCTGCTGGTATTGTACTGGTTTTTTCATAGATTTGATTGTTTTGTTAAGCTTGAAAATTTTGGCAAAACGATCCCCGCCTCCTTTTTGGAGGTATCCTGGCGACAACCTTGGGGGATTTCCTGAGCCGGTAATGCGGGAACATTACCGGCTCTTTTTTATTTGGTAATGGTAAATCTGGATAATTTCAAATCATATTAATTTTAGGTTTATAAGATATATAATGAGTATTTAAAGTTTAATTCTTACACCCTTTGCCATGAATCACAACCTGGCCGTCCAGTATTTCGTAATTTGCCTCGATGGCTTTACAAATAATGGTAAGCTTTTCATGCAAAGTCTGATTTTCCAGAATTGCCGTTAACGGACAACCCTTCAAAATTTCTTCATCATATAAAATGTCAATTCCGTATGCTTTTCCAATTGAATCAAAAGCTTCGGTAGCCGGAACATCCTCGAAAATAAATTGTGGTGTCTGCGCTTTGGACACAATAATTTCAGGTTTCTCCACGAGCGTCTTGACCATACGAACCTGGTCTCTGGCATAAATAATTTTCTGATTTGGAGAAAGCACGATACCGTCCAGTTCGTTGTTGGATTCCTTTGATTTCTTACCCGGATCCGACTGCGTGAAAACTGAAACCCTTCCGGTTTTTACTTCGACTGTTACTTCCTTTGACGTTTTGTAAGCTCTTATTGTGAAACTTGTACCTAATACCTTGGTCACTAACTCATTCGCATATACAAAAAACGGGCGGCTGGCATCTTTACTGATATCAAAAAACGCCTCCCCAGTCAGATACACTTCTCGTTTTGTTCCTGAAAAATTTTTGGCATAACGAAGCTTGCTCTCAGGCGCAAGCGTGATCCTGCTGCTATCTTCCAGCATGACGAGTAAAGGCGAAGTCGTGTTATTGACTTTTTCAAGAAGCAAATCATTGTCCGAAACCGTGTTAGTAAAATCTTCTGAAACGTTGGTTGGTTTTCCATCCTCCAATCTCGATTTTGCAAGCAGCCCGACGAACATGATAACAGCAAAGGAAGCAGCAAATTTGAACCAGGTTCTTTTATAAAAAGGTCTGAGTTGATCGTTTTTCAACTCAGCATATTCAGGAGTCAGTGGATTTGTTTTGGCGATAGTTTCATTTACAATCCGGGAAATTTCCAGGTTTGATATTTCCAGTTCTTTTACTTGTAAAGACTGCACAATTATTTTTGCCTGATTTATTTTTTCAGACATTTCAGGATTTTCAGCGAGCCAATTCTTCCAGGCAAAATCCATTTCTCTGGTAGGTGCAAGCACCCACTGCCGGAAAAATGAATCCCAGACAAAATCTTCAATCCCGTATTTTTTATAATGGTTCATATAATCTTCATGCTTCTATCATACGATAGACAGAAACCTGAAGCTGATACCATTAAATTTTAAAGTATTTATAAAAAAATTTACAGAAAGTGCCTGATCTTGTCAAAAGACATCCTTTTTGTTGACAGGAGAACTTACCTGACCCGAGGGGAAGTATAATAAACTTTTTACTGACGAAGTTCAGCTCTTATTTTTTGAACAAAATCAATACTAACATCCGCAGCAGAAGCGATTTGAGAGTCGCTCATTAAGGACGTTTTAATCAAATTGCTGATTATTTTTATCTGAGTTTCCTCAGCACCTTCACGACGACCCTCCAAGCGTCCCTTTTTAACAAAAACATCCAGAGTACTCATAATTTTTGTCTTTAAGTGTGATGGCAATGGCTCCAAAAGTTCAATTATTCTATATTCTTCTAATTTACTATTACTAAACAAATAAACTACAAAACTTTCTTGTAAGTTCTCAGAAGCCTCCTCGGTCAACACTAATATTTTAAACACATTTTTTTCCAGCCAGTTTGCCTGGAAACTATGTTTCAATGCTAAAAGTGATGCCACAAGAAATTTATTATTTATCCTTTCAACACTTTCGTCCGAAATCTCTCCCAGATTATTATAAATGTAATCAAAGTCAGGAACAAATTTTTTCCACTCAGGATCGAGATTTTTGAACAGGCTTATCAGTGTTTGATATTTCCACTTCTCTTTGCCGTGATAAAACAAAATAGGTATTATAACAGAAAGCTTTTCTTTGTTTTCAATTTGTTTCTGTAAACCTGAAATTATATACCCTCCGATTTGAACCGGAGTGAATTTATCGGGATGACTTTTATGTTCGATCAGCAAACAAATTCTAATATTATCTCCACTTGTTTTCTCGCAACTGTAGACAATATCTGACATTGTTTTTTGTAACTGCTTCGAAAGATATGTATCGGACAGTTGCCTTAGTGAAGAAAAGTCTAGTTTATTAGACACGTAGTCTGGCAAATAATTCTTGAAGTAATCTGCTGCGACGCTCTTGTCCGCTAGTATGGCCCGAACGAATTTGTCGTGTGTAGTTGTGATTTTGCTCATTCATTATAGTGTGTTTATAAAAACAAATCAACAATAAGTTACAAAAGAAAATTCACCAAAAATAAGGTTAAAAATTCCGCCTTCCAGTGCTTTTTCAATTGCTTAATTGCAATTTGAAGAAGATTAGAAACTGTTTGCGGGGAGATGTTCATGACCTCAGAGATCTGCCCCCGGTCCATCTCCTGGAAAAATTTTAGATAAATTACTTCCTTTTGTCTTTCCGGAAGTTCATCTAAAAGCCTTTTTAGTTTTCGTGTAATGACCAGGCTGGATTCATTTTCAATATATTCTTCCTCAACAGAAAATTCAATTTCAAAATCTCCATTATAATCTTCAAATGGGTAATCCGACAACAACGGTTTTGACTTTGCACTACGATGCATTAGACGACGCAGAGAAGCCATCATGTAAGGTTTTACAACGATATCGCTGCTGAGATTTTGCCGCCGCTCCCACAAAACCAGAAAAAGGTCCTGAATGTTATCTTTCACAAATTCTTTGTCTTTGGAAAATTTGCTTCCATAATGAAACAAAGTACGAAAATGGAGGGTCATCAAACGCTCAAACGCGTCCACTTCACCAGCAAGAAAACGTTGCCAAATGACTTTATCATCGGGAATTTCTTGTAGATGAGGGATTGTACGCATGGCTCTTTAATAATGTAGACACCAAATTAACACAATACACCCTACAAATCACAATAGATTTTATAAATTTATTTCTACTAACCTGTCCTCATTCGACGAGAAATCGTAGAAACTCAACTTTGCCATTTTGAACAAGTGAGAGAATGTAAATTCCACCCAGCATTTTCTTACATGGTTGGACTTCAATCAAACCATCCAGTATATTGAATGTGAAGTCAATCTCTTGTCCCAGAATATTGTAAATTTTCAGCAAATCGAAATTTATCCCACCTGCGTTAATTCGAATTAGGTGAGGTGACGATGGGTTTGGGAATATAAATGGTCCGGTTTCAGTATCCATTGTAAAGACAAATTCCCTCGAATCAATTAAATTTCCATACTGGTCAACCTGCTCGACTTTATAGTAATTTGTTCCACTATAAGGTTCATGATCATAAATTGAATATGCATGATCACCTCCCGGCCCGGCACTAATTGAATCCAGTTTTTCATAAAATATTTTGTCCTTGCTTTTCTTGATGTCAAACAAATCAGTCTCGTTTTGCAGTTCTGTTTGCCAGGATATCAAAGCTTTTTTTTCATCCTTTTTCACATCTAAATAAACAAGATATAACGGGAGAATTCCGGTGATATCGCGAATTCTCAGGCTCCCAAATCGAACCCTTCCCACGCCTGTCCAGAATCTGATTTCAAAATTTGAAAGTTTGTTTATCGAATAAGCAGAACTTTCCGGATAAGCATCTGCTTCATCGACCAGTAATGTTTCATTCACCCATAGATCGTATTTTTTAGGCATCACTTTATAATCCGGATTTGCAGAACTTTCGGGTTTTCGATAAATGTGTCCATCCGAAGAATTATTCAGCACCCAGGTAATTGTCACAGGCGTTTGCAATGGTAATGGGCTGCTTTTCTTATTGGTTTGAATATCATGCACGACGAAAGAAGATGCTAAAAAGTCGATCGTAAATCTGCTGAATAAAATTGCATTGGGATGAAAAGTGCTGTTGGTTCCAGAAAAGCTTTCACCTGAATAAAAGTAAACAGCGTTCAAATCTGCCACGCTTATTTCCTCAACACTGAAAGTGATCTGGATATATAAAGTTTCGGGATTTGGAGAAAATGGCACAGCTCTCACCGCCCGGACAAGTCCGCCCTTGGTTGCGACAAACCTGGTCATATCCATATATCCCGGCCCAAACTCAAATTTGGATGAAGCTGCATTTGTCGTGATCAGATGGCTAAACTGGCCAACATCCGGATTTGCATTTACAAACGGACCGCCGCCTGAGAAATTCTGCTCCATATAGTTGGTCTGCGCTAAAAGCAGATGCCCTGCCAAACTGAAAGCCAATACAATACACATCGATCTAAAAAATAAATTTGTATTCATAATCAATATGTTATAATGTAACAACTTCAAGTAAGACGGCTATTTACATACTCGTCACATACATATTCAAATTACTATTAAACAAAAATCCCTTTCCGAGAAAAACGCGAAAAGGGATTAATAAAAACAAATTCTCACTATTAGTCGTGCATTATCTTAAAAACCCTTACCATTCCATCATCCTGTTCAAGGTGAATGAAGTAAACTCCATGGACGTACGATTTCATCTCTATTTTCAAAGTATTGGAACTGACCTTTTCATCATACACCACGCGGCCGAAAGAGTCAATCAAACGGATTTTCCTTACTCTTTTATTGTTTAAAATTACGTTCAGGACATCGTTGACCGGGTTTGGAAATAGTTTTGCCCAGGTAAATTCAGGAAAGTGAACCGATATGATATGACTGTAAGCAAAAGTGCCGTCACGATCAATCATTTTCAGCCGGTAATAATTCAAGCCAGATTCCGGATTTTCATCGGTGAAGTCGTAACTGTTCTTAATATTGCTTTCGAAAGCAGCCATAACCTGACCTATTTTATTCCAGGATCCGGCATCCGTACTCCGCTCAATTTCAAAACGATCGCTGTTCATTTCCATCGACGTTGCCCAGATAAGAAAAGAAGTAAGCTCTTTTTTTACCGCACTAAAACTGATCAATGTAACTGGTAGCGGAGAACCTGACAGATCGACTGTGACGGTAGCAATATTGGTTATCTGACCGCTTTTATCACTGACAGCGTAAGTAAAAGAGTCTGTGCCTTCAAAATCACGTTCAGGTCTGAATAAAAACTTACCCTCCTTTTTAAATATTACACCATGGGCAGCAATACTGTTCACTATCAAAGTCGCAGTATCGAGTTCTGCGCATAATGACTGATCGTTCTGTAATACATCCAAAAGCAGAAGTTCATTTGTCTTGCCGGAAATTTGGTCGTTTATCGCTGTGGGCACGTTATAGGTAAGCTGGATCACTATCGAAATTTCTGAACTGCAACCCGCAGCATTTAGCGCAAATACTGTGTAATCTCCTGCCTCCGAAGCGATAATCTGACTACCTGATTCACCCGGCACAGTGATACCATCTTTCCGCCATTCATAACTAAAAGCACCCAAAGATTCCGCTTTTAACCTCAATGTTGTTCCCTTACATATCAATACCTGTTTTGCACCACCTTGCGCATAGGCAAGGATGGGCAAAACGAGGATAACTGATATGAATAAGGTTACGATTTTCATGGATAGAACAACGAAATATCCTTTCTGCTTTACTAAAACAAACTGAACAAAAATCACATTAGTTAAGCGTAATCGTTGGAAGCGTCGGAACAGGAAGGTTGTTTCTGATCTCCTTTGACAGTGAATTAACACTATTTATTAACTTTGAAGCGGTTGCCTGCCAGATTCCGGACTCTGGGAGTATGTAGCTTGTTAATGCGCTGTAAGTACCGGCAGAAGTAACAGCCAAGGCACTTCCCGTTTCGCCAGGTATTGTTGTTTCGCCATTTTTCCATAGAAATGAAGGTGAAATGGTTACTCCGTAATCTCCTAAGCCTGTTACCGCTGTTACTGATGCGGTGAGGTTGGTATTGACTATCTGATTTAAACAGAAATTGTCCTGTCCTTCGGGCACGGTAAGTGTAATAGTAATTTTTGGCAATACTATAATCGTGTGTTCGATGATATCAGACAAACAGCCGGCGACCTCACTTAAAACACTTAACTGCAATATATTTTTTACAACTTCCGTATCGGTAGCCGTACCAAAAGTCCTAACAAAAGCGCCACCTGTTGTCCCCAACAAATCAATCGGGATCTGGCCGCTGCCTGGATTTAACAGCCACTTATATTCGTATACAGTTCCAGCACCAGGAGTTAGCGAGAAGGACTCGCCGGCAACAACATAATATGTTCCACCGGGGATAACCGCCGCACTGGAAATAGAAAAAGATGCAACAACAACGAAGAAACTAAGGCAAAGAGAGGTAATAAACTTTTTCATAAAAGATTTCTGTTAAATTTTTAGATTTTTTGATTCTTGAAATTTGGTTTCTTTGGTAAGCGAACGTACCTCTCCCAGAACCAATAGCGGCTCGACAGTACGACAGTATATTCACCTTATTTGCAAAATAAGAGTCAGGCGATATCCGGCAAGTCCGGATAGTCCGAGTTTAATTTGTTTTTCATAACGTTTTACACTGATTAATTAGAGGAATTAAAAATTCATTAGGGCTTAAACCGCATTCCAAACTGACATTTAAGAAAACGATCTTAAACGCTTAACTATAAACGTCAGCAAGATTCTAATTTGTATTAAGTAATTCTATTCTACAAAAACAGGACATATTTTTCCTGTTCTGATTTTTTGAAATCACGTTCATTTCAAGAAATCAGAAAATTTCACTTTTAAATAATATGAGTACAACCTTTACACTCTAAATTTTTGGGAATTTACTAATGTCGGTACAGGCGCACTGAGGCGACATTACCAAGTGACAGTTAGTCTGTTGGGGAGTATGCTTTTTTCATAGAGATTAATTAATTGGTGAGAAATATTTATTAAATAACTGAGAAATAAATTTTTTGCATCTAAATCAGGGATTGAGCGCAATTGGCGGTGTTACGGGCGCTTCCGTTACCGTAACATCCACTTTATTTCTTGCAGATGTAACCGGACACCCGCTTTTTTGAATATCTACGAAATAACTTCTACTTTGGCCGCCAGTGGTCAATCCGCTAACCGTATAGTTTTGAGCTTCTTGCAACAAGCTCCCGTCCCGAACGGCATCATACCATTTGTAAATAAAACCTAATCCCAAATTTGTCTGGCTCGCGAGAGCCGATAATGATACGATACCAACATTTGAGCAAACTGTTTTATCTGATGTCACCGGTACATCCGGTACTCTCCGTACATCAAAAATATTTAAACCACTGGCACCCAGCGCAAGTCCGAGCAGGCCGATATCAAGATCCACAGTAACTCTGTCAAATATTACCGAAGTCCCGGATGCGTCCTTGGGAGCAAAATAGGCTGTCACCTTATTATTATTTGTATTCAAGGAAGATAATAAACTTACGTCCAGCAAAGCACTGAATGGTTGGGAGCTCCCGACGGCAACAGCCCCGTTATATCCCTGAATTTTCACACTTGAAGCTAATGACGCCGCCAGAAAGGCACCATTTTTCGAGAATATGATTCTCACTGCATCTGCAACATTCGAGATACCATTAAAATAAAAAGTTTGAAAAATATGACCTGAAAGTAAACTTAAACCAGTTGCATAAAACGATGAACCAGATCCAGTTACGTCTCCGTCAATCGCGCTACCAGGATTAGCTACCCCAAATGAACCAACCGATATTCCGGAACTACCTATGGTACTGACATTTGCAGAACCGCAATCAGCGACATTGAACGGAAAGGGATTACTGTCATTGACCGCATTCGGACCGTAAAACGCATAATAAACATCGACATTACTTGTTGAAAGCAAAGCGACAGAGGCCAGCGTAACCCGAACTGACCGATACTCCACACTAGGGGTAATAGCTAAATATTGATTCCCGTCACTGGTAAAATAGGTCTTGTATGCGGCAGGTGTCGGAGAAACCGGGCTTCCCGTACCCGAAACACTTGTATATGTCTGTACCGAGATTGTTCCGGTACCAGTGTAGTTCGAGATCTTAATATAGCTCGTCGAAGTTGCGGGGACCGGCGAGGCAAAGGCAAGTTGTATCCATGCACTTGCGACACCCGCCGTACTTCTCACCGATAAATGGGCAGCCTTTGAGTTTGGCTTTACATTGCCCGCAACATTAACTGCATTATTTACACTGTCCGACAAAAATGTACCTGTTGGTAAAATAGCAGGACCCGGAGCCACACCTCCACCTGTTGCAGAGGTTGCATAAACAGCATCGCCAGGTTGCGCAATCACAACGTTCAGGAAATTACCAATTATTAAGACAAAGAAATTTAAGTAAAACGCTTTTTCCATAGGCGAATGTAAACCCTCTACAAGAGTAGAACTATTTCGATTTCAATACAATATTATAGAATATTTACTACAACACAAATTAATTTAAAAAAATATTTTTTGTGTCGATGTATTGAAAACAGTTACATGAATATCAAAGAAGAAAAATAACCTCATTCTTCCTCAAACAGTGCGAAAAATACATATTAGACTAAAAAACTAGAATATTCCTTTAAATAAAAGGAAATACATTTATCTTCTATCGAAAATTAGTTAATAAAAGATAATTTGAAATAAATATTAAGTCTAATATTATTATTTATCAAAAATTAAGTTCTACAATTTCACTTATTAAAGCCAAATAAAATATAGACAAAATTCGAAATAACAAATCAAAAATATAGATAAACATAGAAAAATTTCTAATAGTTTAGAAAACCCAAAATCTGATTTATAGTCTGAATAATCTTAATAAGGTTTTACCTGCTTCCACCCGCATCTTTTATTCTCTGTAATTCTTCGGCCATTAGTTTTACCTTATTTGGATACTGCGATGCGAGATTATTTTTTTCAGCAAGGTCTTTACTCAGATCATAAAGCTGTGGTTTCGGATTATTGCCGAGCTCTGTACCGGTTAGTTTATTGACTGGTTGATTTGCATTCGGCTCAATATATTTCCAGTTTCCTTTGGTATAAGATAATGCGTCGCCCTGCTTCACAATACTTTCACGACCGATCTTGGTTTTTCCAATCAGTGCGTCCATAATAGCAAAACTATCAGTAGCTTCTGTGTCCTCAATTTTTTGCTGGAAAAACTGGGCAAAGGATGACAGTAAATCAACCTGGCAAATCAGGGCATTGGAAACCGTTGCCGGCTTGATGGTGCCGGTCCAGCGAACCAGCCATGGCACCCGGCTTCCTCCTTCGAAAGCACTGTATTTTCCGCCTCGTAGTATGCCCGCTGGTCTGTGCCCTTCTGATAATTCAACTGCCTTGTCGGCATAACCGTCGTCCAACACCGGACCGTTATCGCTTGAAAAAATGATCATTGTATTTTCTTCCAAACCTAATGCTTCCAGTTTTTTAAGAATTTCACCAACCGTCCAATCCATTTGCAGGATTACATCACCCCGAAGTCCCATTTTGCTTTTTCCCTTAAACTCGGTACTTGGCATGCGGGGAACGTGGATGTCGTTCAAGGAGAAATAAAGGAAGAACGGGTTCTTTTGGTTTTCTTCAATAAACTGTTCAGCCTTGCTCAAAAATACATGCGCAATTTCCTCGTCTGCCCAACGTGTACGTTTTCCGCCACTCATCCAGCCGATTCTTCCGATGCCATTTACGATCGTGTTGTTATGCCCGTGATCCGGTGAGGCTTGCAGTTTCAACAACTCTGGATTTTCTTTTCCCGTCGGTCCCTTTCCTATTTTTTCGACATAATTGACTTCAATAGGATCTTCTTTCTCATAACCGACGATATCGTTATTTTCAATAAAAATTGTCGGCACGCGGTCGGAAGTTGCCGGAAAGAAATAAGCATAGTCAAATCCAACTTCATTTGGACCAACTTTTAATGGCTTATTCCAGTTAATATCCTTCCCGGGACTTCCCAAACCCAGGTGCCATTTTCCAACAATACCGGTTTTGTAACCTGCATTTTGAAAAATCAGAGGTAAAGTAATTTTGTCTATTGGAACAATCAATGAGGCGTTTCCCGGCAAAACTCCAGTTCCCTTTTTCCGCCAGGGATAATTTCCTGTCATCAGCGCATACCGGGAAGGCGTACAAGTTGCGGACGTCGCATGGGCATTGGTAAATTTCAAACCTTCTTTCGCAATTCTGTCGATATTTGGCGTACTGATTTTTGTTGCACCATAAGCACTCAAATCTCCATATCCCAAATCATCCGCATAGATAAAAATTACGTTGGGCTTGTCGGTTTTCTTTTGTCCGACAGCGATTTGAGAATTAACAAACGAGATTAATATCGCTAAGAACAATTTTGTAGAATGGGTATAGGTTTTGATTTTCAAGAGATGCATAAAGTTTTGGATTATTTTCTGATGACGGGTTCAGGTAGTATACTATTAATTTTTCTCTTCAAATATAATAGTAAACTGTGCGGGAAAGCTTTTTATATAACACACAAAAAATCCCGGAACAGTTACGAAACCGTTCCGGGACTATTTTTTTGACTAATTACTTACGTGCAGTCAGGTTTTTAATCAGATCAACTTCTGCCTGTTTGTAAGGCGTTCCGTCTTTTCTGAATATGTCATGAAACCAAAGTGGCGGTTCGCTGGTATATGTTTTCTTCCAGCTATCCCATGGATAAATCGTTTGAGATTTTCCATCCACCAATCCCCAGTTAATTGCTCCGACATTATATTTTTTCGCAATTGGCAAAGATCCTTCAAAGAAACTTCCGTTTCCGCGCGACATGTATTCTGTACAAATCATCGGACGGTCATATTGCTGCAATTGTTTGATCCGTTTTTCAAATTCCTGAGCACTGTCATAATTATGGAACGAGATCACATCCGACTCGTCGATACTTGCCTTTTCAATCGGCTTTAACGTTTCGTAGGAAGTCCAGTCTCCCGCCCAGATTCCGGCAGTCAAAGGTTGTTCAGGATTTTCGGTTCTTGCCCAGGCGAAAGACTTTTTCATTAAAGGCAATACGTAATCAACCTTATTTGGAAGCTCCACTTTGCCATACGAACTGTTGTTGGTATTATCGGGCTCATTCCAGATATCCCAGGCAAGCACGCGATCATCATCGGCGAATTTACCGACAACACCTTTTACATAACGTTCCAGGCGCGGATACTGCGTACTGTCCTTCAAGGCATCATAACCCGGGCTTTGTACCCAACCCGAATTATGAACGCCCGGTTTTGGAGCGCGCTGCGTTCCTAATTTTGGGAATGGGTCCCAGCAAGAATCAAACAGCACGAAGACAGGTTTAATTTTGTGTTTGTCGGCAATGGAAAGAAATGTATCCAGACGCTTCAAAAATCCCGTGGAATCCTGCTGCCATAAAAGATCATGAAGGTAAACCCGCATGGTATTCATCCCGATTCCTTCGGCCCAGCCTAATTCTTTATTTATAGTAGCAGTGTCAAATGAGGCCTCTTGAAACATTTCAAGCTGGTTGATGGCGGTGCTTGGTAAAAAATCGGCGCCTACGATCCACTCCTGTTTACCATACCAATCTTTCGCCTGCTCTTTCGTCCAGATTTCTCTGGCTGCTGATGTCTCTTCTGTGCTTGTTTCTTCCTTTTTGTCCTCGGTTTTTTTTGCGCAGTTTTGGAAGGAAAGGCCGATAAGTAATGCCCAGACTGTCGTTTTTAAATATTTCATTTATTAAGAGTTAAAGTTAAGCTTCGTTTTTTTCATGCAAAGAAGGGAAGACAAGTTCAAAGAACGCTAAGCTTTTTCTTTGCGAACTTAATTTTAACTTCCCTTCTTTGCGTGAAACCCCTGTTAATTGAAAAAAGGAGCTTCCTGCTCATCCATACTTGGTTCTGCGTTCAAAATTTCCGGCCATCCATCTTTCCAGCTGACTTTATCCAGCATTAAAAATCTACGGTTCGCACCTGTGGAAACCTTTGGATTTTTGACATCAATCGCGTGATATAACATCCAGTCGTTTCCATTCGAATCTGTTATCAATCTGGAATTATGTCCGGGGCCAGCGGTTTCTTCAGTGCGATGAATAAGTAAAGAACCAGCCATTCTTTCCCGAAGATCTTTTCCATCTCTATCAACATAAGGTCCAAACAAAGCTTTTGACCTTCCTACGCGAACATTGTACTTGCTGTCGGCAGCTTCGCAGCAACTTTCCTTTGACCCGAAAAAGTAGTAATAACCCTCTCGTTTATGGATCATAACCGCTTCGAAATCTCCGGCTGCTATTTTTATTTTTTTACTCAAATCCGGTACAGACTTTCCGTCATTAGATAATTCAACACCATAAGTTCCCTGTGTCTCCGCATCACTGAAACTTCCCCAGAAAAGATATTTTTCACCCTGATCTTCAATATAAAACGGATCAATGGAATTGGGCACATTTATTTCCTTACTTGAAAACAGCTTCCCCTGATCGACAAAAGGCCCGGCTGGCCCGTCTGCAATGGCCAGTCCGATTCCCGGATCAGGATCTCCCCAGGTTGAAAACGCATAATACATATAGTATTTGTCATTTACTTTTACTACCTCAGGTGCCCAGATTCCGCCTTTTTCTTTCCAGGTTGGCTTAGAAAGAAATGCATCTTTTACATAAGTCCAATTCACCAGATTTTTAGAACGAACGATGGCGACCAAATGAGCAGGATTTCCATCACCCCAATTATCCTGTGTTCCGTATGCATAAAACCAGCCGTCATCCGCTTTTATAACAGTCGGGTCTGCAAGAATTGGTTCAAAAACCGGATTACGATATTTGATATCACTCGTCTTTGTCTTTTCTTTTTTGTCAACAGTTTGCGCAAAAACGTTTCCGGAAATGACTATGAATAAAGTCAGTATTGTTAATTGTAGTCTTTTCATAACTTCTTCTTTATAATTATTCCAGCCAGATAATTTGTGAAAATGCGCCGTTGGCTGCTACGTCCCAAACTTCCACACGTACCCACTTTCTGTTTTTAAGGTTTTGCGAAAAATGGAAAGTTTTTTGCCCGAAAGCCTGCGTATCGTGCAGATTGATTACTTCGCGAAAAACCTCTTTTCCATCGCCAGAGATTATTTCAGCTTTGTTCAACGGAAAAGTCCAGCTGGTTTCCAATGTTATATCAACAGCACCTTTCGCATCAAGCTTCGCCGTTTCTTCTGATTTCTTATTATTTACCTTAAAAGTTGGAATAAGAATCTCGCCAGTGGTTGAAAAAAATTTCCCAGTTTCCATCGCCGTCAATACTGGCTGCCAGCCTTTTTTAAATTCAGGCATTTCGTCGAGCTGTAAATAATTGACATTCAAATGACCATAAAGTTCGTACTCTGGTTCAATTCTAAATAAATCTGCCTCAGCGATGACGTATTTTTTCTGTCCCCAATTTGCCATATCGTCCATTAAATCCAGTACGCGTTTCCCCAACTTATCCTGTGAGAGATCCGCAGGCATCGCTTTCCAGGCTGAACCTAAAAAACGATCTGATTTATAAAAAGCTTCATCCTTGTACTTGTCGGGAAAACCGGTTGACCCTTTGGTCCGCGCATGTGCTGTCCAGGCCAGGCCTTTTTCGATTTCCAGTAATTTGAGCATATCTTCTTTACTTCCAACGCGGTACAATTTTCCATATTCCGGATGATCTTCAACAAAAGGCTCGTCTTTTCCTCTTGACATAATCCAGTAGACGGGCTTTGGAAAAATATTCATCCAGTGTCCGCCAAAGAAATTGTTCGGTTCTTCACCCGGCAAGAGCAAAAAATTACCACCTGATAATCTGGCGCATTCTTCAAACAACGTCTTTTGTTCTGTCCAACGTTTTACCTCAGGTCCTTTGGGACTTCCCGGGCCGTGAAATTCACCCAGATGGACAATATTGACGCCTGTATTTCTAAAAGCCTTAATAAAACCAGGCATTTCCGGCATAGGCTTATGAGTCAAAACATCATCCACAAGCTCCTGATGAAAATGGCTCGCCATGGTGTAATAACCTTCCACAGGTTTGTAAACATCATTATGGGTGAATGCTTTTACTTTTTCCAAAACCTTACCATCTTTTTCCGCACTGATCAGACAGAAAAAATTAAGATGTTGTTCGGTACCGGGAGGCGCATTGAACCAGGGAACCCAGCGCCTGTCACCAAGCATATCATTACGAATTCCGATCCCGTAACCGGGAATAAGTTTTCTGTAATTGTTACCAAACCAGGTGTGATTTAAATTATAACAATTGTCCAGCGGATAAAAGTATTGGTGCGGTGCAGGAAATACAGCCATACTTCCTTCTTTACTCTGACCGATAATTGTTCTGTATTTCACTTCAAGTTCCTGCGCTTCTTCCGTGCCATCCAGCTTTTTATCCTGAACATATTGCTGCGTGTCCGACCAGAATATTTTTTCCCAGGGCGATTGTTTACTTACCAACCCGGCGTCATAAATAATCGCCACGGAATCACGTTTTGTTGTCAATGCCGCAGAAATATTCAGCAATGGACTTCCATTGTACAAAGTAATGTCGATGGAACCGGAAAATGGTCCTGCCGTGGCGCCTTCCACCCTGATCTTTGTATGCGTTCCTGATGAAATTACCTTCACACCGCTTTTTACTACTTTCACCGTATAAGTTTCATACGGTAGATAAGCTGTTTTGTCAAAGAAAATATTCCATCCGTTTTGAGAAATAAGGTCACGCTTACCGACATTGACGATGAATGCAGGATCAAGATTTTTGGAAACGGTATGTGAAATATTATTTTCAACTACCTGAATGGTGCTTAAAAGAGGTTTTTCACTCCGGAGATCAAAAGCAATTTTTCCAATTTCTGTTACCCCGGTTGGCCAGCTGACATGTAACATATTGTCTTTCATCTCAACCTGAACGTTACTTTTTTTATCAAAACTTTTAAGGTCAACTGCGATCTGGGCAAAGGCGGTGTTGCAAACTGTGATCAACAAAAGAAGAATCAGATTTTTCATGGCTAATAGGTTGAGTATATCATCTTTAATTTGTGACGAAATGATTGTGAGTAGTTTCTTAACGATAAGACGGTTTTTACAAAAATATACGCTTGTAAAAGTCTAATCCTTCCGATGCCAGCTCATCGGCACTGTTTGCCAGCGGTCGCCAGATACAGGCTGCTCTGGCTAATTCTTTGGAAGGCTGTCCAAATGTTTCTATCACGACAGCTCCATCGTAACCTATTTCTTTCAACGCTTCACTGATCCCGTCCCACTCCAGATGTCCGGTTCCTGGAGTTCCACGGTCGCTTTCATTACCTTGCACGTGACAAAGTAAATCTTTCCCGATTTTCCTGATAGAAGCCGGAATATCTTTTTCTTCAATATTAGAATGAAATGTGTCCAGCACAATTTTAAGATTCGGACTCGAAACCTCCTGTACAATCGACAATGCCTGATCGACCGTATTGACCATATCAGTTTCAAACCTGTTCAACGGCTCTAAACCTACAACGACACCATGATCAGCGGCAATTGTTCCAATTTCTTTTAAGGTTTCCACACACCAAGCCCGTTCCTGCTTTTTCTGTTCGTCCGAAACCAGCCGGGTTTTTCCAACAGCCGAATAAACAGGTCCGCCGAAGATCGGACTTCCCACATTGGCTGCGATTTTGATACAGTCGATAATATATTCTTTTCCAAGTTTCCGGTATTCAGCCTCGGTACTGGAAATATCACGCTCCATACCAAATGCGCCACTGATTGTGATTTTCAAGTCAAGGTCGCTTGCTGCGTCTTTTATTATTTTCCAGTCGATAAGGCTGGTATCTTCCACAGCTATTTCAATAATATCATAGCCCATATTTTTTACTTTGGTGAGCAGATCAACGTTTTCTGTTGAAAATGGAGATACCCATATAAATGTACTTGCTCCGAATAACATGGTTATATTTTTGGGACGAATTGGTGATAAGTTCAGGATATTCAGGCGACATGTTTCAGGCCATAATACGAACACGGGAATAACCATGGGCGGTACCCATGGTTAAGAGATGTGAGCCCGTTGGGCTCATGGCAGGAATTCATTTCATTGCAAAATTCACAAAGCAGGTACTATGAACTCTGAGCCAGGTTTTTTAGTCGAATGTTGGAACGTTCACACGGATGCCACCATTCATCGCAGATTCATGCGCGCAAATGCCGGCACAAGTATAGTTTGCTGCCAAAGCCGCGTCCACTGCCGAATCTCTTCCCTCAACAATTGCCGCTACAAATTCCTGAACCAAATGCGGATGTGAACCGCCGTGGCCAGCTCCCTGCAAGAACGAAACATGGTTAGGGTCATCGATTTTTTCACGTTTTGTAAAATGTTTGATCGGCTCGATAAGCAATTCATCTGTATCCGGCACATCGATTCGAACAGCGTTTTCACCTCCATCAAAAATCACATGGCTTTCATCCTGCAACTGTTCCCATTCGAAGGACATTTTGGTACCATAAACATCGTAGCTTTCGCGGTACTGACGCACTACATCAAATAACGAACGAGTTGCCTCTGCAACAACGTCAGAATTTTTCAGGGTGAAAGTTGCCGTTTCTACCGCAAAAGGAGAACCGTAACGACTTGCCAAATCTTCGGAAAGACGGCCCGATCCGTGACATACCACAGTTTCTGCCTTAGTATTATTTATTTTTAAAAGCGGCGATATTGCGTGTGTTCCGTTCAACATAGGCGGATATCCTTTCCAGTATTCGCCCCAACCCTCCATACTCATGTCCTGAATATGGGAACCGCGAACAAACTGAATTCTTCCTAAATCACCGTTTTCCGCCAGTTTTAATCCGTATAAAAATTCACGGGTATATAACGCTGTTTCCATCATCATATACACTTTATTGGCTTTCCGTTTTGCTTCTACAATCGCTGTGCAATCGTCCATGGTCATTGCCATTGGAATGGTGCAGGCAGTATGTTTTCCTGCATTCAATGAAGCCAAAGTCATTTTGGCATGTTCAGGAACTGGTGTTACGATGTGGATCGCATCAACATCTTCCCTTTTAGGAATGTCTTCGAAATGTTCGAAAACAAGATTTTTGTCCAGATTAAATTTAGCAGTCAGCTCATCACGGGTTTCTTTGCTGCGTGTGCAAATGCCGACAGCTTTAATATTTGGGTGACTTTGATAAATAGGAATAAATTCTTTTCCAAAACCCATTCCTACGATAACGACTGTGATTTGTTTCTGACTCATGATTTGCATTTTTTAAGCGGGCGATGCCCGCGGTTAAGATATGGCGCCCTTTCAGGGCTTGGTTGGTTGATTCACTTGTCGCTTCTGGGAAGCAACGATGGACACAGCTTCTGGTGAGCGCCGGTGGGCGATTCCCACCGTTAAGATATGGCGCCCTTTCAGGGCTTTTGACTTTTGCTTTTTTAGTTGCCGGCCGCCCATTTTACGGAGTTGCGCAGGATTGTTTTGTAAGGTTCGATCGTATGTGATTCTGCGTCGTGGCCCAGGGCAATTCCTACAATTCTTCCTTTTGGATATTTCACAATGAAAACACTTGGGAAAACTTTATCAGAATCTGCGGCTTTGGCTGTTGCCAATACTTCGATAGGCGTCGCTTCCGGTGCTGCGATGTAATAATACAATTCGTCTTTCAGACCAAAAGTTGATGGAACACCTTTTGTTACCGGGTGTTTCGTATTCGTAATTGTTACATCAAACGGACCATATTTATTGTGCCCTTTTGATCCTCCGCCCACAAGCTTCTGATTGTATTCCGGCCAGTCGTTCCAGTTATACCACAAAGCGGGATGGGCAAGTACAAGTCCTTTTCCCGAATCAACAAAGGCAAAAATTGCTTTTCGTGTAGCTGAGTCACTTATAGGTTGATTATTGCTCAGATATAAAACATCAATATTCGGCAATTTTGCCAGAATTGTCGACGGATCACTCGTATATTCCACGGCTGCAAATCCATCTTTTTGTAATGTTTCAACATCTTCCTGTTTATACCAGCGGTCGAAATCATGGGAATTCCCTCCTCCTACAAGAAGTACCCGGATTGCTTTCTTTTTTGGAGGATTAGCTGCATAATTTTTTGTAATCCCCAACCCGAAAAAGATCAGCAGCAAAAGACTCAGACTGGTTCTAAAAATTGATTTGGTCATTTGTGATATATTGAATTGAAAAAATGGATAGCGCAATTATTTGGTCACCCGCATGATTCCGTTCATTCCGCGCCAGTGGCCGGGAAATGTACAGGCATAAGGGTAATCGCCTGATTCATTTGGTACCGTAAATTCGAGGGTTACTGTTTCGCCCGTATTGACAAGTTTGGTGGAAAATAAAACCTCTGGAATTCCTGGAACATATTGCTTTTCCGCAGCTTTGGGATCTGACAACATTTCGTCGGCTGCTTTCCCAACTTTTTGCAATGTCCCCGGTTTCAGAATCAACATATTATGCTGCATACCATCCGGATTTTCCAGATTAATAATCACCCTCTGCCCGGCTTTTACGGTTATCAGCTTCTTGTCATACTGCATAATTTCCTTTTCAACTTTCAGGTCAATGACTATTGCATTCGCAGATTTTGAAGTAGAAACGGTATTAGTCATTTTCACTTCTTCCGATTTGTTTACATCAGGTTTCCCCAATTCCAGACTTGCTTTTTGAAAATTGCCTTCAAAACCGAATCGTCCTTCATAACTCCCAATTTTATCGTCATCTTCGCCATCTTCACCCGTCCTCACTGTACCAGCAAGTGGAGCTCCAAACAGCATATGCGCTTTTCCCTCTGCCGCCAGGTTTCCATCAATTTCAATCGTAATTTTTCCAGTCTGGGTTAAGCTTGCGACGACATCGAATTTTTCCGGAAGCGGTTCAGTCGTGGCTGCCTGGCTCCACGAACCATGTTGTTTAACCGCCATGATCAATTTCCCATTCTGAATATATAAAGCATATCCCGCGTCTTTTCCTCCTTGTCCGGCGATAAAACCTTTCAACTCACGGTCTTTTGATTTTGTGATACTTGCCCGGATGATAATCTCTTTACCCCTGACATCTGGTGGAAACTGCATCGTATTTCTTCGGCCCAAAGGATAAACTTCTTTATGCAAAGCCGCCACGATCTGATCCGAAAATGTCGATTTTCCTGACTGTTTTTCAGCAGCCGATAAAAATCCTTTTTCATGAATGATGGCAGCAGCAAGAATCGCTTTTGACAACCAGCCGTCTTTCGCATTGTGCTCATCGAGAGATGCCTGATATAACGCAGTCCCAATTTTTTCAGAAGCAGGAAATTCTACCAATGCCGCGAAAGCAGTCAGGCGAGTATTCAGGTTCGGGTCTTTCATCAATTTCTCAATCGATTCGAAACTTTGTTCATTTCGTGGCAAAACATGCGCCGCAGCTTTTCTTACACCAGCTGCCGGATGCGTCAGCGCTTTATTGGCCACTTGCAATGCCTCTGCATCAGGACCATTTAGCAAACCAAGTCCATGCAAAGTCCATAATGCGTGCACCGCCGGACTATTTAACCCGATTTGATCAACTTTTTGATTGTTAATAATTTTATATAATTCCGGAGCAACGGACTGATTCTTTGATTCTACCAATAAACGCTGCGCCGTCATACGCCAGAACATATTATCGTTTTCCAAGGCTGCTACCAATCCCGGAATATCCTTTTTGGAAAGTTTTAGGGGTGAAGATCTATTACCATTTTTATAAACAACCCGATAAACACGGCCATGATTTAAATCCCGCATCGGACTGCTGAATGCATTGCCAGGACCATGCGGCTGATCTTTAAAAGGTATGATAAATTCCGCGGGAGATTGCGCGGGAACGAAGACATTGTGCTGAATAATGAAATTATACCAATCTGCTATCCAGACTGCCCCATCGGGACCAACTTCTGCCTGCACAGGCCCAAACCATTCGTCGGAACTTGCCATCAAATTCCAGCCATCTTTTTCTTTAAAACCTGCACCGTCCGGTTCGATGACAGCATTGTGTACCAACCGGATTGTAGGCTCGGATACAAAAGCCACGCGGTTCCAGTATTCTTTTGGATAATTTCTTGCTGTATAAAAATGATGACCAGCCGCAGAAGTGAAACCTCCGACAACATCCACCTGTCTTAAATTCGGCGTCATCGAATGGGCATCATAGTGGCCGTCAATTTTTTGCACAGCCAAAATGGCCGGTTCTTCTGTTGCGATGGAGCGTTGAAGGTATTTTGCGGGCATGGAGTAAAATGCGCTGTGCGTATTATTCGCAGTTGACAGAAATACATTGGCATCCTCTGTGAATCCTAAACCCCAGGTATTGTTGTTACTTGCGCCGAGGTATGCAAAATCTTTTCCGTCAGATTTGAAATGATAAACGCCTTGCGAAAAATTCAATTTTTCGCCATTAATCGTTCCTTTGAACCCTGAATAACCATTGACTCCCCAGATTTTATTATCAAAACCATACTGCAAATTAGAAGGCCCGGCGTGGGTATCGTTTTTACCCCAACCTGTCATGATCACTTCCCTCACGTCTGCGACATCGTCTCCGTTGGTATCTTTCATAAAAACAAAATCCGGAGCCATGGAAACGATGATCCCGTCATTTGAGAAAACCATACTGGTTGGGATATTAAGTTTATCAGCAAAAACGGTGAATTTATCCGCCTTGCCATCGCCGTCAGTATCTTCGCAAATTTTAATCCGGTCGTTCGCAGCGCCATCTGTTTCTTTAAAAGTATTCGGATAATCAACCGACTCGACAACCCAGAGCCTCCCGCGTTCATCCCAGGCCATGGCGATGGGGTTTGTGATATCCGGTTCCTGCGCAAAAAGCTGTATTTCAAAATCTGCCGGAACCTGGGTTAGCTTATTCGATTCAGCCGGAGACAACGCATCCTGCATTTTCGGAACCACGTGCCTTTTAGTATATTTTGAAATCGTATCGGAATTATAAATATCCGCATTTGGAATGTTCAAGGCTGCGATCTGGTTGCTGGCATTATCACCAATGGCCCACAATACTCCATTTCGAACCAGATCAAGAAATCCTTTGTTGGTCCAGGTGATGTCATCATGGCCATAGGCGGTGTAGAAAACCCGGCCCTTTCCCTGATTCCTCACCCAGGTATATGGTTCATGATACTCACCTTCAACTCTTTCTCCCAAAATAATCTTGTCTGGATTCAGATTTTTGTGAACATATGTTTCATCAAAAGTTTCAAATTCCGTGATCCCCTTCATGACCGGATGATCGGGTTTCAGAATCGTATTTTTAAAAGTACCTGTTTTGTGAGAAGCGAATTGCCCGCCGATTGTTTTGATATACCAGGGTGAATTTTTAAAACAGCCTGTCGCCGAATGTAACGGGATCAATCCCTTGCCACCTTCAACAAAAGCTTTCATTGCACTTTCCTGTGATAGAGATAAGGAATCGTGGTTTGCATAAATGATCAACCCGTCATATTTGTTTAAATTTTCAGGATTTAAATCTTTGGGATCAACCGTGTAAGTCATGTTGATACCACTTTGAAAAAGCTTGATGGCAAGCCATGGCGCATATTTCCCCGAATCATGATGTTTGCTTGTATGACCAAGGAAAAGTACTTCTCCCCTTCTTCCTTTATTTATTAAACTTCCGTTCTTTGTACCTGTTGAACCCGTTTTGTTCTGAGCACAACCCAGACAAATCAAGCCTATAAATACCTTTAAAATTATATTCCTCATTACGTCAATTATTTAAGAATAGGCGATGCAGATTTCACCGGACAAATTATTTTCAGGTAGTTAAGGATGCGCAATGAAACATTACGCATCCATCGTTAGTTAGAGCTGAACCTTTACAACCGGAGAAAATATCAGATCTTCGACGCCCGCGATTTTCACCCCAACCCTTACAAAAACATAATTTTGCACAGGCATAATGTCCGGAACCAACGCCGTCAGGCTTATTGCATTAAGATCTTTGATCTTGGTACTATCAAGGTCCGTTACAACAATATTATTTGCCCCGGAAACGAAATCTGTTTTGTTAATATAGAGCGAGACACGTTCAATTTTCTTAGCATTTGCATCTGTAATTACTTTTTCAAGAGATAAACTACCAGAAATCTTTCGTTCGCTCGTGGAGAATTTTGGCGTTCTGATCATATAATACGGTATAACTTCTACGTCCATCTGTTTGTCGCCGTTAACCTCAACAAAAATCGTATCCTTTGCCGAACCATCTTTCAAAATAGTCATAAATGGCCCTTGTCCGGCAGGAAAAACCATTTTATAATTCCCGTTAAAAAGCATTGCCGAATACGAAGCGTCCTGCGCAACTTCTACGTCAATCGGCGCAAGTTTCCCCCATCCCGGCTGCCATAACTGCAGCCTCACCTGATTATATTCAACGCCAATCGGCTCGCCTTTGTAAACCACTTTTCCGCTTAAAAGCGCTTTGGGTTCATCATAATTATCTTCTTTACAAGACGAAAAAAAGACGATTGCTGCGATGAAAAACAAAGCATGAAATTTCATTTTCATAATATCAAATCGTTTGAATATGACAACTTAGTGATTTGGATTTCTTACAATTTTTGGGTTATTATTCACGATATCGTCGAAAATCTGACCATAATAATTTCCCATCTGGAATCTGTCCGCTCCGGTTACCCGACTAAGTTTTACAACTTTATAAATCCATTTTCCATTATTTGCAGAACCCGGATCGTAGATTTTATAAGACCAAAGCCCAAGTGGCTGTGTATTTCTTTTAGTTGCTTTTCCAAGATCTGTCGAAATATTGGCAAGAGAGATTTCATTTCCATCCATAATCAAATGCGCGATTCGCCAGCGTTTGATGTCGTAGTGATAATGTCCTTCAAATGAAAGTTCAACTCGTCTTTCATGCGCGATCCTGTCGAAAGTTATTTCTGCCGGGGTCAATGGTTTTATCAATCCTGCACGCGCACGAACCTGATTCATGTAACCCGCAGCTACCGTTGGATCTCCAAGTTCAAAAGAAGCCTCAGCTGCGTTTAAAAGCACTTCCGCATAACGGTAACGTACAAACCAAACTTCACTTTGCACACCGCGCTGTCCTGAACCAACAACCGGGTCCAGATATTTCCGAAGGTAAAAACCGGTTTGCGCCGTAAATTCAAAACCATCAATCGGACCGTCAAAACCTACCACTTGTTCGGCAACTGTTTTGCCGGGCAGCGTTTTCTGCGCACCCCGGTCATCTCCGCTGATTATAGATCCGTTACCCAGCTGAAATCCGGCCCAGATATCCACAGCCCGACCTTTGAATGAAGTACCCGGCAACATAACCGTTCCACCCAGACGTGCGTCGCGGTCAGCAAAAATGTCAATCTGATTTGTGTAATATTTCGCAGCACCGGCAGCATCGGTTGTTGGAATCGGGGCGAAAGTATTATCCAGTTTTTCAAAAGCTTCAACCAGATTCAGAGACGGATTAATTCGCCCACCTTCCTCTTCCTCAGCTCCATAACGAGGTTGATTAGCGATGGTAAAATTGTGTACTTTTCCGCTTTGCAATTTATAATCTTCTGCAAAAATAACTTCCGGATTATTCGCTTTATCGTAGAAAATACTTGCGAAATTTTCAGACAGATCCGGTTTCTTGTTATATAAAGCATAAGCTCCTGCGGTACCAGAAATTAATTCTTTGGCTGCTGCAAGGGCTTTCGTGTAGTAACCAGTTGCCATGCTTGCAGGGATACCTACTTCCCCGCCAGGCAATGAAACAAGAGGGGTATTTACACCATATTTTGCGATTGAAGCCGCATAAAGTGCTGCGCGGGATTGCATTGCCAAAGCTGCGCCTTTCGTAATACGGGATTTTTCCGCAGCATTTACAGGAAGAATTGACTTAATTTCTTCCGCTTCTTTAATTACAAAATCATATATCTCCGATTCTTTTGCCCTGGAATATTGAAGATAAGCAGGATCGCCGCTAAAATCATACGTCATTGGTTCCAGGATCAGAGGAACACCGCCCATTCTTTTCACCAGTTCAAAATAATACGAGGCACGCAAAAATCTGGCTTCCGCTAAAAATCTGGCTTTTACAGCGCCGTCAAGCTTATCAGCTGCCGTACATTTCTGGATAAATAAATTGATCTCGCGGATATAACCATAGTCCCAGGTTGACCAGTAATTAAAATCCCAGCCATTATTTTGAAAAACGTTATACTGCCCAGCTTCTGAATAAAAAGCTTCGTTAAAGTCAGCTAACCGGGTCCAACCGGGAATTGTATTCAGTCCGTTGGTTCTCGGAAAATCTTTAAAATTGGCTATATCGACATACCGGTTGTATAAATTCCCCAACACAGAAAGAACCTGTCCCTCATCTGCCCATATCTGGTCTTCTGTCAAAATATTTGTAGGTGCGCGATCCAGGAAACTATCATCATTGCAACCCCAGCTTGTAAAAAGCACCATAACCAGTGCCAAATAGAATATTTTTTTCATTTTGCTTTGATTAAAACGTTAGATAGAGAGACGAACACCGACGTTAACAAACTTATTTTGAGGATATTGTAAACCATTCCCATCGGCGATCTCCGGATCAATACCAAATTCTTTCATGTTATCAATAGAGAATAAATTGTATCCGTTGATGTAAACTCTTGCCTTCTGCAATTTTAATTTTTCCAATACCGTCTTCGGCAAAGTATAGCCAAGCTCGATGGTTCTTGCACGGATGTATTTCACGTTATGCAGCCAAAAAGTTGAGTTTTTATTGTAATTACTATGGTCGCCATTGTTGTAACGCAGCGCCGGATATTTCCCGGGAATCCATTCACTATTTAGATCAAAGGGATCTTTGCGGTGCCATCTGTCCAACAAAATGCTGTTCAAAGCACCTTCGTTCTGATAAGGATTCCGTTGTTCATATTGCTGATTCCATGAGTACATTGCTCCACCCGAGAAGTCTGCACTGAATGAAATGCCTTTCCAGGAAATTGCCAGGTTTAACCCAAAGTTGATATTTGGCTGTCCTGAAACCGTGTATCCGATTGGTCTTTCATCCTTTCCATCGATTTTTCCATCATTATTAATATCCTTATAAATGATATCTCCGGGCAATAATGTGCGATTTCCTTGTCCGTCAATATTCACTGGATACTCATTGATCTGCTGCACGGACTGGAATTGCCCGATGCTTTCATATCCCCAGAAAATATTGCTGTAACGATCTTCGGAAGAGTTACGGAAGTGGTCAATTGAGTTGTTGAATACCGGTTTGTAAGATGAAATAAATTTGCTTCTCGCAAATGAAACATTTCCCCCAGCCGAGTAATTGAAATCTCCTGATTTGCCGTTGTAAGTCAAGGCACCTTCCCAGCCAAACTGAGCATCACTGTTTACGTTTTCGTCCGGCAAAGAATAGCCTAATTCACTCGGAACCAGAACGTCATATTTCCTACCCAACAAGCCCGTTCTCAAACGATAGAAATAATCAACAGAACCTGAAATTTGTGTTCCGAATAAAGAAAAGTCGGCTCCAATGTCTGTGATCTTACTTTTAAACCAGGAAATATTATTGATGATCTGTCCTTTATCTCTGGAAGTTACAATAGCTGTCCCGCTTAAAATCGCGTTGCCCTGGTTATAATTATATCCCGGAAGATATGCATATGGACTTAAAGGCTGGTTCGGATCATTATTGAATAAAATGTTATCATCCCCCAAAATACCATAGGAAGCTCTTAGTTTAAGGTCGTCAAGGATGCTGTGACTACCCAGCAAAGATTTCATAAAACCCTCCTCAGTTATTCTCCAACCGACAGAAGTTGATGGAAAATAACCTACACGTCTGTCTGGTGCAAATTTCCAGGAAGCATCACGTCGGGCAGCTGCTTCGAAATAATACTTATTCGAATAGTTATAAGTTACTCTACCGATATACCCTATACGTGCTTCCTGATTATCCTTGTCATCGTAGGTGTCAACGGTTGGAAAATAAATCAGCGGCAGGACATTTGTCTTGGGTACGGAGTGAACCCATTGTTCCTGATCACGCATATCCTGCCTCTCCGCCGCGAAAGTTCCACCGACATTATGTTTCCCAAAAGTGTTGTTATATGTCAACTGACCCTGGTAAACATTCCGCATGATTTTCTGGGTACGTCTTTCCCGCCATGGGTTTGTACTGCCTCCTGTCACTTTGTAGGTATCATCCGAAGGATTATAAGTGTACGCCTGATAAGTATACTCGTGTCCATTCAAAGTCCTGTCTGCTATATAGTAAGAATACATACCTTTTGCAGTCAATCCTTTGATCCCGGGAATTTGATATTCTCCCGTAAAGTTTGTTTGTAAAACTCTGTAAATATCTGTCTGATATCCGCCAAGCTTTTTATTGTTATAAGCCCAGTTTGTCTCATTATGCTTGATATCATTTAGATAAGCAGGATTATCATTTGCGTAAGGACGTTCGAAAGGACGGTTTCGAAGGATTGCAAAACGTGGAAGCCAGTAGTCATCTCCGCCTGGTATACCCGGATTATCCCGGGTTTCAATTCTGCCGTTGATCTGTACGCCGACTTTCAAACGATCGGTTATTTTCGCATCAACATTACTCTGGATATTGTTACGCTTGAATGTAAATTCCCGGCCCAAAACTGAATTTTGGTCCAGTCGTGTTGCTGAAATGTAATAGGATATTTTATCCGAACCACCTGTCATGTTCAAATTAATTGATGTTAACGGCGCATTTTTCTTAACAATAAAATCTTTCCAATTGAAAGTTTTATATGCCATTTCTGTACCTGCTTTGTATTTTTCAAGTTCCGCTTGCGTAATGGCTGTTTTTCCAAACTGGTTCATATCCGCCTCCGCCTTTCCCAGCATCCATTGATATGAATCGTTGACAACCTTGGGAAAACGTGACCAATTCTGCCAACCCGTGTAAGCGTCAAGATTTATCGTATTCTTACTTCCATTTTTTCCTCTTTTGGTTGTAACTACCACAACACCATTAGCAGCTCTCACACCGTAAATCGCAGCAGAAGCATCCTTCAAAACGGTAATACTTTCAACATCATTCGGTGATAAATTATTGAACTGACCTGCGTCTTGCTGGATACCGTCTATGACAAAAAGCGGATTTCCCATGTTTCTAATTTGAACCGTTGCGCTGGCTCCAGGACGGCCATCCGGCATTCGAAATGTTACCCCGGGAATTTTACCAGCCAGCCCCGAACTTACTGTTGATCCGCCGTGCACACGGTCAAGATCTTTGCTTGTAACGGTAGAAATCGCACCCGTTAAAGATTCTTTTTTCTGCGTTCCATATCCCACAACAACGACCTCTTCAAGCGCTTTGTCGTCCACTTTAAGTGTAACATTTACAACAGTTTGATTTACTAAGGGGACTTCCTGCGAAAGATATCCAACAAAAGAAAATATTAACACCGCCGTATCGTCAAATACTTTAAGCGTATATTTTCCATTCTCATCCGAGCTGGTACCGATCTGGGTTCCTTTCACAACGATGCTTACACCCGGCAAACCTGAACCAGTATCATCGGTAACAGTTCCGGTAATCGTTTTCTCGATAACCTCAGATCCCGGTGTTGCGTTGGAATCTTCAATTAAATTCGATAGCTTTTCAGTTTTCACCGCCTTAATCACGATCAGATCACCGCTTACTTTATAGGTAAGATTTAGTGGGCGCAATAGTTCATCCAACGCACCGGAAAGTGATTGGTTATAAACTTTCAGCGAAACTTTCCGCTCCGACTGGATAATTTTAGAACTAAAAACAAACTTAGCATTCGTCTGTTTTTCAAGTTGTTTCAATACTTTTTTGATATCCTGTTGTTCAATGTTAAGGGTAACCTTCTGGTTCAATGCGGATTGCGCACTGGTTTCATACGCCAGGGAAACGCCGACAAACATGCAGGCTAAAAAACATTGAATGACTGTTATACGCATGAGTGTAAAAAGTAAGTCATCAATCGGTCGATTTTTTTTCATATTTTTGATCAGATTTGTTGGTTAACGAGATTTATTCAACATAATCCTCCCCTGTTATCCATTTCTTGAAATGGATAGGATTTGCCTGCGAAGCGATTTTTGGGGGAGTAATCTGAGATCAGTCGTGCGTCAACATGACTGATCTTTTTTCTTCAGTAATCCTCTATGTCATAAATAAAATTTAGGTGTAAAAAGTGTGAACGTTATAAGTTGCATTCCGGAAATCTGGCTTTTATCTTTTCTTAACCTATTTACACCCGAGCCCTTTAATGGTCACAAGGTTGTCTTTGATATCAAATTCTGCGTCCAGCGCGTTACATATCACCGCCAGTTTTTCATAAATCGGTTGCCCTACCAAAGTCGCATTCAGAGGACAACCGCCCATCAATTCTTTGTTATATGAAATCCTGATGTTATAAGCTTTTTCCAGCGCCAGAAAAACTTCCGAGACCGGCGTTTCATCGAATACAAATGTTTGTCTTGAAATATCATTTCCTTCTGTTTTCTCATCTTCCTCTCCAACTGGTTTACTAAATTTCCCGTTTTCACGCGAGAAAGCTATTTTTTCTGTTGGGTTTAGGATAAAACCTTTTAGCTCTGTCGATTTCATACCATTTTTATTATTCTGGTATTCATCCATTGAGAAAACTGATACCTTACCCGTTGTCACTTCCACCTTTACTTCTTTTCCTTCTTCTGGTGCGTCGATCAAAAAGCTGGTCCCTAAAACCTTTGTTGCCAAGCCAAAAGTATATACTAAAAACGGTCTGGCCGGATCCTTAACAATCTCGAAAAATGCGCTGCCTTTTAGTGTAACTTCTCGCGTTTTTGCATCAATTTTATTGACGTAACTCAGCCTGCTTTCAGGTTGTAAAACCACCGAACTTCCATCCGGTAACAATACTGTCATCGGCTTATCCGTATCATTACTTTTCTCAACCAGATTTTCGATATTACGCTCGTTTGCATAGGAACTGAACTGATCACCATATCCGGCCTGATTCGTGTAATACCAGTAACTGAAAGAAGCCATACCGGCGATTAATGCCGTGGACGCAGCAATACGTACCCAACGCCAGCCTGATATTATTTTTCCGGGCTCAGGTTCAGCTTCTTCTTCATTTTCCTCCTCTTCCTCTACCAGATCGCCCCGTAAATGTTTTTCCACAGCTTTCCACATTTTTTCACTTTGCTCAGATGTTGGCTGTGCTTTTCCGGTATCCTCTCCCATGAAAATAATATAACGTCTGGCAGATTCGACCGTTTGTTTTTTCTTTGGATGATTCTGAAGAAACTGTCGCCAGCGTGCATCATTCATTTCATCGGGCTGTCTGACCCAGGCAATAAAGTCATCGTTTCGGATAAGCTCCGTCAGCGAGTAAGGATCATGCTTCATAGTGAACAGAATTCAGTCAATTGCTCTTTCAAATATAAAGAGCGACGAACTTTCAAAATGACCTCTTTAAAATGTAATTATTTTTGAAAAAAGTTTTACAAAATAACTAACAAGCAGAAAATCAGAATAGAAATAAGAAAATTTTGCGGCGTTTGGCGGAAGGAAGTAATGGCTTTATAAATCAGGTTGCGTACGGATTTCTCATTAATACCCATAATACCTGCAATTTCTTCAATACTGAAATCATCAAAATATCTCAGCGTAATCACTTCCAGCTGCCTTTCCGGAAGTTGTGAGAGCATTTCCTTAACTTTTCGCGAAATCATCGAATTCGATTCGCTTTGTATGAGGATAGTTTCAGAATTGGAATAGGTGGACGGCATTTCCTGATCCGGAAGCATGGTTAATTCTTCTGTAACCGGAAATTTATCTGAGGCGATATGAATTCTCCTGCGAAGGGCTCGGTATAAATAAAACTTAACAGATGTAACATTTTCAGTGAGGTTGACCCGCAGACGCCAGACATCAATAAATACTTCCTGAACCGCATCTTCAACAATTGCAGAATTGCCAGACAATTTGCTCCCATAGTTATACAATGTCCGATGATAACGCTCAAAAAGTCTGGTGTAAGCCTGCTCATTTCCATAACGGATACCCGACCAGAGTTGCTGGTCCGTTGGCTCCAAAATGAAAGTATCGGAAGTGATCACTATGCGGCTATTTTTTTAAGAAAGCATAAAGCTAATTATTTATACTTAAAATCATATTTATTAAGAAAATTAAATATTAGGCAAGAATTATGTTTTCACTTCAGTAAAGGAGAAATTAAATTGGGTGAAAAACGACATCCATCAGTAAATCAAATAGAGACCCATTTTTTGTATATTTGTCTAGAACCACAATTAATTGACTTTCACATGGAAAGGATAGAATTTGAAGTTAACGACGATACTGCAAAAAAATGGCGTTATACCAATCCTGAAATTAAACAGCGCATTGAGAAGGAAGTTGACCAATTGTTAAAAATAATTCTTGAAAAAGAAGAAGACACACTATGGCCATTGTTAAAAAAAATAAGGTTAGAGGCTGAACAGAAAGGTTTTAATGACGAAATATTAGAACAAATACTGAATGAGGGCTAATTTTGTATTCGATACGAACACCCTTATCAGCGCAGCATTATCTCCTTTTTCAAAAAATGCCGAGGCAATTATTAAAGCTGAGAATTTAGGAATAATTGTATATTCAGAATTGACTTGGCAGGAATTTCAGAATGTGCTTTTTAGGCCAAAATTTGATAAATACATATCTGTTTCCTCACGAGAGATCATTGCTGAACGTTTTCTTGATCGCTTTAAAAAGGTAAATGTTGACACCATAATTAGAGAATGCCGTGATTCAAAGGATGATATGTTCCTTGAATTAGCCATATCCTGTCATGCGGCTTGTATTATTACCGGTGATTCTGATCTGCTTTCTCTCCATCCATTCCGAAATATACCAATTATCAATGCAGCTATATTTCTAGAAAAGTTTTAAAAAAAATCCGGGAAACCTCAACCTTTGAGATTTCCCGGATTAAAAAATCTACTTTTACAACACCAATTCCCAGCCTTCTCTATATTCTCTTTTTACAAACTGATTTGCCAGATCGTAGTTTGTCACTTTCATATTTACGGCATCCCATTCCAGTTTTTTCCGGCCGTTATATTTGTCAACTGTTTTCAAAGCCGTTGGATTGTCGCGTAACATCCAGCTTCTCAGTGCCAGATTTCCAATTAGTATACTTTCTGTAAATGGAGCCGCATACTCAAATGGCGAACTTGTTTCACCTTTTCCATACCCAGCTATGCACGCATCGACCCAGTTCAGATAATGATCTTCATTGGGCACCCGTTTGATCGTCTCCTTTACTTTCAGCGTCTCGTTTTTCTTCAAAGGCAATAATCTTGGATTTGCGCCATAACAATCGGCCATCAGTTTCCCTTTTTTACCAATAAAAAGAACGCCGCCATCCGAGTTTCCGAACATTTCTCCCGGTTGTAATTCAGCAGGAAGTTCAGGTAAAATACCTCCGTCATACCAGCTCACTTTGATATTTCCTTTCCCGTCATTTCTTGGATAATCCAGGTGGATGGACGTAGAAAAGGGTGTCCAATCCGGGTTATGATCTTTTTCCCGCAACGTAAAAGTCCAGGTATTGGCCACGCTGCATTCAACAGAAACAGGATATAAGATTGGTAGAATTCTATAAACCGGATCCATAATATGACAGGCCATATCACCTAGTGCCCCAGTTCCATAAGGCCACCAGCCGCGCCAGTTCCAGGGTAAATATGCTTTATTGTAACCTACTTTTGGCGAGGGACCAAGCCACAGGTCAAAGTCAAGTTCCTTTGGAATCGGATCAACGTTGTCTGTTGGAACAGCTTGCGGCCAAACCGGTCTGTTCGTCCAGCAAATAACCCGGTCCACTTTACCAATAATACCAGAATCATAAATTTCTTTCATACGGCGCACACCATTTCCGGAGCCGCCCTGATTTCCCATCTGGGTGATTACTTTATATTTTTTCGCAGCCTGACCTAAAATCCGGGCTTCATAAATGTCATGTGTCAGTGGTTTTTGTGTGTAAACGTGTTTTCCCATCTGCATAGCAGCCAACGTTGCCACCGCGTGTGTATTATCCGGAGTGGAAATAGAGACAGCGTCAATACTCTTGTCTTCTTTTTTCAGCATATCCCTGAAATCCTTGTAATACTTTGCGTTTGGAAAGTTGGTCCTTGATACGACCGCCTGACGATCATCAACGTCACAAAGCGCAACAATGTTAACATTAGGGCTTTTGGCAAAACTTGCCAGATCGCTTTTCCCTTTCCCTCCTACACCGATACCGGCGATGTTCAATTTATCACTAGGTGCGACAAAACCTTTTCCCAGCACATGCCTCGGCACAATAAAAAAGGCAGAAGCTGCCAATGAAGATGTTTTGATAAATTCCCGTCGGGAAGAGTCCACAAGTGTTTTTTGCTGATCTTTCATCATGTGAAAATTAAAGGTTCGGTTAAGGAAAGTATGTAACGACCTTTTGTATACTGTTCATCACCTTAATAGTACCATTTTTTTATATTAACAATAAATAAAAAGGCACGAAACCGATGATGGATTTCGTGCCTGCACCAATATATTTTAGTTTTTTAAAGCGCCTTCAATTCGTGGAGTAACGACTGGACTTGTTCCAAAGAGGTCGCCGGAAAATTAGCAATACGTAATTGTGATGCTTTATATTTACCATAACCGCTGCCAATAACCATGCCCTTTTCTTTGATGGCCTTGATAATATCAGCGGATGGAGCTTCGGTATTTGCCACGACAACGGTTTGTGAGCGATATTTTTTCTCAGTAACAAAAGGGGAAAATCCGCTTGTACTTTCAATGAATTTATAAATAATATCTGCTTTTTGCTCTGTTTCCTTACGCATCGCTTTTACGCCGATCTTATTAAAATCTTCGGCAATTTTTCCCAATAAATAAATACCCATCACGTTTGGCGTCGCAGGTGTTTCATTATTCAGGGCATTTTTCCAAAGCGTCGGCAAATCGTTATGCGCACCTATAGAATACTGATGACGAATATATTCCGCCTTCTGAAGACATTTTTCATTCACGATCCAAACACCCAGACCAGCCGGAAGACCGAAAGCTTTCTGAACCGAAAAGAAAGCAGTATCGATCAGGTTAAAATCCAGTTCCGGATAGGGCGCTGAAGACACAATATCAACCGCAATTAATTTATCCGGATACTTTTGTTTCAGTTTATGAATTTCCGAAACAGGCATTTGAACGCCTGAACTTGTTTCATTATGTGTTGCACAGATCAGCTCTGCATACTCGGGCACAACAACTTCCGAAGCGCTGAAACCTTCGCCCATTGGTTTTTCCTGAACATGCGCATATTTGCACAAACCCTGGGAATAATCATGGAATTTTTTTGAAAACGAACCATTAACAAGATGGAAACTTTCCAGTTCCACACAGCTAAATAAAATACGCTCCCAAGCCTCAGAGGCTGAGCCGAGGAACAAAACTGAGTGCGTTTCAGGAACATTTAAAAGTGTGCGGACTTGCTGCACTGTAAATTTATGCAAGTCACGGTATTGCTGGCTCCGATGCGAAATCGAGCCCAACTGCCCGGTTACGAAAGTCTGCAAATGTTTTTCAAATGTCGGATAAAGCTGTGCCGGGCCGGGTGTAAAAAATGTTAGTGACATCTATATATTGATAGAAAGTGGATCAATTTGGTGGTCAATCTTAGTCAAGGATGGAAATTTATTGTCAAAGGTAGTCAGGGATTATCATTTGTAGTCAGGCATCGTAATCTAAACCTGACCACTCCTGACAATAAATAAAAATCCCTGACAACAAATGACAATTTCCTGACGATATTATATTAATACAACATTCTGAAACGAATCGTACCTTCCACTTCTTTCACTTCCTGAATAAATTCTTCTGTATATCCTTTGGCGATATCAACGATTACATAACCGATTTTCTCACTGGTTTTTAAATACTGACCTGTGATGTTGATATTATTCTTCGCAAAAATATTATTCAGTTTCGCAAGCACACCCGGCACGTTTGCGTGAATATGTAACAAGCGGTGAGAGTCTTTCAGTTTTGGCAACTGCACCTCAGGGAAGTTTACGCTTCCATACGAGCTACCGTTATTCATATATTCCAATAATTTGGATGGAACAAAATGCCCGATGTTCTCCTGAGCCTCTTCTGTACTTCCACCAATATGCGGAGTCAGGATCACATTTGGTAGACCACGCAACGCACTTTCAAAAGATTCATCATTTGTTTTTGGTTCTTTCGGAAAAACGTCGACGCTTGCGCCGGCTACTTTTCCGCTTTTTACCGCATCAGCCAAAGCTTCGATATCGACAACGTGTCCGCGTGAAAGGTTCATGAAAATGACACCATCCTTCATCAGGTCAAATTCACGTTTACCGATCAGGTTTGTATTTTCCTTCCGGCCATCCACGTGCATACTGATCACATCTGAAATCGACAAAAGTTCTTCAAGCGAATTTACTTTTCGAGCATTTCCCAACGAAAGTTTTTCGATACCATCGTAAAAATATACTTCCATACCCAAAGCCTCAGCCACAACAGAAAGCTGGGTTCCGATACTTCCGTAACCTACCATTCCTAATTTTTTGCCACGAACTTCAAAACTGCCGTTCGCAGATTTATCCCAGATTCCCTGATGCATCTGATTACTTTTCGTAACAACGTTACGGATCAAAACAATCATTTCGCCAATGGCAAGCTCTACAACAGAACGGGTATTGCTGTAAGGCGCGTTGAAAACCGCGATTCCACGCTCAGCAGCAGCTTCCAGATCAATCTGATTTGTTCCAATACAGAAAGCACCGATCGCCATCAGACGATTGGCATTTTCAAGAACACGTTTCGTAATATTGGTTTTTGAACGGATACCTATAATCGAAACGTCCTTAATACGCTCGCAAAGTTCGTCTTCGTCCAGCGCACCTTTTACAAATTCTACATTAAAACCCTGCTCCTCAAAAGCACGTAAAGCAACCGGATGGACATTTTCCAATAGAAGAACTTTGATTCTGCTCTTTGGATATGACTGGCTTCTGCTTAATTTATTATCATATAAAAAGTCGTCGAAAGAGGTAGCAATATGGTCCGCCACGGCAACGACTTTCGCACGCTCAACATTTTCAGTAAAGGCATAGAAACGGTTTGCAAAGCCAGCTTCCTTAATCTGGTAATCCGTATAACCGTCACCAATTGCATATACCTCACCTTCAAGTTTCAGCGAAGCAAGCAATTTGATCTTTCCTCCGTCGGTCGATAACACATTTTCTTCGTCGATACCAATAATATTTCCTTCTTCATCAAAACGAAATTCATTAGCGTAAACATGATCAGCGCGAAGACCAAAGTCGGTTACAACGGGAACGATAAATTCTTTAAATCCGCTGGAAACGATAAAAATATGGTCTGCATTTTCAGTTAAAAACTGTTTATTGCGTTTAAACGAATCGGAAACCTTGGTTTTCAAAAAAGAAACCAGTTCTTCAATGTTGGCACGGCTGGCTTTCAAAAGATCAATACGCTGACGAAGTCCTTCTGCAAAAGACATCTCGCCATTCATTCCCTTGTTCGTCAGGTCAACTATTTCCTGAACAATTCTTTCGCGTTGCGGATGCCCGGTTAAAGCAATGGCAGCCAGTTCGTCAAGTCCTTCTACTTTCGTAAACGTACTGTCGAAATCGATAATGATATGCGGGGGATTGAGTGTTAATGTCGGCATGAAGCGGGAGATAACTGGATAAGTATCAAATTAAAATGTAAACGTTCAGACGGTATTATTTTTGGTTGAATTCTCAATTTTTGCACAAAATTACGAATCTGTTTTCTATGACCCTAAAAAAATGTTCATCTGACGCTTTTTAATATTTATAACCATGTGTTTTTAATCTGTTAAACTGAAAATTATCAATTAAAATTCGCAGCAAAGGTCGGAATAAAAACCTTTTATCAATATTCAAAAGCGGTACTTTCAGAAATGATGAATTAATGTAGTTGAGTCAATTACAACTATTTAATACTAAGGAATTCTAATGCTCTGGATTCTGACCAGTAGATACCATTAGAGAATTTTGCCGGACGAAAACCGCAATGTCCGCCCGAGGAAGTTATTTCTAACAATACATTATCAAGTTTGTCAATAACGTCAAACGGCAGACTGCCAACCGGTACGATCGGATCATTTGCTGCATTTACGATTAAAGCAGGAATCGCAATGTCTTTCACAAAAAACATCGAACTGCACGATTCATAATAGTGGTCGGCACTATTGAATCCGTGCAGAGGCGCCGTAAATATATGGTCGAAATCATATAAGGTATTGACAAATTTGAAATCAGCCGGGTTGATCTCTTTTGGAAAAGTTACTGCCTTAAGATCAACTTTTGGCTTTAACGTTTTAAGAAACCTTGATTGATAAACCCTGTTCTCCGGTTTAATTATTGCAAGACTGCATGCCTTCAAATTCATCGGCACACTAAAAACGACTGATTTTTTTATTTTTTTATTGATATCCTTCCCTTGCTCACCCAAATATTTTAGTGTAAGATTACCACCAAGACTAAATCCGACAAGCTGTATATGATTGTATCCTTTCAGAATAGCCTGCTGAACAACCATATCCAGATCTTCAGTAGCGCCGCTGTGATAAAACCTTGACGTCTGATTCATTTCACCACTGCAACTGCGAAAATTCCAGGCGAGACAATCGTAACCTTTTGCATTTAACAAACGCACCATTCCTACTATATACTGCCGCGAGGTATCACCTTCCAGTCCATGGGAGAGAATTACCAATTTATTTTTCTCTTCCTTATTATGAAGATCAGCTTCTGCAAAGGACCAATCGAGATCAATAAAATCATTGTCAGCAGTTACAATCCGTTCGCGTTGATACCTGACATCCTTAATAATTCTGAACAGCGCAGGATATATGGTTTGTAAATGGCCATTAGGAAGCCAAAACGGAGGAGTGTAAGAATTACTGTTTAAAACGGGCATGTATGGATCAGATAAGCTAAAAAGAAAACAAACAAAGAGAAGAAATGTTTACATAACCGAAAAATATTTTTTCTAAAAATCGATGAAAAACCAAGCTTTAATTGTGTTTGCAGACCGATTTGGCACCTTTACTATTCCATTGTAACGTATTTAGTCCTTTATTTTTCTAAAATATTAGTACCATTATTCTTGCATATCCAAAAGACGTTCGTATATTTGGTCTTCAAAATATATAAGAACAATACTAATGGCAGAAGGTACAGTAAAATTTTTCAATGATTCCAAAGGATTTGGTTTCATTTCTCCATCTAATGGAGACCAAGACATTTTCGTTCACGTTTCAGGTCTTCAGGACGATATCCGTGAAAATGACAAAGTGTCTTACGAAGTAGAAAATGGCAAAAAAGGTCTAAACGCGGTTAACGTTAAAGTTATCTAAGTTTAATCATAATATCATTTGGAAAGCCTGTTACCGAGTAGCAGGCTTTTTTTTGTGCATTGGTATTTCTGGTTATTATCTTATCGGGATAATTCAGATTTATTAACTCAAAAAAGCGGCTGAAATCCTCGAATGGATATCAGCCGCTTTTTTATGGTTGCTATCACTTATCTCGCAACCTCAATCTTAAACTTCTTTCCTTTCATTTTTTCGTCCGAAATAAGTCCAAGCATCGACTTGACCTGGCTTTTTCTTACTGCTGCAAAAGAAATATTATCTTTCACTTCAATCAGACCAAGATCCTGTTTTTCAAGTTTTCCTTTTTGTAAAAGAAAACCAACAATATCCATTTTATTCAATTTGTTCTTTTTACCTCCGCTGATATAGATTGTCGTCCAATCCGATGGAGCTGGCAAAGATAATTTAGCCGGAAGATCAAGAACAGGTGGTTTTCGGTCGATATAATTTGGCAGGACTTCGTCAGCGTTTAACAGGATATAGGCTGTTCCCTCTGATAACATCCTGGCTGTCCGGCCGTTGCGATGTGTAAATTCATCACCGCGCATAGGCAGTTCAAAATGGATAACATGCTTCATATCAGGTATATCGAGACCTCTCGCAGCAAGATCCGTCGCAGCAAGATACAACACAGAACCATTCCTGAACCGGATCAACGTGCGCTCTCTTTGCTCCTGTTCCAGTTTGCCATGGAAGTATGCGCAGTCAATGCCTTCCTCTTTCAGGATTGCACTGATTTTCTCAACACTTTCTCTCTGATTACAGAAAATCAACGTGGATTCAGACCCCAGAAAACTTAAAAGCTGAACCAGTTTCTCGGTTTTGTCCTTTTTTTCTGACAGAACAAGTTTAACGGATAATCTGCTATTTTGCTTTTTATCTTCTATATAATCCAGCTCGACAGGATTTTTGACACGGGTGAAAGCCGGCACTTTTGTCCCGGCAGTGGCTGACACAAGAATTGTCTTTTTCAGACCGCGCAGGTTACCCATGATCTCCGTCATTTCATCCTGAAAACCGAGCTCGAGCGACTTATCAAATTCATCGAGAATAAGTGTGGCGATTTTTCTGGTTGTAAAAGTCTTACGGAAAATATGATCCATAATGCGGCCAGGCGTGCCGACAATCAGCGCCGGAGCTTCACTCAAACTTCTGATCTCCGTTTGCATATCGTGCCCGCCGTAACAGCATGTTACCTTCCACCCTGTTGACATCTTTCGCCAGACCGTTTCAATCTGCAAAGCTAGTTCCCGTGTCGGGACAATGATGATAGCCTGTACATCATCTATGTTTTCTTGAAGAATCGATAATAATGGCAGTAAAAACGCAAGTGTTTTGCCTGAACCTGTCGGTGACAATAATAATATTTCCGGGTTCTCCTGGATGGCGGTGTTTGCTTCCAGCTGCATTTCATTCAACGCAGCAATTCCTAAGGCCGAAAGCGTGGCTTCTAAATTTTCTTGATTTGACATAATACAAAGGTACTCGGTTCCGCGACCAATTCCGTGCAGAAGAAATTATTTGATATCAATCGTTCCTTTATAGGTTTCAGGCGCACTATGTAAGGTAAGTCCTAAAAATCTCCATTCGTGTATTCCATCAGCCTCAAACTGCCTTGAACCGTCTTTAAGAAAAACCTTTGTGCGTGTCGGAAACCACTCGTGCCCAATCACAAAACCTGATTTTATTGTTGTAGCGTACGAGCCATCCGTTTTCACCGTATCATTACCGTCAGCATAAAGCAGATCCAGATTAAAAAACAGCTCATTTTTTAAATTTTGCATTACGATCACCTGATCCTTTGCCTCATGGTCTTTTGCCAATTCAGATTGCTTATTCGACACCGAGAACTTTATAAACGATAAACAGCACACGATAAAAATCACTGCTGATAGGATTCCCATATTTTCACGGACAGTCTTTAAAACGCTGAACGATATAAAAAGGAACCAGATAAGTGCGCCCAAATTCAGGAGCGACCATAAAAAATAGATCATTATTGATGGATTATGTGGTGATAAAAAAATGCAAGCAGCCAGATTTCCAGCTGCTTGCATTTTTTTCTAATTTTATTATTTATTGCGGAACTCGGTCTCTTCCCTGACGCTCAAACATCCATTGCGGATATTCCGTATTTAGCAAACTAATCTCGTAAAGCTGTGCAAGATCCGACTGCGATAATGAAACGTTTGTAGCTGCAATATTATCTTTTAGTTGCTCAGGTTTTTTAGCTCCGATAATCACACTCGTCACACTTTTTTGACTTAACAACCAAGCCAATGCAATTTGCGCCACCGACACGCCGTGTGCTTCTGCAATGGGCTGAATCACTTCAATAATATCGTACGCTTTTTCCTTATCAATGGGCGGAAAGTCAAAATTATCACGGCGATTATCCCCGGAAGTTTCATTATTACGGGTATATTTTCCGGAAAGAAAACCTCCTGCTAATGGGCTCCATGGCATTAATGCAAGATTCTGATCTTCCATCATGGGTATTAATTCACGTTCAAGATCACGGCCGGCGATGGAATAATAATGCTGACAAGCAACAAATTTTGTCCAGCCATTTTTCTCGGCAATTCCGTTTGCTTTCATAATTTGCCAGGCCGCATGATTGCTTACACCCAGATACCGGACTTTTCCTGAACGCACAATATCTTCCAAACCACGCATGGTTTCTTCAAGCGAAGTGTGAGCGTCCACGCCGTGGATATAAAATAAATCGATATGGTCCGTTCCCAACCTGCGCAAACTATCCTCAACCGAATCCATGATATGTAATCTCGAAAGACCGATCTGATTGGCACCAGGAGCCATTCTGCCTCTCGCTTTTGTAGCCACAACGACCTCGCTCCTGCTTATACCCAAATCTTTAAATGCCTTTCCAAGTATCTCTTCCGATTTACCATAGGAATAAACATTCGCTGTATCAAAGAAATTTATGCCGCTGTCAAAAGCGGTCTTCACCAAAGCATTTCCTTCTTCCTGCTGAAGCTTTCCGATCGCTTCCCAATATCCATCTCCGCCAAAAGTCATTGTCCCAAAACATAACTCTGAAACAAGGACGCCGGTATTCCCTAAAAACTTATACTTCATAAACCAGTTTGTTTTTGAATGAATACTATAATCGTCCTTAAATTTAAGGTTTATTTCAGCAGGCGGAAATTATTATTCAAACAAATCTTCGGAACGGTCAAGCATCAGAATAGAAGCCTGCGGCACGATGACATATTTTTCTCCGTCATATTCAAGATCAATCGCATTGCGTTGCAGATAGATAGCAATATCTCCTTCTTTGGCTTGCAAAGGCATATATTTCAGCTTTTCTTCTGATTCTTTCCATGGCTCATCTTCCGAAGCGGAAGGAATTGGATAACCGGGACCAACTTTGATAACATAGCCGCTTTGGACCTGTTCTTTTTCAGTAACCGTCGGCGGCAGGTATAAACCGCTGTTTGTTCGATCGGTAGGACTTTTTGGTTTGATAAGCACACGGTCTCCTACAATAATCAGTTTTCTTAATCGGTTGTCAGATGTAACTTCGTACATATATAAAGCTGTCGCCATGCGACGTTATGGTTGATGTTGTAAGAAATATGTAAAAAAAATAGTGCTCGGCGAATTTTCTGTCAGGTTGGCAGAATTAATTTACGGCGAATCTATTTCCAAAGTTAACTTTGAAAATAAAACAATTTAATCACCAAAATCAGAACTGGAAATAGATAAACTGATTGGTTATAAATACGCCCAAAAAGTAGGTCGCGAATGCAATGGTGATAAAAAGAATAAAAAAGGCAGCTGTGTTTTTTGTTGGAATGTTCTGGTAATAACGTTCCTTAATCAATAAAAAAGCTATCAGAAAAACGCAAAACCACATTTCGACTTGATTCAGCGGCGTATTGATTTTGTCGCTCAGCGATGTGGTTGGTAGTTTTTTCAGAATCGTTACCGACTTCGTAATATTATTTCTGAAAAACACCCAGGCCAATGTTACAAGGCTAAATGTGGCCAGGATATTAAACACTCGGATAAAAGCATTGTCAGGAATTACAATCCCTGCTTTTTTCAACCACTTATCCCGCAGCGCTGCTGTAACCTGGTAAGTACCATGCAGACCGCCCCAAATTACAAACTGCCAAAACGGCCCATGCCATAAACCGCTGACCAGAAAAACAATAAACTGATTACGATATTTCTTAAATTCTCCTTTGCGGTTACCGCCCAGGGGAATATACAGATAATCACGAAACCAGGTTGATAATGAAATATGCCATCTGCCCCAGAATTCTGCGACAGATTTTGATTCATACGGTGAACGGAAATTATCCATCAAAGTAAAACCCATCACACGCGCTGCTCCTATCGCGATATCCGAATAACCAGAGAAATCACAGTAAATCTGAAAAGAATAAAAAACCATGGCCGTAACCAACGTCAATCCGTTCTGTTCCGATGGCACAAGATAGGCATAATCAACCACCTGAGATAAACGGTCAGAAATGACTATTTTCTTAAAAAAACCAAAAGCCATTTGCATCAATCCGGATTTCACATTTTCAAAATCATACTTGAAATAAGAATGAAATTGAAACAGCATATTTTGCGGACGTTCGATGGGGCCTGCAACAAGCTGAGGATAAAACATGACATACAGCGCATAAACCCCGAAATGCCGCTCCGGTTTCTGATTCCCACGATATACTTCGATCGTATAACTCATTGCCTGAAACGTGTGAAACGACAATCCGATCGGCAACAAAATATGATTAGCCTTATCGACCATCCAAACCAATATGGGTTGAGGGATAACCCTTTCCAAATGCGGAATCATTGGCCGGAAACCTATACTTTGCAGGACGTGGTTTACAGAATCTTCGAGAAAATTGTAATACTTAAAAAAACAGAGAATCCCGACATTTGAAATAAGACTGATGATCAGTAATAGCTTTTTTCTTTTTTGGTCTTGTGTCTGCGCAATCCAGATTCCGGCATAATAATCGATCACAATGGTACCAAACAGGATCAGAATAAAGACCGGTTTGAAAACCATGTAAAAATAACAGCTCGCTGCAAGCAGAAGAATCCATCGCCCACGCCAGGAAAGGCTGAAATAAGCCAGCGTGACGACAATAAAAAAGACAAGAAACTGTATGGAATTAAAAAGCATCAGTAACGAACGCGCATAGTGTTATTGAATAATTACTTTCTGATCGGTTTTAAAAATCTTCGTACCATTTTTCGATACTGTCCAGACACCAACCTCATATTCTCCGGCCCGAATTGTTCCTTTCGGGCCAATCGCACCGGAGTTGTTCAATGGAAATGAAAAGAGATACAGATTATCTTTTGATTCCAGCATTGCATAATTTCTTTCGCCCGCGGTGGCTGGCTTTTCCTGCGTTATGCTCAAAACTTCCGGTGACAGCTCATTTATTGTAACCTTAGTGGAAGCAGTAACGGAAGAATCTTTCAGCGTCAATTTAGCTTCATCGGCATGGATCAGCGGCTTTGGCAACGAATAAATTCTCATTTTATCAACTTTCAGCAAAGTCGTCGCAAGCATCGTTTCAAAAGGATTATTCTTCGTAGCTCCCAATCCAATCCCGTTTCTTTTTTGATTAAATGCAAAAGCAGTTCTTGCCACAGCAGTTTCTTCAACAATCGGAATGTAATTAAAAAGCGTCGAGGCCCAGACAATTATTGAAACAACCAATGAAGAACCGAAAACGAGAAGTTTCGTTCTACCAGTAAAAGACTGGATTACCAAAATGTAAATTACAGAAGTCATTACGGCGGGATACATTTTGTAAGTGCTCCATAAAATGATATGTGGATCAAAACGTGTCCGAAAAACAACGACAAGAATCATGCTGATCAACACATATACCAAAGTTCCCAGCCAAAAAGCATTCCAGCGGTTGTTATCGTTTTGTAGTTTTGGCAAATGATTATATCTTTTTGCAAGATTTTCAGGGATCCACCTTCCCCAGAACGGAGAAGTAGACAAAATTCCGATCAGCCAGATTACGAATACTGCAAATAAACCCAAACCAGCCAGCGTCGGTATGATCATTCTTTTTGAAAAACCTGCATTGGCAATTATATCAAAATCACCGCCAAGCATGGTAAAAAATGCAATGAATGTGCGGAAGGGATATTGAAGAATATAATCGAAAGCCTTATCATTTCCCTGAACAAAATCATAACCATGGAAATACAGATAAATCGCAGCCGCACCGGAAACGGTCCAAATGAAAGCGTCGCGCCAACGAGCCTGGAATATTAAAAGTACCAGTCCCGAAGGCCATACCATCATCCCGTTTCCCATACTGAACGTGTCGACATAGGCCAGGAAAATAGCCAGAAAAAATGGCCCGGTTCTTCTTTTAGCAAGAAAATATAAACTTGCCACGGAAAGCAAAATAACCATTTGGTACTGTAATGACATGATCGTCATGAAAGTACCTGCATAGGATTGGAAGTTGAATATAAAAAAAGCAATCGGAACAGCCAGAAACCATTTTCCGCCTTGCCGCAGATAACTGTATGTGATGAACCCGAATAGAACGAGGACACTCAAATTTCCGCAGAACGCCAGATTTTTAAAATTCAGTTTATTGGTTACCAGATATTGTCCCAAAACAATCAGACGGGCTGCAAGCACCCGATGTTCGTTGTTCGGGAAAATAATAGTCTGCCATTTTTCGATCAATGACGGTGCTTCGATCCAGTTGACGAGGAAATAAGGAATGTTTTCTATATCGTCAAACCAGGGAATATTGATACTGTACCGGATGCAGAGATAATAAAATACCACTATAACGCCGATCGGCAATAATCCGAGAAGATATCGAACCGGAAGCGGAATTTCTTTTTCGAGACTATTATTCATGTTTATCAACCATAATTATAGCTTCTTTTCCAAAATATCCCGCCATACATTTATTCCACAAAAACTGCTTGTTTTCCTGAATATCATCAAAATAAAGTGATAAAGGACGTGTTTTTATTGGAGGCAAAAACACGACGGCGTCTTTTGAATTCTTGATCAGCGCATACCGTTCCTCCGTCTCCCTGCTAAATGCAGCGGCTTTCCCTTTCAGTAAATCGGTATAGATCATTTTCACATTGGCACTCCGGAAGAAAGAAAACGCAATAGACACGACTAAGAGCGAATACAAAACACCATATCGAAGAAATGACAGCGGAAACTGACCGGAGTATTTTCCGTTGAAATAATGAAAAATCACACCCACTACATAGAACCAGCCAATCAGGAAAAACAGATAAACACAGTTGATCGCCCGGGCCGAAGGATCAATTCCGATTCCATAGTACGATGGAAAAATCTGGGCTGACAATACACCGATATAAAGTAAAATGGCAAACCAGAGGGGCATTGAAAAATATTTCCTTGCGCCGACAGATATTTTGGAAAGTACAATTAACCAGGCCAGTGAAAAGATCAGAAGTGGTGTTTTAAAAATCCAGCTAAAACTTGAAACGGCCAGGTATTTGAACGATGAGATCAGCGAAAAAGTAAAATTCCGGCTTAACGGATTTCCATCCAGACGGGCCTGATTGCCGGGCGCCATAAAAAAGAAATAACAGGATATTGCAGCCACGACGAGCATGCTGATCATCAAACCGTCAATCTTCTTGTGAAAAACAAGTCGGTAAAAGCATAAGGCTGCGATCAGCACGATCATGATCAGCAGGTTGGTTTCACTGCATCCGATAACGGCAAACACGAAAAAATTTGCCAAAACGGCGAGTAACGTTTTTTTCGTATCCTGGCGATACCAGTCTAAAACAACAGAAACCCACAAAAGCGTCATGATATTGGGAACCGTATAAGTTACGAAGGATGCCATCCAGTAAAAACCTTCCACAATACTCGCCATTTTCAGGATATAAAGAAAGAAGACGATACCGGCAAATCCCAGGTGGGCGATGCGCGACAGTGTAGGTGTGAGGTGTCTGAATAAATTAAACAGGGCAAAAATTAAACCGGCAAATAAAATAACCGGAAGCACCTTAAAGCCAATAATGGAATGAAACAAAAGCGGATTGGAATGGTTAAGAAAAATTCCAAAATAACGCCCAGTCCAACCTGAATAATAAAAATTCATAGCTTCCAGCCAGCTATATTTAAACACTGTATCGATATAACAATAATCGTCTGCCGGAGAAGGGTGGTTGAAATAGGAAAGTGCAAGCAAAGGCAAGAGCACGCTTAATAAAAGCAGCACGTTTATAGAATTGCCAACGGTGCGGTATTTCTTATAAAATCTATTCATTAACTGTTTTTTCAATAATGTAACGTGGACGGCCCTTTACCTCTTCGTAAATTTTACCGATATACTCGCCGATCAGTCCCAGCGCCATCATATTAGAGCCGCTGAAAAAAGTAAGGGGAAGCATCGTTGAGGTCCAACCCGGAACGGTATGTCCAATTATAAATGAAAAAAATATGTAAGCCACGATCACCATCGCGACCATAAAATTAAAAAATCCAAAATAAAGCACCAGTCGCATCGGGAAGGTTGAAAAAGAAGTAATTCCATTCCAGGCGAAAAGCAGCATTTTATTTAACGGATATTTAGTTTCACCAGCGACGCGTTCCAGACGATTGTAAATCACCTTATCATTCCGGAAACCAACCAGCGGAACAATGCCCCGCAGAAACATATTAATCTCCTTGAAATTGCCAAGTTCCTGAAGAACCCGGCGGTCCATCAGACGAAAATCTGCATGATTGAAGACTACCGGAACACCCATTTTCTGCATCAATACATAAAAACCTTCTGCTGAAAAACGCTTAAACCAGCTATCGGAACTTCTGTCACCGCGAACACCGTAGACGACCATTGCACCCTCGCGGTGTTTTTCAATCATGGAAGTTATTGCATTGATATCATCCTGCAAATCCGCATCGATGGTAATAAAACAGTCAAAATTATCTATATGTTTTTCCAGGCCAGCCATAATTGCGCTTTGATGTCCGAAATTTCTTGACAATTTCACGCCGATAATCGTGTCGTCCTGCTGGCATAAATCTTCAATAATATCCCAGGTTTTATCCCGGCTGCCATCATTTACAAAACAGATCTTGCTATCCTCAGCAATAAGTCCCCGTTCCTTAATACCAGCATAATAGGTTTTCAGCGTTGAATAGGTAAGATTCAAAATTGCTTCCTCATTGTAACATGGTACTACTAAAAGCAGACGAGATGGATTCATGTTAAGTGTTTTGTTGACGCGACAAAAATAGTCGTAATATGTTAATTAAATAGGTTCCGGCCATTTTTGAGAATTCTTTCTGGATTCTAAGGCCAAAATTTACAATGCGAAATACGTTAGCGCGGCAATGTTTTGTAAAGCAATAACCCGATAAAAGAGAAAACCATATTAGGCAGCCATACCGCAAATAGCGTACTAACCGTCCCAGCCTCTGCGACTCCTTTTGACAAAAGAAAAAACAGGATATAGATGAAGGCAAGCATAAATCCGAGTGCAATTTGCCAGCCGACACCACGCCTGCTCTTTCTGGCAGAAACGATTACACCGATAGAGGTAAGGATTAAAATGGCGAAAGGCTGTGTGAAACGTACATATTTTTCGATCATATAAACTTCCAACCCGTCTGCGCCACGGCTTTTCAGGAGGTCAATATAAGTGTTAAGTTCCGGAAGCGTGAAAGTTTCATATAGGTTGTAATTACTTTCAAAATCTTTTGGAAAAAGATTGATTGTGGTATCAATATCTTTCGGGTAACTCAGTTTTTCGCTTAAACTGTCGATTGTGCGCACCTGAATATTCTGCAATGACCATTTTTGCTTTTTGGGCTGCCAAACGATCTTGTCTGCGGAAAGTTTCTGGATCAGCTGATTACCCTTGATGGTTTCCATGGTGAATTTATTCCCCGTCTTCGTGGCATTATTATAACTTTCCAGATAGGCGTAAACATCCGGTGCAATGGTAATATGCACGTTACGGCCCCCAAAAGTAAATTCAGCTTTCACATACGTTTTTTCGAAAGTGTTTCTGATCTTATTCGCCTTTGGTAAAATCCATCCAACCTGAACAAAAGTAACACCACCAAGTATGGTCGCACCGACAAGATAAGGGAGAAGAATTCTTCCGAAACTTATTCCGCTGCTCAGCATCGCAACAATTTCAGTCCTGGCCGCAATGCGGGAAGTGAAGAAAACGGTCGCAATAAAAACCATCAGCGGACTGATATAATTAATCCAGTAAGGGATCAGATTGAGATAATAATCAACCAGGATTTCGTTTAAGGGTGCCTTTTTCTCAAGAAAATCGTCAACCTTTTCGGTATAGTCGATCATACAAATGATCAGCACGATCACAAAAGCAACGAAAAAATAAGTAATCAGGAAATTCTTGATCAGGTAACGATCCAATATTTTCAATCTCATGGCTTGGTAAGTCTCATCGGCGTTGTACTAATAAATTTTTGGAAACCTCAAGACTTATAAACAACGTATGGTTTTCATTAATCTGTACAGATGCAGACTTATCATATTCGTTAATTTCTGTTATTTCGATCACCGAACCAAGCGTAATTCCGGCTCTGTCCAAATGCTGAAGAAACGAAGGGGCATGATCCAACACACCCATCATTCTCACTTTTTCTCCAATCTGGACATCAGTCAAAACCAGGTAATCAGGCTCTGTTAAATTTCCTTTTGCATCCGGAATCGGGTCTCCGTGCGGGTCAAAACGCGGGTGTCCTAAAAAAGCGTCCAGACGTTCTACCAAATGATCGGAAGGAATATGTTCAAGCTCTTCTGCAATGTCATGCACTTCATCCCAGCCGAACCCCAGTTTTTCAACCAGGAAAACTTCCCACAATCTGTGTTTTCGTATCACATTGATCGCCACTTTCTCTCCTGCTTCGGTCAACCTCACCCCCTGATACTTTTTATAGTGTATCAATCCTTTCTCCGCCAGCTTCCGCAACATATCCGTTACGGAGGCAGCGCGCGTAGAAGTACTTTCAGCCAAAGCGTTTGTGCTCACTTCCAGCCCCTCACGCCCTGAAAGAGCATGAATAATCTTTAAATAATTTTCTTCTGTGAAGGAGTTCTGCATCATCAATTTATTCCAAAACCTCAATATATCAGCAAAAGTACAATTTACTAATCGGATTTAAAAAAATTTAGATTAACCTAAAAATTATTTGGAGTTTTTCATATCTTTGTTTTCAATAAACCAAATTGTTTATTTTAGACATTCGAAAAATGTTTGACAATTTAATTGCGAAAGATTCCTTGCTTAAAAATATAACGGAAGATACCGACAAACTCGCTTCTTTATCAGAAGTGCACGCTTCTATAAACGTGCCAGAGGGCGCTGGTTTCTGGAAAAAATTATTTGCTTTTACCGGTCCCGGCCTCATGGTTGCGGTCGGATACATCGATCCGGGTAACTGGGCGACTGATATTGAAGGCGGATCCCGGTTCGGTTATACCTTGCTTACCGTCATTTTAATTTCCAATTTGTTTGCGATGCTTTTACAGCATTTATCGCTGAAACTTGGCATTGCCGCCGGTCGCGATCTCGCACAGGCCTGCAGGGATTATTATTCAAAACCTGTATCTATGGTTTTGTGGTTTCTGTCAGAAATCGCCATCGCAGCTACCGACCTTGCCGAGGTAATTGGGTCAGCGATTGCATTAAACTTATTATTCGGACTGCCTTTGCCAGTTGGGATTATATTGACCGCACTCGATGTGTTACTTGTTTTATATTTTCAAAAAAGAGGTTTCCGTATTATTGAGAGCATTATCGGAGGATTAATGGGTGTCATTCTAGTGAGTTTTATTTATGAAATGATTGTTTCCCAGCCTTCTGTTGCAGGTATCGTCGGCGGATTATTACCAAAAATGGAAATCGTGACAAATCCTGGCATGTTATATATTGCTATCGGGATTCTTGGCGCAACAGTAATGCCCCATAACCTTTACCTTCATTCAAGTATTGTCCAAACACGAAATTTTAAACGCGACGATGTGGGAAAACGGAGCGCCATAAAATTTGCAACCATTGATTCGACTATTTCTCTTGGACTTGCATTTTTTATCAACGGCTCGATTTTGATTTTGGCAGCAGCTGCTTTTCACAACAACGGACATCGTGAGATTGCTGACATTACAGATGCTTATCATTTACTTGATCCGGTACTTGGCGTAAGTCTTGCCGGGGTTTTCTTTGCTTTGGCACTACTCGCTTCCGGTCAAAGTTCTACACTTACCGGCACACTGGCGGGACAAATTGTGATGGAAGGATTTCTTAACATTCGTCTGAAACCGTGGCTTCGCAGGATGATCACCCGTGGCATTGCAATTGTGCCTGCACTGATTGTTGCTACACTTTACGGAGAAAAAGGAACTGCCGAGCTGCTGGTTTTCAGCCAGGTGATTTTATCGCTTCAACTTAGTTTCGCGGTTGTTCCACTGGTGTTATTTACAGCCAATAAATCGATTATGGGAAAATTTGCCAATTCGAGAGCAGTCACCATAATAAGCTGGATCGTAACGCTAATCATCATACTATTAAATGGTTACCTGCTATTTAGGACGCTTTTTTAAAAACAGCTAACTACGCATAAATTAATTTTTTGGTAGACAAGTATCTACTTTGCCCGCGGTTTCCTAACTTTCGTCGATTTTAAGAAAAAAATTGAATGGAACCCAAACACAATTTTGACAAAATCTCTGCTGCTGGTATTCTTATTGCTTTCGGAATTATTTATGGAGACATAGGTACTTCGCCGCTCTATGTAATGCAGGCCATCATCGGCAAAGAGGTTATTACCGAAGAAATCATCTACGGTTCACTCTCCTGTATCGTTTGGACACTAACACTTCAGACGACTGTAAAGTATGTAATCCTGATTTTGAGAGCAGATAACCGGGGTGAAGGAGGGATTTTCGCATTGTATGCGCTGGTCCGGAAACATGCCCGGTGGCTGACAGTCCCGGCCATTATTGGTGGAAGTACGCTACTTGCAGATGGTATTATTACCCCGCCGATTTCAGTTTCGTCAGCTGTGGAAGGGCTTCGGATCCTTTATCCAAATATCCAGACCATCCCGATCGTTATCGCCATCCTGACGCTGATTTTTTTGATCCAGGCTTTTGGGACGAAGATCGTTGGACGTGCTTTCGGGCCGATCATGATTACATGGTTTTCCATGCTAGGTGTTTTGGGATTATACCAGATTTTAGAGCATCCAGAAATTTTCAAGGCATTAAATCCTTTATATGGATACGAACTGCTGACCCAACATCCCGGAGGATTCTGGATGCTGGGAGCCGTTTTTCTTTGTACAACGGGAGCAGAAGCACTTTATACCGACCTTGGGCATTGTGGACGTGCAAATATTCGTATCAGCTGGATTTTTGTAAAGATCTGTCTGGTACTTAATTATTTCGGACAAGGCGCCTGGTTACTGTCTGAAATTGGCAATATGCTTCAGGATCGCAAACCATTTTACGAAGTAATGCCTGACTGGTGGCTTTTGCCAGGAATTACCATCGCTACATCGGCTGCCATTATTGCCAGCCAGGCGTTGATATCAGGATCTTTTACTTTGATTTCAGAAGCAATCCGTCTGAATTTCTGGCCAAAAGTTCGGTTGGTTTATCCGAGTGATCAAAAGGGGCAATTGTATGTTCCCAGCGTAAACTGGCTATTATGGCTTGGCTGTATGGTGGTGGTATTCTATTTTAAAGAATCTTCACACATGGAAGCAGCCTATGGTTTGGCGATCACGCTGACCATGATCATGACCACTATCCTTTTCTCATACTATCTCTATCTGAAAAAAGTCAATCTCTGGATTGTCATAGGATTCATGCTTTTGTATCTATCCATAGAAGGGCTTTTCCTTGGGGCAAATCTTTTGAAATTTACACACGGTGGCTGGTTTACAATTCTGATCGGGGTTTTGGTTGCAGGTTTAATGACCGTTTGGTTGAGAGCCTTTTATATCAAGTTACGTTTAACAGAATATACAAAACTTGAAACATACCTGCCTGGCCTGCGCGAGCTGAGCCGTGATATCAGCATTCCAAAATACACGACACATTTGGTTTTCATGACCAATGCGTCACGTGTGTCAGAGATTGAGACGAAAGTAATTTATTCGATCTTCCAGAAACGGCCAAAACGTGCTGATATTTACTGGTTTATACACGTAGATACAACCGATGATCCGTACACAATGGAATACAAGGTGAACACCATTGACGATGATGAAACGGTGATCAAGGTAAATTTCAAACTTGGATTCCGTGTTGAACAGCGTATTAACCTCTTTTTCAGAAAAGTTGTTGAAGACATGGTGATGAATAAAGAAGTGGATATTACAAGCCGATACGAATCATTGAGCCGCCAGAACGTGACAGGAGATTTTCGTTTTGTAGTTCTTGAACGTTTCCTTTCTTTTGAAAACGACCTGCCATTCCTGGAACAAATGATTATGAAAGCATACTTCTTCGTGAAAGATTTTACGACGCCGGAAGACAAATGGTTTGGTCTGGACAGCAGTTCGGTTAAGATTGAAAAGGTACCGCTGATCATTCGCCCGGTTGAAAATGTAAAACTGAGAAGGGTTTACAGCTAGATTAAAATATAAAACATTGAAAAGGATCAATAACGCTAAGTATGAAAGCGGTTATTGATCCTTTTATTTTTTCATTTGTTTCCATTATTAATCTGTAAAATTGTGTTTAAAAATTTTATCCTCCACCTGCTTTTCTCGATCTCAGGAATCGGAGCAATGGCTCAAAACTCTTCGGTCATTATCCCAATAGAGACAAACCAAAATGCGCTCATACTTCAAACTGATAATGAAAATCATCTGGAAATAACCTATTTCGGAAAAAAATTGAGTCAGGCTTCTGAGTATAAAGTCATTCCTCTGCAAAGCAGACAGCGTGACGAGAATGCCGGCATTTACAATTCCGCCTATACGCCATCAGGGACCTGGAGCGTGTCAGAACCTGCTTTGCAACTAACGCATGGAGATGGCAACAAATCTTTGGATCTGGTTTATGTAAGTCATACGACAACGAAGCAGGACCACAATGTCAGACTTACCAGCATCGTTTTAAAAGATCCCGTTTATCCTGTCGAAGTAACGTTATTTTACAAAATTTACGCATCTGAAAATGTAGTGGAGCAATGGAGTGTTATTAAAAGCGAGGAGAAAAATCCTGTTTTACTTCAAAAATACGCTTCTGCAAATCTGTATTTTGTTGCCAAGGATTACTATTTGACACATTACAACGGAAGCTGGGCAAATGAAATGAACCCGGAAGAAGAATTGCTGACTGCCGGAATCCGTGTGCTTGATTCAAAACTGGGGACACGCGCCAATCTCTTTCAGCCGCCAAGTTTCTCCTTGTCATTTGACAAACCTGCAACGGAAACCGAAGGAAAAGTATTACTTGGAACACTGGCCTGGTCTGGGAATTTCCGTATGGATTTTGAAGTGGACTCTCACCATAACCTCCGGCTTATCGCAGGAATCAATTCTTTTGCGTCAGAATATCCGCTGGCTTCTAAGCAGGAATTTAAAACGCCGTCCTTCATCTATACTTTTTCAGAAAATGGAAAAGGTGAAGCAAGTCGAAATCTGCATAATTGGGCAAGAAAATATAGAATTCTGGATGGCGAAGGTTCAAGATTGACACTGCTGAACAATTGGGAAGCTACTTATTTTGATTTTAACGAGGAAAAAATTTCAGAACTTTTCAAAGATGGAAAAAAATTAGGTGTTGATCTGTTTTTATTGGATGATGGCTGGTTTGCTAACAAATATCCTCGCAACAACGACAAAACCGGCTTAGGCGACTGGCAGGAAAACGTCAAAAAACTTCCCCACGGAATTGGCTATTTGGTGAAAGAAGCGCAAAAAACCGGAATTAAATTCGGGATTTGGGTTGAGCCGGAAATGGTCAATCCTAAGAGTGAGTTATATGAAAAACATCCGGACTGGGTGATCAAACAGCCGCAAAGACCGGAGCATTATATGCGAAACCAGCTGCCGCTGGATCTTTCCAACCCGGAAGTTCAGGATTTTGTTTACGGCGTTCTTGATAAACTTTTTACAGAAAACCCGGACATCGCTTATATTAAATGGGACTGTAATGCGATCACCTATAATGCCTATTCCGCTTATCTTGAAAAAAGCAAACAAAAACAATCGCAGCTATACGTTGACTATGTGAAAGGGCTATACAAAGTACTGGAAAAAATGCGGGCAAAATATCCCAAAATTCCGATGATGTTATGCTCAGGTGGCGGTGGGCGCGTCGACTATGAAGCGCTTAAATATTTCACAGAATTCTGGCCAAGTGACAATACCGATCCAATGGAAAGAATTTTCATGCAGTGGGAATATTCTTATTTTTTCCCTGCGCTCACGCAAAGTGCTCATGTGACGGATTGGGGGAAACAGCCGTTAAAATTTCGCACGGATGTGGCCATGATGGGGAAATTGGGTTATGATATTGTGGTAAGTCATTTGAGTGAGAAAGACCTGAAATTCAGCCAGCAGTCGGTTGCCACTTATAATGCCATTAAAGACGTTGTCTGGCATGGCGACTTATACCGATTGGTTGACCCGAAAAAGAATGAGTATTCTGCTTTGATGTTCAGCACAAAAAAGAAGGATAGGGCAATTCTTTTTTCTTATCTGGTAAGTAACCGCTATGGGGCTGGTTCTGACACTCCATTCAGATTGCAAGGCCTGGATCCGGCGAAAAAATATAAAATAAAAGAGTTGAATCTTTATCCCGAAACCAAAACTTCGTTGAAAGAAGATCAGATTTATTCAGGTGAATATTTGATGACTGTCGGTTTTAACCCCGCTGTAAATGCCAGAAGAACGAGTGTTATTGTTGAGATTAATGCGGTGGAGTAGTGCTTTTAATGCTTTAAGCGTCTACAATTAAGTGATTTGAAAAGTAGACGCTTATTTTAACAATTTAAACATTTGATCCAGTTCTTTACTTGTGATAGTACCCTTTTCTGACTTGTCATATATTGAAGATAGATAGTTGAGTCGACTATTTGGATATAGGTAATTACCCTGGCTCCGCCAGATTTACCTTTTCCTTTTGAATTTATTGCCAACCGGACTTTATAAAAATTATTTCCCAGCGGTTTCCCTATATCGGGTTTTTCGGCAAGTTCCACTATTAGGTCCGACAAGTCTTGTTTTAGCGAAGGATATTTTTTTGAAAGTCTCTTTGCTTGCTTATCAAAAAGTGAAATTGAAAATATTTTATAGCTCATCTAGCAGGGCTTGTATGGGACGAGCCTTAACCTTTCCTTGGCCAACTAATTTTAGCTCGATCAGGGCCTGCGTAATTTCTTCCATAAGCTGCGTTTTAGTCGGTTCTTCATCCTCCAAATTGGCCAGCTCTTCATATTGCTTTTTCAGCTTATCCCATTCATTGATCGAAATAAAGACCCCAGTCGCTTTTCCTTTACTGTCTTGTATCACCTGAACTCTCATAATATAATCCGCTAAGTATATTTAACTCTAACTAAAAGCGACACCTACTTTAAATAAACCCCTTCATCCGCACTGCGGCTCAAAATCACTTCTACCCTTTCACTGATTGTAGTACTTAATGAATACCCTACATAATCAGCAGAAATCGGGAATTTGTGATGCTCTCTGTCCACGATCACGGCGACCTGGACCTTTTTCATCTGAACTTTCAGAAACGGTTCAAGCGCAAAAGCGAGTGTGCGGCCCGTATTTAAAACATCATCTACGACCACAACAACCTGATTTTCGACCTGAACAGATGCGTCGTCAAAATGAATTTCACTTTGCTGATTAGTCGTTTTGTCAAATCGCAATTCGATCAATTTGACTTCCAATGGAGAAATCGATTTCAATTCCTGCGTCAGCGCTTTGGCAAATTCATATCCTTCACCCACGATTCCCGCCAGGATAATCTCCTTTTCTTCAAAATTCTGCTCATATATTTCAAATGCAATCCGGCGAATTTTTTGCCGTGTTTGCAGTGAAGTCAATATTTGACGGTGTGTGGTTGTATTATTATCTGTCATGAGACTATGGGTTCAAATCTAAAATCAACTTCTTATTTATTATCCTGATCTTATTCTTTTGTAAAAATCCTATAATCCTGGATGACAACAAAAGAAATTTGGATGTTTTACTATTATTTATTTATCCGGACAAAATTAACGATCCACTCTGCAATGCTTTTTTCAGCAGTTGGCAGTTCCAGGCTCATAATTCCAAATTCCACTTTGCGCGCACCTATCCGTTCCACCCGTAATTCCATTAAGGCTTTGTTGTACAATTTAGGAAATTCCGGGTGCGCCTGAATGCCGAGCATTTTTTCCCCTACCCTGAATATGGCAACAGGACAATCCGGAGTCTGTCCTAATAAAGTACTGTGGGGAGGAAGTATCAAAACCTGATCCTGGCACATCATCAACAAATTAAAATCTGATAGCGGTGGATTCATCCAGCTTTCAAAAGCAAGCATTTCAAAAGGATGAACGCCGACACACCAGCCAACGTCAGATTTCTGAACCTTTCCGCCGAGTGCCTCTCCCAGCATCTGATGTCCAAAACAAATACCTATATAAGTTTTATTTGCCTGATATAAATTTTGAACAAAAGTTTTTAACTGGTGAATCCAGGGCTCATTGTCATATACAGAAGATTTAGATCCTGTACAGATGTACGCGTCGCAGGCATCGATCGAATCCGGAAAATGGCCATTGCAGACATCAAAAAAGATAAACTCCCAGTCAGGCGCTGCGGAAGCAAACAAGACCGGGAACATTTGCCGGTAATCTCCTGCAATCGGGAGCAATTCTTCCCGCACGTGGTCACATTCTAAAAGGCCGATTTTCATTTAATCCTGTTTCGAAAATTTAACGCAATATCTAAAACAGTAATGTCTTCATCAAAATTATTATGAACTGAAAAATCTTAACCGCCGCATTTTCAAAACTTAACCCTTAAATAACTGACTTTTTGACGTATATTCATTTAACTCAAACAAAAACACGCCATTATTTCCGACTTATTGCTCCGGCACACTGTTTGACAAAAAGAGATATATCACTTAATTCAACTAAATACCGCCATGAACTTTAACCAATATACCATCAAGGCGCAGGAGATCATACAACATGCAGCGCAAATGGCCCAGGGCAATCAGCAACAGGCTATTGAAACCGGGCACGTCGTGAAATCCATTTTGGAAGAAGATCCAAACACGTCGCAGTTTATTCTTAATCAATTAAATATAAGTGCAGATGTTTTGAACAACCGTCTGCAAAAAATACTTGACAGTTATCCGAAAGTTACCGGATCAAGCCAGTCATTTTTGGGAAATGACCTGGCCGCCGCTACTGCCAAAGCGCAAAACTATCTAAAAGAATTCGGCGACGAATTCATTAGTATCGAGCTGATTTTATTAGGGATTTTGAGTGGAAAAGATTCCACAGCGACCATGATGAAAGAAGTTGGGTTTAAGGAAAAAGAGCTGATTAATGCCATCAAAGAACTTAGAGGTAAAAACAATCCCGTGAAAGATCAAAACGCAGAAGCAAAATATCGTTCTCTGGAACGATACAGCAAAAACCTGAATGAGCTTGCCAAAGCTGGAAAAATCGATCCTGTAATTGGTAGAGATGAAGAAATCAGACGGGTTTTACAAATTTTAAGCCGACGTACCAAAAACAACCCGATTCTTCTTGGAGAACCCGGCGTTGGTAAAACAGCAATCGTAGAAGGACTTGCGCAGAGAATTGTGCAGGGCGACGTTCCGGAGAACCTGAAATCAAAAATTATCGCATCCCTCGATATGGGCTTGCTGATCGCGGGTGCGAAATATAAAGGCGAATTTGAAGAACGTCTGAAAGCGGTGATCAAGGAAGTGACTGATTCTGAGGGAGAAATCGTGTTGTTCATTGACGAAATTCATACGTTGATCGGCGCAGGTGGTGGCGGTGAAGGTGCGATGGATGCTGCGAACTTGCTCAAACCAGCGTTGGCCCGTGGCGAATTGCATGCGATCGGAGCGACGACGCTGAAAGAATATCAAAAATATATGGAGAAGGATAAGGCGCTGGAACGTCGTTTTCAGGCTGTCATGGTAGACGAACCAACCATTCCTGACGCCATTAGTATATTACGCGGTATCAAGGAAAAATATGAACTCCACCATGGTGTAAGAATCCAGGATGATGCCGTAATCGCTGCGGTTGAACTGTCGACGCGTTATATCAGCGACCGTTTTCTTCCTGACAAAGCGATTGACTTAATGGACGAAGCCGCGTCAAAACTTCGTCTGGAAATGGACAGCGTTCCGGAAGAACTGGATGAGTTGAATCGTAAGGTGATGCAGCTTGAAATTGAGCGTGAAGCCATTCGCCGTGAAAATAATAAAGAAAAAGAAACGATTTTAAACAAAGAAATTGCCGACCTGAGCGAAAAACGCAATAGTCTGAAAGCGCTTTGGGAAAATGAAAAGGGCAAAGTGAATGAAGTACGTTCTTTAAAAGAGCAAACTGAACAGCTGCGTCTAGAAGCCGAGCAGGCAGAACGCTCAGGAGATTTCGGAAAAGTTGCTGAAATCAGATACGGCCGGATTCCGGAAGTCAACAAGCGTCTCGCAGAATTGCAGGCATCCGAAAATGCCGAAAGCCTGATGCAGGAAGAAGTGACACCGGAAGAAATTGCAGAAGTTGTGGCCAAATGGACGGGAATTCCGGTCGTTAAAATGCTGCAAAGCGATAAGGAAAAATTGTTGAATCTGGAAGCGCATCTGCACCAACGTGTGGCTGGTCAGGAAGAAGCGATCACGCTGGTTTCGGATGCAGTGCGCCGTAGCCGCGCGGGATTACAAGATTCGAAGCGTCCGCTTGGAAGTTTTCTTTTCCTTGGGCCCACGGGTGTCGGTAAGACTGAGCTAGCCAAAACCCTGGCTGAATATTTATTCAACGATGAAAATTCGATGGTGCGGATTGATATGAGCGAATATCAGGAACGTCATGCAGTAAGTCGTCTAGTTGGAGCCCCTCCGGGTTATGTTGGTTATGATGAAGGCGGTCAACTAACAGAAGCCGTTCGTCGCAAGCCTTACAGCGTAATTTTATTGGATGAGATTGAAAAGGCACATCCGGACGTCTGGAATATACTTTTGCAGGTACTGGACGAGGGGCGTTTAACTGATAACAAAGGTCGTGTTGCCAATTTCAAAAACACGATTATCATCATGACCTCTAACATCGGAAGCCATATTATTCAGGAAAAATTTGCCGAAGACGAAGGTTGGAACCATACTTTGATCGTCGAAGAAGCGAAGAAGGAAGTGCTTGATCTGTTGAAAGCGTCAGTTCGCCCTGAGTTTTTGAACAGGATCGACGAGATCGTGTTATTTGAACCACTTTCAATGAAAAATATCCGAAAAATCGTGGATATCCAGTTCAAAGGAATTCAAAAAATGCTGATGGAGCAAGGCGTAACACTGGACTCCACAGACGAGGCGCTGACCAAACTTGGTGAGGAAGGATTTGATCCTGCATTTGGTGCGCGTCCTTTGAAACGTGTACTGCAGAGAAAAATACTTAACGAGCTTTCAAAAGGTATTTTAAGTGGTCAGGTTGCCAAGGATTCTGTCATCATGATGGAGCTGAACGCGGATGGCGATTTGATTTTTGAAAATGTCGGAAGCGTCGAGATTTAATTAACAGGAAAATTAATATGATGGGTAAGCAGAAAAATTTCTGCTTACCCATTTCTTTTACCATGAATTATTTGTAATTTAACAATACAAAATCACGTTATAATCAAGTGGTTATCTCGCCTCTAAATACCAGCTTTTCTATTTCCCTCGAATTTATTTTTGGTTGGCATATTTTTTGTAATTATTATTTTTATTAAAAAATTTCCAGTTATAATTCAAAATAATTCACAGTATGGACTCGACATCAAATGTAATGAAGGTTGCTATATTAGTAGCGGACGGATTTGAGCAGGTTGAAATGACCTGCCCACGTGAGACATTGAAAAACAATGGTGCGACAACCCATATCATCTCTCCAAATAAGGACACGGTTAAAGGTTGGAACCATGTAGATTGGGGGGAGGTACATAAGGTGGATGTTCCTTTGGACAATGCGCGTGCAGATTATTATGATGCACTGGTTTTGCCCGGTGGCGTCATGAATCTGGACGCCCTTCGTACGAATCCCAAAGCAGTACAGTTTGTACGTTCATTTTTCAAAAACCATAAGCCGGTTGCAGCTATCTGTCACGGTCCTCAAATCCTGATTGATGCTGACGTCGCGCTGGGAAGGACTTTAACTTCCAATGCTGCCATTAGAATTGACTTGGAAAATGCCGGGGCAATTTGGGTTGACAAAGACGTAGTCACAGATAATGGACTTATAACGAGCAGAAAAACTGACGATCTTCCTTCTTTTATCAAAAAAATGATGAAAGAATTCAATCTCGAACTTCATCAATAAAACTAATAACGAGGCAAAATATATTGCCATTGCGCATGATATTCAATTTCGATTGAGTTTCATGCGCATTTTTTTTATACCCAAATCACCTTTTGATTCCGATCAAACTTAACAATCTTTGCCGGACGTAATTTTTAACCGGCCTTTGGTTTTGAATGGTAATGACTGGCGTAATTTGATATGGCTTTGATAAAACTTGATGACGTTTCTGTTAGAAAATATGACACAACCGTTTTAAACGGAATCAGCTGGGAAATACAAAAAGGAGAGCAGTGGGCAATGATTGGCCCTAATGGCTCCGGAAAAACAACTTTACTGGATGTCATTGCTGGAAAATGGCCGGTTTGGAAAGGAAAGTTGCATTATGGATTTGACAAACCTATTCGCGAAGCGATCGAGTTTGTTCCAAACGATTATTCATTTAACCGGATTGTAAGCGCGGGAGCTGAATACTATCAGCAGCGTTTTCATTCTTATGAAGCTGAACGCGCGCCAAGCGTCAGGGCAATTTTGACAGATCAATTAAAACCGGTCGGGACGGTTAATGAAAATTCTGTCCATTTGGAACCATCAAAAATTGACAATGAACAACTTGAAAAAGTGAGCGAGTTGTTGTCCATTACAAATCTGCTTGACCACCCTTTTGTCACACTTTCCAATGGAGAAACCCGGAGAATGCTGTTGGCGAAATCGCTGTTGAAACATCCGGAAATATTGATTCTGGATAATCCTTTTGCAGGTCTGGACATGCTTTCAAGGGAAGTTTTAAGAAACGCATTAGATGAACTGGCTCAATCCGGCGTGACGATAATCATCGCAACGATTTCGACGGAAATCCCTCCTTGCGTGACACAAGTTCTGGAAATGAGCCACGGTAGTATTGAAAAAATATCACCAATGGGTTCTTTTAAGATCGGAACACTAGATACCGAGGCTTTTCCCCAACCTGATCCGGAAAAACTAGAAAGCTTTGGTATACCAAATTTTGTTGATTTTAAGACAGCCATCGATCTTAGGAACATCAAAGTAAAATACAATGAGGACCAGATATTAAAAGGTATTGATTGGAAAATCCGTAAAGGTGAAAAGTGGGCTTTATCGGGCGCGAACGGTTCCGGAAAATCGACTTTATTGAGTATCATCACCGCAGATAATCCACAGCGTTTTGCTAATGACTTCGATTTATTTGATAAAAAACGCGGCGGAATTGGCGCTTCGATTTGGGATATCAAACAAAAAATCGGGCATGTTTCTCCCGAGCTGCACTTATATTTCCCGAAAAACACCTCAGTTTTCAAAACCATCGCGTCAGGTTTTTTTGACGCGACAGGAATATTTTTCAAAAAATCAACGGATTTTCAGGTAGCCCGTGTTCATGAAGTTGCTGAGTTACTACACGTGCATCCGCTTATCGAAAAAGATTTTTCTCAGCTTTCCAAAGGAGAGCAGCGTCTTGTTTTACTAGCCAGAGCATTAGTCAAAAATCCTCCGCTTTTAATCCTTGACGAACCTTGCCAGGGACTGGATACCGTTTCAGTCGAATATTTCAAATCCGTTGTGGATGCCATTTGCAAGACACGGGAAAGAACTTTAATCTACGTTTCGCATTATTTGAATGAGATTCCATCTTGCGTTACCAGGTTCTTAAAGTTGGAAAAAGGTGAGGTTTGGGAGGATAGGTAAATACTGAGCTGCAAGAAGTTACTTTAAGGAAAGCGGAGAGTCCTAGAGATAGCCTGCCAATTTATTGTTGGTAGAATGTTTCACTTTCGAGCAACTTTTCCGATCTTTGTTGTGGCAGAAAAACAAAAACGTCGTACCGTTGTATTTTATAAGGATCATTTCCGGGAATTCTTTCTAAAACAAAATACGAAAGTTCAGGATAAAATTATCTGGACATTAAATTTGATTGAAGAACTTCAGACTATTCCTGAGACTTATTTAAAGCATATTGAAAATACAGATGGATTATTTGAAATCAGGGTTCAGCAATCCAACGATATTTTTAGAATTTTCTGCTTTTTCGACCGCGGCAAATTGATTGTTCTAGTCAATGGTTTCCAGAAAAAGACACAAAAAAACGCCCAAAGGAGAAATATTAAAGGCTTTAAAAATCAAACAGGAATATGAAAACGAAAAATAACATTTCGACACTTGACCAATTTAAGGACCAGCACTACGGGATATTCGGTACTCCTAAAAGAGACAATTTAGAATCTGGTTACGAGGTATTTAAAGTTGGCGTATTGATTCATGAAGCACGCCTAAAAAAAGGTATGACACAGGAACAACTTGCCGAAAAAGTTGGTACGACAAAATCGTATATTTCCAAAATTGAAAATAATGTTAAGGAGGTTAGAATTTCAACTTTGCAAAAAATCATTGAAGTTGGCCTTGGCGGCTCTTTACAACTATCGATCAAGCTTTAATGATTTATTTTTCAATATCCTTGATGATTAATTCTTCTGTTAGAAAAAGCAGATAATTGGGAGAATAACTGATGTGTGACACATTACAAACAAAATTTCGTAAATTATTGCCGATAAGTTTCTGAAACTTTCCAATGGATAGATTACAAAAATATACAAATGAAATTGTCAGACTTTGTCAAATGCATAAAGTTAAAAGCCTTTATGCATTTGGCTCAGTGTTGACCGAAAATTTCAACAGCGAGAGCGATATTGATTTAATTGTTGATTTCGAGAAAATCGATATCGAAGATTATGCCGATAATTACTTTGATTTTAAGTTTTCACTGCAAGACATCTTAGATAGACCGGTTGATCTTTTAGAAGCAAAAGCAATTAGAAATCCATACTTATTGGATTCTCTTAATAAGCAGAGAAAACCTGTTTATGGAAAATGAAGTCAAAGTTTTGCCACCACTATTTCCCATCCGTCAACCCTCCCATAAAATCTATAACCAGCTCAATTTCCTGCTGAGATAAATTTAATTTATCCGGAGCCAGCGTTTGATTTGGAACATCCAGTCCAAGACCTGCACCGCCGCCTTCGTTATAAAACTCCATCACTTCCTGCAAACTTGTGTAAACGCCGTTATGCATATATGGTGCCGTTTTTGCAATGTTTCTTAACGAACTGGTTTTAAAAGAATTTTTCCACTGCGGAAACTGATCGTGAATTCCTCTTCCTTTGTCACTGTCAAGTTTTGGCTGTTTCCAGTCCGCGTTAACCGTTACACCCAGTACCTCGGATTCCGTTTTTTGATATCCCGGAGGTACGGTTCCGTTAAATAAGGGCATAAAATGACAAGTTCCACACTTTGCTTTTCCCATGAAAATATTGAAACCTGCAACCTGATTATCCGTTAAAGCCTTTTTATCACCTCGCATATATTGGTCGAAAGGTGAAGAAAAAGGGCTCAGAGAACGTACAAAAGTGGCCAATGCATTTTGGATATAGACAGGTTTGATGCTGTCCAATTCCGGATAAGCTTTTTTAAACAATCGTTGATAATCCTCATCAGATCCAACCAGTTTTGAAACTGATTTTAATGACCCGTGCATTTCCTCTTTGTTATGTATCACATCCACCGCCTGGTCTTCCAGAGATGGCGATCTCAAATCATAGAAAAATGCCTGCTGTAAAGCTGCATAGGTAATCGTCGGAGCATTTCGGGTTATCGATTTTTGTATACCCTGACTTGTTTTAAGACCATCCGTGTAAGCCAGCGCTGGCTGGTGACAACTACCACAGTTGGTTTTTCCATTTCCGGAAATCCGGCCATCATAGAAAAGTTTTTCCCCGAGGGCAACTCTGTCTGTTGTGGAATTAAAATCAGTATTCGACAAAAGTGCATCTGCATCAAAAGCTTTTGCATCAAACAAAGTTTCAACATCCGCCCGCAACAATCTGCGGTCATTAATAAAAGGAATGGAAGCCAGATCCTGATTATTTTTCAAAGATCTCGTTAATGGATTTATATAATCAACGATAAAAGCGGCGCGGTCAAATGTATTAAAATCCTTATTCTTTCTGATAAAAACAATTGCTGATTCAGCACCATTATACAACGATGCATATTCAGGTAAAAGCGATTTGTACGCTTTGATATATTTTTGAAAAGAGACCAAAACCTCTTCACTTTCCGATAATGCATTGCCGGACCCGGGCGTATCAAACCCGGAAATCCCTAACGTAATCATGCGAAATATTTCCAGACGCAAGGCATCAAACACATGAGAATCTGTTATCTGAATGTCTGTCCAAAGCGAAAGAATACGCTTGGCATTCATCTGCATTTTACGAATCTGCCTGATCAATTCTTCTTCATCCAGGGTTTCGTCAGTATAAATTAATTCTTCCATCACCTGCAAACCACCAGGTTCAAAAACAGCATTTTCCTCTTCTTCGATTTCATCCAGCGGCGCACCATTCACAAGCCTGACCGTTGAAGGCGTAAAATATTCTGCAAATGCTTCCGCTTTTTTGAATTGTAGCCTCAATTTCAAAAACTCGTTTTGCAAAATTTCTTTACTCTTTTTTTCTTTTACTGAATTCAAAAAATGGTCATTCAGCTTTACGAATTCTTCAACATCGGATTTGAAATACTGGTAAACTTTTTCTGTCGGCGTTTTATCCGGCTGACATGACAAAATGATTACCGCAAAAAACAGGATGACAAGGGAAGGAAATATTTTGTTCATAGTGATATAAAAAAGTGTAGAAGGCCTTTCGAAAAAGACCTTCTACACATTATTTTCAATGAAAATTATTGTTTGATACCTCTAACGATTACGGTTTGTCCACCTTCTCTGTTAGATGATAGTCCGCTTCCGTCAGCACTAAGATATTTTGCATCCTGCCAGGTGTGCGGGTGAAGGTTGATCATGAACGTTTCAGGGATTCCTACTACGTCAGAAATATCGATCATAGCACCATACTCCCAGGAGCTCAATAAATTACTGTTAACAGAATTATATTTCGCGTTGAAAGTTGCATCAGATCTGCGGTGATCCATTTGAAGCATCGCCTTGCTTTCCTTCGTCAGGATATTGTACTGCCAGATCGTTCCGTCGTGATCATTCATTTTGTAGAATGAATCACCATCTTCCTGTACATAAACATAGTCTTTTGTTACACAGATGTTATCAGGATTTACGATGAAATTTCCCGGACGATCTGCTCCATCCATCACGATCTCCAATTTTCCTTTCAATGGATCAGTTGCATCAAATTTCAATTGATAAACGCGTCCCCACATATTTTTACCAGTTACCGGCGTCACTTTATCAGATTCGCTAACACCTGTTGCAGTGAAATAAATTTCTCTTCCAACACCGTTTCCTCCTTTGCGGTAATCGATATCTTCAACACGGGCAAACTGGATCATCTTTTTCGCAACCGTTTGTGCTTGTAATTGAGCACCAGTGCTCGTTTTTACATCATCAAATGGCACAAATTCAACATCATAGCTTGTGCCTTTTGTCATATCCGTCTCAACCGGGCTTGGGTTGTTTCCAGCACGACGAAGCGCGTAAAGTTTACCGGTCAGTAAATCACCTACGGTTTCAGTAACATACACTACCAACTGACCATTTGTATCATCTTCACCAATCACGATTACCGTCTTCCCAGGAAACGCATCCTTTGGAAGCGGAACTGCATTTTCTGCGCTCCATTTTCCGAAAGCACTTACCGTTCTTGATTTATTTTTTTTATCCGCCGGAGCAAATATGTCAATCGCATGTGTCATGGATTCTGCACCACTTTCACCAGCCGTCAAAAACAAAGGACCGAATCCATGTTCCTGTGGTGTAGCCAAAGTTGCAGAACACAAACGCCACTGTCCTCCTTCATAATCAACGATATACTCCCCTTTCACAGGTTTGATATCCTTATCAAGAAACACGCGCGAAACGGACTGATGAATTTCATGATTGTTGATCATGATAAATCCTTCGCCATTTGGGTTTTTCACAAATGCGCCACCATCCGGCTGCGCACCATAAATAAAACCCGGAGATTCAGGAAGAACGTCGTCCGAACTGATCAACGTCGTAATTTTCAAATTTTCAAAACCCGGAAGCGCTTTTACAAGTGAAGGATTGACAGACCTGTCAACCAATTTTGCAGTGTTATCCGGCTCCTGGTTGTGATCCGTACATGCATTCAGTGCCATGGCACCGCTTAAAAAAACAGCCAAAGCCGCTTTTCTATTGAAAAGGTAATAGTTGTTCATGGTGAGTAGTTTTTTTAACAAAACTACCCTATCGCCATTACGCCAGCTTTACCTGTATATTAAGCAATTATGAATTGAGTTATCAATAATCAATCTATTCTAAACGGGCTCTGGCCCAAAGCTTTCACGTGGGAAGTTTCGTTTAATAACTATTTTGTCCGGAATTAGATTTCAGTTTTTAGTTTAAAATTCCAGTAGCTTATTTTGTTGTTCAACTAATAAAATTAGCATGGAAAGAAAAGTAATATTATACATTGCAACCAGCCTCGACGGCTATATTGCATCGCCAGACGACAATCTTGATTTTCTTTCTGTGGTTGAGCAGGAAGGTGAAGATTATGGTTATGCTCAATTTATTGAATCAGTTGATACCGTTATTGTTGGACGAAAAACGTATGACAAAGTCTTGTCGATGGGATTTGATTTTCCGCACAGCGATAAGGAAAGTTACATTATCACCAGAACACCGAAACCTGCAACAGGAAAAATTAAGTTCTACACGGGAGACCTAAAAAACCTGATCCTGAAACTAAAAAAACAGGAAGGCAAAAATATCTTTGTTGACGGCGGAGCGGAAGTTGTTAATCTGCTGCTTAAAGACAATTTGATTGACGAATTCTGCATATCCATTATCCCTGTCTTACTTGGAGATGGTATCAGGCTTTTTCAAGATAATCGTCCTGGATTGCCTTTGAAATTTGTCAGATCTGAATCTTTCAAGTCAGGACTTGTTCAGGTTTGGTATCAAAAGGCTTAGATTTTTAATCCTGCTTTTTCAAGTTCATGACAAGAGATAAAGAACTGCTTCCAAAACCGGGTGTGTATTGCGCCCGGCCATAACTGATCTCAAACCTTTTCACGCGCAGCCAGACTCCGAAGGAAAATCCGGCAAGTCCTCCCGCCTCGTTCAAACGCAATTCCTGCCGGCGAAGATGATCGTATCCTAATAGTATCCTGAAATTCTTATGCAGCAATAATTCAGATCCGAGCGAAACATGACGGGCCAGTTTCTCCGCAACACCCACTTTCCGGGGAATTCTTAATCCATTTATATCATAAGTAAAAAACAGGTTCGGGTCATTGTAAACCATGTCAAAACGGTTCAAATGATGAATTGTTCCGGAAAACCTGATCGGCATGTATTTCGGCTTAAATGTCAATCCAACTCTTAGATCCAGTGGTAAAATCGGAGTATTGGCGCCTGTAAAATTTTGTTTCAAAAAGCCGAAGTTTTTGGCTACAAAACCTACCGTAAAATCTTCCCGCGGATGTTTAAAAACGCCACCCCAGTCAAAGGCCAACCCCCGGACATGGTAGGAATCAATGGAAGAACCGACAAATTTTACACTAGCTCCCAGTGTAAATGCTCCGATGGTCTGGCCATATCCTGCCGAAATTCCATAATCAGCTGCCCTGAATTCTCCAACAATATTGCCGACCGCATCCGTCTCGGTAATACTTCCATAGTTGAGATATTGTAAACCGACCGCCCAGGTTCCGTTTGTGCGTTTCAAAGCGTTGGCGTAGGCCAGATTGATAAATTTTGTATCGGCGAGATAAGGCATAAGGTTCAAGGAAACCTGATCTTCTTTTGCAGAATCCAGTAAGGCAGGATTTTGTAAAAATAAAGCAGGATCATTCCCACTAATTGTCAGGTGATTTGCACCCAGTGCTGTACTTTTTGCCTGCGCAGGCAGTTGCAAAAAATTGAGCCCGCTTCTTCCACCGGTCGTTTGCGCTTTTATTTCTCCCTTAAAAAGAAAAATAAAAAGGGTCAAAAGAATAAAGCCCGTGCCGATCTGCCTCATAGAAATGCAAAAATTTCCTGAATCTGTTAAAATGACATTATATTTAGGAATCATTTTAAAAAACAAATGTAACCATATCGTCCGTATTACATGGAATCAAGATTCGCAGCGACTTCGAAAAAAGACCTTTTAAACAAAAAAAATGCAGAAGCTGACCTTGGAGGCGGAGAAAAACGGATTGCAACCCAACATGCCAAAGGAAAACTTACAGCGAGAGAACGGGTTTCTATTCTGCTGGACGAGAATTCTTTTGAAGAAATTGGGAAATTTGTAATGCACAGAAGCCGCGATTTCGGCCTTGATAAAGAACATTATCTCGGCGATGGCGTGGTGACCGGATATGGTACGGTGAACGGCAGATTGATTTACGTTTATGCTCAGGATTTTACAATTTTTGGTGGCTCTCTTTCTGAAACACATGCTGAAAAAATCTGCAAAATCATGGATCTTGCCATGAAAAACGGAGCGCCTGTGATCGGGTTAAATGATTCAGGCGGAGCCAGAATTCAGGAAGGCGTTCTTTCCCTTGCCGGTTACGCCGACATTTTTTACAAAAATACACTGGCATCCGGAGTTATCCCTCAGATATCGGCCATTATGGGCCCCTGCGCTGGCGGTGCTGTTTATTCTCCGGCCATTACAGATTTTATTCTGATGGTGGAAAACAGCAGTTACATGTTTGTCACCGGGCCGAATGTTGTAAAAACTGTAACGCACGAAGACGTGACATCCGAAGAATTGGGAGGCGCGATGACGCATGCGACAAAATCGGGGGTGACCCATTTCGTGGCTGCCAATGAAGTTGAATGTATCTTGTATATCAAAAAACTGCTGAGTTATCTCCCGCAAAACTGTGAGGATGACGCGCCGCGACTTCCCTATCAGCCAGCCAGCGAATCGCGGCCGGCTTTGAATACCATCATTCCGGAAAACCCGAATCAGCCTTATGATATTCGCGAGGTGGTGGAAGAGATTACAGATACGGATACTTTTTTTGAAGTACATAAAAATTTCGCAGAAAATATTGTTGTTGGTTTTGCAAGAATTGCCGGACGAAGCATTGGCATAGTCGCCAATCAGCCTGCTGTTTTGGCAGGTGTGCTGGATATAAACGCAAGTCAGAAGGCTGCGCGGTTTGTACGCTTTTGTGATTGTTTTAACATTCCGCTGCTGGTCCTTGAAGATGTGCCCGGATTTTTGCCTGGAACAGATCAGGAATGGAATGGCATTATCACAAACGGTGCAAAATTGTTGTATGCATTTTGCGAGGCAACCGTTCCCCGTGTTACCGTTATTACCAGAAAAGCATACGGCGGCGCTTATGACGTGATGAATTCCAAACACATCGGTGCCGATATGAATTTTGCATGGCCTACGGCTGAAATTGCGGTGATGGGTGCAAGCGGGGCAGCTGAGATTATCTTTAAAAGAGAAATTGCCGAGGCCGAAAATCCGGCAGAAAAGCTTGCAGAAAAAGTGGATGAGTATACCAGAAAATTCGCAAATCCGTATCGTGCGGCGCACCGCGGCTATATTGACGAAGTGATTTATCCAGAACAAACGCGGGAAAAACTGATCCGAACTTTCAGTATGCTGGAAAATAAAGTAGTGACACTTCCAAGAAAAAAACACGGCAATATTCCTCTTTGACGATTGAATTACAAAGTGTTCAGGATTCCAGGTAGGGCTGCTCTAAGCCTTTCCTAAAAATCTTTGTGTCAAACTTTTCCAGAAATCCGCTTTTGTAACCGTTAACTAAAAACAGACTTCCATTTAATCAATATTTCTTGACTGATTATTGAAGCGCTGTTAGTTTTGCGCCAGATCATCAACATGCTCCCCAGCGTCGCCCATTCGGATAATCCATCGAGAATGGGAAAATATTCTTGTGCCTGATTAGCTCACCAGTAATTTTTTCTATATGCTCAGTAAAATTCTTAAATGGACTGGAATTGTTGTAGGGAGTTTAGCGTTGCTTCTGTCCGCCTTCTACGCCCTTGTGTATTTCAACACAGAATCTCGTGCGGCCAAAATCTATAATGTAAAACTTCAAAATATAGCTGTTCCAAACGACAGTTCTTCAATTGCCAAAGGAAAACATATTGCCGAAATCCGCGGCTGCATAGGCTGCCACGGCCCGGATCTGTCAGGCGGAATGGCATTTGCTGACGAGAACTCCCCTATTGGAATTTTGTATAGTTCTAATATCACTTCCGGGAAAGGCGGCATTGATTATACTGAAAAGGACTGGATTCGCGCACTACGCCATGGCCTCGGAAAAGACGGCAGATCTTTATGGTTTATGCCGTCACACGAAATTTACCATATATCGAATAAAGATATGGCTTCTTTGATAAGCTTCGTGCGTTCGCAACCGCCTGTCGATAAAGTTGGGCGGGAAAAATCATTAAAACCCTTGGGTCGTGTACTGACATTTCTTGATGAATTTCCATTATTTCCGGCAGAAAAAATTAATCATAATGCTGTTTATGTCGACGATGTGGCTCCATCTGCAACACCTGAATATGGCGAATATCTGGCGATTACCTGTACCGGCTGCCACAGCCCGACACTGAAAGGAGCTGCTCCGCATGGACCAAATGAGCCTCCGGTACCAGATATCAGTTCAACAGGAAATCTCGGAAAATGGACGCCCGCTGCATTTGCGGCAACCATCAGAACAGGAAAAACTCCCGAAGGAAAAATGCTGAGTGACGCGATGCCCTGGAAACATTTAACCTACACTGATCAGGAATTAAATGCGATATACTCATACCTGCATGGACTACCGTAACCGAATAATAACAATATTAAATATTCCTTTAATCCAACCTTCCAGTTCATTAATATCGCATAATATTCTCCATATCAACACCGTATAAAATTCCACATTATGAAAACTTCATTTTTATTAAGAATTGCGCTTCTACTATTGATCTTCACAGCTGGTTGTGTTGACCACGATATCATCGAAGATCCACAGAGTTTTAAATCCGAAGAATTTGCCAGTGGCCTGATGGCGCCGATCGGAATTACACAAAGTTCCAACGGCTATCTTTGGGTGACTGAGCAAGGAGATGGCAATGGAAATACGGGCAAGGTTTCGGTGATTACGCCTGACGGAAAAGTTTGGCCTGCCATTACGGGATTTCTATCTGCGATTAACCCAGAAGGTACACCAAGCGGACTTACGCACCTGACTTATAAAGATGGAAAACTTTACATTCTGCACGGCGTTCTGGGAAAACTATTTATTGCTGATATATCCAACTTTAAACCTGGCGTTACTGATCCGATACTTGCCGCAACTTTACCTTACGAAACAATTAATTTGTTTGTTTTAGGTTCGAGTTTCAAAGTTCATAAACATGAATCCAATATTTATAACCTGACCTGGGGACCAAACAACGATCTCTACATGACAGACGCGGCGGCGAACGCAATCGTCAGAAGAGACGCCAATAAAGCGCTTAGCATTTTTGCAGAATTGCCTCCATATACTGGCCCCAACGGCCCAATTGACTTTGTACCCACAAGTATCGTTTATGATGGTAATAAATTCCTTGTTTCCTCTTTAAGCGGATTTCCATTTATTGAAGGCATTTCGACCATCCAGCAGATTGACAAAGCGGGAAATATCTCACTGTACAAAGGCGGATTCACAACCGTCGTTGACATTGTTTTGACTGCCTCCTATCAGCCTTTGGTTCTTTCTTTGGCAAAATTTGCACTTCCTGGCGGTTTCACACCATTTTCAGGTAAAATTTCAAACGCAAACGGCGGAACTATTTTGGACGGACTTATGATGCCGACAGATCTGGAAAGAATTGGAGACAAGTCGTATGTTGCGGTCTCGACAGCGTTGGGGAAAGTTTACAAACTGTCTTATTAAAAAATTCAGAAAAAATATCGGTAAATAACAAAGCGAAGTCTTCCGGGCTTCGCTTTGTTATTTTAATATCACGTATACTGCCATTGGTCAATATCAATATCTGACTTATTGGAGTTTTTTTTAATTGATGAATAAATTAGTCCAAAGCCATGCACTTCTTCGTTACGTTTTGTTTTTCAAAAATCCGTGATTTCCTATCCGTTTATTGAGCCCATAAAAAAAAGTTCTTTCTCTGATAACCATTTTTGATCTTTCCAGGCCGGCGGAAACCGGAAACAGCCTGACTGAATTAGATTTCCTAAAACCAATTTCAGGAAAAATTTAAAATTCCCCTTATCACTGTCACTTTTTAAGTGAAGTCAATTTGTCGGTAAAAAAGAAAACATTGCAGATCTTTCGGATTCTGCATTTAAAATGTATTAAATTAACATAAAATAAAATTACAACGTATTGTAATACAGCAAATTAATCTGATTGCACTGAAAAATTAGACGAATCCAAGCCAGAAAAATCATGACAAAAGCATTACTATCATTATCACTATTTTGTATTGTCGCAGTAAATTGTTTTGCGCAGTTGCCCGTACCAACCGACTACCTGAACAAAGAATTTCATAAAGGACGCCGCGACGCGCTGAGAAAAATGCTTCCTGAGAATTCGGTCATGGCCGTTTTTGCCTTTCCAACCCGGAATTTTTCCAATGATGTAGACTACAAATACCACGCAAATCCGGATCTCTATTATTTCAGCGGATATACCGAACCGAGTTCGGTCATGTTGATTTTTAAAGACGCACAAAAAGATTCTGCTAATCAATCTTACAACGAATTATTTTTTGTTCAGAAGAAAAATGCGCAGCGGGAGCAATGGACCGGCAAACGATTGGGTATCGAGGGCGTCAAAGAAATGGGATTTTCTCATGTGTATAACTCAGAAGATTTCGAGCGGTATGTCCCGGACCTTTCAAAATTTGACAAAGTCATTTTCGAATTTCCTCAGGACATTTCTGATAAAATAACACAGACCGATGATATTCATGATCTTGTAAAAATTTTTAGAAAAAAATCAGCGATGCCGGAGGATTTTGACGGTGAGGTGATGGCAGATATCATGTCAGTTTCACAATATCCCATGCTGCTCAATTCGATTCCCAGATTAACACAGTATTATAAAAATTTGTCGGACGGAAGTGAGCAATACAAAAATAATCCATTCATTAAAAAAGTGGTCGCTCTCAAAGATTCGACAGAAGCCATAGCACTTTTAAAAGAAATGGGCGCTTCAAAATGGGATCCTGCTTTGTTTGCTTTATATACCAAACAACTTAGGCAGATTAAAACAGCTGAGGAACTGGCGCTTATGCGAAAATCGATCACAATTTCTGCATTGGCACATAATGAAGCGATGAAAGCTGTGAAGCCTGGTATGTCTGAACTGGAATTGCAGGGCGTTCAGGAATTTATTCATAAAAAACTAGGCGCTGAATATGTCGGATATCCTTCGATTGTCGGTGCGGGCGCGAATGGCTGCGTGCTTCATTACATTGAAAACAACGCAACAAATCTTGGAAACAAAATGGTTTTGATGGATGTGGGAGCTGAATATCACGGTTATTCCGCCGATGTAACGAGAACTTTTCCAGCCAACGGAAAATTCACTGCTGAACAAAAACAGATTTACGACATCGTTTATGAAGCACAAGAGGCTGTTTTCAAAATTTGCAAAGAAGGAACAACTTTCCAGGAAATTGAAAAAACCGCACGTGATGTTGTCACCAAAGGCTTGGTAAGACTGGGAATTCTGAAAGACGAGAAACAAAACCGCCTTTATTATCCCCACGGCTGTTCCCATTTTCTTGGTCTGGATGTGCATGACAAAGGTATTTACAATAAGCTTTTTGAGAATATGATCATCACTGTTGAGCCTGGGGTTTATATCCCTGAAAACAGCGATTGCGACAAAAAGTGGTGGGGAATCGCAGTGCGGATCGAGGATGATGTGCTGATTAAAAAAGATGGTTTTGAAAATCTGTCGGTCCAGGCACCAAGAAAATCAGAAGATGTTGAAAAAATGTCGGCCCAAAAAAGTTTTACTGATGCTTTGAAGATTGATATGAATAAATAATCACGAATTTAGATAAATAGTATAAAAGCTGTAATCCGAACCGATTGCAGCTTTTATACTATACCGCCATATCAGGATTTAAGGTACTGAACAATAGCATCTGAATGATTTTTCAAAATTATTTTCGGATTAAAGGTTGTTTTCAAATATTATCTGGAATAGCATATTCGTCTTTGCTCAATTCTAAATAATGTTATAATTTCACGCGTATTTTATAAATTTATTTACAATCCTAAACTTTTACATTTCCTAAATTACCCCTTAACTAATGAAAGAAAAGAAAGGCACCTCTTCGTCCAGGCGTAACTTCATCAAAGGTTCGCTGGCGACGCTCACCACATTTTCCATCGTACCCCGCCATGTACTGGGCAAAGGTTTTATTGCTCCAAGTGACCAGCTTACCAAAGCCATTGTGGGCGTGGGTTCCATGGGCCGAGGCCACATTCCCTATGCCGGAACAAAGGTTGTAGCACTTTGTGACGTTGATAAAAATCACTTAAAAATAGCCGCCGGAATGGTCGAAAAAGGTGTAAAAACCTTCTCAGACTACCGCGAATTAATCCAATTGCCAGAAGTAGATATCGTGCACGTGGCCACGCCTCCTCATTGGCACGGAATCATTGCGGCAGATGCAGCGCGCGCAGGAAAAGATGTCTGGTGTGAAAAACCGATGACACGTACCATCGGTGAAGGAAAACGTTTGGTGGAAGCAGTTCAGCAACACGGAAGAATCTTCCGACTGAATACCTGGTTCCGTTTTGAGGATAATTTTTACGGTATGAAAACAACCGTGAAACCTATAAAAAAATTAGTTCAGAGCGGCATGTTGGGCTGGCCGTTAAAAGTTACGGTGAGCAAACATACCGGTTTTGACTGGAAATTTTATTGGGTAGGAAAAACTGTCAACGAGCCTCAGCCCGTGCCTGCGGAGCTTGACTACGAAATGTGGCTAGGGCCTGCGCCTTATAAACCGTACAGCGCACACCGTGTCCACCAGACTTTCCGGGGTTATTGGGATTATGATGGCGGCGGATTGGGTGATATGGGACAACATTATATTGACCCGATCCAATATTTCCTCGGCAAAGATGATACAAGTCCGGTAAGTGTGGAAGTGGATGCTCCGCAGCAGCATACCGAAGCCGTAGGGACTTGGAGACGCATTACATATACATACGCAGATGGCTGTCAGATCGTACTGGACGGTGAAGCAAAAGATGAAAACGTCGCTTATATCGAAGGACCCAAAGGCAAATTATATCCAAATTTCAGGTCAGATATTCCTGATCTTGAAAAGAAACTGGCTGCTTTTCCGGATCCTGAACCACAGGTCACGGACTTTGTCGAAGCGGTTAAAAGTCGTCAGAAATTTGCGTTAAATGAAGAAAACGGACACCGTTCATGTACTTTGGTCAATATGGGTTTAATCGCTCTTCGACTTGGCCGTTCATTAAAATTTGATCCTGTAAAACAGGAATTTATTGACGATGAAGGCGCTAACCGTTTGATCGACCAACCGATGCGTGGACCCTGGACTATGTAAATATCTGGTTGTAAATGTCTAAACAAGAGACACCTACACCGTTTCATCCATTTAAAATAAATCATGAAAAAAATTATATACGCGCTGCTTGCAACCGGTATGTTGAATACGGGTGCTATGGCGCAACTAGATAAAAACAGAACAACATCAACCCGGATTGCAGATTTATTAGCACAGCTTCCGGCTGATAATGCTACACAATTGAAGAAAAGCATGGACGAGCTGGCTGAACTTGGAAAACCAGGTTTGGTCCAGATCGCTACGATGCTTGCCGCGCCTGGAAAAGGCGATGATAGCAAAGTACAGTATGCTTTGGGTGGTTTTACCTATTATTCTGCCCAGGCTGGAAAAGAGGCCCTGCGTAAAACAGCGGCTGATGCCTATGTGGAAGCTTTGGCAAAAGTAGATGCGCCGGAAAGCAAACAATTTCTAATTTATCAATTGCAAACAGTTGGGAAAGATGAAGCGGTGCCTGCGCTGGCAACTTTCCTGACTGACGAAAAATTATCAGGACCTGCAGCGAGAACCCTGGCAAGAATTGGATCAGAAACAGCTGGAAAAGCGTTGCTTCAAAGTCTGGCGAATGCAAAAGGTAATCCTCAAATTGCCATTACTGAGGCACTCGGCGGAAGTCGCTACAAGGAAGCTGCTCCTTCGATTGAAAAAACGGCAGTTAGTGATGATTTGAATCTTCGTAAAGTAAGCTTGTTCGCACTTTCTGAAATTGGTGTTCCATCTTCGGAGGCGATTTTGGCAGCAGCGGCAAAAAAGGCAAATTACTTATATGATGAAGCTAATTCGACCGCAGCGTATCTAAATTATTTATCCCGTTTGTCTCTAACAGGCAATGCGCCGATTGCTGATAAAGCCACACTTTTACTTATCAACTCATTGGTTGATATTAAACAAACCGATACCCGTTCCGCTGCTTTGAAAATTTATGCAGACAGCAAAAAACGTGAAAGTGTTCCGGTGTTGGTGAAGGCTATGGAAAGTACTGATCCGGAATATCGTGCAGCAGCCTTGAAACTTGGTCAGAAATATACCATGGCCGACGGTACAACGCCTTGGCTCAACGCCATGAAAAAAGCGAAACCGGAAGTTCAGGCTGAGATTATCTATATGCTTGGCCGTGCGGAATCCAAAGATGCTTTGCCAGCCGTTACTAAATCACTTACTTCAAAAGATGCAAAAGTGAAAATGGCTGCCATCTGGTCTGCCGGGAAAATTGGTGGTGAAAGCAGCTTACCTGCTCTGCTTTCAATTTTGAAAAAGGGTAATGCTGACGAAATCAAGGCGGTAAAAAATACGCTTCTGACTCTGAAAGGAAATACAGTTGTCGATCAACTCGCAGCCGCATTACCTGGTTTGCCGGCCACGGCACAGCCAGCTGTCATTGATGTATTGGCGGCCAGAGCGGCCAGTTCAAAAATGAGTATAGTTTTTGATCTGCTGAAAAGTAGTAATCCTGAGGTAAAAACAGCTGCTTTCAATGCGTTGAAATCGCTCGCATCTTCAAATGATCTGCCGCAATTATTTACGCTTTTAAATTCAGCAAACACTCCGGAAGAAATTTCTGCGGTTCAGAATGGGGTTATCACAGGAGTAAAAGGTTCTGGAAATGCCATGGCGCAAAGTGATATTATATTAAAACAAATTACTGCTTCTCCAGCTGACAAACAATCTCGTTATCTGGCAGTACTGGCAAGTATTGGTGGAAATAAGGCTTTAAATTCTGTTGTTGCCTCTTATAATTCGGGCGATGCTGTTTCGAAAAAAGCAGCCATATCCGCGCTTTCAAACTGGACAGATGCCAGTGCCGCTAATGAACTTTTAGCTATTGCTAAAAAATCAGCTGATACGGACGATTTCAATCTTGCCCTGACGGGTTACGTTGCGGGAGTTTCCAAATCGACAAAAACACCGGTTAACAAAGTTCTGATGCTTCACAATGCAATGGACATTGCCAAAACAGATGCTCAAAAAGAATTGATCCTGAAAGAGCTCGTAAGGTATAAAACTTTCAATGCGCTGCTTTTGGCCGGAAAATATCTGGACGAATCAGGTGCTGTCCAACAGGCATCTGCGATGGCCGTTATGAATATCGCCCTGGCAAATAAAAATTTCACCGGGGAAGAGGTTCGTTCTTTATTGACAAAAACATCTTCAGTACTGAAAGGCCAGGACTCTGAATATCAAAAAGAATCAATCCGTAAGCACCTTTCCGAAATGCCGGCAGGTGAAGGTTTCGTATCGCTGTTTAATGGAAAAGACCTGACGGGCTGGAAAGGTCTGGTGGAAAATCCGATCGCTCGTGCGAAAATGAGTGCTGATTCGCTGGCTTTCAAACAGAAAAAAGCGGATGAAGTGATGAAGACCGGTTGGGCTGCAAAAAACGGCGAACTGGTATTTTCTGGTCATGGCGATAACCTATGCACAGTTAAACAATATGGTGATTTTGAAATGTATATCGACTGGAAAATTGAATCGAAAGGTGATGCGGGAATTTATCTTCGCGGAACGCCTCAGGTTCAAATCTGGGATACTTCGCGTGTGGAAGTTGGCGCGCAGGTAGGCTCGGGCGGTTTATATAACAACGCAAAAAACCCTAAAAACCCAACCAAACTGGCAGATAACGCGATTGGTGACTGGAATAATTTTCACATCACCATGATTGGCGACAGAGTAACTGTTGAATTGAACGGCGAACGCGTTGTTGATAATGTCATGCTGGAAAATTACTGGGATCGTAACTTACCGATTTTTGTAAAGGAACAACTGGAATTGCAGGCGCATGGAAACATCGTTTACTACCGTGATATTTATGTAAGGGAAATCCCACGTCCTGAACCTTTCGTACTTTCTGACGAAGAGAAAAAAGAAGGATATAAAGTTTTGTTTGATGGTACAAATATGCACGAGTGGACTGGAAACACCACAGATTATACAAGCCAAAACGGGGAGATGGTTTTAGATCCAAAAGGCGGTGGAAAAGGTAATTTGTATTCAAAAGATCAATACAGCGACTTCATTTTCCGTTTCGAGTTTCAGCTTACGCCGGGAGCAAATAACGGCTTAGGAATCCGTACGCCGATGGAAGGTGATGCTGCATACGTAGGTACAGAAATCCAGATTTTGGATAACGATGCAGACATCTATAAAAATCTGAAAGAGTATCAGTATCATGGTTCAGCTTATGGAATTATTCCTGCGAAACGTGGTTATCTGAAACCGCTTGGCGAATGGAATTACGAAGAAATTTATTTAAAAGGCTCGAAAATTAAAGTGACTTTGAACGGAACGGTTATTACTGAGGGCGACCTTGCGGAAGCCAGTAAAAATGGTACCGCCGACCACAGAGATCATCCGGGACTAAAAAACACTTCGGGTTACATTGGATTTCTTGGGCACGGTTCTCCTGTCAAGTTCAGAAATATCCGTATTAAAGATTTAGCAAAAACGGCAGAAGAGCCGGTTGCTGGTAAGAAAAAAGTAAAAAAGAAAAAGTGATATACTTTTGAAGAAAATTTAAAAAAGTCCGGTCGCTTCTGACCGGACTTTTTTCGTGTTTTTTTATTTAGTTTTGGTATAACAATTTTATGATATAACGGTATCAATCCTTAATTCAATAAAAAGTAAATTCAACAAAAGCATATGAAAACCAAAAACATTCTATTCGCAGCAGTATTATCTGCCACCGCATTGGCTACACAGGCGCAGACCAAATTGACAGAACTCTGGGCAACTGAAGCCACAATACCGGTTCCTGAATCCGTCTTTTATAGTGCCAGTGACAAAATGCTGTATGTAGCCCAGATTGATGGAAAACCAGGCGAAAAAGATGGGAAAGGTGCGATTGGGAAAGTTGGACTGGATGGAAAAATTGTTAACTTAAATTGGGTAACAGGCCTTCATGCACCCAAAGGCATGGGTAAACTAGGCTCGAAATTTTACGTGGCCGACGTGACTGACATCGTCGAAATTGATTTTAAAACTGGTAAAATATTAAAAAAATATCCGGTAGAAGGATCAAAATTCCTGAATGATCTGACGATTGATTCCAAAGGAAATATTTACGTATCAGATTCGGATATGCATAAAGTTCATTTATTAAAAGATGGAGTTGTTTCTACTTACTATGAAACACTGACCCGTCCCAATGGTCTGCTTGCAGTTGGTTCAGACTTGCTGATTCTGGATAGCGGCGCGCTGATCAGACTGGACGCTAACAAAAAACCTACCACCATCGTAGAAGGACTGGAAAAAAGTACGGACGGCATCGAACAGGTAAAACCAGGCGAATACATCGTGTCTTGCTGGGCAGGTGCAGTCTATTATGTCAAAGAAGGATCGAAAGAATTGATTCTTGATACAAGGCCTCAAACCAGTAATACAGCGGATATCGGATACGATCCGGTTAAAAAGATTGTGTATGTCCCAACATTTTTCAAAAATAGTGTAGTAGCATATCAGTTAAAATAAATATATTTAACAGAACAAAACAAAATTAAAAAAACAGGCATTTCTATGGACATTTTTGTTGGGAGTCTTTCTTTTAAGTTAAAAGAAAGCGAGTTGCGTGAAGCTTTTGAGAAATTTGGTGAGGTAAGCTCCGCAAAAATTATTATTGACAAAATTACACGTCAAAGCAAGGGGTTTGGGTTTGTAGAAATGCCTGATGAGGAACAGGCTAAACTAGCCATAAGTGAGTTGAATGGAGTCGAAATGTACGGCAGACCATTGGTTGTAAACGAATCACAGAAAAAAGAAAGAACACCTGGAGATCAGCCAAGGTCAAGTAGTGGTGGAGGTAGCAGCAGTAGCACAGGTGGAAGTGACAGAAGCGCTAACTTCGGAAGAAACAAGCCAGCCGGTGGAGGTTATAGCGGTGGTGGAAATAGCGGCGGTGGTTACGGTGGAGGCAGTGGCGGATATGGTGGAAAACCAAAATCTGACTATGGTCGTGGCGGAAGAGACGGAGACTACAAAAAAGGCGGCGGATCGAAAAGAGGTGATTCGAGAGACAGAGACGATTGGTAAGAAATTGTCGATTTAAAATTGACGAAAATATAGTTAATCGAAAAAAGTCATCAGGCTGTCGAACCTGATGACTTTTTTCGTTTCTAAAACCATAAAATAATTTCTAGCGAATCGATCGAAACCAAAAATAAAACTATTCATATCAAACAAAAAGGCCGCAAATAAAACTTTGCGACCTTCCCTTTTTAAACTTTTTTGCTTTGCGTGAAACTGGAAATTAACTCTCAGCCTTCACCTTATTATCCTTAAAGAACAGGACAAATAATACAAGAACCAAAGCCGCAATACCAGCCGGAACCATCCAGATGCTCGTCCAGTCTTTAACACCATTAACCGTGTAAGTATCTGCTACAATACCCGCGATCCAGGAACCGATTCCCATCCCGATACCATACGTTGCAATCGTAATAAGCCCCTGTGCTGATGATCTATATTTTTCACCAGCTTTGCTATCGGTGTAAATCTGACCGGTAACAAAGAAAAAGTCATAACAAACACCGTGAAGAATAATGGCCATGTATAGCAACCATTCACTGCTCGCGTCTCCATAACCAAATCCGATAAAACGAACGATCCAGGCAATAAGCCCAACGATCAACATCCATTTAACACCAAATTTGCGGAAAGCCAGTGGAATGAGTAACATGAAAACTACTTCCGAAGCCTGTCCGAGCGACATTTTGTTTTCAACATTGGTCATACCTGAATCGGTCAGAGACGGGTTTGCCATGGCATAATAAAATGACAATGGGATACAGATCAACAAAGAAGAAACAAAGAAAATCGCGAACGAACGGTCCTTGAAAAGTTTGAAAGCATCAAGTCCTAAAATATCCGAAAATGAAGTACTCGTGTTCGGTTTTGGAGGTGTGTTGGGAAGGAAAAAAGAATAAACACCAAGGACCGCCGCAGCTACCATCGAGATTTTAAAAATCATAACGCTGTCTCCAAACCCAAAATATCCTATAATATTTGAAACAACGATCCAGGCAACCGTCCCCATAACACGAATGGTTGGGAAATCTTTTTCCGTATCCTGAACATGTTGCATAGCGATAGAAGTGGTCAAGGCCATCGTCGGAGCAAAAGTGATACAGTATGCCAAAATTACCCAAAAAAAGGTGTCTGCATCCCTTATTTCTGTAATGACATATAACAGGGCAGCACCAGCCAAACTCAAAACACCAAGAACTTTCTGCGCAGCGAAATATCGGTCCGCAATCATGCCGACAAAAAACGGGGCAATGATCATCGCAATTGAAAAAGCAGCATATGCTCCACCCACTTGTACACCCGTTGCACCCAACTCATTAAACATGTACTTACTCATCTGGCCATACCACGAGCCCCATATAAAATAGAGCAGGAACATCATGGCCATCAATTGATAACGCGTCAGATTTTTCATAAAAAAGATTAGGAATAATTAAATAAAAAGGTCGCAGCCTAAGCCGCAGGCACTATTTTTTCTGAATCATTTTCTGAAATTCATTTAATTTCAGAAGCGCTTCAATGGGTGATAACGTATTCACATCGATCAGAGACAGACTTTCTTTCAGTTGTTCGAGCCTTGGATCTGTCGGCTCAAAAATGCTTAACTGGAAATTATTTTTTGGCATCTCCTTGATTTTTTTGGTATGCTTTGCGGCTACATGATCCTTTTCAAGGTGATGCATAATTTCACTTGCCCGTAAAACAATCGGCTGAGGCATGCCTGCAATTTGGGCCACATGGATACCAAAACTATGTGCACTGCCTCCGGGTTTTAATTTGCGAAGAAAAATTACTTTGTTATCAACTTCCTTTACGGCAACATTGAAGTTTTTGATGCGCGGAAAATCATCAGCAAGCTGATTTAATTCGTGATAATGCGTTGCAAAAAGTGTTTTAGGTTTTACCAATGGTTGATTATGCAAATATTCCGTAATTGCCCAGGCAATGGAAACGCCGTCATAAGTGCTCGTACCACGGCCAATTTCGTCCATAAGCACCAGACTCCGGTCACTCAAATTGTTAAGAATACTGGCCGTTTCGGTCATCTCGACCATAAATGTACTTTCTCCACGGCTCAGGTTATCGCTTGCTCCTACCCTTGTGAATATTTTGTCAACAATGCCGATCGTTGCCGCTTTGGCTGGAACATAACAGCCCATCTGCGCCATCAGAACGATTAAAGCGGTCTGACGAAGCAAAGCCGATTTACCTGCCATGTTCGGACCAGTAATGATAATGATCTGTTGGGTTTCATTATCCAGATACACGTCATTTGGGACGTAACTCTCACCCAAAGGCAATTGCTGTTCGATTACCGCATGGCGGCCATCTTTGATATCCAGTATTTTTTCGTCATTGATAACAGGCTTGACATAATTATTTTTCTTTGCAATCGAAGCGAAAGAACCAAGTGCATCAAGGGAGGAAATAATAATAGCATTTTGCTGGATCGTACCGACATATTCAGCGGCAGTTAAAATCAAAGCTGAGAAAATCCGAAACTCAATGGCTGAAATTTTGTCTTCAGCATTAAGGATTTTCTCTTCATATTCTTTTAATTCCGGCGTGATATATCGTTCACAGTTGACAAGCGTTTGCTTGCGGATCCATTCTTCCGGGACTTTATTTTTATGTGAATTGGTAACTTCAAGATAATATCCAAAAACCCGGTTATAAGCGATTTTCAAAGACGGAATTCCCGTACGCTCCATTTCCTCATTTTGAAGTTTCAAAAGGAAACCTTTTCCTTCACGGGAAATTGCGTGCAATTCATCCAGTTCTGCATCAATACCGTCTTTGATCATTCCGCCCTGATTGATCAGCAACGGCGCATCTTCTCTCAACTCCCTTTCAATTTTATCAATCAAAAACGTGCAAAGATTGAGCTGATCTGCATATTTGCTCAACACGGCATAACTGGTATGCGTGGAAGCAATTTTACCCAGTATTTCTTTGATCGGACCAATTTGTTTCAATGACTTTTTCAGCTGGACCATCTCACGAGGACTAATCCGCCGAACAGCTACCTTTGAAATCAATCGTTCCAGATCTCCGATCTGTTTCAGATGCTGCGTTATAGACTCATGTAATTCATCGTTTTGAAGAAAAAACTCCACTGTATCAAGTCGCTCCTCAATCGGCGATTTCTCTTTTAATGGCAAAACAACCCAACGCCTTAATAACCTCGCCCCCATTGGTGTAACCGTCTGATCCAGAATCTGAATTAACGGAACGCCGCCTTCCTGCTGCGGAAAAACAAGTTCAAGATTCCTGACTGTGAAGCGGTCAAGCCAGACATATTTTTCCTCTTCCAGCCTGGTCACCCGACTGATATGACTTACTTCTTTATGTTCTGTTTCTTTTAAATAGTGAAGAATTACACCTGCTGCAATGATACCGAGCGTCAGGTTTTCAATACCATAACCTTTGAGCGTGGTCGTATTAAAGTGCGTGGTTAGCTGTTCATAGCCGTAATCATATCCAAAACACCAGTCTTCCAGTTGGAAAGTATGAAATTTACCACCAAAAAGCTGATTGAATTCTTGTTTATGTTTCTTGCAAAACAAAACCTCAGACGGCGTGAAACCTTGAAGCATCTTGTCAACATAGGCAGCGTTGCCCTGCGCAGTCATGAACTCTCCGGTGGAAATATCCAGAAAAGCAATTCCATACGCATCATCAGCACCCACATGGACAGCCGCCAGATAATTATTTCTGCGCGTATCCAGCACATTATCATTCATGGAAACGCCGGGCGTAACCAACTCAGTAACGCCGCGTTTTACAATTCCCTTGGCTGTTGAAGGATCTTCAAGCTGGTCGCAAATGGCAACACGCTCTCCGGCCCGAACCAGTTTTGGAAGATAATTATCTAACGAATGATGCGGAAAACCAGCAAGTTCTTCGTGTGCTCCGCCGTTATTTCGGCGCGTCAATACAATGCCAAGAATTTTGGATGCACGGATCGCGTCTTCTCCGAATGTTTCGTAAAAATCGCCAACCCGAAACAGAAGTAAAGCGCCGGGATACTTGGCTTTGATCTGATTATACTGTTTGTTAAGCGGAGTTTCTTTTTGTTCCTTTGCCAACTAATATTGATTTTGAAAACAGGATAACTACAAAATTAACCCTTCTATCCGGTTTGGCAAGTCCCGATAGTTGTTTTATCAAGTTAGTTTTAAGCTCAAAGTGTGAGGGCCCTGACTTCCTTTTCCGTAACTTCCCATACGTCCCCTGGTTTAGCGCCTCCACCTTCAAAATCTGTTAATGAAATTTTTCCAATTGCCCAGCGAACCAGACGTAAAGTTGGAAATCCGACAGCAGCCGTCATCCGGCGAACCTGACGATTTTTACCTTCATGCAGCGTAATGGATACCCAGGAAGTCGGAATGTTTTTTCTAAAACGAATGGGTGGATTACGTTCAGGCAATGTTGGTTCATCGAGGAGTGAAACAGATGCCGGCAAAGTCAGATAAGACTTCCCATTGATCGAAATTTTTACTCCGTCTGCTAATTGCAGACAAGCTTCTTTCTTGATTTCGCCCTCCACCTGAACGTAATAGGTCCGCTTATGGCGGTTTCTTGGTTCAAGCAATTTTGTTTTGAGGTAATTATCATTGGTCAGTAAAAGCAGCCCTTCACTGTCAGCGTCCAGGCGCCCAACCGGATAAATATCCTTCGGAAAAGTAAAATCCAGATCGGCCAGTGTAGCATGTTCGCCTTCACGGCTAAACTGTGAAAGCATTCCGAATGGTTTGTAAATGAGGAAGTAACGAAACAAATTATTTGATAATTACGGACAACATCTGTCCAAATTCAATTGATAAGCGATTCAAGGTTAAGCACAAAACCCGGAAGAACCGGGTCGCCTGATAGTTTTACTTTTAGAGAATCTATAAAAGTGACACCTCCGTCGGAATTATAAATATAAACTGATGAATTATTATAATCAATCAGCCAGCCCAACTGAGCTCCACATTCGATATACTCTTTCATCTTTTCGTGAACATAAGCGGTCTCCTCAGGCACCGAAAGAATTTCTAAAATAAAGTCCGGACAAATTGGTGCAAACACCTCCTTTTCATCTTTATTAAGGGCTTCCCATCTTTCGTTTTGAATCCAGGAAATGTCGGGAGAGCGCACAGATTTATTCGGTAACGTAAAACCCGTTGACGGTCCGAATAGTACACCTTTCCTACCTTGATTATTCCACGCTGCTAACTTTGCACCTATACCAGCATTTAACCAACAGAAATAAGAACCCCGAAAAGGCAGAAGAATAATATCTCCCTGAGAATTTCTCTCAAATTCCAGCAGGTCGTTAATTTGGCAGAACGTAAAGAATTTCTCTTCATCCATCAAACTTCCCATTTTGAGAATCAACGGAGTTGAAATAGCCATTTCTCTTATCTTAATCAATTTCCAGCCAAACCGGACAATGATCTGAATGAACAGCATCATTAAACTGCCTGCTCCCGACGATCCTGTCTTTGAGGGTGTCTGCTACGGAAATATAATCGATCCGCCAGCCTTTGTTATTGGCTCTCGCTCCTGAGCGATAAGTCCACCAGGAATATTCTTTCAGATCCGGATTCTTGAATCTGAATGCATCAGTATAGCCGCTTCCAAACCATTTCGTCATCCATTCTCTCTCTTCCGGCAAGAAACCTGACGATTTTTTATTCCCCTTTGGATCATGAATATCGTTTTCAGTATGCGCAATATTATAGTCGCCGCAGATGATCAGATTAGGTCGTTCAATACGCAGCATATCAACCCAATTATTAAAATCTTCCAGAAAACTCATTTTTACGCCCTGACGAATTTCTCCGCTGGTTCCTGACGGAAAATAACAGTTAAGCAAAGTAATATTCCCAAAATCCGCGCGGATAATCCTTCCTTCACTGTCATAAACCGGTAAGTTCAGGCCAAGCGATACCAGATCCGGCTTGATTTTGGAAAATATTGCGACACCACTATACCCTTTTTTTTCAGCAGAATGCCAACCAATCAGCTCGTAACCAAGCGCAGTGAAGCCGGAAAGATCAACAACATCCGGCGTAGCCTTCACTTCCTGAAAACAAAGTATATCAAACGACTTGTCTTTCAGCCATTCCAACAAGCCATTTTTCAAAGCCGCCCGGATTCCGTTAAGGTTGTACGTGAGAATTTGCATGCCGATTATTTTTCTTTATTGATGCCTAAAATCATATCACTTGTAACATCCTGGTCAAAAGTTATGTAACCCGGATAATTGATTTGTTTTCCGGCAAGATCCAAAGTTGGCTTTACTTTCAAAGTAAGTTTCGTCGGTTTGGACCCTGATTTGCCTGATAATGCTAACACCATATTAATAAATTCGTCTCTGGTTGCATCATTCGTCAATAACTTATAAACGTTGGCGCTCAACTTAACCGGAACACGAGTACTGCCTGAACCCGGGTAAACTTCTATTTTCTGATTCAAGAATCCGTTGAAAATTTCTGTATCCGTAAGCAAAACTTTGTACTCCATCTGATTAATGGCAGCTTTTTTGCGGGTCGGATTATTGATATCTAAATTGACACGCAGATCAAGCGGCACATCTTTGCGCAAAAGTGCAAGTCCAAGTCGTGGGTAACGAGCCATATCCAGATCGCCCATACTCTTGATATTTCTAAATTCGCGAACGTCAATTCCAGCAAGATATACGCTATCAGCAGACGCAATTTTATATTTACAATCTCCAAAAGCCTTCGCCTCGGAAACCTGACGACTTACACCACAGCTCGTGAACAGTCCAACCGTAGCCAAAATCGCGATAACCCAAATTTGTTTTTTCATTGTGTGTTTTAATTTTTTCTTGCAAGATAAACAGTAGCAACTACAACGCGTATACCTGCGCTGGATTATTCTTTTGTTACGACTTTTTTGATTAAAGGCCTATGCAAGGAATTTTGGCTGATAAATTGTTGAAAAGCTATTAAATGATGAAACTTACCTTACCCGTCTGATGGCGAAAAAGCCGTCAGACCGGGTGGCTCCGTCCGACGGTTTTTTCTACCGTCGGACGGATAATAAACCACAACGCAAACGCTGAACCAATCGCAACCATACCATCACCAACCCATTATACTTTTACAAAAAATCTTTTTGCATGCCTTGGTTCAAGCGCATACCTTTGCAAACTTTACAACTTTTTTTATTCAAAACAGACTACAATGGCAAGCTGGTATTTAGGCAAAATACGTTACCAAAAAGAAGACGAAGCAGGAAGTCTTAAAACAATAAATGAAACATATCTGGTTGATGCAGTTTCCTACACCGAATCAGAGGCAAGGCTTTACAAACAGATCGTTACCGGCGCCAGTGATTTTAGCGTCATGGCTATTTCGAAAATGCGTCTGGCAGATTTGTTTTCTTATGAAGACGGAGAAAAGTGGTTTAAAGCCAAAGTGGTTTACTTTTCAGTAGACGAAAAAAGCGGAAAAGAGAAAAAGGTGGTGAATTATATGCTGGTCAATGCAGACGGAATTGATCAGGCGTTGCAACGTATTACAGAAAGTTTGCGCACGATGCTTATCCCTTACGAAACGACAGACATAAATCTGACGCCAATTCTTGATGTGTTCCCATACACCGCGGAAGAGGAAGAAGTTGAGATCCCTGCAAATTTACGCCCCCTTTCCGAAGTAATGGCGGAAAGAGAGGCGGTACAATAGTTTTCAATGAGCCTAATCCCCTACTTTTACCTCCGGATAACCGCGGGTAACTGCCAGAAAAGGATTAGGCTCATAACTTTTCAGTTTAAGCTCAACATCTTTTGAATTCAATTCAGTCACTAACTGACGTGCTCCAAAAATGTGGGTAAAATCGAATGACACCGGTAAACTGGCTATGTTTTCGATCAGTTCAAAACCATACAATGGATAAATTCCAAACGGCGTTGTTGTCAGCCACAGTTTATCTTTTTCTTCCGACCTGGCATAAGACATTTCATATTCCGCGCTCTCCAGACCAAAATCTTTTCTCTTATTTCCTGTCGGCAGACAATACGTATTGAAATCTTCCTTTTGCTGGGTAACAGTCTCTGCATCTGGTTTGACCTCGTCCACTTTTTCAATGATCTTCATCTTTTTCCCGGCTTCATCACTTCCGCAGTAAATATATTTCCCATCCTGGAAAGCGATAATAAAATCGAAGTTTTTACCGGTATCGCCATAACTGTTCTCTTTTTTAAAACACATGGTCCCTGTTACCGGATCAACGTAAATCACGATTTCGCCTTTGGCCTTATCCGCCTTGTTATCATAAACATAGGTCAGCGCATGCGTAAAGTAGTATTGCCCTTTTTCTGGTTTCCATTGTGAAGCTCTGGACAGGGCCGGTTTTTTAGGAGCTTGTGCTCTCACAAAACTTCCGGTAAATAACAAAGCAAAAATCAGATAGCAGAATATTTTTCTTGGCATAAAAATCATTATTAATACCTGCAAGCTAAAAAGAGACTGCCGAAAAACATAATCCCACTACATTTTGACAAACTCCACACGGCGGTTATTCGCCTTACCTTCTGGCGTTGTATTTGCAGTAGCAGGTTCACTTTCACCTTTTCCGTCTGTTTCCAAACGTGATTTATCAATTCCGAAATCTTTCGATAATGCTTCCTTTACAGATTCTGAGCGCTTTTTTGATAACAACAGATTGGCACCATCGTCACCATCGGCGTCTGTATGGCCGATAATTTTCACTTTCACGCCAGGATTTTCAGTCAATACGTTTGAAATATCTTTTAATACCCCGAAAGATTCTGGCTTAATCGTTGCTGAATTTACGTCAAACAATATCCCCGTCGTTGAAAACTTTCCCTCGGTGATCAATTTGCTACGTGTGTCCGGAGCACCAACGGCCAGCCTCAAACCAGATATATAAAACCGGTCTGTATCCTGACTATATCCCTGATTACTGAAAGCAATGAAGTTGTAGTTTGTAGCAGCATTAAACGCTCTTGGCAGATCCCAAACCTTGAAATCATCAACATACAGACGTAACCTGGCTTTTTGCCGCCAGATGGAAACCTTGACAACATTGTGATCAGGAACGCTGAAAGCGGGAAAACTCTTGCTATTTTCCATGATCGATTCGCCCTGATTATCAAAAATGTCGAATGTTGCAGACCCTTGCCGGCCACCAGCGGCGTGCGGGTGAAGCCCTAACTCAACACCTTTTGCTTTCTTTCCGTCGTACCATTGCCAGTTAGAAAAATTTCGAACAGGATCGGCAAGTTCGGCAAAAACAGTCCTGAGCGCTCCTGAATAAAAGCTGAATTCAGAAGTGGTTGCCAGATTAAATTCAAGCGTAAAATTTTCAGGCAACTGTTTAACAAATTCAGGATAAAAAACCCCTTCCGGACCAAGCATCAACCATTTCCCTTCTGTTCCGGCAATCGTTACAATTTCCCCGGACGAATTGGTATTCCATTTAGCTGGAAAATCCCCAATTGCGTCCTGCGAAAAATCTTCCACGGCAACAACTTTTTCTCCCGGGATAAAATCGAATTTACTGTATGAAATTAGTGTAGGTTTTCCAGTGGTAACCGAACCATTAGATGCTGTCCCGGCATTAGCACCTTCGCTGTTTTTGGCCTCATCAGACTCCGATTTTTGAGAATTCGCCTCTTTTTTGCCTTTCTTATCTTTTTTCTTAAAGAGACCACCTATTCCTTCTTCAACTTTATCAAATCCCTTATCAACTGCCTGGTCTACTTTTCGGTTTGCCCGGTTCTCTGCTTGTCTTTCAATTACCCGGGATGGCTCGTTGATACGAATTTGTGATTTTGAAACCAATGCACAACTGGTCAAAACAATTAATAATGGTAATTTTTTATTCATAATAATCAACAGATAAATTTGAAACGTTGAAACATATCAGATAAAATTACAAAATAACTTTCTTTAATTCTACTGGAATTGAGTTATCGGTTTCCGGATATTCTGGTTTTTCAGTCATGCCGTTTACGAGGAAGATCGTAAATTGCAGCGCATTTTTAAACGTCGCATGAATTTCAATTTCGAAACCAAATCTGTCTCCTTACGTGAAGGCCGTCGCATTTATTTTTCTTCCGATTTTCACCTGGGTGTACCTTCTGTTGAAAAAAGCAGAGACCGGGAAAGATTAATTGTAAAATGGCTTGAATCCATCGAACACGATGCACAGATTATATTTCTCGTTGGCGACATTTTTGATTTCTGGTTTGAATATGGGCATGTGGTTCCAAAAGGTTTTACCAGACTTTTGGGAAAACTTGCACAATTATCAGATCGTGGCGTTGAGCTGATTCTCTTTACCGGCAACCATGATATGTGGATGTTTGGGTATCTTAAAGATGAAATTGGTGCGACGATCTACCGTAATCCTGTCAATTTCCAAATCACTGATTATACCGGCAATAAAAAATCAATTTTAGTTGGCCATGGCGATGGTCTGGGGCCAGGTGACCATGTATATAAAATCCTGAAACGAATATTTGAGAATAAGTTTTTCCAGGGCGTATTTCGGTTTGTCCACCCGGATGTTGGAATCTGGATCGCCAACGAATGGTCAAAACGAAGCAGAATCGCAAATATCAATAAAGGTGAAGAAAAGTTTATGGGAGACGATTATGAATGGCTGCTCGTGTATTGTAAAGAAGTGGAAAAAGAGCAGCATCATGATTTTTACATTTTCGGACACCGCCATCTCATGCTGGACCTTACTGTAAACGAGAGGAGCAGATACATTAATTTAGGGGAGTGGGTGACTAAGCAAGCACATCAGGCTTATGTAACTTTTGATGGCAAAACTTTGGAATTGAAACAATTTCAATAGGCCTTTATGTCAGGGCTTTCCGAAGGTCTCATTTTTGAATACGTCCTGTTTGTTGATGCTTTCCATAGGAGAATCATTCAGCTCTTTTCGCCATTCTTTCGGTTTTAAATCACCGTTTTTAACTGACTTGATAAATTTTGCCCAGGCAAATGGATTCAGGAACTGAAAGGTCGGCGCAAAGTTTTTTCCAGCCGCCGACTCTCGCCCAAACAATTGCTGATCCATCGTATTACGGTAATTGGTTTGCGCATTGTTAGGAACCTGTGCTGCCATTTTTTTAATATATTCAGCATCCGTACTTTTTGCCAATGCATCCCGATCAGCCTGATCGGGCAATTTCATTGCTAAAAGTGCTCTTTTAAAATCTTCTTCCGAGGAGTAAGGATATATTTTGACCTCCGAAAGCATCATCACATCCTCGTGCAGCGAAATAATGGCTGAGTAAGTCCCCGCATTATAATTTCTTGGAATTACCTGATATTGTTTTTTATAACCCACATAACTATACACAATACTATCACCGGGAAATACATTGATCGTAAACGAACCGTCATTTCCGGCTAACCTGCCTGTTCCGGCTTTGGGAATAAATATATAAGCGCCTGGTAAGCGGACCGTCGTTTTCTCTCCAACTACAACGCCCGTAAAAACAATAGCCTTCTGCTCTCCTTGCGCGTACAGATTGTGCACACCAACAACACAAATAAAAATGAGTAAATTTTTTAAAACAGCGTTTTTCATTTTTTTCTGTTTGCTGGTTATAATCTGACTTATGGTAGACAGGATTTTTCTTCAAACTTAATCAATCCATATCCGAAAAACTTGTAACAAAAAAATCCAGCCCTGCCAGGGATGGATTTTAAGGTTTTTTAACAAATATCAGCGCTATTTCTCCTCCTTTTTCGGATTTTCAAATTCTTCGTTTTTCTTCAGAATATCCTGACGGGTGATACTTTCCCGGGGGGCATTGTTCAGTTCCTTGCGCCAGTCCTTTTGTTTTAAATCACCATTTTTAACTGACTTGATAAAATTAGCCCAGGCAAATGGGTTCAGGAATGGAAACGTGGTTGCAAACCCTTTTCCAGCTGCTGATTCTCGGCCAAAAAGCTGCTGATCCATCGTATAACGGTAATTAGTTTGTGCATTGTTAGGCACCTGGGCTGCCATCCGGTTGATATAATCTGGATCCGTACTGCGTGCCAAAGCATCTCGATCTGCCTGATCAGGAAGTTTCAGCGCTAAAAAAGCTTTTTTGAATTCTTCCTCAGTGCTCCACGGATAAATCTTAACCTCCGAAAGTAAATTCACATCCTCCCGCATCGCTACAATGGCGGAGTAGGTATCAGCGTTATAATTTCTGGGAATTATATGATATTGCTTCTTGAAACCAACGTAACTATACACAATACTGTCGCCGGGAAATACTGGAATAGAAAAATCACCCCTGCCGTCTGCCAAGGTACCTTTTCCGGCTTTTGGGATAAAAATGTAAGCCCCAGGTAATCTTTCGGTACTCTTTCCTCCTACCACTGTCCCATTAAAAATGATCGCTTTTTGCTCTCCTTGCGCATAAAGTTCTTGTCCAAAAAGCACGCTTGCCAGGATCGCAAAATATATTAAAATTCTTTTCTTCATTCTTTCAAATCGTTAGTCAGCATTGAAACCTCAAAATCAGAATGCTGCAAAGGGTTAGTATTGATTAAATCAACTTTAATAAATTTGTAAAACTTCGTCCAATTAAATCTGTAAAAAAGCGTACCTCTTAGTCGAAAACGTAGAAAAACAGAAAGCATTGCTTCCATTGAGACTAATCTCATACTTAGGAAAACAATTTTAAAAACGTTACAATAAAAGGCGCAGAAAGCAGCAATCCATCGAAACGATCTAAAAATCCTCCGTGTCCGGGAATACTGTTTCCCGAGTCTTTGATCGCGATACTCCGCTTAAACAGGGATTCGACCAGATCGCCATAGGTACCAACCACCACAATAATTGCACCGATACAATACCACTTCCATGGTTCGAAGGTACGGAAATAATGACCCAGGACAAATGCAATGATGGCTGCAAAAGCAGCACTTCCCATGGCGCCTTCCCATGATTTTTTAGGGGAAATTCGCTCAAAAAGTTTCCTTTTGCCAAATTTAGTCCCGGCAAAATAACCGCCTATGTCCGATGCCCAAAGTAAAAGCAAGCTCCCTAACACGATTTCATAGTTATAAACACCGCCACGCATGGCCATTACTATGATTAAAGAGAAAGGCAGCGCAACGTAAATTATCCCCAAAAAAGTAAAACCAATATTTGTAAAGGGTTTCAGGTCATTCTTTTTATATAGTTTGATAAAAAAGATCATCGACAGTAAAGGACTGATAATGAAGTAATTTTCAAACGAAACGAGGTCTTGTTCTATAAGGTACGCCAATAACATCATAACTGTGCCACAGAAGGTACCATAATATGTCAAAGGCTGATTTCCGTCGAGACCTAATAACTTATAAAATTCAAGCTGGGTCAGCGAACTGATTGTACAAAACAATAATAAAAAACTCCATTCACTGTAAAGGATACAGCCAAGAATTATTACAAATCCAATGAGCCCGGTGATTGTCCGCTGTTGTAGATTACTCAGATTCTGTAAGGGAGTCTTCATTCGCTAAGATGGTTTGAGCCTGAACAAAATCTGTCATGGGAACATGTACCTCGCATGCTCCAAAAATCGGATAACTGCTATCCTGTTTGTTGACAATGACAGCAGCAATTCCATTTTGCTCCAATATTTCTCTGGCAATTTCCGCCCGGATCATCTGTCTGGTAGTATATACCTTTCCCCAATTTTCGTCCATAAAGTTATTCCCTGCAAGTTCTATGCCTTCGCCTGTGTTTTAATTAATTGTGATAAATTTAAGCCAAAGATTTTTCTTTGGTTCCCGATTTTCTGATTTCGAATAAAATAGCAGTGGTCAGGACAATGGAGGCTAAAATCGCCGTCATCGGCATTACCTTAACTTCTTCAATATTGGTATCCAAAACTTTGATGTTGTATAAAAACATCATAACGAGGACAAATCCGTTGTTTACAAAATGTGCTAAAATCGCCACTGAAAGCCTGCCCGACCAATAATACAAATAGCCAAACAGCGCCCCTAGTATCATACGCGGCAAAAACCCGTAAAACTGAAAGTGAATGGCGCTGAAAATCGCTGCCGAAACCCAGATTGCAATATGAACATTAGCCCAATGCTGTGCAAGTTTACGTTGTATAATCCCACGAAACAATACCTCTTCACCCAAAGCGGGAAGAAGCACAACTACAGTGAGGGCAACAATAAGCTGCCATATTTCCTGATAGTTGGTCATGAACTGCGTGAGCATGGCATTCTGGTCTTCCTTTTCCCGCATCCATTGTTCCAGGCCCGACCAGGATTCAGGAAAAACCATATTGGAATTCCATTCAATAAACTGGCTGTTGATGGGTATAAAAGCCAGAACGACAACTGCCGCCAGAAACCATACGGTCGACGCAGGTTTTCGTCTGAAATTGAAATCTTTGAAATCCTTACGTTCCATGTAAAACCAATACAGAAGCGAAGGAAGAAGGTAGGAAAAGAAGTGAACGGTTCCTTGCAAAACCATCATGGAAATCCATCCATTCGGAACATTTTCCGGGTCAGCAAATAAAGTTGTTAATAAACCGGTAATACTATTTGCATCAGAACCAGTTACCAAAGCAAGAATCAGAATTGCCAGTACATTCCCGACAGCCATTCCAATAAGCACGAAACCAATCAACACCAATATACCTCCCAACGTACCGGGCACTCGTGTATGTACCAAATTTGAATAACTTTTAAGCATAATTGGTGTAAATTTACAGCTAATTATGAATTTAAAAATAACGAGTGACTGTTGAGAGATAAGAATCGTTTAAAAATGACGTTTAAAATTCTGTTTCCAATCGAAACTTGACCCATAATACATGGTAAAAATAGGTAAAATAGAACTTGGCGATTTCCCGCTTTTGCTTGCTCCGATGGAGGATGTAAGCGATCCGCCATTTCGGGCTGTTTGCAAGGAAAATGGCGCGGATTTGATGTATACTGAATTCGTTTCTTCTGAGGGATTGATCCGTGATGCAGCAAAAAGTGTTCAAAAACTGGATATTTTTGAATATGAAAGACCGGTCGGTATCCAGCTTTTTGGCAGTGATGTAGAAACGATGGGCTCTTGTTCAGAAATCGCATCGAGAGTCAATCCCGATCTGATTGATATAAATTATGGTTGTCCTGTAAAACAGGTTGCGTGCCGTGGTGCGGGTGCTGCTTTGCTGCAAGATATCCCGAAAATGGTGCGAATGACGGATGCCGTCGTAAAATCAACACATTTGCCGGTCACAGTAAAAACCCGTCTTGGCTGGGATGAGAGTACAAAAAATGTTCAGGAAGTAGCTGAAAGGTTACAGGATATTGGCATTCAGGCACTTTCCGTACACGGGAGAACGCGTGTGCAAATGTATAAGGGCGAGGCAGACTGGACATTAATTGCTAAAATCAAAGACAATCCCAGAATCAACATTCCAATTTTTGGAAATGGCGATGTGGATACTCCTGAAAAAGCACTGGAGTATAAAAATCGTTTTGGCGTAGACGGAATTATGATCGGGAGAGCGACAATCGGGAATCCCTGGATTTTTAATGAAATAAAACATTTTGTTAAAACCGGTGAAAAACTTGCCCCTCCTACACTTGCTGAACGCGTTGCCGTTTGCCGCCGACATTTAGAATTCTCGATCCGCTGGAAAGGCCCGATTGCGGGCGTTTTCGAAATGAGACGCCACTATACAAACTATTTCAAAGGACTTGAACATTTTAAACCTTTCCGCATGCGGCTTGTTCAGGGTATGACTTTCGAAGAATTGGATCAGATACTAAATGAAGTTGTTCATGAATTCAGCGAAGCGGTATGCTAAAAGTTAAAGTAGGCGGCAAAACCATCGACAACGGGTTTTCCGACGACATATCTTTTGAAATAAAACAACTTGAAGATCAATGGCTGATCGGTGATAACATTTTTGACGGCGATGTAGTCAGGATTAGTGAAAATCTATATCATGTAATCTGGAAAAACCGCTCTTTCAACGTCGAAGTTGTAGAATCAAATGTTGCTGAAAAAACTTTCAAACTTCTGATCAACGGGAATCTTTACGAAACTTCTGTCAAAGATCAGTTTGATCTGTTGCTTGAAGGACTCGGTATGCAAGCTACGGCTGTCAAGAAAATAAACAACATCAAAGCACCAATGCCCGGACTTATCCAGTCTATCGCTGTGGAACCAGGCCAGGAGGTACAAAAGGGTGAAACATTACTGGTTTTGGTTGCGATGAAAATGGAGAATATTATCAAGTCAGCCGGTGACGGAGTTGTGAAAACTTTAAAGGTTGTCCCCGGAGAAATAGTTGAAAAAAATCAGGTATTGATAGAGTTTCAATAAAATCCTTGGTAATCTGAACCACCTACGCTTATTTTTACAGAAAAAAACACCAACAACCATATCATGCCCGAACCAAAATACAAACGTATCCTTCTCAAACTTAGCGGAGAAGCACTCAACGGTGGAGATAAAACACAGGTTATCGACTTCAATATCCTTGACAGCTATTCAAGCGAAATCAAAAGAATTGCAGATGCCGGTGTGCAAATCGCAATTGTCATTGGAGGGGGAAATATATTCCGTGGGGCGTCAGTAGAAAAATCTGGTATTGATAGAGTTCAAGGCGACCATATGGGCATGTTAGCCACTGTAATCAACGGAATGGCTATTCAGAGTTCCCTTGAAAAACATGGTATGCGTACGAGATTGATGTCGGCAATAAAAATGGAGCAAGTTTGCGAACCGCTTATCCGTCGCCGCGCAGTTCGTCACCTTGAAAAAGGCCGTATTGTGATATTCGGAGCAGGAACAGGTAATCCCTATTTCACAACAGATACAACAGCCGGACTTCGTGCGATTGAATCAGAATCAGAGGTTGTATTAAAAGGAACACGCGTGGACGGGGTTTACACAGCCGATCCTGAAAAAGATCCCCTGGCGACAAAGTATACACAGCTTAGCTTTGACGAGGCTTTGTCAAAAAATCTTAAAATCATGGACCTTACCGCCTTTACGCTATGTAAAGAAAACAATGTCCCGATCATCGTTTTTGATATGAACAAGCCAGGCAATCTATACGATCTTGTCATGGGTGGGCAAGTTGGGACTTTGATATCGAATTAATCTCAATTTTCAAAGAAATATATGCAGCGCATCGAAGTCAAAAATTTTGGCCCATTAAAAGACATAAACCTTGAAATCAAGGATTATATGGTTTTTATTGGGCCACAGGCTTCGGGAAAAAGCACGCTGGCAAAGTTGATTTATTTTTTTTGGAAGGTTGAAAGTGATATATTCAGAAAGGAAATTATTCCAAATTACATCATTTCTAAAATTTCCGATTCTAATTTCAATGAAAATAGTAGTATCGAGAAGTTAACAGCTCGAATTCGCGAATTGTTTTTCAACATCTTCCCCACTTATCGGAATGGACAAATAGAGTTTGTTTATTCAAGTGGTGCCAATATTCAAATCGATGTCGTTCGATTGTCTGAGAGACTAAATAATGACATCATTATAGATGATTCCTTCTTTGTTGATTTAAACTCATTTAAAGATAAAATCGGAATTATGGAGAGCGATGGACTCTTTTTTGTGGACGAAAAGGATGCGCCAAAAAAACGACCAAAGAATCAATTAGAATTTCTTTCTGACATGTTACTTGGCAATATGTTAGATGATCACACAGGAAACATAAATCTGGAAATAATATTTATTCCGGCTGGTCGTAGTATTCTTTCTTTGCTTTCCAATGCCTTAACTTTTCTCGACAATAACAACTTAGATTACTTTAATGAACATTTTATAAAGTTCACGAATAAGGTGAGGAAATTTTTAACTTCTCCTGATCATAATAATCTTTTTGGCAGGAATGCTATACTAGCACCGGATAGAGGCGAGGAAGATATTTATTCCCTAAGTAATAAATTGTCATTTAGAGTTTTAAAGGGAGATTTCCATATAAGCGATAATAGTGACGGCATCATGCAATATCATAACAATTCAGGTTATGTTGTTCCATTAAAACATACTTCTTCGGGTCAACAAGAGTCTTCTTGGCTAATTAACGTCATTCAATACATCCTGGCACACTCTGATGTAAACAATTACGACATGATAATCGAGGAACCAGAAGCTCACCTGTTCCCAGACGCACAACGTGACATGACAAAACTAATCACTTTGTTAAATAGTGCTGAATCAGATAATAAAACCAGATTAATCGTCACCACACACAGTCCGTACATTCTAGCTACCCTTAATAACTCTATTAAAGCTTACACTACTGCTCAAATAGAAAACAAGTCAGAGGAAGTCGAAAAAATCCTCAGCAAAGAATTCTGGATAAATCCGGAAAATTTGTTCGTTGGGTTTATGAATAAGAGTGAAGGTGAAGACAATTTTGGAATACAGGATATTTTCGATCAGGAATTAGGCCTAATTGATCACGAAGTTTTGGATAAGGTTTCTGACGATATCATTAGACAATTCGATGAACTATTGGATATTCAGTATAGCGAATGAGTGAGAGTTGTAATCCTTTTGACGAAGTTGAATTTAACGAATGTCAGGAATATGCTGATCGCAGATCGATAATAAGCGTTAAAGATGATCGAGCCAAATCGGAATATATACTAAATAATGCAAAAAGAAATTTAATAATAAAATTAAGAGTAGACAACTGTTTAATCAAAGCATCTGACAGCAAGAAATGTGACTTTTTAATTTTAGATTGCTCTGATAAAATTGTCTACTTTATTGAATTAAAAGGAGGAGATTTGGGTGGAGCAATTGACCAAATTAAATCAACAGTTCAGATATTAGCACCCAGATTGAGAGATTTTCAGTTTTGTTGCCGAATTATCCAGACGCAAACAAATAAAACTACGCAGCCTAAATACATTGATAAACTAAGCAGTTACCTAAAAAAGAACCACAAAGCAAATAGCCAATTCAAGGTGGCTGACTTAATCAGAATTAAGAGTAGAGAATATACTGAAACAATAGAAAGTTACCAATGGAAGAAATAGAATTATATCTGGAAGACGCCAAGGACACAATGGAAGGTGCTGTCAAGCACTTGATTATTGAATTAGGAAAAATACGCGCCGGAAAAGCATCACCTCAAATGCTGGATGGCCTCCAGATCGAATACTACGGTTCAATGACTCCTTTGTCAAACGTGGCAACGATCAATACGCCGGATGCAAGGACCATCGCGATCAGGCCTTTCGAGAAGAAAACGATTAATGATATTGAAAAAGCGATCCGTAACGGAAATCTTGGTTTTGCACCTTCTAATGATGGTGAAATGATCCGCATTTCTGTTCCGCCTCTTAACGAAGAACGTCGCCGTGAACTTGCAAAACGCGCGAAAAACGAGGTGGAAACTGCAAAGATCAACATCCGTAACATTCGTCAGGATGCTAACAATTCGCTTCGGAAATTGACAAAAGAAGGTGTTGCTGAGGATTTGGTAAAAGTAAGTGAAGACCGTGTACAGCAGCTTACAAATAGTTTTGTATCAAAAGTTGAACAAATACTTGCTGCTAAGGAAAAGGAGATTATGGAAGTCTAATTTTGGCTATCGGCTTTCAGCAGTCGGCTTTCAACTGGACAACAAAAAATCCCGTAGAAGTATCTGCGGGATTTTTTGGTTATTATTTATAAAACTCTTTTCTCTACATCTAGCCGACAGCCGATTGCTGATGGCCGACAGCCAAAAAACTATTCTTCCTTCTTAAAAGTCTCAAAACCTCTATGGTTTGATTCTTCATATAATCTTTCTTTCGGCAGACTGCGGAAATAATCATAAGTAATTTTCAGACCTTCTTCACGGGAAACTTTTGGCTCCCATCCCAGAATTTCTTTTGCTTTTGTAATATCCGGCTGGCGTTGTTTCGGATCGTCTTGTGGAAGATCTTTGTAAACTACTTTTTGATCAGTTCCGGTTAACGCAATAATTTCCTCTGCAAACTCCTTAATTGTAATTTCAGAAGGATTTCCAATATTCACTGGCAAAGTATAATCGCTCAACAACAGTCGGTAGATACCTTCAACAAGATCATCTACATAACAGAATGCACGCGTTTGAGAACCGTCTCCAAAGATTGTGATATCCTCTCCACGTAATGCCTGTCCGATGAATGCCGGCAATACACGTCCGTCGTTCAATCGCATTCTAGGTCCGTAAGTGTTGAAAATACGGACAATACGTGTTTCCACTTCGTGATAACGGTGGTAAGCCATCGTGATCGCTTCCTGGTAACGTTTTGCTTCATCATAACAACCTCTCGGTCCGATCGGGTTAACATGTCCCCAATACTCTTCTGTTTGCGGGTGAACCAATGGGTCACCGTAAACCTCAGAAGTAGAAGCGATGATAAAACGTGCTTTTTTAGCCAGAGCAAGTCCTAACAAATTATGAGTTCCCATCGCACCAACTTTCAAAGTCTGGATAGGAATTTTCAGATAATCGATCGGGCTGGCTGGCGACGCGAAGTGCATGATATAATCCAATTCTCCTGGAATATGCACGTATTTTGTAACATCGTGATGATTAAATTCGAAATTTGGATTTGGCATCAGATGTTCAATATTACGCAAATCACCTGTGATCAGGTTGTCCATTGCGATAACATACATGCCTTCTTTTAAGAATCGCTCACAAAGATGCGACCCTAAAAAACCTGCCGCTCCGGTTATTAATACACGCTTCATGAATTATATTATTAGATTTTGAGATTATACTGCGAGATCCGAGATATTAAAAAATTGAGATTCCTGAATTAATTCATGTATCAAACATAACTTAATTCACGGAATCTCTATCTCAAAATCTTAAATTATGATACTTTTTCTCTACCAATACTGAAATAAGTATAACCCATTTCGCGCATTGTGCTTAGTTCATAAAGATTACGTCCGTCGAAAATTACTTTATTTTTCAACAATTTTCCCATCTTCTCAAACTCAGGCGTACGGAACTGCGGCCATTCTGTGAAGATCATTAACGCATCTGCATCATCCAGAGCTGCATAAGGCGTGTGGCAGAAAGTAACCTTATCCCCCAGAATACCCTTTACATTTTCCATTGCTTCCGGATCATAAACGGTAACTATTGCGCCTGCTTCAAGCAAAGCTTCGATATTTTCCAAAGCCGGAGCTTCACGAATATCGTCTGTATAAGGTTTGAAAGCCAAGCCCCAAACTGCAATTGTTTTTCCTTTCAGATCGTTGTTGAAGAAATTATTTACCATCGGTAAAAGTTTTTTCTTCTGATCGTAATTTACTTCCATAACCGACTTCAAAATTCTGAAATCGTAGTCATAATCTGCGGAAGTTTTTGCCAAAGCCTGTACATCTTTCGGGAAACAGCTTCCACCATAACCGATACCTGCAAAAAGGAAACGTTTGCCAATACGGCTATCTGTTCCAATACCACGACGAATATCATCAACATTAGCACCCACTTTTTCGCAAAGGTTCGCGATCTCGTTCATGAAAGTAATTTTCATGGCAAGGAAAGAGTTGGCAGCATATTTAGTCATTTCCGCAGAACGCTCGTCCATAAAAATAACCGGATTCCCCTGACGTACCAATGGCGCATAAAGTTTTTCCATTACTTTTTTAGCTTTTTCAGAAGTTGTCCCCACCACAACGCGGTCAGGCTTCATGAAATCTTCAACAGCAACACCTTCACGTAAAAATTCAGGATTCGATACTACATCAAATTCAACTTTGGCATTTTTAGCGATTGCAGCATGTACTTTTTCAGCAGTTCCAACGGGAACAGTACTTTTATCAATAATAACCGCGTAGTTTTCCAATATGTGACCCAAATCATCAGCCACTTTCAGGATGTATTTCAAATCAGCAGATCCGTCTTCGCCCGGAGGGGTTGGAAGCGCCAAAAAGATCACTTCTGCATCCTTAATACCTTCGGCAAGATTTGTTGTAAATTGTAAGCGGCCTTCCGCCACGTTACGGTCAAAAAGTACGTCCAGTCCTGGTTCGTAAATTGGAATATCACCGTTCAACATACGCTCAACTTTCTTAGCGTCGATATCCACACAAAATACCTGATTCCCTGTTTCGGCAAAACAAGTCCCTGTTACCAAACCTACATAACCGGTTCCTACTACTGCTATTTTCATAAAATTTTAATAATAATATAGCTGCGATGAAAAATATTTCAATAATTCAAAATTGCACTTTATTAAGCCAGGTGGCTCTCAATAGTAACAAAAGTAATTTTTTTAAATGAATCCCTCCTCTTATTAGGATCATTTGTTTTTAATCGGTAAATTAAATATGTTCATTTCATCTTATAATTGAACAAAACATATCTTTCATCAACAAAATACTATCATGAACACACAATTGGTCGAAAATTCAAGATCCGATACCCGCTCAATGATCGAACAATCTGTACGTGACTTTGCTGCCAGGGAGATCAAACCTAACATCAGCGTTTGGGACGAGGACCAACTTTTTCCAAAAGATGTCTTTCGGAAACTTGGAGAACTGGGTTTGATGGGCATGTTGGTACCGGAAGAATTCGGAGGAGCCGGCCTGGGTTATGACGAATATGTTACCGCAATCATTGAACTTTCAAAGGTTGATCCTTCTATCGGACTCTCCATGGCGGCGCATAATTCTCTCTGCACAAATCATATCTTAATGTTCGGCAGTGACGAGCAAAAAAAAGAATATTTACCCAGATTAGCTTCCGGCGAATGGCTAGGCGCATGGGGCCTGACCGAACCAAACACAGGTTCTGACGCCGGTAATATGCAAACTGTCGCTGTTATCGATGGAGACGGCTGGAAAATAAACGGATCGAAAAATTTTATCACCAATGGCAAAAGCGGAGATGTAACCGTGCTGATCGCCCGAACGGGTGAGCCAGGTGATAAGCATGGCGCAACTGCATTTATTATACCACAGGGTACTCCTGGATTTACGGCAGGCCGAAAAGAGAATAAACTGGGCATGCGGGCATCTGAAACTGTTGAGTTAATTTTTCAGGACTGCCATATACCTGACAGTTTTAGAATCGGTGATGTAGGAGAAGGTTTTATTCAATCTCTAAAAGTGCTGGACGGCGGCAGAATTTCCATCGCGGCTCTTGGTGTGGGAACTGCGGTTGGCGCATACGAAGCCGCATTGGCCTATTCAAAAGAACGGAAACAATTTGGAAAATCTATTTCTGATTTCCAGGCGATCGCCTTTAAATTAGCCGATATGTACACGGATATTCAGGCTTCTTCATTATTGACATATCATGCCGCATCAATGAAAGACCGCGGGGAAAAGGTGACGCTGGCAAGTTCTGTTGCAAAATACCATTCATCAGAGACAGCCGTCAGGGTTGCCAATGAAGCGGTTCAGATATTTGGGGGATATGGTTTTGTTAAAGATTATCCCGTAGAAAAATTTTATCGCGACAGCAAACTTTGTACGATTGGCGAGGGAACGAGCGAGATCCAGAAAATGGTTATTTCAAAGGAAATTTTAAGAGATTAAAAGTGCCATCCATCCCGTAAAATTACCGACGGACTTCTTAATTGTTCGTTGGTAATACATCCTTAGGAATCTGGCAGGTACGGGGTTATTTTCGTACTACACCAAATCAAAATCGGCTATGACTCCTTTGTTAGTTTTATTGGTTCTTGTAATACTCACTATTCTGATGACGGTAAAAGTCGTACCGCAACAGACAGCTTATATATTAGAAAGATTAGGTAAATTTTATGGCGTTTTACAACCAGGTATCAATTTTATAATTCCCTTCTTTGACCGCATTGCCTACAAATACACGCTGAAAGAATCTGCGATAGATATTCCCGAGCAAATCTGTATCACCCGCGATAACGTGCAGGTCCGGATGGATGGTGTTATTTTTATTCAGGTTATTGACCCCAAAAAAGCGGCTTATGGTATTGCTGACTATACCTTTGCCGTCATTCAGTTGGCGCAGACTACTATGCGTAGCGAAATAGGTAAGCTTGACCTGGACAAAACTTTTGAAGAACGAATGATCATTAACCGCGCTGTCGTTCAATCCATTGATGATGCTGCGATTGGCTGGGGTGTAAAAGTGCTTCGTTATGAAATAAAAAATATAACACCACCGCAAAGTGTATTGATCGCGATGGAAAAACAAATGCAGGCTGAACGTGAACGCCGCTCGGTCATTTTACAGTCGGATGGTGAAAAACAAGCTGCAATTAATGTAGCCGAAGGTCAAAAACAAAAAGCAGTTCTTGAATCTGAAGGTGTGCGTTTGCGTCAGATTAACGAGGCCGAAGGTGAGGCTGCTGCTTTAAGATCGGTCGCAGAGGCTACGGCCGAAAGTATCCGGCTGGTTGCCGCCGCCATTCAAAATGAAGGTGGCATGGAAGCCGTTCAACTAAAAGTCGCCGATAACTTTGTTGAACAATTTGGGAAACTGGCAAAGGCTGGAAACACTTTGATCCTTCCCGCTAACCTGGCCGATATGGGCTCAATGGTTGCCTCGGCCATGGCTATTGTTAAATCTTCCGAACCAAAGAAATAATTATGGATTTGTCGTTGCCACAAATATGGATGATTATCGGACTGCTGATGCTGGTTGCAGAGCTGGTAAGTGTTGCATTGGTTTTTGTATTTTTCGCAGTCGGAGGGTTGGTGACAGCACTTCTGGCGGCGGTTGGTCTTTTACCAACTCTTGAATACCAGATTATTGCTTTTTCGCTCATCTCAATTCTGACACTTATCATTTTCCGAAAACATGCCAAAAATCTGATGGAAACCCGACGAGGAAAACATCAGGAATATACAGAATTCGTTGGAGAAACTGCCATGGTGATCAGGGAAATACCTTCAAATGGCTCAGGTAAAATATACTATCGCGGTGCAGAATGGAGTGCAACTTCCGCTGATCATCATGCAATTGAAGCTGGCAGTAAAGTAGTAATCCAGCGAACGGAAGGTATTACTTTGGTGGTGGAGGAGTCTTAGGTTATCTATTTTTTGTGTACATAAATATAGTAAAGGGCGATTTCGAAATATTCGAAATCGCCCTTTACTATAAAAACGAATTATTTTATTTCTTCAAAGCCTCCTCAACAGGATTTCCAATATTCCCGCTTGGTGGTAAAATATGCAATAAGGAAGCAATTGTTGATGCAATATCCGAGACAGACGTACGTCTTAGAGTTTCTCCTTTATTAATCCCCCATCCAAACATTGCAAATGGCACCTGTGTGTCGTAGTTATAAGGAGTTCCATGAGAAGTTCCTGTGGCACTGCCATAAAACCATCCCGGCTGTGTGATAATCTGAATATCACCGCTCCGTTTCGCATTCACATTATTTTTGTAAAGTTCCAGCTGATAAGTGTTCAACGGCGTCCTGCCCATATCTGTCAGGTTGATGATATCAGCAATGCCGTCAACTTGCAAAAGCGACTCTCTCACCACATCGAAAACCTGGCTTACAGAAAGTTTTTTCTTTTTCAGCAACACGTGATTCAGGTACAACTGGTTGTTTTCAGAGCTTGCAATGTAAACACCCTCTCCAAAAGCTTCGTTTAGATTCTTTTTTACGATATCTCCCAACACGGTTCTGTTAGCAAGTCCTGCTGGCAATTTATGCGCTTTGGCAAAACCCGGAACGTCCACTACACCGTGGTCAGCTGTAAGGAAAACGGTATAATTCCCCTTTCCTGTCCAGCTATCAAGAAATGCAAATAACTCTGCAAACTCCCGGTCAAGCTTTAAAAAGTCATCTTCCTGTTCAATGGAATTAGGACCGGCCATGTGCCCGATTTTGTCAGGTGTTGAAAAACTAACCGCAAGAAAGTCTGTATCACTACCCTTCCCCAATTTCTCACCTTTAATCGCTTCTATCGCCATTTCCTTGGTAATTGTGTTACCCCATGGCGTCGTTGTAACGGTTCCAAAAGCATCACCTGCAAAACCGGCAAGTTCAAATGGGAAAACAGGTTTTTTAACGCCTGGAAGCATTCCTTCCCAAGCCATATCATCGGGTGTACTTTGCGTATACGTTTCAATTGGATTTAATGTTTGCCAGCCTTTTTTCATATATTCCGAAGGCATTTTTTTTGCATTATAATCCTTAGCCCACTGCGGCAATTCCTCCATGTAAAAGGTGCTCGTCACCCAGTTCCCGGTATTTGAATCAAACCAGTATGAGCCGTTTGCAGTATGACCGGCAGGTAAAATAGATCCGCGGTCTTTAATAGAAATACCGATCGTTTTGGAGCGAAAATTGGTAGCAATTCTCAACTGATCTGTCACGGTACTTGTCAAAAGATTGCGCGGAGACATTTTCCCTACACTGACATTGTTGCTTCCAACCGTTTTTACCGTGCTGTCTTCTACACAATACACGCCTTTTGAATTGACCTGATCATACCACTCATTACCTATAATCCCATTAATGGCAGGAATCGAGCCCGTATAAATGGAAGCGTGGCCCGCAGCGGTTACGGTCAATGCATAACTGTAATGATTATTCCGGCAATTAAACCCTTCATTCAGAAAGCGCTTAATTCCGCCTTCTACATATCTATCATAATAGCGATATAAATAATCGTAGCGCATTTGGTCGACTACAATACCGACAACCAATTTCGGTCTTGCAATCGTTTTTGTATTTGTGACAGTCGTTTTTTTTGGTGTCTGGGCAGCAACAGAGCATGTCGCAAGAACACCGATTACCCAGAAAGTTAATTTTTTCACGTTTCAGGAATATTGATTAATTGATGTCAAATGTATATTAAAAAATTAAAAAAGGGCATGGTTTTAGTGGCATTTTAAGATGCGTATTATCGATTATTTCCATAAATGTACATAACAACTGGGGCTGCATTGAAAATCTCGGCGGCAATATTGTTCCAAAGATATACTTCGGAAGCGTTGTTCAGGACTAATTTGCTTTAACAAATAATTACCTTTTTCGTCGAACCCGAATGTTGTTTCATGATTTTAAATCCGGAAAATGAAATGACAGACACATTATTGATCGATATTTACGGACTGGCTGCCACGTTTGTCATACCTACTTCTGTATATGTAAATTGAATCCAAACAGCTATCTTCAATTATTTTTTAAACCAATGGGAATTCAGAAATAAGATTCTCAGTTTTGTTATTATGATCAAAAAAAATTTAATGTCGCCCCGCGCAAAAGCAAGTCTGATTTTAGTTCTTTTTGCCGGATTTCTTGCTTCTTGTAGTTCGGGTATCCCAATATCGACAAGTAAGAAATATCCTATTGAAGTTTTGTATGAAAATGAATCGCTTGATCGGCCCTATTCAGAAATTGGCTGGGTTGAAATCAGCAGTGAAGATTCACTGACGCCACGACAGACACAAGATAAGAAAATGATGTATCGTGGAAATGACGCAGATACAAAAGAACTTCTTGCGGCAAGACTTGTTATGAAAGCTCAAAAAATCGGTGCGAATGCGCTTATCAATGTGCAGTATAAATATTACACGTCAGTAAAAAAGGAAGGTTATATCATGAAAGGTTTGGCCGTAAGATACCGGGGCGAATAACCTGGTATAGACCTTTTTTATTTTTAAGTTAAATTTTCAGTCATTTATGCTTTTCACTGCCGAACTTTCAAACATGCCTGTTGAGGCTGAATCGAGGGTAATCGTTCGTTTTCAGGACTGCGACCCGCTCATGCACCTGAACAATTCCAAATATTTCGAATATTTTTTCAATGCCCGTGAAGACCAGGTTTCAAAACTTTATGGTTTTAGTTTTGAAGCCATGTTTCGGGAATTGAAAACAAGCTGGGTTGTCTACCAACATCAGATCGCCTATGTCCGTCCGGCCCTCATTAGTGAGTGGACGCGCATTACTTCCCGGGTTATTCATTACAATGAGGATACGATGGTCACGGAGTATTTTATGACCAACGATCAGCGGACCGAGCTGAAAACGCTGTTGTGGACGACTTCAAAACATATCAGCATTGTCACCGGGAAGAGAGTGCCGCATCATCAGGAAGTAACGGATTATCTTGCAGCGACTTGTGTTCCAAATATTGATTTTGTGAATCTGGAATTTAACAACCGCATTCATCAGATTAAACATGAGCTTTCGGCAGGAGCTAACGCATAAGTTCCTTTCTGGAAATCAACTTATTATTACTGGTATCACTTTCCGTAGAATCCGGAACCGGGATGACATACGGCACCTGCAGCTCAACCGGTTTTGGCATTGCCTTAAATCGGTTAAAACTGTGTGTAAATTGCATACTTACCCCACCTGTCGTCAACGTACTATTCAGATAAAGTGAGTTTTGAATATTTCGGTTATAGGCTTTTGCCCTGACAGAACCATTTGGCGTAAGCCAGTATTCCAGCGTCCACTCTCCTAATATACTGGTAGCATCATACTGGTTGGCTCCCGTGACACCGGAACTTATCCGGCCATCCCGCGTGATACGGAAACGGTCATTAAGAAAACGGTATGAAAATCTAAGCTGTAAGTTGTTCAATGCATTCTGATCCAATGAAAGTCCGCTGACACCCACTTCCAGATTTTCATTAATTGTTGATGCCCAACGACTTATCTGATTGGAGACTAGTTCACTGATACTATTTCCGACAAAGTTCTGGTTTGTCGTGGTATTTGCTTCCGGCAATAATTGATTGACGACCAGCAAACTGCTCACCTGCCGGCTTAACTCCTGCTCATCTGATTTCAGTTTGGTCTGGAACGCTTCAAGCTGTCCACGCAGATTGCTTAATGAAGGATTATCAAGTATTTCCAGGTCATATTTGATCTGAGGCGACATCAGCCTGTCAGACAGCGCGATCGTAACTTCTACCGGATAACGGCGGGATAAGGTCGCTGCTTCTGAATTATTAAGGCTTGAAGTATTTGGAAGTACACCTGCAAGGGAAACCAATTGCCTGTATCCGGTTTTGACATCCAGTTGAGCGCCATAAGGATCACCGGACCAAACAATCCGACTGCCTGGTTTGATCGTGAATTTCTTATTGATGATATTTTGTAACGTAAAGTTATAGTCTCCTTTGTCAATTTCATAGGTACCGACCATCGTAAAATCGCCTTTGGTATCAATATTCAAATTCAAACGTCCGCTTCCGTTTGCGCGGATAATATCGCCGGTCTGGCGATCGAAAATGATCTCGCAAGTTGCGTCAGGCGTCAGATTGAAGTTGAAGTTCATTTTAATTCCGCCTGCCACTTTGCTTTGCTGGGAATCTGGATCAGAAGTTGTGCTATCCTGTTTTAGTATTTGACTGACAAACTGAATGTAATCCTGGGTAGCAACTTCCGTGGCACCATCCAAGGGGATATAAATTTTGGTATTTTTATTACTTGTAACATTCGCCTCAATATTCATATTATCAATTGGTCCATAGACATTGACCGGGCCGGTAACATACGCAGTTCCGTAAAACATATCGTTGTCTTTGGAAGCAGTATTCAGAATTTTAAAATTCCGGAGATCAGCATTGAAACCTAAACTGAAATATTTAAATCCATCATGAAAAACCCCGCCCCGAAGTGAAGCTGTATTACCATCCGGGTCCGTTAAAGTGATATTATTAACCGTTATCTCACTTTCAGAAAAATTGATTTTATCACTAAATGTAAACACAGATTGCAGATAATCGAATTTCATCCGGCCTTTCTCAACCATAATCGATCCGTCGAGAACAGGTGCGTTCAACGTGCCTTTTATTTGAACCGTTCCCTGCGCTTTTCCACTCACGTTTGAAACCAACTCTTCGGAAAAAGGCTCCAAAGCTTTGAAATCCATATCGTTAAAAATAGCTTTCAGATTTAATGTATTGGCTTTCAATTTAGGCCGGTATGAACCTACTAAACTAAAAATACGCCGGGCATCCTTATTCAGTTCAGCATCAATTTGCAGCTGACTATCCATTTGATCCCACTCACCAGTTCCCGCAAAATTCCCAAACTCGTAATTCGCATATCCAAGACTCTCAACATTGAAGTCTGCATCTAAAACAACACTGTTATAAGCATCGCGCATTTTTGCCGAGCCATCCATTATTCCGGCAAGCTTGGTGTTAAAAACAGGATTTAGTGTGCCTAATTTGAAGTTTTTAATATCAAAAAGTAAGGTTCTTTCCGGGTTTGAAGACAATGTACCATTAACCGCCAAACGCTGTCTGCCGTTAATTAATCCCAGATTACTAAATGTTATGTCCCGCCCAACGATTGAAATCAAACTATTGGCAGGCATGTTCCATTCTTCATCCAGCAAATTCAGTTTGGAGTTTTTAAAACTTATGTCAAGACCTGCGGGTAAAAAGCGAATTTCGCCTGCAAGATTGGCAAGATTGGTACTGCTTACCTGACGAATACCTCCATTGAAATCGATATGATCCACGTCCCAGGTACCTTCCAGTTCGAGCTTTTCAGTTGGAACGAGCGCACTCATCTGCTGTTTACTGGAAGTCACCAAAACGGATGCAAGTACTTCCGCACTGTTCACAAATTTCGAAGTGGTAACATCTACTTCCGTTTGTATAAACTGGTTATTTCCGTAACGCGCTGTATCGGCAGTTGCAGTTAAAGTAATAAAAGCCGTGTTGTCCATTTTGAATTTTCCCTCCGCTTTTGAGCCATGAGAAACGTAAACATCCGGACTTAAAAATGCCAGAAACTGACCTATATTTTTTGTTTCAACTTCATAGTCAATCTCATATTTTCTCAACAATGCCTTTTGCTCTTTTTTTACATAATAGGCATTACGGTCAGATTCATTCTCAAAAAAGTAAAGCTGATACTCTGATAAAACCTGATTAATATCCTTCCAGGCTTGTGTCGGAACAAAATCACCTTCAGCCTTGGCAGTCAAAAATTCACTTTCCAGATTTAAGATACGCTTATCCAGTTTTTGGCGGGAGGAAAAAAGCAATGTATCAATCACCAGATTTCGTTCCTTATTGGACGTGATCAGATAAGTATTTAAAAGCTTGGCATCACCCACCAGTTCATCGACCGTGTTACCAGTAACTTTTACATCCAGCTCCGTTCGAAGCGTAATCGCTTCTTTTGTGAAACCTAAGGGAAGGAGATTTGCTTTTTCTATAATCCCTTGCAGATCAAAGGAATTTTTAGGCTTCGATAAATCGAATTCACCTTCCAGGTTGACAACCAGATTTGAATCTTTTGAGCTTACCAATCCGTTAAAATACTGGTTCTGCAAATTTCCTTTTAAAGCAATATTCCTGTAATCATAGTTTTTAAAACCAACCCGGCTAACAACCGCATCCATGTTCGTCGACGCATAAGCGAGGTCTAATCCTTTTCCGTGAATCGTTCCCGAGAAATCAAGCCGCTGCCACGTTTCCGGTTGATCGATCAATTTACCGATTTCAAAATCCGTCGTTTCAATATCGCCGGAATACGTTGTCGTTTTTTCGTCAGAAATATGGAATACAAGATCACCAGCCGCTTTCCCAAGTTCGGAAGAGACAGATGCTTTTACGTCAAAATCTTCAATCGTTCCCTTGAAAGTTCCATCCAGCAAGGTTGTTCCGAACTTCTGTAAAGTTTCATGCGATTTCCATTCCGGATAATATTGTACGAGATCCAGCGGTAAAATTTTGGATAACGACAATTTAATATCCATCAGCGGATCATGATCCGGTAATCCTTTAAAACCTAAATCCCCTATTAAACGGCTTCCCTGACCAAACCTGATATCAGCACCTGACAATTCAAAATCGTCTACGCGGCCATTGAAATCCCCAGAAACTTTCCAGGTTTCGTTAAGCCTGTCTACATATTCCGAAAACAAACCAAGATCTGCTGAATTGATTCGGGTATCAGTAAAATGGCCTCTCAGAAAAACTTTATGGTTGAAGTCGCCAAGGTCTCCCGAGCGATTGTAATGAAAAGTAATGTCATCACTGATAAAAGAATTTCCGATTTTCGCACTCAGCTCTTTCAACTCCATTTTCTTTTGACAGAACAAAAACCGGGTATCCATATCATGCATTTTCAAACCTGTCTGCTTATCGATGGTTTTCATGTTGCGGGCAAGAAATGAAATTGTGTCTCCCTGAGCGAGAAAATCTTTCAGTTCTGCATTAAGTTTATTCAACTCAAAGTGTGAATAATCAAAAACTCCCGGGCTTTTATACTGCGGTTTTCTCGGGTCGTCATAACGGAAAGTTCCGTCAACAATTTTCGACTTGCCAATCGTAAAAGGTGTATTATTTTCAGGGGCATTAGCCGGGCGAGGCTTATTGGAGGATGTTAGTTCGACGATACGGTTGATAAATCCGTCAATATTTAAATCTCCGGTTTTGGGAGCAACAACCAGATGCACATCTGGTTGATATAGCGTAACTTCGTCAAGGTGAACTTCCTTTGCAGAATTTTGGATAATATTCTGCATGTTCAGATTAACGTCAATACGCCCAACGTCGATCATTTCTTGTTGGCTCGTATCTTTTACAGAAACGCCCTCCAGAGAAACCACATCAAACCATTTGATATTAACCCTTGTTATCTCAATGGGATAACCCATTTTCTCTGAAATTCTGGCGGTAGCAGATTGAACCAGAAATGTTTGAACCGAAGGAAATTGAACAGCAATGGTAACGATCCCCAACGCTAAAAGCGCGAAAATCATTAGCACAACCAGAACATTGATAATCGCCTTCAGGGATTTTAACATATATCGCTTCGCAGCAAATTCCTGCGTATCTTATCGTTAATTGCTTATTTTTGCGAATATTATTCAAAATTCATGAACATTCTCGCGATAGAGTCGTCTTGCGACGAAACCTCGGCCGCTGTTTTATCTAACGGCAAAATTTACTCCAATGTTGTTGCTACGCAGCTCATTCACACACAATATGGCGGTGTTGTTCCTGAACTCGCATCAAGAGCGCATCAGCAACACATTCTGCCCGTGGTAGATAAAGCATTGAGCGATGCAAAAGTAACAAAAAAAGACCTGCATGCCATCGCTTTTACCAAAGGACCCGGATTATTAGGCGCTTTACTGGTTGGGACTTCCTTTGCAAAATCCATGGCGCTGGGACTTGGCTTGCCACTTATCGAAGTTAATCACATGCAGGCGCATGTACTTGCTCATTTTATACAGGATCCAAAACCGGAATTTCCATTTTTATGCCTTACGGTAAGCGGCGGTCATACGCAGATCGTCAAAATAAATACTCCACTGGATATGCAGATAATCGGGCAAACCAGAGACGATGCTGTGGGTGAAGCTTTTGATAAAACAGCCAAACTTCTTGATTTACCTTATCCGGGCGGACCGCTTATTGATCGATACGCCCAAACCGGGAATCCTCTTGCATACAGTTTCCCGCTGCCAGAAATGCCTGAACTTGATTTTTCATTTAGTGGAATTAAAACTTCGTTCATGTATTTTTTACAGAAACAGGTGCGGGAAAATCCAAATTTTATTCAGGAAAATATTGCAGATATTTGCGCCAGTATCCAATATACTTTAGTAAATATTCTTTTGAAAAAGTTAAAAAAGGCTGCGAAAGAAACCGGGATAAAGGAAATCGCTATTGCAGGTGGAGTTTCTGCAAATTCAGGATTGCGGACCTCACTTCTTGAACTGGGAGAAAAACAGGGTTGGAAAGTTTATATTCCTGAATTTGAATATTGCACCGATAATGCGGCGATGATCGCCATGGCCGCCCATTACAAATTTCTCAAAAACGATTTCTGCGACCAGACAGTTAGTCCGATGGCAAGAATGGAATTTTAAAATAACAAAAAATTTAAAAATGGTTCTTTCAGAAATCTGGATTTATCCGGTAAAATCTTTGGCAGGTATTCGTATTTCAGACGCGCAGGTTCAGGAAAAGGGGCTCCAACATGATCGTCGCTGGATGATTACGGATCCTTTTGGCCGTTTTATTACCCAGAGAGAATTCCCGAAAATGGCTATGCTGGAAGTTTCGGTTGAAGAAAATTCGCTGTTGATTTCCAATAAACTTATGCCCGATAACCGTATAACTGTTCCGATTGAGCCGGTCAGTGCAAGTCCGATTGCTGTGACAGTTTGGGATGATACTGTGGACGCAATTACAGTTAGTAATGATGTCGACAAATGGCTAAGTGAACAATTGGAACTGGATGTCCGCCTGGTCATGATGCCTGAAAAAACAGAGCGAAAAGCTGATCCTAAATATGCAAAAAATAACGAAAATGTGAGTTTTGCTGATGGATTCCCGTTTTTACTGATATCCCAGGCATCACTGGACGACCTGAATTCCCGCCTGGAAGAGCCTGTCATCATGCAAAGATTTCGCCCAAACTTTGTGGTAACAGGAACGAGCGCTTTTGCAGAAGATTACTGGAAGTCGTTTAAGATCGGCGATTTGTCTTTTGATATTGTAAAACCTTGTGCACGTTGTGTTTTGACTACAATCGATCCGGAGACAGGTGTCAAAGGAAAAGAGCCGCTAAAAACACTGGCAACATATCGCAGAGTAAATAATAAAATTCTTTTTGGACAAAACTTAGTAACCAAAAATCAGGGCCTTGTGAAACAGGGAGACGAAATCTTATTGACCGAATAAACGCTTTTTGTGAAAGGAAATTTACTCAACTTCATCATCAATACCATTAAAAAATTTAGCTTAGGCCATATACATTGGTTTAACTTCGACCTGGTTGCCGGAGCCGTAATTTCGCAGGCAGCATTCAGTAGACTACCTGTCGGAAAAGCCAGTCTCAATACAAAAACTTCACTCGTTCTGGCACTCGGCGTATTTATTATCGCTTCGTTAAACAGACTTCTGGATAACCGAAAACCGGCAAAGGCGGAATCAAAAAAATTTCTTTCCAGTCAAAAGGAACGGATATCCTTTTTTAAAATAATAGTCGGAGCACTTGTTGTCGCATGTATTGCGGCGTTTTTCCTGCCGGGACAAATGTGGAAACTTGCGCTTGGCCTGATGATAACTTCGGCAGCGGGTACTTTTCTCTTTTCAAAATTACCTGAAAGAAGCCCGCTTCATATGCTACGAGAACCCTTGTCTGCCATTATTATGACGGCGGCAATTGTTGGAAACACATTTTTCCAGAACCAGGACCTGGTTAAAGAGCACAGGTATACGGGTGTTATTTTTATTCTGATAGTCATTCAGAATTTATTGTTGTCATCTTATTTTATTGCAATGACTTCCCCCAACACATCCAATCTCGCGGTGCGGTCGGGCTCTATACTAACCAGACAGATCTTACACGGAATTACGTTGCTCGTTATCGTCGGGTGCGTCATTATCTGCCTTAAAACAGAATTCCGATATACCCAGCGTCTGATTGTTATCCTTATGGGAATGTCCGTTTTACATTCACTTATGCTTCAAAAAGCGAAATTTTTAAATTCAAAAAAATACAAAGCACTTCTGATCACGCTGATATTAGCACTTCCATTTTTAGTGTTATAGCAAGAAAAAGGCTTACCCTTCGCGAGAAAGATAAGCCTTTGACATTTATATTAAACCTTTAAGCCTGAGCTTCCGGATCTCCCGCGCCATAGGTCTGGAAAGGACTTTTCATAATTCCTCTTTCCGAATTACGAATGAAATTTACAACTTCATCACGTTCGTTGGATGGCGGTAACTCTAACTCGATTTTTTGCAAAGCCTCAGCATTGTTAAGGCCTCTCATGTAGATATAGCGATAAATATTCTGGATATCGACAATTTTTTCATTGCTGTATCCACGGCGGCGCAAACCTACTGAATTGATTCCCGCATAAGAAATCGGTTCACGAGCTGCCTTTGTAAAAGGAGGAACATCTTTACGAACCAAAGAAGCACCTGAGACAAATGAATGAGCCCCAATTTTGACAAATTGATGTACAGCACTCATTGCACTTACAATGGCCCAGTCGTCTACATGAACGTGGCCAGCCATTTGCACATTATTACCGATGATGCAATTGTTACCCACACGACAGTCGTGCGCGACGTGCGCATAGGCCATGATCAGACAACCTGACCCAACCACCGTTTTCCAATGCTCTTCAGTGCCGCGACTAATCGTAGCATATTCCCGAACGGTAGTATTGTCACCAATAATTGTTAGTGTGTATTCATTGTTGTATTTAAGGTCCTGTGGCGTTGAAGATATAACGGCACCAGAGAAAATACGGCAATTTTTGCCGATACGAGCTCCTGCGTTAATCACTGCATGAGAACCAATCCAGGTTCCTTCGCCTATTTCTACATCTGCATGTATCATGGCGAATGGTTCAATTTCTACATTCGGAGCAATCTTAGCGTCAGAATGGATATATGCTAACTGTTGTGTCATTTTTTCTTTACTAGACTTGCGATCATATCTGCTTCACACACCAGCTGCCCGGATACGTATCCACGACCGCTCATTTTTACAATTCCACGTTTCATTGGAGAAGTAAAAACACATTTAAAAATAACAGTATCGCCAGGAAAAACATTTTTACGGAAACGGCAGGCGTCGATACCGATCAGGTATGGCCAGTAGTTGTCAGGATCCGGAACACTGCTCAAAACAAGTATACCACCCGTCTGAGCCATCGCTTCAAGCTGTAAAACACCAGGCATTACCGGATTTCCCGGAAAGTGTCCAAGAAAATATTCCTCGTTGATTGTCACATTCTTAATCCCGACCACACTATTTTCATCCAGTGCGATAATTTTATCAATCATCTGGAAAGGATAGCGATGAGAAAGCAACTGCCCGATTTGATTGATGTCAAGAACCGGTGCCTTATTTGGGTCATATTGGGGTATATCTCCCTTACCCGATTTGATGAGTTTCTTAATTTTTTTAGCAAGTGCAACATTTGCCGCGTGCCCGGGACGGGCTGCAAGAATCTGTGCTTTGATAGGTCTTCCGATCAGCGCCAGGTCACCAATAAGGTCAAGAAGTTTATGTCTTGCCATCTCGTTTGGATAATGCAGATCAACGTTGTTAAGGATGCCGTTTGATTTGTCTACACTAACTTTCGGTTGATTCAACAACTGTGAAAGATGATCCAGTTCTCCGTCTTTCACCTCACGGTCAACGATCACAATCGCATTCGTAAGGTCACCACCTTTGATCAGGTTTTGTTTAAACAAAGATTCTAATTCATGAAGAAAAACGAATGTACGGCATTTCGCAATATCGTCCTTAAACAGCGTAATATCATTAAGAGAAGCGTGCTGGCTGCTGATTACCTTTGAATTGTAATCAACCATCACAGTTAAACGATAGTCAGATAATGGCAAAGCGGCCATTTCGATATCATTTTCCTTATTTTTATAATGAACATATTCCGGAACTTCGAAATAATTACGGTAAGCATTTTGCTCTTCAATACCGGCATCCATCAATGCATCGATAAATTTGATTGAGCTTCCATCCATAATCGGCGGCTCAGGCCCATCCAACTGGATCAGAACATTGTCAATCTGCAACCCAACCAGTGCAGCCAAAGTATGCTCCACCGTATGAATGCGTGCTCCATTTTGCTCGATCGTTGTACCGCGCGACAGATCCACCACATTGTCCACATCCGCATCAACAATTGGCTGATTTGGTAAATCGACACGTTGAAACTTATAACCGTGATTGGCAGCAGCTGGAACGAAGGTCATCGTTGCTACCACACCTGTATGTAAACCTACTCCCGTAACTGATACGGATTTTTTTATGGTTTGTTGTTTTTCGTTCATTATATTCTCCTAATCTACTAAACGGCTGCGGGGCGTCGCATTATTCGCCAAAATAATGAGCTTTCGCTCAACTTTTATAATTTCTTCTATTTATTGTTCAGAAACTTCACGTTTGCGTTCAAGTTCTTTCAGACGTTCTTCCAGCTCAGGCAGCCGTCTTGTAAGAGCCATTGCCCTCAAATGTTCTGTTAAATCTCTCGCTGGTGAGCCTGAAAGAGAAAGTCCTTCTTTTTTGATAGACTTCCCTATGCCTGACTGCGCACCGATTTTTGTATTATTGGCCAAAGTAAGATGTCCGGAAATACCTACCTGCCCTGCTATGACGCATTGTTCTCCAATACGTGATGACCCGGAAATCCCAGCTTGTGCTGCAATGACGGTATTTTGTCCAATTTCTACGTTATGAGCAATCTGGACGAGATTATCAATTTTAACTCCTTTACGGATTATGGTCGAACCCATTGTCGCACAGTCAATCGTTGTATTGGATCCGATGCTGACATTATCTTCAATAACGACATTACCGAGCTGTGGAATTGTTTTATATGAACCGTCGGTCTGCGGAGCAAATCCAAATCCGTCACTACCAATCACGGTATTAGCAAAAATGCAACAGTTTTCGCCGATAACGGTCTTATCGTAAATCCTTACACCAGGGTGAATTATAGTATTGTCTCCAATCTCGACAAAATCACCAAGGTAAGTGTTTGGATAAATTTTCACACCTTTTCCAATTTTACAATTGCGTCCAATGTATGAAAAGGCACCGCGGTAACCGTCGTCGCCCATCACACTATTTTCACCAATAAAACTGGGTTGTTCTATGCCGCTTTTTCCGGTTGCAATACGTTTCTGATATTCTTCAAGAAGTATTGTAAAGGCCGTGTAGGCATTTTCTACATAGATTAGTGTAGCACTGATCTCTTGTTTAGGAGCAAAGTCCTTATTAACAATAACTGCCGAAGACTGTGTGGTATAGATATAGGATTCGTACTTACTGTTGGCCAGGAATGAGATACAACCAGGCCGCCCTTCTTCAATTTTTGCAGCCGAATCAATTGTAACTGTATCATCACCAACGGTGGTTCCATCAAGCATCTTTGCAATCTCGCTGACAGTAAATTTCATATTTCGGCTAATTTCTGGTAACGTCTCTGTAAATAATAAAGTGAATTCAAGATAAGGCTTCTTTGCAGATGAAAGAATTCACATCCTAACTAACCACGCAAAGATACATTTTTACCCCAACATACATAATACTTGCGGACAATCTTCGTGAGTGCTTCGATCGTAGGAATATCAGAAGCATCTGCAATATCGAGCAATGCCCCACCTTTCATTTTGACCTTTATGGGATCCTGTTCCGTTTCGTATGCCCAATTGGTTGTTTCACCCGTTACTAAAAAGTATGACAACTCACTTTGCTTAATCCCTTCTGATAAAAGTTTTTCTTTTAACGGATTCAAGATCTGGTCTCCCGGGGCGGTATCAAAAAAGCTGATTTTGAATAAATTTCTATCCAGCAAATCTTTACATAGTGTAGAGAGTACGATATCCGGATGTTTCGTCCATCCCTTCACAGAAGCCCATACGTCATTATCGTCCAGATTGTTGAAAGATTTTAACAAATCCGGGTTTTGCTCAAAATCTGATAGCGAAAATTTATTTTTCAAAAACAGAGAAAAGTCTGGTGTTGCAAACAAATTTTCTCCCTGAGCGGATAACTCCCTTGCTCGTTTTAAAATTTGTGTCAGCATCGCTTGTGCACTCAACAAAGTTTTGTGTAAATACACCTGCCAATACATCAGTCTGCGGGCATGAAGGAAGTTTTCGATACTCAACAATCCCTTTTCTTCAATGACGAGCTGATCCTGACTGATCTCAAACATTTTTATCAAACGGTCGGCGCCGATGGAGCCTTCGATCACACCCGTGTAAAAACTGTCGCGGTTGAGATAATCCATCCGGTCCATATCGAGCTGACTGGAAATCATCTGGTGAAAAAACTTCCGTGGGTAAACCCCTTCAAACATTTGAATGGCAATATCCAGTCGCCCGTCCATTTCACGGTTTAACTGTTTCATCATTTCCAGCGTGATCGACTCATGCGCCACGCCCGGCATCAGTTCCTTTTCTAAAACGTGGGAAAATGGACCATGCCCGAGATCATGCAGAAGAATGGCCGCCTGCGCTGCTTCCATTTCCGGCTCCCATATCAAATGACCTTTTTCCTGCAACGTGCGAAGAGCCTGGCTCATCAAGTGCATAGCACCCAACGCGTGGTGGAAACGGGTATGAAGCGCACCCGGATAAACCAGATCAGCCAATCCCAATTGTTTAATTCGTCGTAAACGTTGGAAGTAAGGATGCTCGACCAGATCGAAAAGTAAATCTGAAGAGATCGTGATAAAGCCGTAAACGGGGTCGTTGATTATTTTTCTTTTGTTCAAAACGTACTTTTTTTTGCAAAAATAGTAAACTACGAACGCAGAAAAGAATGAAATCTTATGATAATCATTTGGAGAATTAATCTCTTTGACTAATTTTGCACTCCAAACTCTTTTATAGAGCGGGGCCTATAGCTCATTCGGTTAGAGCAACTGACTCATAATCAGTAGGTGCCTGGTTCGATTCCAGGTGGGCCCACTTGAAAATCAAGGACTTACGAGATAAAAACTTGTAAGTCCTTTTTTATTTGATACACAATTTGAGACACAACTCTATTAGTTCTTGTGGTTTATCCCTTCCCACAGCGTTTAAAACTGATAGATTAGACACCCCATTTTTCGACTTTCTGGTCAGTTGTTCGTATTTACACTGCATTATAAAAAATAAAACTGTTTTTTTCTGTCAGCATGGACTAGAACTCAGATATTGATAATCTTCTTTTACATTCTTCCAATTCGTCCTGAGATTCCTCAAGTTCATTTTTTAGTTGTCGAATTTCTTGAAGTGCTTCTTCGTAGTTAGACTCCAACTCTTCCTTCTCATCTTTTAATTTCTTCTTTTCGCCAGAACATTCTTCCAATTCAACTTTTAATCTTTCACTTTCGGAATTGCAACTTGCAATACATATAACCGTACTTAAAATTAGCAATCGTACAAAATTGTTAAATAAAGGTTTTATCATTTGTTTTATCTTATGTTTATAAGGTAAAATTTGTGTGTAAACTTCCAGTAAATCTTTTAGTCTTTCTGTCCGATTACTCGACGCGTAGAAACTGTTTTTTTTGATTACCTGATTGCTATAATTTAAAAAATGGGACTGCTATAAATGTTTGATTTAATAACCTCAAATTCATAGTCATATTTTTTTATCATTGATTTGGTAAGTTCAAAAAACCACTCTGGGGCACTTGGTGCAACATAGACTCTGTGAATTAATGTTTCAACACAAACATCAATGTTTAAGCCGTAATCCATCGTCTCAATTTCAAATGGGATTCTTTCGTCAATGACATCTGAAATTGGAAACTTCATGACTAGTGCTCTAATTTCTTTTTCATGTTCAAAGCTGTGTCGCTTGTGCAGGTATGAATTATAAAAGTTTCTTGCATCGATCCCATCTGTGTCGTAATTAATATACTTCACCTTGCCAATATGCACATCCTCTTCACCAATAATGCTACTTTTCAATGATTTCCAACTTGTCACAACTGCAATTCCTTCATTACTTTGAAGATACAATTTCCACATTGCAGCAGACTCATACTCGTTTTCATGCCAACAGTTAATCGCAACATATTTTCTCATATCTTTAAGTGCAGCTCCTGAGGTATCATCCTGAAGGTCATATTGCAAATTCAATTCATCACGAGCAGCTAAGTTTAATCGTGTTGTCGAACCCTCAAATGGGTCATCGAATTTATCTGCGCGATTAAAATATAAAGATTTGTTTTCAAGAAGGGATACAAATTTCGTAAAATCCATATATCTCCAGAGTTTCAAACTTTCATTATACGGTTGTTCAAATGAGGGATGTTCTTTATACATAATTTAAGTTCATGTTTAAACTTTTACAGGCAACCAAAACAATATCCTTAAATAGTGATTTGTTCTGGTTTGGTGACAATTATACTATTACTCCCGCCTTTATTGTAACCGTTAAGTAAGTAATAAAATTACCGTCTGAGATAAAGTCGTAATATTACTGTTCAAATATCAATCCTCTATCAAAATTTATGAAATCATTCTTTTACTCATTTCTCTTTTTGACGTTGATTACGTCTTCTTCTTTCGCTCAGAGTTATTACAGTCAACCTTCACAACGGAGCAGTAATCCAAGAAGTAATACAAGTGGTGGATATGTAAATCCAAATACGAATTACAACAACGGGTATACAAAGCAGAACGGCTCTTACGTACAACCCCATTACAAAACTCAGTCAAATCAAACGAATCTCGATAATTTTTCGACTCAGGATAATGTAAATCCGTACACATCAGAAAAAGGATCAAGGGCGAAAGACTATTCTATCGACGCTTATAATTATGGTTCTGGTAAGACGATACAGACAGGGGAAAGGGGTGGTCAATATTACATTAACGATAATGGAAACAAGGTATACGTACCTAAACGCTAACCACCCATCCAAGTTTATATCCTACTATTTACTTTCAACTCCTCATTTTGATGAAGAATTACCATTTACCGTGCATTTTACTTTTTATAGTGTTTTCAATTAGTAGCTGCAGTCAATCCCGTTACATTACAGAGAGACACATCAAGACAAATATCGAGAAACACGAAGTCGGAAAACAAAGCAATATTCGTACATACAGCATATTTAAGGGAAATACAGTTGGTATGGCTCGATATGTAGAGTTAACCGGTTATAAACAGAATTCAGAAAAGGGTTTGATTATCGGTGCTGATAGAGATTATATCACAAGAGTAAGGTATAAAGGTGCTGTTGCTATCTCAGAGTACACCAACGTCGATTTCATACACCTATCTATTGATCAAACAAAAAGTATTCTTTCCAATTACTCTCTTTTACTGGAAAAGATCAAAAAGGAAAAACCACAAGCTAATGAAGAAGTTTATCATGACTTCACAGTTTCAAAGGAATGTTTTATAAGCTTCAGAAGAACTAGCGTTGGAAACAATACTGAATATCTCTATCTATGGATTAATGGCGAGAAATACCAACTGCGCACTGCTATTTTGATTAATAGATTAAAAAAGTTTGTCGCTTACTGATCATGAATACCCAACCAAAACATTTACCCTATATGATCGTATGTGTTGGTTGGGTGATTATTTGTAGCAGCATTTATTAAGTAGGTCAAAAGGGAAAAATCCATTTAAAAGTGCAATTAAATCTTAGGTAATGATATACTAATTTACACTAAAATGGAGGCAATTACTCAATTATTTCAATATATCGAGTCTAAAAATAAGACTGGCGAATTCGTAGATGTGTCATACTACCTACTGTAACTTGGGTATACCACCTACGAATCAAAAAGGGACTTTGTCGATCAATTAGTAACAGATGGTTATCTCAAAATAAAGATCGATCCTTTAAGCATGTATTCCACTACTAAGACAATTGGATTCTCCACCGACAACTTCGATGAAAACATTGACGTTCAAATAACTACAAGGGGACGCCAATATATGTTAGAGCACAAAAAATCGACAGATGCTTTAAGAATAAGTCGGTGGGGAGTGTTTGCAGCTTGGGTTTCAGGACTAGTTGCATTGGCATTGTTAGTCGTAACTATTATTCAAGCCAAAAGTAATAAGGAAAAAGATAATAGTATTGCTGATCAAAACGCAACAATTATCCAACTACGAGGAGAAGTATCAAGACTATCAAAACAAAAAGACTCATTGTCATCATACCTAAGAGAAAGAAAATCTCTTTTAAAGAATGCATCCAAGCTCAAACCCGATCAAAAATAGCAACAAATTTGTTCACGGAGACCTAAATCAAAGAATCATGACAAAAGCAGAATCCGATTTATTAATTCAAGAATCTGACAAATACATCCGAGGTAAATATCCAGTACCTGACAAGAGTCGCCTTATTGAATATACATTAATTGGCACAGAAGTTAATATTGAAGATGGTAGGTACTTCCCTATTGCTTTACTCAAAGCGATATTGCCACCATACCACACAATCAAGATAGATCTTGAAACTATAATTGATTATTTTAGAAGACCAGGAAACCACTAAAAATAAGGACTACAGCTCGTAAAGCGTAGTCTTCATTTTATTAACTCACAGATTGTCAGTTTGAATTATTTTATAGTGTAAATTGGCATATCATTGCCAAATCTAATTATGCTTTTGCAAGTTTTCCATACTTACTTTCTGCTCCTTAATTATTCTTTCTTGTTCCTGAATTTTTACGTCTTTACTTGAGTTTATACAACCTTGAAAGATATTGATAACTATTGACAAAACTGCGATAATTCCGCCAAACCAAGTGGCATAAACTGACCTTCTGCTAGTTTTTAATGAATCGATAGTACGTAGTTCAGATACCAGAAAGTCTTCACCATCACGTGTTATGCATGCATAGAAATTTGGTTCAGGCCCCTCCGTAGATTCATGCATTTCTAATACATCTCCATTTTCGTCGTAAGAAAAAAACACTTTATATGGATCAGGTCCGTCAGCACGCATATCCACATATTTCTTTTGCTTCAATCGTTGCAAAAACATAAATTTTTGATGAAATCCTTCGTAACCAAGATCGGCAAGAACTTCTTCAACGATAATACTTTTCTTTGCCTTAGAATCATGTAGAAATTGTAAAAATTTCAGTGAATCAGTCATCATAAATTGTCATTTTTAAGCATCCCAAAATCACTCCCTCACCCGTTCCACCCGTTCATTCAACTCCTTCCAATTAGGTATATGCGTTGACAGTTCTGCCCAAAACTGTTTTGAGTGATCTTTTACCTTCGTGTGACAAAGTTCGTGTACGATTAAATAATCGATCAAGGAATACGGTAGTTTTATCGCTGCAGGGTTGATCGTAATGACATTCTTTCCGGAACAATTACCCCAACTCTTTTCAAGTTTACGAAATTTGAGACCTTCATAAGTCAGACCCGTTTGTTTTGAAAACTTCTTAACTCTCGGGGTAATTTTTTCGACAGCGCGTTCCTGGTAAAAGAGCTCGATTGAATTTTGAATCTCGGATTGCTCCATGTCAGGAAAAGGTAAAAGAATTTTAAACTTAGAGTGATTGAAGTCGATTCGCAGTTCTTTTAGTTCTTTCTGTACGATAACCTCCACGTAATATGACCTACCTAGATAAGTAATCCGCGAACCAGTTACTATTTTTTCATCTTCTTTTACTGAAACCAGATCAAGTTTGTCGAGAATCCACCGCGCTTTCTTTAATATGAGCTTGTCGGATTTCTCAACAGGAATTGATTTCCCTTTAAGGACTACTCCTATGTTCTTTTCTACGGTGATATAGTGTGATTTCAGACTGTCATTTTCATGAAAGCTGTATTCTATAAAAGTTGATCCGTATTTAACCTTACGCATTTTTATTTTTTCTTAAAACCTCTACCAGTTCTTTTGCTTTTGATTTTGCATCCGATCTTTCCATTTTGGTCTTAAGATAACGAACTAGTTTATTTTCTATGTCATTAATTACCATTCCTTTTGTTTCCCATCCTACGATATTCAATTCGCCATTAATTAGGTCAAACAAAGTTGTGGTAGCGTCTTCTGCATCTTCCTGATAAATTATCTTCATTGAGGAATACACAGCGCGCTGCTGTTCCGTCACAAAACCCTTTTGTTCACTTTCTTTTTGCGACAGAATGATTTCATCCTGGATCTTCTCAAACGCTGCAAGTAATGAAAGTTGAGATAAACGACCTTCTTCATGCTCCTTAATCAATTGTTCCAATCGTTCCGCAAGTGGTTTGAAGAAATCCGGATTCTTGTCAAGATTAACTTTTATCGTATGCTTAAGATGATTACGCATTTTCAACTCCTTTGTAGCAGGAGAAACATTCATGATTTCTTCCTTAAACTTTTCCCTGTCAATAATGGAAATAGGTTCCTGCAGAAGATTTTCAACTCCGGTAGATTTCAAATGCTCATCAATAAGTCCCTGTAGGAAAAGACTTTCATCTTTGCTTACCTTAAAACCATCATCATCCAAATACGTAGTTCTTGCCATTTTTTTGATTTCGTTATATAGTTTGAAATCATTGAAATACACCATTGCTCTGGTATCTGGTAATACAATTCCTATGGATTTATTAAACTGTTTTAACAGGTCCTTAAATCGATCACGTTTATCAAGAGGATCAATATAATTGACTGCTTCTTCCATGAATTTAATCCTGTTGTCCTCTTTTTCGACCTTCAAGGGCTTAAAGAACTCTACAAGCTTTGTATGATTTAATTCCAGCTGAGGAAATTCTTCGTTTATGTTTTTCAGTACGTCATCCGGACGAATATCACCGGAAAATATTTTTAATGCTTCAAGTAAATGATTCGTTATACCATTATAATCCATGATATAACCTGCATCTTTCCGTTTCCCGCTCCGGTTAACCCTTGCGATTGCTTGTAAGAGTGTATGTTCCCTTAATGGTTTTTCAAGATATAGACAGGATGCAATTGGTGCATCATATCCGGTGAGAAGCATGTCCGAAACAATCAGAATTGCAGTATTATCATACTTCTTCTTTCCGGACTTTTCCGTTTCGCTCTCGTTTCCAAAAGGAAGTTTATAATTCTCAGTTGTAGTTTTTACTTGTTCCGGAGCGACAATCCAGATTGGTTTCGGATCTTCCTTATGCGTTTTATTCCATTCGACTGCTTCATAATATTCTTTTGCAACATGATCAGACTTAGGAATACCAATGCTGACAATTACTTTGGTGTCGAAATTGTGGAAACCTGATTCTTTTAATGCTTCAAATGCTTGTTTGTATCGGATAGCTGCAGGTCTCCCGTCACATACAAAAAGCGCTTTATGACCGTTAGGGAATATCTTTTCTTTAAAATGAGTAATTGCGTGTTTGGCAATATCATTGACTCTCTCCTTTGAAAACTGGTATTTTTTTAGTGCTACCTGTTTTAACTTGTCCTTCTTTTCTTCTGGTTCGTGTCCAAACTTTACTTCAAACTCAGCGTCAAGTTCGGTTTTGCGTATATCCAGTTTAGCTATACCCTCATCATATAAAAGCTCTACTGTTGATCCATCTGCTACGGATTCCTTAATGGTGTAGACATCGATATATTCACCCCCATAAAACTCACCTAACGTGGATTTATCTTCTTTGGAGATTGGTGTCCCTGTAAAAGCAATGAACTTTGCATGGGGTAATGCATTACGCATAAAAGATGCGAGAAACCCATAATGTGTACGGTGTGCTTCATCGACCAATACATACAAGTTTTCCTTTTGGGATAGTTCTTCAAGTACTACCTCTTCACGCTCACGCTCTACCCATTTCCCATTTTCTAAAACCTTTGTGATTTTAATGAGGTTTTTGTCCTGAATATATTTTTCAATACGGACGTTCTCTTTTTCTTCTAGTTCTGTTTGATCCTCTTCTGTTGTAGCTTCCTTATTTGTTTCCTGAAACTTTTGGATCGTGGTGGTGATAATGCCACCATAATCATTTCTTAAAAGTTTGTCCAGGTGAATGACAGATCCTGCATGTTTAACATTCTTCAAACCAACGTTACCAAAAGTGGTAGTGATTTGACTGTCCAGATCTTTACGATCCGTCATGATGATTACCGTAGGATTGTTGAAACCGTATTCAGGTGCTCGTAGTTTTCTGGTAACGTATGCCATTGTAATGGATTTACCAGATCCTTGTGTATGCCACACAACACCACCTTTACCTTCCTGTAATTTTTTGATCGTATTATTGGTAGCACGTATTTGCTGATAACGTGGAAGTTTCTTGATCGTTCTACCTTCTTCCTTTTCAAAGATGACAAAATGACGAATGATGTCCAGTAGCTTATCTTTTTGGAAAAGGTTATAAATCAGTTTGTCTTGTTCCGTTGTTACTCCTTTAACTATTTCGTTTTTGGGTGTCCGGAAAACTGAATAAAATGCTTGTGGTGCATTTATCGCTCCATAACGACCACCAACTTTCCATATTCCGGCACAAATCTGATTATAATAAAACAGTCTTTCATTTAAATCCTGATAGGCATATAGATCACTGTAAGCAGAATCCGATGCAGTGGTAGCGGTTGGTGATTTACATTCCAGTAAAGCAACCGGAATCCCATTTACATACACTACCAGATCAGGAATGGAATGATTTCCGATTCTGCTTAAATACCGGAATTGATTAACAACCAGAAAATCATTGTTCTCCGGATTCTGGTAATCAATGTATGAAACCGTCCTGAACTCTTCTACTCCTTCAAACTCCTGTTTTAAAGTAAATGATGCACCCCGGATTAACTCCCAAACCTGTTCATTAATTTCCATCAAGGATGAACCTTGAACGGTCGTGATCTTGTCGTAAGCTTTAAAAACGTTGTTGTCGTCAATCCACGGATTAAGTTTCTGGATTGCAAAAATCAACCTCTTTTTTAAGATTACTTCTGAAAGATCGTTTCGTTCATCACTTTCCTTACCATTAAGATATTGGTATCCTAAGCGTTGAAAAAGTTGAATTGCAGGAAGTTCACTGTAAAGGTATTCATCACTCATAACGGAGGGTTTTATTTAGGCAATTTCGAGTTCAGATTGAAATACTCTTACTTTTCCAGTAAGTAATTGTTGCATCAATCCTTTTTTAAGTTCTTGATAACTTGCTTTTTTTTGTACTAAGTTTTCAATTTTACAATCGATACATGTAAGAATTGATATGATTTGAACTTGTTCAGACAACGGGGGCAATGGTATGAGTAAACTATCAATAATGCCTTTGCTTAAATTAGGTTGACCTGACCCCTGAGTTAAACTGAGAAGTTTTGGAGTTGATTGTTTTAAAAAATGGTATATAAAATCATCTAACAAATCTTGCACCTTTGACTTTACAGCTAAAACAGCTTGATTACTTGATGCTTGAATAACCAGTTTTCCGACATTTCCCGCGGTAGCACCATAGAGAGCTACCAAGATAGACCCTGATTCAATAATTCTTGCCGAACTTTCAGCAATAGCCTTTTCAGTTATACTTTCCTCTGTCTTTGTAATTGTGACTTGATTTACCTCACCAGATTTCACCCAAGGTATTGTTCCATTCTCGAAATATTCCAACTTACTTCGCAACGGTGTTCCACCCGCAAAGGATCTTGTATAGTTCCCTAATTTACCTACCTCCCAACTTTCAGGAATTTCACCCAACACAAAATCCTGAAACTTCGTATGACCAATACCACGTGTCAGCAGTTTTTGCATTAAACCTTTTTTGAGTTCACGGGTTTGGGTGATTTGTGCATCAATGACTTCTATCTTTTCATCAACCGTGCTGAGGATGGTTGCTATTTTTTGTTGTTCAGCTTTATTTTTTGGAACAGCTAATGGTATTAGTTTAAGGTCATTTAAACCAATTCTTGCTCTTGTACTTCCAGTACTTTGAGATTCCACTTCATTCCTAAAATAAGTTGAATTTAACGCTTGAAAGATGTACTCATTATTGTATTTTTTGTGATCTACGGAAAGTCTAATTCCATCGGAACACATAACAAACCTCTTATCGAAGTTTGGAATTTTACAACATCTTGCAACAGGTGCCATCTTTGCAAGGATAATTTCACCAGGATATATATTGCAGGATTTGAGTTCGTTTGCTTTTTCTTCGGAAACATAAACAGCTCCTTTATCTATAAACTCCCCTTCTCCGATATTTTGTAATTGAAGTACTCTTACACCCGAGTTAGTATAATTCTCAGATTTCAAGTCAGATCCAAATGGACCACCAGTAAAAGAATATCTATCACCTTTATTTCTTAGTTCATAAAGAGGTACGAGTTCCCAATCTTCTGGAATGCTGTTCAATTCATTTTTAAATCCTTCTCTCATAATCCAACCTCCATTAAAAAAGCAAATAATTTTTCATCAATTTCCTTTTCTTTTGCTTCCAATTCAAGAATGGTATTTTTCACCTGATGCAAATCGACTTCCTTTTCCGCTTCACTGGTATCAATGTATCTGCTGATATTCAAATTATAATCATTCCCTACAATTTCTTCCAAGTCGACAATCCGTGCATACTTTTCATTTGGAATCTCTACCAGGTTAGTCGTTACAAAATGATCGTAGGTAGATACGATTTTGCTGATATTGGCTTCTACTAATTCATTCTGGTTTTTACCTTCCTTGTATTCATTACTTGCATCAATAATCACCACCTTATTTTTCAGGTGTGCAGCTTTGTTTTTATTGATGATCCAGATACTTGCAGGAATACCCGTGTTGTAAAATAAAGCAGAAGGTAATCCTACAATACACTCTACTAAATCTGTTCTTAACAGTTTTTCTCGAATAGCACCTTCTGTTCCACTTCTAAACAAAGTACCATGAGGTAATACAACACCTGCTTTACCATCCAATTTTAATACTGCAATCATGTGTTGCAAAAATGCTAAATCTGCATATCCACGAGGAGGAATACCAAACTGGAACCTTCCATACTCATCTACAACTTCCTTTTGATAATTAGGAGTAAGTTTCTTTTCTTTTCCATCCTTATCAACTTTAACTTCCTGACTGGTTTCAGCACGTATCCACCAACCATCCTGTGAAAATGGAGGATTTGCAATGACCCTGTCAAACAGCATTAATTCATTATGCTCATTCCTGTGTTTAGGATCGTTTAGGGTATCACCTTTACGTAGATCTGCATCATTATAATTGTGCAGCAACATATTCATTTTACCAATCGCCCATGTACCAAGATTTTTCTCTTGTCCAAAAAGGGAAATGTTGATGTTGTTACCAACTTTTCCATCTGGTAATTCCGCAACATATTTGGCAGATTCAATGAGCATACCACCACTTCCACAAGTAGGATCATATACCTTTTGTTTTGGTTGAGGTTTTATAAGACGTACAATCGTTTGTACCACTCCGCGTGGAGAATAAAACTCACCACCTTTTTTACCAGCATCATCTGCAAATTGTTTGATCAGGTATTCATAAGCGTCACCTAATAAATCCGGAGTATATAAATCCTGATTTTTAAGACTGTATTTGTTAAAATGACTTAGTAGTCGTTGCAGCACTTCATCACTAAGTTTTTCCTTATCTCCGAATTTGGTAGAAGTAAGTACACCTTCGAGGTTGTTTGTATCGCTCCGACAAAACCCGTGTTGCTAATTTGGTAAACGTAATTCTGGGTTAATTTTCGAGATTTCTGAACTTCTCCCAGTTGTTTGGTAGCAGTTGATAAAGATCTTTATGTTTATGGGATTGTATTCTTTCAAACACATCTGTCAGCCAGCGTTGCTCATCAACACCATTCTTTTTGCATGTTGCCATAAAGGAATACATAGCAGCTGTCATTTCTGCTGCCTGGTGTGAACCAGCGAATAAAAACGATTTTCGTCCAATTGCTATTGGCCTGATTGCATTTTCCGCTAAGTTATTATCAATCTCAATTTGCCCATGAAGTGCATAGGCACTCAGTCCTTCCCAACGTGGTAAGCTGTAAGCAATAGCCTGACCCAGGGGACTTTTAGGAATAACTAACGGAAGCTGCTGAGTCATCCACTCCTTTAATTCCAAAAGAACCGGAACCGACTTTTCCTGTCTCAACTTTGTTTTCTGTTCCCAATCCAATTTTTCTTCACGCATTTGCTGCTCCAGAGCGTAGAGTACCTGCATGCATTCAAGCACATAAGTCGATCTTTCTTTATCGTATTTAAGAGCGTCTACGAATTTCCTGCGGGCATGCGCCATACAGTAGACCAAAAGAATGTTAGGATGATTGCCAAAAAGCTTTTCGTACACAGAATAGCCATCCACTTGCAGTATACCGGCATATCCTTCCAGCATCTGTTTAGGTCCGCTTTGGTCGCGGCCTTTCCGGTAATCAAACAGCGTCAACTTATCACAGGGGGCATTATATATCCATACATAGCCTTGATGGATCCCATTTTTATGGTCTCTATCAAGCACTTTCAACGGCGTCTCATCCAACTGTAAATACTTTTGATTCAGAACCAGGAGTTTTAAAAGCTCCCATAAAGGGGTCAGGTGCTGCCAGCCTTTCATGATCCAGTCAGAGGCTGTGGATGCAGGAACATTTACTCCTAACCGCCTGTACTTGTCAATCTGGCGGTGAAGTGGAAGGCCAAATACATATTTGTCTACAACCATTTGGGCGATGACTGCTTCGGAAGGGATACCCTTTTCGATCACACGATCCGGAAGTGATGCGGTTATAATGCCCTCACCATTAGCACGGGCATATTTGTAACGGATATATCGCTTTACATAGAACTCAGCAGGAATCAGATCCAAAACCTCTGTGACTTCTTCTCCGATGATAGTGCAGCCGGTAACATCTTCTGTGGGTTCAATGATAATAATTTCACGGCGTAGGTTTTCCGGAAGCACCATTCGGCCTGCTCCTTTTTCACGTTTTTTAGCTGGCGCTTTTTCCTTTACAACTTCAACTGCCTGCTGTGAAAGCTCTTCCTGCTGATGTTGGTCGGTACCCAGTTCAAAGAGGTCGATCTGGTTTACGTCCGTGTGGACGCCGGCCAGTTTCTCATTCTTTTTTCCGAATATGTACCGCTTGTATTTATCAAGTTCAAAGTTCAGCTCCTGGATCTGCTGATCCTTTTCGGATATTAATTCCAGCGACTTTTTATGCGCGGCAAGTGCCTGCTCATAGAGTAATTTATAGTCCGTCGCTGTATCTTCCATTACCCGAAGATAAGGCATAAAAACTAGCTATACAACCTTATGAGGCACTTTTTTGTGGCTTTTTCTGCCTGATTTATTGACCTAATTCACCCGTTGATATCGTTTTCTAAGGCGAACCGAATCCAGCATTACACCTTGCAGAAGAAGTGTTAACTGCTGGCTGGTGATGGATATATCTTCACCTTTTGGCCATTCAAAAGTACCTTGTTCCAGTTTTTTGACATACATGGCAAAACCATCCCGATCCCATTGTAAGAGTCGGATCTGATTAAGTCGTTTGCCCAGAAAAACGAAAACATCACCACTTGACGGATCAAAGCCCAGTTCATTCCGGACCAGGCCAGCCAGGCTATAGATGCCAAAACGCATATCTGTCGGACTCCGGTACAAAAAGTACCGACAGCTGTGAGATAAAGCCAGCATATTAAAGAATGAGCTTCTTGATAAAAGAAGCGTCAAGAGATCCGAACAGCTCTATACGCGCTCCTGATGGAAAAGTAATTGCTGCCAGAGCTTGTTGGTTTTGCTCAATTACATCTGGTTGTTGAATTGGTATCTGGCTGAACCCACGGGTTGGTTCGACGGGAGCGACATTCTTGCGGCGGAATTTTTTAACCCAGTAATTGAACTTATGGTATCCCATACCATTTTGATTGCAAAAAGCCTGTTTGCTTATGCCTTGCGTCTGCCACTGATCGTATAGCTCACGCATTTTTTCTGTCTCATTTTTCATGAAACAAGATTACGAACTATGCGGATATGTTAAAATATGGGTTTATCGGACGCATACGGTTGTTTAGACCTTTGTTATTGTCGCGTTCAATCGCTGCAAATGCAATGTCCAGAGCAATACCAATGTTCTCGGTAAACTTCTTTATTTCATCCCAACGAGCTTCCTGAGGTACCTTGAAGTAAGTTTCATCCTCAGCATCTTCACGTGAAATACCATCACGTTCCATGATAGCATCTACCTCTTCGGCATGGACATCATTAACACGCTTCAAGAAAAGCAAACCAAAGATGTAATTCTTAAAATCGGAGCTGTCAATGCTCCCACGCAATATATTAGCAGAATCCCATAACCAGGATTCCAGGGTTTGAAGGTCAAGTTTTGACATTGGAAAATTTGAGCGGGTACAATTAATCAAAAAAGCGCAAAGATACCGGAAATTACTTTTCGCTGGTGGAGATTTCGGGTTTTAAATTTTAGCAACTACCGTTAACTAAGTTTACCCAACCAAACCAAGTAGATGTATATGGGGGGATGTTTTGGTTGGGTGGGAAAGTTTTTATTAGTCACTTATGCACACGACATTTTTTTGTTTAAACTGTCCAATAACATCATTTACTGTATTTAAATTATTTCTTGCGTCCGAACTTCCTTGGAGTCTAACTGCTTTTTCAAAATAGGGTTTTGATTTTTGAAATAGTCCACAAATCTGACCTTCAGTTTTCTTACCTTCTCTTTGATATTCTACCATAGTCATATTATCAACAGTACGCTTAATTCTAACAGCATCGTTAAAATATAATACTCCTAAATTGTATATAGCATCATAGTTAGAAGAATTGATGCTCAGAACTCGATTATAATTAAAAATCGCCATATTTTTAGCAGTTGCAATTTCAGCTTCTTTAGTTGCAATTTCACGATTCATACTTTCTATATTCGAACCATATGGACTCGTTGAGCTTATTGAAAGTTCTCTTTCTATTTCTCGTATCCTCAATAATGACTCTTGACCATTGGCATATACATGATCTCTTTGACGTTTTATATCACTTGCACCTGGTTGTTTCTGGATTAATTTATTAAGGCGTTTCACTTCACCCTCGTAAATTTTAAACTTTTCTTTTTCACGTTCTAACTCGTCATTTCTCCTAGTCTTCGATCTAAATTCTGTTATCTCATCAGCTAATTTAGAGCACTTGTTGTCATAGAGAATTCCAAGATTAAGAAGGTTCTGAATGTTTTTGGGATTGGATCTCGTTAATGCTAAAAGTTCGTCGATTGCTTGATCTCCTTTCCCTGACGCAAGCAGTATGTTTACTATCTCCGCTTTAAGGTCTGAATTACCGGGAGAACGGTCCAACCCAGTTTGAAGTGTATATATCGCTTGATCAAAATTGTTATTGTCTTTGTGTATTTTTGCTAATCCATAAAATACACTCGGATCTTTTCCCCCGCCATACACGTATCTATTAAAAAAGGCAATTGTCATATCCAATTTATTTATTTTCTGTGCTGATATTCCCGCATAAAGTGCAGCAGTTGTATCCTTGTGATTATTATCACTTGCATACTGGAAATATGTTAATGCTTTCGAAATCTGCTGCTTCTGGTAATATACTGCTCCCTGCCTTATATATTCTTCTGATGTACGTTTGCTTATGGAAGCTGTTGGAGAATAAGAAACTTCACTCTCTTCGATAGGTAAACTTTGCTGAGGTGAAAGCGAATTAGCCTCTTCCCAACCCTTTGCAATCGCGTTTAATCTCTCTCTTTTAGGTGGATGAGTTGCAGAACCTTCAATGGATTGTAATTCTTGAATTGCTGCTTGCGATTCTTTAAGTGACGCACCTAATCTTCTCAGAACAAAACCAGAAAATTTATCTGCTTGCAACTCGTTTGAAGGACGACTTCCCGTACCATCTAATGTATGACCTTGAAGATGGTGACCAATTTCATGCGCTAAAATACTTCTCGCAGACCAATCTGTACCTGTCCTAGTTTGAACTCTGGTCAAAAAAACTTTATCATAAATTATATACCGTAAAGAACCAGCTTCTCCCGGCAAATTAACAGCGACACAGTTATCTATATTCACACATTCCATTATAATAAAATTCCTGTCTAAACCGACTTGACGCAGAATATTGTCAATAGTTTTCTCTGCAGCAGCATTGGAAACATAACTTGCTTGATCACATATATCCCGCGGATTTATATTGCGACTGCTACCGTAATAGGAACAGATGGTAGGAGTCCTTTGACCAAAAGCTATGAAAGAGTGAATAAATAAACAGCAAACAGCAATTAGGTAAAAGTTTTTATTCATTGTGTAATTTGATAGCAAGTGAGGAAATAACAAAGTAAACGATTCGAACAATAAGTTTACTGCCGTTAACTAACTTCATAAACTTAAACCAGTAGATGTTTGTGGTAAACTGTTTTGGATGCGTAGCTTACAAACTAATAACAATTAATTATGTCCACAATTGAAGCAAGTAATTATTACCGTTTTGAAATATTAGGTGAAGGAAATTTACAGGAGCTAGTCATTTTTTATTATCTGGCAGATGACGATGAAGAACGTAAATACGGGATACCTATTAATGGAATAGGTGACGTCTTAGATGATTCTCATGTGTCCGAATGGATAGCTCAACTTTATAATAAGCTTTGGGTTTCGGACAATATGTTATATGATTTGGCAAAGCAAATAAAAATACTGTCTCCCAAAAACAAAATTGACTGGGTCAAAACATTCTTCATGGTTGAGAAGTACAACTATCTGAAACAGAATGTAGAACAGGAGAACGAAATTGATTCTTCAATTTCTGCTTTCGCAATTGTTAGGTCAGAAATTGAACGTTCCCGAGAACTTGCAAGTGATACAGAGTTCAAACAGAGACTGACAGAACAGATAACTGATCGACTTAAACGTGAAAAATTAATATAGAGTATTCATGTAATAGCATAACTACTCACCTTCGATAAACAATTGTGTGGTCAGGAATGGTCACTTATTTAATTTTAGTTAAGCCTCCTCAAAAATGAAATCCCTTGACGAAATATTAAACTGGGCAAAGAATTTTGATGCTGACAAATACTCTACCAAAGTCTACCAGGAACTAGTGCTTGACGGTAAATACCATCCTTCAAAATTTGCAATTATGGGTGCATGGAAAACTGGTTGTTTAAGAAAAAATAATGATGGTCAAGAGTATTTAGATGAAAATAGTCAATCATATTCTTATACACTAAGATGGGATGATAATACACCTGTTAGAAAGAACACATGGGTTTATATCAACGAAAATATCACTGAAATTTTTCCGCAAATACCTACAAAGTGCCCATTAACTGATGAACCAATTATACTAAGCACGTTAAAAAGCAGAAGTGGTTTTGGATTTATATGGGGTTTGTTCACGCTGCATTGCTGTTATCCTCTTGAATACCCGTTGTATGATCAGCATGTTTACAGAGCATTCAAGAAAATTGAACCGGATGGAAAATCTTTGCCACTTCAAGCATCATATCAATGGAAAGATTATGTAGCGTATAAAGGATTCTTCGAAAATATGCTTTCCCAATATGGTGTGGATCATTGGATTTTAGACCGTGCATTATGGTCTTATGGAAAATGGTTGAAGCAAGGTATTAAAATTAAAAAAAATAAAGAGAAGATAAAATTTAAACCAGTTAACAAAGCTAAGTTCCTTGAAATGACAGAAGATCAAAATTGGAAGCAGGAATATACTCTGGGTAGTCGAAAGAAACCATTTTTATCGAAAATAGATGAAAGTCTAAATTTGACGATTCTGAGACGTTTTGTAAATAAACGAACTGATGTAATTTCTACATTCTCATCAGAAGATTTAGAAGAAATTCAAACTTACATGAAAGATCAGAATTGGACACCCTTAGCGAACAGTGTTTCTAACATGCAAAATGGCTCAGAAATACTTGGTTTAGGATCTTTTGTGTATAACAGCATTAAAGGAAATACAACTTTTGCTCAGTCAACAAGTCAATTAGCTGCCATATTCGTTACTGCTGGAATATGGGAGATTGACATGAAAATTGTTGGTAGTCAAGTAAATAAAAGGATGGTTTTCAAGTTCAGAGATATAGACTGGAAGGAAGCGCTTATTGAATATTACATTGAAGTGGACGAAGAATAATCTTACCCTATAACCATTTTCCATATGAATCTTTGGCGCATAAATCTGAAACCAGCAAACAGAACTGGATATGATTCAAGAAAACACTGTTTGGATAATAAAATTGTAGGTATAGGTTGGCCACTCGATAATATAAATGAATCTATATCATCGGAGACTTATGAAACTGCTGGAAAGATCAAGTATCCTATGACAACTTCAAGAGGTTGGTCAAAAGCATGGAATGCTATTCATTATAAAATGCAAATTAATGATTTAGTATGGACGAGAACAATTGATGGGAATTACTTTTTGGGTCGTATTACTAGCGAATGGAGATATGATTATTCAACTGATGCAGTCAACAATGATATCGCCAACATTAGGGACTGCGAATGGATTGAAGTAGGTCTTGTTGACAAGGTCCCAGGAAGGGTAATTAGAGCTTTTATGTTATCCAGTACTTTACAAAGAGTTGGGGGTGAAGACACCATAGCGTATTCACAGCAGCTTTACAATAATCTGTCAAACACTACTTTTTACCAACCAGAACTATCCTTAGAAAAAGATATTTTCTTTCTGTTATCTCCCGATGACTGTGAAGATGTCGTTGGATTATTCCTTCAGATAAAACATGGGTATTTGCTGATAGCAAGTACATGTAAAAGAGATACTGTTGGGTACGAATACGAATTGATCCATAGGATTACGGGTGAAAAAGCGGTTGTACAAGTTAAAAGTGGAAACATTGCTCTTAACCGAAATGACTTTTCAGGCATTGACGCGAATGTTTTCCTATTTACTACAAATCAAGAGTATTATGGAGAAAAGCAGGACAATATAGTATGTCTCGACTCAAAAGAACTAAAAGAGTTCATGTATGAATATGCTAATTTACTTCCAGAAAAGGTGAGGTTTTGGTTAAAGGTATCATAATTATTAAGCAGAACTCAAATGACAGAAAAAGTGGTTTGGAACGCATCCGATTTCAATTATCCATCCAGTGATGAAATAAAACTAGCATTTGAAAATTATCCCAAAATAAAGAATTTTGGTTTTCCATCGATAAAGTCTTTACAAGAGATTCTGATCGAAGGTAGAAACATTGAAGAAGTAAGTCGCGAAGAAAATCTTAACATCTGGGATCTCTGTCTTCTCAATAAGTTCGGCAAACTTTACACTTCTTACATTAATGCTATCGCAAATTTTAATCGAGGGATCTCAGATACTAACGAATCCTCGGAGAGTAAAAATGGTATAAATGAATTCCAATTTCATTTTTATGCTGAAATCTTTTATTACTATTTTTTTTCTGCCAGAGATATAATTTTACAGATCATAAATGTTTATTATTCCTTCAAAATTCCTGAACGAGACGTTAATTTCCAAAAGGTTGTCAATGAGATACCAGACGTTGAAATCAAGAGGCTAGTGAAGGAATTTGGTGTAAATATCAAAGATGCCAGTTTAATTAGAAACAACTTTACTCATAATTTCACAATTACACAGGCAGATCACAGATCGGTAATCAAAGGGAAAGATCAGAAAAAAATATATGAAAGTGGTACCGGGAATTTTACCACAGCAGTTTCAATCAGAGAAAATATGGAAAGTTCTCTATTGACACTAGCGGATTTTGTCCATAAGATCCAAGAGATGATGAAGTAAAGTTATTGTTTACTAAGAAAATGTACTGTACGATTATTATATGGACGACCATAAATTTATCTTGTTTGACCCAAAGGCTAGAACTGGTGCAGTTAGTGAAATGTCTCTTCTGATTACTAATCAAATATTTAAAGATAAACCATTATCTATAAAGAGATGGAGGGATTATAAAGGGTACCATAAAATTAAATGGAATGATCAAAACAAACAATCGCAAGAAAGTCTTCCTGTCAATTACTTGAAAATAAGCGAATTTATTAGAGCCAATGGATACTTCAGCTATGATCATTTTAATCTTCCGCGCATTGAATGCTTTTGGCTAGATCATTCGACGGATATAAGTGTGAACATGCATTTACACGATGATACTATACCAACAGGTTTTGGAATACAGGACAGTACGTCACAGCAGCAATATGGCAAGAATTATCCCATAAAGCCTAGACTTATACGTGAAGGTCAGTCTTTTACAACTTTACAACCACAATTACTTGGTCGAATAATATCCTTGCGTAAACAATTAATTGAAAATTCAAATTCAGCATTAGAGGTGAGTTGGTTTTTTGATTTTAGGTCCTTGATAAATGATGCAATTTCATTAGTAGATATAACATTGAATCAGATATATATCAAGGCAGAATATGATCCTTTACCTCATTGGAAATTTAAAATAGAAAAACTAGGAGGAAGAATCAACAGAAGGTTTGAAGACAAGCTCAAGTGGATTTACCAGATTTCCGGAAAGAACTTGGATGCAGAATTACATATGACCAATATTGATAATTTACGTATGCTTCGTAACCATTTGATGCATTTTGATCCACCGTCCTTAGTATTTACTGTGGAAGAAGCTACCATTTGGTTAAATCAATTAATTGATGTGGGATACTTGTTAATTAAAATACGTCAAGCTATTGGTGTGGAAATCTCTCTTCCGCTTATTCATTTGATTTTACAAAGGAATGCATTATTTAATCCTCTTCCACACTCGGCCGTGAGACTCCCGATTAATCGAATTGATGGAGATTACGCGAGCTCAATATGGAAGAATAAATAATTTCAATATTGAAGTGACTTATTTGATTTAACTATAAATAGACAATATCGGATTAAATGGTAACGAAAATTGATGCAAACAATATTTACTATTTTTACAGCTCCTTTGCACAAGCAATTGCCGCTTTTGTTGGATTATTAACTGCTGGATTTATTTTTTCTCATGATCGAATTCTGAGAGGAATTTCTGACGATGAAACAATGGAAGAAATACAAAATGAGATTATAACCCAGAATTACAAAAAACTTAAGTGGCTGTTTATACTTACAGGTATCGCAATCAGTTTGAACTTATTTGTCGTGTATTTCAACGGTTACGATCTAGGATTTTTTAATGTAACCTTTCAAATTGTCGTTGCTATTCTAGATTTTTTTACTCTTTATCTTGCAATAAATTTTGTGCTATCTACCACAAAACCTAATAGAATCAAAACTACCGCGAAAAAGTTAATCGATGAAAATGAAAAATTGTTCCGAGTTGATATCGGAAGGGTAGTTAGCCTTGAGAATTTTGTAACAAGCTTTATTAAATTAGAAAAGTTATTAAGACAACTTGCTATTAATAAAGAGATAATCTCACCGAGTGATTCTGCCCGTCATACTCCCTTAGTAAAAATTATTCGTTTGCTTAAAGATTTCAGCTATATAAACGCAAATGAATATAATACCCTTATTAAATTAAGTAAGGTTAGAAATCTAGCAGTTCATGGTAATATAGATGAAGTTGAATCAGATTATATTGAGGAAATAGAAAAAATCGAAAGGGAAATCAGAGTAAAGATAAATACCTGATTTTCTCACTATATAAGAACTCAACCAAACCAATCTCTAAATATGGATCAATGGAATGGTTGGGTTCTTATCATATCGCTCGCTAAGAATATACCGTTGACCGTTTACGGTGAGTAGTGAGGGAAAGTGCGATTCTTAATACATTTTCAAATACTTGCGACCTGTATTAATTAATGCAAAATTTTACCTAACAAAATCTGAAAAATCCAGAGATCCTTCCATGTATCCCTTAAAAATTAATACATCAAGATTTTCTAGAATCATGGTACAAATGAAAGCAGTTCCTTGTGGTTTATAAATTTTTTGAAATCTTACAGATGCTGTGCCGGATTTGGAATCATACGTGTTTTTATACCTCCATCGAAATGAAAATACATTACTTTCATATTGAGTTTTCGTTTCTCTTGCAACCCGTTGCGTAACTGCAAATAAGCGTCCATAGCTTTGGCTATTTGCTTTTTTGGACATAATATTTGTCATACTTAGACTTCCATCAACAGAAGTGTAAAAAGCAATATACCCGTCATTTTCAAGATATGTTTCAGTTACATCGACGTTGTTAATCTTTGCATCCGTAATTACAAATTTTCCTAATGTTTTTTGTTGTCCCAATACTGCTGTGAATGACATAAATGAAAGAAGTATGACTAGATACCTTTTCATTTTAGTTTTTGAGTATGATGGAATGTGTTGCTCTTGCGTTATTCCTAATTTGTTATTCTCATAGTATGAAACAACTGTGGATTTGAATCGAATTTTCATAATTGATTTAAAGGGTTACTTATTTGACACCTATGCTAATTTTTACAAAAGAACTGAACAAAACCAAACCCAATATAATGGGTTAGTGAAACGGAATTTTATAATTTGCAGAATGATTGCGAATCCTTCCACGTTTATGCAAAAAAAGTCTACTTATATCTGGTTTACTAATGATGTTTGGTTGTAATAACCAACAAAAAAATTACGAGTTAGAACCGAATTGACAAATTGGAACAAGAGAATAAAACACCAAAAGAGACATTGACCCGTACTACACAACCTTCAAGTTCTGAGGATGTTAAGAAGTTCGAGTCTTCTTCAAGCAATTATGTTTTCACCCGACTTATTGTAGAGCAGGAAGAGTATGCAACACCGGATGCTTACACGAAAGTACCTGTTGAGCGAAATTACTGTTCAATGATAAAAGAATATGCGAACGTTGATAGCGATTTAAAATACCGGCTTATGGATGAAATTCAGTCAAGATACCTTTCCTCTCCAGTAGTTCAGCTAAAACATGGAAAAGTAAAGTCGAGAGAGTGCTTTGTATTTGCAACTTATGAAGAAGCTAGTAAGAAGCGTGAAGAGTTCATAATCGATAAAGAGTAGCAATATGTATTAATTTTTACTTGAAGGTCGAATTATCACCCAACCAAGACAAATTGCCATATATGAGAATTGTTTTGGTCGGGTGATCAGAAAATTAAAAATTCACCGTTTTCCGCGTATCATGGACTTTTCCTCATAGCATTCAACCAGTAAAGGTCTTTAAATAGCAAAAGTCCAACCGCGTAAAAAAAGATTGCATTGAAAAAAGGTAGTTCTTTTAGTCTTTATGATCCGGAGTTTCAGGAGCTGTCAATAGTAAATAAGTAGTGTGGGAGTGCTGTTCCCTCAACCACAAAAAATATTTCGTTTTCCGGGGTTTTACGTACCATTTCAACCATTAAAAGCTTGCTTGGAACTACTTCGCTTTGAAAGATTGAATCTACCACGAAAGGACAGAACAGTCTTTTGAGAACGCCTGACTCATCAACAATAAGCAAGGAAAACGGATCAATGTAATGGAGATCGACCTCTTTCATAACTTAAAATGATTAGTTATTAAGTAGGAAAAAATGTGATAACTGAATCTGGTTATGAACCCTGGTAATACAATTTCCATCAGTTCAAAAACCAGCTCTGACTGCCATTATCAAATTCATCAACCAGATTGTAGACGAAACCTGAGGCATTTGCAGAACGTTGTAGAAATCCATCAATGTAGCTTGATTTGTTCGCACCCGTAAAAAGATTGTACACTTTCCAGAGGTTTATTGACCCGTCGTCGCTTTTACAAAAGGAATGATCCATGTAATAATCTCTGGCAATGGTGCTGATTTGGGAATCCCCGAAGGATAACGGAGTAATTTCTTTCCGAGCAGCTGTTCGTAAATACTGATATAGTTTACATTTACCAACCAGCGTGGCGAATTGATGTTCGGAAAGGGAGTAGTTGGGAAATTTACTAAGAAGTTCAAGTTGTCTGTCGAACATAAAATTAACCAGTAATTTTTGAAGTTCTCTGGAGAGCTGTTCACTATTTTTCACCCGAACGTCAGCTTTTAGTCCATCAGTCCATACACATAAATTTGTGCAAACTTGGTTTTTGAAACCAATAAAGAGTTTGAAATGCTCGTCAGACCCCTTCCGATTGGATAGATTGTCCTGGGCGTAACTTTTGACACCACCAACGGTAAGATTCAAAACGTTTCCGTCAACAGTCTCGCGAATCGATGGGATTTCTATCAAAAACATCATTCGTTCATAATAGATCGTCTTTTCCCACTCTTCGAGTTGGTTTGCCGGTTTATCTTTCGCGTTTGGAATTCTACCTTTTATTGGATGTGAAACCCGAATATTTGCCGGGGTTATAACTTCGTTTTTATAGAAGTCTGAAACAACTTCTTCCGCAACGTGAATAAAGTCTGCATGTGATATCAAGGGTTCGTTATCTTTCGTAAAAACAGGTATTAAATGGTTCTTTTCCATTTCCGGTAAAAACAGCGGAATTGTATTTGCCTCGATAAATGAGCTTACTGCGGAAAGTTGGAAAACCGGATTGTCAATTGTTAATGTGTCCATTGTGAGATAAAAGTTGTTGTTTTCGAACGTTAAAATGATTTAAAAGGGATTTTTGATATAGCGGATGCTTCTCGAAAATTGTTTTCAATGATGGGATATCCTCACATTCCTGGATATCAGAAAGTAACTGACTTTCAACAGCAAGATCTTTTTCACACCATTCTCTTATCAGTTCCCCGGTCTGAGAAGTAATCACAAACTCAGGTTTGTCTGCAAACATTTCAGTACGGTCTTTGATTGCAGTGGCACAATGTTTCATAGAAAGCTGAAATACCAATGTCAACTCGTAATCCATGTCATCTCGCTGAACGGGTTTCATACCAACTTTTTCCGGAATATGCTTTCCGTTTCTTTCTGTCAGAACATATGCTTGTTTTGATCTTAGCGTACATATTATATGTACATCAGAATAGATTATGCTTTCTACGAAAGTTTGATGTCGCGGTGTAAATTTTGACCAGTTGGTGTAACTATTACCAGTCAACTTGGAATGTTCCTGGAGAATGTTTTGCCACTCTGAAGAGATTGAATCAATTATCACTACATCCATCCCCGCGTTTATACAGGTCTGGATTGCTTCTTGAAACCGTTCAGGTGTACATGGAGGAGACAGGGAAAGAATACTAAAAGATCCCAGGTCGGAATACAACTCGGAGCTTTTGTTCTCCGTATCTATGACGGCTATTTTAGACCAGTCATTTGTAATACCAAAAGCGACTAAAAGAGCTGACTTTGTTTTTCCACTACCACTTGGACCCTGTATTCCAATTTTGACTTTGACATTTTTGCGATGTGCTTTATACAGTTGCATAAGTCTGGTTTTAAGGTAAATAAAAAAAGCAGAGTCTAAGTGACCCTGCTTCAAAAATCTTTTGTTACTAAAATTCTAAGCAAATACTGCTTGCTCAGGTGTACTTGCTTCTACTGGCATGTATTCATATCTGTGTTGACGTGTAATAATCTCTCCCGATTCCGGAATTGTGAATTCATAGGGTTCACATTCCACTTTCCCAATTGATCCGGGAATTTGTTTACCAACCATTGCTTTACATACTGATTCTGGAAATGTTGAGCTCATTGAACATTTTTTGGTAGTGACGTAATAGCGTCCGGTTTGAGACAAAACAATCTCCGGGTCGTCGCTTGTAAGCTCCAAAGAAAAATACTGACTTCCATCCTGAGATGATGTACGCGCTGAATAAGATGTGATTGTGAGCATGATGATAGCTTTTATAGTTATGGATTATGTATTGTTCCCCGTCCATCCCTCATGTTATGTAATATTATATAAAGAAGTTCATGGGGGGATCGGTAGACACCAAACTAAGCAGGGCTAAGGAACCAGACAAGGTCTTCACCCCTGGATATATAAAGAGGGTCAGTTCCTAATCGGTGGGGGGGTATTCGCAACGACAACAAAAAGGGGGGGTGAAAATTGAAAGTACCTAGTCTGAGTGGGTAAAGTCGAATTCAAATAGGTTTGCAACAGAAATGTTTAACGCTTTTGAAATTGCATATGCGGTGCTTATGGTTGTATTTACCTCACCACGTTCGATATTACCAATTTGATTTTTCGACAGTCCTGCGAGGTCATATAGCTCCTCCTGACTCAGATTTTTCTCTTCTCGGAGTCTTCGCACGTTTGATCCAAACGCTTTTAGGTAGTTGTGATTTCGGATTTTAGTCACGGCTCAAAGCTGAACCGATTACAGACAATTTACCACCCATTATATTGGGTATAAATATACTAAATTGTATATTGCTAACTTTTTGTGTAAATCAAACTTGATTTTAGCTTCAGTAATTTTCGATACCTCCTAAATTGAATTCAATGTTTAACTTTCTTAAAAGATTAGTCGGTTTTACTGACAGCAGAGTTGCTAAAAAATATCCGCACCTGGTTCAATATTTAACAATGCATCCCTATGCTGTAATTAAGAATGGAAATTCGAAAGGTTTTGAGATTGAAAGTAGGGGGCCGACAACTTGTATTACGTTTGAGGTATTGGAGAGCTCTGAAAACCTTGAGATAACTGGTTATGCTAATTATGGACCTCAAGGGTTTTACAGAAGGAAGTGGTCATTTCCTATCCAAAAAACTCAGGAACAAATGGTAAAAGAAATAGAAATTTTCTTTTTAGCAATTATGGACGAATTGACAGGAAACAGTACTTATGAAAGTCAATATCAGTCTGGACAAATAACAATGGGAGAAAGTCTACTTGGGGTTGGACTAAAACGCAAGGTCATACCAACAGCTGAACATTCTGCGGGTCATTATGCATTTAAGGCATCCATTCTAATAAGCAACCAAAACTACGAAAGTGCTCTTACAGAAATCGATAAAGGGATTCAGATAAATGACATAGAGCATAAAGGGAGACTATATTATCAGCGCGCTCAATGTAATTTGTCTTTACAAAGAAATAAAAGTGCTGAAAATGATTTTCTGGATTCAATGATTGCGTCAAAAGCAGTAGAGAACTTTCGACTATACGCTAAAACTACAATAAGTTTCACAAAGTTTTTGTACAGGACAAAGCAAATAGCAAAGGGAATTCTCAGTGCCATGGAAGGGCAAGAATCACTTAATTTGAGAGACGACGACGACGATTTTTATCATGATGAATTCGAGCTTATATATTTGATGGGTCGACTTTTATTCGATGAGGGTGATTTTGAAGCAAGTGCACTTTATTTAGAACAATCTAAAAAATCTTTGAAGGTATGGACTGAGCAAAATAAAGATTATTTGGAGTTAAATTACCTTACCTATTTATCAGATTACGAAGTTCAGCATAACTTTACAAGTCTACATAAGGATTTGATTTCCCGAAATCAGAAGTAAAATGATCACAGATTCTCTATATCAAGATTTGGAAGAGAGGTCGCCCCAAATATTAGGACAATTTTAGGCAAGAAGTACTCACTTTAGTCACAAACTCAACTTTATTAAAAAGAAATACCCAACCAAAACAAAAGAGGTTTGTATGCAATTGTTCTGGTTGGGTGACATTTTTAATCCATTAACTCAGCTACCAATATTTCTGTCAATTTGTAAACAGTAGGTTTTCCACTTTGTGAGATGATTTCCAAATTACAGGATACTCCCTGATCATTTGCAATTATTAAATTGCTTTCCGCTATTTCCTCTAACCGAGATTTCAACGTGTTCGCTGAACAGTTAAATTCAGCACACAAAACGGTAAGTAAATCTTTCTGTCCCAATTCTGGCTGTAAATACTTTGTTAAGGTTGAACCTATGTCCTCTAAACTCGCTTTACTTCGTCGTTGGTCAGCAACGCTTTTCACTAATCCAGGGTCAGCTAATTGTAGCGACATAGATTCTTGGGAGAAAATTATGGGAATTGGATCAAGTCTTTTTGCATGTCGCTGTTTTATGAACTTCATTTGAAGCAATTCGGAAATTTCTCCACTTCTAGTTTTTTCGTAGCCAATATGAATTGCTGTTGAAGATTTATTAAGTGACTCAGTACCAGTGTGTCCACGGCTTTTTTCGGACCCTGGATTTTCATGAATAATAAGTAAAAAGGTTGCATCTAATTCTTCGCACATGTTACCTATGTAGTCAAAGAGTTGCATACTCTCAGCAGGGTCATTGAAATTGGCTATACAATCTGTGACCACGTCCAACAGTATAAAAAGAGGGTCGGTAGATTCTTTCCTAATATCTTCGATAAATATCTTTAGCGCTTGTAGTCGCATATCTCTACTCACATTTTTCAACGAGGTAAAATGAAAATTAGGAATTTGTGCAGGATCAGACACCCCTAATTTATTGACAATTGACTTAATTGCGGTCGGAAATTCCTCTGTTTGGTTCCTTTCGGTATCCAGATACAGTACAGAAAGCTGCTGTCCCTCAACCTTTTCAAATCCAAGTGAAAAATCAATTGTCTTACCATCAGGACAAAGTGCCAAACTACACATAAGTTCTGCTAATCTCGACTTAAAACTGCCACTTTTTCCCTGTATCATATTGATTGTACCCCGTCTTATAATTGGGACACCTTCTCTTGTTATCAAAGCTGGAGAGAAAATTATTTCATTTGCTGCTAGTTTTGAAACCCGCTGTTCAACTTCCTTTAATTTCAGCAGGTGCTGAATTGAAGCTGTGGAATCTAACTGGTTTTTTTCATTTCGTTTCATTTATAAATGGGAAGATTTGGAGTCAGAAATATTAAAAGATATACTAGTAATTAAAACTGACTCCAAAAATGTTAAAGATGTCTTCAATTATAGTTGAGTCCATTTTATACGTGTGTGCAAAATAATTTGGGCTCCAGTATTGAATCAACAATACTTTTTTTAAAAGGACATTCATAACGAATTGAATTCCCTATATCCATTAGGATAGTTGCGCGTAATGTGGAGTTATACTAAATCATTTATAAACTAGTTTTGCAAGGTCTTTAATAAATGTCATCCCTTGTTTAGATACCCTAATAACAGGAACAGTTTTATTTGCCTGTTTAAGGAATCGATGTTCAACGGTAAATAAACCTTTGCTCACCAATTCAGGTTTAGGAAGGTGATCCTGAATGATTGAGTAACTTCTCAAAAATGCAAACATTTTTGGACGTGTGTCAATAAACGGCATTCCGATGTTTTTAGCAACATCTTCGATTGAAAATGGAAATGACGGTGTCATAATGTCTATATATAAGTTTAATTTAAAGATTTTGTAGTTTGCATAGGATAGAATGTAGAATTCTTCATAATTCCTCTTTCATTTTCCCTACACCATTTCAGTAAAGAATCGTCGTGTACCTTAATTAACCGATCATGAATCTCTGCAGTCAAGACACCTGTTCGAATCAATTTGTATACCGTAGTTTTTGATACCCATAGTTCATCGCAAATCTCACTTACCGTAAAGAGTTTTGGAGGAGATGAATAATAATATTCGGGAGGATACATTAATGGTTGATTTGCAATAACAAAATCAACAGCAGTTTGGACTATCTTCTGGATGTCCTTCGAGTGAGTCTCGATGAAGGTTTTTTCAATACCAATAAAAAATTCAATTGTCATTTTACGTGTCATTTAATTTTAATGAGCTGCAAAACTAAATTGAAGAAAAATGACAATTTGGGAAGTAAAAATACTTCCCATTGATAATCAATTAGTTATTTAAAATCTGGTAATTTTAGTTCCTTTAGCTGATCCATCAAAGTATTAAAGCTAGTTTCAGGAGAATTTGTACCTTTTTTAAATTCAGTTATTGTTTTCTGAACCCGGCTTACTTTATTGTACTTGAATAATAGATATTTTTGAGCAAATCTAGCTAGATCAGCATCAATCGCACCACAAATAATTCCAGCTTCTCTCATTGTAACCAGAAGCAGAATCAGCTCAGATCTCTGCAAGTTAAAATTAAGCTTGAGCGCTTCTTTGTCAGGATCTTCCTTTTCAAGTCTACCATTAATAAACGCGACAGTATCCTGCAAAATCTCTACAATCATCTCTAAAAACTTATTTTGAACTTCAAGAAAGGGCAACAAAGCTTTGTCAATTATATCTACAAATTTTAAATATTCATCCTGTTTTTGCTCCCAATCATCATCATCAACCATAGGTTCAACCCTCCTTCCAGATGAAATGCTATCCTTCGAATCTTTAGGATAGACACGTCTTATTTCTTGAATTTCTCGTTTTTTGGCCAAAAAGAAATCCAAACGTTCACTTGTCAAAAAATTAGTGTCATCAACATAAAACAAGAAATCCTCCTTGAATGAATCAAGCAGATTCTTCAAAAAAATCCTGTATAAATCGCTACGGGTAAAACCATTGAAAACAACAGAAGCACTATGAGAAATATACTTTATTGGTTGTCCATCCGGTGATTTAAAATCGTCATCTTCTTCTTCAACACTATTTATGTTAAAAGAATATTCTACTCGTTTAAGAGCATCAATAATTTTTTGCCATTTTAAATTTAATTCATCAATAATTTTCGATGGGGATTTTTCATACTCGGTCATAATTTAATCCTTAGCAAATTTTGTCAAAAGGTTTGAATATTGTTTCCTTGATTCATTTTCAAAACTATCCAAATAATTCTCAGTTGTTTGGAAACTACTATGTCCCAGACTTTCAGAGATGTATTCCAGTGGAGCACCGCTGCGTTTTAGAACAGTTGAAAATGAATGTCTCGCAGTGTAAGTGGTGACGGGTTTAGCAAAACCCAGACCTATACCAATTCTTTTCATATACTTATTTATCAGCGTATTAAAATACTGGACAAGTTCCCTTTCACGTAATGCACTGATATTTTCAGCTAAAATAGGAAAAATATACGTTGTAGGACTACATGCAGGTTGACCCCATTTTTTTATAATTGTTTTTGCGTGATCCGTTAAGTAGATCCGAATTGGTTTCTGTCGAGACTTTGTAGACAACTGAGTTTTTGCGCGAATCACTGTAAGATTGTCGCCATCCAGGTCTTTATACCGTAGTCTACAAATATCTTTCAAATTGAGACCATTACACAGGTACGAGAAGATCCAAAAGTCCTTTGCTTTATCCTCACTTGATCCCGATACCGTAACATAGTTAAAGATCTGTTCAATTTCTGAAATTGTAAGTGCTTTCTTAATATTCTGACCTGCGGGTATCTGAAACTTCGATTTCTTAAATGGATATAGCTCCTTTTTCACTAAACCCTGTTCTATTCCTTGATTGTATATTGTTCTTAAAGATCTGAGATAAATCCCAACAGTTGTACTTGCCTTACCAATACCCAACATATATCGCTCGTACTTATTTAGGAACTCTGGGTTAATATCTTCGAATACGAGACGTGGTTTAAACTTCTTCAAAGATTTCAAAGCACATTCATAGGACTGTGCGGTAGAAACCCTATCCTCTCTTCTAAGTTTGGCGATGTAATCACTGAGGATTGAATAAACATCTGTGGGTCTTTTCTCTTCTATTTTGTGAAACAAAAGTTTCTCGAACAATACGAAGGTGAATTCATCCATCTCACGATAAATTTTTTCTGCTTTCGATTCTAAAAGCTTTATCTGACCTTTAATCTCTTTGAGGTGTTCAAGCTTCGAATTCTTGAGTTTTGAAAATTCGTCTTCGGTCAAATTAATCCCGGTGTTATAATACTTCCTTTTCCGGTCATAAGTCACCCGGAGTTTAAGTGGATAAGATCCATCTGACCTTACTCTACGATCATCAAGAATTACTTGAAATGTTGGTTTTGAAATTCCCATTTTGGCTCTAAAATTTGATACACAATTTGATACACAACTGTGAAATCAGAACACCAATACAGTTAATCGACTTAAAGAACTAAAAGAGTATAAGTGACTTATAATCAGCACTTAGTCGCGTAAAAACATGTATCAAAAATGATCCAACGGGAGGACTCATAATCAGTAGGTGCCTGGTTCGATTCCAGGTGGGCCCACAAAACTCTGAAAAACCCTTCATACTGCGCGTATGAAGGGTTTTTCTACTTTAAAATCACTTTAAAACCGGAAATCAATACCCATTTCTTCGGGTTACTTCCAAATCTCTTTAAAATAGGATTTCATGAAAACATTCATTGGATTACGCTTTAATAAGAACTACACGAAGAAATCCGGCAAGTCTCAGTTGTACCTTTTGGTAGGAATTGAAAAAGAATTTGACAGGATTCCGCTTGATTTGGATTGGAATCCAGAGCTTGTTGACACAGAAAACGGTCAGCTGAAAAGCACACTAAAAAAGGATAAGGAATGCGATGACAATAACCTGATCATTCGTGAAGCAATGGCCAAGGTCAATGACATTTTCGTAATGGCCCGGTTACGGGACAAAGAAATTTCAATGGCTGAATTGATGGATATGTACTACAACTATCTTCGGATGAAAGATTTTGTGGTGTACATGTGCGATAAAATAAAGGAACGCTACAAACGTCAGAAGATATCTTTTAATACGAAGAAGTCCCAAATGACTGCATGGACTTATCTTTCCAATTACAAAAAGGTGATCTTTTTTAATGATCTCAATGCCAAATTCATTGAGAACTTTGAGGTCTGGATGAAAAAACAATCCAACCAACGATCTACGGAAAAGAAGAAACTGGATTCTAATACAGTCGCCAACGTTTTGAAATATGTAAAAGCATATATCAATCTGGCAATCCAAAAGGATGAAGTGCCAATCAAAAACCCTTTTGAAAAAGCCGATGTTAAAACTACCCAGGACATAAAAATTATAGAGCACCTTCCTCCCAGGGATGTCGCAAAACTGATTAAATATTATAAGACGAAAATTCCAATTGGCGAAAAACTTACTTTATGCAGATTCCTTATTGCCTGTCACCTTTCGCTTCGGATATCTGATATATTAAGTATTGATGAATCCAAACTTGAATATTACAAGCAAGTAGAAAAACTGATTTTCCACCCACAAAAACAGGAAGCGACCAAAAAACTTAAAACCGTGTATGTCCATATTGATGAATTTGCGATGAAATATATGGAAGACTGCGTGGCCCTGCAATTGGAAGCAAAACAGCAGAATCTTAAAATTTCGGAGGCATACGGACGCAAGACTTTAAAAACCATCGGGGATAAAACAGGTGTCAAAATCGCAGGCTTCCACATGGGCAGGCATACGTTTGCAACCAATTACATTCGATTTGGCGGGAAGGTTACAAACTTGCAATACATCATGGGTCATACCAATATTACTACCACGATGCGCTATGTCCATATTGTGGAAGAAGATACGGATGAAGATATGATTTCTCTTTCGCGGGGATATTTGGCGTAAATAAACACAAAAAAAGCCTCTGAATAATTCAGAGGCCAATGATTTACGTGACAAAAGAGGATTGATATTTGAACCTAGGGCTATTTTTCACATAGTCACCTTATTCGATTATGATCTTATATAAATATTAACGTTTAAAATTTTCTGTGCTAATTCTTTCACAGCGCTTTGGATTTTTTCAACCTGCTTTGCGGATGGGAATTTCTTGCCTGACGCATATTGTCTTACAAGACTTCCATTTAATCCAGAATACTCGGCCACTTTTGTGATATTAAGGAAACTAAATTCCTTGAAAAAAGCAGTTAAGTCGTATTCTAATTGAAATTCATAACTCTCCGGTTTTAGATTATGATATTCAAGAAGCAGTTGTTTCATCTTCTCTTCAAGACTTTTAACAGTTTCGGCGATCTCAATGATTAAATTATCATCGTATTCTACTCTTCCTGTTAAAGATCCATCCTCTCCTTCCAAGATCATTTTGATCTCAAATACTTTGGGATTTCCTTTGTTTTTTGCGTGGTTTTGCATGATTTTAACGAATATGTTGGAGAACTAGTTTTTTACATTATTCAGGCAACCCTCGAAAGAGGGCGGAACTTATGGTTTAAGTCCCGCCTGTTTGAGGATGGCTTTATAAGTCCCGATACGCACATCATCACTATCTTTATACGGAAACGTAACTTTCCCTTTTTTAGTAGGATGGACCATATGTTTATGGCTGCCTTTCTGATTCTTATTTATCCACCCATCATCTTTCAGAAGTTTCAGCAGCTGACTGGCCTTCATAATGTAGAGTGATTGGTTAATAATATCTATAAACAAAAGTAACGAATACGTTACTTTATTACAAATGTTTCCCTATAATTATTTTCACAAAAAAAGAGCCTGCTATTTAAGCAGGCTCCGCTGTCAACTCGCTAAAATTTTGTAATTTTTGTAATCAGGCACTCGCCCATGCCCTGGTATTATCAGCCAGATCCGATACTGTTCAAACATATTATAATTCAAACCGGTCTGTTTACTGGAAATGATCTGCAAGTATTTCAGCATGTCATTCATCCGAGGATCAAAAGAAACCTGTGGGGGGAAGAACTCATGGCTGTGCTGCCACCATTCTCAAAGAACCGTTGCCGCCTTAATGCTTCCATCGATGCGGCAAAATCTGCCACAGCTGGATTACGGAGCATGGAACTACTTAAAACGTTTTCTTTCTTATATCCTTCACCGGCTTATATTGAAAGAGCTAATATAAAATTCTGAACAACCGGAGATCTGGATTACACCATCCTGTTAGGCAGTCATCCGAAACATAAAACTGTTAGGCAACATCTGCTATATAATAGAAACTACGTACGAGGCAGGGAAAATGCTTTTGTACTGATACCGCCAGACGGAATCCAGATTGACTTACTTCCGTTCGAAAAAATCCAATCGCAGGGAAGTTTAAAGATTGATGGGACTTGGTATGACGACGAACAAGCTCCGGAACACCTGACAACGATCAGCGTCGTATGCATTTGTGACGAATATCACATACTACGCGACGCCTAAATCGTAATATTGCGATACAAATATTAATCGTATCAGATGAAACAAATAAAAATACTCGGTACCGGCTGTGCGAAATGTAAGCAAACCGAAGCCATTGTAAAACAGGTCGTAGCACAAATGGGTATTGAAGCTACCATCGAAAAAGTAGAAGACATCGAAAAGATCATGGAATACAATGTACTCACTACACCCGCGCTCGTCATCGACGGCCAAATTATGGTGAAAGGCTGGGTGCCTGGGGCAGAAGAAGTGAAAACATTTTTACAATAATTCAGCCCTGGCATTAGGCACGCCACGGCTCCTATTTATGTAAGTGTGGGAAATTCAGGCCTCTAAATAAACTTATATGTTCGACTGGGCACAACACTTTGCCGACTGGCTCATCTATTCCGTTTTCGGAATCGCGACACACAGCAAATCAGGAGACGCACTTAACTTTTTTGTCTACGACACCATCAAGATTTTCATCCTGCTACTGGTGGTTACTTCACTGATGGGCGCTATAAATTCCTATTTCCCAATTGACAAAGTCCGGAGCTATTTAACAAAACGGAAGTGGTATGGCCTGGATTATTTTATGGCATCCTTCTTCGGTACCGTCACGCCATTTTGTTCATGTTCCTCCGTGCCATTGTTCATCGGTTTTGTAAAAGGAGGGATTCCTCTGGGGATTACATTTGCATTCCTGATTTCCTCACCATTGGTCGATGCGGTTACCGTTGCCCTATTTTTTGGCATGTTTGGCTTGAAAACAACTGTCATTTATGTGGTCAGTGGAATTATCTTATCAATGATAGCAGGATACATTTTGGGTAAACTGAAACTGGAACCTTTGCTTACCGAATGGGTACAATTGTTACTGAAAAAAAAAGCAGTTGAAGACGAATATCAGGAAGAGAAACAATTGCCTTTTATCCAGCGTATACCTGGGATTTTGCAAGAAGCCTTAGGCATTTTGAAAGGCGTTTCTCTCTATATCTTATTGGGTGTAGCCATCGGGGGATTAATGCATGGCTATATCCCCACCGGGTTCTTTGAAGCATATATCAGCAAAGACAACCCCCTGGCCGTTCCGCTTGCCGTCGTAATCGCCATACCCATGTACAGCAATACGGCCGGTATTCTTCCGATCATGCAGGTCCTGGTAGAAAAGGGAATTCCGCTGGGTACCGTCATTGCATTTTCTATGGCAGTCGTCGGGCTTTCCATTCCAGAAGGTTTATTGTTAAAAAAAATCATGTCGACAAAAATGCTGGTCATATTCTTTGCAGTCGTAACGATCTGCATCATTATTTCAGGATATATTTTCAATCTTATTTTATAATTGTATGAATACTACGCAAGCGTACCTTCAAACCTGGACCGAAGCGCGAACCCGATTCAGTAATCTTCTGATCGAAATCAAAGAGGAGGACTTAAAAAAGAAACTACTTAATACCAAAAACAGTGCAGGCCATTTAATCCGGCATATTGGCGATGTAGAATTATTATTTGCCAGGAACATTTTTGGCTCGACGGAAATAAAGGTGCAGGCAAAAACTGTTATTGCACAACATGATACGGGTGAATGGACAAACCTGCAAGAATTACTGGACTATCAGCAGGAAGCTTATCATCAACTGAGAGCGATTGTTGAGAAGCAGACAGATGAAAACTGGCAGGAATCTGTTACGACAAAAGAGTTTGGCACAAAAACCAAGGCAGAAGCCATCGGCAGAATTATTTCGCACACTGCATATCATGCGGGTCAGCTGGCACTAACCATCAAATACGGATCATTGTAATCCCGTGAGCTGCCATTCGTTTGGAATTTTAAATTAAAGTCATCTGAAAGCCACGTATCCCTTTGTAGACACAGGTTCATTTGCAGCAATGAAAACTTTTTCCATACGTGACAAATATCACTGACGGAGTTCATACTCCTTGCGAAATTTGTATTGTTCATTTAGAAAATCAAAATCAAAAGGCTATGCGAATCGAACAAATTTATACAGGCTGCCTGGCACAAGGCGCATATTATATTGAAAGCAATGGAGAGGCAGTCGTGATTGACCCGCTTCGCGAAGTAGAACCTTATATTATTCGTGCCGAAAAAGATGGGGCCCGGATCAAGTATGTGCTCGAAACGCACTTCCATGCTGATTTTGTTTCTGGTCACATTGATCTGGCGGAGAAAACCGGTGCAGAGATTGTATTTGGACCCACTGCTAAACCAGCCTTTGCAGCCCATGTGGCTCAGGATGGCGAAATATTGAAAGTTGGTGTTATTACCTTAAAAGTCCTGCATACGCCCGGTCACACGATGGAAAGCACCTGTTTTTTACTGACTGATGAAAACGGAAAAGATACAGCTATTTTCACAGGTGATACTTTGTTTATCGGAGATGTAGGACGCCCGGATCTGGCACAAAAAGTAGTGGCAGAGCTAACCCAGGACAAATTAGCTCGGCATTTGTTTACTTCCCTGCGGACTAAAATCATGCCTCTCCAAGATGATATCATTGTATATCCTGCGCATGGCGCCGGCAGTGCATGTGGTAAAAATATGAGCAAAGAGACAACCGATACACTGGGCAACCAAAAGTTGTTTAACTATGCTTTACGTCCCGATATGACTGAGGAAGAGTTTGTAAAAGAAATAACCGATGGGCTGATGCCACCGCCTGCGTATTTCCCGGAAAACGTAATGATGAACATCCGTGGATATGACAGCATTGACACGGTACTCGAACGCGGAAACCATGCGCTTGATCCCGATGCCTTTGAAGCAGCGGCAAACGAAACTGATGCAGTCATGCTTGATACCCGTGAAGCACGGATTTTCGCACAGGGTTTTATCCCAAATTCGATCAATATCGGAATTGACGGAAATTTCGCTCCATGGGTTGGTGCGATGATTCCTGATATCAAACAGAAAATACTGGTAATTACCGACGAAGGCCGGGAGGAAGAGGTGGTAACCAGGCTAGCTCGCGTCGGGTATGATTACACGATCGGGCATCTGAAAGGTGGTTTTCAAGCCTGGAAAAATACAGGGAAAGAAATTGATCAAATCGAGTCCATCACTGTGAATGAAATGGTGGAGCGGATAAAAAACAACCCTTCCCTGACTGTGCTTGATGTACGTAAGGCAAGTGAGCATTTTTCTGAGCATGTAGTCGGTTCGGAAAATATACCACTGGATTACCTGAATGATCACCTCGCTGAGATTAGTAAAGATAAGACCTACCTCGTCCACTGTGCAGGAGGCTACCGCTCAATGATTTTCAACTCCATTCTCAAATCCAGAGGATACGACAATCTGATTGATATCCAGGGCGGTTTTAACGCGATTAAAGATTCCGGTCTTGTGCAGGTAAGCGAATACGTATGTCCAAGTACCATGTTGTGAAAAATCGATATTGAAATCATCTAAACACAGTTGGTATGAAATCGAATTTAGGAAATACGGATAAAATAGTACGGGTGTTATTCGCGGTAGGTGCTGCGGTGTTATATTTTACCGGGGTAACATCCGGCATAATGGGAATCGCGCTGATTGCGGTTGGGGCAGTGTTGCTTTTGACTTCATTGATAAATTATTGTCCGCTTTACACCATTCTGGGCATATCTACAAAAAGAAAAAAATAACTTATGGGAATCCTGTCATCATTATTCGGATTAAAAGATACAGACTACAAGACACTGATAGCGCAAGGTGCTATCGTAGTTGACGTGCGCTCCCCACAGGAGTTTGCCAGCGGGCATATCCCTGGAAGTACCAATATCCCACTGGATCAGATCGGAGCAAAAGCAGATATGCTTCTAAAAAAAGGAAAACCGGTGATCACCTGTTGTCGTAGTGGCACAAGAAGTGGCATGGCCGTGGGCATACTTAAATCTGCAGGTGTCGATGCACGTAATGGCGGTGCCTGGGACAGTCTCAAACAGAAAATATAAGATCAAAGTTTTGCATGGTGGTAGTAATCAAACAGTAGTGGCTCTGGTATCTTGCCGGGCCACTGTTTGGGCTTACTTTCTGCCTTGCAATGGCCTTCTGTGGTCGCAAAGATCGGTGGATTCATAGCCTGTTAGCTTTTACTTATAAAACTATATCTATATGACAGAGCAAATAAAAGCACATTGGGAGGATATATATACAACGAAAAAACCCGATCAGGTAAGCTGGACGCAATATAAGCCAGAAACGTCCCTGAATATGATACACAAAATAACACGCAGGAAGGATGTCGCCATCATTGACGTTGGCGGTGGAGATAGCCTGCTGGTTGATTGGTTATTAAAAGAGGGATATTCAAACATTACTGTTCTGGACATATCGTCAAGGGCAATCAGCCGGGCAAAAGCGCGGTTGGGCGATCAATCAAACCAGGTAAATTGGATTGTCAACAACGTATTGGATTTTAGTCCCACCCAGCGTTACGATATCTGGCATGACAGAGCCACTTTTCATTTTTTGACCACTGAGGAAGATATAGAAACCTATATTAAGATTGTGAAAAAGTCGATCAATCAGGGAGACGTCATTCTGGGTACCTTTTCCTGGGATGGGCCATCTAAATGCAGTGGACTACCTGTAAAGCAATATGATCAAAACTCGCTTGCCGAAGTTTTTAACCCTGATTTCCGCCTGATCGAAGGGTTTTCGGTTGATCATATTACCCCCTCTAACACGGTTCAGAACTTTATTTTTTTGAACTTAAATAAAACATTGTTACAATAAATGAGGCATTCTATAACCGTAATTTATTAAACATAAAACGTAATAAAATGAAAAAAGCAATCCTTTATCCTTTTGCAGGCATCGTCATCGGGTCAGCGTTAGGATATCTATACTACCATTTCATAGGCTGCTCCTCGGGCACTTGCCCCATTACTTCAAATCCTGTAAGCTCTGCACTGTACGGCGCGGTAATGGGAGGATTGCTGTTAAGTTCGCTCGGCAAGAAATAACACCCTGAGTAATTCCTCCATGAAACGTATTCACGCATCTCGTTCTAAGTCTGGTTTCGGTTTTTAAAAGCAAGAGGCCGTTGAACAGCACCTAAGGATACCATCAGGGATAACCGGGTTGTGATTCATTGCAGCGCAAACAGGAGGGAAAAATCTAATTTTTTTCTTGTAAATTCATCGTTGTGTGATAAATATCACGAACTCCACCGTTGCCGATGGCTAGATTTAGGGATACATAATCTCTATCAAAATGAAAAGCCATTATCAAATACTAATCATCGGCGGTGGTACGGGAGGTATAATGACTGCCGCACAATTAAAAAACAGCAAACCATCCCTGGAAATTGCTGTTATTGAACCCTCAAAAGATCATTGGTATCAACCCGCCTGGACGCTGGTTGGCGCAGGAACATTTGATTATCAGGAAACCAGAAGAGATGAATCCACTTTAATTCCGAAAGGAGTCGATTGGATTCAGGATCGGGTTAGCGACATCCTGGCCAACAACAATAAGGTACAAACCGAACATTCAGGTCAGATATCTTACGATTACCTCGTCGTTTCTCCCGGCCTTCAAATGGATCCCGATAAACTTCCCGGCTTGCAGCAAGCCTTACTTACCGATTCCGTTTGCAGTAATTATATTGATCCGAACAAAACCTGGGATGTTTTGCAAAATTTCAAAGGAGGCAATGCCGTATTTACATTACCCTCCACACCAATAAAGTGCGGTGGGGCTCCTCAGAAGATCATGTACCTGGCCGACCAGTATTTCCGTAAAACAAAGGTCAGGAGCAAGAGCAATATCATTTTTGCTACCCCCGGAACCGTCATATTCGGCACCAGGGAATTTGCTGAAACACTCACCCAGGTGATTAAAAGGAAAGATATTTTTACCCGATTTCTCTATTCACCTGTTGAAATTGATCCTGCTAAAAAGCTGATCCGGTTCAAATATTCCGGTCCTGAGGAATGGAAGGGAATACTTGCTATCAACGAACAACTGGAAGCCGATAACCTGGTATCCATGCCTTACGACATGCTTCACCTGGCACCACCACAGTCGGCCCCGGATTTCATCAAAGAATCACTGCTGGCCGTTGCTGATGGCCCGAACAAAGGCTGGCTGGATGTAAATATTTATTCTCTTCAGCATAATCGTTTTCCAAATGTATATGGCCTTGGTGATGTAACGGCCTTACCGACCGCCAAAACCGGTGCCGCAATCAGAAAACAGGCTCCGGTAGTAGTGTCACAAATTTTGTCCGTGATTGGAGAAAAATCTGAGAAAAAACTTTACAATGGCTATTCATCCTGTCCTCTGGTGACGGGATATGGCAAGATGCTGCTGGCCGAATTCAAATATGGCAATGAGCGTGACAGTGACCCCTTCCTGAGCAAAATCATGGACACCACGAAAGAACAATGGAGTATGTGGCTCCTTAAAAAGTACGGCCTGCCATTTTTATATTGGAACCGTATGATGAAAGGAAAAATGTAAACTTAATTTCACAAAAAGCCTTAGAAAAACCCGAGGGAAGGACTGGTGCTCAAAATCCTGCTTTAATATAGCTCCATCCTTCCTGTTGTTTTATAACCAGTTCGGCAATTCCGGAAGGGATTATTTCCAGGCCGGCAATTACGTCGCTCTCTGTTTTGCCGTTTGAAACAAGCATACGCTGACATGCGGCAATACTAACCCGGCGTAATATCAGGGTATTGATTTCGTCTTGGAACGGGTTATCCTCAGCAAGACAAAATGGTGTAGATGCGCCATGACAAATGATTCTGACCTCTACCTCACCGTTGAAATAATCCAGCAGGTTATTGACCTGCCGGATCGTACTAAGATGAACTTTTTGATTTTCCGATGTTAGCTGAATTATTGCCTTGTACATTTTGCGGACAGTTACTTTATGGATGTATATAAGCCCAGCCGTCGGCCTGACGAATGATCAGTTCACCGTTTGCGCTGGGAACAAATGAAACAAATGGCCACAGCGCGTCTTTTTCAATATTCCTTTCCCGCAAGGTATTTTCGCATTGAGCTAAGATCACACCATTGTTTAGAAGTGCTTTAAGTTCGCCTTCGTAAGGCCCGTTTTTCATATAAAGTGCTACCCCACCTCCGTGTACGACGAGCTCTATCTGAATTTTACCTTTCAGACGCGGATCTTCCAGCGCGTTCTGGATGTTTTTGAGCGTTCCTTTTATTTTTTTCTCATCATCTGTGTTGAGCTGATAAATCGCCTTATAGCTTTTTTTTGTCGCCTGCGCGCCGCTAAATACGGATGAGCTGATTTTTTGAGCGACCGCAGGAAGTGAGATCGCCATCAGCACAACGAGTGATAATGTTCTTAATGTTGTCATTTTAGAGTTGTTATTTGTTTAAAAAACCGAAATGTAAAAACAGGTCCATTGTGCAGATCGTATCCTTAGGTCATGCTGATATTTGGTAAATCTGGGTGATAGCCAATTACGATATTCCAAGCCACTAATTTGCGACAAAATTACCTGAACGTTCAGTGACATTTGTTACACAACAGCAAAGATTACATGGATAAATTTGTCGGACTATGACCAGAAAAACAAAGAATATCCCGACCTACAGCATTTGCAACCTGATAAACCAGGCTGAAACGATGCAGGATCTCACCGTTTATGACCTCCAGGATTTTCTGAGCATACACAACAAGATGGTTTTTCCCCACCGGCATTCTTTTTATCAGGTATTGTATATTTCATCAGGAACTGGCTTGCACATCATTGATTTTGAAAAATATGATACAAAGCAGGGATCCATCTATTTTCTTGGACCGGGACAGGTGCATGAATGGATTTTTGATGATTCGACGGAAGGTACGGTTATAAATTTCAGCGATGGTTTTTTCGGGTCGTTTCTCGCAAACGGACACTATATTGACGACTTCCTGTTTTTCACCGGAAATGGTACCCATTCTGTAATGGCACTGGATCAGGAAGAACAGGCATTTGTCCAGAATATTATCGGCAGCATTGTCGGGGAATATCAATTAGGCAGCGAGTGTAGTAGTGACCTGATCAGGGTTTGCCTCCTTCAGATGTTTCTGGTGCTTAACCGAAAACTTGCCGGAGACCACATTAACCCGGCACACAGGCATAATTACTTTTTGCTCCGCAATTTTGAAAAACTGGTTGAACGGCACTATATCGACAAAAGACTACCGAAGGAATATGCAGAAATGCTCTTTATCACCCCCAATCATCTCAATGCACTCTGCAAGCATTCGGTTGGCAAGTCAGCCGGAGAGATTATACGCAATCGGGTATTGCTGGAAGCAAAAAGGCTTCTGATCAACTCTGCTAACAATATCAGTGAAATCGGATGGCAGCTCCATTTTGAAAGCAATTCCTATTTTACCCGTTTTTTCAAAAAATATGCAGGCCAGACACCTGAGGAGTTTCGACGTGGCTTACGGTAAAAATGAGTATCGTGTTCGCAGCAAAATGTTTGTACAAATATTGACCGGTATCAGTAAAAAGTGACATTTATTCGGTAAACAGGGAAATGCGAAAGGCCTAACGCGCAAATACCTTTGTGCAAGGCATCAGGAAATGATACTGATCATCATCTCAGTCATTTTATGGTGTTTTAATCAAATATAAAAAGGTATGGATTTTCCAATGTTTCATCTGGATTGGCTAAACGATCGGTTTTTAATCGCGATGATCGCCATAATACATGTAATGATCAACCACGGTCTGGCAGTAGGTTTTGTGCCGTATGTAACCTGGTTAGAGCAAAAAGGGGTTCTTAGAAGTAACCCGGACGAGATCACGGATAAATCGTGGGACGATATGGTGCATAAGATGATGAAAGTTGCTTTTATCATAACAACAACAGTAGGTGCGATGACGGGAGTGGGTATATGGTTCTCGGCAGCACTCATCAGTCCACCCTCAATCGGAAGTCTGATCAGAGTCTTTTACTGGGCATGGTTTACAGAATGGACGGTTTTTGTGACAGAAGTAATTCTTATCATCATCTATTATCTGACCTGGGAGAATGCCAATAAGTCGTTAAAATCAAAATTGCTGCATATCAGATTTGGCTGGTACCTGTCTCTTTTTTCCTGGCTCACGATGGCCATCATCGTCGGAATTCTGGGTTTTATGATGGATCCCGGCAACTGGAACCAGCATCACAGCCTGATCAACGGATTTTTGAACCCCATTTATCTTCCACAGCTTATGTTCCGAACCCCCACAGCCATGGTGGTAGCAGGCATGTTCGGTTATCTTCTGGTCTTTATTTTTACCAAAAAGAATTCGGAAGTACGTCGCAAAGCGGTACGGTCAAGTGCGGTCTGGATATTGGTTTGGCTTCCTTTCTCAATTGCCGCCGCTGTCTACTACTACCGGGTTATGCCTGAGGCCATGCGTGCCAATTTGAGCACCGCAGTTGGTACAATTGAATTTCAGCAATATTACAACCTGCTCAAATACATTATCCTGGGTGCAACTTCCTCGGTCTTGCTGATTGCTTTATGGGGATTATTCAAGCCCGGAAAAGTGGCCTGGCCCATGGTATTGGTTCCTTGTCTGATGGTATTTGGCTTCCTCGGAATTTTTGAAAGAGTCAGAGAATTTATCCGCAAACCTTATGTGATTGCCAACTATATGTATTCCAACCTGCTTCGTGAAGAAGACTATCCATTGTATAAACGTGACGGGATTCTGAAATATGCGACCTATAATAATACACCCGTGATCACAGACGACAATCATATCGAAGCCGGTCGAAACGTATTCATGCTCTCCTGCAGCAGATGCCATACCACCAGCGGGATCAATTCGATCACCGAAGTTTTTGAAAAAATGTATGGAAAGGGCAAGCCCCTTGACGTTAATTCCATGGAAGCCTATATTCCAAACATGCACAAAGGCCGTCCCTACATGCCACCATTTCCGGGAAATAAGAAGGAGCTGAAAGTACTGGCCGAATATATCAAACATATACAACAGACCGGTGAGGCTTTGGAAGGAGTTCAAACTTCGGGGATAAGCGTGAATCCAGGCAATAACATCCTGGCTGCCGAAAAAGTATTGGAAGCGCAACAAAAGGAAGCAATTGAAGAAAAAGAAGTGAAATAGTAAATTTTGATCCCATGTTATTACAAATAAACACCCCTGTACCAAGGGATATCCCTCTGGACCTGCCTTTACCCGAATGGTTACTGGTTACCTTGCTGATCGTTTCATTTCTTCTCCATATACTCTTTGTGAATCTGATGGTGGGTGGTTCTGTGATGACCCTCTGGGCGGAAATCAAAGGTCTGAGAAATAAGGATTACGACAGGCTTGCCTACGAAATTGCCAAAACAATTACGGTCAATAAAAGTATTGCGGTGGTTCTTGGCGTGGCTCCTCTTTTGAGTATCAATGCGCTCTACACCGTATACTTTTATTCTGCCAACGCACTTACAGGCATCATGTGGATTCTTATTATTCCACTTGTCAGTATCGCATTTTTGCTTACCTATCTGCATAAGTATGCCTGGAAAGCCATGGAAAGTGTCAAGTGGCTTCACATTGGCATTATGGCTCTTGCAGTTGCTTTGTTCCTGTTCATTCCGCTTATTTTCCTGGTCAATGTCAACCTGATGCTGTTCCCTGAAAAATGGACTACTATCAAAGGTTTTGCCAGTGCGCTCACCCTTCCCAACGTGTTTCCACGTTACCTTCATTTTCTTTGTGCCTCCATGGCTGTAACCGGGCTTTTTATGTTCTGGTATATGGGACGTAAAAATTACGATGTCGAAGTAATGTTCAAAAATCTCACCCGGTACGACATCCGTAAAATGAGCTATTCACTAACGCTGGGGGCATCAGTAACGCAATTTTTAATCGGACCGCTTGTCCTGGTCACGCTTCCCTCAAAAGGAATGGGATGGAATCTGATCCTGATGATCCTTTCGGGTGCCAGTATCGCACTTCCGGCGATGTGGTGGATGTGGAAGGGAATCAGCGGCCCCAGGGAAAAAATCGGGGACAATTTTGGCAAAGTGGTTATTGCCATGAGTCTGGTAGTCGTGTTTATGGGTAGTGGCAGACATGTGTACAGGGCCAACGCACTCAATCCACATCGCAGACTGATGGCCGCAAAAACATTGGAATTCGAAAAGCTATCGAGGGAGGCAAGAGAAAACCCAGTCGAGGAAAAAGCGGAACTTGAAATTGATCCGGCATTGGGGGATGTAGCTAAGGGAGCAGCCCTATTCAAAGCCAATTGTGCCGCTTGCCATCAGGAAAAAGATAAACTGGTAGGCCCTCCCATGACCGAAATGGTTACAATTTATACCGGTAATACCAACGGCCTGAAAAACTGGATCAAAGCACCAGGCAAAAAGCGGACAGATTATCCGCAGATGCCCGGCTTTCCACAAATACCGGATCAGGATCTTGATGAACTGGCCAAATACATTTTATCCATCCAAAAATAATCACTGTTATGTTACTCTTAATCAATATCATCATACCCCTGGCAATACTGATCTTGCTTGTAGTTGTCATTTTAATCATACGCTTATGGACACTGGTATTGATGCTTAGAAAAGATAAAAAGCTCTGGCATCAGGTTGTCTTGCAAGACAGCAAATACTTTATGATTAAAGGACTGTATTGATACCCTAACGAAAACAATTTCTTGTGTTTTAATATTTCACTAAAAGGGATGCCAAAGCATCCTTTTTTTAATAAGGAGGCGATTGACCGTGCAATCCCGCACCTGTTTACATCAAGCTCAAAAAGTTATCTCGCTGGTATATTACCTGTCATGAATATCTATACCATTTCAAAGAATAATGAAAAAAAATGTTATATGTAATAAATATCACACACTTCCTTTTGTGTGACTGCGACCTTTGTAAACTAAATGGCACACCATACAAGGTCTTAACAGTGCTACTTTCAGCTAACGTATAAAGACAATAGTTAACTGGGCGAACTGTAATTTTTCTCTCAGAATAGTGTGGTAAGAAAATGATTTCGTGAATCAGCAATTGTTAAATTCTTTTGTATGGACCCCAATGTTTTGGTCGTTAAGTTACTCCGTTCCCTGATGCTACTGATCAGCCATTTGGCTGTTGCTGTCGGGCTGGTCTTCATCTTAATATTCCGTATTGTGATTGAAAAGCCGGAACGTGATTTAAACGGACAGATCGGAGAAAAAACCGATAGCATCAAACCGACAGTCATGAGCCGTGAGATTCTCTGGACAGGCCCATCGGAAAAGGATATTATTCAACTTCCCCTTGCAGAACAGAAGCTGGTCAGCTATGGAAAAAACCTGATTGTTCACACCGCCGATTACCTGGGCCCTCAGGGCGAAGTACAACATCTTACCAATGGAATGAACTGTCAGAACTGTCATCTGGATGCGGGCACCAGGCCATGGGGAAATAATTATTTTGCTGTGGAAGCTACATATCCCCGGTTCAGGCCCCGGTCCGGACAGATTGAAACGAAGGTCAAACGGATCAACGATTGTTTTGAAAGAAGCCTGAACGGAAGAAGCCTTGATCCCGGCAGTACTGAAATGAAGGCCATCCTCGCTTATATCAAGTGGATTGGAACGGGAGTACCAGCTAAAAAAATACCAGCGGGGGCAGGAATTTATAAAATGAATGACCTTGACCGTGCCGCCAGCCCTGATCTGGGGAAAGCCGTATATAAGCAAAAATGCCAGAGCTGCCATCAGCCAGATGGCGGAGGTGTAATGGCCGTTAATAATAAGCACTATTCGTTCCCGCCTCTCTGGGGAACAAATAGCTACAATACCGGAGCCGGGCTTTACAGATTGTCTAATCTGGCAGGTTATGTGAAAGTAAACATGCCGCTTGGTGTCACCTATGCTACTCCGCAACTGTCTGATGAAGAGGCATGGGATGTGGCCGCTTTTATCAATTCTATGCCTCGTCCCGAAAAAGACCTGCGCAAAGACTGGCCCAATAAAGCGGATAAACCATTCGACCATCCCTTTGGCCCATATGCTGATTCGTTTACCGAAGAACAACATAAATATGGCCCTTTTAAATCTATTAAGGACTGGAAAGACCAGCACAGGGATTTAATTACCAAACCGGCCTCTACCGCCAAATGATAAGTGTGCCATATCCCTCACATTTTGAATCGGATACACCCTGAAATGCATGAAAAATATATTCAATTTAATCCTGCTATGGTCTGTGGTGATAAGTCACGCCCTGCCCGCACAGGAAATAGTTAACGAACAGAAGGCCGTGGCCGACACGACCACGCTTGGTCATTTTCTCCAAACGGGAAAATTTTACGGACAGGCCCGATCCTACTGGTCGGCAACCTTAAACGAAAAGGGCTTTACCGATTATTATGCCTGGGGATCAGCATTTGGTATAGGCTACGAAACTCCAAAGATTTTTAAGCATTTTCAAATGGGTGCGAGCGGTTCTTTTATATTCAACCTTGCCTCTTCTGACCTTTCCAAACCAGACCCCGCAACGGGGCTTCCAAACCGGTATGAGGTTGGCTTGTTTGACATTGAAAGTCCAGATAAGCGGAGAGATCTCAACCGCCTGGAAACCTTTTTCGTGAAAGCATATGTAGGAAAAAAAACAGTATTGACCGTTGGACGCCAGATCCCACAAACGCCATTTATAAATCCGCAGGACGGACGTTTACGCTCAACATTGACAGAAGGCGCTGTGATAGAATTCAACGAATGGAAATATTTGAAACTTCATGCTGAGTACCTGTGGGGGATCTCACCGCGCTCAACCATGCGCTGGTTTGGAATCGGAGAGAGTATGGGTATCTATCCCGTTGGGGTTGGTACGGACGGAAAACCTTCCCGGTACAAAGGCCAGACGGAATCCGGTTACATCGCAATGCTGGGAGCAATTTACAAGAAAAAGCAGTGGGATATTCAAATATGGGATACCTATGCAGACAATGTCCTGAATACGGCTTTTATTAAAGTGGAATGGAAATCCGGTGCTAACAGCCGACCAAACTGGATGGCAGGAATGCAGTTGTTAAAACAAACCACCATAGGAAACGGAGGAAATACGGACGCGCTGATCGCTTATGCCCAACCCGGCGGTGGTTCACTGGCGATTTCCGGACGAATTGGCCGTCAATCTACCCGGTTTGAGTGGTATCTGAATGCAACCCACATTTCTGCCAGGGGCCGTTATCTGATGCCCCGTGAATGGGGAAAAGAGCCATTTTACACCTTTATGCCCCGTGAGCGGAATGACGGATTCGGTGACTTAACAGCGGCTACCGTAAATACCCGATTTAAGCCGGAAAAACGTGTGGCTGTGGAATTGAGCGGCGGGTATTTTCATCTGCCCGACATCAGGGATTCTGCGCTAAATAAATATGGAATGCCCCGTTATTCGCAGGTTAATTTGGGCATCAATTATCAATTTGACCAATATCTGAAAGGGCTCAGTGTTTTATTACTGATTGTCCGTAAAGATAAAATGGGGGAAACTTATGAGAATGGCAGGTACGTATTCAATAAGGTCAACATGATCCATGCCAACCTTATTCTTAATTATCAGTTCTAAGTAATTAATAGCAACCAGTGACTAGCTACCGACTTAAAAATCAACTAGATATATACAAAAATTTAACACTTATTTATCAACACGTAGTACTGCGTTAGTCGAAAGTAAGACGGATTGAAAACAGTTTTCGGTTCAGACTTAAACCAAAAATCAACTTTCTGAGTTGCACAATATTCTCAACTTTCTTTTTTTAAAAAGTGCTGACACCCAATAATCGTCTTAGCAATAATCTGGGACGATAACCACCAAAAACCGTCTCATTTATCTGCTTTTTTATCAAAATCAGTTTTTATAATTCCGTTTGATGAGACATAACGTGTTTTGATCCGGACTTCTTTGCCCGGAATGGGTATTCCTCCAAAATGAGCATTTTCAAAAACCGGATCATGTACAAAATGAATGTATAAAGTGTCAGTTGAAAACCAACCAAGTGACCAGGAATTGAAACCGGTATCATACAATTTGTCCACCGCTGATCTATTAAATGAAACAAGATCTCTCTCAGATTTTGGCCAGTAACCGTAGTTCCTTTTGTATGCCAGGACTGATGAATTAAATTCTGGTGGCGGGGCGACTTTCTTCTTCAGTTTTCGGGTATTCAAGGGTGGAAACTGCGCACCAAGGCGCTCATAACAAGACATGAGCAACATACTAAAGATACTCAGATAAACCAGATTGATCAGAATTCTTCTCATTTAGGTTTTTTTGTTTATAGTCCATCCTATTTGTAAACATATAGTCGGAGAAATAGAAAATTGATTTGCGGACTTGTTATAGCCTGATTCTTATCTGGGGGCCGATATAGATACCCACGATCGGAAAATCCGGCTCGATAAATCCACCGGCCTTAAAGCCAATACCTAACCTGTTACGAAACAGATAATAACCTTCCAGACTGACCGGAAATTCCAGATCTGTGAAAGAGGCACTCTGGGTGGAACTCGAGATACCCGGATTATAGGAATAAGGATAATCTAGCTGCTGATTGAGCAAACCAACTCCCACACCCGTTTGTAAAGCAAAACCTTTTACCTCAACGATCTTGTATTTTACCAGCGCATACGCATGTAATTCTTCTCCCAGAGCATTTGTATTATCAATCGTAATTACACTTAAAGGATCGTTCGAACGGACATCATCATAATAAGCAAACCGACCTATCTTGAAGCCCGAAGAAATTGTAAGCCGGCGTGAAAGGTGGTAATCAAAATCAGCAGAAAAGTATTTCTTCGGGTTTGAATTTTTAAAATCAGGACTGTTGTAAACGCCATAACTAACAGCGATATCGTACGAGCGTTGTTGTGCCTGAACTAAAACAGGCGAAATCAACATTATGACTAGCCAGAATATTTTCATTGCGTGTGTGTGTTATTAAAAGATAACTTGTTTCAAATTTATGTATAGTCAGGTATTTCGATATACCAGAATACTTTTACCCTTATGAACTATCATTATTCTACTGCCCGTTTTCTGAAATGGTAATAATTACCTCCTATATCAGGTCCGTTTTCAGCAAAACCATTGATATATTCCCAACCGTTCCGTTCAAAAAAATTCAGAACCCCGCCGGTAGATATAAACACTCTTTTTCGTTTAGTTACAGGTTCTAATACCAGAAGGTCGCTACTTCGATTTCCAATACTTATTGCATTCAAATTGTCTTTTTGACCATAATCCACATATACGTGTACGATATTTTTAAATGCACGTCGATCTACATAGACTTCAACAATCTTAATGCTATCTACAAGGTTGATATCCACATCTCCGACGAGAATCTGACCAAAGGATAATGTTGATAAAAAAACAAGAATAGCTGACAGGATGAATGATTTCATAAACTGGCAATTGAAAGTTAATAAGGTTGAGTCTATATGAGAGAAATCATTGCGACCAGAAAATCACAAGAATGAAAAATGTCCTGAGATATACTCCAAGATTTATTAGAGACAATAATAAGTAACTTCCAGATTAAAGGTATTATATCCAGTATTAAATTTAGATAATCAAATTGAGCAACCTTCAATCAGAACGATTGTTACGCCTGTTAGAAAATCTAAAACAGGGAGAGTGCCACTTTCGATTTGGTGAATAAAAAGGTGTCTTTTTTTATTTACCGGACAAATTTAATGGGTATAAACGGAGCATATCGGTCCATGCTATTTGACCAGATTTCACTGGTTTCAATAGTGTTGGGATTTCCATTTTTCACACTGAGAAGGCCAGGAATGGGAAACGGCTTACTTTTTACCGTTCATCTTTTTGTCAAAATCCTTTTGCAAATCGCTGATTTCCTGGTCATATCCCTTTTTATCGAAAAAAACTGCCGGATTGTACCCACTGTTAGGCTTATGTTTATCCGCCAGACCGAACTGGCTTGCGTGTGATGCAAGCCAGATATCAAATTTTAAATGCTTCATTGCATTGAGGGTATAGGCATAATCCCTGGCAATATTGGGGTAAGCGGGTATGTCAGAGAATTTTTTTTCTGTAATGATCGTTGGCATATTGGCAATCAGTACTTTGTATTTTTGTTTTTTATCTTTCACATCAAAAAGGTAACTGCACGAGCCTTTGGTGTGACCAGGATGATGAAGCATGACCAGCTGCATACCGCCTAACTTGATCGTATCACCATCATGTAAAACCCGGTCGACTTTTACCGGCTCAAATTCGCGTACTTTTCCCTTTGAGGTATAATCAGAAAGTCCGCCGTCGGCCACTACTTTGGCATCGCCTTCATTTATCATGAGTTTAGCTCCGGTCATTCTTTTTATAGCAGCCATCGCCCCCATGTGGTCATAGTGCGCCTGTGTATTCAAAAGTATTTTTGTGTCCGAAAGTTTGAAACCCAATGATTCAATACTTGTTTTAATGCCCGACGCAGAAGATGCAAGGCCGGTATTGATAAGAATATTTCCATTTGGGGTTACAATAAGATAACATGCCAGGTCGGAAGTGCCAACGTAATACAAGTTACCCGCAATCCGGAATGAAGGGTAAGGCCTGGTCCATTCAGGATGCGTCTCTGATGAAGGTTCTGACACTTTTTGAGCCTGTGCAAAATAATTAAGACAGAACAAGCTGAGAAGAAATATAACTTTTTTCATTATTAAAAAAGGAAGTTTTTAAAGAAATTAACCTTTCAATCCAAAATCAGGAGCTGTACCGGAATTACTTCGGTAATAACAATTAGACCCCTCCCACTTCTTAGGCATTGGTTGAAAGCTTTGTCACCGGGGAAGCAAATTCATGAGCGCAGCAGCCTTGCTTATTCCGTCATTTATTAGCCTTAGGCAATTGAAGAATCTGGATCGACCCACCGGCACTATATCCTGAGATCTGAATAAAGATATGATCTCCCTCTTTTCTAGGGATTGCGTAAACTTTCACCAAAGTGTTGGTGTAATCAATGGAGCCCTCTTCGCCGAAATAGGTAGCCTCGTCTTTAATTCGGTCCAGTTCTATCTGCGGTACTTTTCCCTGAAATAGCAACACACCTCCAGCAGCTGTGATCAGATCTTTATAACTTTTTTCAAAGAAAGGCAAAGACCATTCTTTTCCCGTGACACTTGTTAAAAATGCTTTGTAAACCTTTCCTTCCAAAGGAATCATCCCTTCTTTTGTAGGAAAAAAAAGCCGATCGAAATCGCGGATAAGTGGCTTATTCAGAGGGACTATATCTGTCGGAGGATTAAAAACAGGAAAGGCAGCCAACTCCTTTTCACTGAAAGGAAGTTTACTCAAATCAATGGAGTCTGGAAGCACAAGTTTAAACGATTCCGGAGCAGACGAAGTAGCATTGTTTTTAAGAACGGACTCTTCATGAAGGGTATCTGCTTTGCCAGACTTATTGCAGGCAAAAAACAAACTGGTTAACATAACCAGGATTAGAACTGTTTTACTTTTCATTTTCAATGGCTGTTTTTGTAGTGGGTATTAAATAAATTTTATCCTACAAATAAAACACAGGCCAGTTACTCTTCAAAAAATAATTTATGCTTGTCTTCCAAAACCAATGTTGATCACTGCAGATTATTGAAACTCTCCATACGGCTAAATTCCGTTTCCTGGAAACATTGCTTTCAAATTTCCGACATAATTCCAGCATGGGCTAACTTGTTTGTTTGCACGATCTCCCAGCCCGACATTCTGCTTTTTTAAAAAAGAGAACATTATTTGATTCAATTAATACGCTCCTCTTAAATTATCTGCAAAAGCATCAGGTAATAAACTCAGTTCCACCGCCTGCGCTGCCTTTTCCACATCGTATTTCACCCGGATAAACTCTGCCTGAATGCCGTCCCTGGTTTTCGTACTTGCCGAAGCATCGATGGTTAGTAAAACATAACATGCCCGTACGTCACCATCTTTGGGTTTTCCCACGGAGCCTGTATTGATCAGATGGTGAAAGTGATCCCTGCCATTTTCTCCTGAATTGATGATGCGATGGTAAGGTTTATGCGAATGACCAAAACATAAAATATCGGCTTTAAATTCTCTAAGCATATCAGACATATACTCCTCCGGCAACTCTTCCAGCAAATATTCATCGATACTGCGCGGACTGCCGTGCACCAAAAGCATATTCAGCGAATGTTCATTTAACTGAAATTCAAGTTTCAGATGTCTCGGCAAAGTCAGAAGATATTCCCGCTCATTTTTGCCTACAAGCTTGTAAGCGTATTCGCTACTTTTTTCTGTACTGCATATATCTTGTGAAGGAAGTATTTTGGCCACTTTCAGATCATGATTTCCGGCAATGGTCGAAATGCCATGACATCGGATCAGCCCGATCACCTGGTTTGGCCAGACATTGTAACCGACCAGATCACCCAGGCAGTAAACAACGTCTGGTTTTTGTTTTTCCAAATCTTCGAGTACAGCTTCAAAAGCGGGAAGATTTGCGTGGATATCTGATAGCAGAGCAATTCTCATTTAGCAACTCTCATTGTTTCTGTGATTTTAAATACTCTATTATTTCATTGACCGTCTGCCGCGCAGAACGGCCGACACCGATTAAAGTGGCTGACGCAAAGCCTGTAAAACTTCCATATCCTACCAGCCAAAGCCCCTCAACCTGTACAGATTTAGTTCCGTCACATTCTGCTTTTCCTTTGTCCTGTAAAATACCCAGACCTTTCAGATGATTGGTCGCGAACCCGAATCCGGTACACCAGATGATCGCATCAAAAGGCTGCCGGCTATTGTCCGGCCAAACAACACCATTTTCATAAATCTCCTTAAAAGTTTCCCGGGTTTTGAGAACACCCCGTGAGCGGGCCTCTTTCACGGTAGGCACCATAACCACGTTGCCGATATTGTATTGTGAAGGCACAAACTCCTTGCCTTCTTTCATCGCATGGTATTTGGCGGATGCCACATCAAAAAGCACACGGCCATCCACATCGTCAGGCAAATATTCCGGTATATTTTGTGCCGCCCAGACTGTTTTAGCAACTTTGGAAACCTCTGCCAGGATCTGCGCGCCGGAGTTTCCTGCACCCACAATGAGTACATTTTTTTCTTTAAAAGGCTCCGCGTTTTTATACTGTGCCGAGTGTAGTTGTTGTCCTTTGAAAAGGTCTTTGCCAGGCACCTCAGGTATAAATGGATTCTGAAAAGTACCGGTTGCGGAAATCACCGCCCGACTCTGGTATTCGCCCTGATCAGAAATCACCGTGAAAACAGTTCCGTTTTTTTGAACGTCTGTCACTTTTACACCATGTTCTATCCGGATCTGATAACGTTCCTGATAAGCACTTAAATAATCAAGCACTTCCTGTTTTGAAGGGAATTGGTTTGCAGATTTCGGCATCATCCAGCCAGGCAGCGAGCTGTGTTCAGCCGGAGAAAACAAGGTCAGCGAATCCCAGGTATGTTGCCAGGCTCCCCCGCCCTTTTGCTGGTCGTCAAGGATCATATATTTCAAACCGGTACGGCGAAGGAAGTATGCACAGGCCAAAGCACTCTGGCCACCACCAATCACAATCAGATCATACATTTCCATGTTGTGCAGAAACCGTTTCAGTTTTATAGTATTTATCTCGCAGCCAGAAAGCTACGTTAACGAGTGCAATCAAAGCAGGGACCTCCACCAGCGGCCCGATCACGCCTACAAAAGCCTGCCCGGAATTGATCCCAAACACACCAATTGCAACCGCGATCGCCAGCTCAAAATTGTTACCCGAAGCTGTAAAGGCAATGGATGCGTTTTGAGAATAATCAGCTCCCTGCGCTTTGGCCACAAAAAAGCTGACCAGAAACATGATCACAAAGTAAATTACAAGTGGGATAGCAATCAGTAGCACATCTCCTGGCAGCTGCACGATCAGCTCGCCCTTCAGGGAAAACATTAAAATAATCGTTGATAACAATGCCACCAACGTGATCGGAGAAATGAACGGAATAAATTTCTGTTCATACCACTGCTCGCCTTTTAATGCGGTCAGTCCAACACGACTCAACACGCCGGCAGCAAATGGAATACCCAGATAGATACCGACGCTCACTGCAATTTCAGCGATGGTTATATTCACGGCCAATCCTTTCAAACCAACCAACGGAGGCAGAACGGTTATGAAAAAATAGGCATAAAAACTGTAAAGTAAAACCTGAAAAACACTATTCAACGCCACCAGTCCGGCTGCGTACTCACGGCTTCCTTCCGCCAGCTCATTCCAAACCAGCACCATGGCAATACAGCGTGCGAGGCCGATCAGGATCAAGCCGATCATGTATTCAGGATGGTTTGGAAGAAAAATAATAGCCAGAAGAAACATCAGCACAGGTCCGATGATCCAGTTCAGGATAAGCGAAACGGTCATGACTCTGGTATTTCTGAACACCTCCCCCATTTTGTTATATTTCACTTTGGCAAGTGGTGGATACATCATCAGGATCAGTCCAATAGCAAGTGGAATGTTAGTGGTACCGCTGGAAAAAGTATTGATGTAAGCTGGAATCGATGGCACAAAATTGCCAAGGCCTACACCCATGGCCATGGCTATGAAAATCCATAAAGTTAAATAGCGGTCCAGAAAGCTGAGTTTCTTTCTGTTGGCCGCGGGGGTGCATTGTGATGCAGACATAAGTGTTAGCTTTTAGCGAATAGCGATTAGCCCGATGGCTGCTCACGCTCCGGATTTTTTCATTAAATCGGTTTTGAATAAACAACCTGACCTGAAACTGATTTGTTAAAGATTTGCCTTCACAAAATCCTCACAGTATTCCTTGATCATTTCCCTGACAGCCCGGAATTCCGCTTTCACTTCTTCGTCACTACCGATTGCTTTGGCCGGATCCGGAAAGTTGTGATGGAATTTCTTTGCATTTGTCGGAAAATACGGACAACGCTCTTTGGCATTGTCGCACACCGTGATCACAAAATCGAAGTCAATGTTTGTGTATTCATCTATATTGTTTGAAGTATGGTCCGAGATGTCAATCCCATCTTCGGCCATAATCTTTATGGCTTTCGGATTGACACCATGCGTTTCAACACCCGCACTATAAACGACGGCTTTATCGCCGGAAAATTTTCTGAGATATCCTTCTGCGATCTGGCTGCGGCAGCTATTGCCCGTACAGAGTACTAATATTTGTTTCATGTGGATTGCTTTCGGCCGTCAGCGATCAGCAGCCGGCTGTATTTTTAAAATTGATTTACATTACAAAATGGAGAAAACCGCAGCTGCGCAAAGTTTTCGGAAAGCCGATTAACAGCTATTCAATTCCTGTTACTTTACTTCTTCTTTCCAGAAGATTAACACTTCGCCAGACTCCGTTCATTTTTCCAATATTTTCCCGAAATCCGATAAGTCTGAAACCATTACCGGCATGAAGATTCATACTCGCCAGGTTTTCCTGGAATATTCCGGCCTGTAAGGTCCAGTAACCCAACATTTCGCTTTGTTTGATTAAGTGTTTCAAAAGCAAATCACCAATCTTTTGTCCTCGGAATCTGCTTCCTACATACACGCTTACTTCGGCTACACCCGCATAAACGCATCTGCCGGACACAGGCGTAAGGGCGGTCCATCCAGCTATTTCACCTCCATCAGTCACAGCGACAAACCGTAGGTCTGTTGTATGGGATCTATCCCAGACCTCCCATTCCGGCGGGCTCGTTTCCAGCGTAGCCTGTCCGGTTGCGATACCTTCAGCATAAATCTCACGGACGGTCGGCCAGTCAGATGCTTCAAGAGTGCGAATTAATATCATAAAAAATAAGTTTTTGTATTTTCTATTTATACGAATTAGCGAAAAGCTTATAGCCAAAAGCTAATGCCTATCCGCTTATTAGCAGCATCCGCCACCAGGTGTACAGCTTTGACTTCCAGCACCGATGGTTTCTAATTCAAGGGTTTGTTTTGCTGATGTGACCGTATTCGCAGCAGGCGTGCAGCATTCTTCGCCCGATGGCGTCGTTCCACAGCTTCCGCCTCTGGTGATTGCTTTGCATTGTGTATAATCCGCTGCCAGTTTCACTGTGAAGCAATCCCCTTCTGAAATAAATTCTGACGGGTACATCTGGCGCGTATCAAATTTTGAATTACCAAATTCGATTTTAACAATGCCCAGAGGATTGAGTGGAAGCGATTTTTCAACCAGATTTATAATGGAAAGTGCTTTGCTTACCTTCATCGCACGGTCTGTTTCCGTTACCGATGGCTCCCAAAGCTGTATAATGATTTCTGTCCAGCTGTTCATCACACCGCCACAGTCCACCGAAACAATCGGAGCCTGCTTGATTTCGGTAATGTGATAAGAGGCATCAACAAATTTGCCCTCTGCATATTCGAATTGAAGTACGTGCTGAGGGTTTTCCAAAAGCATATTTTTAAAGGCCTGCCAGTTTACCGGATTTGAATTATTCATTGCTATGTTACGATAAATATGAAACAAAAATATTTTTCAAAAATCTATTTAATTACAGCAATTTGGTGCGACTTCAGATTCGAAAATTTCACCAAAAATTGACTTTGCTTCCTGCCAGACCGTTTCATTGATACAATAACAAACCCGCGGAGGGTTGATCTCACCATGAAGGATACCAATATTTTTGAGTTCCTTCAAATGTTGTGAAACCGTGGCCTGGGCAAGTGGCAGCACTTCTACCAGATCACCGCAAACGCACGACTTCTCCTTTAACAGATGCTGAATGATCGCGATACGTGCCGGATGCGCCAGCGCCTTCGCTAAATCAGCGATGCGGTTTTGTTTATCCGTGAAAACCTGTGTTTTTGTAACTCCCATATTGCAAAGATAAAAAGTTATTTTCTTATTGCAATAATACGATAAACTATTTCCCCTTTAACATGCCACTTTTTTGTTCCCAGTTTCAGTACGCCGTAAAACAAGTCTGCCAGAATTATCTTAAATTAAGTATTCATTGACGGCAATTGTTGAGCGGATACAGCACCGTATAAACGGATTTAAACGGTGCTGGGTGAAGGAGTGGAGACAGTCTAGGGCACCACCAAAAACCGGTCATACGTGTTCCGTTTTATCCATTTTTTCTTACCCTGACCGGTTTCTCAAAATCCGCCTTCATCACTTTCGGAAGCATGAAGACTTTACCCCTTTTATCACAAAAATAAAGCCTTGATTCAGATTTTTTCCTGCCATCTCCGTCTGCCCAGAAGGCAAAAAAATCATCGTGAACATGAACCGGTTTCCGGGCATAGGAATGATTGTAAATACTGTTAAAAGTCAGTTGTTTTGATTGCCAGGTTTCCCCCTCGTCTTTGCTTGTCAACAGAACCATTTCACCTCCAGTGTTATATTTCTGAGGTCCGTCCACAGTCGGGCCGACGATCCGCCAGACTCCTTTTTTATCAATATCAAGAGAACCCATATCATAGTTATTGTCCGAGGTAGTAACGGGCTTAATCACCCACGCGTTTCCGTCATATCTGGCCGTAAGCCATTCCCGGGGCCCTTCCTCCGGCCCTGCCTGATATCCTTTACTGGTGACAAAAAGTATCACCGGGCGACCGGCATTGTCATAGGCCAGGTCATTGATATAAACATTTAGACCCTGTGAATGGTACTCCCGAACCAGTGCTTTGTTGGTGATCTGATTCAATGGTAATGTAATTGTATCACCACCCGCAGCCTGCCAGATTTTCCCGAAATCTGTTGTTTCAATATAATACAGATTTGTACGGTAGTTCAGCCCGTTTTCTCCCTCTTTAATTGGGTGAAAATTAAATGCGCTACCGATTTTTTTATCCTGATAACTGCCGCTGGTCTGATAGTGGCCTTCTTCAATTACCGCCAGATCCTGCCACTCAGAATATGAAACACCATCTTGACTCGTAAAAAAACTGATTGTTCTTCGAGGCTTTTTAGGCTGACCGGGGATCACATTACGGTCATAATGCGTAAACAAATTCAAAAAACCTTTTCCCGGCTGATACCAGCTCTGAAAATAAGAGAAATTATCCAGCGGTACAGTTTTATCTCCTGTCCTACGCGTTGCCATGATCTGTTCAAATGCGCTGATATCGTAAGGTTTCCGACTTTTGTGAATGTAAGAGGGCGTGTTGGTTCCGTGCGCAGTGGAAAAGATCCAGATATAACCTGCACTATCGATATTCATAACCGGATTGTCGTGGGCGTTATCCGTTTTTTTATCCAGGACGATGGTCGGTCTCGGGACTTTTCCCGTTTTGTGATCAAAATAGGAAACCATGTGCAGCAGCGTTTTCCCGCCCTCGTCGGTGCCGCCGTAACAAAAAAAGGTTTTATTCACCTCCTTTGCATAAACAGAAAACGGGTAATGATTGGCTGGATAAGTTCCTAAACCTCCGCTGTATTTGTAAACATATTCATCATTTGAAGGCTGGTTGCTATACCAGATTCCCCGGTAGCCGTTATCGGGTTTGTTCAGCGTGAGAGGTTGCTGGGCATGCACTGCGCTTGCTGTAAAAATCGATATTACAAAAATGCAAAGACGGATGTTTTTCATATAAATCAGTAAAATACCGGATCGTTGTCAGCGCTTAGCTATCCAACGATCCGGTAGGTTTTTTGTAATCGATGTTTGTTAAAAATAAACAAACTCGTATTTGTAATTAATTATAACCAGGGTTCTGGGTCATGACCGAAGGATTGATTTCGATCTGGCTTTCGGGGATTGGAAAAAGTACATGATGCGCCTGGATACCCAGCGAGGACAAAACAGTAACCGCTCTCCCGGTCCGCACCAGGTCAAACCAACGATGCCCTTCAAAGGCCAGTTCCACCCGTCTTTCCTGTTCGACGGCGAGCCTGAATGCAGCCTGCGTTGGAACTGCCAGCAATGGGTTTGCATTATTACTAGTCTTATTGGCCAGGCCTGCTCTGTTTCTTATCCTGTTCAGATAAGAAAACGCTGGCCCCTCTGCAACAAATCCGATTTCGTTTAGTGCTTCGGCATACATCAGAAGCACATCGGCATATCTGAGAACGATCCAGTTGTTATCGCTGTCCAGGTTGGCTGCGGGTGTACCCAGGTATTTGGCTACATAATTGTGAGAAACCGTGGTCCCGCTGAGTACATAACTCGTACGCATCGAAACATTTTTACGCACGTCCGCAGCCTCATAAGCCTTACTGATATCCTCCGTCGGGATATTTTGTCCCAGTGGATTGCCAATGCCTGACACCACCGTTCCCGATCCAATAGGCGCAAACTGGTTTGTATATGGACTACCTTCACCGGTGGAACCCTTTTTGAACTGTACTTCAAAAATAGACTCCGCGTTATTTTCATTGGCAATACCAAATACGCCCGCATAGGTAGGAAGCAACTGATATTCATTCATATCAATCAGTTCTTTTAACTTTGCCGATGCGGACTGCCAGTCTTTTTGTGTCAGATACACTTTTCCCAGCAGAGCCATTGCAGCTCCTTTGGTTGCTCTTCCGATGTCCGTTCCGGTATATTTATTTGGTAAAGATTGTTCAGCATCTTTCAAATCCTGAATAATGTTTTGGTATACCAGCTCAGAAGACTCCCTCTTGTAACTGTAACCTTCGGAAGGATTATTGATTATCTGTAAAACCAAAGGAACATCACCGAATATCCGAACCAGATTAAAATACATCAACGCCCTCAGAAATTTAGCTTCTCCGGTATATCTCGCTTTCAGCGTTTCATCCATACTGACTGCACCGATCTTTTCGATGACAATATTGGCCGACTGGATGCCCTGGTAATGCCCGCTCCACGTTGTGCTGCTGATCGTATTGAACGCATTGTTCTTAAACTCGTCTACCTCCTGCAAGTTTGCCCCGGCATTTGGGTTGGGTATCCAGGTATCATCTGAGCGAAGGTCACCGATGATGTGCATGGAAGAATAGTATAGACCTCCATATTGCAATGCACCATAGGTAGCAGTGAGGGCATTTTTCATATCTTCCCCTGTTTGGTAAAAATTATTACCGTTCAATTGGGAAATAGGTGCCAATTCCAGAAAGCTCTGATCGCAACCTGTGAGGGAAGCCAGAAGTACGGCTCCGGAAATCCATATTTTTTTAAAACTATTCATGATTAATTTAATTAGAGGCCCAAGTTTAATCCCAGCATAAATGTGCGAGCAAGCGGATAACCACCCGCGTCCACACCCGGCACCAGCGTGCTGCCACCCTGTACGCTCACTTCCGGATTATAGCCCTCGTATTTTGTAAACGTAAATGCATTCTGCACGCTAAAACTGATCCGCGCGTTGGCTATTTTCGACTTCGTGATCCGCGCTACCGGAATATTATATCCCAATGTAATGTTGCGAACCCTCAGATATGATCCGTCTTCAATGAATACAGACGTTACATTGTTAACCAGATTGCTGCCCGGCAATGCACCGAAATTCCGATCAACCATTGGTGATTTTCCATTTCCAGGTTCCTGCGCTGAACGCCATCCCTGCGATGCACTTTTCAACACATTATACGAACCTGCATAGTTGCCGTAGTATCTTCTCGCCATGTTTAACACTTCAAATCCCTGAACACCTTGTAGTGAGAATGAAAAATCCAGACTTTTGTATGAAAACGTATTCGTCATTCCATAGGTAAAATCAGGAAAAGGGCTGCCCAGCTTCGTCCGGTCTGTACTGGTGATTTTCCCGTCACCGTCGACATCCGCAAATTTCAGATGACCCGGTTTTGATTCTCCGGCAATGCTTGGCGTTGTTGCAACTTCATCAGCATTCTGATATACACCTACAACCTGATATCCATAAAAACTTCCCGGTTCTGCCCCTACCTCGGTGATGTGTGTAGGTGCATTGGCAGAAGTGGTCTGGCGGGAAATAATAGGCGAACCGTCCGGTCCCAATCTCAGCACCTGTACTTTGTTGGTTGAAATATTAAAGTCGGTGGTCCATTTAAACCTGTTGACCAGATTCCGGCTCAGTGCCGTAAACTCCAATCCTTTGTTACGAATTTTACCGATATTCTGAAGAGCTGTCGCATATCCCGTCAAAGTGGGAACCGGCACGTTTAGCAACAGGTCTGAGGTATTTTTGATATAATAATCCAAAGACATGGAAATACGGTTTTTAAGCAAACCAATTTCCAGACCGACATCAAGCTGATTGTTCTTCTCCCATCCGAGCATACTGTTGGGAATATTTGTCAACCTTGTGCCGTTGATGATCGAACCGCCACTGCCGCCAAAAATATAGTTCTCAATACCTGTGAGTCCGATATGTCCGTAGTTGCTTATGAAATTATTCCCTGTAAGTCCATAACTGGTACGTACCCGCAGCTCACTCAGCCAACCGGCATTTTTAAGAAAGTTCTCTTCCGAAATTCTCCATCCCAGGGAAACCGAAGGAAAAAAGCCCCATTTATTATCCGCCCCGAAACGCGACGAGCCGTCTCTTCTGAACGTTGCAGTGAACAAATATTTGTCTGCATAACTATAATTCAGTCTGGCCAGATAAGATATCAATGCCCATTCTTCTTGCGTGGTAACGGCGTTTGTGATGAGTCCGGCGGCATTCATCGTTTTGATCTGATCGTTGGCAAAATTTGTCCCGGCAGTACTGCTGTAATCGATATATTCCTTTTGCGCGGTATAACCTACCAAAGCATTCACAGCGTGTTTGAGGAATTTTTTGTTATAACTAAGCGTATACTCAGCCAGCCAGTTTTTTGTCTCGGAGGTTACTGCCGATGCCGTCGGCACCTTTACCGCGTTAACACTATTTGGGTTAACAATGGAGGGGCTGAATATATTTTCACGGAAGTTCCTGAAATCTGTTCCAACCAGGGTTTTAAAAGTCAGACCGTCCAGAATATTGATTTCAGCAAAGGCTGTTCCCAGTAAACGCAGCGTTCCCTGTTTGTAATAAGATTCTCTTGCCAGTTTCACAGGATTATCCACTTCGCTGGTACCTATCCCCAATCCTGTTATTTTGGTATAATTTCCCTCGCTGTCATACGGAGTCAGGAATGGAGCGGCGGTCAGCGCGGATTGCACAATACCACCTGCCTGCCAGTTGCCTTCTGCATTGACCAGATTATTAAAAGTATAAGAAGGCGTCAGGTTTGCACCCACTTTCACTCTTTTGTGTACGTCCGATTCTACATTGATACGGAATGAATATCTTTTCAGATCAGAATTGATGATTACTCCTTCCTGTGACAAATAACCGCCTGAAATGAAATATTTTGTTTTGTCGTTACCACCCGAAAAATTGAGCTGATAGTTCCGCATCGATGCCGACCTGTAAATTTCCTTTTGCCAGTCGGTACCCTCACCCAGTGACGCCGGATCTTTGGTCATATCCGGTAACAGATACATCACATTATTTGTCCTGGCCGAGTTAGGATCCGAGGCGCTCCTGCCCGGCCCGGAGTTAACCCAGGCATTGTTTCGGGATTCGTTGAGATAACTTGCATATTCAGAGGCATTCAGCACATCCAGATATCTTTCTACTTTCTGAATTCCCGTGTTGACGGTCAGATCAATTTTCGACGTTCCGCTTTTTCCGGATTTGGTAGTGATGATCACAACACCGTTAGAACCTCTTGAACCGTAAATAGCCGTTGCGGAAGCATCTTTCAAAACCTGTATATTTTCAATATCAGCCGGGTTAATGGTATTCAGCGGATTATTGGTTTGATTAAAATCGTTGGTTACCGGAAACCCGTCAACCACGTATAACGGATCATTGCCCGCACTCAGCGAACCCGCTCCACGAATACGAACGGATGAACCTCCCCCTGGTGCGCCCGTCGACTGACTTACCTGGACACCCGCCATCTGACCTGCCATGGCATTATCGACCGTAAAAACCGCCTGATCCTTTATTTTTTCAGCAGTCATGGAACTGATAGCTCCGGTAACGTCTTTTCTTTCCTGCGTACCATAACCGATTACCACAACCGCATTCAGACTCTGACTATCCTCCATCATTATGATACGAAGTGGTGCGCCGGATGAAACAAGAATTTCCTGTGTTGCAAATCCTGTATAACTGATCATCAAAACGGCACCATCATTTAAATCGGTCAATGAAAACATTCCAGAGCCATCTGAGATTACTGCCTGATCAGAACCTTTCACCCGGATTGCAGCGCCGGGCAGCGGATTGCCATTCTGATCGACAACACTTCCGGTGGTTTCCTTCCGGACAGGTTTTGCTGCAGGCAGCTGCTGACTCTTGTTAACAATAATGGTTTTATTATCAATTGTAAATCCAAACGGCTGACCACGAAAGCTCTCCTTCAAGGCATCTTCCAGACTTACTTTTTTCAGATTCAAGGTAACTGGTCGCGCGTCCTTAATTTCATTGTATTTGTAAAAGAAAAAATGCCCGCTTTGTTTACCGATCGAGATAAGCACTTTCTCCAAAGGCATATTTTCGGCTTTAAGCGTAATACTTTGGGAAAATCCTTTTGCACTCAGGTTGAAGAAACAGGCAAGACAGAGAATAAATGTCAGTTTCACTGCGTATAAGTGTCCCGGAGGTGCTGACTTTTTGGATTTACGAATGCGTCGATAGATGTTTAGCCACATATTTTAGATTGTGTTGGTTTAGGATATTCAAAATGAATTTTTTAATTAGAAATAATTATTTTCCGCCCTTTTATCCGGACATCGATATTGCTCAACTGAAGAATTCTGAGCACTTTGTTCACATCTTCATCACGCTTGATCTCGCCGGCAAATAAATCGGTACTTAATTTCCCCTTATACTCAGCTTCGACATCATACCATCTGCATATCTGGCGCATGACGGTCTGGATATCAGCCTTGTCAAATTTAAAATAGCCGTTTTTCCAGGCCACCGATTGCTCGGTATCAACCGTCTCTAAAATAATATCCGGACTATTTTTGTCAACGGTTGCCTGTTGCCCCGGTTTCATAATCCGGCTTCCGCGTAGGTTAGCCTGCCCGTTCGTCAGTTTTGAAATACTTACTTTTCCTTCGATCAACGTAGTTTTCGAGGACAATTCATCACGGTAAGTGTTAACGTTAAACCTTGTACCGAGCACCTCAATCAACTGATTTTCAGACTTCACTTTAAATGGTTTCAAAGGATCAGAAGCAACTTCGAAGTAAACCTCCCCGGTAATCTCGACCAACCGTTCAGTGTTTCCGAACGCGGAAGGAAATTTGATAGATGAGGCCGCATTGAGCCAAACTTTAGATCCGTCAGCAAGAATCAGCTGATACTGCCCCCCTTTCGGCGTACTTACCCTATTCAGAACAGGATTTTCTGTCAAAGTTTCTTTCATTTCATAGACCAGCTGCCCGTCTTTCAACTTACGAACTGATACACCCGACTGCTGGCTCACGACACCGTCTTTCTGATTATTAAGCACAATTACTTCACCATTTTCCAGGGTGAGTAATGCCTGATTAGTACCCGGAACAATTTTCTGCTCCTTCTTTTGAACAAATTCCTGAGGATCAACGCTTTTATTGATGGAACGGTTGTAAAAAAAATACCCCAGTGAACTGACGGCGATCAACATCGCAGCAGCAAGCCATCTGACATGAAAATTTACCGTGTACCCATCTTTTTCAAGTGATTGGTTAACATCAGTTTGCAGTATCCGTTTATCTATTTCTTCCTTAATACTATTTTTTAAATTCTGTTTCGCGTCAGCATCAAGCCTGTCCAGAACATCTTCTTCCAGATCAAAAAGCCTGTAGTACGCAAAAAGAAAACTTTCCTCCTCTTTCGTTGCTATTCCCTGGTTATATTTTTCCAGAATAATCAAAAAATCTTCTTTATTCATCAGTGATCGCACAAGGCGTTTTTTGTCCTATTTATGATAAGACCGGTAAAGACTAAAAAATCCCACGAAAACTTTTAAAAGTTACTTAACAAGAGATACATAAATAACCCAAACGAATGCCGCAGCTGTGCAATACTCCTATGGAGCTGATTTTGAACAGTTTTACGGGTTATATTCAGTTTTTCTGCAATTTCAAGCGTACAAAGATCCTCGTGATACCTCATCCGGAAAATTTCCTGCTGAGACGGCGTAAGTGTCCTGATCAAGGCTTCAAACCTGACCATAAATTCTTTTCTGAGCAGAAATGCATCAGTCTTGTCACTTGCTGCACTAAGTTGTTCGAGCAGCGTGGTTACCGGTGTATATCTTTGCTCTTTTTCAAGGTATTTGAATACGTTATTTCTTACCGAAGTATATAGATAAGTCTGAAGATGGTCAATTTGCAGCTCTTCTCTACGCTGCCACAGCTGCAAAAATATGTCCTGGATTATATCCTTTGCATAATCTTCATCATTAAGTCTTTTGTATGCCGCATTGTAAAGTTTCTCCCAATATTTTTCATAAATGGCGTCAAAAGCAATGCTGCTCCCATTCTTCATCTTTTGAAGAAGGAGATGGTCCTCAGCTTTTTGACTACCTTCCATACTGATCATTTTGGGCGATATATATATCTGACGGTACTGGTTATACTACACGAACGCTATTTGGGTACTTTAATCAATGTTAATTCAATATTAAGACCGCCAGAGAAAAAAAAGTCCCATGAAAATCTGATTTTTTTTTCAAAAAACAGATTTATTAATTCCTTTAATTTAATCTGCACAAATCAAGTCCTGATTTTTTATGATTTTGAAGTGATCCAAAAAATAAACTGACGTAAAATCATGAACCAGATGAGTGGATATTAATTTCAATATTCAGAAAATTACCGGGAAGTTATTAAAACTTTTTTTGACACCGAACATCACGATTGATATAGGTTCGCAACGGCCAAATACTAAAAAACCCTTCATGAAATTGATGAAGGGTTTTACGCTAAAATTTATGTTTAATCCGCAGATCTATCTTAACTTGTATTCCTAAACCAGTATCACCTCACTCGGCATCTTTTCGCCGTCGCTTGTCTGGGCTTCATATTCAAGCGATAACTTTTTGCCGCTTTCATCTGCCTCCTCCAAAAGTTCGAAGACTTTTCTTTCTCCCAGCATTAAAAGTGCTTGAAAAAGAACACAGGAATAATTATATTCTTCACTTCCAACTCCTTTTTCTTTACCTAAATCGTTGTATTTCCCGAATAAATCCTTGCCTTTTCCCATAACTTTAAAACTATTATCTGGTAAGTGTTAAATGAAATTTTATGAATGATTATCGTGTATTACACAATCGTGATGACATAAATATCCAAAATTTTCTTCCAATCTACATAGATTTTGTGAAGAATTTTTTTTCAATCACCAGAATACAATATCGTAAAATTAAAAGATAGAAGCGTTCAAAATGCCAAGTTGCGGTGGTGTGCAGCTACCTTTCTTTAATAAAACTCAAACCTGCGTTGAGGCTTTCATTAAAATCTCCAATGGTTGCAGAATGTAAAGTTAGTCTGATTTTTTCGCGGATATTCTTGAATTCAGCGTGAAGTGGGCAAGGTTTCGTCTCTGAACAATTTTTCAGTCCAAGACCGCATCCTGTAAATAACTTATCGCCATCAATGGCCGTTACAACATCCGCGAGCGTTTTTTTGCGCGATTCTCTGTCAATATAAAATCCCCCATTCGGGCCCTTTGAAGACTGCACAATTTCCCTTTTGCTCAGATCCTGCAAAATTTTGGCAATAAAGTGTACGGGCGAATCAATACCAGCCGAAATCTCTTTGATACCAACCTTTGTTCCATCCTCGGATTTCTGTGCGACGTAGATCACCGCCCTGATCGCATACTCACATGTTTTCGAAAAAACCATTTTGCATTTTATTTAGATACAAAATTAGTTATTTCAAACTTAAAATAAAAGAGTTTTTTATCTTTTACCTGCTCGTATTTTTTTAGATAAACGATTTTGAAAATCTGCTAGCTAGACCCCAAACTGAGTCAAATGGTGATCAAGATGTTTGTAAAACATGTTATTCCATTCGGTGCAGCTCAGCTTTCCAAAAGAATGGGATTCTTTTCCTTTAAAATGCATTTTCCCTAATTCCTGCGTTTTCAAAATATACCCGATCAGCCTTTCTTTTTCCTTTTGAAAATCCCGGTCATCGGAAATGATAAAATCAGGTGCGGTTCTACTGTTTTTTGAATAAGGTTTTTCGTTTACAACCTGGTTCTTCACAAACATTTTGAGAATAAGTTTCATCACAAGCCCGGGTGGTTTGTGTTTATCTTCATAAACATATTCATAGGAAACACAGCAGTGGGCGAGCATTTGAGCGACATTCATCTTTCCCCAGAGCGGTTGCTGATGACTATCTAATTTCTCAATCCGGTTAATCACTTCACGGGAGACTGCTTTACTGAAAATATCTGGGAGAGGCATACCAAGCTTTGATTTAGTTGAAAATACAATTTAGTCAAAAAATATTGCTAAAAAATAACTTCCTGCACTTAACCAAAAATAACCTGATTTTCTTATTTGATCAATTTAAAAGTATGTATTTCAACAGGTGTTTTCATTAAAATCTCCCTAAACTCTTGATCACTTTCAAATTTCAATTGTTTGAGCGTCCGGGACTCATAATGCACTTCAAACTGACTCGTCTCGAACGGCCAGGGATCAACGCAAAGCACATTTTCCTGAGGTGCATGAAGCTGATAACAAAGGTCGTCAGGGCCTCTACTGATTTCAATCTTGCGATTTTCTGGCTGAATTAACTGCTGGCAGATCAAAAGTGAAAAGGCATCGCACCATTCAATGATGGCATATGCTTTTTGAATATCCTCTTCTGTTACGCCAATCTCACTACGCCAAACCTTATTCGACTTGTTCAAATTCCTGCAATATTTTACAGCTTCTTTATCCTCTGAATCCGCGTGCAAAAATTGAATATGATGAGAAATGAGTAAGGCAACAAATCGGCTTTTCGATAGTGCCTGACGGATCAGACGGTCACATTTGTCCATTTCAAACGCTCTCATTTTAAAATTGACCGGGCCACCATTTTCATTAAGTACCAATTCGCCATCTTCAAATTCGTTAAAGACATCGTCATGTTCCGTTGCTGCGATAATCGTTTCGAACCAGCGTTCTGAACGTGATTTTTTGTTCCAGTTAAAGCAAATCTCACCGGCCAATAACCCGTGCGCTCTTTGAGAAATAATTTGCCACCCGTCCTCTTTGTAATTAACAATCATGTTGTAAAAATATTTAAACCAGAACACTTGTGCTCAAAAAGCATGCCCTTTCAATCTGCATACAATATCAAACTAATGATCCTTAAAATGAATTTGACAACAACTCCGAATGATGTCCATTTGGCACAGTTTTTAAATGGAATGGAAATCTCTGTGGTAAATAAAATGCTGCATTTCATTTAATTGTTCATATAAAGATGGTACAAACTTCTTTGGAAGAAACCGCCGATGTTGTTCAAGTTTCGGCTTCTGATTTATTCAATACCATATCACCTGCACCCAATCTGAAATTGTCAGTTATTCTTCCTGTGAGGAACGAACTGGACAACTTACCAAAAACATTGGATGCATTGCGCAAGCAACACGATAATATGGGTAAGAAGATTCCTTATGACCAATATGAAGTTTTGCTGCTTGCCAATAATTGCTCTGATGCGTCAGCTGATTATGCACGCAGGTATAAAAAACGATATCCTAATTTCAATTTGTTTATCGAAGAAATCAAGCTCGCCCGTGATGTCGCGCATATTGGTACTGTACGCCGACTTTTAATGGATGCTGCTTATAATCGTTTTGAACTACTGGGCAGGCTCAACGGAATTATCGCCAGCACCGATGGTGATACAGAAGTCGATAAAAACTGGGTATTCAATACGATTGAAGAAATAAAAAAAGGGAATGATGTGGTCGGTGGCAGGATTCTTACCCGCCCGGAAAATACTGTTGCCAGAGTTTATTATCTGAGAGACGTGACCTATAAACATTTGGTTTCGCGGATTGAAACGCTTCTTGATCCTCAGGATAATGATCCCTGGCCACGGCATTATCAATGTTTTGGAGCCAGTTTTGCCGTTACCTGCGCAATCTACGATCTTTCAGGAAGGCTCCCCGTGATTCCATTTCTGGAAGATATGGCATTTCATAAAGCTTTGAAATGTATCGATGCAAAAATCCGTTTAAGTCCGCTGGTCAAGGTAATAACATCAACACGCATTCAGGGACGGGTAGATTTTGGATTTTCGATTCAATTAAAGCAATGGGGCGAAATGAATGCAGCGCATGACCCCGTTTTAGTCGAACCGGCAGAAGCATTATTTAAAAAACTTGAAGCAAGAAAACTTTTACGCCAGTATTGGTTACAGAATGATGAGCAAAAAAAATCATCTCCTCTCCTTTTGGCAGCAGCGGAAATTCTGGAAATAGATCAGCACTGGTTGTCGAATCTGGTAGCGGAAACGAATTATTTTGGTATGTTTTGGGAAACCCTTGAAGACGAGCTGACCCATGGAATGTGGTCAGAAAGATGGCAGAAAATGGATGTAGTCAAAGTGATCCCACAATTAAAGGCAAGAATTCTGGAATTTGAAAAGAATTGAAAATCAATTCTTTTCAAATAAATCCAAACGATATTGACTTTCAACTCTTCCATGAAGATGTCTCAAAGTACCGGTTCCGGATCCGACAGATTCCATAAACAGATCATGGACTTCATCGCCGGTAAGTGGAAATTCTTCAACAAACGGCGTCCAGTGAACAATGAGTAAATGACCGTTTGGCAGAAGTGCATCAATCATTTTATCTTTTGCCGCGATCAAATCCTCCATATCGAGAAAATAACCAACTTCGGAGAAGAGTATTAAATCGAACTTTTTTTGTGGAAAATTTTCAGGAATTGTCATTTCCTGAACGCTCACAAATTGATAATCCGCCAAACGATCTTGCGCGTTTTTGACTGCGATAGAACTCGCATCGACAGCCAATAAATTTTGACAAAACCTGGCAAGTTTCTCGCTCAGAACGCCATTGGAACAGCCAATTTCAAAAACGTTGTTGTATTTATCTTTCGGAATAGCATTCAGCGTTGCCTGGTATTTCTCCCTTTCATATGGACTATTTTCAAAATCCCAGGGATCCTGATTTTGTTCGTACATTTTATTAAAAAACTCAGCATCAAGAGATTTCCCTTGCTTATTCATAGTTGCTTATTTTGATTCAAAAAATACTTCAGTCGGTATATCAAAGTGGGCGATAACTTCCGGTGATAACATAAAACCCTCCGGATCATCATCGATCATCCGTGTCACCTGAGAAACGTGGGCATTTAGTGCCTGTTTTTTTATTGGTAGCGTTTCCTCAATATTAACGGCGAACCTCCGCATCCGATCTATCAATGTTACATCTTCCGGATTTCCAAGCTCCCACAGCCATATCGGATATTGCAGAATTCTGGGTTTGATTTCCAAATGTTTACGAACTTCTGAAACAATTTCCCAGGTTGCCTTATGATCAGGGTGAGGATCATTTTGCCACGGAACAAAAATCGTATCTGGCTTAGTATCGTTAACGGTTTTTGATAGCTTTTCTACTATTTCCATAAAACCAGCATCATCAGCATGAGGAACGCTCCGATCCTTAATTCTTAAAAATTCAATACATTCCTTCTTCCCGCCAAGTGTCACAACGGCTTTTTCAGCTTCCTTTTCACGTAATTTTCTCAGTTTTGGTCCAGGAAATTTTTTCGAGTTTGGATGCGACATTGTACCATCACTCACAAAAATAAAATGAACAGGAAAGTCAAGTTTCCTCAGTAAAGCTACCGTTCCGCCGCATCCTAATGTTTCGTCATCTGGATGCGGAGCCATAACAATGCTTACGCCCAAGTCCTGCACCTGGATCATTTCAAGTTTTCCAAGCTCGTTATGTAATTGAGTTATTTCAGTTATCATCGTCGGTTCAAATATCCTGGATTTCAGATACGGCCTCTTCCAGCAGAAAATATTTCTGATTTCCCGCAACATTTATTGTCGATTCAACCAGTTCCTGACATTCCAACAACGCTTTTGCGGAAGGTTGATGCAAAACCCTGCTATCAAGTCCAAGAGCAGGATCCATATCCCACACACCTGAATTATGCCAATCATCCAGGTTATCCCAGTTCGGGCGGTCAATAACCGGATAAATACAAACGCCCCAAAAAGGGATATCTTCCTGGATCACCTTCATAATTTCAGTACTCACATATCTAATCCAAAGCGGCCGATCTTCTTTTGGGTGACTTGTTTCGGTAAGTACAATGGGACGATTGTAGCGTTCAAACGCTTCTTTTAGCAGACTTGATAATGGCCGTAAATTTTGATGCGGAACATTATCATTCCATCCAAGCATTTGATGGGGTTCAACGATCCATTGATTGTTATAGTAATAATTGAAACCCAGCATATCCAGATATTCAGGACGACCTCCTAATTCAGGACAAATTCTGCCACATAACATGTCGACAGACTGATATTGCAGCTCATGCATATTTCTGGCATTATCTATATCCCGGGAGGTTGGATTGAGCTTTGGCGACAAACTTACCAAGGGCTCCGTCGTTAAAATCCTGACCCTCGGATCAACCTCCTTCATGGCCTTCACTCCGGCGATATAGGCTCGCATGTAGGCATATTTCACTTCCCAGCCATTATTCCGGCAATAAGGAGATGTCCCGGCGACGTCTCCGCCGAGCCAGGACATAAAACTAACTTCATTAATTGGTGTAACGATCAGCGGAAGATCAAAGTCAAAGCTTTTGTAATAGGTGGCAAATGCCTTACAAAGCGCCGCAAATCGTCTCGTGAAATGAGGATGCACCGGGCTAAGATCATCAGGAAAACCGAAATGACATACATCCCAGATCTGCTGGATCCCGTGTTTTTGTCCAGCCAGCAACATTTCTCTCAGGATACTAAAATCGTAAGTGTAAGGCTTGGTTTCCACCTGGCTCCACCGCAATCCTTCACGTACTGTATGAAAATTAAATTCTTTTATTCGTTCGTAATCTTCATGAATTAATGTCAGATGAGATGTAATTTGGAGAAAATCGACCCGATCTCCATGGGTATTCAATTGATCGCTACACTCGAATCCCGCCATCCAGAATGACTGGAAGGGATTTTCGATAATCTGGTTATTCATTTCCAAAATCTGACTCGTTTTATTTTCCTATTCCAATTATTCGCTTACCACAGCTACCGTGGTATTTCTATTTTTCATCGTATTTTCCATAAGTTCCATCATTGAATGAAAAGTGTTATCCCATGAATAATCTGATAAAAACTTATCAACCTGCGTTAGCCATATCTCATTATTCGGGTTTTCTAACAACTCTTTAATGGCTATCACAAAATCATCCGCGTCTGCACCTATGGAAACAAGCTTATTTTTGGCGTAAGGATTAATCACATCTTTGATTGCAGACGAAACCACCGGTTTCCCGCCTGCAAGATATTCAGGTGTTTTTGTCGGACTGATAAATCTGGTCGATTCATTCAACAAAAACGGAACCAACGCGACATCCCATCCAGATAAATACAGAGGCAGTTCCTCGTATTTTTTCGATCCGAGATAATGTATATTTTTATTTTTCGGCAATGCAGCAGGATCAATTTTTACGATCGGACCTATCAAAATAATTTGCCATTCGGGATGAGTATCCGCGATTCCCCGTATCAGATCGATATCAAACCGCTCATCAATTACCCCGTAAAATCCTAATTTAACGCCTTCAATTGATGCCTGGTCAGCTGGTTCTGACTTTTTACATCTGGCTTTCGCAAAATGCTGTTTATCAATACTACTTTGAAAGGGATGGATGTTATAATGCTGATGTTTTTTAGCTTCGTAAAGCGATTGTCCTCCTGTAAAAACCACATCTGCTTTATTGAAAAGACGTTTTTCAAGATCCTTTAATTCATCCGGCGCAAATTTGAACGCAGACAGCTCGTCCATACAGTCATATACTGTCAATCCCGGTACAAATTTAAAAGAGAATTCCAAGGCCATTGGCGTGTAATACCAAAACGCGAAATCCTTTGTGTCCTTATTTACAAAAAAAATGTTTAACAGGGATTTTAATTGTCTGTTAATTTCCATTTTACTCATTCCATGTGGCAAATGCGGTACACAAACCCAAAGATTTGGCAGCCTCTGCGAGAATGTAAGAAAAGCATTTTCGATTTCGCCATAGATGGGTTCCTCGAGATAATATACAGATGAAAACTCAGAAAAACGAGTCATCAGATGTTGCGGACGTTGATATACGAAGTCCCATCGTAAATGCGAAAAGCACAATAAGTTTTTAGGTAGTTGAATCATAATGTTACTCATTCAAGCAGTTGATGATACCTCATTAAATTGTTGATGAAAGAAAAAATTATTCAATGAACGTGACGAATAACCCTGACCCGGAAAGTTCCGGATCGGCCGACGTCAATTGCCACTTTTTCGATCATTAGATATACCTCTATATTCAGATCAAAATCATGACAATTATTAAGTAAAATATTTAAGAATCAGGGCAATGACCGCTCTTTTGAAGTCATTTTTGTATGGGAAACAATATGCTCTTCAATAAACAACTATGCCAGAAGTAAGTGTAGTAAATCAAAGCGAATGGGACCTGCAATTATCCGGATTTTAGCGCAGAGATCTAATTTGGGGAAATCTTGTGGATTGCTTTACTCAGCAGTACTAAATCGAATGTGCAAATGGTAAAAACGAACATCATCTAAACTCATGAAATGCGTAGATGCTCTTCGACTGATCTGCGTATTGATTTATTTCTTGCATACCCATCGAGATCAGTACATCGCTGGTGATTTCACAATAAAAGTTACTTAGAAGATCAGTGAAATGAAGTCGGCCCAAAAACCGATTCTATGGAAGTTATCTTAGATAAACCACAAGCTCTTGCCTCAGAAAAGACATCACCTTGGAAATCTGTGCTTCTACCGTTTTGATAGATATTCCCAATTCTTCTGAGATTTTGGTATAGGTCAGGCCTTTTTCACGATTCAGAAAAAAAGCTTCTGTCGCCTGATGTGGCAATTTGGAAAGTGCTTTCTGATATGCATGCATCAGCTCTGCATGTTCAAGATTTTCGACAAGGTTGTTATCCGAAACGTCGTAATCCGTCAATTCATAATTAGAAACCAGTTCCAGTTTTTTCTTTTTAGTATGATGTTTAATCGCATGATTTCTGGCAATTACCATAAAATATGCTTTGAAATTTCCGATGGAATCAATGTCCAGATTTTTCCTGCACTCCCATAATTTCACATAAATCTCCTGCACCCAGTCTTTTACCTGTTCAGGATCCTGAGAAAATCGCATTAAAACGCGGACCAGGGTATTATAATATTGATCAAACAATATTTTGAATGCTTCCGTATTGTCTTCAGCGACAAGCTTCAAAAGCTCTTCATCTGAAAAAATTGGTTTATTCATATTTTATATTCTTGAAATAAAAATACTATCAAAATATTGTTCTGTAAAATCGATATATATAAATATAATAGATTGATAATTACATATAACACAATAATTAATTTTATTTTTATCAATTATATAAAATATTAAATTTCTTCAATTTCAGCAAAAACAAAAAAGGAGAAGCGCCTCGTGCCTCTCCTTTTCAAATTACTTTTATCTAGTTTTTTTAATATATCATACCCGGAGAACAGTTACTTAATTCTCTCTTTTCAGGTCATTTACATTCAGATACTCCCCATTTTTAATCACACCCCGGACATTTAATATATCTTTGATATTCGTTAATGGGTCTCCATCAATAATAACAATATCCGCCAGTTTTCCTGGTTCAATTGTTCCCAGATCTTTTTCAACGCCAATTTCATGAGCGCACCACAAAGTTGCCGCTCGCAGCGTTTCAAACGGCGTGATACCAGCCTTCACCCAGCTTTGCAATTCTGCATGATAACTGAATCCGGAAGGAATGATGGGAGAATCAGTTCCGGGTGTCACGCGGGCACCTGACTTTATCAAACTTAACGTCGTTTTTTCAACATTGGAATAGGTCGACTCGCTCATTCTTGCCACCGATCCCAGAAGTTCTGTTTTCAACTTTTCGGAATAAAAACTTTTGAACTGCCAGTGATTAAAAAATTCCGGGTCATTTTTGGCTAACGATGTAAATCCTCCGTGCAGAGAAATGGTTGGTGTAATGTACATCCCCGATTTGGCAATAAGCTGCACAACATCCTGGTAAGTATTATTCATCGCTGTCAGTTTTGGCGAATAACCTCGTCGGCTTGTGGCACCCATGTGTTCCACGCCATCCACCCCGTATCCGACAGCCGGATAAATTTCGTGAGACGATACCGGAATCCCGTTGGTATGCGCAAATTCAGTTACGCGTTTTTGCAAATTATCAGGAAGACCCACGTATGTTTTTATCATATCATAACCCAATTTCACAGCACGGTTCAATTCCAGATCCAATTGTGCGCCTCCTACGTTGCTGGTATTCCTGTTATAATAAATCCGGTTTCCTTCCATATGTCCGCCTGTAAAAAAAGTTCTTGGCCCCAATCGTTTTCCGCTAGTCCAGGATTCTTTTCTTTCCAAAGCATCATAAGGATCGGTTCCCGGCTCACGAATTGAAGTGATTCCATACGCCAGCCATAATCGACCGCCTTTTTCGCCAAGCTGGGCATTCTGGTGGGTATGCATTTCAAAAAGTCCGGGGATAATTGTTTGTTTGGAAGCATCAATAACTTTGATATTTCCGTATGTGCCAGCACGATGCGGTGTTATCTTTTTGATACGATTACCTTCAATCCATACATCCACATTTTCCAGATATTTTTCTGAACGGCCATTGAAAAGTTTTCCGGCATGAATTACCAGTTGCCCGATCGGTTGTTTTATCTGCCATGTAAAAGTCATTTTTATTGGGTCAACTTTTCCATCGGTCACAGATACCTCTTTTAAAACATCGGTTGCCAAAAACACAATTGTTTTTGAATCGGCAGTCCAGCTCGGATCCTCCGCCAGCTCATTCGTTAATCTTTTAGGCGGCCCGATGATGTTGCACTCCTTATCGACCGGAACTACCCATAAAGTGTTATCCAGAATATAGGCAATCATATTTCCATCCGGCGAGACAACCGGACCATTTTTTCCTCTTGTTGCCAACGAACGTTCAGGAACGGGAGAAATGAATTTTGCGGGCGATTTGTCCAGCGGAATAACCAGGAATTTACTTAATCCTTCACGGAATCTTGTAGAATAAGAATCGAGCGATGAAATCACAATAAACTTTCCGTCAGGTGTCCAGCTTGGCTGCGAACCTTCAAAAAGAGAACCATAAGCCGTTGTGATTCCACCCGATTTTAAATCCAGAATATTGAGAACGTTCCGGCTGTAAGCTTTCGGATCTGCCTGATAAAAAGCAATTTGAGATCCATCCGGCGACCAGGATGGGAATTTCAAATTGTCAGGAGCATCAAGCAGGCAGGTATCTTTTCCGGTTGAAAGATCTTTTACATAAAGATCCATGTTCCCCTTTTTGTCGCATGTGTATGCAATTTTCTTACCATCGGGCGACCAAACGGGGTCAACATCAATAAAAATATCGTTAGTTACCTGAACTGGTTTTTCAGTACCTTTTTTCAATATCCACAAATCACCCAGTGCCGTGAAAATCACGCTTCTCCCATCAGGTGATACGATAGGACTGCGAATACCTTGCACGGTCTGTGCTTTTTTGGAATCAAAATCCCGGACTTTTGTAACATACATTTTTCGGTCTAAAATTACCTCAGCCTGAAACGGAATACTGGTTGTATTCTTTTGCCCCAAAATTCCGTGTCTAATCTGTCCATCAGCAGTATATAAATAATCCTTTTCTGAAAGCCAGTTTACTTTGAAAGGAAAAACATCCTCTGATTTCGCAGACAACGTTTGCCAATCGCCACCACCAACACTTACAATTTCAAGTTGGCTCGCACCGGGCAACAGCATATTAAAAATTACCTGCTTACCATTGGGATGCCAAACAGGCGAAAACAATTTCTCTTTGCTATGTACTAATAATTTAGGCTCGCTACTACCTTCAAGCAGGTAAAGTCCTGCGGCAGTATTTCTTTCTGATACATAAGCCAGTTTTGATCCGTCTGACGAGTACGATGGGAAATAATCATTTCCAGTATCCTTGGTCAATTGTACCAGATTGCCTTTTTCGAGCTCGATTTTCCAGATATCATAATTCCCGCTTCGGTCTGAAGAGAAGACAATTTCTTTCCCACTTGGTGACCAGTGCGGCTCGCGATCATGGTAAACGCCAAAAGTCAATTGCATCAATCCACTGCCATCTTTATTTACTTTCCAGATATGAAAATTCCCGTCGCGGTAGGATTGAAATGCGATCTGGTTCCCATCTGCTGACCAGGTTGGCTGACGGCAATCACCTAACGCATCGGTTAAGGCTTTGGCTTTTCCACCAGAAACTGGCATCAGCCAGATCGTTCCCTGGATGTCCATGGCAAGGTTTTTCTTATCCGGAGAAAGGGCAATGGCCATGTTCGTACCTTCGGTCAGTAATACCTTTAAGGAATCCGATGTCATCGCCTTCGATTCGGAAAGTGTTAACAGCGAAATAAAGATGATTAACCGTTTAAATTTTTTATTCATTGTAGTTTAGGATTTTGCAACATTTATATTTAAACAGCGCGTTTATCGGAAATATCCCAGCGAGGTATGCCTATCAACATCTCATGCCCTAGTCATTCACCAAAATGCCCCAGCGGGGCATCCTGTTTATAGAAAGCAATGATTCCGGTTTTATCTTAAATCCGAAGGAGTTTCCTGATAAATCTCAGGAGGCTCTAACGAGCCAAAAATAAAAAATCTCCAATTCCTGGCTATAAACAGGCGGCTCCGAAGGAGCCGTGTAACCATCAACATTTAATACCATATCGAATTCCTCAGGTACCGCTATCTCACCACCGAAATACCCCAGCGGGGCATCCTGTTTATAGAAAGCAATGATTCCGGTTTTATCTTAAATCCGAAGGAGTTTCCTGATAAATCTCTGGAGGCTTTAACATGCCAAAACTCATAATTCCTGGCGATGAACAGCGGCTCCAACGGAGTCAAAACCAAACATCAATAATTCCCGCCTAGAAAAAAATGGTTCAGAGAAATCAAGCCAATACCTCATATCAGATCGGTGTTGTTAAAATAGACAGACATGTCTTTATTCCCATTCTTAAATTACCCAACCGAAGATTCTCATTTGGACTATGCTGATTGTTATCCATATTGACCATCGGCACAATAACCGCCGGAACACCAAGTGTTTGAATGAACGGAACAACCGGAACCGAGCCCCCCATAATTCTGATCACGATCGGATCTTGTTTAAAATTTTCAATTACTGACCTTCTCAGCCAGTTACCGATCGGCGAATTGACTTCGGTTCGAAACGCCGGACTGCCCGCTCCACCGCCACTCATAAAAACCAGTTTTTTATTTGCCATACGTTCCTGTTTTGTCGGCACGTGGTCAACAACTTTGTAACCCTGTTTTTCGATATGTGCTTTAACAAGATTGGTCATTCTGATTCCGTCAGTTTCAGGCACCAGGCGGATTCCAAACTCTGCAAGCGCTTCTTCCGGAATGATTGAACCTCCGCCTTTTCCAACCACCGCAGCCTTCAAACCTCTGATATTTAAGGATGGATACTGCATAGATTCCTGATAGTTTTTACCCACTTTTTCCTCCTCAGCAATCTGTAAGCGGTCATTGATTTCCTTCATATTATCGGGAACCGCGGCCATAATTTTCTCCGCTTCGGCATCGAATTTTATCCCATCATAGAATCCATCAACCAAAACTCTTCCATCGTCATCTTTCATAGAAGAAATAATTTTGGCCAGACTGAAAGTCGGATCCGGGGAGTAATTTCCGAAATGTCCGCTATGCTGCTGCGTTATAGCACCGTATGTTGTGAGTCCAAAACCAGTTCCTCCGCGGCATCCAAAAGTTAAGGTCGGGATATTGGAAGAATGCATCGGCCCGTCCATCACGATCAGGTAATCAGCCATCAACTCCTTTTTATACTGAGCAAGAGCGGCCTTCAACCCCGGAGAACCTTTTTCCTCTTCACAGTCCAGCACCACCTTTACGTTAAATGGTGGTTGCTGATTTTGACCTGCAAGAATATCCAGCGCTTGTAAAAGCATAATAATCGGCCCTTTGTCATCCGAGGTCGAACGAGCGAAAATCCGCCATTCGTCATTGATCTTTTCTGTCTTTAATAACTCCCAGTCAATTTCTTTGAAAGTTCCATCGGCACCTTTTTCTTTTAAAACCGTCATATACGGATCTTTCTGAAACCATTCATTTGGCCTCACCGCCTGTCCGTCGAGATGGAAATAAAATAAAACGGTCTTCGTATTTTTTGGATACGTTTTTTCAGCGGAAAACAATGGCATTTTACCGGTTTTCAGAATTGCCGTTTTAAAACCACGTTTGGCAAAAGCCTTTTCCGACCAAACCAGATTTTTTTCAATATCCTCTGCAATTAACGCATCATTTGGAATCGCAACATAATCTTTCAGTTCCTCCAAAGCAGGATACATCGCTTTCGCAATCAACGCATCACTTTTATCAGCTGAAATTTTCTGAGCACTTAATGGTGCAGAAGACGTTGCGGCGAGTGCCAAGAGCATCGCTACGACCGTTTTTGATTTTTTATTTAATTTTAAAAACATGAGCGTCGGGTTAGTAAGTAATTAAGGTTTTTTCAAAAGCTCATCTATTGAAAAAAGGATACCGTTTTTCATCACATGTTTTACATTCCAGGCATCTTCAATTTTCACCAAAGGATCACCTTCGACAATGACCAGATCCGCAAGTTTTCCTTTTTCAAGTGTCCCAAGATCCTTGCTCACACCAACCGCTTCCGCCGACCATAAAGTCGCAGAACGCAAGGTTTCAAACGGAGTGATTCCGCCATCCACCCAGCATTGTAACTCAGAATGCAAACTCATCGCATAAGGAATGAAAGGGCTGTCGGTGCCAGCCGTAACCCGTGCGCCGCTGGCAATTAGATTTTTTACCGTTTTTTGAATTGTTCCAAAATTGGCAGTATAACCCGGAAACATTTTCTCAATTTGTGAAGCACCGTCTTTCAAAGCTTTTCTGAATTCCTCGGAATAAAAAACCTTGAATTGTTTGTTTTCATAATAGCCAGGATCTTTTCCGGCCATCACATAAAAACCACCCTGCAAGGAAGCCGTTGGTGTGATATTCATTTTTGATTTTACCAGAAGCTCGGTAACATCCTGATAGGTAAAATTCATTGCGGAAATTTTCGGAGAGTATCCGCGCCGGCTTGTTCCACCAATATGTTCAACCGCATCTACACCGTAACGCATCGCAGGAAAAATTTCGTGGGAAGATACCGGCACTCCAATTTTATGTGCATAATTGGTAATACGCTGCTGCAAAATATCAGGCATACGGACATAAGTTTTGATCATGTCATAACCCAGACGCGACGCACGTTCAAGTTCCAGATCAAGCTGTGCCGTTGAATGGATACTATTCGCAAGACCATAATAAATCCGGCTTCCGTCTGTTAATCCACCGGTGAAAAATTCGCGCGGACCAGTTAGCGTGCCTGCGTCCCACGATTCTTTTCTTTCCAAAGCATCATAAGGATCTGCACCAGTTTCCCTCAGCGAGGTAATTCCAAAAGACAACCATAAGCGGCCAAGTTTTTCGCCGGTCATGGCGTGTTGGTGCGTATGCATTTCGAAAAGTCCAGGAATAATGGTTTTGTCAGAAGCATCAATCAGTTTTCCCGGTCGACCCGCTTTATGCGGAACAATTTCTTTGATGCGATTGCCTTCAACAATGATGTCTACATTTTTGATATATTCTTTATTCCTGCCATCAAAAACCTTTCCGGCATGGATCACAACCGTTTCTTTTGGCTGTTTGTAATCCCATTTAAAAGTCATCGGAATTGACTCCATTTTTCCGTCAGAAACATTGATCTGCTTGATGGTATCAGTCGCCATATAAACCAGCGTTTTTGAATCTGCAGTCCAACTCGGTACCTCCGACAACTCATGCGTTAATCCTCTAGGAGGGCCAACGATTGTTCCGGAAGGATCCACCGCAATAACCCAAAGCAAACCATCCTGCACATAAGCCATCGATTTTCCATCCGGTGACCAGGCCGGACCATTTTTTGCACGCATACCCAGCGAGCGCTCGGCCACTGGCGACACAAAACGATCTGGTTTTTTATCAAGGGAAATCAATAAGATTTTGTTAATTCCTTCCCGATAGCGCGTAGAATAAACTTCTAAACCTGAAACAGCAATCGTTTTGCCATCAGGAGACCAGCTTGGCTGACTTGGCACAAACAGTGATTCATGAATTTTCTCCACTTTTCCGGTTTTCACTTCAACGGTTTGAAGGGTACCTCGTCCCCATACATTTCTTGGATCTGCCTGGTAAAAAGCAATTTTCGAACCATCTGGAGACCATGCCGGATAGTTGATATCATAGTCCAGCTTGACCAGCTCTGATTGTTTTCCGGTTTTCACATCATGCACCCAGAGATTCATAGCGCCAGAGCGGTCGGTCAGGAATGCAATAGTATTTCCATCTGGTGACCAGGTCGGATCGGCATCCAGATTTGCGTCTTTTGTAATTGATTTTGGAACCGTTGCGCCTTTTTCCAAAATCCATAGATCGCCCAACGCGGAAAAAACAAAACGTTTTCCGTCTGGTGAAACATTTAGTCCTTTTATCCCCTTCACCGTTTTGGGTTTCCCACTATTAAAATCATAGGTTTTGCGGGTATATACTGGCGTAGTCACAGTCACAACGGCTTTGAACGCAATGTTCTGGCCTGTTTTTTCACCCAACTTAACGCGTTTAATTTTTCCGTCGGCACTGTATAAATATTCCTGCGGAGAAATCCAGCTCGCACGGAATGGAAAAACGTCTTCTGAGGGTTGTGTTAAAGCTTTCGCATTTCCGCTGGCAATGTCAACTTCTTCCAAATCGCTGAATGCACCGGTGAAGGAATTGAAATAAATATGCGTTCCGGCTGGATTGAAAGCGGGAGCAGAAAGTTTCGCAGTATTTTTAACTACTAATTTCTGAGAACCATCGTTCGTCAAAATATAAATCCCCGGACCAGATGTGCGTTCGGAAACGAAGGTAATTTTACTGCCGTCACTTGCATAAGCAGGACAATAATCATTTCCCGGATCAGTAGTCAGCTGCGTGAATTTTCTTGTTGCAAGTTCCATATTCCAGATATCATAATTCCCTCCACGATCTGAGGAAAAAATGAGAAATTTCCCATCCGGCGACCATTCCGGTTCACGTTCATCAAAAACACCAAAAGTTAACTGCGTCAATCCTGAACCATCTTTGTTTACCGCCCAGATATGATAATATCCGTCACGAAAAGATTGAAAAGCAATACGGCTGCCGTCGGGAGACCAGCGTGGCTGACGATCATCGCCCATTCCATCGGTCAACGATTTAGCATCGCCACCCGCAATGGGGATACTCCATATCGTCCCCTGAATATCAACGGCAATTGATTTCTTGTCAGGTGACAAATCTGTGGCCATGTTTGTCCCTTCCGTCAGTGTGACTTTCGTAGAATCCGCTGCCGCAGCCTGGGCATCATTGCCGGAAAACACAAATGCGCCGGATAGCGCAGTTAATGCAAAAACATGGTTGATGTGAATATTTCTCGAAAAAGACCGAAGTAACCGGATTGCTCTAATCATTTTAGACGTACTTTAATTTGTTATTTTATTTTGGTGTATGTTTAAATAATTTAAAATTTAAACAAGGGTTGTGTTTTTGATTCTACAAATATTACGGTGCGACGCACCTTTGATTTTGATTGATGATTTGTTGCTTAATTTCTACAAATATTACGGTGCGATGCACCTTTGATCTTGGTTGATATTCCTTGGTTAATTTCTACAAATATTAGGGTGCGATGCACCTTTGAATTTGATTGATTATTCCTTGGTTAATTTTTACAAATATTACAGTGCGACGCACCTTTGATTTTGATTGATGATTTGTTGCTTGATTTCTATAAATATTTCGGCGCGATGCACCTTTGATCTTGGTTGATATTCCTTGGTTAATTTCTACAAATATTAGGGTGCGATGCACCTTTGATTTTGGTTGATATTCCTTGGTTAGTTTCTACAAATATTGCGGTGCGATGCACCTTTGATCTTGATTGATATTCCTTGGTTAATTTTTACAAATATTGCGGTGCGCTGCACCTTTGATTTTGGTTGATATTCCTTGGTTAGTTTCTACAAATATTAGGGTGCGATGCACCTTTGATCTTGATTGATATTGTTGGTCAATTTTTACAAATATTTCAGTGCGATGCACCTTTGATCTTGATTGATATTCCTTGGTTAGTTTCTACAAATATTGCGGTGCGATGCACCTTTGACAATCACCTTTATCAAGACCAAGGTGCATAGCACCGAAATATTTGTAGAAACCCCGGAAATCATGAAATAAGCCAAAGATGCAGCGCCCCGAAATACTCCGGTCAATTAGCCTTTTTCAGCAACCCATCTATCGGAAAAATTTCGCCATTTCTAATCACCGTATTCACATTCAAAACATCTTTGATATTTTTTAACGGATCACCATCAATAATCACGAGATCCGCAAGTTTTCCGTTTTCCAGCGTACCAAGATCTTTGCTTACCCCAAGCGCCTCGGCAGAAAATAAAGTAGCGGAACGTAATGTTTCAAAAGGAGAAATCCCTCCATCCACCCAGGATTGTAATTCAGCATGGTAACTTAGTCCGGGCTGAATAATCGGTGAATCTGTGCCCGGCGTAACATGGCCGCCCTGGTCGATCATTGCCTTCACGGTTTTTTGTATATTACCAAAAGAAGAAAGGAAAGCAGGATTATTTTTGATCCGAAGCGACGTCATATTCTTTAACTCGCCAATTGCATCTTCGCTGTAAAAAGCCTTGAATTGTTTGTTGTCAAAAAAATCCGGATCTTTTTGAACCAGCATTGGAAGTCCACCCTGAAGTGACGCCGTCGGAGTGATGTTCATGCCCGATTTTACAAGCAATTCCACAACATCCTGATAAGAATTATTCAATGCAGATAATTTGGGAGAATATCCTCGGCGGCTCGTTGCGCCCATGTGCTCCACCGCATCCACACCATATTTCATAGCAGGATAAATTTCATGTGACGAAACCGGTATACCCAGATTGTGTGCAAAAATAGTAACGCGTTGCTGCATGGCGTCTGGCATACGGACGTATGTTTTCATCATATCATACCCCAGCCTCTTTGCTTTTTCCAGTTCAAGATCAAGCTGCGCACCGGCTACGTTTCCAACATTCATTCCATAATAAATCCGACTTCCATCAAGAATCCCGCCCGTGTAAAAATTACGTGGACCGGCTCTGCGACCGCTTGCCCAGGATTCTTTTCGTTCAATAACGTCATACGGATCTCCGCCCGGTTCACGAATGGTTGTAATCCCATATCCCAACCACAATCTGCCTAGTTGCTCACCGGCGGCGGCAGTCTGGTGGGTATGCATTTCTATAAGTCCGGGGATAACCGTTTGTTTAGAAGCGTCGATCAGTTTCCCTGCTCTTCCGGCTTTATGCGGTTCAATTTTCTGGATTCTGTTGCCAACAATAATAACATCAACATTGGTCAGATATTCTTTTGAACGGCCGTTGAAAAGCTTGCCTGCGTGAACAACAACCTGCCCTGTCGGCTGTTTGATTTTGTAAGTCAAATCAATTGGCATTGTTGTAACGGAACCATCGGAGAGTGAGATTTTCTTGATAACGTCCGTAGCCATATAGACGATACTTTTCGAATCGCCAGTCCAGCTTGGGTTTTCCGCCAGTTCGTTTGTTAATCTTCTTGGCGCATTCAACAGATTCCCTTCCTTATCCACAGCCACTGTCCACAACACACCATCCATGGAAAACGCAAATTTCGTTCCGTCCGGCGACCAATATGGTCCGTTTTTTCCTCTCGTGGAGAGTGTTTTTTCGTTGATCGGCGTAATGAATTTGAAAGTTTTGTCAACCGTTGATATCACCAGAAATTTGCTGACACCTTCACGGTAACGAGAAGAAAACGGCTGCAAGGCTGAAATCACGACAAACTTTCCATCCGCAGACCAGCTTGGCTGCGATCCGTCAAATAATGGCGCATACAAAATGGTTTCCTTGTTGGAAGAAAGATCCACCATTTTCAAGGAATATCGCCCAAAGGCAGCCGGATCTTTCTGATAGTAAGCGATTTTTGATCCGTCAGCAGAGAACGCGGGAAATGTAATATTATCTGTTGCATTCAAAACCAGCTTTTCAGTTCTGGTCGCCATCTCCCTTACATACAAATCCATATTACCTTTTCTGTCGCAAACGTAGGCAAGCCGCTTTCCGTCAGCAGACCAGGTCGGATCAATTTCTATGAAAGAATCATTGGTTAATTGCACCGGCTTGTCCGAACCTTTTTTCAAAAGCCACATATCACCCAAAGCAGTAAAAGCGATGCTGTTTCCATCCGGAGAAACCACCGGACCGCGAATCCCCTTTACTTTATTGGTAGCAACAGAATTGAAATCATGCACTTTCAGTTTGTATTTGTTGTGCGACAAAGTCATTTCCACTTCGAATGGAATGGTACTAACTGATTTATCACCCAGCTTTCTTTTTTTAATCAGACCGTCGGAGGTATACAAATATTCAGTTTCAGAAACCCAGGCAACTTTAAAAGGAAATACGTCTTCTGTATTTTCCGATAGTGTTTCCCAGTCGCCCCCGCCAACTTTTGCCATATCCAGCAGACTTTTTCCCTGATCGAAATTATTAAAAACTATCTTTGCTTCTTTTGGATGCCAAACGGGCGATGAAAGCTTGCCTTTACTTGTCAGAAATAATTTCTCTTTTCCCTTTGCATCCATGATATAGATTCCCGGGCCGGAAGTCCTTTCTGAAACATAGGCGATTTGAGAGCCGTCAGCTGAGTAAGAAGGAAAAAAATCATTGGCTGCATCTTTGGTCAATTGCGTAAATTCGCCCGATGCTAGTTCAAGTTCCCAGACGTCATAATTTCCGCTTCGGTCAGAAGAAAATACCATCTTCTTCCCGTCAGGAGAATAACAGGGTTCGCGGTCATCAAAAACGCCGGAAGTGAGTTGAACCGGTGAGCCGCCATTCAGGCCCACGGTATAAATATGAAAGTTGCCATCCCAGAAAGCCTGAAAGGCAACTTTTGATCCATCGGGAGAAAATACAGGCTGACGGCAATCGCCCATCGGATCGGTTAATGGTTTGGCTTGTCCGCCGGAGAAAGGAACGCTGTAAATTGTCCCTTGCAAATCCATGACGATCGTCTTTTTATCGGGCGATAATGCCAGGGCAATGTTTGTACCTTCCGTTAATTTTACTTTTACCGAATCAACTTTAAAAATTGATCTTGAAGCAATGTTACCCGAATTAGCCAATGCGGCATTCAGTGGTAAAACAGACAATATAAACGGTATGGTTTTGAAATATTTTTTTGAAAAGGAATGGAGTACATTGAAGGAATAGGAATTGAATTTGTTCATCAGAAGCGCTGTTCAACTGTTAAAAAAATATAGCCTGCCCATACGGACAGGCTACTAAATTCTATTTCGCATTAACTGCTGTTTTAACAAAAACACCTGGAACCGGATTCGGCGCGCTGGTATTGGAATTCACTTCTGCCTCGCTGTAAATCATCCTTTCCGGCAATGTCGCGCCAGCACTTGGCGTTAATTTCACCCCAACTGTTTCGCTTCTTGTGCGGCGCAAGTCGTTGAAACCAATGATTTGTCCGTTGAAAGTGATGTAACGTTCCATTAAGATTTCTTTTAACAAAGCCTGATCTGCTGTCAGTCCGGTTTTGTTTAAAATGCCTCCGGAAGCAAAATCTTCTGCTGTATAGGGTTCGTATTTATATTTAAAAGTCCCTGTTTTATAAGTAGCATCCAGGTCACCGCCGGTGTTCAGATAAGCACGAAATATATTTAATTTCGCCAAACCGGCTGCAAATCCTGTCGTGCGGGCCAAAGCTTCTGCCGATGTCAAAACATTTTCTGAATACGTTGCCAAAGGATACGGAGCCGATTGCCCGAATAACCCGCGGGAAGTTGCCGAGCTGTTTGTATTGGGCGAAACCGGAATCACCACGCCAGTGGTACTTACCGTAATAAAGTGATGATTAAACCGAGCTGTTTCATCTGTTTTCGCATTCCCTTTGTAAGTCGCGCTCGCAGGATTTAACAAAGTCGGAGCCAACGCAAGTGAAGCGTTAATGTCACCAACACGGCTACGGGCGATGAAAGCATACATCAAATTTTCATTGACATTCAAAGTTGTTCCGTGCGTCATCACAAGTGATCTGGCAGCACTGGATATACCTTTTTCAGCAGCTGTCGCAGCCAGTGCATATTCCTTCGTTTCTAAATAAAACCTTGATTTCAACGTGTAAGCCGCATCTTTCCATTTGGTTGCATCGCCTGAAAAATGGATATCTGCTGCACCGGGAGAAGTTCCCAAACCGGATTCCAGATCCGCAATCGCTTCATCAAGCAGCGTCTGAAGTTTTCCATAAACCTGGATCTGAGGTTCGAAAGAAGGGTTTGGGAAATTTGTGATATCCGATGCTTCTGAAAACGGGATATCACCAAAACATGCCGCTGCTGTTCCCAAGGCATTCGCCTGAACCACTTTCGCAATTCCCTGTACCAAACGGTTATTTGTCGCTTCCGATTTTTCAATTACCAATTTTGTTTGTTCCACAACACCCTGATAAGTAAATTTCCAAACGTCGTTGAACGAAGCGCCGGTAACGTTGTAGCTGTAAATATCCTTATACTGACGGTCCGTTCCTGTAAAATATCCCGACCACATGGCAGCGACGCGTGCCAGGTGACCTTCCTGAACCGATATATTTCCCAGCTGAGCTCCTGTAAGTATTAGATTCGCGGAAGCATCTGTTGGATTGTTCAAATCCGTGTTCAGATTATCCACCATCGACTCGCAGGAAAGCATTCCGGCCATGAGGAAAAGTCCTGCCGCCCTGATTAGTTTAGCTCTTTTCATTTTATATTTTGTTTAATGATTTGGATCAGTAAAATGTCAGGATCAGTAATTAACTTTCAGCGAGAAAATGTATGATCTCGTACCGGGCGAATTGAAATAATCCATATTGCGGCCAGCCGGTGTTCCAGACAAATTGGTATCAGGATCTATACCCACCACTTTCGTCCATAAGATCAGATTACGGCCTGTCGCCGAAAATTCAATGGATTGAAGCTTTGTAACTTTTCTAAATTTTTCTGAATCCAGACGGTAGGAAAGCGAAAGCTGACGAAGACGCGTCCAGCTGCCATCTTCTACAAATTGTTCTTTCAAAGACCCAAATCCACTTCCCAAAGTCGTGTACCAGCTTTCGTCCATTAACACAGGACCCGCACCAAAATCCTGCAAATTACCACGCACCGTGCTTCCTGCTGCGAGCGTTTTTCCTGCATAATTTTTAGTATCCTGAGTCAGGGTAACTTCATTTCCCGTATCGCCGTGCGTACCAAAATTGTACATAACGCCCCTGGTTCCGCTGAAATAATCACCTCCCTGAGAAGTTTCAAACAGAACGTCCAATGAAAATTTCTTGTAAGAAAGGCTCGTTCCAAAACCACCGATCCAATCCGGATTAGGATCACCAACCACGCCTGTTACAGGGTCAGCCGTTGGAAATCCGTTCGCATCGAGTTTTTTAGAACCGTCATCATTCAAAGCATATTTACTACTCCAGAACACACCCGTTGGCTGGCCAACGACTGCCCGGGCATCCAGGAAGTTTTCAATTCCGCCGACAAGATATAGCGATTGTGTTCCGGCCAAATCCAGCACCTTGCTTCTATTTCGTGTGAAATTTCCACGCAATGACCAGGTTAAATCTCCTTTTTTGATCACGTCATACGTAAGATCTGCTTCGAAACCTTTGTTTTGAAGTTCAGCTGCGTTGGTATATTTTGTTGCAAAACCTGTGCTTGGCGCCAGCGTTACCGGTACCAAAACGTCTTTGATTTTATTATTGTAATAGGTTAACCCTGTCCGTAATCTGCTGTTGAAAAAGCGAAGATCTGCACCGATCTCATATTCCGTTTTACGCTCAGGTTTCAGGTACTGGTCTCCTAATGAAGCACCCTGACTATAAGCCCCATTTCCAAATTGTGATCCGATCAGGTTATCTCCCCATGGATTTGCTGTGTAAACTGTCGAAGAAAATGTCGTATTGGAACGATATGGAAGCGGCTGAACACCCACAACCCCATAAGAAGCCCGCAGCTTACCAAAATTAAGCACAGGATTATCTTCAATAGCTTTCAGTCGCGTAAACAACCAAGCTACGTCCGCGGAAGGATAGTAAAATGTTTTTTCGGACAAAGCTCCAAAAGAAGACGCTGATTCCGCTGCCGCAGATAGATTCAAAAACAGTGCGTCATAAGCTCCAAAACTTGCCGTTGCATAAGTACGAATCGTCCTGACTTCCGTTTTCAAATTTACAGGCGTTCTGTTCAGCGAAGTAGCGTTTGCAAAGTTGGCAGGTGCGTCAGCAACGAGGAAGTTATTGATCGTCACACCCATGTTATTGTATTTCCGGTTATTGATGTTAAAACCAATAACATACGTAGACGTGAAATTCGAACCAAAATCCTTTGTTGCACGAGCCAGTAAATCTCCGTTCACCTGCGCCTCGCGGGTCGTCTGTTCCTGATACTGACCAGTTCCGGCACCGGTTATGTCATTGACAGGAAAGTAATTAATCAATGCATCCGTGTAAGTATCAAGTCCTGCCCTCGCAATGATATCCAGCCATTTTGCAGGTTTTATTCCCAATTCTGCGCTGTTCATAAAACGGTTTACATCCGTAGAATTTTGCTGCTCATATAGTGACCAAAGTGCATTATTATTTGCAGGATTTATTACCGCACCCAGATAACTTCTGTAACCGCGTTGCCTGCCCAGGATCGGAGAGGCCGTTGGGCTGGAATAGTAACTTCCTTTATAATCGGAAATATCAAAATCAGCCGGGTTACGGGCAAGTCCAACCATGGCACCGGCAAGGTTATTACCCCGTTGAATTCTGTCTGAATAACTTTTGGTATAAGCCGCACTGACTGCCAGACGAACAATATCATTGAATTTTCTTTCCGCATTGAAACGTAAAGTCGTTCTGTTATAGGTACTGTTTCCGCGCTGCACACCTTTTTGGCGAACATCACCAATACTGAAAAAGAACGTTGTCTTTTGATCTCCGCCGCTTAAACTTAGCGCATTGTCATAGTAACTTCCGGTTCGGAAAACTTTGTCATAGTTGGATTGGTTGTAAGTTTCTTTAGAGTTTTTCTTAATGATCGGATAATATTTTGTCCCGTCTTCTGCCTCGAAATATTGTCCTGCTGTATTGACTTCATCCGCGCCTCCTGCTCTTGCCTCGATTTTATCACCCCATGCGTTTGCTCCATTTGGGTTATAAATTCCGGCAGAACCCTGTCCGAATTTATTTTGAAATGGGTGATATCCATTAATCTGATCAGCTGAATACGTTGAAGTAAAAGAAATGTTCATTTTATTTCCTTCAGCTCCTCTTTTGGTTGTAATTAAAATTACACCATTTGCAGCCCGAGAACCCCACAATGCCGCCGCAGAAGCACCTTTCAAAATCTGCATGGAAGCAATATCATTCGGGTTAATATCATTTAAACGCGACTGCGGCACTACACCGCCGGAAGTTCCTCCTTCGGTTGTACTGCTGATGGGAATACCGTCCACAACCACCAGTGGCTGCGTATTTCCTGTCAGCGTATTTTGTCCGCGGATCTGAATGAAGGATGCAGCACCAGGATCAGCGGCAGCGCGGGAAATTTGTACGCCTGCTGCCTTTCCCGATAATCCATTGATCAAACTCGTTTCACCGGATTTTGTGATTGCGTCTCCACTTACTTTGCTGCTCGTTGAGCCCAGCCGATCTGCGGCCTCTTTAAAACCCAAAGCCGTGACGACAACTTCGGAAAGTGCCTGTACATTTTCATTTAGAACAATATCAATAACTGATTTATTGGCAATCGGGACTTCCTGGGTAACAAAACCGATGTATGAGAAAACCAGAATACCATCTGTTGTCGGAACATCCAGTTTATAAACTCCGTCCACATCTGTGGTTGTTCCAATATTTGAGCCTTTTAGCAAAATGTTAACGCCCGGAATCGCGGCACCGTTGACTTTGTCAACAACCTTTCCTGATATGCCAAATGCTTTATTTTGATATGATTCCGTCGCATCGGCTTTTAACAAAGCCGACGGGTCGATGGTGCTGCGCCCCTGTTTATTCGAAGAATTTCCTTCTTTATATAACACATAAAACCCTTCTCTGGATTTCTGGTAAGTTATCTTTAAATCTTTTAATATTCTGTCAAGCCGCTTTTCAATCGTAGCGTCTTTTTCGATTGAATTAATCACCTTCGTATCAATCTCAACGTTTTCCAGAAGCTCGGTCTGGTATGCAATCGACACATTGAATTTTGTTTCCAAATCTCTCAGACAGTCTCTGAGAAGAACGTGGTTTGGCCGCCTCTGGTTAGCATCAGGAAGAACATTTGTAGTTTTGGGAAATGAAGCCATAATTGTCGCCTCTACCGGCGACTGACTACAAATAAGCCCCAAAATCGGATAACACAGCATTTTAGAAGTGATCTTCATAAGGAATAACTGGGTGAAAATGATTAACGATAATGCATACACGTACGAACGATTCCTCACGGATTATTGCGGATAATCCATGTGGTTTGCGGCAGAAATCATATAAGATTTCTTTAAACTAGCGGTAAAAATTATGTAAGAATGGGGTTCGTCTAAAATCTTTCCAGTTTGCGGCTCAGGATAAGATTTCCCCTCTTGTGTGTTGGACCAGGCTTATTCTGCCAGGACCAGTTTGTTGTTTTTCTTTTCTAACTTCAACTCAAATAAATGTGCTATATCTTCGATTAAAAGGGCCGGATTGTTGTCGGATAACGGAATGGATCCTGAAAGCCGTTTTTTCAAAAGTTGTATATTGGATACCTCGACGTGCAAGCCATAATTCTCCTCAACATGCACAAGCATTTCTCCGAGCGAAGTACCGTCGAGCGTCCATTTTCCGTTTGTCCAGGAATAATAAGTTTCCGGATTCACCATGGCTTTTTTTACTTCACTTTTTTCAGCGACAGTTTTGTCTGTTTCTATTAACTCTCCCGGTTTCAGATAAATTTCTTTTTCTGCTCCCTTTTTATCAGGCAAACTCAGCTTGATACTCCCCGACTTCAACACCACACAGTCGTGGTTCTGGCGGTTAATCACGTTAAATTCAGTTCCTAAAACTTCAATCTTTTTTCCACCTGACAAATACACTGTAAAGCTGGCGTTGTTTTTTAGATGTGTGACGTTAAAAAATGCTTCTCCGTCGAGCCAAATTTCACGCGGATTTTCATCCCAGGACCTGTTATATTTTATTTTACTTTTTCCATTTAATACAACCTTGGAGCTATCAGGCAAAATGATATGTCGAATCTGCCCGAATTCCGTAGCAATTTCTACTGACTTATTTTGTGAATAAAGAATAAAGCAAAATGCAACAATGGTTATCCCAATCAGAACGGCAGCCAAACTGGTCCAGTTGAAACTTATGGATTTAATTTTATCCCCGTTTTCAATTCCCAAAGGTGCTTCATCTTCAATGTTATTTATTTCCTGCGCTAAATTGTTCCATACATCATTTTTTGAAATGGCCAGTTCAACCAGTAATGCTTTACTTTCTTCGTCCAGCTCCATCAGCCATTGGTCAGCTAATTCACTGTGATATAGGTTTTCGCTCATCCAAACTTCCACCATGGCCTCCTCCGAAATGGAGCATTTCCCCTGAAAATATAGCTTTACCAACTCCTTAGTCACTTTCATAATCTAACTTTCAGATGAGAAAGACGCCACAAACAACTTCTTTGGCATTTCTATATGTATAGAGTCTTTTTATTTGCCCATACCCTATCAATAGTTCTAAAATATTTTAAAATAAATAAAAATAAAGACTTTTACGAACACACCCATTAGCTTTTTGCAGAGCTATGCCACGAACAGATCACGAAATCTGCACTACATTTTTGATTCAAAGTGACGTTAGATATTTTAAATGATCATGCTGGATTTTAATCACTTCGCTTTCACAACACTTCGCCCATACCCCTTCGTTTGTCTGATTTTCAACTGATCACCAACAATTTCTACCCTTTTGAATTCTTTAAATGCGCCTTCCTTATCAAGAAAACCGATGACACAGGTAAGTTCTTCCTCGCCTTTTTCCAGCTTCACCGTTGGCTGGATGCCAAAGTTCGGAAGTGTCAGATTGTCCTCCGCTTCGAGTTCTTTGTATTTTATTTTTACAAGATATTTAAAAGTATCCTCTGTTTCGAAAACATCCACCGCAAACTTCCAGTCGTTAAGATTATCTTTATCCTTCACTTTTTCACTATAACTTGCCACTGCAACCTCAGTGACAACCTCCCGCTTCATTGGGATTGTGTCGTTCAAAATTGTCATTGACGAATCGCCCTTTCCGTTACTTTCCGTTTTTTTGTTGCAGGAAAATAATAATACAAGTGCCAGGAGGTAATAATACTTTTTCATAGGAAACGAATCAATGGGAGTTTGTATGAGAAGTTTGAAGATAGGAATTCAAACTTAAAAATCATTCCAATCTGGGATTAAGATTAAGTTATCTTCAAAATTTGAATGATTTCTATGGCATTTCATCGAAGTCTATCCGGCAATGTTCGCCAATTACTGGTTTCTCAAAAATTTAATTTATTTTCGAACTTACAATTATTCCTTACCAGCGATCCTTTTCTCTTTTCGATAAATTTCTACCTCATCCAATGGCCCTTAATTACATTTTCATTGCCTTTTTTGTCATTGCTTTTGTCGTTTCCCTTTTCAAATTTATCTTGTTCGGCGACACCGAAACGTTAAAATTGGTTGTGGAAGGGATTCTGAATTCGTCAAAAGTAGCTGTGATGGATATTGCGCTGCCACTCGCAGGAGTTATGACTTTTTTCCTTGGTATTCTGAACGTTGGAGAAAAAGCTGGCGCGATCAATATTCTGGCAAGAATTATCGGGCCATTTTTCAGCAAACTTTTCCCCGAAGTACCTAAAAATCACCCGGCCAACGGACAGATGATCATGAACTTTGGTGCCAACATGCTGGGACTTGATAATGCAGCAACGCCATTTGGCTTGAAAGCCATGCAAAGTTTGCAGGAACTTAACCCCAGCAAAGATACTGCATCCAACGCCCAGATCATGTTTCTGGTGTTACATACTTCCGGGCTGCAAATTATCCCATTAAGCATTATCGCGCAGAGAGCAATTTTAGGGGCTGCTGATCCATCTGATGTTTTTATACCCTGCGTCATAGGAACCTACGTAACTACTGTGATCAGCTTAATTATTACGGCAGCCTGGCAAAAAATAAATCTGTTCAATAAAACAGTCATTCTGGGACTTGGCGGCGTTACGGCGGTCCTGGGATTATTGCTTTGGTATCTGACCAGTTTGCCGAAGGAACAAATTGAAACCATTTCCATTGTTGTTGGAAACTCGCTTCTGTTATTTATTATCACCTCATTTCTGCTTGGCGCGCTTTACAAGAAAGTAAATGTTTTTGATGTGTTTATTGAAGGTGCAAAAATGGGGTTTGAAACATCCGTTAAAATTATGCCTTATCTGGTGGGTATGTTGGTAGCCATCAGCGCATTTCGCAGTTGCGGGGCGATGGACTATTTACTGGACGGCCTTCGGTATATCATCGTAAGTTCTGGTGTCAACAGCGATTTTACAGACGCTTTGCCCGTTGCATTAATGAAACCGTTAAGCGGCAGCGGAGCGCGTGCATTGATGATCGAAGGTATGACAAAATTTGGCCCGGATTCATTCGTTGGCCGGCTTGGTTGTATTTTCCAGGGATCTGCTGATACAACCTTATACATAGTCGCACTCTACTTCGGATCTGTCGGAATTAAAAATTCCCGCTACGCCATTGTTGTGGGCCTTATCGCGGATTTGATTGGAGTTCTTGCCGGGATTTGGCTAGGTTATCTGTTTTTCCATTAATTCAATTTATTGTTAAATACCCATTTACCTACTTATGCAACCGTCCGTACTAAATGGATGGTTGTTTTTTGTAGCATCATGTAATATTGAATATCTAACACAGTATGGTCATATGATAAAATTGTTACGAAAATCTGCACTTATCACGCTGATGCTATGCGGACTTGTTGTATTTCAATCGGCTTACGGACAAACGAATGTCCCGACAAAAGCAGATAATACCTATTCGCTTGAAGAATGCATCAAGATCGCCCTGGAAACAAATCCGCAGGTAAAACAGTCTGAACTTCAGGTGGAGCGCGATAACAACATTCATGCTCAGTCGCGCTGGCAACGTTGGCCAAGTTTAAGTTTTAATGCCGCACAAGGCTTTAATTCGGGTCGTAACATTGACCCTTTTACGAACCAGTTTGTGCAGCAGAACATCAGCCAGAACCAGTTTCAGCTCGGTTCCAGCGTTATTCTTTTCAGCGGTTTTCAGTTAAAAAATACGGTTAAGAGAAATGAAGTCAACGTTAAGGCAAGTCAGAAAGACCTGGATGCTGCGAGAAATGATATTATGCTGAACGTTGCGCTGTCTTATCTGCAGGTGATAAGCAATGAGGAACTGATTATGGTAGCACAACGTCAGGTGGATGCGTCAGTATTACAGGTTGATCGTACGACCAAACTTGTGGAAGCCGGGACTTTGGCGGAAAGCAATGTGCTGGACCTGAGAGCACAACTTGCCAACGACGAATTGACTTTGGTAAATGCTCAAAACAATCTGGAAACAGCAAAACTTAATTTGAAACAGTTGATGAATATGCCGGGAAGTGAAGAAATTAATCTGGTAAAAATTCCGGTCGCTGATCCAAGTTTGACTGCCTATGATGCAACGATCCAACAGATCTATGAAACTGCGCTGGGAAATCTTCCACAGATGAAGGCAGCCGAATTAAGGATCGAAGCAGCAAAAAGGAATACAGAAATAATCAGAGGCGCCGCCATGCCTACCTTGTCATTGAACGGTGGCATCAATACTGCTTTTTCTAGTGTCGCTCCAAAAGAAAGATTTGTTTCTGACGGAAGCCCGGGACAGACTACGGTCGTAACTTCTCCAACGGATTATATCATCGTAAACGACCAGCAATTGCCAATAGTGCAGACAGTGACAACGCCTGGTGGTTCGTTACGTCATTTCGGATATCTCGACCAGTTGAACTTTAACCGAAACTCCTCTATAAACCTGAGTTTGCGAATTCCAATTTTCACAAATTTTCAGGTTAGATATAACGTTGCAAATGCCAAGTTACAGCAACGCACTACCGAATATCAGGCTCAGCAGGTTCAGCTTACGATCCGTAAAAATGTTGAACAGTCTTATATTGATATGACCAATGCTGCCAAACGTTATTCAGCAACAGCAAATCAGGTCAGGGCTTTGACAGAAGCATTTCGTGTTGCGCAGGTTCGTTTTGATGTTGGTGCAATTAATTCCGTAGAATATAATATCGCCAAAGCAAATCTTGACCGTGCAAACGGAAACCTTATTCAAACAAAATACGACTACGTGTTCCGTACAAAAATCCTGGATTTTTACATGAACCGTCCATTGTCAGATTTCTAAAATAATATTCTTTTCTTCAGCCTGAAAAATAAAACTACCGTAAACCAATCAATAAATTATGGCGCGTAAATCTTCAAATAAAGTATGGTGGATAGTGGGAGGCATTATCGTCCTTCTCGTTGCCGGGTTGTACGTGGCAAAGGAATTAAAATGGATCGGCCAGCCAAAACCTACGGAAGTTGAATTTTCGAAGGTTAAAAAGAATGACATCATCGAACGTGTCAGCGCTTCCGGGAAAGTCCAGCCGGAAGTTGAAGTAAAACTGAGTCCGGACGTATCAGGGGAAATCACGCATTTATATGTTGCCGAAGGGGATTCAGTTGTAAAAGGTCAGTTGCTTCTTAAAATTCGTCCGGATAATTATGAGTCTTTGATGGCAAGGGCGCAAGCCGCTGTCAATTCAAGCAAGGCAAGCCATGAACAAACAAAGGCTTTGGTTTTACAGGCGGAAGCACGTTTGGTGCAAACAAAACTTGTCTATGACCGTAATAAAAAGCTATATGCTGACAAGGTAATTTCTGCATCTGATTTTGAACAATTTGTTTCAAATTACGATGTAGCTAAACAGGACGTAGAGTCTGCAAAAGCGAATGTGTCTGCTGCTTTATACAACATTAAAAGCGCTGAGGCGAGTATGCGTGACGCAGCGGAAAACCTGCGGAAAACAACAATTTTTGCTCCGGTAAGCGGGATTATTTCTTTGTTGAATGTTGAAGTGGGAGAACGTGTCGTTGGTACTTCACAAATGGCCGGTACTGAAATGATGCGTATTGCCAATTTAAGTAATATGGAAGTCCGCGTCAATGTAAATGAAAATGATATTGTGCGCGTGACGCTTGGCGATACGGCAGAAATCGATGTGGATGCTTACAGCGCCTCAGGCCGTAAGTTTAAAGGAATTGTAAAGGAAATTGCTAATACTGCGGCAGGCCTTGCTTCTTCTACTGCCAGTAGCAGTGCAGCCAGCAGCGCTTCTACTGACGCTGTAACAGAATTTGAAGTAAAAGTAAAAATTCTGAACGAATCGTTCAGCGACCTTATGGCCACCCGCAATAAAAAGTCGTATCCTTTTAAACCGGGGATGACTGCGTCGGTGGAAATTGTTACAGAACGGAAGAATAAAGTTATTTCTGTTCCTATCGCTTCGGTGACGACCCGTAACAATAAGACGAATCCGGACGATAAGGACAAAAATTCTGAAGAAAATGCAGAACCTGAAAAACCAAAAGGTCAGAAGGAAGAAGCTATCAAAGAAATCGTTTTTGTGCGCGTGGACGGGAAAGCAGAAATGCGTGAGGTAAAAACAGGGATCAGTGATTTTGAAAATATTGAGATTTTATCCGGATTAAAAGAAGGAGAGGAAATTATTTCCGGACCATATATTGTAGTATCAAAAACACTAACCAGCGGTGACATCGTTGAGAAAAAGAAAGAAGAAGTAAAAAAAGACGAAAAAAAATCAAATGAAAACTAGAAGAGCATCGTTACAGGTATGTAATAAGTTCGATTTAGTTTAGGTTAAAAAGAAATCCTTGCGGCTTTGCTGCAAGGATTTTTTATTAGACTTCGAAAAACAATATTATCAATTTAATTGATTGTCAGAATATTATATAAACTTCCAGAGTTCAACGACCGCATAACCAATCATTACCAAACATAGAATTACTTTGATAACGATTCCGGTCAAAAAACCCACAAAAGAACCAATAGCTGATTTAAACGCAGGGTTCAATTTTGATCCACCGATCAATTCTCCAATCAAGGCACCAAGAAATGTTCCGATGAACATACCAATTGCGGGGATAAAGAAAAATCCTACTACCAATCCAACAGTCGCGCCTATCCCTCCATATTTAGTACCACCGAATTTCTTCGTACCCCATATCGGAATGTAATAATCAAGAACAGCAATGACAATGGTTACAAAACCAAGCGTATAAAGCACAGTATTGCTGAATTCCGCGAATTTACTGATATGCAACAGAATTAGTCCGGCAAAACTTAATGGCGGCCCGGGTAACGGCAGCACGGCTCCGGCTAATCCGGTCAGCAGGCAGGCGATCCCGGCAATTAAAAGTAAAATATCCATGGCAGTGGTGTTAATTTAATGATGAATTAACAAAAAAACATTTGGTCGTCCTATCTTTGCGGTTGAAAAGGCGATTGATCTGAGCACGCACGCATTTGCATAAAGTGACCAATTCCATTGCTCGAAATTTGTAAAAAGTTGTAATCAGGCATTGAAATTCATTTAGTGTCTCAGTGATCAATAATTTACACATTCAAAAATTCACCCAATTATCATTAAAACAAAACATGTCCAAAGTTCTTATTATTGGTGCCGGCGGCGTCGGAAGTGTAGTGGCGCATAAATGTGCATTGAACAGCCATGTATTTACGAGCATCATGCTAGCGAGCCGCACAAAATCAAAGTGCGACAAGATTGCTGGTGAAATCAAGGAAATGCACGGAGTTGACATCGAGACAGCTCAGGTTGATGCTGATATCGTTGCTGAAACTGTGATGCTTATCAAACGCTTCCAGCCAAAATTGTTGATCAATGTTGCTTTGCCATATCAGGATCTTACGATCATGGAAGCCTGCCTCGCAACTGGTGTACATTACCTGGATACTGCCAATTACGAACCAAAAGATGTTGCCAAGTTTGAATATAGCTGGCAATGGGCATATCAGCAGCGTTTCAAGGAAGCTGGTCTGATGGCATTACTAGGATGTGGTTTTGACCCGGGCGTTACGCAGGTTTTCACATCTTATGCCAACAAACACTATTTTGACGAAATGCATTATCTGGATATCATCGACTGTAATGCCGGTGATCACGGAAAGGCTTTTGCAACTAATTTTAATCCTGAAATTAACATTCGCGAAATCACTCAGCCAGGCCGCTATTGGGAAAATGGCGAATGGGTTGAAATCGAAGCGATGTCTATTCATAAACCGATTGAATACCCGGGAATCGGACCCAAAGAAAGTTATGTTCTTTACCACGAAGAGCTTGAATCTCTGGTAAAAAACTTCCCGACTTTGAAACGTGCACGCTTCTGGATGACATTTGGACAAGCTTACATTACCCACTTAAACGTGTTGGAAAATGTAGGTATGACGAGCATCAAGCCAATCAAATTTAATGGTATTGATATCGTTCCGCTGGAATTCCTGAAAGCCGTACTTCCTGCGCCGGATTCATTAGGAGAAAATTATTCCGGACAAACATCAATCGGTTGCCAGATCAAGGGAATAAAAGACGGCGAAGAAACTACTTATTATGTTTGGAATAACTGTGACCACGCTGCTTGTTACAAAGAAGTGAAAGCACAGGCAGTAAGTTACACAACGGGTGTTCCTGCTATGATCGGTGCAATGTTGATGCTTACTAATGAAGAGTGGATGAAACCAGGCGTTTGGAACTGCGAAGAACTAAATCCTGATCCATTCATGGAACATTTGAATACTCAAGGCTTACCATGGAACGAGAGAATAAACATCCCGCTTCCACACGAATATCCTGCCTAAGAAAATTACAGACTAAAACCAAAAGAGGTCAGCATCGGGTTAAACCCAGTGTTGACCTCTTTTATATTAATCTCAAAAAGTTATTTTATTTCAAAAAATATCAAACTCCATCATCAACCCTTAATCATTAACAATTAACCATTAAAAACTTATCCTTCCATCGTAATCGTAGCCCGCGTACAAACGCCTCCTATGGGTGGATTGAACTTTGAAACTCTCACTGTGACCATTTGAACATCCGGATAATGTTCTCTTACACTCGCGATAACCTTAAAACCGATATGCTCCAACAATTTCGCAGGTTCCTGCATTACTTTGGCGGCAATCTGATATAAGGTTTCATAATTTACCGTCGCGCTTAACTTATCCTTAGCCGCGGCTTCGATAAAATTCGTGTTGATGGTAATGTCAAGTGCATATTTATTTCCGATTCTCTGCTCTTCGGGATAATAGCCGTGGTAAGCAAAAAACTCTAAGCCTTCTAATGAGATCGTCCCCAATGTAAATTATATTTGGTCAAAAAATGATCCACCTGTGCTTTTTGGCGCAGAAGATTCCTGAGGTTTTTCTCTAAATGTATTTGCCGCCTCTCTGACAGGTTGAGATTCCCGGGATTTCCGCATTTCTTCAACCATCTCCAGCGCCTTACCAGCCGGGCTCAAATCTTTCTCACGAACGACAGGAACTGGCTTCTCTTCAACTATTTCTTCAACGACCACTTCGGGCTCAACAGTTTCCTGGGCAACAATAACTTCCACTTCTTCGATCGCAGCCACCGGTTCTTCAACCTGTTCCTCTTCATAAACGATTTCTAATGGAACTTCCGGAGTTTGTTCAACCTCCGCAACAGGTTCTTCATCTTCGAAGGATTCAGGTACTACTAATGGCTGGACAGGCACTCCCTTCTTTGGAATCTCAATTTCAGCAACATGCTGTTTGATCTCGTCCATTTTATTAAGCACCGATTCCTTGTCGTATTTATTTTCAAAACGTTCAACGGTTTCGATTGTATTGTTGGCGAGTGAGGCAAGCTGAACAACCAGATTGTCCCTGAAATTTTCAATCGCACGGAAATCACGTTCCTGGTTTTTAATTTCCAGCGCAAAATCTTCCTTAAATTTCTTTAAGCGATTTTCTGTTTCCTCGATGATCTGATTTGTCCTGTTTTCAGCTTCTTCAACCAGACTATTAGCCTGAATTTTGGATTCTTCAATCCTTTTTTCAGCAGATTCTATTGCTTCCTTTTCGATTTGCCGGCTCACATCCTCGGCCGATTTCAGCGTACGAAAAAGTGTTGATTCTATATCTTTTAACTTGCTAAGTTCTTTTTCTGCATATTCCAACTGCATTTTCAACATGCTGTTTTCACTGGAAAAACGCTCCCATTCCTGCGACAATGAGTTAAGAAATGCGTCAACCTCATCGGGGTTGTAGCCTCTGAAAATTTTTTCAAACGTATGTTTACGTATGTCTATTGCCGAAATTTTCATGATGGATATATGCGTTAAATTATAATTCGTAACAGTCGTCTAAGATAAAGACATATCCTGTACATTTCAAAGTATTTGGTACAATTACACTTTTAAGCCATATTATATGGCGATTTCCCAGACCGAAATCATTCGATCATCACTGCAGGAAACAAGCTGATTTTCGTAATCCGTCCACAACAATTTATTGACCGAAGTGGCATGGCCGGCTAATCTTGACCGGTCAATTATTTTTTTCAGCCTGAAAGTTTCTGCATCCCATAACTTGATTGATTTATCCATACTACAGGTCGCGAAGAACTTACCATCCGGACTGAAAGTAACATGATTGACGGCATACATATGCGCTGCAATGTCCGTCACCGGTTCATATCCGTTAAAAACGTCCCAGATTTTGATATGGGCATCGCGGCCCGTGCTGAACAGAAAATTACCATCCGGTGAATATTGAACGGAAAAAACAGAATTAGTGTGTGCAGAAATTGTCTTTTTTAATTTGAATCCGTCGAAATCGAAGATATTAACATTACAATCGCTGTCGCCGACAGCAAACTCTCCTGTTTTTTCATTAATAGAAATTGACCTTACGCTTTTGTCTGAAACTTTAATATGCTTTTGTATGGCCAGCGTTGGCACGTCCACCACTGCAATCACGCCGTCACCCAAAGCCAGCAACGCTTTGTTTTCCCATATTTTTATGTCAAAAATAGCCGAGGCGGTTACTTTTGAAGTATATTCGATCTTGTTATTGATGGTATCGAGAATCTGGATTCCTTCAAAATTCTGGCCGATCCAAAGAAATTGGCTGACCTTGTCAAAACAAAGTGAATACACAGAAACACCCGCTCGCGCAACCAGTTTTCCCATGTCCGGTTTCTTTAAATCCCAATCGATCACAAATCCATCACCGCCGGCAGAATAAAAACCGTGGGACGAATTGTTCGAAATAATTGTATAAACACTGTCACGGTGCCCGGAAAAAGTATCTACTTTGTTGATTATCATTTCTTATAACTTGCAGCCGCCGGCTAAAAGCAGTTAGTAATAAAAACAGTAAACTGTCTTTGTAAATTTATATAAAAATTAAGTCGTCTTTTGTAAAATTAAACGATTACGAATAACTGACCTATTAATAAGACACCGATTGGGCCGAACTAAATGCAAACGGCTAAACGCTCGATCTAAACAGAATAATTATGCCCCTCGTTCATTCCGAAAAGATTGAAGAGACTAGTACCTTACTACTCTGGAAGTTGACAGAAACCGAAGAAGAACTACATCAAAGTTTGGGTTCCGCTTTTAATTCGGATGATTTTGAAACAATTTCCCATCCACAAAAAAAACGTGAATGGCTGGCAAGCCGTATTTTAATTAAAATCCTGGTAGAGCAATTCGGATTTGATTACGAAGGGACACATAAGGACGAGCACGGAAAAGCATTTTTAGTCAACAATGCTTCTCACATTTCCATCACCCATACTTTTGATTATGTGGCTGCCGTCCTTAATCCATGGGCACCGGTTGGGATTGATATGGAAAAAGCTGACCCGAAGCTTCAGAGAACTTCAACAAAATATCTTTCGGAGCCTGAATTTGAACATGCGGAAAATGAACTTTCCACGCTTTGCATGTACTGGTGTGCGAAGGAAGCGATCTACAAATTATACGGAAAGAAGAAAATCAGTTTTAAGAACTCAATTTATATCAATCCGTTCCATAACTTTCAAACACTCATTCAAGGTGAATTAACGGATGACGATGACGGTCTTAAAATACATTCACCTATTCATATCCGCTGGTTTGAGGATTACTGCCTTGCGGTATCCATTTAAATACTGTCGTCCTCAAATGTTTCCAGCGTCGAGCGCAAAATATCTTCTATTTCCTTGATTTTTTCCTGCTCTCCTGTTTTTTCATAGGATAAAATCAGGTTCCGAAGCACACGCTGAATGATTTCAAGGTTGGTACACGGCTGGTAAAAAATATCTTTTGGCTTAATATTCAGCTGGGCGATATAGTGATCAATATCGGTTTTGGAAAAAATAATTCCACGGTTGAACACATTGATATAAAACTGCGTGTTTTCACCTTTATAAGTCAATACAAATAAATTCGGGAGATTTACGCCGTATACCGGCAGCCCTAGTTTTCTCGCGATCAACAAATAAATCACACACAAAGTAATGGGATTACCTCTGCGGTTTTCCAAAACAACATTGATCATGGAATTGGAAGGCGAATGAAAACTTTTCGTGTTTGCAGCAAAATTCATTGTTCCAAAGAAAATACTATTGATCCGCTTAATCTGATCAATCGGATTCATTTCCTCCTGAAACTGTATCCAAATATCATAATAAAGCTGCTCAACCGTGGTTTTCAGGTTTTGCAGTGACAGCTCGGGATAATGATAAGTCGACAAGATCCACATCCCTTCCAGTAAATCAAGACCACCGCCATTTTTCCAGGCTTGCAATCTTTCATTCATGATGCTCAATTGAAGCTCATGAATCAGTTCTTCCAGCTTCCGTTGCAGGATTGGATTAAAGCTTTCCTCCCATTCTGTTTCTAAAAACGGAATGACGTTTCCACCTAATGATAAGATCTTCCCCTCAACGTGCTGAATTACTTCATGATCCTCGTCATCAAGTAATGATATCAGCGCTTTTATTTCTCTCTTGTTCATTTTCTGTCGAATCTGCTTTTAACAACCAACGGATAAATAAAAACATTTTTTTTTTATGGACGTCAAATTTTCTACTTTTGCCCGGAAAAAAATTGTATTTTGAATAGGCTCTTTTTAGTCAATATTTATTCGAATTATAGTTTTAGGAGTGTCAAATGAATCTTTTAAATACAATTTTCATACTTACCACCTATTCTTTATAAGATCATTCCTATGAAAATTCTTGTTACCGGCGGCGCTGGTTTTATAGGTTCACACACTGTTGTAGAACTTCACGAGGCAGGATTCGAACCTGTTATTCTTGACAATCTCTACAATTCAAATCGCGAAGTACTCAACGGAATTAAAGGCATTACGGGAAAAGATTTCCCCTTTTACGAAATTGATTGTAATGATATCGAAAAAGTAAGAGCTGTTTTTGAAAAGGAAAAATTTGACGGAGTCATTCACTTTGCGGCCTATAAAGCAGTCGGCGAATCCGTAGAAAAACCACTTGCTTACTACGAAAACAATATTCTTTCTCTGCTTGTGTTACTAAAAGTAATGAAAGAATATAATGTTGACAAATTTGTATTTTCCTCTTCATGCACAGTTTATGGCCAACCGGATGCGCTGCCTGTTACAGAAAGCACGCCGCGCAAACCCGCTACCTCGCCCTACGGAAATACGAAAGCAATGGCAGAAGATATCATTCGTGACCATGTTCATGCAGGACCTGGAATCAAGGCCATTTCACTACGTTATTTTAATCCAATCGGGGCACATAAAACCTCGCTAATCGGTGAATTGCCAAATGGCGTCCCGAGCAATCTTGTCCCTTTCATCACACAAACAGCGGCTGGAATGCGTAAATCACTAACTGTTTTTGGAAGTGATTATGATACCGCCGACGGTACCTGTGTGCGTGATTTTATTCACGTCGTTGATCTTGCCAAGGCACATGTGAAGGCACTTCTTCTTTTGGATGAGGAAAAGGAAAAAAATTATTACGATGTATTTAACGTAGGAACAGGACAAGGTTATACAGTTCTGGAACTCATCAATACCTTCGAGAAAGTGACCGGCGAAAAACTGAATTATTCAATCGGTCCCCGCCGCGAAGGTGATGTAGAAAAAATTTACGCGCAGTCAGACAAAGTAAATTCCATTATGAAATGGAATGCAGAAAAAACCATGGCAGATGCACTTCTTGACGCGTGGAATTGGCAATTAAAAATTACACAAAAAAAATGAAAAAAATATTAATCACTGGCGGTGCTGGCTTTATTGGTTCACACGTAGTTCGCAGATTCGTAGTTCACCATCCTGAATATCATGTTTATAATCTGGATGCTCTGACTTATGCAGGTAACCTTGAAAATCTTCGTGACGTCGAAAACGCACCGAATTACACATTTGTAAAAGGTGATATCGTTGATGCTGAATTCATTGACAAGCTAATTTCTGAAAATGATTTTCATGGCATTATTCATCTTGCTGCTGAAAGTCATGTAGATCGTTCCATTTCTGATCCTATGTCATTCGTTATGACCAACGTCGTTGGAACAGTCAATTTGCTTAACGCTGCAAAAAAAGCCTGGAAAGAAAATCTTTCAGATCACAGATTTTATCATGTTTCAACTGACGAAGTGTATGGTGAATTGCATGATCCGGGGACGTTCTTTACAGAAACGACAAGTTATGATCCACGTTCTCCATACTCTGCTTCGAAGGCCTCTTCGGATCATTTTGTGAGAGCATACCACAATACTTACAATCTTCCCGTTGTAATCTCCAACTGCTCGAATAACTACGGACCCAATCATTTTCCGGAAAAACTTATTCCGTTGATGATCCATAATATTTTACAAAGCAAACCGCTTCCGGTTTATGGAAAAGGTGAAAATGTGCGCGACTGGCTTTTTGTAGAAGATCATGCAATTGCTATAGATACCATTTTCCACAGCGGAAAAAACGGCGAAACTTATAACATCGGCGGCCATAACGAATGGAAAAACCTGGATCTGGTTCTTTTGTTATGCCGGGTTATGGACAAAAAACTGAACCGCGCGGAAGGTGAAACTGAAAAATTGATCACTTATGTGACAGACCGCGCAGGCCACGATCTGCGTTATGCAATTGATGCAACGAAGCTTTCGGAAGAATTGGGATGGAAACCATCGCTTCAATTTGAAGAAGGTTTGGAAAGAACTGTTACATGGTATCTGGATAACCAGGAATGGCTAAACAATGTCACCTCAGGCGAGTATCAAAAATATTACGAAGGCATGTACTCCACAAGATAGTTTGTAAGTTTGAAGTTATTAGTCTTATCGTTTAGATTATTTTGAACGGATAAGGCCAACAAATCATCTAGGCATCAACTATACAAACATTGAAAGTTAAAAAATGAAAGGAATTATTTTAGCCGGCGGATCCGGCACAAGACTTCATCCGCTTACCTTGGCCGTTAGTAAACAGCTTATGCCTGTTTATGACAAGCCAATGATTTATTACCCTTTGTCTATATTAATGCTGGCAGGAATTCGTGAAATTTTGATCATTTCAACCCCACACGATCTGCCTCATTTTGAAAAACTTCTGGGCGACGGTACCCGCCTTGGCTGCACAATCAGTTACGCAGTTCAGCCAAGTCCGGACGGGCTTGCGCAGGCATTCATCATTGGTGAAGAATTTATTGGTAATGATAAGGTAGCGTTGATTCTTGGAGATAATATTTTCTACGGATCAGGTCTTTCGCAATTACTTCAATCAAACAACGATCCTGACGGAGGTGTGATTTTCGCATACCAAGTCCATGACCCTGAGCGTTACGGTGTAGTCGAATTTGATAAAGACTTCAATGCGCTGTCTATTGAAGAAAAACCGGAAATACCAAAGTCAAACTATGCCGTTCCGGGCTTATATTTTTATGATAATGATGTTGTCAAAATCGCAAAAAGTATTCCGCCTTCTCCAAGAGGAGAATTGGAAATTACGGATGTGAACCGCGTTTATCTTGAAAAAGGAAAACTGAAAGTGGGTGTTTTGAACCGTGGAACTGCATGGCTGGATACCGGTACTTTTGAATCGTTAATGCAGGCCGGACAGTTTGTCCAGGTGATTGAAGAACGTCAGGGCTTAAAAATCGGATGTATCGAAGAAATTGCTTACCGTATGGGTTATATTAATGTGGAGCAGTTGAAGGAAATTGCTAAACCATTGGTTAAGAGCGGATACGGAAAATATCTTCAGGGCTTGGTTGCTCACTTATAATTTCAGCGTAAAAAGCAGTTGGTCGTTTGAAGAGTAAAAACTTCAAGGCCAACTGCTTTTACAATTCATAAAAGTAAAAAACGCATTCAACAAATGAAGTTTCTGGCAGAGGAAATAGAAACGTATTCCGAAACTCATACTGAGAATGAAAACGAATTGCTAAAATCTCTAAACAGGGAGACGCACGCGAACGTACTCAATCCACGTATGCTGTCCGGGCATCTGCAAGGCCGTTTTTTATCCATGATTTCCAGGATGATACGCCCCGAAAAAATCTTAGAAATTGGTACTTACACCGGATATTCAGCACTTTGTCTTTGTGAGGGTTTACAAAAAGATGGAAAAATTATTACCATCGATATCAACGAAGAGCTCGAAACATTGACCAGACGTTATTTCGACAAGTCTGAATTTGCTGATCAGATCGATTATATTATCGGAAATGCAGTCGAAATCATCCCTACTTTAAACGATACTTTTGATCTGGTGTTTATGGATGCGGATAAAATTAACTACATTTCATACTTCAACCTGTGCCTTGACAAAGTAAGACCTGGCGGTTTTATTCTCGCGGACAACGTCCTATGGAGCGGAAAGGTCTTCGATAAAGAATTAAAAAAAATTGATAAGGATACGCAGGCATTAATGGATTTCAACAAAATGATGCAGGAAGACAACCGTGTATCTAATGTTTTATTGCCAATCCGCGATGGACTGATGATTCTTCAAAAACTGTAATTCACAACATCAAACAAGCCAAGCTTTCAATATTTATGAACAGAATTCCCAGCGCATATTTAAAACTGACCACACTTATACTTTTGATTTTTGTTCAGGTAAATCTGGCAAAAGCGCAAACTCCTGAAATTCCGTCGAGCGTACTCTTTGGTGGGATTACTGTAAAATTTGACCGCAATGCCCAAAACCTGATCGAAGAGGATATCAGAAGCCTGATGTCAAACAAAAAGTTCTGGGAAGAGAAACTCGACCGGGCCATTTTATATTTCCCAATTGTTGAAAATATATTGATGGATGAAGAAGTTCCTATCGATTTTAAATATCTGGCTGTACAGGAAAGTTCTTTCAAACCTGACGTAGTATCCAGTTCAAATGCTGTTGGTTTCTGGCAATTCAAACCGGAAACGGCGATCGAATTAAATTTGAGAGTTGATAAAGATATTGATGAAAGAAAGAATATCAGTTCATCTACACACGCAGCTGCCTGGTATTTGAAAAAAAATAACCAACAACTTAATAACTGGGTTTCAGCTTTATATTCTTATTATCAAGGCGTTGGTGGTGTTAAAAAACTGGTTCCTGCCAGCTGGGCCTATGCGCGTGAGGTCGTTTTGACAGGAAAAACAGACCGTTATATGCTCCGTTTCTTTGCTCATAAAATCGCACTTGAAGCTGGTTTGGACAGATACCGTTCGGCTAATAACATGGTCCTTATCGAGTCGGAATATGGTAAAGGAAAAACATTTGCCGAAATCGCAAAATATCTTGAAATTTCAGAAGGTGATCTTAAAAGTTATAACCGCTGGGTAAGTGATAATAAAATCCCGACGGACAGAGAATATTTGTTAACAGTTCCGGTGGCAACAAATCAGGTGGCATTTGTTCGCTCAAAATTATCATTGCCTGAGCAAACGCAAACGACTCAAACGACTCCAACGCTTGCTTCCACAGGTTCATCTTCAGATGCAACCGGATTTCCTAGTCTTAAAAAATCCGGAGCGCCGTCCAACGATAAAGGTGGTTATTCGTTTTTTGAAATTAATGGCCTTCCGGGTATCGAAGCGCGCGCCGGGGATACCGACAAGTCGCTGGCAAGTGCAGGAAAACTCAGAACGGCAAAATTCAGAAGATTTAATGATCTGACTGCTGACATGCCTGTTATACCAGGAAATATCTACTATCTGGCAAAGAAAAACAAAAAAGCCGCCACGCCATTCCACACAGCCAAAACCGGAGATTCGTGGCAGAGTATTTCCCAGCAGTATGGCTTGCGTTTAGTAAATCTGTTAAAATACAACCGGACGATCAGCAAAACGTTTCCAATACAAACTGGTCAGGTGGTTTGGTTAAACAAAAAACGTCCGAAAAACCAGCCTGTCGAAATTATTAAATCAAAACCGGAAGACCTAGTAACTGAGCCTGCCATCGCGTCAGCTCCTGCAAAAGCCCAGCCATCTGCAACGAATGACATTCCTGCAAACGCGGCTGGACGTAAAAAATATACGCCTGTGCTGGTTGATAAAAACGAGAGTAGTATAGCGAAGGAGAATCAGGCATTTCAGCCAGGTGTTACCCCTGCTGCTCCGGCAACAAGTGCTCCTGCAAAAACTGTTGACGTTCCGGTTGTGGCCTCCAAACCTTCAACCAATACCAATGACCGCGTCGTCATTATTACGCAGGATGGAAATGACGGGTCCTTTAAACCAGCTGATGAACCAAAAGAGCCAACCGCAAGACCGGCTACGAAACCAGCTCAGAAACCTGTAGCAAGAAGATCCGCTGATGCAGATTTGTTCTCTACTCCGTCGGAAAATGCTTCAAGAACACCAGCTAATACGCAGCCCGTAGCCTTTGATAATCCACTGCCCCCCGTTAAGGAAAAGCCTTCGGTTACTTCGGCAAGAGAATCAAATGTGTTCCACACAGTTGAGCAGGGACAAACTTTTTACAGTATTTCCAGAATGAACAATCTGACGGTTAAAGAGCTCTTGGCGCTGAATAACCTGGACGATATCGTAAAACTGAGTGTTGGACAAAAGCTGATCGTTAAAAAAGCATCTGGTGTGGCTGCAAATCCGAAGTCAGGAACAGAAGTTGAAAGATCTGCAAACACATCCGGACCAAGAACGCATACCGTTGCAGCCGGCGAAACACTTTTCCGTATCTCACAAAACTATCAGGTGAGTGTTGATGAAATACAAAAACTGAACAAACTTTCTGGCAACACTGTTAAAGTCGGACAGAAGCTTAAAATACCATAATAACAAAATTTCACTGTGATACTTATTGATAATACATGCATCAGCGATGACATCGAAGACCAGCTTTTTGTCTGTAATCTTGACAAATGTTTGGGGGCATGCTGCGTGGAAGGAGACTCCGGCGCTCCGTTAGATACTGATGAACTTGCAATCCTGGATCGCATCTACTCCCAGGTGGAACCATATTTGACCGAGGAAGGGAAAAAAGTAATCGCGAAGGAAGGTACCTACACGACAGACTTTGAGGGAGATTATGTAACACCGGTGATTAACGGAAGAGAGTGTGCTTATGCGATTTACGACGAGCGGAAAATTCTCAAATGTGGTATCGAGCAAGCATACAATGATGGAAAAATCGATTACAAAAAACCGATTTCCTGCCATCTTTATCCAATAAGAGTTACAAAATATGAACAATATCACGCACTGAACTACGACCGCTGGGATATCTGCAGCCCGGCTTGCAGTTTCGGCCAGCAGTTAGGTGTGCCGCTTTATCAATTTCTTAAAGAGCCTTTGATCCGTGCTTACGGGCCAAAATGGTATAAGGAGTTAACTCAGGAAATAGATGAGCGCAAAGAAGCCAGGAAAGGTCCGGGAACCCAATCCTAAAGACGACTTTTTTGATAATGTCTATGAGGTCGTGAGACTAATTCCGCCGGGACGGGTAACTTCTTACGGAGCTATTGCAGCATATCTGGGGTCAAAACGCGGAGCCAGAATGGTTGGTTGGGCCATGGGAAACAGCCATACTCAGGATAATGTTCCTGCTCACCGCGTTGTTAACCGAAATGGATTATTGAGTGCTAAAAATCTTTTTGAAACGCCAACAGCGATGCAGGAAAGATTGGAAAGTGAAGGCGTGGCTGTTGAAAATGACGTAGTCCAGAACTGGGAAAAAACTTTTTGGGATCCGGAAAAAGAATTGGTTTGATAATGACAATACGAACAAAACGGCTCAGTCAGAAATCTTGACCGAGCCGTTTTATTGTTCAGGGTGAATGGTTTTTTATAAAACAACAATTTTTGCGCTGGTGGATGTTATCTCTATTTTTTTAGTAACCTTGGTATTTTTCCCCATTATTACAAAGTAGTAAGTTCCCTCCTCCATTCCAGCCAGATCGAATACCCGACGGTACAGATTATCGCTACTATTTTTAAGTACTTCGTGGTAAACGACTTTTCCGTAATTATCACGCAGCACAATATTCACGTTTGCATCAGGAATTTTGTCGATAGCAAGTTTTACCTTGTTCGTATTCGCAACACTGTAAAGTGAAGCTCCAAATGCAGCGACAGCTTTGGTTTCTTTTTTCTCTGTACCTTCTTCTTTTGCATAACTGAAAGATAAAGTTGACAAAGCTAATGTCAGAGACAGAACTAATTTTGAGATTGATGTAATTTTCATGGCTAATTATTTTTAATGATTTAACATTCCATATCGTATGGTTGATTAAATACTAAAAATACTTGTGCCAAATTTAATTCTGTCGCAACAAAGCAGCATAAAATGAACATAAAAAATTGAATATCAATTATTTATGTAACTTTAAAACCGAAAGATGTTTGTTGTTTTTCGGAAAACAACTGTTCATAACCGAACAAAATTTTCCGATAACGAACATTTTGAATTTGGAAATGAATAATCAGATTTTGTTCTTGCCACGACTTTCGTTTGCAATTTTCTGAATCATCGGTAATCTGTTTGCGGGGATAAGGTTTTTATAGTCCCAAAAGGCGGATACACAGACGATTTTCCACTGTCCGTCAATCTTCTCCATGAGTCTAACCTCTTTGCTGTGGTGAAAGTTTTTTTCGGGTTTATCGCTGTTGAACTGGTCCCAGGTGAGATAAGCAACATTGTCGCCATAAAACTTGTACATCATATTTTTCCTCTCCACTTTGGGATGACTTGAAAGCGGTTCAGGATTTTCTGTGATATACCGGCCGATCTGTTTGTTGATATCGGCCCAACCTACATTGGAATCGAAAGTTCCGTCATCATTGCTCCATGCCTGAAATGCATAATCTGTTTGGGCATAGTTGGATTTCCAGGCTTCGTAGTCTCTTGCAAAAAAAGCCTGGGTTTCTTTTTCAATGGTTGCATTAATCGCTTTTTTTTCATTCTCGAAATTTGCATCTTTTGCAGCTTCGTCTTCTTTGGGATCTTTCGAGCAGGAAAAACAAAATAAGCTGCCAATTAGAACTAATGATATTGCTTTCATAGTCTTGAAATTTAGATTGTTAATTTTTACGCTACGGTTCTCTTATATGCTTCATTGGGCATTCGATTTTTTATAAAATTTCCAAAACAAATCACTGATTACGGAAAGAAAGATACATCTATTATAGTATAAAAACAAGATAAAAAGTACTTATTTTAACTCAGGAAATGTAGATTTTTAGAGAAGATTAGTCAAGAATCCTGGGACAAGATAATTGATCATCCGCGCTCAATATTCGGACAACCAATCTGCTAAAAAAAGAAGATGTTATTTATTAAGCAGACTTTTAAGTCTGTCATAAAAGCCAGTATCACTAAAAGTAAATTTTTTGTGCAGAATATAATTACTCGTAAAACTAATCCCCATACACGCAAGTTGACTAAATAACTTATTGACATCTACCAGCTTAATTGAAAATGGTATTTTAACCTTATACTGCCCGACAGTATGCAGTGTCAATTGGTACAACGCGTCTGATCCATAGACGGTTATGCAGAAGGAAAGAACAGTAACCAAAGAGAATTTTATCATTTCCCGATGGCTCTTGGATTTGTTTTTAGTATTAAATGCAAAAATTTTGGTCAGGAAAAAACCAGCAACGGATGCTACTAAATAGCCCAGCGTAAGGGATTGTACATAGGAAATCGCGAACCAATCTTGCGCAAGTGTGCCAATAATGAGCTGAATTAATGCACCAGTCGAGGCTACCAGAAAATATGCAAAAATGTCTCTTGTATTCAGTAATTTATTTTCCATCAGGCTAATTAAAGGCTCCCGCGGCTTTAAGGGCGAGATATTTTTAGCTGTATTTGCTCTGCTTCATTTGATACAGAGCAAATACAGCTTCATTTTTAGGCAAGGCGTTTGGACTTAGAATCTGTCAGAAGCCATAGTCCTATGAAGGTAATCAAGCCATTGATGATCAATCGCTCAAATCCGAATTTATAACCGTTAAACCATAACTCGGAATTGTCATTGATATAATAGGTAAGAATCGGTGCAATGACGCAAACGATCGGAACCCAACGATCTAATACCGGTCTTTTCAAAAATAATCCGAACGTAAATAATCCAAGTAATGGACCATAGGTATATCCTGCCAAATCAAATATCGCAGTGATAACCTCCTTATTGTTCATTCGGTTGAAGATCAGGATCACAATATAGAAAAGCACGGAAAATCCGATATGTACCCAAAACTTGATACTGGATCTTTTTGCTTCCGGCTTCTTTTCAATCTCCATGAAATCGATGCAAAAGGCGGTTGTTAACGCCGTAAGCGCTGAGTCTGAACTCGCATAGGTTGCAGCGGTTATACCCAATAAAAATGTGATCCCGACAGCCAGACCCAAATGATTCAGCGCAAGCATCGGATAAAATTCATCCGTTCTTGCAGTGACCGCTATTCCTTTCGCAGACGCATATACGTAAAGCAATGCACCAAGCGACAAAAACAAGAAATTAACGACGACCAAAACTGCGGTAAACCAGAACATATTTTTCTGCGCCTCGCCGATATTTTTACAGGTTAAATTCTTCTGCATCAGATCCTGATCCATTCCGGTCATTACGATGGCAATAAAAACTCCGGCAAAAAACTGTTTCCAGAAATTTTTAGAGTCATTGATATCCCAATAAAAAACTTTTGAATAACCGCTGCTCTGAACGGTATTCCAAACATCAGAAATTCCGTGTAAATCAAGTTCCTGAGATACTAATACTATCGTAAGGATCACCGCTGTAATTAAGAAAAAGGTTTGTAGTGTGTCGGTTACAATAATTGTTTTTACACCTCCTTTGAAGGTATAAATCCAGATCAATAGAATTGTAATCGCCACTGCGACTTCGAAAGGAACACCGAGCGGCTTGAACAGTGCTATTTGTAAAACCTGAGCCGCCACATATAAACGGACAGCAGATCCAACGGTACGAGATAAGAGGAAAAATGCTGAACCTGTTTTATAAGACCAAAATCCGAAACGCTGTTCAAGATAAGAATAAATGGAGATGAGATTTAGGCGATAATAAAGTGGCATCAAGACAGTACCAATTATAACATACCCCAAAATGTAACCGATAACAACTTGAAAATACGAAAACTGTATATTAGCAACCGCGCCGGGTACCGAAATAAAGGTGACGCCTGATAAAGATGTACCGATCATCCCAAAAGCAACCAAGTACCAGGGAGACTGACGGTTAGCTGTAAAAAAAGTATTGGTATCTGCCCCGCGCGAGGTGTAGACCGACACCGTAATAAGCATTGCAAAGTAGACGACAAGAATAATTAAAGAAACATACGGATTCATTCACCAGTGGGTTTTAGGAATACTTGAATATTAAAAGAGGTAATAAAAGGCTTCGAATAATCTCCACTTTTGATTAGATTTGCTAAACAAACAGAAAATTGGTTGTTATGCAAGTGCTTATAGATACAGAAACGGAAATTCTGGAAAAAACGGTGGAAACCGATATAAAGAAACTGGTTGTTTATAACGATGAAGTTAACACATTTGACTGGGTTATAGACACATTGATAGAAGTTTGCAAGCATTCGAGCGAGCAGGCGGAACAATGCACATTAATTATACATTATAAAGGTAAATGCTCCGTTAAAGAAGGGGAATTTGACGAACTGACTGGTATGAGGAATGAAATTTGCAGGAGAGGTATTTCAGCAGAAATTCATTAATCATAACCGCCGGTTACTTACTTTATTGCTACACATGAATTATCCCTCCCGTCTTATTGAGGATGCAGTCAGTGAAATTTCCCGACTTCCCGGGATTGGTAAAAAGACAGCGTTACGTTTGGCATTACATCTGCTGAAACGGGATGAACAACAAACCAGAGGACTATCTGAGGCTTTGCTTAAAATGCGTACCCAGACATGTTATTGTGAAAAATGCCACAACATTTCAGATGAGGCATTTTGTAATATCTGTAAAAACCCAAAACGCGACTCCTCCATCATTTGTGTGGTGGTTGATACACGCGACGTCCTGGCTATTGAAGCTACGAGCCAGTTTAAAGGTTTGTACCACGTTTTAGGTGGTATCATTTCTCCACTTGAAGGAATTGGCCCGTCAGACCTTAATATTGATTCATTACTCAGGAGGATTGACAATGCGCCGGCGGATGAGCGGGTTCAGGAAATAATTCTTGCGCTGAGCCCAACGATGGAAGGTGATACAACGGCTTTTTATTTACAAAAAAAACTCAAACCCAGTGAAGTCCGGGTGAGTACGATTGCACGGGGAATACCGATCGGCGGTGATCTCGAATATGCTGATGAAATAACACTTGGACGCAGTATCGTCAGCCGGGTGGCTTACGATTGATTGTTTATTTAAAAATCATATCAACTATGAATAGAACAGATTTTTTGCGCACCCTCGCCGGAAGTACTTTGGCCGTTGGTGCAATTGCTGATTATGCATTCGCAGAAACTGCATCAGGAATATTAATTGAAACTGCCCCTTTCAAACAGGCTCCTCTGCCTTATGATTTCGGTGCACTGGAACCAAGTATTGATAAAATGACCATGGAGATTCACTACGGCAAACACCACGCCGCTTACGTGAAAAACCTGAATGATGCTGTTAAAGGCACTGAATACGAGAAAAAACCCCTTGAAGATATTATTAAAGTTGCTGGAAAAGCACCAGCTGCAATCCGCAATAATGGAGGCGGCCATTGGAACCATACTTTTTTCTGGGAAGTAATGGGTGCCGGAAAAGGCGGAGCTCCCAAAGGTGCCGTAGCAGATGCAATTAATGCCCAGTTCGGTTCTTTTGATAAATTTAAAGAAGCATTTGGCAAAGCCGCAACAACACGCTTCGGCTCAGGTTGGGCATGGTTAACTGCAAAAGGTGGAAAACTGGAAATAAGTTCTACGCCAAACCAGGATAATCCATTAATGGATATTGCCGAAGTTAAAGGGACACCAATTTTAGGTTTGGATGTATGGGAACATGCTTATTACCTGCACTACCAAAACAAACGCCCGGACTATATCGCAGCATTCTGGAATGTCGTGAACTGGGATAAGGTTGCCGAAAATATGAAAAAAGCGTAATATTAATTGTTGATGGTTAATGATTAATTGTTAAGTATTGAGCGTTAGTTGTATGGGGGCAATTGTTCTTGGCAGAACACTGATATCGGCTCGATAGTCATTAGCCCTTGACAAATTAGCATTAACAATTAATCATTAACCCTTAACAATTGTTCATTAATTGCAGTAAGTGCTGATCACCTTATAAGACGGCATATATCCCAGCTCTCCCGACTTACTCAGATCCAGGCAACCTTCATTTACCTCTCCAAGACTATGTTTGATAATACCTCGGAAATAAAATGCTTCGGGAAAATTGGTTTTTAGCTTGATAGAACTACTGAAATCCAACACCGCGCCCATCTGGTCACCGATTGAAGATTTTATGAGTGCGCGAGAAAAATAAGCATCTGCATAAGTTGGATTTAATTCAATTGCTGTGCCGATGTCCAGCAAAGCTCCTCTGCTATCCCCGCTTTTTGATTTGCTGATACCACGAACAAAATAAGCTTCAGAACGTTCAGTCGTCAGGACATCGATTTTTACATGTTCCTTCACCTGATTCCTTAACTCGTCTAAAATCGTTTTTGTGATCGGGCCTGTATACTGAATTTTTTTAGGATCGGCGACATACGTATTTCTAAGTTCAATTGCTTTCGTCAAATCCACAATCGCTCCTTTTTGATCATTCAGTTTGTTTTTGGAAAATCCACGCCCATAATATGCTTCAAAATTTTCAGGTTCTAACTGTAATGTTTTATCATAATCAGAGATGGCGCCTTTATAATCCTCTATTTTATTTTTAGCAAAACCCCTTTTATCATAATAACTACCTTCGTTGGGGCTCAGTTCTATCGCTCTGGTTAAATCTGCGGCAGCTCCCTGGAAGTCATTTAATTCGATTTTAGCAGAACCTCTCCCCGCATAAGCTCCTGCGCGTTTCGGGCTCATCTCAATAACTTTTGAAAAATCTGCCAGACTTCCCGCATACTCGTGCAAATATTGCTTACAATTTCCTCTTGCGTAATAGGCAGCCACATCACTCGGATCCAATGTCAATGCTTTGTCCAAATCAACCATGGCGCTACGGTGATTATTCAGTTTAGCATAACCCACACCCCTGTTATAGTAAGATTTTGAATCATCAGGATTTAATTCTATTCCTCTCGTGTAATCCTGAATAGCAGCACGATAATCCTCCTGCATACTTTTGCTCACGCCCCGACTCTGATAATAAAGTGCCTCCTTAGGATTAATTTCAATGGCGTGGTCATAGTCCAGAATAGCACCTCGATGATCTTTTAAATTTGCTTTGGCAAGACCACGGTTAAAAAAACTTGGCGCATGATCAGGATTAATGGATATAACGACGCTGTAAGCCTGCAATGCACCGGAGAAATCACTGGCCCGGGCTTTCGTATTTCCTTCTTCAAAATACTCCGCGGCAGAGCGTTGTCCGAAACTGAAAATTGGTAAAAATAAAACAGCAGTTAAGAGTAAAACAGGTACAAGTTTAATTTTCATGAATGTATAGTTTTTCAATACGAAGGATTTTGGTTGTTCAATAATCTTATAAAAGTATTCAAATTCCGATTGGACATCACAAATAGGCACAGTATTTTTTAGACCTGATTATGTAGAATTAGTATCTGTTATGATATTCTTACTTTTACAAATAGAATTCTTTCTAACGCTCGCAATTTTAAACCATTACAACCATCACTATGGGCAGTACACCAAAAAAACTATTAGTATTTGGATTATCAATACTGGCTTTCATTGCCATTTATTTTGCCCTTTTCGCTCCGAAAGATGAGTTGCCATCAGAGACAGGAAATGCGGTTGCAGATAAAGAAAACAACACTTCGGTATATCTTTCGACACTCACTGACCTTAAAGGTAATCCGGTTTCGATGAACAAAAATAAGCTTGTTTTTCTGAATGTGTGGGCGACCTGGTGCGGGCCGTGTAACATGGAAATGCCAGGAATTCAGAAATTATATAACCAATATAAGGATAACGAAAAAATTGACTTTTATATCGTTTCAGATGAAGACGCAGAAACGGTAAATCCGTTTATTGCCCGCAAAGGATATCAACTTCCATTTTACCAGTATGCAGGCGCATACCCGCCTGCATTGGACGGGAACGCGATTCCGCGGACGTACATTATCTACAACGGAAAAGTCCTGACAGAGGAAATCGGAGCATCACAGTGGGACCGTCCGGAGGTAATTGATCTGATTGAAAAACAATTGGCGGATATTTAGCCGAGGGCTCTCAAGACATAAAAAAACGAGGTCCGGAAAAATCCGGACCTCGTTTTTTTTCTATAATATTGTCAGGGCTATTCTACAATGAAAGTACCTTTCATCAATGCATAGTGACCTGGGAAACTACAAATGTAAGTGTATGTTCCTTTTTTAGGAGCAGTGAACTCGATTGTATCGCTTTCGCCGCCACCCACTAGTTTTGTATGTGCGATGATGCTGGCTGCCTCCGATTTAGGGATATATTCAGTTTCTCTTGCAGCAGCTGCTTTCGAAGCGAATGAAGCAACATCAGTACCCGTTTTCAGCAAAACAAAGTTATGACCCATCGCAGCTTTGGCAAGTTTACCAGAGTGCGTTAAAGTAAGTTTCACTTTTTGTCCTGCTTTTACTTTAATTTCCTTTACATCAAACTGCATTGCATCGCTACCTTTGATCACTATCGCTTTTGCCTGCTTTACATCGCGAACTTCTGAAGTACCTAGAGACTTTGCCTGTAACGGGCTAACAGAAACTGCTCCAAAAGCCATAACTGCGGCAAGAAACAATACGCTGGACTTAATCATTTTCATATTAGGATATGGATAAACTTTATTGTTAAAATTAACTGGTGCAAGTTAGTATATGGAACAATAAAAAAACAATCCATTAACAATTGTTTGAATATTAAATATCAAAAAAGGATTTTGTACTGATCTCTGACAGCTTTGCCTACACACACAAGTGCTAAAACGTTTATATAGTGGTTTAAATCCAGCGGATGCATAGGGAGAGGAATGTTTTGTGACTTCGCGGCAATAGCCAGCAGTGTCATGGCAAATACAACCCACAAAGCACTTTTATAGCGATAAGCCAGTCCGAGACATGAGGTGCACAGCGTTATGATGATGCAAAAAGGCTGAATGATCAGTGCGACGTACTCAACTTTATAGAACAGGATGCTGACAAAAAGCGTAACACCGATTGAGACTGTATAAATTAATACAAGATTACTGATCGGATAACGCATAATTAAACTATATGAGGCGACAACAAGACAAATTGCGCCCAAAGTCATCTCCGCAGATTGTGTGACAGAATGTAGGAATTCAAGCTTTTTCAAGCCTGCAAAAACAAGTAATTCTATACTGGCATTGATTGATATACTGAATAAAAATATACCCCATAACAACCGGCTGTTTAGAGACTGAGACTTGAAATATTTCAAAAAGACAAATGCAGATGTTATACTTAAAACCAGATTGGAAAAGATATGGGAATTCGTCAGTATATTCATGGGCAAATTTAAATATTATCGATAAAGCAATTTACAAATTATAGTTTCATTTTGCTACTTCGTCCTTTTCGAGCTACTTTTACCAAAAAAACTGATTTACCAACATGAGCGTTTTAGTTAATAAAAATTCTAAGATTATAGTTCAGGGATTTACGGGTTCTGAGGGTTCTTTTCATGCCCAGCAAATGATCGAGTACGGAACTAATGTAGTTGGCGGTGTAACGCCAGGCAAAGGAGGACTTTTTCACCTTGACAGACCTGTGTTCAACACTGTGGAACAGTCTGTGCGTTCTACAGGTGCCGACGTAGCGATCATTTTCGTACCGCCGGCTTTTGCCGCTGATGCTATTATGGAAGCTGCTGACGCAGGTATTGGCGTAATCGTTTGTATAACTGAAGGTATTCCTACGAAGGATATGATGCAGGCGAAACAATATCTTCAAGGTAAGAATGTTCGTTTGATCGGTCCAAACTGTCCGGGTGTTATTACTGCCGAAGAATGTAAAGTGGGTATCATGCCAGGTTTTATCTTCAAAAAAGGAACAGTAGGTATTGTTTCCAAATCCGGAACATTAACTTACGAAGCCGTTGATCAGCTTACACGTGCGGGTCTGGGACAAACAACTGCAATCGGAATTGGCGGTGACCCCATTATCGGTACTACAACCAAAGAGGCTGTTGAACTGCTTATGAATGACCCTGAAACAGAGGCAATTGTTATGATTGGTGAAATCGGCGGAAGCATGGAAGCTGATGCTGCAAATTATATCAAAGCAAGTGGTAACCTTAAACCTGTTGTAGGATTTATTGCTGGTAAAACAGCTCCAAAAGGACGCCGTATGGGGCACGCTGGTGCGATTATCGGTGGAGCTGACGATACTGCTGAGGCAAAAATCCGTATCATGGAAGAATCCGGAATATTTGTTGCGGAATCTCCTGCATTGATCGGTGAGACTATGCTTATGGCATTAGGAAGAAAGTAATAAGCATATCACAATATAATATTTTACGAAAGGGCTGGGGAAACCCCGCCCTTTCTCGTAGCAATGAAGTCAATTTTTTCACTGCTTTTTCTGGTCGTTCTTTCGGCGTTCCTTTTCACCGGTACGGTTGCCCGGGCAGCGGAAAAGGCATTGCCACCCGAGCAGTTTTTTCCGGTTTACGATTATCAGAATGACTGGCTTGTTTATAGCAACCAGTATAAAAACTATGTCCCTTTTTCGAAAGGGATTAATGAAGGCACACGATCTGTCAGTTTGTATGTTGATCTGCTTAAAAATCGCAGGTATTTTTTACTCGTAAAAGCAGAAAATGAAAGTTACCTTTTTCTGGAAGGCGCTCTGCAGAAAAAACTGATAAGGGACGAATGGCTTGAATTGAATATCGACAGCCTTTTTCGTATTTATAAAAAGGAGGAGTTATTGCTCTCAATCTACGGAAATGCGGGTATCGATGATAAAAGCGTATTAATATGTAACAAAAAACAGCAGGATTATATTGATACACTTGGAAAAACTGCTTCAACGCTGATCAACATAAAGCCAATTAATTTTTCCCCATTTGGTAATTTTTCCATACTGGCCATGCTGATCATTCTAGTACTGAATGTTTGGGTTTTCAATCTTAATCCTATGGCCTTTTCAAGGGTTATCAACCCACTGGAATTTTTCAATAACGACCCCAGAGAGCAGCTCTCAAAATTAAATAAACCATACAGCAACAATGTTATATTTCTTGTCATAACCGTTTCCATGCTGATGGGCTTTTTGTTGATATTTTTTTCACATAATAAAGTAAATCTCTTCTCGGTTTCGACGATCTTATCAGAAGAAACGAATACAATTCAGTATCTGGGAGATTTTTTAATGCTTTCCCTAATCTTTTTTTTATTGACTTACGGCAAGTTTATTTTCATGGTTTTGGTAGGTGAAATGCTCAATCTTGATAAACTTGTAGATACGCTGTTCCTAAAAATAATACAATCTTCTTACTACTTTTATGTCGCATTGTTTCTTCTTGTTTTTATGCTAAGCATTGACAATGCACGATGGCTCATTCCACTCCGTCCGTATATCATGTTACCTTTCCTGATTTTTTATGGAATTCGATTCATTACACTATATATCGTCATCAAGCCCCCAACATCATTTATAAATCTCTATTTATTTTCGTACCTTTGCGTCATCGAAATAATCCCGTTGATTATCGGCATAAAGTTCGCTATGTAAGTTTCAGGGATCATTTTGAAATTAAACTAATGAGAATTATACATGAGTGAGACCATCAAATTTGATCAGGATCGGCTCAAAAAGGTTACCAGTATTCTGGTAAGCCAATCAAGGCCGGCCGACGAAAATTCACCTTATTTTGAGATAGCTAAGAAGTATGGTATAAAAGTGGATTTTCGGCCATTTATCCAGATTGACGGAATCTCTTATAAGGATTTCCGAAAACAAAAGATTAACATCCTGGATCACACGGCAGTGATTTTCACTAGCCGTAATGCGATTGACCATTTCTTCCGAATCTGTGCGGAGGGACGCCTGGAGGTTCCTGCCACAATGAAATATTTCTGTATATCAGAACAGACGGCGAACTATCTGCAGAAGTATATCGTAATCAGAAAACGTAAGATTTTTGCAGGTACTAAAACAGCGGTCGAGCTTATCGAGCTTATCCGTAAACACAAGAAAGAAAAATTCTTGTACCCATGTTCTGATGTACGTAAAAATGAAATTCCGGAATTCGCTGATATAGAAGAGTTTCAATTCACTGAGGCGACTATGTATCATACCGTTTCCTCAGATCTTTCCGACCTGGAAGATGTATATTACGATATTATCGCATTTTTTAGTCCTTCCGGAATCAAGTCTTTAATGGACAACTTCCCGGATTTTAAACAGAATGTGACCCGTATTGCAGCTTTTGGCCCTACCACAGCGAAAGCTGTTGAGGACGCAGGTTTAATTCTTGATATTCAGGCGCCTTTGCCTAACGCTCCATCAATGACCGGAGCTTTGGAATTATACATTCGTAAAGCGAATAACATCTGACACATTTTACTTCAAAAAAAGGCCGGGAAAATTTCCCGGCCTTTTTTATTATTATGTCAATTTTTTTCGTGAATATGCGTTATTGAAATAAACCTCTGAAGTACTCAAGTGTTCTTATAAATAAAATCTATACGCATGACCTTAACGTTTATCTACCGTAACATACAATGGTGCTGTTTAGTAGGTATAATATTACTTATATCTCCTGAAGCATTTGCTCAAAAAGATGCCCAGTTCAGTTTATTTTCTTTAAATCAGCTTTACTTAAATCCTGCCGCCGCTGGTGCTGACGGACTTACTAAGTTTAGCCTTACCCACCGTTCTCAGTATGCGGGGTATCAGGCCACAAACGAAGATGATGGCGGAGCTCTTTCAACACAAATGTTTTCTTACAGCATGCCGATTAAAAATTTCGGTATAGGTTTTTATGCGCTGAACGACAAAAGTGGTCCAAGAAATGATCAGGATTTCAAACTTTCCGCTTCGTATCACTTTCCACTTGCAGGAGGAAATCTGCATATCGGAGCGAGTGCGGGTCTTTTTCGCCAGTCACTTGATTATGGAAAACTAAGAGCCCGCGACCCGGATGATCCTTTAATACAAACTGGTACCGTCTCTGAAATGAATCCTGACTTCGCGGTAGGTGCAAGGTATGTCAGCGACGCTTTTTATGTCGGTGCTTCTTTAAACCATTTATTAGAGCCAAAATATCAGCTGGGCTCAGAAAATGCAACAAATCCCTTACCGAAAACTGTTTACTTGAACGCAGGCGTAAATATAGAAGTCGGATACTTGTTGGACGTCCAACCAATCGTTCTGGTTAAATCTGATATCACCACCGTTTCTGTAGAAGGCGGAGCAACCGTAACATTCAATAAAAGATATTGGGCTGGTGCGACTTACAGGCAACAGGATACTTACTTCATCGTCATGGGCGGTATTTATTTATTAGCTGACCAATCTTTACGGTTATCGGGCGCCTATGACATGGTCATCGGCGGAAATAAAATTAAATCTCCATCTTCTTTTGAAGTAATGTTATCCTACGCACTTCCTTCTCCGCAATTTGGAAAGAAAACCATTATCAGAACTCCTCGTTTCAGATTTTAACTAAACCCGTGGATTTTATACCGGAAAGGTGATCAATATAATATCCAATCAAAAAGCAAAACATTGCAATTTGAAAGCAAAATCGTGTTTTAATTTATCGATTTTTTAAAAATACGGTTAGATACATGTCGTTCAGTTTGCAAAACTTTGATTTATATTTGTAAAATTTTAGAGTGTTATACCAACAACCAGCATTCTTACGTTAAGTCGAATAAAACGAATGATGTATCTCAAATCTGCCGGAAGCGCAAACGCCTTCAACTGAATTCATTTGGAATGCCCGTTACTTTTGTTTTTGTTTTAAGTATACTATATATTAATCGATTGACGTTTTTAGGCTAACATTTATTCTTTCAAATATCAAAACCACTATGAATGTTAAAGTGATCTACCGGGATGGAGTCAAAAGTTTGCTTTTGATAGCTGCTCTTATGCTGATGCAAAGTTGCGGGTTTATCAAAAATAAATTTGGAAAGGGAGGAAAAGAAGACGTCGGGATTTCTAACGGGGAAATTACGGCTACTGCGCGTAAAGGTTTTAAACAAACCACACCTGCCGGCATGGTGATGATCCCTTCCGGTTCGTTTACAATGGGGCAGGCGGATGAAGATATGGCTGCGTCCATGAACAATATGAACAGACGCGTGACCATCAGTTCTTTCTTTATGGACGACACTGAGATCACGAACAATGAATATCGGCAATTCGTTAATGCGCTTCTTGTTGACTCCGTATCTGTTCTGGGTGAAGAGGAAATCATGACGAAATACTATCCAGACACTACTGCCTGGAAAAAAGATTTTGCTTATTCTAACGGAGACCCATTTGTTGAATATTACTATCAGCACCCTGGCTTCGATACTTACCCTGTTGTGGGTGTGAGTTGGTTAGGCGCACAATACTTTGCTAAATGGCGTACAAACCTTTACCACGACTTCCAGAATAAAGAGGGAATGTTTAACTCTACCGGTTTCCGTCTTCCGAGCGAAGCGGAATGGGAATGGGCAGCGCGTGGAGGACGTGCCGTAGCAAAATATCCATGGGGTAATCCATATACAATGAATACCAAAGGTTGCTTCCTGGCAAACTTCAAACCACAGCGTGGAAATTACGACGCTGATGGATACCCTTACACGGGTCCTGCAAACGCTTACAACCCGAATGATTTTGGATTGTATAACATGGCTGGAAACGTAGCAGAATGGACACTTGACGCTTTCACTGACAATGCAACTGCCATTGTTTGGGATATGAACCCAAGATATGACAATCCAGATGAGCCACGTAAGGTTGTAAAAGGTGGATCTTGGAAAGACGTTGCATACTTCCTTCAGACAGGTACACGTACATTTGAGTACGAGACAGAACGCAGAGCATTTATCGGCTTCCGTTGTGTTATGGATAATGTAAACGGCCGTGCAGGTGGACGTGCACGTCGCTAGAAAATCTTTACGCAAAGAAATTGCAGCTTTTTAACGCTGTGCTTTCTTTGCGTCATCATTTTAACAATACAATAATTTTTAATAATCACTATTCACTATAACCGATTTCAATTCGTATGGCTAAGAGTAACGGATCTAGTTTTTTATGGGATAAACTAGTACCAACAATATACAGCGCGGGTGCTGCAGTTGTTATTTTAGGAGCTTTATTTAAAATCCAACATTGGGATGGAGGTAGTGAAATGCTTACGCTGGGTTTAGGAACAGAAGTTGGTATCTTTTTATTATACGCACTACAAACACTAACGCAATCAACTAATCCAGATCCTGATTGGACACGTGTATATCCTGAACTTTCTGATGATTACAATGGTCCGGCAATTACACGCGGAACTACGGCAGCAGGAAGTGGCATTACTGCTAAATTGGATAACATGCTTGATAACGCGAAGATCTCTCCTGATGTATTTGACAGTCTTGGTAAAGGATTTAGAAACCTTTCCGATACTGTTGGCAAGATTACAGATTTGACTGACGCAACCGTAGCTACCAATGATTACGCTAAAAACGTTAAGTCGGCTTCTCTTGCTATGAATGATATGAACAAGTCTTACGGTGTTGCTATTACGGCGATGTCATCTATGGCTGATGCGACGAAAGATGCGCAGGCATATCGCGACCAGTTTCAGCAGATCACAAAAAATATGGGTGCATTGAATGCTGTTTATGAACTTGAACTTCAGGACACAACAAAACATCTAAAAGCGATGAATGCATTCTATGGCAACCTTACTGCTGCTATGGAAAATATGGCGGATGCTACCAAAGAATCACAAGTGTTTAAAAATGAGATGTCAAAATTGACTACAAATATCTCGTCGCTGAACGGAATCTATGGTAACATGCTTACTGCAATGCGCGGAAACGCATAAATTCATCCAGGCAAACTGAGTTGTAAACCCTAAAAGGCACTTCTTGTTTGTTATCTAAACTAATTAATCACTGATAACTGATTACTGAACAATATGGCAGGTGGAAAAGAAACACCCCGTCAGAAGATGATTGGAATGATGTATCTGGTTCTTACAGCAATGCTCGCGTTGCAGGTAAGTTCAGCCATTATAGAAAAATTCATGCTACTGAACAATTCTTTGGAACTTTCTTCCGGAGCAGCCAATAAGATAAACCAGGAAACCGTACTTAAAATTAAAGCAGCTGTTGAAAAAGCAGGAAATCGCGGCGGTGACGTGGCTGTAATGAAACAAGCTGAGGAAGTACGGAAGAATTCGGCTAATATTATTAATGAAATAAATAGTCTTAAACAGGAAATCATTACCAGCGCTGGTGGTGGATTGAATGAGCAGGGCGGGATCAAAAATCCACAGGAAGAAGGCAAGGTTGCAGAGTTAATGATCGGTGGACAAAAAAACGGGAAAGCCTACAAGCTGAAACAAAGTCTTGACAGCTATACCGGACAATTGAGCCAGTTGACGCCAACAAAATTCCAGTCGCTTGCCTTGGATGGAAAGGATGATCCTATCACGAAGACAAGTGTTGATCAGAAGAACAAAGATTTTGCAGAATTAAATTTTGCTCAAACACCGGTTGCTGCTGCTTTGGCCGTACTTAGTCAGAAACAGACAGACATTCGCAGAATGGAAAGTGAAGTTTTAAGTTACCTGGCAAGCAAAGTTGGAGCCGCTGACATAAAATTCGACAGGGTTTTAGCCATGATCAGTGCTGATGCAAAAACAGTTGTTGCCGGTACTAAATTCAAAGGAGATATGTTTATCGCTGCATCCGCCAGTGGTATCACACCTCGTATGAGTTTGAATGGTGCAGGTGTAAAAGTTGAAAATGGTGTTGGTAAAATTGAATTCACGGCACAAGGCGGTGGATACAATGCAGAAGGAATTGCCCGCCGCGAATTGTCGGGATCGATTTCCTTCCCTACCCCATCAGGCCGTGATACTACTGTCAACCTGAAACAAGAATATTTCGTAGTTAAACCTACGTATCAGATTGAAACCGGAACTTTACCTCCGTTGTATTTAGGTTGTGCAAATAAGCTAAGTATTCAAAGTCCTGCATTAGGTGCTCTTTGGGCCCCAAGTTTCACAACTGATGGTGGGGAAATTATTAACAGCGGGCAAAAGGGTAAATTCACCATTGTACCAAACAGAGCTCAACTTAATCTGACAGTAAGTAATCAGGGAAATGTTCTGGGAACCGAACCATTTCGTGTAAGACTTGTGCCAAAACCAACGCTTGAAATTCGTGTTAATGGAGCTGCGTTGGATGAACGCCGTGGAATAGCTGCAAGCGCCGCCCGTAGCATCCAGGTTGTAGCAATTGCTGATGAAAGTTTTAAAACTTTCTCTCCTGAAGACGCTCGTTTCCGTGTCTCTTCGATCCAGGTTTCTTTGGCCAGAGGCGCAAGACGAATCGGAAATCCGATAAGCCTTGGCGGTGGGGGTTCAATTTCATCACTGGCACAACAAGCAGAACCTGGTGATCGTTATGTGATTGAAGTTTTAAGAGTAGAACGTCAAAATTTCAAAGGGAATGTCAGCGAAGTTGAAATGGGTCAGGTAATCAGATCTGTATCGTTGAATTAATGACATGAATTGCTGATTGGATAAGATAAAAATATAAGCAATGAGAAGAATGAACGGAAAAACAATTGCATGGACAATATTATCCCTAACGATGGGATCTTCCATGGTATTTGCACAGGAGAAGGAAGACTCTACCGCTAATCAGTTTTCATCACATCCAATCAGTGATGGTGATGTAATGATGAAGAGAACGTTATGGAGACGAGTGGATCTTAAGGAAAAACAAAACTCTTCGATGTTCTCAAAAAATAATGAGATCACAAGATATCTTTTGGAAGCAGCGAAAGCGGGGCTTATCGACGCTTACACTAACGACTCTTGTACTACGAAGTTATCCAGTGAGCTGATCCATAAAAAACTGCTAATTCCGAATCAAACTGCTGGTTTATCTGAAGAAGAGCTTGCAGCTGGTTTTGGAAAACCATCAACAGATGCAGGTGGATGGGATGACAAGCCAAAGGTAGATACTAAAACTACTGAAAAAACAGCTGCGGCTGATGATGGATGGGGAGCACCTGCCAAAAAGGCCGCTGTGGAAGACGATGGTTGGGGAGCACCCAAACCAAAGAAAAAAGGAACAAAAGGTAAGGCTATCAAAGAAGAACCACCAGTTGTTGCAGCAGCACCAGTTGATACTTTCCAGATTGCAGCAACGATGGCGATTGAAGAAGAATTTTTTCCTGATCAGATCAATTTGATGGAAGTGAAGGAAGATTGGACCTTTGATAAGAAACGCTCTCGCTTGTACATGGATATCCAGGCAATCACACTGTTGATTCCCTCAGACTTAAATGCTGCAACGGGTCTTGAATTACCAATTGCTTCATTCCGTTATAAAGATGTGGAACGCCTTTTCAGAAGTGATCCTAAAAAATATATCTGGTATAACAATAAGAATACCGCTCAGAATAAAAACCTTGCAGATGCTTTCGATTTGCGACTGTTTTACGGACGTATCACAAAATACTCGAACGCAGCTGACAAGTCATTTATAGACATTTACAAAGGAGATAAAGAGGCACTTATCAAGTCTCTTAACTACGAACAGGAGTTAATGGAACTTGAACACGGACTTTGGGAATATTAATTCCTAATCATTAACAACAAAAACGGAGATGCCAGATTGGTATCTCCGTTTTTGTTGTTAATGAGTTTCAACTTTTATTGAAAGACGTTAAAGCATCCAAGCAATTCACACCTAAACTCTTTCGAAACAATCACTGTCTGAAAATGACTGAAGTTTATTGGCATAACAGACGCTTCGAAAATAAAAAATCCCGATTGTTTAGATCGGGATTCAGGTAATAATTACAATTTATAAATTATTTCTTTTTATACAGGATGGCTTTTTTCGCAAGACTGTCTTTTAATCCCAAGGCTGAAATTGTCGCTTCGTAACTTTTCCAATTCACATCAGCCGAAAGCCTTGCTCCACTGGAAGCAGGAACCAAAACGATTCTGATATCATCGAAATTTCTCGTAGGCGCTGTATCTGTATCCTCAGACCAACCCGTTGTTAATATTTGAAGGAAAAAAGTAGCTTCGTCAACTCCATGGACGAAGGTAAAATTACTCACAGCATCACCTGTAAATTGCACGATTCCAGGTAAAGGCCACCAGACCCCCAAAGATTTACCATAAACCATGACAACAAGACTACTATCATAAGCCGCCTGGTCAGCTGCGGAAAGGTCTTCCGCAAGGACGAAAGATAGGTCTCCCTCAGTTCCGGTTCCTGAAACTGCACCAGTTGTCAAAATAAACGCAGAACCAGATCCACCCTCACCAGCAGGTCCTGCCGGCCCAGTCGCGCCTGTTTCTCCCTTTTCTCCCTGCGGCCCAACTGCTCCATCGTCGCCTTTACAACCTGCCAAAAATGCCATAAAGCATACACATACAACCAATAATAATTTTTTGCACATAAAAGTAAAAGTTTAAGTTTAAGAATGAGTAATAAAATATAAGTATACGATCGAATTTATTAAAGTATACGCTGGAAAAGAGAAAAGTGATGACTTTAGTCGCGTAATATTTTGCTCCTAATAAATAATCTTAGCCCTCCAATTTCTTGTTTAAAGAATCGATACCTGCATCAACCGGTTTGTAGGCCGTGTATTCATCCAGAAGATCTTTATTGGCTTCTGGCAACTGCATATCAATTTTCCAGTTCATCGTCGCAGCCAGCTGGAACATCATCAGCTGAACTTGGTTTGTTGCGATACGGGGAAGATCACTTTGCAGGGCCTTCTCGTTCATGGTTTGTTTGGCTTCGTTTAATATCGAAGTATAATCATCACTTTGAAATCTATTAAGCCATCCTTGCTCGATATCGTAAAATTTGTAATCCGTATCCATCGAAAGGATTTCCGGCTCAGGAAAAAAATCAATGATCATTTTCTTTTCACTTCCTTCAATATGGTAGCGAAGCTTTCCAAAATCATATCCCACCAGAACTTTCGCTTTTGCAATGATCAAAGCTTTCTTCTTGTCTTTTATTAAATTCCAGATATTTTTGTCGTGCTGATAATTATAAATTTCAGTAAAGTATCCTTCTGCCATCACCACCTTAAAGACTTTCTCAATTCGCTCTAACAAAACCGTCGCTTCTTTTTGCGGCTCAGCGTTGGCCAAATATTTCCGTGACCAAAAATAATAGGCCCCTGCCCCGAGGCTTCCTCCCAGTGTAACGGATAAAATAAAAAAAAGTAGTGTGCTCATTTCCATGATGTGTATTTTTGTGTTTACTAAAATCACATAAAAAGTCCAGAATGCCAAACAGCCAGGCGAAATACCTCATTACCATTGCCGGACCAACGGCAGTGGGGAAAACCGAACTTTCTATCAAGCTCGCCAGGGCACTACGCACTGAAATTATTTCGGCTGATTCAAGACAAATATTTCGAGAATTATCCATAGGTACCGCCAAGCCAAATGCGGCAGAGTTAGCAGCGATACCGCATCATTTTATCAATTCCCATTCCATCACAGAAACGTACAGTGCCGGTGACTTCGAACGTGACGCGCTTGATAAACTGGATGAGCTTTTCACTCAGCACGATTGTGTAGTCATGACGGGTGGTTCAGGCTTATATATCAAAGCTGTTTGTGAAGGATTAGATGCCCTGCCTGCGCCTTTGGAAGGTTTACGTGAGACTTTGACAGCTCGTTTAATAAATGAAGGCCTGGAAGTTTTACAGGAAGAAATCAGCGTAATCGATCCGGATTTTGCCGCAACAAAAGAAATTCATAATCCGCAACGCGTGGTCAGAGCCTTGGAAGTATTTAAAACGACAGGTGTTCCCATATCTCAGTATCAGCAAAAAAATATCCAGCAACGCCCGTTCAAACAGATTCTGATTGCCCTCGATAGAGATCGAAAAGAACTGTATGACAGGATAGATCTGAGAATGGACAATATGTTAAAAGAAGGTTTGGTTGAAGAAGCTAAAAGTGTAATACAGTTTCGGGATTGCCAGGCTTTGCAAACGGTCGGATATAAAGAAGTATATGGTTACCTGGATGGCCAGTATAACGAAAAAGAAATGATTCGCCTGTTAAAACAAAATTCCAGAAGATATGCCAAAAGACAATTGACCTGGTTCAGGCATCAGGGAGATTTCAAATGGTTTCAACCCCACCAGTTTGATGAGATGTTAAACTTTGTGAAAACAGAAACCGGTTTAATCTAGATTTTTTTGAAATATCAGACTAAACCGGTTTTACCTAATTTCGATGATATTACGCCTCTTCTTCCAATTCTCTGTAAGCAAGAATTCCACCCAAGACGTTACGAACGTTTGTGAAACCTTGTGATTCCAGAAATTTTGCAGCCTTACCACTTCTGGCGCCTGAACGGCAATGGATGATTATTTCTGAATCTTTCAAGGGTTCAAGTTCCGCAACATGATCCGGCAATTCGGCCAAAGGAATCAGAATGGCACCAAGATTATCTTCTTCAAATTCATGTTCTTCACGGACGTCGTAAAAATTCAGTTCTTCACCTTTATCCAGACGTTCTTTTAATTCTTCTACTGTGATATCCATATTTTTTGCGTTATGATATTTCTTAAATCTATTTTACTATCAACATTTTTTGCACAAAAGATCGTTTCCCATCGGATGCTTTTAATAAATACATCCCATCTGACAGATCACTCACCGTCGCAGACATGGTTCCGCTTTCAGGATTTAAAACCCTGACCAAAGATCCGGTAATTGAAAAAATCTCTATTTTCTTTATCTGTTTGTTTTTCCAATTCAAGACACCTTTACTGGGATTTGGAAAAAAATAAGCGTCTTTTTCAAATTCTTCTGAGCCGGTTACTACCCCAACAGCTCTCCCACCCATATACGGGCGTAACATGATACTGCCCTTTAAACCGGTATCTTTTACCCATTCAGTACCTAAATTAAAAAACACGTCATTCGTTCCTAATAAAGAATTGCGGTCAAATCCTATACTCAAAGGTTCTTCATTAATCTGAAGCCATCCCACATAAAATGTATCGGCAACCGCAACCGGACTGTCAAATGCATATTGAATTAACCGATCACGGGTAGCACCATAACTTGCCGCCACAGCTTTTTGTACAATCAACTGATCAGGCTTTCCGTTTTTATTACTCCATACCTGCAGTGTAAATGACTGTCCCGAGATATCCTTATTAAATGGCACAATAGACATACGCACGCCGGCAAGAGTATCCGGTTGTGACAATGAAAATCTGACAACTGCACGCGCAAGCCGTTGATTAATCTGCACGCCATATTCTGCACTTCCATCATCATAAGCATAATAATCACTTAAATCTGCACGCGCACTTATCGTATCATTTCTTCGCAGGTTCACCGAAGGAATGGCTGGATTTTGATCGTCTGTGGTTATAAGATTGAATTTATATCGCAGCTTTAATTCCTTCACAGCGTTATCCCGGGCAATTTGATTAAGCGGAATCGACTTCATCTGCGTCTGGCTTCCACCTATAAACGTGGATGCTGAACCATTATAATTCTGTAACTGCTTACCCGTAAGTTCGTCACTCACCGTAAAAGTATATGTTGTAAAATTAAAATTGTTGAAGAGATTCAAAATATCAGTCCCTACAGAATCAGCCGTTGCCAGCCTTGGATTTACCCAATACTGCTTCAACGGCATTGAGGTATATTTTTTCAAAAAAGGCGTCAGCGGTTTCCGAACCGCGATATCTTTAATAAACCGGTCATTGATCGACCTGCCTTTATTCAAATACAAATAATCCAGATGCCAGGTGTCATAAAAACCGGAAAGCCTCCCATAAGCCCGAAAACGGAACTGGAAATCTGCATGCAGAAACGCTGTGTTATTGACCGCTATAAATTCCTGTTTGAATAAAGAATCATAAACCATGCCATTTTGCTGCCAAACAGAAATCCACTGTTTATTCTGGTTTAAAAATTCCAGCCGCAAAGTATCATTTTCGTCAGGAAATTCTCCCAGACCTTTCGCCAGCCAATAAAAACTCAAATAGACAGAATCGCCGGGTGCCAGTTCTGCCAGATTTATGGCGACGGAAGTTAAAGTATCGGTATTTCCCTGAGAAAGTTGGTTTGTATAATTGTAAGGAACACCGCCAGCGTTCAGTCCGTCGAAAGTCGCCATATTGACGGAAGGCTGTGTTGTCGCGAGCGTGTTGTTTATATAAACACCGCTTCCTTGCATCCAGAAAGCAGGATCCGGCTGAGAGGAAGCAGTTGTTGAAAAATCGTCAAAAAAGGGCAAATTGATAGCCTGCATCCTCCCTGATCTCTGCGATGCAGATTCTGCATGAGGACTCGCTCCGATCGGAACCAGTTTCAACTGGCCGTGCACATGGTTGTACTGAACCAAGGTCAGCATCAAAAATGTGATGAAAGAAAATTTAAAAGTCTTTGCGAATCGTGTTCTATAGTTGTGTGTCTTCTCCATTTGTGGCATTTGGTTCCGCCCCTGCCGGGATTACCCAGAGGTCAATTACATCGCCGATTCGAACTTTGCCGCCTCCCTCAGGATTTTGTTTTGCTACCGTGCCGGGAATCTGGCCTTCTTCCGCCGCTATTTCCATCACCTGGCCAACCTTCAATCCTGCGCCGACGATCTGGACTTTGGCCTCATCCAATGGCATTCCAATCACGGAAGGCAGTTCAAACTGAGCAGAGCCTAAACCTTCCCCCAATTCAAGATCAATTTTTGAACCTTTAGCGATTGGCTGGCCTGGCAAAATTTCTACTCCCTTATACATTTGTCTCAAAACCGCATTTTGCGCCATATCCGGCACATAAGAAATTGTTCCTTCTTCAAGACCTAAACTTTTCAGCTGCATTTGCGCACTTCTATGCGTCATGTCTGTCAGTTTTGGCATTTTAATTAGCGGAGCAGTCAATGCCACAACCGTAATATATATCTTTCTTCCTTCCTTAACTTTTGCCCCTGGTTTTGGATATTGTTGAATAACAGTCAAAGGCGGAATGTTGGCAACATAAGTGGAATCTACCTCATAACGAAGATCACGACTGTCAAGAAATTCCTCAATTTCGCTCAGATTTTTTTTACGCAGGTCCGGAACGGTGATTGCTTCCCCGTGATTTGTCGTGAATGGTAAATAAATAAAGAAAAAGCCTAGAAAAAATACCAGTATGAGTGATACTACAATGCCTATATGTATGAATAGATCCTTGCGGGATTGTGTGCTAATTTTTGCCATGGAAAAACATGATGCGGTAATTTTCTAAAAACGGTAAAAATAGAAGGAATATTTCAAGATGCAAATATCCTAGAGAGTATATGAACCAAGAATTCTTTTGATATATTTTCCAAGAATATCAAATTCAAGATTAACGGTGTCTCCTTCCTGCAACTGATGAAAATTGGTAAAAGAATAGGTATATGGAATAATGGCAACCCGAAATGAATTAGCCTCAGAATTAAAAACGGTCAGACTAACGCCATTGATACAGATTGATCCTTTTTCCACCGTCATATTGCCCAGCGAAGCATCGTATTCAAAATCAAAAAGCCAGCTTCCGTCACGCTCTTCAACACGCTTGCAAATGGCAGTCTGGTCCACATGACCCTGAACGATATGTCCGTCAAAACGACCGTTTGCCGACATACATCTTTCAAGATTTGCTTTGCTTCCTTCTTTTAACTGACCCAGATTCGTCTTATTTAAAGTCTCTTCGATCGCCGTCACCTGGTAAGTATCTTCTTTAATGGACACAACCGTTAGACAAACGCCATTATGGCTCAGGCTCTGATCGATTTTTAATTCAGGAGTCAAACTTGAACGTAAAGTGAAGGTTTTATTAGTGCCTTCCGTTTCAACTTTTAGAACCTCTCCTATGGTTTCAACAATTCCTGTAAACATGCTGCAAAAATGAATTAATTTACAACGTAAATGTACAACTTCTTTGGAGACCTTTTTGAGGTAGACTTGTTGATTGGTATTATTTAGTTGGTTTGAATCTTTTCGATTTGGTATTGTTTGGGTTTACATCAGCAAAGCTGCTCTGAAAGGTTAGAGGGAAAACGGAAAATAACAGTCGCTTCACCTGGTACAGGTATGCAACGGATCCGGAACAAATGAAAAAAATCCTGTGTCTCACTAACTCAGGACAGTTATCAAAATGATATTTAAATTTGTCAGATAACAAATTGATACACTCTTTGAGCTCTTTTAGGCAGTCAAATTTCAGCCGGCGCAGGTCTCGGGAAACGGATGTTCGGATACAATAGCTATTTAATCAGATAGGATCCATTTGCTGACATTGAAACGATTTCTCCATTTTGATAAACCTTTGAAATAGTCGCCCAACCGTTACATTTTGCATCATTGATATAAGTTTCCATCCTCATCTGAGCCAAGACTCGGCCGTTTAATTCAAAGGAAAATTCTGGATCTTTGGCCTTACGGGATTCTTCAATTAACATGTTCGAGAAAAATACATCGCCCATTATACTTAGATCATCTACATATTTCTTTTGGTTGTTTTCTTGATAGGACACCTTTATCCGTGCAGCAGTATCCAAATCAGCAGGGTAGATAAGCGTTCCATCCATTATTTGAATACCAATCTCTGAAGGCGGAGCCATGCAATCCACATTGTTACCACAACTTTCTAATAAAAAAGTTGTTAGAAACAGGAAACAAAATAATAAGATACAGGGGAGTACTGATAGTTTCATAATATATAGATGAGTTTATTTTTAGACACATAATTCACTCACTACGTTGCATTCCTTTCGGAGACAGGAGTAAAAAGTTTAATTTTTTAATGCAGCTGTATCCGCAAAACAAAATGCCAAAGTACGTTCTGCTGGCACTCTTCAAAGAACTTTCGCAAAACGCCCTATACCCTCGTGTTCTGCATTTTCTCAGTTAACGTTGATTTACTCCCGCAAAATTCAGTCCTTAATTTATCCTGAATAACAACACTTTCAAATGGTATATGTAAAAAAGTGTTACGAGTTTTGCGTTGTAAATGTATGTGTGGTACTGATGAAATACTTTTAAATCCAAGCAAGCTGAAATGTGATTTACAAAATCACCCATATATGATTAAAAAACAAAGGAAAAAATAACCGCTTTCGCTAATTTCGGAAAGGAACATAACTGGAAAGGTAATCCGGTGTTTCAATAATTCGAAACAGCATGACGAAATAATATCTAGTCTTGCGAGATAACAATTGATACACTTTTTTGCCGCTTTAGCCAGTCAAATCCCAGCCGGTGCTGGTCTCAGGAGTTGGACGTGTTGTAAAATGGTAACGGGATTAAAAAATGGATCGTTATTATCTGAGCTTTGCGGAAGTGACTATAAAAGGTAAAGGTGTTAAATTCATTGTTTCCAGTTCCTTAGAAGTCAAAAAATAGCCTGTCACGTAAACGGCTAAACTATCTTGCATAAATTGTTTGGGAAGATTGCACCCGCCCCAGGCAACTCCATTAGGTGCTATCAGTTGGCTACCGACAGCTAATCCGCCGCTAAGTTGGACTGTTACTGGCGCATCAACTACATATTCGTCCCGTGTAAAAACTTCAGACCCATAACAATTTAATGCCTCTGAACTAATTTTGTCTTCCTTGCAATTTAGTATACTCAACATGCATACACCAGCCAATACAAAGCGTTTCATAAGTCGGTTTGGTTTAGATGATTCATCAAAGTATCAAATTAAGACTATACCTTTTACAGGACTCATTTAAAGGCGGTTTCGTTGGAATATTGTCATCTTTCGTAATGTAGCTACCCTGGTGCAGCCGCTGCTACGGAACATCATGGGAGAAGTGCGCTGAGCTTGTACAAAACCAAGAACTTTCGCAGAACAGCCTCCAAGACTTATTAGATGTTTCGTCGGTTAACATAAAAATCGTTTCGGAAACACCCTTGCAAAAATCTCATTTTTTTCTTCTTTAATGGCTATGGTTATGACGCGGGTTGCCTGTTCTATTATTTGAATTAAGGTTGTAGTCTTCCTGCATCAATAATTAAACTTTCTACGACAGTCAGCACCGCTTTTTGAAGCAGCTGCCGTCTTGTCTCTTTTAATTTAACCACTAGTTTACGACCTTCGTGACTTATAACAGGCAGCAGCCTTTTTCCTTTACCCCAATTTGTATCAAATCGTTTGAGCCTTAGTATCCTATTTTAATGAAAAAAGTATTATTTATTGATCGCGACGGAACGATTATCGTCGAGCCACCAACAGATTTCCAGGTTGATTCTCTTGAAAAACTGGAATTTTTACCCAAAGCCATTTCCAATCTCCGAAAAATAGCAGAAGAGACGGATTATGAACTGGTTATGGTTACCAACCAGGATGGACTTGGAACAAGTTCTTTTCCTGAAGATACCTTTTGGCCGGCGCAAAATAAAATGCTTCAAACGTTAAAAGGAGAAAACATCGAGTTTACAGCAGTACATGTTGACAGAAGTTTTCCGGAAGACAACCTGCCTACGAGAAAACCCGGAATTGGTATGCTGTCTTCTTATTTCTCGGAAGAATATGATCTGGCGAATAGTTATGTGATCGGAGATCGGCTTACGGATGTTCAACTGGCCGTAAATCTAGGTTCGAAAGCGATATTTATTGGTTCGGAACTTGCAAAAGATGGTGTATCGCAAGAAATGAAATCAGCAGTTTCGTTTGTTTCGACGGATTGGGACGCGATTTATGAACACCTGAAATTGCCGGCGAGAACGGCTTCTGTACAAAGAAATACGAAAGAAACGCAGATTAGTATTGAACTGAACCTTGACGGAAGCGGAAGATCTGAGATCCATACAGGACTTGGATTTTTCGACCACATGCTTGACCAATTGGCAAGACATTCGGGTGCGGATCTGAACATTCATGTGGAAGGCGATCTGCATATTGATGAACATCATACGATTGAAGATACGGCACTGGCTTTGGGTGAAGCTTACAGAATTGCCATCGGAGACAAACGTGGTATCAGTCGTTACGGATTTTTATTGCCAATGGATGAAGCTTTGGCACAGGTTGCCATTGATTTCTCCGGTCGTCCGTGGATAGTTTGGGATGCGGAATTCAAAAGAGAAAAAATCGGTGAAATGCCGACAGAAATGTTCTTCCACTTTTTCAAATCTTTTTCCGACACTTCGTTATCAAACCTGAATATCAAAGTTGAAGGCCAAAATGAGCATCATAAGATCGAATCCATCTTTAAAGGTTTCGCCAAAGCGATAAAAATGGCCGTTCGCCGTGACCTGAAAGCGTTGGATTTTATGCCTTCTACCAAAGGCGTTTTATAATTTTTTACGCACCGAGGTCAGGCATTTGCTTTTTTTCTTTAATTTTGTTCATATTCAATTATGCTTAATCAGATATTATTATGTTCATGACGATTATAATGATAGTTTTTTATGTGGTTCTGTTGGGTTCAGCCTTTTTGGTTGGCCGCTGGTTAGAGAATCACGAAAAAAGCTACAAGCCTTGATATAAAGGGAGTTATTTAACTCCCTTTTTTATTTACAAAATTTAATCCGTTCTTGTAAAAAATATCAATTCTATTCATTTAGTATACCAATAAAGCCGTCCGAACGTTTTAGAGGTAACCTCTGTTTCTATCGTTAATCATAATTATTTCGAAAACCTTGTTTAAAACACTTTGTCTGATATTGCTCACGACCTTCCTCATCTGTAAAGCCACAGATGTCGCAAGTCTTCTGTTGGCAAAAGATAAGGCACAAGTTGTTTGTGATTCCGGCACTTGTGATAACGAAAACACCGAAGAAGCCGAAAAAATGATAGATGATCAGTTATTTCCTGATAATCATTTTTCTTTACATCATACTACGGTCGCAGTCATCCTTAACACTGCTTTTTCGTATACCGTCGGTTTCGAAAATGAGATTTATAGAAATCTCCTGTCTCCCCCACCCGAATTAGTCTAAGTTTCTTATCGATTAAATGCGCTGACATTGTTTAATGTCAGTAAGGTTTGTGCCTGTTCCTTCGGATCGGCATCGGTCTACTTTTCAGCTATATGCTGTATTTTTTCAACGATAATTAATCAGACAATCATGAATTCATATAATCAGCTTTTCGACAACAACAAAAAATGGGTGGAGCAAACAAAAAAACGTAGCCCTGAATTCTTTAGCAGCCTGGCTGCCGGCCAGTCACCGCAGTTCCTATGGATTGGTTGTTCCGACAGCCGTGTTCCGGCAAACGAAATAACAGGAACATTCCCGGGAGATATATTTGTACACAGAAATATCGCAAATATGGTCATTCACACGGACATAAGCATGCTGAGTGTTCTGGATTATGCTGTGAATGTTTTAAATGTGAAACACATTATTGTTTGTGGTCATTACGGTTGCGGAGGCGTAAATGCAGCTATGGGACATAAACAAGTTGGTTTGATTGACAATTGGCTGCGTCATATCAAAGACGTATATCGTCTTCATAAAAATGAATTGAATGCTATTGATGATATGGATAAAAGAAGTGATCGATTGGTTGAATTAAACGTTCAGGAGCAGGTTTATGGCTTAACCAAAACCTCAATCGTTCAGAATGCCTGGGCTAACGGAAAATCGCTTCAGGTGCATGGAATTGTATACAGTGTAAGAGATGGCATCCTGACAGACCTTGGGCTGACAATCGAGAATAATGAAGACATCGAAGATGTTTATCGGATGGAAACTGCTGTTATATAATTAAAGCTTTAAAATAACCGTTTTTTATTCATCGAATAATCCCTATGTCAGCTAATAAGAATAATCTGTTTTCAAACCTCAAATACGATTTCCCGGCAGGATTGGTCGTTTATCTGGTAGCTTTGCCGCTTTGTCTTGGTGTTGCGCTGGCATCCACCGGACGACCAGATCTATTATTTTCCGGGATTATCTCCGGGGTGATTGGTGGCATCGTCATCGGACTTTTGAGTGGTTCCGCGCTGGGAGTTTCAGGCCCTGCTGCAGGGCTTGTGGTGATCGTATTGACTGCAATTGAAACACTTGGCAGTTTTGAAGCCTTTCTACTTGCTGTTGTCATAGCCGGTGCCATACAACTTCTGGCTGGATTTTTAAACGCGGGAATCATTGGTTATTATTTCCCTTCCTCAGTCATTAAAGGAATGCTGGCTGCGATCGGTATCACACTGATATTAAAGGAAATACCACATGCGTTTGGTTACGACGCAGACTTTATGGGCGACGAAGCTTTTAGCCAAAAGGACGGACAAAATACCTTCACGGAAGTGTATAATGCTATCCGTTACAGCAGTACGGGTGCCATCATTATTTCAGTCATATCACTCGGACTTCTCATCCTGTTTGACAAACCTTTCGTGAAAAGAATTGAGCTTTTCAAGTTTCTACCCGGTGCTCTTTTTGTGGTTATGATTGGCATTGCTTTAAATGTGTTGTTCATTAATTTTTTCCCTTCGATTGCATTGAGTGGCGAGCATCTGGTCCAGCTTCCGGTAGCATCAAGTGCTTCGGAATTTATTAGTTTTTTCAAACACCCGGATTTTAGTGCCTTCACAAACGTCAATGTTTATACAGTGGCATTTACGCTGGCAATTGTCGCTAGTCTTGAAACTTTGCTTTCAGTGGAGGCAACTGATAAGCTTGATCCATATAAAAGGAATACGCCTACAAACCGAGAATTGAAAGCGCAGGGAATCGGAAATATGGTTTCAGGTCTTTTGGGCGGCTTGCCGATAACTCAGGTAATTGTTCGAAGTTCCGCAAATATTGAATCAGGGGCCAGGACAAAAATGGGAACAGTAACACATGGTTCCATTTTACTTCTTTCCGCCATTTTTATACCCACTTATTTAAATTATATACCCCTTGCTTCCCTGGCAGCGATCCTATTGGTTGTAGGTTATAAATTGTCGAAATTGCAGCTTTACAGGGGAATGTATAGTTTAGGCAAAGAGCAGTTCATTCCATTTATCGTAACGATCATTGCCATTCTAAGTACTGACCTGTTAAAAGGAATTGCTGTTGGTATGGTCATTGCGATATACTTTATTTTGAGAAAGAACTACAAACATTCCTATCATTATAAGAAGGAAGAATACAAAGATGGCGACGTCATCACGCTTGTTTTGTCAGAGGAGGTAACGTTTCTAAACAAAGGGAGTATAGGACATACGCTGGACAATCTTCCTGAAAATTCTAAGGTGATTATTGATGGATCCAAATCGATGAATATCGACTATGATGTCTTGGAAATTATTCAGGAATTCAGGAAACACGCAGCTCCTGCGAAAAACATAACAGTGGAAACAAGAGGTATTGAGTCGGTATCGTCAGTTGGCGGGCACTAAATTCGCGACTTCATAAAAAAATAATCCCCGCAAAAGAGTCGTCGATTGCGGGGATTATTTTTTTATGACGTTTTATTCGTTTGGCTTTTGCTCTTTCCTTTGTTTCAAACGCTGGATAAGCATATCGTTAAAAGTTCGTTCTGCTTTATACAACTCAATAACCTGGCTCGCGGAAATAACTTTCAGGAACCTGTTCTGATATTCTTTTTCAAGATCAAGCTCTTTCTGTTTCAAATCTTGTACCTCCTTCAAATTGTTCAGTACCTGATCATCCGTTTTACCCTCAGCTTTCTTATCATTGATAATCTTCCGTTGAGCGCGGTGAATATCTTTTCGTTTGTGCGAATATTCATTGTAGACCGGCCAGAAGCCAGTCGCTTGTTCAGGCGATAAATTAAGTCTGTTGGTTATAATCGCAATTTTAGCATCCTGGATTTTTTGCATTTCTTCTCCCGACGGACGTTGCGCCCAAGCCGAAGCTGTTGAAAAAAGAATACACAGCAACATCAAACTAAATATCTTAACGTTAGTCTTTTTTTGTAATGGGTTCATTTTTGTTAGGTCATTAAATGTCAAATTTGTTCGGAGTCGGACCCTGATTCCAGGATTTGCTCACGGATAAGATCCTCATCCAGTCCATCCAGATAATACATAACGGTCGAATCTGTATCGAACGCTTTCTGCACCACCTGATGTTCACTTAAATCATAATAGCTGATATCCTGGTCTTCCAGATACGTTACAATCGAGGCATCACTGATCGAACTTAGTGGCCCCTGCCCCAAAGATCCCTGGCGTTCAGGATAAGTCACCCACACCATCACCAGTAAAAAACTCATTGCAGCGACTAACCCAGCTGACCTCCGCCAGCTCCATTGAATAAATGGCTCGCGGACAACCTCATTAGGAATTCTTGACTGAATGATTTGGGGTAAATTTTCAAAATAGCCATCTGGTACTACAAAAGGCGTTTCCTTTTTTAGATCATCTAACCGTATGTGCTTTTTGTCCATGACTTCACGTGTTTCTTTGTCTTACTAATCTTTGACTTAATGACTTACAAATGGTTTAATCTGTTTCGTTTAAATGGTCTTCTATTTTTTTCACAGCCCAATGATACGAAGCTTTCAACGCTCCTACCGATGTGCCCGTGATCTCGGATATCTCTTCATAAGGCAACTCTTCGTAGTATTTTAAATTAAATACAAGCCGCTGTTTTTCAGGTAATTTCAGTAAAGCTTTTTGTAATTTAAGCTGAATTACATCTCCACTAATCAATGGATCAGCTTCAAGTTTTTCACTAAGCTCATTTTCTACATCATGAATCGGGACAAAAAAGCGTTTCCGTTTTTTATTTAAAAAATTGATCGATTCGTTACTTGCAATGCGGTAAAGCCAGGTATAAAACTTGGAATCACCTCTGAAATTTTCAAGCGCTGTCCATGCTTTAATGAAAACATCCTGTGTGATATCATTAGCATCGTCATGGTCAACTACCATTTTACGAACCAGCCAATAGACCTTTTGCTGATACTTGCGCACCAGTTGGTTGAAAGCGTTTCTCCGCGTTTCGGGATTTTGAAATAATGCTAATAATTCTTCGTCAGACATTTATACTCAGTCCTAGTCTGATTGTTTGATAAAAGGTTACATCTTAAACGATCTTTACCTTTTCTAAATACAATGGTGGTTCTTGATTCCTTATAAAAATCAATAATAGTTTATTTTTTTGTCCAGGGCAAATAAAATTCGAGTCTTGTACATAAGCAGGATGTTATCTTACCTATATACAAGACTCAAAGGTATTCCGGTTCCAACGGCTATTTTAATTTGCCAGGAAATTCTTATTACTTTTTCTTCGCAATTGCACGTTTTGCAGCTGCAACAATATCAGCAGCAGTCAAACCGTATTTTTCCATCAATTGGGCTGGTGTTCCACTTTCTCCGAAACTGTCATCAACAGCAACATATTCCTGAGGAACCAGGTCATTTTTAACGATCACCTGTGCAATACTGTCACCCAATCCACCGATACGGTTGTGCTCCTCAGCTGAAACAGCGCAACGCGTTTTTGCAATTGATTTCAGAATTGCTTCTTCGTCAAGTGGTTTGATCGTGTGGATATTGATAATTTCAGCACTGATCCCTTCTGCTTCCAGTTGCTCACCAGCCTGGATCGCTTCCCAAACCATGTGGCCTGTTGCGAAGATACTTACATCCGTTCCTTCACTTACCATCCAAGCTTTACCAATTTCAAAAACCTGATCTGCAGCAGTAAAAATTGGAATAACCGGACGACCAAAACGCAAATAAACCGGTCCTTCGTAATCAGCAATTGCGATTGTAGCAGCTTTTGTCTGGTTGTAATCACAAGGATTGATCACGGTCATACCAGGAAGCATTTTCATCATTCCGATATCTTCAAGAATCTGGTGGGTTGCACCATCTTCTCCCAAAGTAAGACCTGCATGTGAAGCACAGATTTTTACATTTTTACCTGAATAAGCAACGCTTTGACGGATCTGGTCATAGACACGGCCCGTAGCGAAGTTAGCAAAAGTGGTTGCAAAAGGAATTTTACCACCGATAGTCAAACCAGCAGAAACACTGATCATGTTTGCCTCAGAAATACCGCATTGAACAAATCTCTCAGGATTTTCTTTGATGAAAGGTTCAAGTTTCAAAGAGCCAACAAGGTCAGCACAAAGTGCTACAACGTTTGGGTTCTTCTGACCAAGTTCATGCATCCCGGCGCCAAAGCCCGAACGGGTATCTTTTTTTTCGGTGAAGGTGTATTTTTTCATATTTGTATCAATGTAATGTCTAATTAATTTTTGCTATTTGTTCTAATTTACTCAGGAAATAAGTGGCACTTGGACAGTTTGGGTGTTTGGCTGCGTTTTGGATAGAGAAACCATTATTTCTCATTTTCATGGCTAGCCGTGGTTTACTACCACCGAAACCTCTACCATTATTGAGTTGTATGATTTTACCTACAGCATCATCATTTTCTGGATAATCAATTTTAACACTTCTCCCTATCAGCTTACTTACTGCAACATTGTCAGCAAGATACCAATTTTCAAATTCTTTAACAGAAACTACAATATGCTGATTTTCTCCGACTACTATTTTATTCTTGGTTTCGGTAATACAAGCATCCTCATCTAAATCAACCATTATTAAAATCTGGTCAACATCCAAATCTTGAAGAATAGAAATATGTGATTCAAATCTATCTTCCCAATATTGATTTTTGCTCTTAACAATTCTGATCTCGACCAAATCAATATCATTTTCTTGTAACCAGTTTTGGAATAAATCAGACTTTAAAATATAAGTCTCACTTTCTCCTTCACATAAAATGCCTAGTCTTACCATGGAACTCCTCCTCCAAGAGCACCAGATATCCATGCTTCGTCCATTGGCAAACCATGAAGGTTCATTTTCTGAATTTGTTTGATTTTCGTTTCTCCATTTACCTTATCAACCAAAATAATTTCATCCGGCGTCAATGCTTCAACCAAGGATTGAGAGTGCGTATTTAACCAAATGTAATGTCCCTTTTCCTCACAAGCATTTCTGAATAATGTTACAAGTTCTTTTATCACAAAAGGATTAAGGCCATTTTCAGGTTCTTCGATGCAAAGGAATTGCGGCTCGTCAGATTGATAAACCGCGGTTAAAAGACATAGAATATTGTAGGTTCCGTCGGAAATTAGGTCCTTATTGAATGGCTTTTCAATATGCTTTTCGTAAACTAATAGCGTATCGGATCCAGACAAAGTACTTGAGAGGACTTCTACATTTTCAAAGCTTGGAATAAATAATTGCAACCACTCTAAAATTTCCTCACGAATATTGTCGTCACCAAGAAGACGTTTCAAAACTTTTTCAAGATTTGAACCGTCTAATAATAAGCTTTTGTCATCTTTAAATAACAGTTTCAATTCTTTTCTGTTTCCAACAAATATTCTCGTAAATGCAGTTATCCAAAAATTAGAGAAATTTCCCTCGGCACCATTAAACTTATCATCAGCTTCCCACTTTTTTCCCACTGTAAAAGGATCTCCAAAATCATAGGTAGAAACAAAAGGACTTTGAGAATCAAAAGTTAATCTAATCTCTATTTTTGTTTCCGAATTCCGTTTCGGCAATAAATCATCTTTACTTCCAAATATTCTATGAAACTGACCAGGAATTGAAATATATGCAGTAGCAAACTCCAAAGCCTCAAAAATATTCGACTTCCCAACCCCATTCGCGCCGACAAAAACCGTAAACGGATTTGGCTCGACGATTTCTAGATCGACCAGGGATTTGAAATTCTTTATGTGAAGCTTTTTTATTTTCACTTTATCTGGTAAGAAATTTATCTGGCTGCCAGCAGATTGCCGACAGCCGAAAACTGACTGCTAAATCAATAATCCCCCATCGACTCTTCCAACTGCGCCAATGCTGCTGCCAATTGTTCGTCGTTTGGCGCAACACCGTGCCATTTGTGGCTTCCCATCATGAAGTCAACTCCATAACCCATTCCGGTACGAAGAAGGATCATGATTGGCTTTGCATGTCCGGCTTTGCTTTTCGCTTCGTAAAGTGCTTTTACCACAGAAGCCATATCGTTTCCTTCTTCCACTTCCATTACTTCCCAACCGAATGCTTCGTATTTGGCACCAAGATCACGGTTGTCCATCACTTTCGCTGTCGGACCGTCAATCTGCTGACCGTTCAAATCTATTACGGCAATAAGGTTGTCAACTTTGTGGTGAGGCGCAAACATAGCCGCTTCCCAAACCTGACCTTCCTGCTGCTCGCCATCGCCCATAAGGACATAAACAAGACTGTCGTCTTTGTTCAATTTTTTAGAAAGTGCCGCCCCGATTGCCACAGACATTCCTTGTCCAAGTGAACCTGACGCGATACGAATACCTTCCAGGTGTTCATGTGGTGTCGGGTGTCCCTGAAGTCTGGAATTCAGCTTGCGGAATGTTGCCAGTTCCGGAACCGGGAAATAACCCTTACGAGCCAAAACGCTGTACAACACCGGAGAGATGTGACCATTCGAAAGGAAGAAAAGGTCTTCTCCATTTCCATCCATGTCAAAAACGGGCTTGCCGTCTTCTTCTTTCAGTTTCATGCGTTCGAAATACAACGCAACTAATAAATCTGTACAGCCCAAAGATCCTCCCGGGTGTCCTGACTGGCAGCCATGTACCATGCGAACGATATCCCTGCGAACTTGTGCTGCAACTTTTTCTAATTGTTCAATTTCCATTTCTCGATTATTATTTTTTTTGGAGCGTAATACAGCTGGATTAAACTTCCGCCATCTCATTCATGATAAGCATCATATAAGCAGATGCGAATTACGTATTAAAAACTATTAATTGCTGACTTTTAATTAGTCATTTTTACTCAAAATTTGATCAGTATGATTCTTCGTATCCACTTTCTGGATAATCTCAGAAATAATGCCGTTCTCGTCTATGACGAAAGTTGTACGTGCAGTCCCCATATACGTTTTGCCATACATGCTTTTTTCAACCCAAACGCCATAAGACTCCACAATCGCGTGATCTGTGTCAGCCAGCAGCGGAAAAGGAAGTTCGTACTTTTTTATAAATTTCTGATGCGATTTTTCTCCATCCACACTGACGCCCAAAACCACATAACCTTTGTTCAAAAGTGAGTCATAATTATCACGAAGGTTACAAGCCTGAGCCGTACACCCTGGGGTATCGTCTTTTGGATAAAAATAAAGAATTACTTTTTTGCCTTTGAAATCGGAAAGTTTTACGTCGTTTCCGCTCTGGTCTTTGGCCAAAATTTCCGGAGCTGGATCACCTGTCTGAAGTGCCATAATTATTTTCGTTTTCGTTTTGTAGGTGCGATCACCGGTTCAACTATATCAGTTTGCAAGATAGTACTATTTCCGGCTCCATCTGTCACTTCGAGTGTTAGTTCTCCTTCAAAAAGTTGCGTATTGTCAAGTTTTTCCGACCAGATAACACCCGTCTTTGCTTCATAATTCATTAAAATCCATTCATCGTTGACCAACGCTCTAAAACGGTCAATTCCGGACATTCCGTCGGCAATGTAAGCACGGATCCTGTTTTTGCTATGCTCAATGAGTCTGACTCTTGGAGGAATAGTATCTTTCTGAATTACGAAAGTGCCAAGCTCTTTTGTTTTAAACGATATTTCATCCCCATTCCACTCGCCGCCAATAAAACGGTAACTGTAACCTGTATATCTGTAGATATTACTTCGATCCTTGTTGGTTGGGATTTCTTCCGGCTTGAAATTGATTGATACATAATCGCGAAGTGGTGTTCCTTTATCATTGATTGTCAGAGCATTGTAATTTTGCTGACCGGTTATGTATAATGTATCAAACAGGCTTGTCTCCTGAAAATCAACAGACCAACGGTCGGATTTGTAACTTGCAATTCTTCCGGGTGATATTTTTGCCCGCAAATAAGTCCTTGCCATCGTATTACCAATTTGCACAGAATCCGGCATATACTCTCTTAAATCAGCGAGAAAAACCGCCGACTCATTTTCATATAAATCCGGTGTCTTTTTGACCTGCCTTCCGTCCACATAAAATGTCGCCAGCGGAAGCGAACTTCTGTAATATTTAGCTCTGACTTTCAAAGTATTCCCGCTGATTTCAGTCTGAATCCACTCGGGGTTAAGTTCAGTATCATAAACAGGCAAAGGCTGACTTTCCGTTTCGCCTTTGATATTAAACATCAAAACGGACGAATTTTCATAGGAATCAAAAACCTTAATTTTCACTTTATGAACGAGCGTGTCGGCTATGAAAAGCTTGCCTTTGTAAGCACCCGTCTTGTAAAGATCAAAGACATTTCCGTCGGGAACATAACATTTCAAATAACGCTGACCGGTTTCCTGTTCCGTATCATAATCAATGAGATTGTTATAGTCGCGCGTGGCAGCATTTGGAAAAATTTCCATGTTGTAAGCGAACACCTCATTATCATCAACCTTAATTTCAATACACTGCAAGCCATACCGAAAGCCAGTTCCCGTCATCATGTCATGTGCCATCAATTCCAGACCTATCATTCCTGATGCGGTGATCGTTGCAGGAATAATAAAAGTACCGTCTTTCTGGCGAACAGGATTATAAGCCTGTCTGTCAAATTTGCCATTTACCCGGCCATTGATATCCAGCGGACGGATTGCCAGGCTAACAAACTTGGGCGGTGTAACATCCTTGATTTCACTGAAACCAAAAAATAAAGGATTCAGATAATTATCCCTGGAATCACGGATTTCAAAATGCAAATGTGGCCCGGCAGAGCCTCCGGTATTTCCTGAAAGTGCGATCAACTCTCCTTTTCGGAAAGCATATTTTCCTGGTGCTGGAAAAAGATCAATTTCAAAAGTTTGTTTTTTGTATTGCTCATTCCGTACATACGCAGCCAGCGAATCGCTGAACTTCTGCAAATGTCCATATACTGTCGTCTGACCGTTTGGATGCCGCAGATAAATGACGTTTCCATATCCAGACCGCTGCACAGCGACTTTGAAAACATAACCTTCCGCCGCTGCATATACCGGCAACCCCTCCACCTGTTGTGTCCGGATATCTACACCTGCATGGAAATGATTGGTACGTAAATCGCCCAGGCCACCTGCCAGCGAATTAGACAAACCCGGCCGGATTGGAAACTGATAATACCCCTTTGGATAAGATTGCTTCTGAGCATTTCCCGAAGAAAAAATGCCAACAAACAACAGGAATAAAAAACCGGAACGTTTGATCGCCAGATGATTATAAAACATGAAAATGATTCAGATAAATTAACTTTTCCTTACTTCACGCCCAACTCCAAAAGTTTTTTACCTTCTATGCAAGCCGTCAGACGGTCCCCAATTTGGACCGGACCAACGCCTTTTGGGGTACCCGTAAATATCAAATCTCCCTTTTTCAGCATAAAGTATTTTGAAACGAACGAAATGAGGTAGTTGATTCGGTACAACATCATCGAAGAATTCCCGCTCTGACGTGTTTCACCATTTACTTCAAGGCTGAAATTGATATTCTGGATATCGTCAAATGATGAGATCGGAACAAATTCAGAAACCGGAGCAGAGCCGTTAAATGCCTTTGCAAGTTCCCAGGGCAACCCTTTGCTTTTCAGTTCAAACTGTAAATCACGCGCGGTAAAATCAATACCAACGCCGATTTCGTCATAATATTTATGTGCAAAACGTTCTTCAATATTTTTGCCTACCCGGTTTATTTTTACCACAAGCTCAACTTCGTGATGAATATCTTTTGAAAAATCAGGGTAAAAAAACGGTTCTCCTGCACGAATTTGGGCCGTTTCAGGTTTTAGGAAAATAACCGGAGCGTCTGGGCGCTCGTTATTAAGCTCTTCAATATGTTCCGTATAATTACGGCCAACACAAATAATTTTCATCAAAAATGATTTGAGATTATAAATAATGGTATCAGAACTTATTCAATAAATAATTCTGGTCAACGACAAAACTACTTACAAAGCGCACAGTCACATAATATTTCCGCCATTTTTTAATATTGTTGAAAAAGTGTAAAATTTGAAGGTCAACCGGTTAGATAATTCTTACCACCTTTTCCTGAATCTATCCTACAATTTTTATCGGAAGTAGCGTTATTTGTATAGATTAAGTCATAACCCAATATAACCTTTTTTAAATAATTCGTCCTGACAGCAAAAATTCTGGCTTTGCCGTTTAGTTTAATCAATAAAAAGTAATTCATGAAGAAGCAGATTCCCATTTCTTTCATTACCGCGATTTGCATTTTCGTCTTATTTTCCTGCGATACCTTACGTAAAAGCCCCGCTCCGACGGCTCAAAAAAGAAAACCACCGACAACAGCGAACAGAAGACCAGCCACTCCAGCAGGCAGACGCCCGTCTTCAACAACACGAACGGCCCCCGCAAAGCCCACATATACGCGTCCGACCGGGAACTTTTCAAAGGAAATTCCGCAAGTCGTTAAAGTTGCCAGAACATACTCCGGCACGCCTTACCGATCTGGTGGCAACGATAAAAATGGTATCGATTGTTCAGGGCTGATCTGTTCTGTTTATTCAGAGATTGGTGTAAAAGTACCTCGAATTTCCTGGCAGCAATCTGAGTTCGGAACGGAGGTGGGAAGTATTGAAGAGATCAAGGCAGGCGACTGGCTGTTTTTCGTTCCTGAGGCAGGCAAAGAAGGATATGTGTCCCATGCAGGAATTGTTACTGATGTACGCAACCCTGGCGAGATTTTTTTCATCCATGCATCGACCTCCCGCGGTGTCAGGGAAGATAATTTATTTTCTACCTATTTTAAAGGAAGGTTTGTCAAAGCAATGCGGCCTTTTTGAAATAAACATAAGAAATTAAATTAAGTAGTAGTACCTTAACTATATCTTTTAAGTACATCAGTGACAGTTGCTTAAAAACTTATTTTCAAATACCGGAAACCCTTCAACCTCCAATACTTATTAATGGAAACAACGATCAATCCACCAGCTGAGCCGCCAGGCCGGGTGGTAGCCCTGCATCCTGGAAGCTCAGAAATTCCACCGTATATTTTTGCAACGGTTTTTTCGTCGTTCTGTGTCATTACAGGATTGATCTGGGACATCTGCTGGCACCTGAGTATCGGACGCGACGGATTGCTTTCTCCTCCCCATTTAATTATTTATTTAGGTGCGGTGGTATCAGGATTATTTTCAGGATACGAAATTTTAAGGATTACCTTTTTTGGAAAACCTATCGAGAAAGCCAAAAGCGTCAAAGTCTGGGGATTCTTTTCCAGTGCTCTTGGTTCATTATTCTGTGTATGGGGCGCGCTTGCGATGTTGACATCCGCTCCGTTTGATGACTGGTGGCACAATACCTACGGTCTCGATGTCACGATTCTTTCACCACCACATACCGTTCTGGCACTCGGAATTATCAGCGTTCAATTTGGCGCGATGATCAGTGTCATTTCTCTGAAAAATCAGACTAAACTTTTTTTCAGCGATAACCCGGCCAGAAAAAAAGTCAGAAATAAAATTCTTTTCTGGTTGTTCTCACTCTCTGCCGGCTTTTTGCTGACAATGTGGTATACCCTGCTTTCCGAAGAAATGGGCCATAGGGATATGCATAAGTCAGATTTTTACATTGTCGCCTGTATTGTTTTTCCCATTTTTCTTATGGCTTTTGGGAAAGCTGTGAAGAACAGGTGGACAATTACAGCTGTTACCGGAATATATACTTTGTTAATGCTGCTGACACTATGGATCATACCGCTTTTCCCCGCAGAGCCAAAACTTGGTCCGGTCATCAACCATATTGATCATTATCAGGGATTTAAGTTTCCTCTACTGCTGCTAATTCCAGCGATTTTTACCGATATTCTAAGGAATAAATTCGCGTATCTGAACGACTGGATTTTAACCCCGATTCTAGCAACAGCTTTTCTTCTGACCTTTTTTGTCGTACAGTGGCCCTTTGGAACATTCCTGGTGGAATCTCCTTATGCAAGAAACTGGGTTTTCGGCAGTCACTACTGGTATTTTGGAAGCAACCCGGATTGGGAATTTCGCTATAAATTTCCGCCCTGGGGCCTCGAATCAACGGCTGAACTTGTAAAAGGTCTGGCCATTGCCTGGGTATGCTGCCTGGTGTCAACACGAATTGGCTTGAAATGGGGAAACTGGATGAACAAAATTCAACGATGAAAAAAATATTATACCTTCTCGTACTCACGCTGGTATCAATTCAGGTCTCATTTGCGCATGTAGGCAGTTCTGGCGTGCTGATGCAGGGCCAGGCGGGTCCCTACAAAGTGTTAATCGACGTGAAACCGCCAGATGTTATTCCCGGAACAGCAAAAATTACCGTTTTTGTAGAAACAGGAACTGCTGAAAAAATATTGGTTCGCCCAATTTATTTTCGCTCAGGAGACCAGGGCGCACCTTCTGCGGATGAAATTCTTTCAGTGCCAAATCAGCAGGGCCAATTTCAGGGAGATGTCTGGTTAATGCAAAGTGGTTCGTCGAGCGTGCAGATCAAGATTGCCGGAAAAGAGGGCGAAGGCGAGTTTATTGTCCCCATCGTTGCCGTATCAACCGCACAACGGGAAATGCCAAAGGGTTTGGGCATCGGACTTTCAATTCTTGGACTTCTTCTGTTTTTGTTGATGATCACAGCAATTGGCGCTAGCGTGAGCGATGGTCTCTTACGTCCCGGAGAAGTTTTATCATCAAAACAAAAACAAAAAAGGTGGATCAACATGGGGATTGCCACCGTTGTTTGTGCGCTGATTCTTTATGGCGGAAGCAGTTGGTGGAATAGCTGGGCGGAAGACTACAAGGAGTTTATGTACAAACCTTTGCAGGGCAATTCGAACATAAAAGAAGAGGATAACCAGCGACTATTCACATTTAAAATCGATACGAGTGACTGGGCTAAAAGAAACAGGGGATCGATGTTAAACACGCTTATCCCCGACCATGGGAAACTGATGCACGTTTTCCTGATTCGTACGCCCGAAATGGACGCCTTCGCTCATATCCACCCTGAACGCGCTGACAGCACTACTTTCAAAGCATATCTGCCGAATTTACCGAAAGGCAAATACCTGGTTTACGCCGATATTGTTCAATATTCTGGTTTTGCTGAAACGATTGTTGATACCGTTGATATTCCCGAATCCACGGAAAATACAGCCAGCCTGAAAAAGACCGCAGAAGAGGATACTTATGTCGTGACAGAGCCGATCAACGCACCGGGGCAGATTCCCATGGACGACAATGTTGTCATTTGTGGAAAACCGGGTACGAAAACTGTTTTTAAAGATAGCTCTTATGCAATCTGGGAAGGCAAACCGAATCGTCCGCTGGAAGCTGGAAAACCTTATTCATTGAATTTCGAAGTCTTCAACCCGGATGGCACACCAACTTTCCCGGAACCATATCTGGGTATGATGGGACATGTGGCCGTTTTCCGTTCCGATGGTTCTGTTTACATCCATTTACACCCAACAGGAACATTTGCGATGGCAGCGGAACAGACCATGAAAAACAGATTAAGTGATACGACAAAACTCGTCGGCAGACCATCTTCTGTTGTATTTAAAGACAGCATTGACCGTTATTTGGCTAAACTCAAAGTGATGTCTACCATTGAAAGGGAAGAAACTTTGATGGCTGAAATGGGTATGTATAAACAGGACGGCGGATCGATGAACGGTATGGAACATGGGAATAGAATTTCTTTCCCATATTCGTTCCCAAAAAAAGGACGCTATCGAATTTTTCTGCAAGTAAAAAGAAACGGTCAGGTTTTAACCGGTGCATTTGACGCACAGGTAACAGACCCTACGACTTTGTAAAAGGTCCGATAAAATATTATCTTAAAACAACTCGGCAATTTTCTCAAACGAAAGTTCAGAATAATCCTTGATATAAAAACTGCATGGAGGCAATTCATCTTTGGTATGTGAGGTGAGTACACCCACTACCTTCATTCCTGCATTTAAACCGGCAGAAATTCCTGAAAAAGAATCTTCAAAAACCACACATTGATCAGGAGATATAGCCAGATTTTTTGCAGAAGTAAGATACACTTCCGGATCAGGCTTGTGTTTTGTTACATGTTCACTTGCCATAATGGAACCCATTTTATCGCGCAGTGGCACTTTACTTAAAATCAAGTCGAGGTTGGCTAAAGGTGCAGAGGTCGCGACACCAAGTTTTACACTATTTGCATAGAGCTCATCTATAAACTGGACAATACCTTTTATTGGGTCAATATGCGGTTCGTAAATTTTCCGGAACAAACTTTCCTTTTCATCTTCCAACAAACTTAGCTCAATCCCTTCAATTTTTCTTTGGAGAAAATGGCTCAGGATATAACTGTTGCTTTTTCCAAACATGTGCTGGGCAAACTCCTCGTCCGTCGGAGCGAGATTCCTGCTTGAAAAAAATTCACGAAAAGCCAGGGAATGGTATGGATTGGTATGAACGATGACACCGTCCATATCAAAGATGACTGCAATTTCTTTTTTCATGCCATAAAGTTAATGATCAACAAATTAAAAAGCGCAATACCAGTTAATTCCTGATCTGAAATACAAAGTAATTGACTTCCTCAAAAAATTATTCGTAGAAATACTTGTAAAAAAAATTCGCTGTTTAAATCAAAACTGGGCCCATATCACAATTTTAATTTGAAAAATGATATAATCAATAGTGATTTATCAGAGATACTTTTTAATTTAGCATTGGTATATTTGTAATATTTGATAATTATTTCTGCAATAATTGTAACGTTATTCATCCAAATAAAGGATTGATCTTCTTTATTTTAATTTTCAGATTAACACCTTACCCCTATCCCTATCCGCAAAAAATCAGCGTTATATGAACGAACTCGAACGTTTAAATGACAACTCCGGGCACCAGTCTGTTGCCAAACAATCAGGGCCGATGACGTCGCTGGAAGTTTATGACAAATATGGTGCTATGGCATACGGAATTATCTTGCAAATTATCCCTCAGCCAAATTTGGCTCAGGAAGTTTTGGTCAATGTTTTTTCCTCCCCCCTTTTACAGTCGTGCAATAGTTATCCATTTACATTCGCTGCCTGTGTCATCAAATTGGCCCGGTCAAAAGCGATAGAGGCAAAGAGAAAATTAATGACGATTGGCTCCTTTAATGCGGATGGAAGTCTGAAAGAGCAGAAAGTAACTCCTGAGTTAATTTTTGACCTTGCTTTTCGTCAGGGATTTTCTCCGGAAGAAGTTGCTGAAAAGTTAAACATCTCAAAGACAGAGGTGCTAAAAGCTTTTCATGAATTTTTCAAATCCTTTCCTCACGCTTAATTTATATAAACTTTGAATACGCAGGAATTTATAGAAAGTGGTGTTTTGGAGTCTTACCTCTTAGGATTTGCCACAGAGGAAGAACAGCATGCAATTAATCAGCAGATCCTGGCCAGCTCAGAATTTGCTGACTACGTAGTGGAATTCGAGAAAAATGCCCATAGATATTTTATTCAAAATGCAGTTCCGCCACCGCCGGTTGTGAGGGAAACCATACAGCTTCGTGCCGGAAAAAGTGATATTGAAAAAGCCGGAAAACATACGTATTACGATATTCCAAAAACAGAACAAAAAAAGGAGGAATATTTAAACGTCGAGGTAAATGATACTTACATAAAAGTACACAAATGGTGGCGCCCGGCATTTATTGCCATATTTGTATTGTCGAAAATATTCTTGATCGCAGGTTTGTATTACTATTTTAAATCTGCCAGTCTGGAAAAAGAAATAGAAAAACTGAGAACCGAAATTTCATTACCGCAACGATAATTTTTTCTACAAAAAATCCCTGCATTCAGACTATCCGGATGCAGGGATTTTTGTTGTCAATACTTTTCAAAATTTAGTAGTAGCAATATATAAGGCATATAGGTTATTTGTCCGTTTTCATTCTCACTGTTGTCTTTCACAATTTCAATCACCAAATTGCGCTTACTATTTATTAATCCCATTTTACATGTTTCCCTTTCGTATCGGACAAGGTTATGATGTTCACCAACTCGTTGAGGATCGCCCATTTTGGCTGGGCGGTATTTTGGTTCCACATACCCATGGAGCAAAAGGCCATTCTGACGCAGATATCGTTTGCCACGTGCTTTGTGATGCCTTACTTGGGGCAGCCAATATGAGGAACATTGGCTATCATTTTTCGGACACGGATCCACAGTGGAAAGGTGTTGACAGCAAAGTTTTGTTAACAAAAGTGCTGGAAATGGTGCGTGAGAAAGGGTTTGAAGTTGGCAACGTTGACGTCACGATTGTCCTGCAACGACCAAAATTAAATCCCCATATTCCTGAAATGAAATCCTGCCTGGCGGGCGTTATGCAGATTTCTGAGGATGATCTCTCAATAAAAGCAACCACTTCCGAGCATATTGGTTTTGTAGGGAGAGAAGAAGGAATTGCTGCGCACTGTGTTGCTTTAATTTATCGTTCTGAAAGTAATCCCTAAGCACAGGTTGTAATCCAAATCAACCGTCGCGCCAATACATTTTTCTAATAAAGGTAAAATCCCCCTGAAACCGCTTACTATGAAAATCATCAGACCCTTACTCCTGTTTTCTTTATCGATTCTCACTGTTTTCACCCTGTTTTCCCTAAACACCTTTGCGCAGGAAATTCCTCAGCCACTAGGTTTTGAAGAATATGATCCGGTCTCGACTTTGAAAGTTGAGGAACATAAGGTCACACGGGCGAAGTTTCCCTTTATTGATGTGCATAACCACCAATATCAAATGCCGACGCAGGATCTGAAAGCGCTGGTTTCGCAAATGGATAGCTTGAATATGGGCATCATGATAAATCTGAGCGGAAGAGGCTGGTCGCAGGAATGGAGTGAAGGAACAGCAACGTTGAAAGGGTCACTCGAAAACATTGCCAAAAACGAACCAAGGCGTATTGCCCTTTTTACAAACCTTCAATTCAAAGGATTTGGCGATAAGGACTGGACGGAAAAAGCAGTTAAACAGCTGGAAGCCGATTTTAAAATGGGTGCCAAAGGACTGAAAATCTATAAAAATCTGGGTTTCAGCAGCATTAAAGATGATAAGGGAAACCGGGTTGCGGTGAATGATTCAAGACTTGATCCGATCTGGAAAAAATGCGGTGAATTAAAAATTCCGGTATTGATCCATACCGCGGACGTTCCCTCCTTTTGGGACCCGATGGACCGTTACAACGAGCGTTGGTTAGAATTAAAAACGCACCCGGGCCGACGCCGTGGAATGAATGATCCCGTTCCTTTTGACTCACTGATCGCAGAGCAGCATTACATTTTCAAGAATAATCCGAAGACCATTTTTATAAATGCGCACATGGGCTGGTACCCGAACAACCTTAAAAAACTAGACAGTCTGATGACCGCCCTGCCCAATATGTATGTTGAAATTGGTGCGGTTATTGCAGAATTGGGACGCCAGCCGAGAGCAGCAAAAAAGTTTTTTGACAAATGGCAAGACAAGGTCCTTTTCGGAAAAGACAGCTGGGTTCCGTCTGAATACAGTACTTATTTCAGGGTGCTGGAAACAGAAGATGAATATTTTCCATATCACAAAAAATACCACGCTTTTTGGCGCATGTACGGTATGGGACTTTCTGACGAAGTATTAAAAAAGCTCTATTACAAAAACGCCTTAACCATCATTCCTGGATTGGATAAGTCGTTGTTCCCGAAGTGATCTGTTATGTTAATAGTTTTTGATATATGACAAAAGTGGGCTTGCAAGGAAGATCTTGCAAGCCCTCTTCATTAATAATTAACCATTAACAATTAATCATTATTTAAACGCTTTTGCTTCTTTCACAATCGACTTGTATTCCGCTTTATCCAAAGCTTTTTTATAATATTCTCGTGCTTTCGCTTTGTTTCCTGCGCGGTTAGCAATACGAGCCAAACCTGAATAGGACATCGCATAATACTCACGGGTATACTGATCATCATGTGGCGTCTTTAGCGCAGTCAGATAAGCTCTTTGCGCTGCACTGTCATTTTTGACACTTTTTTCATAAATAATTCCCTGAAAAGTATTGTAGGCAACCGGATAAAATCCTCTCGTATTCGCTTTCAGCATATTCATTCCTTTTTCCGCCTGATCGTACTTTCCTGTCAGCAGCAACGCCTCGGTGTTGAGCATGTTAAAAATCTGATTCTTGGGATACCATTCAACCAGTTTTTGAGAATATGTCAGCGCTTTTGGGAAGTTCGTTTCATGTTCCATATAAATATGTGACAGATAAAAACAGGCTTCGGCTCTGGTAATCACACCATGACGCGTCGCAATATCAATCTGTTTTAATCCCAGCGCTTTATTCCCGTTTTTGAAAAAAATCATCAGCGGTTTCACCATCGCGTGGTCTTCGGGATACAATTCAACATAATAATTATACATCCCCGAAGTGAAATAAAACTCAGGATTTCTTTCAGTCAATTTCAAACCCGTGGTCAGCGCGTTGTAAGCTTTTTTTGCTTCTCCTGCCGCGCTCATCAGTTCTCCGTTGTAGTTGTACATCATCGCAATATAACCTCGGGCAACAATGGTATAAAAAACAGCTTCCGGATCGGTACTGTTCTTTCCATATTTCTTCGTTATAGCATCCAGACACTGATTCAGCTTGGCAATATATTCCTTTGACTTGGTTGGATTATCCTTAATTGGCAGATATTGCCAGTACATCACAAACGAGTCGAGGATATAAGAGACAGGGTGATTCGGGTATTTTTTTTCAACCTGATTTAAAATGACATTTGCTTCTGCATACTCGTAGTTGTAAATATGGTCGAGCCCTTTTTGAATTAATTTAAGCGATGCAGCGTCATTTAATAGTTGGGCATCTGCGGGTTTTGAAGCAACAAAAAAGAAAATGGTTAATAGAATAAAACGCAACGTAAATTTCATGACAATCATTGATAACAGGATAAATGGTTTGGTGGAATCCCACCTGAGCATTAGCTTTGTTTATAACCACAAAACCTGCGTACAGGTTTCTCCTGTTTTTGTTTATTTTGAGGAGACAACCTCAACTACTAATTACTGACTTACTTATGATTCGCTACGAGCACTTTACGTTAGACAACGGCCTGAAAATATATGTTCATGAAGATTTTTCAACGCCGATGGCTGCGGTCAATATTTTATATAATGTCGGATCGCGGGATGAGCATGAAGAGCGCACCGGTTTTGCGCATTTATTTGAACATTTAATGTTCGGCGGCTCAAAAAATATTCCTAATTATGACATTCCGGTTCAGACCGTTGGCGGCGAAAATAATGCGTTTACATCACCTGATATTACGAATTATTATATCACACTTCCCGCCGACAATGTTGAGACTGCTTTCTGGCTCGAATCTGACAGAATGATGAGTTTGTCGTTCGATCCGAATGTGCTGGAAGTCCAGCGCAAGGTGGTCATCGAAGAATTTAAACAGCGTTATCTTAACCAGCCTTATGGCGATATGTGGCTAAAATTGAGGCCATTAGCCTATCAGGAACATCCATACCGCTGGGCGACGATCGGAAAAGACATCGAACATATTGAACGCGCCACGATGGAAGATGTTCAGGATTTTTTCTTCCGTTTTTACAGACCCAATAACGCAGTTATGGTGGTGGCCGGTGCTGTAAAACTGGAACAGATCAAACAACTAGCGAAAAAGTGGTTTGCAGGAATTCCTGCCGGGGCACCTTACGTTCGTAATATTCCAAAAGAACCGAAACAGACTGAAGCCCGTCATCTGGAAACTTCCGCAGCAGTGCCTCTAAACGCTTTGATCAAGGTTTTTCATATGCCTGGCCGTTATGAGGATCAGTTTTATGCCTCGGATTTGTTAAGCGATATTTTGGGAAGAGGGAAATCATCGCGACTTTATCAGGCTTTGCTGAAAGACAAACCGCTTTTTAACAGTATCAGTGCGAGCACCACATCTTCGCTGGATCCCGGGCTTCTTTTGATTAGGGGAAATCTTAATCCGGGTGTTACTTTGGAAGAGGCTGACGAAGCAGTAAAAGATCTGTTGAGTAAAATTGTTGCGACTGGCGCCACAGACGAAGAAGTAACCAAGGTTAAAAATCAAACGGAAGCAACCCTGGCATTTTCAGAGGTTGAGCTTTTAAATCGTGCGATGAACCTAGCTTTTGCGGCCAACGCCGGAAATGTTGACTGGGCAAATGACGATGCCGAAATTATCCGAAATATGAAATCGGAGGATTTGCACGAGGCTGCCAAAAAAATTCTTCGGCCGGAAAACGGCTCCACGCTTTATTACCGGGCTGAGGAAAGTGTTTAAATAATTAGTGCTTTGAAATGATCAAATTATCTCACAGCTTTCTTTTTTCTACTTTAAAATAATTGGTTAATGACAATACCACAAACATATTTGCAGACCGGATGGGGTGACTCCGTAGACGACGTGGACATGGAAGATGTTAGCTGGGCGATCTCCGAAACCATCGAAATGGATGAAGAACAAGGCCTGTTCTGGGTTGGCATATTTGTTGGCGATGCCGAGGTCATTCTGGAAGCAAAGAAAGACCTTACTGTCACAGGCATTTTCAATGAAGACGAGGATGAAAATATAAAGGCGCAATTCGCCGACTGGGCTGAAATTGAAGACTTATACAAAATATTCCTTACCAAAGATTTTGATCAGGTACAAGCAATACTCAGAGCCAAATAATTTGGTCAATTACTTCGGAAAATAAACATTAACTTCCGGATGCATGGTATACATCCGGAAGTTTTTTTCATCATTTACCAGAATGCCGCTCGACTTATTATCCCTCAAAATAGGATTAGCTGCATATTTTTTCCAATGCACTAAGTCTTTTGAAACAGCCACATTGGTTGTCCATTCCCGCCAGTCTTTAAAAGCAGAGGCATGATAATAGGCATAATAAAGTCCTTTGTATTTTATAATCTGATTGAAGGCAACCGCAAATTGATCATAGGCTTCCGGCCCGGAGTTCAGAACTGGCTCGTCCTGCACGTTCGTCCAGATTTTTAAATCTTTTGATGCAGCGAGCCAAACATCGGCATCGTTTCTTTCGTAAAATAAATACCAGGTATCGCCTTCCTTCCAAACGGTTGGTGTTCCATAAGGTCCTTTCAAAATCGGACTTCCATTCTTCAGACGAATATCTAAAGCGCCTCTATCTTCCCAGTGAATTCTGTCTTTGGAAATCAGTAAGCGCGCGATATCATCCTTACTTTCAGCGAACATATAATACAAATGATCTGATTTCCAGACGAAAACATCTTCAACCCAATTTGTTTTGTAGATAGGATTTTCAGGATAACGTGTCCATTCAAGCCCGTCCGGAGAAGTCGCCAGACCAAGATATTTTATATGCTTTCCCGTTTTCCTGGTATATCCGGTATACCACATGTAGTAAGTGTTTTCTTCTTTTATAATAAATCCTCTTTCCCGAATCTGCTCATCCCAGGTTGTCGAGTCGGCAGTGCCTTTGAATACAGGATTATTTTTAAACGGTTGAAAATTCACGATTTCGGATGGAAATTCGTCTGCCTCTTTCGTTGAATTGTTGGGAATCTGAGCAAGAGAAATCCAGCCAGTAAAAAGTAAAGCGGGTAATATTAACAAGCAATACTTATTTAACAATATCATTTGTCGGGATCGGATATTTGTGTATATAAATAATACGTCAATTTTATTATTTCAGGCTATTCTTGTTCTAACTCAGAAATTGTAGGTCATGCATAGGCGGCTCCTATGGAGCCAGGAAATATGCTTCTCTACCATTTACTATAAACAGGGAACCACGCTCTGGTTTTCAGTAAAAATGACCACGGGTGTTATGTAATTGCCTGGGTGAATCTGATATGGGACTCCATACGAGTCACCCAAATCTTAAATAAAATTTCGCAGGAGGCTTCTTACCAAGCCAACAGGATCTGAAATTCCCGGAAATATCTATAAAACAAGACCAAACTGTGGTTATTCCCCAATAACAGTCATCATAAATAATTCTATTCCAGGTGACAATTACCATCTACCCTGCGATACTGTTCCATTTAGAGCATCCTGTTTATAGCACCGGGACGGACAAATCTGGCACGAGACTCCTTCGGAGTCGCCTGAAAACGTAATTTAAAAAACAAAAAAACAGTCATTTACCGAAGCAAATGACTGTCCATAATATTATTTCAAAAATCTAACTTACTCAGGAATAAAAGTCAGATAGCTAAAATGCTCAGGGTTAAACATTTCCTGGGCGATTGATTGCAATTGTTCTGACGTAATTTCCTGGATTTCTGTGAAAATCTCAGGCAATGAATCCACTCGTCCTGTATCAAGCAAGCTTTTTGCCATCATCAGCATAAAACTCATATTACTCTCTTCCGACATTGCCAACTGGCCCATCAGCTGAACTTTTGTCTGATGCAGCTGTGATGTCGACAAAGGAATTTCCCGGATTCTTTTTAATTCTTTATTGATCAAAGAAATACTTCTGGCCAGTTGTTTCTGTTCTGTCCCGAAGAATATGCCTAAAAATCCGGTATCCAGATATGGCGTATAATTGGCTTCGATGGAATAAACGAAACCATATTTTTCACGCAGTGATAAATTAAACCGAGAGTTCATGCCAGGACCACCCAGCAGATTTACCAGCATAAAAAATGGCAAACGTTTATCGTCTCCAAGCGCATAAGCCGGTTGCCCCATCGCACATTGTGCCTGCGTAATGGAACGTTCCTTTTCCTGAATAATAGGAGTATAAAGACCAGGCGCCTGACGGGTTCTTGTCGTTTTTTTATGAGGAATATTTCCAAGATACTTCTCGGCAACACGCACGACCTTTGAAAAAGGCAAACGGCTTACCGAAGAAACAACAATTTGTTCTGTATCAAGGTTTTCATTAATAAATTGAAAAAGCTCCTCACGCCCAAAAGAATTAACTGTCTCGGGGGTTCCCAGAATATTATTTCCCAGTGCATGATTTGCGAAAACAAGTTGATCAAAATCATCCTGAATCGCATCTTCCGGCGAGTCGTTATACATCGACATCTCTTCAATAATCACGTTCCGTTCCCGCTCAATCTGCTTGTCAGGAAAAACTGAATGGAAGGCAATATCAGCTAATAAGTCAAGTGCTTTGTCAAAATGATCGTCCAGAACGGACGCGTGGAAACAGATTTTTTCTTTGGTAGTGTACGCATTAAGTTCACCGCCAACATTTTCAAGACGGTTGATGATATGATATGAACTGCGTTTTTCAGTTCCTTTAAAAGCCATATGTTCCCAAAAATGAGCCAGTCCCTGTTGGTGAGGCTGTTCATCTCGGCTTCCGATATCAAGCATAATTCCTACGTGCGCAATCTGCGTGTAAGGAACTTGTTTATGTGCAATGCGAATTCCGTTGGCTAAGGTGTGCAATTTATATTCTTCTGTCAGCGCTAATGAGGGAGCTTCGGCATTCACATGTTTACGCATATTATTTCTCTTCATTCCTTATGAACACAAAATACCTGTCAATAATTTTCGGTGATGTCTGCAAAATTACAGACTTTTGTTTGAAAGACGTTTTTTTTAGGCCGATGGTCAAAAAGTGCGTTATTGAAAAGTTAATAATTTATTGAAAATCAATTACTTATTAACTTTAATTTGAAAATATAATTTTTGAGTCCAATCACATGATTCCCAGGCGCATACTCGTTATCCAAACTGCTTTTATCGGCGATGTAATTCTTGCGACCTCATTACTGGAAAACCTGCATCAGGGTTTGCCGGATGCAAAAATTGATTTTCTGGTTCGAAAAGGAAATGAAGGCCTATTTGAAAATCATCCTTTTTTGAACGAGGTCCTGATTTGGAAAAAGAAAGAAGGTAAGTTAAAAAGCCTTTTACAGTTATTAAAACAAATCAGAAAATCAGAATATGACTGGGTTATCAATTTACAAAGGTTTGGCGGTACCGGAATGCTGACGGCATTTTCAAAAGCTCCAAAGACCACTGGTTTTGATAAAAATCCATTTTCTTTCCTTTTTACAAATAAATTTCCGCACAAAATTGAAAATGGTATCCATGAAACAACCCGTAATTTCGAACTTGTAAAAAATGAGATTTCGGGCGAAATTCTTAAACCAAAATTATACCCTGCTGCGGATGATTACAACTTCGTAAAATACTATCAGTCAAAACCTTATATTTGTATTGCGCCGGCTTCTGTTTGGTTTACGAAACAATATCCTGCGGAAGGTTGGATTAAGCTTATCGATCAACTTGTAGATCGATACCAGATTTTTCTCCTCGGCGGACCCGGTGATAACGAACTGGCACGGACTATTCAGGATCAGATTTCTTCCAAAGAAAACGTTCAGAACTTATGTGGAAAACTATCTTTCCTCCAATCTGCTGCTTTGATGAAATCTTCGGTCATGAATTTTGTGAATGATTCTGCGCCTATGCATATCAGTTCTGCGGTCAATGCTTCCGTAACGGCAGTTTATTGCTCAACAGTGCCGGAATTTGGCTTCGGGCCGTTGTCTGATAATTCTCATATTGTTGAGGTTCTGGAAAAATTAACCTGTCGTCCCTGTGGACTTCATGGTCATAAGGCTTGTCCGCAGGGCCATTTCAAATGTGCAGTTGATATTAAAACAGAACAGTTTCTTGAAGTGCTGCGATAGCAGATCCAGGAAACTGTCAATATTTTATAATCCAATGTTACTTTTCGCGGTACTGTTCGATAATTCTGAACAACGCTTTTTGTTTTTCCAATTCAGGAAAAAAGTCAAAAAGCTGTAAATGGGCATCATAATCAAGGGTGAGCGCCACTTCCAGATTAACCAGTGCTTCGCGGTAATCGCCGGAATGAATCTGATAAACTGCCATCCGGTAATAAAGATCCGCTTCTTCGGGCATTTCGTCAATTGCGGCTTGTAACAGGTCGCAGGCACGTGCATAATTTCCCTGCTCAAAAAGGACAAACGACCATTTTAGCCAGATATCAGGATTGGAAGGCTCAATTTCCGCAGCTTTTTCAAAGGCTTCGAATGCTGAAATGACGTTTCCTACCCGGAATTCAGTTTCGGCCAGAGCCAACCAATAATCAGGATTTAACTCTGTGATCTGAATTGCTTTTCTTAAAAAACCAACTGCCTCATACCAACGTCCGAGTTCACTAAAACATATCCCCAGACCATACCAGCCGTCGTCCCACTGACTATCTATTTTTACAGCCTCACGGTAATGTTTTATCGCTGTTTCAAACTCACCTAATTTCTCATAACAAGTCCCCAGACAGCAGCAGGTTTCTGTTTGCTTGCCTTCCAGTTCAATAGCCCTGAGATATTGTATTTTCGCCTGCTCATATTGTTCAAGGCTCATGTAAGAATTACCGAGCTGGAAAAAAGCAGACGCAAAATCGTCCTTTACCAGCGTTGCATATTCATAAGCATTTACGGCATCTTCGAAGCGTTCAAGTTTACTGAATGCTATTCCGAGGTTATACCAGGCATGTTGTGAAAACGGATCACGATCCACTAATTCATGGTAATAGGCAAGATGACTTTCCAGCTCACCAATCAAATCCAGGCAATGTGCAAGTTCATATAATGCACTCTCGTTATTCAGGTTGTTGCGTAATGAAAGTTTGTAATTCAAAATCGCCTCATCATATTTCCCCCAATTCTGGTAGGTCTGCCCGATCTGAAAATAAATTTCATCCCTGTCCTCCACCCTGTTCAAAAGTCCTTCCAGAATTGTGATCGCTTCTTCATATTCTCCCATCATGTTGGCAATACCCACCTGCATAAAGGAAATTTCAACGTCGCCAGGATGAAAAAGAGAAGCGCGCTCCAATATTTCCATCGCCAGATCATGCTCGCCGCGATTGGCGTGAAGCTGTACTTTGTTAAGCAATAAATCAAGTGAATATGGAAAATCTGCTAAACCTAACTCGCAGGCCTGATAAGCCTTATCCCAATCCCCTTTTTCCAAATAATACTCCGTTACTTTCTCGTATGTATCCAAATCGAAAAACGCTGACTCATTGGTTTTCAACATTCTTTCAAACCTGAGCAATGTTTCTTTCATGTAATCTTTTCTTTCCCCGAAGTTTTTCTCCATCATACGAATCAGTAGGTTAGAGTTGAGGGTAAATTTACCACTAACTATAATAAAAGAAAGTTAAAAATAAATCCGGTCTATTCAAATCTTGCCGATCAAACTTTCACTCACCCGAGCGATCGTTTTTTCAATAGGCTGAAACTCAAACCCGATTGCTTTTTTTATTTTTTCGTTGTTATAACGGAATCTTCTGGCACTCGATTGGGCGGTCTCTTTCGTGATCAGCGGCTTCGTACCCATCAGCCAGGTACGCACAGCCTCCACACGCCAGATCACCCCCGCCAGTCCCGGACCGACTTTAAAAGATGGCCGCTTTTTGCCCATTGCATCCGCAATACTGTTAAACAAAGATTGGTAGGAAATGCTCCCTGCATTCAACAAAAATCTTTCTCCGGAAATATCCGAAGCAAGCAGCTGAACTACCGCCTTCGCCACATCCTGAACATCCACATAATTGGCGATACCTTCGGTGTAAAATGGCTTTTCCTGGTAAACGTATCTAAAAATCTGGGTACTGCTTTTCGCCCAGTCGCCTTCGCCAAGGATCAATGTCGGGTTTACAATCACCGCATTTAATCCTTCTTCCATACCACGCCAGACTTCCAGCTCAGCCAGATATTTGGATTTTGCATATTCAGAATTTTCAGGAGAATCTTCCCAACGCTGATCTTCGTCAATGATCAGGTCCTGACCATCAATAATTTTCCGCGAATCAGGCCGTCCGATGGCGGCGATACTGCTAACATGACAAAGTTTTTTGATGTCATATTTCAAACAAACATTGACGACATTGGCAGTGCCTTCCATGTTGACTTTGTACATCATTTTCCGGTCTTTGGGAATAAAGGAAACAACGGCGGCGGTATGAACTACATACTCAACCTGCTCCATGGATTCCTCTAATGACTTGATATCCAATATATCACCTTCAATCCATTGGATTTTTTTTTCAATATCATTGAGAAGACTTCTGTCGGAACCTGAACGAACAAGTGCAAAAACAGTATGATTTTCTGCCAGAAGTTGCCTTGCAACAGTACTTCCAACTAAACCTGTGGCTCCGGTAATAAGGATTTTCATTCAGTAATTTATAGTTCTAGCCCATAAGTTGGTGCAAAAGAGCTTTGATTCTGACAAAGCCTGGCGCATTATTAATATCCAGTGCACTCAGTAATCTTTGAAAGTCTTCATCACTTTCAATCTGTAAGCTTTTCAGGCGATTACCCAACAACTTAATGTCATTAGAAAACCCAAAATCTGCCAAATCAATTCCAACTTGTTCTGCATTCCAGATTAAAAACGATTCTATCGCCTTTTGAATAACAATAAGGTATCGATGATTTGCAAGTTTTTTCTTGAAAACCACCTTATCAAAAGAATCAATTATTTCGAAATCATCAAAAAAGGGTGGGACTCGTTTATCGTCATCAACAAAACCAATTATCGTTGAATTTATGGGCGCATGACGCATCGTAGTTCCGACTTCCGGATAACCGGATGCATGAATAATTCTGGGATCATTATTAGTAAAAAAACGAATCAGGGTAGTATCCGCATGACATTCAGGAATTAATCGAAGATCAGGCATCCGGTTCGAATTTGTTCAGATTAAAGAAAATATCAATGCTGTAATCCTGAACTTCCCTAAGTTCAGCAGCAGACAATACTTTTATGTGTGTTTGATAATCCTTGTAGTAAGTCAATACCACATTTAATTCAGTGTCATCGAGTTCCTCTACCAGCGTTTGAAGCATGTAGGGACTATGCGTGCTTATAAAAAACTGGTTATCTTCTTTTGAAACAATTCTCTCCGCCAATTCTTTGACATAAGGCGGGAAGGAATGAACTTCCGGTTCTTCAAAAATGAGCACAGAATCAGTATTGGATTCTATTGCTGCGAGGTAAAATATGAACCGTTGGAAAGTGTCCGCAACTGAGGAATAAGGATATTGATAAACATACCCATCTATCAGTTTTTGAACAAAAAACTTTTTATCAACTTTTGAAAAAACAAATTGTAAGCCGTAATCATTTTTAAATAGCTCGACGATCTTTTGTTTTAGTGAATCAATATTGGTGACGACATTGAAAAGATTTTGACCGAGGGGCAAAAGAAAATTTTCATCCGAACTCTCTGATATTCTGTCGACCGTATTTCTAAATTCATATTTTTTAATTGAGAAAATATCATTCAACTGCTTTTCCGAAAATAAAGTCTTTGGATACCCATTTGGTTGATATTCCATTCCTATATCTGACAGTTTGTAGTGCCAAAAGGATTTAATTATATCTCTTTCACTTGGAAAGTCTAATTGATTACTTGACTTGGATTTCGGGTCGGTAAGGTCTTGATAAGTTAAATAAATTCCCTTTTTTATTTCAGAATAATCTTTTTTCAGCAGGAAAAGATCCATTTTGTATTCAGATTGAGAAGTCATTTGAATACTTGCCTGCACATTATTTTTTTCTTCATTGTCGTAATGAAGTTCATTAAAATTCTCGAATCTAATATTGACGCCTTCTGAATTTTCCGTACTTAAATTTTTAGGATTAAGAAGTCCCATAACTTCCAAAATATTCGACTTCCCAACGTTCGGTTTACCAATAAAAACATTAACCCGTTTACAATCAAGTTCAAGATTTTTGATTGATTTGAAGTTTTTAATTTCGAGTTGACTGATAAAATTATTCATTCGGAAGTTTCTTACATTATTTTCTTAACAGCGAAAGATACGTAAAATCCTGCTTTATTAAGTTTCTCCGGCATTGTCCTTATTTCACCAAACTCTTCATCGGATCATAACCCGCATATCCTTCTTCAACAATCCTCTTTCCTCTTGGAATATAACTTTCCTGATCGGTCGATGCCCACGTTCCTAAACCATCCACGTAACGGTTGAACATACAAAATGCCGCAGCGATCAAAACTGTGTCGTGTATTTCCGAATCTGTTGCTCCGTTATTTTTCGCGATTTCAATTTGTTCAGCAGTGACAAACTTCCCACCTTTTTGAACGCTTGTCGCAATGGATAACAGACTTTTCATTTTCTCAGAAACCTTTGATTCAGCAAAATTATTTTTAACCTGACTTATCAAAGTGCCGTCATCTTTCAGGTAACATTGTGCTGCTGCTCCGTGTACACTTTGACAAAATAAACAATCGTTCAAATAAGATACGTAGGTGGCTATCAATTCACGATCACCTCTGGATAAGTCGTTATCAGTTTTTCTCAACAAAACCTCAGCAAGGTCATTTAAGGGTTTTGCAGTCTCCGGCCTGAAAGCCATCAGACCGCGAATGCCAGGTAGTTGTTCCTCTTCCGGAATTTGGATATGTGCCATTTTATTGAATGTCAAAATAAGAAATTAAAAAATTTCGGCCGCTCCAAAATGAGCGACCGAATTAAATAGTCATGGCTAATAACCTTTGTGTTTTAATACTTCTCAGTTTTAGGGTGAAATGTCTGCCAGCTATGCCAGAATTCCTGGTAGGCGTTTACCGGTTTTAAATTGTTTGAAGATTCAGATGAAATATTTTTACCAAGCAGGTTATATCGGTTTTCCCGGCCGATAATCGTGTCATTTTTAACAATAAAATTCTCTTGTTTAGAAGACCTGATAAAAGCAAAAAAGCTCTTATCATCCGAAGCCAGAACCAAAGCAACCGGTGTATTGCCAACTTCGCTATTGATCACTCTTTCTTTTTTTAAACGATTCCAGTCAAAAGCTTTACTTTCTTTCCCGATCTGAATTCCAACCACCCAGGATTTTTCTTTCCAGGAAAGAGAATCTGTTTTCGTCAATGTGGATTTACCTTTCCCGCTTTCATACTTGCTCATGGAATCATACTTCATCTGAAATTCCGGATCCGGCTGCATGATCTGGCTGTTTGGATGCAGTTTCAGCCATTCGCCCAAAGAAGTTTGTGTGCTGTTGATTTCCGGCAATGTTTGCCCTTTTGATGGTCCCGCAATCGCTTCGCCATTTGCCTGCCGCCACCAGCTGTGCGTTTTTCCGTCTTCAAACATGGCGTTAAAATGATCCATTCCGACCAATCTGAAAACATCCGGCTGATTATTTACAACAGGTTCAAAAACCCTACCGGTCCTGCAAACGGTGCAATAGGTAACAATAATAGGTCTCCCATTCAATTGATCCTGAACCTGGTGATGGTAACCGATATACTGAATTGGATATGCTTTTGCCTCTCCATTTTCTTCGACGCCGATAACCAATCTGTCTTTGTCAACCTTGTTACTTCCCGCATTTTTAAGCAATAGCGTTTTCGGTTGATAAAACATGGTATCAGCCGCCATTTCAAAATTAGCAGCGTAGGCCACTCCGGCCACCAGTAATATCATCAAAGTCGGCAGCCACTTATTCTTTGTTTGAAAAACCGAAGGCGAGCCCAGCACAATGAGTAACATAAACACAATCCTGAACGTCCAGCGCCAGGAATGCAAAAAATAAGCAAGATCAATGCTATTCATCCGCTGACTTCCCGGCATGGGCATGATGAAATAAACTTTGGCTATTTCGAAAAGAATTAAGCCAATAATGCCGACGTAAAAATATTTTTTCATTGTAAAATTTGATAAACAAAGGTTTCGTAATTTTAGAGAAACGGACTCGTCAAATGACAAGTCCGTTTGCTTGAATTAATTAACCTATGATAAGTTCTTTATATTAGTATCCGTGCCTCTGCTGAACCAGGCAGCAGTCAGGGCGATGAGAAATGGTATTGAAAAAACCATTAACGCATTGCCAAAACCGCCAAGGGTTGCCACCAGTGCACCGATAAAAAAAACAGCAGTAGCAGTAAAAAAGCGGCCGATATTAAAGCAAAAGCCTGTCGCAGTTGCCCTGATCACTACCGGAAATAATTCAGGAATATAACTTGACAAAGCCCCCTGGCTGATACCAAAGAAAAGTGCTAATGCTGCTATTTCCACATAAATGACCGTATTGAAAGTGTGGTTTGTAATAAATAAAATGCCACACATAACGACACAACCGGAAAAAGTCATCATCAGTGTTTTCCTGCTTCCAAAATTCCTGACCAGAAAACCCGATAGAATTCCGCCGGTTATTCCGCCCAATCCCAGAAGAACCATGGTCAGACCACGTTGTTTCTGACCATCTTCGCCAGCTGCAAGTAATGTCTGAACCCAGGTCGGCAGCCAGGAAAAAATACCCCAAAGACCTATCAGAACGGAACCAAAAATCACAGATCCTGCGATTAGATTTGGTCTGTTTGTTTTATCAAAAATGCTTTCCGGTTTTCGGGAAAATTGTGTCCTTGTCAGTTGCCATGATGTCGATTCTTTTAATGTCAGTAAAATCAAAACAGCAACAACAATCGGAATAATACCAAGACCAAATGCCGGTCTCCATTCCGCAAAAAGCATGTTTAAACTTCCAGTCGCTACAATACCAATTGGAAAAGAAACAGCCAGAATTCCCAGCATTACCGGACGCGTGCGCTTCTCCCATATCTCGGAAATGTATACCGTTGATACCAGCAAGACGCCACCAACGCCCATTCCAGTCAGGAATCTTAATCCCATTAAAATGTACCAGTCCGGCACGATCACAACAAGACAAGTTCCTAAACCCGAAAGTGCTGTAACCAGAGCAAGCGTTTTGACCCTTCCGATTTTATCACTGACCAGACCAAAAAGTAATCCTCCCAGCATCCAGCCATATAAAAATGTCGCGTTCACATAAGCTCCGATTTCTCCCAGTTCGGCCTCCGAAACATTCCTCTTTAAAAGGTCAGGAATAGCAACCGGCAAATAAACCGACATCAAAGTGGATACAGTACCACTAAGGATATAGCTCACCATACACAAACCAAATGCGATCCGGTTTCTGGTTAAAACTTGACTTTTTGCCTCTTGCAATTCCAGGGTTTCCATAGTTATTTTTATAAACCTATCTGAATATTTGGTCAAAATTCAAGCTTACATAATACAATCCTCCAACTGCCGGAGAGCCATAAGCCTGCACGATATATTTATTCGTCAGGTTTGCTGCACCAAGTTTAACGATCGTTTTCAACGATGGAATTTTATAGCTGATCTGCGCATCCAATAAATTGTAAGCATTTATTTTACCCGGACGCATCTCCGTAAAGCTGCCATACCAATCGAACGAATCCTGCCAATGCCAGGCGACGCTAAAACCTAAATTCTCTGTAACTTTCGGGTTGCTGAACACCAGATTTGTCTTCCACTCCGGTGTATTGAATGCAGGGATATTATTTGGATTTGCATCGAGAATATTAAAACTCGCCCAGGTTGCATTAGCATTCAGACGATATGATTTCGGGAAAGAATAAGTCAAACCCGCACTTACACCCTGAATCGAAACCTTATCCGCAGCATTTGTATACAGTTGAAAAGCCTGAATTTTCCCGGCAGGAATATCTCCGGCAGCCGCAACATTAATGGATCCATCAGCGGCCAACACATTTGAATTGGGACGGATAACAACCGTATTGATTATAAAATCTGTGTACTGGCTATGATAATAATTCACATCAACCAGCAATTTTTTTCCAAACAAACCTTTGTAACCAATCTCATAACTTTTTACTTGCTCCGCCTTGATGTAAGGAACGTCTGACTTTACAAGCTTATCCTTATTATTGGCAACGGCTTGAGGGAAAGGCACACCTTGCTGCACTTCTTTTCCAAAAGCAGAACCAAAGGCTGAAACCGAAGCAGAAGTGAAAGAATTTTCATACGCATTCTGGCCAAGGGCATTGGATGGCGCACCGCCCAGAATAATAATCGGCCCGACATTTAATTTAATATACTGATCACTGATCGTTGGATTACGGAACCCGGTTTGATAGGATGCTCTGAAATTATGGTCACCAACTGAATAAACAGCGGAAGCGCGTGGCGTAAATCTCCCCTCAAAATTTTCATTTTTATCGTAACGACCAGACAGCGTAAGTTTCAAATGATCTTCAAGTAAAGATTTTGAAGCCTGAGCGAAGGCACCATATTCCTCGTTGGTCAGATTTTTATCTTTATCATCAAATAATGTCCCGCCGGTATTCAGGTAATATTTCCTGTAATTTCCACCAACCTGTAAATTGAAAACTTTAAGCATGGAACTGAAATCATACATTCCCTCGATATGTTCTAGTTTACATTCACTCAAAATTCCGGCTCCTGATAGTCCCCGAACTTTGATCAATCTTTCTTTTTCAGCGTCAAATGCCGCGCTGCCTGGCAAAACTCTACCCTGGTCAGCAAAGTCTCGCGCTACGTTATTATCTTTTCCGGTAACACCGCTGATCGTTCCGTTGTAAGCAGCAGCATATCTTGTAAACCAGGTCGCATCAGCCTTATCGGGCGTTACAGTAGCTCCATTTAGATCCTGAACCCAGGTCCGGTTTATTTGCTGTCCAAGCGCCCGGGTATTGTATGAGTTCGTTGATAATTCTTTGTTCGAATAAGCACGAACGTAAAAATTACTACCTTTTAATTCAAGGCGATGTTGTATCAATTTGAAATCGTTGATTACAAACCTGTTGCTGCCGGTATACTGCGCCGTTCCCTGATTAAAATTTCCCTGATAAATCGCTTCGATCTTGTCCGTAATTCTGTAATGAAGCGCGCCATTTAACTTTAAACTATACACGCCATAACTGGCAAGATCTTTTTCCTGATATCCCGTTCTGGAAACGCGGCCAATCCCAACAAGACTTTGCGCAACTTCATCTCCATAAATATTTAGGGAATTTTTACCCGGATTATTTGGGCCTCTGTTTTCGATCGGCGTATTCGGATCGATATCGGTGTAATCATTGGCATACCAATCTGTGCCTTTTAAATACGAAGCGTTTACTTTAAAAGCCAGTCTGTTGTTAAAAGATTTTGCGTACCGGACAGCCATGTCATACATTGGTTTCGCACCCAAACCAGTCCCATCTCCGATGTGGTTTACACCAAATTTTGTCTGAACACTTAATCCCTGATAATCAAAAGGATTTTTTGTTCTGGTATACAACATGCCGTTGAAAGCTACCGGGCCATAAAGCGCGGAGGCAGCACCCGGAATTAACTCGACACTTTCTACATCAAGATCATGAGGGCCGAACAAATTGCCCATGGCGAAACCCAAACCAGCCGGCTGATTATCCACACCTTCAACAAGTTGCAAAAAGCGACCATTTCCAGTGGTATTAAATCCACGCGTATTGATTTGTTTATACGTCAAACTGCTGGTCACCATATCCAGAGACTTCATATTGACCAAGCCATCATAAAAATTAGCGGATGGTGTCTGCTGAACACCACGGATATCCATTTTTTCAATGCTTACCGGCGAGCGCAGAATATTTTCTTCAACACGCGAAGCAGATATCACCACCTGGTCCAACTCTTCGGCTGATGATTTCAGAGAAATATTGAAAAACGAATTATTATTAATTTTCACTTCCTGGCGATCGTAGCCAACCAGTGAAATTATTAAAGTTGTTGATGAAGTTGTTATTTCAAAATTACCAGCGGCATTTGTGATCGTTCCGGCAATATTCCCCTTCGCCACCACGGAGGCTCCCGCCAGAGGCTGCTTCGTCTCAGAATCCTGAACCAGACCTGAAATTTTGGAAGATTGTGCTTTTGCCATCGTAGCACTGAGTAGAACCGTAAATAATATATACAGGTAAAAGTTTCTTTTCATAGGGAAGGTTGAACTGTTGTGATTACAAATTTTTATTTTTTCAAATGATCGTAACCTTGTGGCAGACGGTTATAGCCATGATTTACAATCCGCTCGCCCAGATATTGATAAAACTCCGGGTTTGTTGGCGTTACACTAGCAAGTCCGTCTACATACCTGTTGTAAAGACAAAAAAGCGCGGCGATCAAAACGGTGTCGTGAATTTCAAGATCCGTTGCACCTTCCGCTTTTGCCAGCAAAATAGCTTCCTCTGTCACTGCTTTTCCACTTTTCCGGACGAGTTTTGCGATTTTTAAAAGCGCTTTTATTTTGCTGCTGACCGGCGCAGAATCAATATCTTTTTTGACCATCTCGCAGGTAACCGATTCACCTAAAAGCAGATCAGCCGCGGCAGTGTGTGCTGTGGTGCAAAACGTGCATTCATTGTCATTGGAAACAACGCTAGCAATCAGTTCACGCTCGCCTTGTGAAAGCGTCGAGTCACCGCGAAGCAAAATCTGGGTGAGTTCTCGGATCGGAGCAGCCGTGTCCTGACTAAATTCCAGCAAACCGGTAATGCCCGGTAGATGTGATGGGAGTGGTATATGAGGCATTTTCAGGATGTTTATCAGAATCGGTTATAACCTACAAAAGCCATTCGTTCGCCCATTTCGCGGTAGGCCTCGTTTTCTTTCGGAGCCCAGGTTCCCAGGCCATCAACGTAGCGATTGAACATACAGAATGCGGCCGCAATCAATACTGTATCATGAATTTCTTCATCATTAGCTCCTTCTTCACGCGCTGCCTGAACATCCTCTTCCAATACATTTTTTCCGCTTTTCTGAACTTTGGCGGCAATGTTTAATAGTGTACGTAATTTTTGTGAAACCGGGATTGTGACAAAATCCTGCTTGATATCATCCAGCAGATCTAAATCACATGACAAATGCGCCATCGCCGCAGCACCGTGGGAAGTATGGCAGAAATGGCAATTGTTCAGATTTGAAACATAAGAAGCAATTAATTCACGGTCGCCGCTTGTCAGAGAAGACGGGCCTCTGAGCAGTACCTCAGCAAGTGCATTGAGCGGTTTAGCAGTTTCGGGACGAAAGTAGAAAAGTCCGACAATACCCGGAAGCTCCTCATTCGGTAAGGATATATGCGCCATTTAAGTATGAGCAATTTTATTCAGCCATAAACAATGACTGATCGCGGCTTCGCTGTAAAAAAGAGCGACAACCTACTGATTTTTAAATAGTTGAAATTTTTAGAGAAATTCCTGCCCTTGAAAGCGGAATGAATTATAGCCAAATCACTCCTTTGATATTAAAAAAACATCAAAGTGAAATCACCATAGTTCAACCAGGAAATAAAAATTTACACCAAATCAGGCGGCGGAGATGGGATACTCAGGAAGGCTTGTAGTAAAAATGAATGATAACGGTCGGCCGGATTAATTATTCCCTCAGACCATTCCATTACATAGAAAACATGTTTCTTACCAGAAGACATGTAATCTTTAAGAAAGCTCTTTAAAAGTGTTGATGGTGATTTCTTGTTCGAATCCGCATTATCACCTGCAACTTCATCGTTAATATTTGAAACAAGTGTCATAAAACGATCACGCGCGTTCTGATCAAATTCACAATGAACATACATCGTATCATTGATCAGCTGTCTTGTCCTCATTTGATAAAATTCACCTTCGTGTTCTATCTTGCCTTCCGCCTGCTCGGCATTATCCCAGCTGGTTTGATAAGGAAGTGAGACCGGAATTTTGATCAGAATATCCTTTGAAGAAGATTGTTTCTCTATAAAATCGTTATTTCCAGCACTTACGGTATACTTGTCCTCCAACAAATAGACTACAGAGTAGCCCATCATGTTGTAGAGCAAAAGCCCGCAAAGTAATATGGAAAGAATTCGACCCAAGGTTACAAAAGTAAAAGTTTTACTTATAATTGTACAAATATATAACAAGCATTGTAATTTCCAAACCCCGGATTATTTTCAGTAATCTACATAATTAACCTGCAACAATTTGTTACATTTTAATTAGATGTAACTTTGCACGATAAACTAAATTATAGTTAAAAATTAATGGCAATTATTGACCCTAAACGCTATACCGTAACGGCAGCATTGATTTATGCCAATGGACCTATCCATATCGGCCACCTTGCCGGATGTTACATTCCGGCTGATATTTACGTACGTTATCTTCGCTCAAACGGAAAGGACGTCGCATTTATCAGTGGTACGGATGAACACGGCGTACCCATCACGATCCGCGCAAAAAAAGAAGGACTTACGCCTCAGCAGGTTGTCGATAAATATTATACGCAGATTGACGAATCTTTCAAGCAACTGGGAATTTCTTTTGACGTTTATTCACGTACAAGCAAGAAAATTCACCACGAAACCTCGCAGGAAATATTTAAAGATCTGTATGAGAAAGGTGTTTTCATAGAAGAAACGACGGAGCAGTATTATGATGAAACGGCGCAGCAGTTTTTGGCTGACCGATATATCGTGGGTACTTGTCCGGTTTGCGCCAATCCAAATGCCTATGGCGACCAGTGTGAGCGCTGCGGATCTGCTTTGAGCCCGACCGAACTGATTGAGCCGCATTCGATGCTTTCGGGTGCAAAACCGGTGATGCGTCCGACGACAAACTGGTTTTTACCATTAGATACTTTACAGCCGCAGGTTGAAGAATATGTAAACAGCCATCCGGAATGGAAAACGAATGTGTTAGGGCAATGCCAATCCTGGTTGAAGGAAGGTTTGAAACCACGCGCCATGACCCGCGATCTCGACTGGGGGATTCCGGTTCCTGTGCCAAATACAGAAGGAAAAGTTCTTTATGTTTGGTTTGAAGCACCGATTGGATACATTTCGGCTACCAAAGACTGGCTTATCCAGAAAAATGGAACAGACGAAGGCTGGAAAAAATGGTGGCAGAAAAATGAAGACGGCGCGGAGGATACCAAGCTTGTTCATTTTATTGGAAAAGATAATATCGTTTTCCATTGCATCATTTTCCCGGCGACCATTATTGCTGAAGGAAATCTGGTACTGGCAGATAATGTTCCGGCCAATGAATTCATGAATCTTGAAGGTGATAAAATTTCAACTTCAAGAAACTGGGCGGTATGGCTGCATGAGTACCTGGAAGAACTTCCTGATAAACAGGATGTCTTGCGTTATGTATTGACAGCAAGCGCGCCAGAAACCAAGGATAGCGAATTTACCTGGAAGGATTTCCAAACGCGCAATAACAGCGAACTGGTAGGAATTTTTGGCAATTTCATCAACCGTGCGGTTGTTTTGACACAAAAATTCTGTGATAACAAAGTGCCGGTTGCGGGAGAATTGACAGAAATCGACCAGGCTGTTCTGGCTGAATTGGCTGCTTTCCCTGCAAAAATCGGTGATGCGATGGAGAATTACCGTTTCCGTGAAGCGTTAACTTTCACTATGGATCTTGCCCGATTAGGAAATAAATATCTTGCTGATACGCAGCCCTGGCACGCGATCAAAACGGATCCGGAGCGGGTTAATACGATTATGAATATCGCATTACAGATTTCTGCGTCACTCTCGATTGTATCCGAACCGGTTCTTCCTTTTACTGCTGAAAAAATTCAGAAGCAATTAGGCGTAACGGGCAAAAACTGGCTTGATGCCGGAAAACCTGATTTGTTAGAGGCAGGTCAGCCGATCAGTGAAGCAGGTTTACTTTTTGAGAAAATAGAAGATCACGTGATTGAGAAACAGGTTCAGAAACTACACGATGCCAAACGCGCGAACGAGCTGGAAGGAAAAGTTGTGGCTCCGGTGAAGACTGAAATCCAGTACGATGATTTCGCAAAAATGGACATTCGTGTAGCTACGATCGTTGAAGCGGAAAGTGTTCCGAAAAGCAAGAAACTTTTGAAACTTAAAGTGGATATCGGCAGCGAACAACGTACCGTTTTGAGCGGAATTTCCGAACATTTCAAACCGGAAGATATTATCGGTAAAACTGTTTTGTACCTTGCCAATCTTGCCCCGCGTAAAATGATGGGGATGGAAAGTCACGGCATGATCCTGATGGCAGAAGATAAGGATGGAAGCCTTGCCTTTGTTCAGCCCGGAAAAGATGTTTGGAATGGCGGAACCGTCAATTAACAACTGATCCGTATTGATATAAAACAAAACCCTATTGCCAGGAGCAACAGGGTTTTGTTTTATATCAATCAAAAATTATCAATATGTTATTCGAATTCTTTTTTCAATTTGTCATAGATAGCATTTACACGTTCCACCAAAACCTCACATTCTTCATTGGTCATATTTTCTATCGTATTCGTCACAGCATTGGACACAACCCTACCCTCTTCATTAACTTTCGCTCCCAGTTTCTTCGTAGATCCCAAAATATTCTCCCACTCAACCATAAGATCGTCCGAAAAATATTTAGGTTCTATAATATTAAAATAAGCTGCCTGAGATTTTAGCTGATCTTTTGCATGTTCAGTAGAATCAGACGAACGCAGACCTTCGGCCAACTTCGAGAGTTCGATATAAGCGAAGATGTTTGATTTTTTCATAACGTTGTATTAAATTATTTTGGAGGTATTTTATATACGAATATACGCATATACAAATTTATTTTTTTACCCTTTAATGGAGGTTAATCGTATCTTAACATTAACTATTAGATCGATACAATAAATTCAAACCTTTAAACCATTTGCACAACCAGTCGCTGGAAAAAATCAGTAGTTATGCCTAGAGAACGTATCGTTGTCCAATTTATTAGGCAATAAAAAAGCCTCACAAAAAGTTGTGAGGCCTCCTAAAATTCAGATATTCTCCTTTTCCGATTACCAACGCTCGATATCCACTTTTCTACGAAAATCATCTTGTTGGTGATTGAATGGAAGAAATAGGACCAGCTGACGTTTTCTTTCGTCATATTTTGCAGTAATGTTATCGGCATCAACTCCATCAGGAATTGTCAGTGTGCTGATAAAATGAATTGTTTTCCACTGTTCTTCTCGCCCTTCATCCTGTGAAAATATTGGTAAAAGGTGATATAAACGCATCTTATTTTTTACAATTTCAAGTTCCAGATCATCCGAATCAATCCCCGGAGCCTTTACTGTTACCTGGTAGCCGTCTGTTCCTTTTACAAGTTGGACAACCGGCTCACTCGTTCCACCGTTAATGCTATTTGAAAAATCAATATGCATCAACATTTCCCGGGGTATTTTTATTTTACTTTCCATGTGTTCCGCGTTTTGTATTAACTTAACTATACACTTAACAAAAACATTTGTACCAGAATTTCATCTTCAAAAGACACTAGATTAAAAAAAATTCAATTATAAATGATAACCTGTTGATTTATAAATTATTAGAAATACTTGTTATAATTTCTCACCGAGAATTTTATTTATATAAATTTCGTAGTGGCTGACAATTTAACCGATTTGTTTGCATGAAATGCCATAATGTCCTTTAAATCTATCTTCCTTATAGACTCAAATACATCATAAAGGTTTAATGTACCATTTTAAATTATTACAGATTAATTATGTTGAATATACGATTTTGTCACGCTTATCGATCATTATGCCCTAAATCCCGATTTGGATCAATCTGGTCACGAACACGCTGTTTCATCTCTTTCGGCTCAGGAAAATGGCCTTCTCGTTTGCGGTCCCACAAAATTTCGTCATTCAACCTGATCGTGTACCGTCCGGCGACCTCGGATGGCACCAATGTAACTGCATGAATATCTTCCGTAAAAGTGGTCAGCAGTTCTTGTGCCATCCAGGCTGACCGTAATAACCAGCCGCACTTCGGGCAATATTCGATTGTAATAGTGGGTTTCATCTTGATTCTTTTTTGATAAAGTTAGTTACAGATTCCTTATCAAAAGACGAGAATGAAAAGAAGATTTATTGTGAATCGGGAATCAAAACTCAGAAATTGATAAAAACCAATATTTCTTGCAGTGGCTTCCCTTTTGGTTACCGTGGAAATATTAAGGGACTGATCAAATGTTTTCTCCCCATCCCATAACTATAAGGTATAATGACCATCTATGAACATGGACAGGTCAAACAACTTCTCATATTTTTATAGATCAGTACATTTTCGGTAAACAGCAAATTCCTGTTTCCATCACTGGTGCGGATGCGTACCCGGTCGGTATCCGGCCAGTTATAAGTCAATTGAAATTTCAGTGGCTTAACCTGCATTACATAAAAATCAGAATAAAAAGATGAGAAATAAAAAATCCGGAATGAACTTTCATCCCGGATTTTTATACTTACCTAACCTTTAACCTTAATCATATGCTGTGGAAATACGTTTCATGGCTGATACGAAAGTACAAGAATGTCATTTTCTATTTTAGCGTGAATATCCCTGATTTTAATATCGCGTAGTCCTATTATTTCTAGTGGTAATTACCCCCATTCTAATACGTAAATTTACGTGTTTTATTTAAATAAATTAATACAATATACTCAAAATCAATTACTTATATGATAATATACGAGAGCTATAATTTCACATGCATTGCAATGCATATGGTTAAGATTAATTTTACGTATAATTGAATTTATCGCAAATCCCTCTTTTTTCAGTATTATGGCAAAGTTTACAGGTAATGAAGGCAGACTTATTTCCGCACTCGCGGCCAAAGCATTAACAGAACCACATCAGGCAAAAGAAAAGGCTATTTATGCCCGTGGAGAAAATTTCATTAAAGCTGAATTTTTTGGTATAAATACCTTTAAGAAATTAATCGAGCCCTTGGGAGACAACTGTGTAGGATTTCGGGTTTATTATGGCGCGCAAAATGAAGACCATGAAGGAGATGAGCCTGTCATTGGAAAAGGGAAGCCTACTTCAAGATTGGTAATAGTGCCGGTTGACGCAAATGGCAGGGACATTACGAAAGGTATGGGACATAAGGATATGCCTGCTGATGATGATGCTATGGCTGGCGGGCCGACCTGTCCCTCACGTTGCTAATGATTACTAATTGAGACGTAAATGTTTGAGGGTTATTTATCTTTCTGTCAGAGACAGCCAATCGCAAGTATTTCCGTTTTTATCACCGTTGTACCCATATTCGCGATCTGGTATAGAAGAGCGTTTATTGATCCGGCGTTTAGGCTGCTTTTTGTCTATCTGATTTTAAAATTGTGCATCGACCTGGTAATGTTTCATTACGCCTCCAAGAGAGTCAATAATATTTTGTACTACAACATCGGCGTCTCCATACGTTACGCGCTTTTAAGTGGTATGTTTTATTATAAAATGGATAAAAAGATTTTCAAAACCGGAATACTGATATCCATAGGTCTCTTTATATTATTTTTTATTTGGGATTTTTTGCACGTTAATCCATTGCTTTCAGATTTGCATAATCATCGTATGGTGCTCTATGCAACCACCTTGGAAAGCCTATTAATGCTATTTTGGGTGCTTTTGTTTTTTTACCAAACAATTCAGGCACTTAAAATCCCTAACATATTGACGTTTCCTTTCTTTTGGGTATGTTCAGGTTTATTATTGTATTATTCTACCATACTATTTATTGCCCCTGTTTTAAGTTATACTGAAAAATGGAATAATAAAATCGATATTGGTTTTCTACACGATATGCCTTATATTTTTGAAAGTATCTCAATGGTACTTTTTGGTCTCGGTACTTGGATATTTTCTGCACGGTATTATGCTCGAAAGTGACGAATTAAAGTGGGCTTTACTAATTGCAACTATGGCAATGTTAATGATGGCATTTTTTGTGATCCTCTTTGTTGTGTTCTATCAAAAACGACAATTATCACAGGAAAAAAAACTTCGGGAAATTGAAAAAGACTATCAGCGTCTTTTACTCGATACTGCGTTAAACTCTGAAGAAACAGAACGTCGCAGAATTGCACAGGATTTGCACGATGATATTGGGACGATGCTGTCTCTGACAAAACTTAGCTTAAACCAGCTTAGCAAACTAACTGTTGACAGTGGCGTAAAAGAGGACCAGATGATGCGAAAATCCCAGTCCCTTCTTGAAGAAACAATCCTTCATGTACGGCGGATTACACGGGACCTGGTACCGACTACGCTGGAAAGATTTGGCCTGGCTGCAGCTATCGAGGAATTTATCAGCAAACTTGAAGCGGATAATCATTTAAAACTTTCTTTTCATTCCAACACCGAGGATGCTCCCCGACAGAGCGCGAAGGTTGAGCTCACGATCTACCGGATCATGCAGGAACTCGTCAACAATTCGATCAAACATGCGCAATGTTCGCAGATTGAAATTAACTTGCAGATAAATAGTACCATTATCGGGCTTCAGGTAACTGATAACGGCATAGGTTTTGATCCTGAAATGATTAGGGAAAGTAAACTGGCAGGTCTCGGCTTACTTGGTATAGAAAGCCGGCTCGCCATTGTGGATGGAATCATCGCTTATGAAAAACCTGCTATGGGCGGCTGTATGGCGTATGCCCAGATACCGGTCGTACCCGCTTCCGCCACCAAACCGGAACCATTACATCCATTTCGCCGTGAGCGAGCGATAATTTAGCAGCATGAAAACCTTGAAACTTGGCATAGCAGACGATCACGAATTATTCAGGAAAGGATTCATTTCCATGCTGAGTAATATTCCCGATTTTGATTTTGTTCTGGAAGCGGCAAATGGCCAGGAACTTCTGGACAAACTTCCCGGAAACATGCCTGATATTGTTTTCATGGATCTGCAAATGCCTGTGATGGACGGTATCCAGGCAACAGAACTTGCTTTTGAGCGTTTTCCTGAGATAAAAATTATTGTTGTTTCTATGTACAACGAAGACCGTTTTGTAATACACATGCTCGAAAAAGGAGTTCAGGGATACCTTTTAAAAGATACCAGTCCGGATGAGGTTGAAAAAGCGATCAGACGTGTATCAGAAGAAGGATTTTACTACAACGATTTTGTATCAAAGGCCATGCACCGAAAAATGGTGAACCGTCAGCCCAATAAGCATCCGTTTTTCCCAAACTCTTGTAACGTTGCCCTTTCCGCCAGGGAAAAAGAAGTTCTTCAGTTAATATGTGATGGACTATCAACTACGGAAATAAGTGATAAACTTTTTATCAGCGTCCGAACGGTTGAAGGTCACCGGCTAAGAGTTCTGGAAAAAACGGGCACAAAATCTACCGCGGCGGCTGTGGCGTTTGCGTATAAAAACCAGCTCTTGTAAAATCTTTTAATATAATTTCACGCCAAGTTTTAAGAGTTAAAATGAAAGAACGCAAATAGCTTTGCGTGCTTTCATTTTAACTTTTTTGCTTTGCGTGATATCCTTCTTTCAATTTTATTTATCTTTCTACCTTATTAATGAATGACAGAACTACTCGACATTCTCTCATTCAAAATTCAATCATTGATCAAAATGAAAGTACTTATTGTATGTACCAATCACGACAGCTATCCGTCAAAAACGGGAAAGACAGGATTGTGGCTGAGTGAGTTGACGCATTTTTATGATGCCATGACAAAGCGAAAAGTGCTGGTTGATATAGTAAGTCCGAAAGGCGGGACGATTCCAATTGACGAAAGAAGTTTTGACCTGAAAGATGAGATCAATCAGAAATGTTTGAATGACGCAGCGTTTTTAGCAAAATTTGAAAAATCGCTGAATCCAACGGAAATCGTTGCAAAAGATTACCGCCTCATTTTCTTTACCGGAGGGGACGGAGGTATGTGGGACTTCCCCGATAATATTGAATTACAGCAAATTACAAAAATAATTTACGAAAACTACGGAATGGTAACCGCCGTATGCCACGGTGTAAGCGGACTTTTGAATGTAAAATTATCCGACGGATCCTATCTGATTGAAGATAAATACGTTACAGGCTTCTCCCATGTTGAGGATACCTTGATGAGTTTTGTCAGTGAAATCCCTTTTCATCTGGAAGATAAACTTCGGGAAAGGGGCGCGCATTATACCAAATCCATGATTCCATTTATTGAATACATTGAGATGGATGAACGCCTGATCACCGGACAAAATCCGAATTCTGCCGGAAAAGTTGCCTCCAAAGCTTTGGAGGAACTTTTTGAAAAATAAAAGGCTCCTGATAATCACAGAAGCCTTTTTTTAATTTTATACAAACTTTTCGAATAAAGCCTTGAACGTTGGGAGAATTACATCCTTTTCTGAAACAATAGGATTTTCAACGCCCCAGTCAATGCCCAGTTCAGGATCATTCCATAACAAGCCCGATTCAGCGCCTTTGTTATATACGTTGGTACATTTATAACTAAATACGGAATCTTCGAGCGCTACAAAACCATGTGCAAAACCCTCAGGAATGTATGCCATGTTGTTGGTATCACTGCGTAATTCAAAAACTTCATGTTTTCCAAAAGTTGGAGAATCTGGACGAATATCAACAGCAACATCCAAAACACGCCCTGATATTACACGGACCAATTTCCCCTGAGCAAAAGGTGCATTCTGAAAATGCAGGCCTCTGACAACGCCTTTGATTGAAAATGACTGGTTGTCCTGGACGAAATTCGTTGGCAAGCCTAATTTTTCAAACACTTCCTCATTGTATGACTCAAAGAAAAACCCTCTGTCATCCTGAAAAACGCGTGGGAAAATTTCGACTAAACCAGCAATAGATGTTTCACGGATCTGCATAATGACTTTTTAAATTACCCTTTTTAAGATTGTAACAATTTAATGTGCGCTCAAATTTATGAATCTATTTGCAGACGTTGTAATTTCGGCACATTATTTCGAAATAACATGACATACGAAGCGCTTTTTGACCAAATTTCCCAAAAGAAATCTTACCTCTGCGTCGGACTTGATACCGATATACGTAAAATCCCTGCTCATTTACAGAAAGAGCGTGACCCGGTTTTTGAATTCAATAAACAGATTATTGACGCCACAGCTGATTATTGCGTTTCTTACAAACCCAATATCGCATTTTACGAAGCGCTGGGCGCAAAGGGATGGGAAAGTTTGCAAAAAACGATTGAGTATATTCCAAAAAGCCATTTTACGATAGCAGATGCCAAAAGAGGTGATATCGGAAATACCTCGGGACTTTATGCCCGAACTTTCTTCGATCCATCTTCATCGGGCCTGGATTTTGATTCGGTGACCGTCGCGCCTTATATGGGAAGCGATTCCGTAAAACCATTTCTTGATTTTGATGGAAAATGGGTGATTCTTTTAGCCTTAACATCAAATTCAGGAGGATCTGATTTTCAGCGACTCGAAACAAGTGAAGGCCTGCTATATGAACAGGTGTTGAAAACTTCAAAAACCTGGGCCGGTGCTGATCGGATGATGTATGTGGTTGGTGCGACACAGGCGAAGGATCTGGCCAATATCCGCACGATCGTTCCTGACCATTTTTTATTGGTTCCGGGTGTTGGCGCACAAGGTGGAAACCTCGAAGAAGTATCACGTTATGGTATGAATAAATCCTGTGGGCTACTTGTCAATGCTTCCAGAAGTATTATTTACGCCGGCGACGGTCTTGATTTTGCTCAAAAGGCGAAGGAGGAAGCGCAGGTTCTACAAAAGGAAATGGCTGTATATCTTGACAAATATTGCAAATAAGTCACCTTCCGCTTTCTAAATATTAATTTAATACCATCCAATTATTTCCAATGCAGCTTTCAGAACAAAATACATATACAATTCAAGATATTGACCCAACCCAGCTTGTTGAGCAATACGGCAGTCCTCTTTATGTTTATGATGGATCCACAATTCGTCGTAAAGTGGAGGAATTACAGAGTGCTTTTTCAAGCATTGATATGAAGATAAAATTTGCCTGCAAATCGAATACGAATCTTGCCATTTTAAGATTGATGCGTGAAATCGGTGTTGGCCTTGATGTCGTTTCGACTGGCGAATTGGAAATGGGAAAACTCGCCGGATATGATACGACACAAATCACATTCACCCCGAGCGGTGTTCCATTTGACGAAGTAAAAACAGCAGTTGAAGCTGGTGCGATCGTAAACGTTGACAGCATTCCTTTGCTGGAATGGTTTGGGCAAACTTATGGAAATACAAAGCCATGCCTGATACGTCTGAAACCGAACGTAGCTGCTGGTGGAAATATTAAAATCATGACGGCCCACGCAGATTCCAAATTTGGAATTTCGGTGCTGCTTATGGACCAGATTTTGGAAGTTGTTAAAAAATACGATATCAAAGTTATTGGCTTGCACCAGCATACCGGGTCAGACATAAAAGATGCTGAACCATTTTTGCAGGTAGCGGATATCCTTTTCGAAGCTGCGTTGCAGTTCCCGGACCTTGAAATTATTGACTTGGGAGGCGGCTTTAAAGTTTCCTACAAACCAAATGATCCGATCACTGATATGGAGCTTTTGGGAAATAAAATTTCAGAACGTTTTAAAAATTTTTGCGCTAAATATGGCCGTGAATTGCAACTATGGTTTGAACCAGGGAAGTTTCTGGTGAGCGAATGTGGTTATTTGCTGGTCAATGCGACTGTGGTAAAGAAAGATCCGGCCCGCACCTTTGTTCATATCGACTCTGGTTTGAACCACCTTATCCGTCCGATGATGTACGGTTCTTACCACCATATCCTGAACATTTCTAATCCGGCGGGTGAAGAAATGGATTATACTGTTGTGGGTTATATCTGCGAAACAGATACGTTCGCTACCGATCGTCCGCTACCGGAAGTTCGTCAGGGCGATGTTCTGGCGTTTATGAATGCCGGCGCATACGGTTTCACGATGAGTTCAAACTACAATGCCCGTTTCCGCCCGGCAGAAGTTTTAATTGACAACGGCACCGCGAAATTGGTAAGAAGACGCGAGACTCTAGAAGATCTTCTTCGCACGCAGGTAGGTTACACAGAGTAGCATAGAGGTAAATTGAAAGAGGACCACAGCGTTTAAATAATTCAAACTGTGGTCCTCTCATTAACTCCGTGGCCATCTGTGTAACCTAAAAACTACCCTATTTTCAAATGGAAAGATTTTGCTTTTGTTAAAGCTTCGTATCCAACTTTTGAAAGCGTCACTCCCCTACCAGAATTTTTAACACCCGTCCAGGCAAGAGCTGGATCCAGATAATCGCAGCGGTTCATAAACCATGTTCCCGTTTCAACCTGCGCCCCAATTTCCAAAGCGGCATCAATATCGCTTGTCCAGATAGAAGCCGTCAAGCCATATTGGCTATCATTCATTAATTGAATCGCTTCCTCATCACTTTTCACAGACATGATTCCGACAACGGGAGCAAAAGTTTCTTCCGTCATTACCTCCATGGAATGATCGACATTGACCAAAACCTGTGGTGCCATATACGGCGTTCCTTCTTTATGTGAGGGAAAAAGCGACGTATCAATAAGTGCTTTTGCGCCTTGTTTAACTGCTTCATCCACCTGTTTCTGAGCAAAAGCGGCAGCAGATGTTCTTACCATCGGGCCCAAAGTTGTGTCCGAATTCAATGGATCGTCTAAGGTGTAGGTCTTAGTAAGTGCTACGAATTCCTCAACAAACTTATCATAGACATCTTCGTGAACATAAATCCGTTCGATACCGCAGCAAGATTGTCCGGAATTAAAAAACGATCCATCTACAAGATTTTCAACTGCATCGGCGAGGTTTGCATCAGCGCGCACATAGGCAGGATCTTTACCTCCAAGCTCCAAACCTCCTACGATAAATCGCTCATTGATCGATTTTTGAACTGCATGTCCGCCTTCCACAGAACCTGTAAATGCAACATAAGAAGTTCTGGGATCGGCAATAACCTTTGCTACCTTTTCGTGACTTAAATGCAAATATTGAAAAACACCATCCGGTAAACCTGCGAAGGCAAATGCCTCGGCATAACGCTCGGCACAAAGAGGCGTTTGCTGGGCATGTTTCAAAATAACCGTATTTCCAGCCATAATCGCCGGAATAACAGAGTTGACCGAAGTGAGATAAGGATAATTCCATGGCGCAACCACAAATACTACACCAACCGGATCACGTCTGATAAACCGCTTAAAGCCCGAAATTTCTTCTACCTCAATGTCAGCCAGAGCCTGTTCTGCGACTGAAATCATATACTTCGCACGCTCCTGAAATCCTTTGCGAATTTCATTGGCTGTGTACCGTATCGGGCGCCCCATTTGCCAGGTCAACTCCAAACCGATTTCGTCTGCATGATTCAGGAAGTATTCCACAGCCTTCAGACAAAAATCAGCGCGATCTTTAATCGACGTTTTTTTCCATTCTTTCTGCGCTTCAGTTGCTTTTGCCAAAGCGTTTTCGATCATTTCATCTGTCGCCAATGGCCTTTCCAGGTATATGGATCCATCAACAGGACTTATTGTTTTTTGCATAAAACCGAAAATTTATAATGGCGTTACGTAGGCGGAAGTAATCCCTCCATCAACCAGAAAGTCAGTACCGGTAACAAAAGATGATTCATCTGATGCAAGGAACAAAACGGCAGAAGCCATTTCTTTTGCTTCACCAAAACGGCCCATGGGTATATGTACCAGACGACGTTGTTTCTTTTCTTCTGTATTCAAAAATTTCATTAGTAACTCTGTCCGAAGAGGGCCCGGGCACAAGGCATTTACACGGATGTTTTCACGTGCGTGAATGATCGCCAATTCTCTGGTCAAAGCTAAAACAGCTCCTTTACTGGCTGTATAAGCAACTTGCGGGGTTGCAGCTCCTAAAATTGCGACAAAAGAGGCAGTATTAATAATGGATCCTCCTCCGGCCCGCTGCAATGCCGGAATACCATATTTACAACCAAGAAAAACTCCCTTTGCATTGATATTCATCGTCAGATCCCAGATAGATTCTTCGGTCGTTACCGCATTATCATCATCGCTATGCATGATACCAGCATTGTTGAACATAATATTCAACTTTCCAAATTTCTCTTCCGTGAAGGCAACCATCGCTTCACAATCGGCTGCTTTTGAGACGTCGGCATGTAGATAAAAAGCTTCGCCGCCTTCTGCGGTTATCATATCTGCCGTTTCCTGCCCGGCTTCGTCGTTGACATCGGTAATAACAATCTTCGCTCCTTCTGTTGCAAACAAAAGAGCAGTTTCCCGGCCGATTCCACCACTTCCACCTGTGATGAGGGCGACTTTGTTTTCTAAACGCATTGGATGGTATTGGTTAAAATTATAGTAATTGAGCTTATTATTGTTTAAAATTTTCTGGTAATTCCAGGAGGCTCCTACGGAGCCAAACCTTACGCGTTATAATTCATTTCTATAAACAGGAAGCCGCTGCCCGGCTGGACAATTCCAAATTTTTAAAACTAATTTCTATTCACGAATTTCCAGGCTTACTACCTCGCTCCATTGGAGCTTCCTGTTTATAGCAATTGATTCTAATCTTTTAAAATTCCGGCTCCATCGGAGCCTCCTGCCTAACTCCTAAGTTTCACTTATATCCTTTCGAAATACCGTTTGCGCTCCCAATCCGTAACTGACATATCATATGCCCGCTGTTCTGTTTTAAAAAAATGAGTGTAATGTTTCACAACATCTTCTCCAAAAGTCTCCTTAGCAAATGTACTTTGTTCAAAAAGAGCTGTTGCCTCGGCAAGTGTGTACGGGACTCTTGGCAAATGCGATGCTGCATAAATATCTCCTGTAAAACATTCCGGCGGTTCGATTTTATTTTTTATTCCGGCCAAACCTGACGCAAGTGAAGCTGCAAAAGTCAGATAAGGATTACAATCTGCGCCGGGAATCCGGCATTCGATCCGCAGACTTGCCCCATGTCCGACTACGCGAAAACCCGCCGTGCGATTGTCATAACTCCATGCAAGCCGCGTAGGAGCCCAGGAGCCGTCGACAAAACGCTTGTAGGAATTCACTGTTGGCGCGTAAAACGGCATAACGTCCGGCACATGTTTTATCCAACCACCAAGAAACCAGCGAAAAATATCCGATCCTTTTACCGGCCCAAATTGCTGCTCTCCGGCAAAGGCGTTTTTGCCGTCTTTCCACAAACTCATGTGAATATGGCTGCTGGACCCCGCCTGCCCCGTTGCAAACTTTGCCATGAAAGTCACCGAAAACCCCATGGCATCGGCTACTTCCTTCATGCATTGTTTATAAACAACATGGTTATCCGCCATGGGCAGAGCCTCATCATACTTCACATTCAGCTCATGTTGTCCTAAACCCCACTCGCCTTTGGACGTTTCGATGGCTATGCCGGAGTTTTTCAAATGCCTCCTGACCGCCGAAGTGAATTTTTCATTTCTCGTCCCTTGAAGTATATGGTAATCTTCGAGATAATATCCGGCCGGGGTTAAGTCTTGGTAATGCTTTTGAAAAGCATCCTTATAAGTGTTTTCTAAAAGATAATATTCCAGTTCAGACGCTGCAAAACATTTTAAGCCATCATAGTCAGCGGCATTTTCAAGCTGCTTATTCAGGATAGAACGCGGTGCGACAGGAACCGGAGCATGGGTTTTTTCATCAAAAATATCACAGATAATTAGCGCCGTTTTTTCCAGCCAGTCTGCCATACGCAAGGTTGAAAGATCTGGAACCATGTGAAAATCGCCGTAACCAAGCTCCCAGTTCGCATAAGTATATCCCGGAACCGGCTCCATTTCCATATCGGTTGTCAAAAGATAATCACAGCCGTGTGTTCCCGATTTCAGCACACTGTCGATGAAATATTCAGCGTCCACCCGCTTTCCCAGCAGGCGCCCGTAATGGTCTGTAAAACCTACGATAACAGTTTCTATTTCTTCAAGCTGAACTTTTTTTTCAAAATCTTCCTGTGTGAGAAATCCTTTAACGGGCATAAGAAAGTGGTTGTTAGCGTAATTTATCTATTTTCGTACTCATTGGAAATTTTAACATCACCTTTTTACCTGACGCTTTTTCAAGCATGGGCGTCAATATTTTTGTTGCATTTTCCTTTGTCTGCTCCAAAATCCCCATATCCAGGGCTGATTTCTGAATTTGCTTTTCTGCTTGTAAAAATGCATCATTCACAAGTTTCCCCTCTTCCATAAAAGCGTATTCCGTGTTATAAACTTTGGAATGTTCGTGATCAATTTTGAAAACACATAACTCAGGTTCAGGCATGTTCACTACTAAAATCTCTTGGTCAGAGGTAATGTCAGCGATCTCAATTTTGGTTAAATCCACACAACCAATTGCTTCTCCCTGCACAATGATAACGGCTTTTGCATTGGGAAGCCAGGTTTTGACAACCTCCTGTTCAACCACATCTTTAAAATTATATTTTACCAGTTCCAGCTTTCCCATGGCTGTCATTTCTTCCAGCACCAAAGTGTGAACCGTCTCCATTTTGTCTTTTCCCGAAACCCAGTCGGGAACCCAGTTTCCCGTGCTGAAATTATCCCACATCGACTTTAACCCGACCAAAATAAGTACGAATAAAATAAATCGGATAAGGAATGGTATTAAGCGCATACAAATATTTTAAGTAAAACATCTCTTTATCAATTTGTTACAATTATTCCGAATCTGTAATATTTAAATTCTCCCTGGCCATTCGCTGCGCCATAACACTGGCGGCGATAAGCTGTAATGCATGGTATAGCATAATGGGCAACAACATTACACCGGCATAAGCAGCGCCTGAAAATAAAACTTTGGACATTACAGCACCCTGAATCAGAGATTTTTTCGAACCACAAAATACTGCCGTTATCTCGTCTTCCCGACTGAAATGCAGCAATCGACTAAAAAAAGTCAGCACATTGTAAATAAGAAAAAACAACGACAACATTCCTATTCCTAAAAGTACAATATCTTTAATTTGAAATCCACTAAATAAATGCTCGCCAAACGATTCACAAAATGAGGTATAAACGATCAGTAAAATGGTAGACTGGTCGAAATACCGGATTTTCGTTTTGTTTTTTTCTGCAAAATATCCCCATTTTTTATTTAGTAACAATCCCAGTGCAACTGGTAATACTACTTGTAAAGACAATTTTCCGACTACGCCTATCAAATCAAAATTTCCGGAGGCATCATCCAGTACCAGCCCCATCCAAAGCGGCGTGATAAAAACGCCCATCAAACTGGAAATACTGGCATTAAAGATCGCTGCCGGGATATTGCCGTTTGCAATGGAAACCATAACGACAGCAGAGGAAACCGTTGAAGGAAGTGTCGTCAGAAAAAAGATAGATAACCAAAGCATTTCATTTTCTTCTCCAACAAAAACCGGACGGAGCGCCAACGCAATCAATGGAAATATTAAAAAAGTCGAAAAGTGGATCATGACGTGCAATCGCCAATTGGTCAAGCCCGCCCGTAATTTCTCCGGACTAAGCCTCAATCCGTAAAAGAAAAAAACTACTGAAACACCGTACGTGGCAATTTCGCCTAATGGCACAGGGCTTGTCTTCATTCCGGGATATGGCCATAAATACGCCAATCCGATCATGCTGATCAGCAACAGTAAAAATCCGTCTAAACCAGCCTTTTGCGCCACACTTGCAATTCTATTCATTTCATTTTCACAAAATCCGAAGTTAATCAGATCAATGTTTAAAGTTTATTAATGATTTTTTTTGAATTCTAACTAATGAACAAAAGGTTTAAATGATACGATTTCGTTGTGGAATATAACGTAATTAAATCTTTTTGACCTATTTGTTTGGCTAGGAATAATCTGTTATCATCGTTGATAGAAATCAAACTCCTGATCAATTAACGCCTTAAAATGAAAATCAGTTACTTAATTTTAATTTTCTCAGTATTTTCTAATATCACTGCCAAAGCCCAGTGGAAGTTGGTTTGGTCTGATGAATTTAATATCGACGGAAAGCCGGATCAAAAGAACTGGAAAGCCGAAAAAGGTTTTGTCAGGAATCATGAATATCAATGGTATCAGGCCGAAAATGCTTTTTGTAAAGAAGGGATGCTCATTATTGAAGCACGCCGGGAAGAGGTAAAAAATCCAAATTATGTTTCCGGGAGTAAAAACTGGAAGGAAGAAAGAAGTTCTGCGCATTATACCTCGGCGAGCCTGATTACACAGGGAATGCAAAGTTTCAAGTATGGACGTTTCGAAATAAAGGCTAAAATCGATACCCGTTCTGGTATGTGGCCTGCATTCTGGACATTGGGAAATGAAGGCGAATGGCCGGAAAACGGTGAAATTGATATCATGGAATATTACCGCGGAACGATCCTGGCTAATGCGGTATGGGGTTCTATGGAAAAATGGAAAGGTATCTGGAGCACTGTAAAAAAGCCAATTTCAGAATTCGACGACCCTGACTGGTCAAATAAATTTCACGTCTGGCGAATGGATTGGGACGAAAAACGCATCAAACTTTATGTTGATGATTTTTTGATGAATTCAATTGATCTTGAAAAAACATACAACGCAAAAGAACCACACAAAAACCCTTTCCGGCAACCGCATTATATCTTACTAGGTATGGCGATTGGCGGTGATAATGGCGGAGATCCTGCTAAAACGGAATTCCCGGCCCGGTATGAGATTGATTATGTGCGGGTTTATCAGAAATGATGAAGATTAGCTTGTTTAGTTTTATGCCTAGTCTTAACAACTTCTAACGATCAACTTATCAGCAATTTCTGTTATACATTCTACAATGTATCAAATCAGCCATTAATCATTATCACACCTCCTTCCCTTTCACCCAAAAAATCCGTAAATTTGCGGTCTGAAATTTAGGAAGAGCCAAATAACGAAGCTAACGGCCATCCGTTTGACGGAACACCGTGTGACGGACCATACTAATAGCTAACTGCCGATATGAACTACAAAGAGTATAAAAACCTCAGTTATCCACAGATTGGTGATGATATACTGAAATTTTGGAAAGACAATAAAATTTTTGAAGCGTCGATCGATACGCGCGAAGGTTCGCCTTCCTTTACTTTTTATGAAGGTCCGCCTTCGGCAAACGGAACGCCTGGTATTCACCACGTGATGGCGCGTTCGATCAAGGATATTTTCTGCCGTTACAAAACCCTTCAGGGCTTTCAGGTAAAGCGTAAAGGAGGTTGGGATACACACGGACTTCCGGTTGAATTGCAGGTTGAAAAAGAACTTGGGATTACCAAAGATGATATTGGAAAAACAATTTCAGTAGAAGAATATAACGAAAGATGTCGCCAGACGGTCATGAAATTCACTGACCAATGGAATGATCTTACGGAAAAAATGGGGTACTGGGTGGACCTTGAAAATCCATACGTAACCTACGAAAACGAATACATCGAAAGTCTTTGGAGTTTGCTTAAAAAGCTTTACGACAAAGGTTTACTTTATAAGGGTTACACCATCCAGCCGTATTCTCCGGCAGCTGGAACTGGTCTGTCATCGCATGAATTGAATATGCCCGGCACATACAAAGATGTGAAGGACACAACGATTGTGGCGATGTTCAAAGTGAAAGCGGTGGAAAGTTATCCTGTTTTTGCTGATGTTGCTGGTTTGGTTGATCTGCGCATTTTGGCATGGACGACAACGCCCTGGACTTTGCCAGCAAACTCAGCTTTGACGGTTGGCGCCAACATTAATTATGTATTGGTAAAAACATTCAATCCTTACACTTACGAACCTGTTGAAGTGGTTTTGGCGAAGGATCTGATTGGAAAATATTTCACTGAAAAAGGAAAAGACGGTGATTTCGAAGGATATGCTGCGAGCGACAAAAAATTATTGCCTTGGACTGTCCTGAAAGAATTCAAAGGAAAAGATCTGGAAGGTGTTGAATACGAGCAATTGATGCCATACGTTCAGCCAGACAAACCTGCTTTCCGTGTGATTATCGGAGATTTCGTTACCACAGAAGATGGTACCGGCGTTGTACATACTTCACCAACTTTTGGCGCGGATGACTTTCGGGTTTCTCACGCGAATGGTATTCCTGCCATTATGGTGAAAGACGAAACGGGGAAAGAAGTACCGATCGTGGATCGTCGTGGACGTTTTGTTAAAGAAATAACAGATTATGCAGGCCGATTTGTGAAGCCTGAATATTACTCAGCAGAAGAACAGGCTGATCCTGAATTCCGTGCAACGGACGTTTTGATTGCCATCAAACTGAAAGAAGAAGGTAAAGCGTTCAAAGTCGAAAAATACGAACATACGTATCCGCATTGCTGGCGAACGGACAAACCGGTGTTATATTATCCACTGGATAGCTGGTTTATCAAAACAACAGCGATGAAAGATAAGCTGGTTGAATTGAATAAAACAATCAACTGGAAACCTGAAAGCACCGGAACAGGTCGTTTTGGGAACTGGCTGGAAAACCTGGTGGATTGGAATTTATCCCGCTCCCGTTACTGGGGAACGCCGCTTCCGATATGGCGCAGTGAAATTGGTGAAGAAGTTTGTGTTGGTGCGATCAGTGAACTGAAGGCATTGCTTGAAAGCGCAAATGCTTCCGGGAAATTATCGGCAGAACAAACTGAAAGTAATTCGTCTTATCTGGCAAAATTGAGCGAAGGAGATTTCGATCTTCACCGTCCTTATGTTGACAACATTTATTTCGTTTCTGCTCAGGGAAATATCATGTTCCGCGAGCCGGATCTGATCGACGTTTGGTTTGATTCCGGTGCGATGCCTTATGCGCAATGGCATTATCCATTTGAAAACAACGAAACATTCAACGAAAGTTACCCGGCCGATTTTATCTCCGAAGGCGTCGACCAGACACGCGGATGGTTCTTCACTTTGCATGCGATTGCCGGAATGTTGTTTGATTCGGTAGCGTTCAAAAACGTTGTTTCAACAGGTTTGGTTTTGGATAAAAATGGTAACAAGATGTCAAAACGTCTTGGAAACGCCGTTGATCCATTCGAAACACTTGGAAAATATGGTCCAGATGCGACGCGCTGGTATATGATCACCAATGCGGAACCTTGGGATAACCTTAAATTTAACATCGACGGGATCCAGGAAGTGCAGCGCAAGTTTTTCGGAACGCTAGTAAATACTTACAATTTCTTCGCTTTGTATGCGAATCTGGATGGTTATAATTTCCATGAAGCAACGTCTGTTCCTGTGGAAAGCAGAACGGAACTGGATCGCTGGATTTTGTCAAAACTGAATACGCTGATCAAAGAAGTTGGTGAGCAGTTTGACGATTATAACCCAACAAAAGCGGGACGTCTGGTTCAGGATTTCGTAACGGATCAGCTTTCAAACTGGTATATCCGTTTAAACCGTCGCCGTTTCTGGAATCCATCAAGCGAAAATGCCGGATTGACAGAAGATAAAAAAGCGGCTTATGAAACGTTGCAGCATTGTTTGGTTACGGTTTCTCAGTTAATGTCGCCAATCGCTCCGTTTTTTGCGGAATGGTTGTATAAAAGTTTGACAGACGGAATCAGAGAAGAATTGATCAAAGCGGATTCTCATTTGAAATACGACTCGGTTCATTTGTCACACTGGCCGAAGGTTGAATACAATGAAATCGACCTGGATCTGGAAGAAGCGATGGAAATGGCTCAGTCGATCAGTTCGCTGGTTCACTCGATCCGTAAAAAACATAAATTAAAAGTACGTCAACCGCTTTCAAAAGTTTTGATTCCGGCTTTGACAGAAAAAACAAGTCGACAAATTCGTCAGGTTGCTTCGATTATTTTATCGGAAGTTAACGTGAAAGATGTTGACGCGATCAACGACAACGACGGATTTTTCCATAAAAGAGCAAAACCGAACTTTAAGGTTTTAGGTAAAAAGTTTGGAAAAGATATGCAGGCTGTCGCAGAGAAAATCAAGCTTTGGGACAATACTGAAATCAAACAACTGGAAAAGGACGGTCAGTTTTTGATTACCGATCTCAATCCGGTAGCGGCGATTTTGATTGACGAAGTAGAAATCTATACTGAAGACGTTCCGGGATGGCTGGTTGCAAGTGAAAATGGTCTGACTGTTGCCCTTGATATCACCGTTACCGACGAACTTCGTCTGGAAGGTATCGCACGTGACTTCGTAAACCGTGTTCAAAATCTTCGTAAAGACAGCGGATTTGAAGTAACGGATAAAATAAAAATCACGCTTCAAAACAATGATGAATTATTGGCAAGTGCTGTAACTGCGAACAGAGAATATATATGTCAGGAAGTTCAGGCATTGGATCTTAGCCTGGTAGGCGACCTCAATGGTTCTGCCAGCGAGATTGAAATGGATGAGTTTTTATTGAAGGTAAAAATTGAGGTGGTGTCCTGATTTCTAGTTTAGAAAACGCAGCGTTAGGAAGAGTAAAAAAGGAGGTTCACAGAGATTTTTTTCTTTGTGGGGCTCCTTTTTCTTTTGATTGCGTAACTTATGTTGATCTGTTACGTACTAGATGTACCAAACACAGTTTAGTAAGGTCTAAAGGCTTTGCTATATAATGAATTATAAACCATACGCACTAGATATAAATAAAGACCATACTCGGTTCCAATTTCAGAGCGTTGGCAAACGAGGTGTTTTTGAAAAAGTAATTTTATTCCAATTACTAGCCGATGATATTTATAATCTTGCTTTATTGGATTACAATCCCACTTCTCAGGAATACAGTGATTTATTGGTAACCAATAATGGTGATATGCCGGAAATTTTTGCCACAGTAATAAATGCTGTAACCGCGTTTTTAAAAGCATATCGAAATAGGAAAATTTACTTTGAGGGAACTACTTCTTCAAGAACTAGACTATACCAAATTGTTATTAACAAAATATATAACTCTGATATTCAAGATTTGATTATACTTGGACTTAAAAATCAAGAATGGCATCCATTCGAACCTAATATTAATTTTGAAGGTTTTTTAATTGAAAAAAAGAGTTAATTTAGATGAAATTAATTTTCATAGAAATGAAAGTTGTAGAAAAAAATATCACGAAAGAGGGCGAGGGAGGAATTATATATAATCCTTCTTTAGACAATTTACCTGTTCCACAAATCGCCTTGGAAAAAGCTGAAAAGGCAAGAGAAACGTTGAGGAAGTATCCTATTCCTTCTCATTTTAAAAGGAATTAATTTTAGACATAGTTTAATATTATGGGATCAATAAAATCAAAGGGTAGTAAAAGAACACCTAAATATGGTGAAGTAATTATTGACAATTCACTACCTGATCTTTCACAGCATCCTGTTGTTTTGAAAAAAGTGAGTGAAGCCCGCGCATTTTTAGAAAAACACCCAATTCCGGAGCATATACTGAATCGACATAGAAGTGATAAGTGATTAACAATAATTAGCCTTCACACTTCATGCAACTACAAAACTCCACAGCACTCATCACAGGCGGCGCTTCCGGGCTCGGCGAAGCCACCGCCCGACTATTCCTTTCACAAGGAGCCAATGTCGTTATCCTTGACCTAAACGAAACTTCGGGAAAAGCACTTGAACAGGAATTTCCTGGAAAACTTAAATTTGTAAAAACAGACGTAGCGGATGAAGTCGATGTGAAGTTGGCTATCAATTCGGCGTTGGAAACATTTGGCTCGATTCAGATCGTTGTTAATTGTGCCGGTATTGCAATCGCCAGAAAAACCATTGGAAAAGTTGATGGGGTTTATGGTCCGCATGCTCTTGAAGCGTTTGAAAAAACTATTCGTATCAATCTGATCGGGACGTTTAATGTGATTCGTTTAGCTGGTTTTGCCATGGAGAAAAATGAGACGAACGCAGAAGGCGAACGCGGAATAATTATAAACACAGCCTCCGTTGCCGCTTATGACGGACAAATGGGTCAGGCGGCTTATGCAGCCAGCAAAGGTGGTATCGTAAGCATGACGTTACCAATAGCGCGCGAATTTGCAAAAGCAGGTATTCGGGTCATGACCATTGCGCCTGGATTATTTGAAACACCGCTATTAATGGATTTACCGGAGGAGGCTAGAATTTCTCTGGGACAGCAGGTACCATTCCCATCGCGTTTGGGAAAACCGTCCGAATATGCTTTGTTAGCAAAATCAATTGTTGAAAATCCGATGTTAAATGGTGAGGTAATACGCCTGGATGGTGCCATACGGATGGGCGCGAAATAATTACAACATGAAACAGAGACAAAATATCAATCGCAAACTTCCAATTTTCAGTTGGCTGTTTTTTCTGTTTCTGTCATCCGGAATTTCTCATCACAACAACAATCTTCAATTTGGAAAACCTGTTCTGATTGAACGCGTTGACCAGCTTATTCCAAATTCGGGAAAGAAAAAAGCTTTTGCTAAATTTTCAATATCCTCTAAGAAAAGTTATTTCAACCAACAGCAAAATTCTCAATTTATACTAATAAATCTTTTGTCTCACAGATTGAATAACCATGCCCATATTCTTCTGAACAGACAATATAGCCTTTTCAAACCAGTATCTCAAAATACAATTCTTCATTTTAGAAGTCGAATATTGACTTCCAATTCTTCTGACGATTTTCCTGATTTCGTTTCCTAGCCAGCTATTACTGCTGCGCAATGGCTCATATTCTCTATGTCGAAACCCAGGCCATTTATTGGTCTGACAATACTTGATTTCCCGTTTGGGAAGTAAGGTTTCGTTTTGTCTTATTACTTCAATTTAGAAATCATGAAAATCAACAAGATAATTCTCGGAGCCATAAAATGGCTCAGGTATTTCACCATTGCCTATATGCTGGGTGTTGCTAATGTTTTAAATCAGGAAACAAAAACGATGGACGAAACTTTTCATAAGATCGAGCAAACTTCCGAAAATGAAGATTAACCCATCTTGATTCCCATTGCTTTATAAACCTCAAACATATCTAAATTGTCCGGCTGATCGGTAATGATCGTCGTCAACTGATTGGTCGGACAAACATAATATGCCTCGGCAGTTCCTAATTTTTCCAGCGTAGAAAGCGCAATGATTTCTCTGGAAGATTCCACCATCGCCCTTTTCACTTCACTTTCTTCATAATCCGGCCCTGTAACGCCCAGTTCCGGATGGATACTGCAAATTCCTGAAAAACAGATATCGGCCCGGAATTTTCTAAAATACTGTATCGTTTCATTCCCTATCGTTACAAAAGATTTTTTCAGCAGCCTTCCACCGGCAAACAAAACGTCCACCTTTTCATGCTCTTCCAAAATACTCGCGATCGGAAAACTGTTTGTTACGACCGTTAGATGAATGTCTTTGGGTAATGCCTGTGCGATCAGCATGGCAGAAGTTCCGCCATCAAAAATGACGACCTGACCATCTTTCAGAAAAGTTAGCGCTTTATTCGCAATGATGCGCTTCTGGTCATGCCCATATGTTATGCGATCTTTGAAATGATGCGGTCCAGGCGAATGCGGCACGGCTCCTCCCCTGACCGACTTGAGTAATCCCTGTTCTGCTAATTCTTTGATATCCCGGCGGACCGTATCTTCAGAAACATTTAAAATACCACTCAGTCCGGATAAATGCACTTTTTGATCTTGCCCTAACTGACTTAGTATAACCCGAAAGCGTTCTTCTTTTAACATCGACGTAGATTCAACTTTTTGCAAAGATAATAATTAATTAAAATTATATATTGCAAATTATTGCAATATATAGCTACATTTGTCGCAATATTTTGCAGCTAAAATATCATATAAATGAAAAAAACAGTAGCCATCGACATGGACAATGTCATAGCGGATATCGAAACGAACTGGATTCATTTTTACGAGCAGGAATTTGGTGTTCGGGTAGAAAAAGAAGATTTGCTGGGAAAACCAGAAGATTTCGCATTCCCCGATCCGGCCGCGGCAAGGAGCCTTATTTATAAAAAGGGATTTTTTCGCAATGCACCGGTGATCGAAGGCGCAGTTGAAGCGTTGAAAGAATTGCAGGAAGACTTTGATGTCTACATCGTTTCCGCAGCTATGGAATTCCCCAATTCTCTGATCGAAAAACACGATTGGCTTGCAGAACATTTCCCATTTATATCATGGAGAAATATTATTTTCTGTGGAGATAAAAGTGTTATTGGTACCGACTTCTTAATTGACGATCATTTGAAAAATCTTGATTTCCACAAAGGAATGCCGATTCTGTTTACGGCCGGGCATAACATCAATGTAGACCGGCACACAAGAGTGAATAATTGGAAAGAGGCTGTGGCATTGCTAAAAACCACAAATGCAACTGAGGAAGCGCATTAAACAAATCATAAAACGAGCCGGTCAGAACTGTCTGACCGACCCGTTTTATGATTTCAAATTTAATTCAACGCAAATTTACTTTAATATTTTTTGAACAATCACTGGCTGATCGTCCGCCTGAATACTTAGGAATAACAAACCTGAATTTAAATTGGTCATATCGTCCTTGATTTGATTATTACCTTTGGATAGTCCTTTTTTCCAGGCTCTTACCGGATTCCCTAAGATGTTAAATAGCGTAATATTTACCACGCGTTCCGTATCAGACAGCAATTCATAAGCAATATCATCTCCAATCAATGTCTGACAATTTTTTAAAACCAGCCCTGCTTGTACATCAGAATTTTTAACAAAAATGATTCTGCTAAAATTGACTTTTCCATCCATTTCTGCCATCCTGAGTTTGTAGTAATAGCCACCAACAGTATTAGGAATTAACTCATCTGTCAACTGGTAATTAAACTGGTCTTTACCTGTATTGTTAGACACAACCGTACCAATATCAGAAAAACCGATTCCGGTCTCGCTTCTCTCTACGGTATACGATTCCATTTTTGTTTCATTTACTGTTTTCCATTCCAGCAAATTACCATTTCCGGCTTTCCTTCCTGAAAATGATATCAGGTCAACCGGCAATGGCGGACTGATTTGATGAAATACAACACCATAATCCTCCACCTGGCCTTCTGCTGTGTTATGGCATGCATCAGACGGATTTGATGTATCGGTAACAACACGCAGTCTTAATATCTTATTTTTAGTTGCGTTTGTTGGCGTAGTAAATCGCAGCCATGGCCTGCTGGATGCATCGTAAGTAAGGTAACCTGCCCATAAACTACTGGAATTTACAACCAATTCCGTAGTTTCGTTGAAAAGGCCATCATTGTCATAATCAATATACACCTTTATTCGCTCAAATATAGTTGGGGTTACATTCTCGTCATAATTCCCAATGCTGACTGTTACGTCATAAGAATTCCCTGCCGTCAATTCAGTAATTTGCGTACACGACCTATCCATATACTTACTTCCATCAGAGGTCGCATTTCCCGACGGAAAATTTATGGAATTTAAAGCAAAATATCGTAGTCCACCGTTCCCAGGCGTACCGCTTGGCAAAGAACAGGAAGCAGTATTAAGGGCCGGATTATTCACAATGATATAATCATTGGCAACCAGGGTCTGAGTACCACTCGCCAGGGTTACGTCAAAAGTGCCCGCGGTCAAATAGGTCGTTGCCTGCTTGGCTGACGTGGAAGTTGCTGGATTACCCGATTGAAAGGTCCAGCTTCTCGTAGAACCATTGATTGTTTGGTCCTTAAATTGCACGGTTCCACCTACACAAACGGCGGAAGGCATGGCAATAAAAGCAGAATTTATTGTTCCGTTACAATTGCTTAAACAAGTTCGGGTAGTAATATGGTCATTTATAGCAGTTTCGGATTGCGACGACCAGGTACTTGTCAGGTTTACTGATGGAGCCATAATGGTAGGCGAACCTGGCGCATCGTGATTCGCATTGAAATTATGACCAATCTCGTGTGCTGTCATTACAGCAACAGATGAAATATCGGGTGAAAAATCTTGTAAAATATGGTATTGGTAATTCGTGCAAATCGTCCCAACGTAAGCCAATCCAACCGTTGTTCCATCAAAATCCCGGTTAGTCCAGAACTGTCCAACGTCGAAAGTAACTCCAAAATTCCCCGCCTGCCCCCAGGCGGCAAACGCAGGTAATAAAGTTGTTGGATCCGTGGAAGTTGTATTTACCAACAGTGGATCGCTGGAAAAATCCATACTTCCATACTGGGTAACGATACTATACTCAATATTGTCAATGAATTCATGTCTGTAAAGCACACTTACATTATTCATCACTGCAATATTATGATTAAATACGGCAGCCGTACTTCCAAATTTCGTAAACATACTTACATCAGAAGCTATTGCCATTTCCACGACCTGACATCCGTCGGCCAGAGTTCTCATTCCCGATTTCGGTTGAAGCAATTCTTGTGCCTTGTTTTTATCGTCCTCCACGCCACATCTAAACTCCTTTCCCCCAATAACATCCAGCGCATTATACATCACCAGCACCTCATTATCTGACTCTCCATTGATATATTGGGCTTGTTCAATGTACCACGTTTGGCCGCCGTCGTTGACTACAGCCGAGAAAAACCCGTGGTCGACAGTGAGCGAAACTTTTCCTTTTCCACCTTTTAGCGTACCATCAAATGTTTTTACCGTTGCATTACTTCGCTTGCGTACGCCATTACTTCCGGCAACAGTTTCAAAATAACCTGAGGAAAGCAAATTATTTTCTTCAAGCTCAAACATCCATCTGGGCTGACCAGAAAATGAAAGTTCCATCTGACCGTTTGGTTCATTTTCCAATTTCAAATAAATGCCTTCCAAATCGGCTTTAATCAATTTATGTTGTTTAAACTTTGTGCGAAGGTCGACTCCACTGGTAATTTTAGGAATACTAAAATCAATTTTGTTTTGTGCGATTGCTGTAAAAGCTGTAATTAACAGAACACCTAACAGGTAAAGTTTTTTCATGAGAAATGATATGATATGTGTGCAGAAAGAATATTGTAAAAGGCAAAAAGACCTTTCTGGTTGCAATATACGTAATCACAAAGGTTTACAAATTAATTTCTCTTTGGATTAAAAAATCGAGTAAATAACTTCCCCATTTCTGTATAAAAAAAAGCTGCCCTCACATTTAGCGAAGTCAGCTTCTTAACGATAAGGTATGTAACAGATTGATCTACACCTTATCTTTCACCCTTTCCTTCAACTGCAACAACTCATCACGCAGCCTAGCAGCTTCCAGGAAGTCCATATCTTTTGCAGCACTTTCCATTTTTTTCTGAGTTTCATTAATGAGTTTTTGAAGATCATTTTTACCCATATACTGAACAACAGGATCTGCCGCTATCCGGATTTCACTTGGTTCAACATAAATTTTTCTTGGTTTCGAGTCAGCAACCGAAGTTTGCGACATAATCGCTTCCTTCGATTTCAGAATTGTTTTAGGTGTAATTCCGTGCTCTTCGTTGTAAGCAAGCTGAATTGCTCTACGTCTGTTCGTTTCGCCAATTGCCTCCTCCATAGAACCGGTCATCACATCCGCATACATCAAAACTTTCCCATTCTCGTTCCTCGCCGCACGTCCGATTGTTTGAATTAACGAGCGAATATCTCTCAAAAATCCTTCCTTATCAGCATCCATAATGGCAACCAGAGACACTTCCGGTAAATCCAGACCTTCACGCAAAAGGTTAACCCCAACCAAAACATCAAAAACGCCAAGACGCAATTCACGAAGAATTTCAACCCGATCCAGCGCCTTTACTTCTGAGTGGATATAACGACATTTTATCCCTACACGATCCAGATATTTACTCAATTCTTCTGCCATTCTCTTGGTCAGCGTGGTGATCAAAACCCGGTCGCCTTGCTTGATACGAATATTGATTTCTTCCAGCAAATCATCAATCTGATTCAGACTTGGACGCACCTCAATTTCCGGATCCAGTAAGCCTGTAGGACGAATTATCTGTTCAACGACAACACCATCTGAACGACGCAATTCATATTCTGCCGGCGTTGCGCTTACAAAAATCGTCTGAGGCGTCAGGTCTTCAAATTCCTGAAAGGTCAACGGACGATTATCCATCGCCGAGGGCAAACGGAAACCATATTCCACCAAAGCTTCTTTTCTGGACCGGTCACCGCCCCACATGGCTTTTAGCTGCGGCATAGTTGCATGACTTTCATCCACAACCATCAAGAAATCTTCCGGAAAATAATCCAGCAAACAGAAAGGCCTCTGACCTGGAATTCGTCTGTCAAAATATCTTGAATAGTTCTCGATTCCCGAGCAGTAACCAAGTTCCCGCATCATTTCCATGTCAAACTCTGTACGCTCTTTTACGCGTTCAGCTTCTGCAACTCTTCCATTGTTGGTAAAATAATTGATCTGTTTTACCAGGTCATCCTGAATTTCTTTGATCGATTGAGAAAGCACATCACGGCCAGTTACGAAGAGATTGGCAGGAAAAATAGAAACTGCCTTTTCGCTTGAAATCTTCTTTCCGCTTTCTGGTTCAATACGTTGGATCTCTTCGATTTCATCTCCAAAAAAGATAAAACGATAAGCAAAATCCGCATATCCGGGATAAATGTCAACGGTATCACCTTTTACCCGGAAAGTCCCGCGGCCAAATTCTACTTCGGTCCGGCTGTAAAGAATTTCAACAAGCCTGTATAGAAATTGGTTACGACTTACAATATCGCCTAGTTTTGCCTTGACAATACTTTTTTTATATTCATTCGGATTCCCTGCACCGTAAATACAGGATACAGAAGCAACTACCAGAACATCACGGCGTCCGCTCATGAGCGAAGAAACCGTATGCAACCGTAATTTATCAATTTCCTGATTGATCATCAGGTCCTTTTCAATATAAGTATTGGTGCTTGAAATAAAGGCTTCCGGCTGATAATAGTCGTAGTAACTAATAAAGTATTCAACCGCATTATTAGGAAAAAACTGCTTAAACTCGCCGTAAAGCTGGGCGGCCAAGGTTTTATTATGGCTTAATACCAACGTAGGACGATTGATTTCCGCCACGACGTTAGCGACTGTAAAAGTCTTTCCGGAACCTGTCACCCCGAGCAAGGTCTGTGCAGGCTCGCCGGCTGCAATTCCCTCTAAAAGTTGTCTGATTGCCTCGGGCTGATCTCCCGTAGGCTGGTATTCGGAAGTGAGTTCAAAATTCATATCAAAACATAAAAGGAATACAAGTCATAACGCATTCCAAAGATAAAATAGTTTCTCCGGAATGCGTCAGAATTCCTCTATGCTTCCTGAGCGATCAGCTGCTGTGCTTTTTCAACTGCTTTTTTCTCTTTCCAATGCTGCCATTCGAGGCCCAAAAGAGAAGCCATACCTTTGTCTACGAAGGTGTGACGGACAAGATTCATACCTCCACGAACCGCAGTGAAAACTGAATTATTTGCTCTTAATGCAAGGCTGAAACCTCCGTCGATATATCGGATATAATGCCACCAAAGTGATGGAATAAATATTGTTTCTCCGTGGTATAAAGTCGTTTCAAAACCTGTCGCACCTTTCATTGCCGGGAATCGCTCGTAATCCGGATTGATCGGATCCACTTTGCTCATCACCGTAAACGGATGCTGATAAAGTCTTGTGCTTTCTTCCGGAGAAAATAAAATAACCTGCTTACGGGTATGGAATTGCGTCAAAAATACATTGGAACAATCCATATCATAGTGAAGGTTTGTAATTGACCCTTCACCACCGAAAAATACAAACTTATAATACTTCAGAAATCCGTCCATAATGGTTGGAAACCGGATATCTTCCGTCAGAGAAGGTGCTTTTTTGAAAATATCAAAAAGGAAAAGCCGAAGGTCTGTCGGGCCTTTTTCGATCAGGGACAAATACTCTCCAAACTTCATTGTCTTTGCAATCTGGAAATATTTGTCAGCGTCGTGCATGTGGTTATCCACCAAGGGAATTTCAATTTGGCCATGGTTTTCACGAAGCCATTCGAAGGTCCATTTTTGCATGGCCGGCCAGTCTTTTGCCAAATCTGTGAATACAACAGGACGACTTGGTTTAAGATAATTCTCAATAAATTCTTCCCGGGTAAGTCCGGTACGCTTTTCTATGGGCACTAATTTCATGACAGAAACCGAGTATAATTAGTAATCGACTAAGTAAAGAGATTGTTATCAGCTTGCGGCCGTTTTGTAACTGCTACCTATAACAATTCCAATTTGGGTATTAGTTCTAAAAGATTTGATTTTCATATTCTTCACCAAAACGACGATAATATTAATGCAGACCTCACGTATTTGAACCAATATTTCCAATTTTTCTTCAAATGTATTAAAGGAAATCGGAAATATACCTATTGTGTTTTCAGTTAAAATTTAGTTGACTGATTTCATAATGTGTACTTTACAACCAATTATTTCCAAAAAGCACCGCTAAATTAGATGATTGGACAACGAAAAAATATGACCACAATCAGACTCAAAATTATACATTAAACGTAACTTCACTTTTGATTATTGAATGGTTTTTTTAATAATAGACAGTCTGATCTATGGAATACCTAACCATTGCCCCGCCGCCTAAACTTTCAAAATTTGTTAGATTTTTTTGGGTTTTAGAAAATGAAGTCGGCACTGAAAAGCCGTATATTCATCGGGTCATGGCTGACGGCTGCGCAGAGATGATTTTTCATCATCAAACTCCATTTGATGAAATTCGGTCAAACGATTCTATAGAAACTTCTTTCAGTTCAGGTGTTCACGGACAATCTCAAAATTTCCGCCGATTTATCGTCCGTCAAAATTTCGGAATTTTTGGTGTTTATCTCTACCCTTTTGCCATTCCGATTCTATTTTCAATGCCATCGGATGAAATGAGCAATGAAATGCCGGATCTCCGAGTTTTGTTGGGAAATGAAGGTAAAGTTTTGGAAGAAAAAATAATGCTGGCAAAAACAAATGAGAAAAGAGTTGAGATCATTACCACTTTTCTGGAAAAAAAGATTGCCGATAATTACAGACATGAACCCGCGGTCTTTTCAACAATTTTTGATATCATTCAAACGAAGGGCATTACTAATGTCCGGCAGCTGGCAGAACAAAGTTTCTTATCAACACGGCAATTTGAAAGAAAATTTAAAGCTTTTTCAGGTTTTAGTCCGAAGTTATATACCCGGATTGTCCGCTTTCAATCCGCAGTAAATATGTATGGGGATTCTGAAAAATCACTAACGGAAATCGCTTATGCGTGCGGGTATTATGACCAGTCCCACTTTATTCACGACTTTAAGGAATTTTCCGGACAACACCCAAGATTTTTCTTTTCCGGAAAAGGAGAAGGGGCAGAATACCGGGATGTTTAATGTCGTGTTTTTCCAATTTTGTTCTTTTTCAGTGTGTTACATTTACTTAAACATTAACCAAAAAACAATGAGCACTATGAAAATCCCAATCGGGCACCAGACGATAATGCCTTACCTGATGCTGGAATCGTCAGAGAAATTTATTGATTTTACGACAAAAGTTTTTGGTGCGGAAGTAATGTTTAAAAAAATGCGGGATGATACAGATGTTGTCATGCATTCTGAAATTCAGATTGGTGGCAGTACGATTATGTTTTGTGACAGTACTGAAAAATGGAAAACAGAAACTGCCAATCTTTTTATCTATGTTAATAATGCCGACGAAACTTATCAAAAAGCACTTTCAGAAGGCGCTATAACGATTATGGAACCGGCAGATCAGGATTATGGAAGGAGTTGCGGCGTGACCGATCCGAGCGGAAACGTTTGGTGGATTACTTCCGTGAAATAATTTGGAAGCCATCTTTAATTCGTACTTTTAAGACAAATTACCCGAATTAAAGATGGCCGAAATTCTTGATGAAGTTGACGATATCCTCGCCAACCAAAATAAGCAGATTAAAAAATTACACGATATTGTCACAAAAGCTTTTCAGGAAGAAGAATTGATCGTTGACAATCTGGCACATCCGCCGCAGGAAATCCTTACACAAGGCCAGCGGGTTTCTGATAAAGTGGCAAGATTTGGCGGCAGCTGGACTTTCATTATCATTTTCAGTGTGATTCTTATCCTTTGGATTATTTACAATTCAACACTTCCAAAAGCAGAGCAATTCGACCCTTATCCATTTATTTTAATGAATCTAATCCTTTCTTGCGTCGCGGCCATGCAGGCGCCTATCATCATGATGAGCCAGAACCGGCAGGAAGAAAAAGACAGGATCCGGGCAGAAAATGATTATCTGATCAATATGAAAGCCGAACTGGAAGTACGTAGCCTGCATCAAAAAATGGACTTGTTGTTGGAAGAACAAATCAAAACCTTGTTTGATGTACAGGCAAAACAACTTGACTTATTGAAAAAGTTGACGGAGCGTGTCGATAGTTTGTGCAGTAAAAATGACATTTAAAAATCCGTAACAGCAGTTTTTATCCAATGATTAATTACGACGGCAAAACATTTATTCCTCTATCCAATTCAGAAAATGGTGAGGTTGATTTACAAATGAAGTTTCATTACAAACAATCAGGCAACCTTCTGACCTGCGATTACGTAGGCGCTAATATCCGTTCAGGACATTTAATTGCGCTTGTTGATGAAAACGGATGCCTGGATATGCGGTATCACCAAATTAATGACAAAGGTGAAATCACAACGGGTATTTGTAAGTCGACGCCTGAAATATTACAAAACGGAAAAATTCGTTTACATGAAAAATGGCAATGGACTTCGGGAGATCTGTCGGAAGGTGATTCACTTCTCGAAGAGCTTTGAGAATGTTCGGTTCCTCAACAACTTATACTAATTTATGAAATCAACGATTTTTGTTTTTGTATTTACATTTCTCGCTTATTTACAAGCACCGGCACAGACTTCAAAAGTAATTTCAGGATCGACTGATTTTAGTGTAAAGTTTATCCTCGGCACTTGTAACGGTACCTTCGATGCACCAAAAGGAACTGCCAATTTTGATCCGAATAATTTGAATGCCTGTAACTTTAATCTGACTGTTGCGACAAACTCTTTCAAAACGAATAGCAATGCCCGTGATAAGGATATGAAAAGCGATAGTTATTTTGACGTGGCTAAGTATCCGGAGATCCGTTTCAAATCTTCCAAGATTGAGAAGAAGGGTGATAAATATCAGGCAATCGGTTCGCTGACAATTAAAGATGTTTCCAAAGCAGTGACCTTGCCGTTCGAAGCGAAGAAAAATACTGACGGAAGTTATTCGCTTAACAGCACATTTGAGATCAACAGGCTGGATTATAAAGTCGGAGAAAGCAACTGGAAGTTGAAAGATGTGGTGACAGTGACGATGAAGGCAGTTATCAAATAAAAATCCAACAGGGATATAAAATGCATCTAAATCGGCAAATAGCTGATTTAGATGCATTTTTCAGTTATAACATCTACCGATGTCTAAATAAACTTCCAAATGCATACCTAATAAAAAATAATCCATAGTCATTACTTTGTAATTAGTCTAATTAACCTTTTATTTGTAAAATATAATTGGTCTAAATAGATATAATTCTTCAATGAAAATTCTCATTACCCTTACATGCCTACTTTGTTTGTCCTGTGCGCAAGTGGTTTTTGCGCAGAATGGAGAAATCAGAGGGAAGATTTTGGCACAAAATAACAAGACATTTGAGGGTGTTAATATCACATTGAAGGATACCAGATACGATGGTATAACCGACGGTAATGGAAAGTTTCGCCTGAAAGTCCCTGCTGGAAATTATACGCTGGTCGTAAGCCTTCTTGGTTATGAAAAACGTGAACTAGCAGTTATGGTGACTGATTCAGTAACGACACTACATGACATAACACTATCTGAATCAGGCATTTCACTGAATGATGCTGTAATAACAGGGCAATTTGGCAAGCAATCTCTACGTAATTCCGTGTATCAGGTTCGTACGATCGATAGCGAACGGATCCGGGCGAGAGGTGCAACGAACGTACAGACCATCCTCAATACAGAACTCGGTATCCGATTTTCAAACGATCTGACTCTCGGCACCTCGGATATACAATTAATGGGTATGTCCGGCCAGAGTGTAAAGATTTTGTTGGACGGAATTCCGATGGTTGACCGCGGTGCAACACGTGAAAGTCTTGGCCAAATTGATATCAATACCATTGAACGTATAGAGATTGTCGAAGGGCCGATGTCTGTTATTTATGGAACAGACGCTTTGGCCGGTGTAATCAATTTAATTACCAAAAAAGGAGATGGAAATGACAACCTCTCCATTTCGGCGCGCATGCAGGAAGAAACGGTAAGTGACGAGTATAACGCTTTTACGAATAAGGGTACGCATAACCAGAGTTTGGGAGTTAACTGGCAAAAGAAGGGTTTTCAGTTATCAGGAAGCCTGACCAGAAATAATTTCGGTGGCTGGCAAGGTGATTCCACGGGCCGCCTGAAAGCCTGGATGCCTAAGGAACAAATGCTGTATAATGCCGGAATCGGGTATTCGAAAGAAAAGTGGAACGCCTGGTATCGTTTCAACGGAACGGACGAAACCATCAAATATTTTGGGAAAATAAGTGCTGAAAATAAAGCTGCTGATAAAGATTATATCACGAAACGGTGGTTTCATCAGGCGCAGGGAGAATATAAAGCAAGTGAAAAATTAGGTTTCACGGGAGCACTTTCCTATACCGATTACAGCCGGAGAACGCTGAGTACAGTGCTGGATCTTAATACCGGCCGCAGAACACTTTCGATAGACGCGGCGGCTCAGGATAAATCCATTTTCACAACAGTGTTTTTCAGAGGGACCGCTTTATATAAAATTAACTCCAATGTTACGCTTCTTCCAGGTATCGAAATCAATAATAACAACAGCAGCGGACAACGGATTCTGGGCTCTCCGACCATTAATGAATATGCGTTTTTTGTGTCTTCTGAATTGAAAATAACCCCTGCGATAAAGTTTAGTCCGGGAGTTCGTTTCATTAAAAACTCTGTTTACGATGCGCCGCCGGTTATTCCTGCATTGAATGCAAAAATAATACTGAATAAGGTATTGGACCTTCGAATGGGTTATGCTCGCGGTTTCCGCTCGCCTGCGCTACGTGAATTGTATTTTGATTTTCACGATGCTTCACATTCGATCAATGGCAATGTTAATCTGAAAGCAGAATACTCCAACAGCTTTAATTCTTTCCTGACCTGGCGCGCGGTTGAAAAAACAACGCTCCGGTTAACCTCGACGCTTGGTGGATTTTATAATGTTTTCCATGATCGGATCGATACCGGATTTGATCCCAACAATCCCACGCAGACAACTTATCTGAACATCAGTTTGTACAAAACTACTGGCCTGACGTTCGATAATAAAGTGAACTGGAAAAATATTCAGGCATCATTGGGTGGTACCTACATTGGAACTTACAACGAAATCAGCGAAGACGCGGAACTGAATGAGAACCTTCCTGAATTTGTATGGTCTCCGGAAATTAATGCAAACCTTCTCTACAATTTCCCAAAACTTGGAGCCAGTGTAAATCTTTTCTATAAGTATACTGGTAAAAAACCGGCCTATGCGCTGATGAGCACGACGCCGGTAACGGCCAGTCTCAGACAAATTAGCGGATATAATATGGCCGATATCACTGTCACTAAAACCATCGGAAAATATATCAATCTGATCGGTGGAGCCAAAAACCTCTTTGATCTGACTTCTATAAAAAATACAACTATCGGCACCGGCCATGACGCATCAGGACCAGGTTTCAGCGGCCGCTCCTATTTTCTGGGAATGAATGTCCAATGGTCAAAAAGATAATACACCTACCCATTTTTAATAAAAACAAACCATTATGAAACGATTGATCAAACCTCTGCTTGTCATTGCATTTTTGGGAATATTTAACGCGTGCAGCGACGATGAACCACCACTTCCGGACAATCTTGCTTCTTTCGAATCAACAGCACAAGGATTTGAAGGAGAAAGTGTTGATCTGAAAATCAATCTGGGAAGAGCCACTGAAACTGCGGTTTCAATTTCAGTTGCCCTTACACCAAACCTTTTGACCTATGGTACGCAATTTACCACGGAGCCGGCAGCTACAAATAATACCATTGCTATAACAGTTCCGGCTGGGCAAACTACTGCAAACATTAAGGTGCTAAAAACAACAGGTGTACTTTTAAATGGTGACGAAAGTATAACATTTAAAATCGCATCGGTTTCGTCGCCTGTAGTTGTTGGCACAAACACAGAATTGAAGCTTAGCTTTAAAGCAATCGTTTCGGATGGAACTCAGTTGCAACTAAACGGAATTGCAGGATCTGAGGCTGGTGCCAGTGCCGGAAATTCAGTTTATTTGGATTTAAGCGCAAATACACAGACACCTGTGCTGCGCGACAGCTGGGATCTGGGGTTCAACAGCGGCACAGATTTTCGTGTGATTCTTAACAATACCAACGGCGCAACGGCCATTGAAATCAATAAATCAGATATCAACACTGTTTCCGATAAAGATCTTGACATCAGCACACTGGCCGTGGGACAAGGTGCCGGCACCTTCGCACTATATGACGGTGTCACCGGAGATCTTACTAAAACCGTTATCAAGGAAATTTCTGCCACGGATACTGATAATAAGGTATATGTCATCAACCGTGCAGGTGGTTCGGGTTCGGTTTTAACAGTTGATAAAATTTACAAAGTTCGGGTACTTCGAAAAGGAACCGGTTACACACTTCAATATGCGAAGTTGAATGAAACCACTTTCAAAACCCTTGATGTAACAAAAGATCCGACTTTTAATTTCCAGTTCGTATCTCTTGAAAAAGGTGCTGCCGTTAGCGTGGAGCCAGCAAAAGCACGCTGGGATATTGTCTGGGGATATAGTCTGTATTTCACAGGAACGACACCTTATTCTTTCTCTGACCTGGTTTTCATCAATCATCATGCGGGTGTAACCGCAGCAGAAGTTTTGACTTCGACAACGACTTATGACGCATTTGCTGAAAGTAATGTAGCATCAGTGACTTTCGTTGCGGATCGTGACGTGATCGGGTCAAAATGGAGAGTTACCTCAGGTGGAACTGTCGGCGTAAAAACAGATCGCTTTTACGTGATCAAAGACGGTGCAGGAAATGTGTACAAACTTAGGTTCCTGAGCTTCCACGCCAGTGATGGTGGCGAAAGAGGTAAGCCAAAACTGGAATATAAACTGGTTAAAAAGGGAGCCTGATTATTTAATTTATTCAAAAAAATCAGAGAGAACCGCTTGTGCCTTTCTCTCTGATTTTAAAAGAAAATCAATACAAAAATGTTTATACCAATCATTTTTTCAGTTTCCTTGTTTATCAATCCGGATATTTCGAAAACATCCGTTGGCAATGATTGTGAGGCACATTCTGAAATCATTTCCAGTGTGGTAACACCAGAGATCAGGGTTATCAAGGATTTTAACGCTGCCGCAAAACCTAACACCTATCATTATTTCAGCCTGATCGTCGGAACAGAAATATTATCAGAAGATGCCAAAACAACCAAATGGGATATTGCTTTCAGCGGCACGACAATTATTGTCAACGGAGGAACGAGCGGCTCGGGAAAAGGTGCAGCACTTGTTTTAGAAAAACCATTTGATACTGTTACGGAAGCACCGAAAGACGGATATAAAACCGACGAAGGTTCAGGAAACGCAATTGCAAGCGGCAGTGGGAATTCCTGGTACAAATATGACATGAACGTTCATGCGATTTTACCAATAACCGGTAGAACGATCATAGTTAAAACGGCTGAGGGCATATTCGCAAAAATTGAATTTATCAGTTATTACAAAGGCGCGCCGGAAGATGTGCCCACGGAAGAATCAAAATATTATACTTTCAGATATGTCTTAGCCGACGAAAACGGCAGTTTCTGAAGTATCTGAATTAAAACTTTTCCAGCCACGAATACACTAATTTCCACAAATATCGATTCAAACATTTGTGTAAATTCGTGTATTCGTGGCTATATTTTATTTTTCCAGAATCTTTTTCAGATTTTTTAATCCGTCTGAAAAATCTTTTCCAACTGAGTCTTCCATGCCCATAAAAGGCAGGAATACATTCATCGGAATCGGCATGGAGCCCGTAAAACCCCATTTAACGCGGGTCTGTTCCGGGCCAACGATTTCCGTGATCATGTAGGCATTATTCGTTGATTCAAAAGGTTTAATAAAACGAAGTTCGGTATCAATCCTCTCACCCTCAGAAATCTTTTTAATTTCCTGTTCTCCAACCCCAACTTCCTCATTTCCCTCCCAACGGGCAATAAATCCTACCGTCTCATCTGTGCCTCTGTACGTTTTTTTTACATCCGGATCTTTAATCATCCATACACTCCAATCATACTGATTTTTCAGCGGTTTCAGGTAGGCAAAAACTTCGGATTTTGGCTTATTGATGATGATTTCTCTTTCAACGGCATACTCCTTGGGCATGAGTGTCGCCGCAAGGATAAAAATGGCAATGATTCCAAGAAGAATGTAGAGCGCTTTTTTCATAAGAGGATTTGTTTTAGGTGTGAAACTGAACTTGTATTTAATTTCGTCAAGATCTTCAATTCGCTCTAAATTGCTCAACCCCGCCTTTTCCAAAACTCGTATGGAAGCGGCATTTTCCACATTTACAAAAGCGATTACGGCAGGTGGCTGAAATTTCCGGATAGCAAAAACCAGCAAAGCCTTGGCTATTTCGGTTGCAACACCTTTCCCCCAGTATTCTTCCAAAATCCGGTAACCGATTTCAACTTCCTCTCCATAGGCTTCCAGTTTCGCCGCCCCAACCAGTTTCCCGGTCTTTTTCTCTTCAATTAAGTATCTTCCAAAATAGGTTTCCGAATCATTTTCTTTCACAATCCTGCCCAGCATCTCATCCGACTCCTGACGGTTCAGCGCGTGGCCGGTCACATATTTCATTACATGTTCGTTGTTACTCAATCTAAAATATTTGTCGCCATCAGAGGCTGTCATTTTTGTTAAAATAAAACGATTGGTCTTGATGGAAAATATTTTCATAATAAATACCGCCTTGCGTGGTTTGCAAGTAACGATCACAAATTCAAATGATTAAATAGACTTATTATTGATTTTATAAATATACGTTTTGCAAAATAAAATTAGAATAAAACCATCCCTTTTATTTTCCGGAGACGTCAGGAATAAATCTAATGTGATTACGCTGAAACAGGCAGGATATTTGTAACATCCTCCCGAATATATTTCTATTTTGCGTACTCCTCTGTAATGTGATCCTTTTCCTTATGCCAAAATCAAGATGAAACGATATTTCCCTTTCATAACAAAATACAAAACAGCCATCATACTAGGGCCTTTACTGGCAATCATCGATGTTTTTGGCGAAATCGTGCAGCCCATGCTTATGTCTGATATAGTCGATATTGGAATAAAAAATCAGGACACGCATTATATTCTGAAAATGGGAGCACTTATGATTGCGCTGTCACTTGTAGCAATTTTTGGAGGTGTTGGAAATGTTTATTACTCCTCTAAATCTTCGGTGGGTTTTGCGAGTGAATTACGTCAGGGCCTGTTCAATAAAATTCAGGAATTTTCATTTTCCAATATCGATACGTTCAGCAGTGCCTCGCTGGTGACGAGACTTACGAACGATATCAACACGCTTCAACAAGTCGTGATGATGTCCTTGCGTTTGTTGATCCGGGCTCCGCTGATGCTGGTTTGTGCAGTAATCTTTGCATTACAAATCAATAAGGAACTGACCATTATTATAGCTGTTGCCATTCCTGTATTAAGCTTTGCCATTTTTTTCATCATGAAGAAAGGCATTCCTTATTTCACAAAAATGCAGCAAAAACTGGATCGTGTTAACGCAGCGATCCAGGAAAATCTCACCAATATCCGTGTTGTAAAATCCTTTGTACGGAGTGATTTTGAAGAAGAAAAATTTTCCGTAGCCAACCGGGATTTAATGGATATGTCGGTAAAAGCATCTACAATCGTCGTTTTGATCATGCCCGTGATGATGTTGATCATGAATGTTTCCATTGTTGCTGTGGTCTGGTTTGGAGGAAACAAAGTGATGACGGGCGACTTGCAGGTTGGTCAGCTGATGTCGTTTATCAGTTATATCACACAAATCCTGATCGCGTTGATGTTGCTTTCCATGACCATTATGATGTTTTCCAGAGCAAGCGCTTCTTCGAAAAGGATCCTGGAAGTATTGGACACCGAAATCGATATTAAAGATACCGCTGCGGCGAATGCTGGAAATTTTCAGGTTCAGAAAGGCGAAATTGAATTTCGTGAGGTGTGTTTCAAATACAATTTGGAAAGCGATTTGTTTGTATTAAAGGATATCAATTTTAAAGTTGCTCCGGGAGAACTGATCGCCATCATCGGCGCAACAGGGTCTGCTAAGACAAGTCTTGTGCAACTTATTCCAAGACTATACGATGTCACCGAAGGACAAATCCTGATTGATGGTATCGATGTCAGAAATTATTCACTGAAACATCTTCGCGAAGCCACTGCGACCGTTTTGCAAAAAAATGTATTGTTTTCAGGGACAATTAAAAGTAACCTGAAATGGGGTAAACCTGACGCGACTGATACCGAAATAATAGCAGCCGCAAAAGATGCCCAGGCACACGATTTTATCATGTCATTTCCTGAACAATATGAAACAGTTCTGGGCCAGGGCGGCGTCAATCTTTCAGGGGGGCAGCAGCAAAGATTATGTATCGCCAGGGCACTTTTAAAACAACCGGTCATTCTTATTCTGGACGATAGCACCAGTGCGGTGGACACAGCAACAGAGGCGAAAATCAGGACCGCACTACAAGAAAAATATCAGCAGACATCCACATTGATCATTGCCCAAAGAATCAACTCTATTGAATCGGTAGACAGGATTGTCATTCTGGATGACGGCAGAATTATTGGAATCGGGACCCATGACGAGCTTATGAAGACCAATGCCGTTTATCAGGAAATTTATCAGTCACAACAGCAAAATGAAGCCATAGCCTCATGAGCGAGAAAAATACAACCACCTCAGCAGCGCCGGGCGGCATGCCCGGATCAAGTTCCGGACGTCGCTTTTCCGTAGAAAAACCTAAAAATATGGGTCTGACGATGCGAAGACTCTGGGGTTATCTGCAAAAAAACAAATTGGGATTATTTACAGTTGTCCTGTTTATTCTGATCAATACGACTGCCTCGCTGACGGGCTCCTATATGCTTCGGCCACTCATCAACGATTACATAATCCCAAAAGACGTTGACGGTCTTTTTCATTTGCTGGGTTTTATGCTGATCATTTATCTCGCAGGCGCTTCTGCCGCTTATCTGCAAAGCAGGTTTATGATTATTATTTCTCAGAAAACCGTGAATGAAATAAGGAATGATCTGTTTGAAAAACTACAATCACTGCCACTGCAATTCTTCGACACGAACAGTCACGGGGAGTTGATGAGCCGGTTTACAAACGATGTCGATCTGATTAGCGAATCTTTAAACAACAGCCTGACCCAGATTTTCACAAGCATCATAACCCTGACCGGGACATTTTTGCTCATGTTATATATCAGCCCTTTGCTGACTTTGGTGACATTGGTCATGGTTCCGCTTATGCTCTTTTTGGCTTCGCAAGTGATTAAACGAAGTAAAAATTATTTTATGGCTCAGCAAAAGGCAGTTGGAGTAACGAATGGTTATATCGAAGAAATCATTACCGGAATCAAAGTCGTTAAAGTTTTTGGATACGAGAAAAAAGCGGAAGCTGATTTTGAAAAACTGAATTCCGACCTGCGGGAAAAAGCGACGAAAGCGCAAATGTTTTCTGGTATGATGATGCCGATTATGATCAATATGAGTACGATCAATTATGCGCTTACGGCTACAATCGGCGGAATTCTTGCAGTAACACGTGGACTGGACATTGGCGGTTTGGCTTCCTTTCTTCAATATTCCAGACAATTTGGAAGGCCAATAAACGAATTATCCAGTCAGGTTAACAGCTTGCAAGCAGCACTGGCAGGAGCTGAACGCGTTTTCGAAATGATGGATCAATTGCCTGAACCAACCGACGCAGAAAATGCAATTACGCTTTCCAAAGTAAAAGGCGAAGTTCGTTTTGAAAATGTGACATTTGGATATGGTCCTGAAAAGATGATTTTACATGACATTAATCTGCGTGTGAAACCAGGTAACAAAATCGCTTTTGTCGGCTCGACCGGTGCTGGTAAAACAACGATTATTAATCTACTTCCACGTTTCTACGATATTCAGTCAGGAAAAATAACGATTGACGGCATTAATATAAAAGAATTTTCCAGAGAAAGTCTTCGAAAATCAATGGCGATTGTGTTGCAGGACACACATTTATTTACCGGAACAGTGATGGAAAACATTCGCTATGGACGGTTAACAGCCACAGACGCCGAAGTTATTCATGCAGCAGAACTTGCCAATGCTCATTCTTTTATTACCCGAATGCCGAAAGGATATCAGACCGTACTGGATGGCGACGGAAGTAACCTGAGCCAGGGACAGCGACAATTGCTCAATATCGCCCGCGCCACGGTTGCCGAAGCACCAATTCTTATTCTGGACGAAGCTACAAGTTCAATTGATACCCGGACTGAGAAGCTCATTGAACAAGGGATGGACACACTGATGCAGGGAAAAACTACATTTGTAATTGCTCACAGATTGTCAACCGTGCAAAATGCAAATGAGATTATCGTCCTGGAATTTGGCAATATTATCGAACGCGGAAGTCATACCGATCTTATGTCGAAAAAAGGTAAATACTATGAATTATACACCGGACAATTTTCGTAAATAGTGCACTAATATTTTTATCTAAAGATTAAAAAATCAGATTATTCCAAGTTCAATATCTTAATATAACATACGAACCAGAGCAAAAGTCTGATTAAGAAGTTACATCAACCGCAATTCGTAATACCTAAAATTATATTTTTGGAAAATGGATCAAGGGTAACCGCGAGGCAAAAAGCGAGAGAAATCTTGCAACTATAAATGTCGAACTAAATCAAGTAACTTAAAAACCAACCAGTTAAAGGTTAAATTAGAAAAATATTAGATCTAATTAACAGATGTTAACAATCCCGAAAATTTGGTTATTAAGTTTGAATTGTTATATTTGAATAATTGGTTTGCAGTTTTGCATGACAATCCCAATAATTCCAATCATTCTTGAATTCATTATAAAAATATGAATTTTTAGTGTTTTGAAATTTGACCAAAACTATGTTTAAAAGAACTTTTTTATTGTTTTTTTGCATTGGGCAAATTCTTGCTTCCTCGCTGTTTTCCGGACAGGCAGAGGCGTCATGCCGGTCTAATTTTGGAATTAAATTTTTATCCCCTTTCAACAATTCCTATTACGAGGAAGAAGAGGAAGAGGACTTGATTGAGATTGATTATTCAATTTGTCAACGCCAGGCAGTTGTTAAGGCTGACGAATTTGAATGGAAAGAAAGTCTCACCCATCTTTTACGCCACCGGACATCCAGTTATCGCTTTTTAAGTTTCGAAACTGTCCTTTCAAATTATTTCTATTGCTGTTTAAAATCAGTCGTAAAACATTATACAAAGCAAGTTATCGGCTCCATGGAGGGGTTACTTACCTTGCCCGACTATTACAGTTTTCTTCACAGACTTTGTCCGTTTTAACGGATTATCAGGCATTTTCTGCCCAATTATTTAGCCGCACAGTTTAGTTAAAATCATTACAGACATCAGAAATGCCTGCATATAATTGCATGTATTTCGTCGTCTGCTTAGATAACCTTATCCCGATTTAGAAATTTCGGGAATATTCCTGTGTGCTAAAATTCTATTCCTTTTCTTTCTCAGTATTCATTTTCAATTATTTACAAACTCATCATGAAAAACTACAACTGGTCTTTACTATTAGGAATCAGCCTTTTTACAATGGCCTGTTCCACGCAAAGTAAAGATTCCGCAGAAATTAAAGATTCGATTCCGACCATCCCTGTGACAGAATTGAAATCTCAGAAAACAGATCTACACAGGGAATATGTCGGATCCATTCATGCTGTCAGGAATGTAGAAATATACGCACGCGTCAAAGGCTATCTAGAGCAGGTTTATGTTGACGAAGGCAAAGAAGTAAAAAAAGGACAGACGTTGTTTCGCATCAATAGCGCAGAATATGAATCCGGACTTGCCAAAGCAAAAGCGAATTTACAAAGTGCAGATGCTGATGCCAAGGGGGCGGAACTTGAACTGAAACGCGTTAAATTATTGGTTGAAAAAAATGTTATTTCTAAAACCGAGTTAGAGGTTGCACAGGCAAAACTGGCAGCTGCAAATGCTAAAATCGAAGAGGCAAAATCCGAAAGATCAACAGCCGCATTGCACCTGGCGCAAACAGTGATCAAAGCACCGTTCGATGGCGTTATCGACAGGCTTCCTTATAAAACAGGTAGTCTTATCAATGAAGGCACTCTGTTGACTACGCTTTCTGACACTAAAAATGTATTTGCTTATTTTAATGTCTCAGAAAATGAATATCTCGAATATACGAGAGCGCGGGGGGCAAAATCCAGTGACAACACGGTCGTAGAGCTTGAATTGGCAGATGGTTCTTTTTTCAAACATAAAGGAACTATTGAAACTATGGAGGGGGCTTTCGATGAAGGTACCGGATCCATTGCTTTCAGGGCACGTTTTTCAAATCCCGAGAAATTATTAAAACATGGCTCAACCGGCACGATCCGATTGACTAACACCGTTGAAAACGCCGTTTTAATTCCTCAAAAAGCAGCTTTTGAAATTCAGGATAAAAGCTTCGTTTACGTTTTAGATAAAGACAATAAAATAAAGACCAGAAGTTTCGTACCTAAATCGAGGCTTTCAGGATATTATATTGTAAAGTCAGGATTAGAGCCGGGAGAAACGATCGTCTGCGAGGGGCTTCAGGGATTGAAGGATGGGGTTACGATTAATCCAAAAGTAATCCTTATGGATTCCGTAAAAACAGAAACGAACAAAATCGAGCTTACAGCACGATAAAATCAAACGCTCACCTGAATTTTAAATTATGTTTCAAAAATTTATAGAGCGACCGGTTCTGTCGCTGGTAATTTCTATTTTCATAACCCTCCTGGGTATCTTGGCCTTCACAGGACTGCCGGTTTCCCAATTTCCTGATATCGTCCCTCCTTCTGTTGTCGTAACCGCCACCTATACAGGGGCTAACTCAGAAGTTTGTGTCGATGCCGTTGCTGTTCCTCTGGAAAGAGCCATTAATGGTGTGCCTGGAATGACGTACATGACCAGTGTCTCCGGCAACGATGGTGTTACAACAATCACCATTTCATTTAACGTAGGAGTAGACCCTGATCTCGCCGCCGTAAACGTACAAAATCGTGTACAAACGGTTATCGACGAACTTCCTGAAGAAGTAATTAAGGCTGGTGTTACCACTGAAAAAGAGGTAAACAGTATGCTCATGTATCTGGATATTATGAGCACCGATACGACTGTTGGCGAGGACTTTGTGTACAACTTCGCTGATATAAACATCTTAAAAGAGCTAAAAAGAATTGACGGTGTGGGTCGTGCGCAAATCATGGGAAGTAAGGATTATTCCATGCGTGTGTGGCTGAAACCCGACCGGATGAATAATTACAACGTATCAGCAGATGAAGTTGTACAGGCGATACGCGACCAGAATGTGGTTGCTGCACCCGGAAAAACGGGCGTTGCTTCCGGCCGCGAAACACAGGTTTTACAATATGTTTTAAAATATACCGGAAAGTTATTTGAACCGGTTCAATATGAAAATATTGTTCTGCGATCCAATCCGGATGGGTCTATGCTGAAATTAAAAGACGTTGCTGATATTGAATTTGGTACACTGGATTATGACATGGCTTCCAAATCCAACGGAAAACCGTCGGCATCGATCATGATCAAACAGCGTCCGGGTTCCAATGCGCAGGATGTTATCAAGAATATCAAAAATAAAGTAGCTGAGCTGAAAACTACAAGCTTTCCGCCGGGAATGGACTACTTTGTTTCTTATGACGTATCACGCTTTCTTGATGCCTCTATCCACGAAGTGGTGCGTACATTGATCGAGGCTTTTATTCTTGTTATCATTATTGTTTATCTGTTCCTACAGGATTTCCGTTCAACCCTTATCCCTGCGTTAGCAGTTCCGGTAGCTTTGATCGGTACATTTGCATTCATGCAGCTTTTCGGGTTTTCGATTAATTTGCTTACCCTTTTTGCCCTAGTATTAGCGATTGGTATTGTGGTCGATAATGCCATTGTCGTCGTCGAGGCCGTCCATGCAAAAATGGCCGAAAAACATCTGGATGCCAGAGAAGCAACCATTGAATCGATGAAAGAAATGAGCGGGGCAATTATTGCTATCACGCTCGTGATGTCGGCTGTGTTTGTTCCGGTAGCATTTATGTCTGGTCCGGTCGGAATATTTTACCGGCAATTTTCTATCACGCTGGCTATTTCGATTGTGATTTCAGGTATCAACGCATTGACACTGACACCTGCACTTTGCGCAATCATGCTTAAAAATACCCATGGACAACCTTCAAAAAACACCCCGCTTGACCGGTTTTTCAGAGGGTTTAATAATGGTTACAATGGCATTTCAAATAAGTACCAGAAACTCCTTTCTGTTATCATCGGACGTAGAATGATTACGATTGGTTTGCTGATCGCGTTTTGTATCGGTACATATGGTATAAGTTCGATTCTTCCAAGTGGGTTTATCCCAACTGAGGATCAGGGTGTTATTAATGTGAACGTCACAACGCCGGTTGCTGCTACGGTTGAAAGAACAGAAGCTGTTCTGGATGAAATACAGAAAGTAGCGGCGTCCCTGGAACCTGTGGAATCTGTATCCTCCCTTTCAGGATATAGCTTGATTACAGAATCCGCCGGATCCTCATACGGTATGGCGATGATTAACCTGAAAGCCTGGGATCAGCGTAAAGAATCTGTGAAAGACATCATCGCACAAATGGAGCAAAAAACGAAGCATATCACGGATGCAAAGATTGAGTTTTTCCCTCCACCGACTGTTCCCGGATTTGGTAACTCAAGTGGATTTGAGCTACGTATCCAGGATAAGACAGGCAGTGATGATCTTCAAAAAACGGCCAGTGTTACGAATCAATTTGTAAAGGAATTGATGGCTACGCCGGAAATATCCAGCGCATTCAGCAGTTTTGATGCCAGCTTTCCGCAATACATGATCCATGTGGATGCTGATATCGCTTCCAAAAAAGGAGTTTCTGTCGATGCGGCCATGAGCACACTCCAGACTTTGATTGGTAGTTTGTATGCTTCCAATTTCATCCGGTTTGGGCAGATGTATAAGGTTATGGTACAGGCAGACCCAAGTTTCCGAAGAAGCCCTGAAGATATTTTAAAATTGTATGTTAAAAACAACAGAGGCGAAATGGTTCCGTTTTCGACATTCATACGTCTTGAAAGGGTTTACGGGCCAGAATTACTGACGCGCTACAACATGTTTACGTCCGCGATGATCAATGGCGATGCGGCTCCCGGTTTTAGTAGTGGAGATGCCATCAAGGCCGTAGAACGTGTGGCAAAAGAAAAGCTTCCCAAAGGATTTTCGTATGAATGGTCAGGAATGACCAGGGAAGAAATTCTGTCGGGCGATCAGGCGATGTATATTTTTGCGATATGTCTGCTATTTGTATATCTGCTTCTCGCTGCCCAGTATGAAAGCTTTTTGCTTCCGCTTCCGGTAATTTTATCCTTGCCTACCGGGATTTTCGGAGCATTCCTGGCCTTGAAATTAATGGGACTGGAAAACAATATTTATGCACAGGTTTCCCTGGTTATGCTTATTGGTCTTCTCGGGAAAAATGCCATTCTGATTGTGGAGTATGCTCTTCTTCGTCAGAAAGAGGGCCGGACAGTTTTTGAGGCGGCACTGGAAGGAGCCACAGAAAGGTTACGTCCTATATTAATGACATCCTTTGCCTTCATTGCCGGACTTATCCCACTTTGTATCGCATCCGGCGCTGGTGCTTTGGGAAACCGGTCAATCGGAACGGCGGCTGCCGGTGGTATGCTCGTCGGAACACTCTTCGGGGTTATCATTATTCCGGGGCTTTACGTTTTATTCGCAACACTGGCGCTACCGAAAAAACCTTCTGCGCCGAAAATGGAAGAAGAAGAAGTTCTGGTCCATTAAGACTCAGCCAATATCAGGGCAGCCTCGAAGCAATTCTGGCTGCCCGATCTTACTAACTGCATTCAATTAATGAAAACATATAAAACAATTTATAAAACCCTTCCGGTTGCTGCTTTGATATTCATGAGTGGATGTAAAATGATGCAACCAGTAACAAAATCGGCGTCCATTCCCACCCCGGGAACTTTTGAAAATCAAAGCGATTCAACAGGTATCGGCTCGATACAATGGAAGTCTTTCTTCAAAGACCCTAACTTAATTGCCTTGATTGATACCGCCTTAGTCAATAATCCTGACTTAAAAATTGCTATGCAGCGCATTGAAATGGCCAGATCCAATGTCTTGCTAGCGAAAGGCGCTTTGTTGCCTGCCGTAAATGCAGAAGTGTCTGGCGGCGGAAGGAAATTCGGAGATTATACGATGGATGGTGTTGGAAATTATGATACCAACTTTTCAGATAATATTGATGCCAACAGAAGGTTACCCGCTCCCTTCCTGCCTGATTATTTTGTAGGATTTCGTAGTACCTGGGAAATAGATATCTGGGGAAAATTAAGAACGCAGCGTAAGGCAGCATATACCCGTTTTCTTGCTTCTGAAAAAGGAAAACATTTGGTGACAACAAGTTTGATAGCACAGGTATCACGTCTGTATTTTGAGTTGCTGGGAATGGACGCCGAACAGGAGATTATTAAGAAAAACATTATTCTGCAGCAATCTGCCGTAGAAAATATTAAAATACAAAAAGAAGGAGGCCGTGCGAATGAGCTCGGCGTCCAACAATTTACAGCACAATTACTGAATACGCAAAGCCTTGAAATACAGATTAACCAGCGTATCGTGGAGGCAGAGAATAATCTAAATCTTTTGCTAGGCCGTTTTCCACAAAAAATCACAAGAAGTGGAAAATTAAGCGAGAATTTACCTGAGCGGGTGCAGGCCGGAATCCCTTCCAGAATGCTGATCAGAAGGCCAGATGTTCAACAGGCGGAACTGGAATTACTGGCAAATAACGCAGATTTGCAAGCTGCAAGACTGGCGTTTCTGCCTTCTCTTAACATTACGGGATTATTGGGTTTTAATGCTTTTAAAAGTTCGTTATTATTCAATCCCGGCTCCATTGCTTACAGTGCATTAGGCGGCCTGGCAGCACCAATTTTTAATAGAAAGGCACTTTTGGCTGGACAAAAAAGATTTGAGGCGGCAAATATCGAGGCGTTGTACTCTTACAACAAAGCAATTTTGACCGGTTTTCAGGAAGTAAGTACCAGTCTTAAAAAGATTGAAAATACCAAAAAATTTGCGGATTTCAAAAGACAGGAAGTCGACGTTTTGCAACAGGCTGTTGGAGTTTCCCGCGATCTTTTTCTGACAGGCTACGCAACATACCTGGAAATTATAACGGCACAAAAAAATGTACTGGAGGCTGAATTATCGTTAATGGAAGTTCAAAAAGACCAACATCTGGCTTTGATAGAATTATATCGTTCGCTTGGCGGCGGCTGGGAATAAGATTTGCTAAAAATTATCAATATCCTGGAATAAAAAATGGACAGCTGGTTTCCGCCGGCTGTCCATTTTTCATTCCAAATCTATCTTACTTTTTCTTTGATCCGGCTAAGCTTGGCTCTTTTGAAATGACGATCAAATCAGCAAGCATACGGCCAGTTTCCGTGATGTAGATATCCTTTTTCTTTTTGACATCTTTCGGTGCTTCTACCGCTACTTTCGGATCAGCATCCTCATCTTCCTCCTCAGCATCTTCCCCAAGTTGTTTCATGGCCGCACGTTTCTTTTCTGCTTCGTCACGTTCAACTTTACGTTTTGTTTCCTGTAATGAAACAATCTTATTTTCACGCGCCTTTTTAAAATCATCTAATGTTTTCACCAACGTTTTCAATTCTTCATCAGATTTCAAACGTTGTTTATACTTATCGCGAAGCTGACCAACAATTTTGTCGTTGATATTATTTGCGCTTTCGTATTTCGAAGATGCGATCTGATCCCAAGGCAAAGCACTAGGCTGCGATCCTTCGCCATACTCATTTACTTTAAAAGCAGACGGTAATTCCAGATCAGGCACAACACCTTTCAACTGCGTGCTGCTTCCGTTAATACGATAGAACTTCGCAACCGTCAATTTCACCTGACCAAGCTGATCCGTTTCCTTCGGAGCCCATTGGTTCAGGTCAATTAAAGTCTGGACGGTTCCTTTACCATAAGTTTGTTCGCCTACAATAATTCCACGTTTGTAATCCTGAATGGCAGCGGCAAAAATTTCCGATGCAGAAGCACTGAAACGATTCACCATAACCGCCATCGGACCATTGTAAGCGATCATTGGGTCATTGTCAGTCTCTACCTGAATTTCTCCCTGACCCTCTTTTACTTGAACAACCGGGCCTTTGTTGATAAACAAACCTGTTAACGAAACAGCTTCGGTCAAAGATCCTCCACCGTTGTTACGCAAATCAATTACGATTCCATCAACACTCTCAGCCTGTAGTTCGGTAATCAATTTTTGAACATCACGGGTTGTGCTTGAGAATTCTTTTTCTTTCTGCTGCGCTCCTTCGAAATCACGATAGAATAATGGAATATCGATTACACCAATTTTGTAATCTTTATTTCCAGTATTTATGGAGACGATTTCCTTCTTAGCGCGAGAATCTTCAAGCTTGATTTTTTCACGAACCAATCTGATCTCTTTCGGAGGAGTGCTTGATAAAGCGTCAGCTGATAAAATTTGCAAACGAACAACCGTACCCTTAGTACCTTTGATAAGTTTCACTGCATCGTCGACAAACCAACCTACCAGGTCCACAAACTTTCCGTCATCACCTTGCGCAACGCCAATAATTTTATCTTCCTTTTTAAGTTGTTTTCCCTTAAAAGCAGGACCGCCAGGGATTACTTCAACAATTTTAATGTAGTTATCTTCCTCACGAAGTAACGCTCCGATACCTTCAACCGACTGGCTCATTTCCTGTTTGAAACGATCTGCAGAAGTTGGTGCCATATAACTCGTATGCGGATCCAAAGATTCAGCATACGCATTCATAAACATTTGAAAAACCTGTTCGGTCCTGATACGGCTCAATCCACGGTCACGATTTTTATAACGATCACTCATCGTTTTAACTACCGAAGAATCTGCTTTTCCGGCAAGTTTTAAGTCGAGCGCTTCGCTCTTCAAATACTTTCTCCAGGTATCGTTTAATTCGTCATTTGATTTCGCCCAGGCTACTTTTTCGCGGTCGGTATTAAGCGACTCATCCTCAGTATAATCAAATGGCTTCGGCGTTTTCAAAAGCGTCTGGATATATTCACTTCTTTCCTGATAACGCTTTCTGAAAAGGTTATACATGTTGAAAGGAACGTCCAGGTCTCTTTTTTGTAAAAAATCGTCGAAAGAATACCTGTACTTTTCAAATTCTGCCATATCAGAAGCCAGAAAGTACAATCGCCCATGGTCAATACCATCAATATACTTGTCAAAAATCGCTGACGACAATGAGTCATTCAGTTTTATTTTCCGATAGTGATAATTTGATAGAATTCGCGTCGAAAGCTCTTCCGCCTTATACTGCGCTACGGTCGGCTTGATGTCTTCCGCCAGTGATGTTTCCGTCGTTACGATTGCATTTTGCTGTACGGGACCTCGCTGCCAGCCAAGTAATACAACAGGAATAAGAGTGATCAGGTATTTTTTCATTCGTCGAATTTTTGTTAACTATTTAACAATTTCTAATAATTCAACTTCAAAAACTAAAGCTGAATAAGCTGGAATCTGAGGACCTGCTGCGCGTTCGCCATAAGCCAGCGAATAAGGAATAAATAATTTCCATTTCGAACCAACCGGCATAAGCTGCAGCGCTTCTGTCCACCCTTTGATAACACCATTTACCGGAAACTCAACCGGCTCACCCCGATCAACAGAACTATCAAAAACTGTTCCATTGGTCAAAGTGCCGTGATAATGCGTTTTTACCTTATCAGTGGCTGTCGGCTTAGGACCATCGCCCATTTTAATGACCGAGTATTGCAATCCACTTTCGGTGGTCGTTACCCCTGTTTTCTTCTTGTTTTCTTCCAAAAACTTTTCTCCTTCTATTTTTACCACAGCTCCTTTTTCTTCAGTTAATTTTTGAAAATACTCACCAATAAATTTATTTGCTTCTTCAGCACTAAAAGTTGTTTTATCTCCTTTAAGTGACGCTTCAATCGTTTTGTTAAGAATAGCAGTATTGATACCGGATATTCCCTGAGACGCTAAAGAGTTGGAAAAACTTACTCCGATCGCCGCAGACAGTGAATCCATCTGATTCTTGAGTACATTTGCAGAAGGTGTTGCCTTTGTCACTGTGGCTGTGGACTTCTTAACTGTCGCTGCGGGTTTGGTCACTTTTTTCGGTGCCTGCGCAAACCCTTGTGATGCAGCTAAACCGATACATAATACAGAGGTTAAAATGGTTTTTTCTAATTTGTACATTCTACTTAAGGATGGTCAGAAAATTAAATTTTTGATAAGTAATGGTTATTAACGAACTCAATTACAACAAAAACACAATTAGTACCTAAAAAAGTTTTAAAAACCTTTTAAATGCCTGAAATTCCATATTTTTACGCCACTGTAATAGGACAGCGTAGTAAACTTGGAAAAATCTAATTTTTGTGGTCAGTTTTTTAAGTGAAGTATTCTTTATTTAAAGAATTAAACCTACCTTTGCGGCTGATTTCAAAAACTTACTACTATACTCTAAATAAGTCAATTATACTATGGTATCTGTTAGACCGGACGAAGTTTCGGCCATCCTGCGGGAACAACTTGCAGGCGCTAAATCGGTAGCGGAACTCGAAGAAGTAGGAACAGTCCTTCAAGTTGGTGACGGTGTTGCCCGCATTTATGGCCTTTCTGAAGTACAGGCGGGTGAGCTGCTTGTTTTCGAAAATGGCTTAAAGGCCCTCGCACTAAACCTCGAGGAAGATAATGTTGGAGCCGTTTTACTTGGTGATTCAAGTGAAATCAAAGAAGGCGACACAGTGAAGCGTACGAAGGAAATCGCTTCAGTAAGAGTTGGTGATGGGATTGTAGGCCGTGTTGTTAACACATTGGCTGAACCAATCGACGGTATGGGCCCTCTTCAGGGAGAGCTTTTTGAAATGCCACTTGAGCGTAAAGCGCCCGGTGTTATTTTCCGTCAGCCAGTAACTGAGCCTCTTCAGACTGGTATCAAGGCAATCGATGCGATGATTCCAATCGGACGTGGACAACGTGAGTTGATTATCGGTGACCGCCAGACTGGAAAAACAGCTGTTGCTATTGATACAATCATCAATCAAAGAGAATATTACGATAAAGGCGAGCCAGTTTTCTGTATCTATGTAGCTTGTGGCCAAAAGGCTTCTACTATCAAAGGTATCGAAGCGACACTTCGCCGTTATGGTGCAATGGACTATACGGTAATCGTAGCAGCTGGTGCATCGGATCCTTCACCTATGCAATTTTATGCTCCATTTACAGGTGCTGCAATCGGTGAATACTTCCGTGATACTGGTCGTCCTGCACTTATTGTTTATGATGACCTTTCAAAACAAGCAGTTTCATACCGTGAAGTTTCCTTGTTGCTTCGTCGCCCTCCGGGACGTGAGGCTTATCCAGGTGACGTATTTTACCTTCACAGCCGCTTGTTGGAAAGAGCTGCAAAAATCATCAATGATGATGCAATCGCTGCAAACATGAATGACCTTCCTCCTTCCCTAATCGGAAAAGTGAAAGGTGGTGGTTCATTGACTGCACTTCCAATTATTGAAACACAGGCTGGTGACGTTTCTGCATATATCCCAACGAACGTAATTTCTATTACAGACGGACAGATATTCCTTGAATCAAACTTGTTCAACTCGGGTATCCGTCCTGCGATCAACGTGGGTATTTCGGTATCACGTGTGGGTGGTAACGCCCAGATCAAGTCAATGAAAAAGGTATCAGGTACGTTAAAACTTGACCAGGCTCAGTTCCGTGAATTGGAAGCTTTTGCAAAATTCGGTTCGGATCTTGATGCTTCTACTAAACTTGCGATTGACCGTGGACGCCGTAACCAGGAAGTATTGAAACAACCTCAATATGCTCCGGTACCAGTTGAACATCAGGTGGCTACTGTTTATGCATCTACAAAAGGATTGTTGGACAGAATTCCGGTTGATAAGGTTAAGCAGTTTGACAAAGAATACCTAACTATTCTTTCTGCTCAATACAGCGACACCCTTGCCGCTTTGCGTGCAGGTAAGCTTGACAGCAACATCACAGATGTACTAGATAAAGTAGCGAAAGAAATTTCAGCTAAATATTAAAAGAGAAGCTTTGAGTGAAAAATTAAAAGCAGTGATATGTTTTTAGTTTTTCACTTATTGATTACCTCAGGCGGACCGCATTTAATTTCCCTAAGATGGCAAGCTTAAAAGAAGTACGTAACCGGATCGTTTCGGTTAACTCCACCCAGCAGATCACCAAAGCCATGAAGATGGTTGCGGCTGCTAAATTGCGCAGAGCTCAGGACAATATCCTGCAAATGCGTCCCTATGCCCAAAAGCTAGGTCAAATGCTTTCGACAGTCTCGGCAGGTTCTGAAAATTCTGTTGATAGCCCGCTGAAAGACGTTCGTGCGATAGAAAAAGTATTGATCGTTGTCGTTACCTCTGATCGTGGATTATGCGGAGCTTTCAATACCAATATTATTAAAGCAACCTTGCAACTGATCAATGAAAAATATTCAGTGCAGGCAAGCAAAGGAAATGTTGAGATTTTTGCAATTGGTAAAAAAGGCGCAGAAGCTTTCGTTCGCAGAGGATTTACAGTGAACACGGGTTTTACTGATCTTTTCACAAGACTTAAATTTGTTAACGTTAAAGAAGCAGCAGAAAATATCATGAAAGACTTTTCAGAAGGTCGTTATGATGTTGTTGATCTTGTTTTTAACGAATTTAAAAATGTTGCGACTCAAATAATTCATACAGATCCGTTTTTACCGATCGTGGCTGATACAACTGCCCAGCAAGTTAAAGCACCGGAGGTTAATTATATATTTGAACCGAACGAGGAAGAAATTCTAGCTGAATTAATTCCAAAATCGTTAAAGATCAAGTTATATCGTGCAGTTCTTGAATCGAATGCTTCGGAACAAGGCGCGCGTATGACGGCGATGGATAAGGCAACTGAAAATGCTCAGGATCTTTTGAAAGCGTTGAAACTGGTTTATAACCGTACACGTCAGGCAGCAATTACAACAGAAATCCTTGAAATTGTTGGTGGTGCAGAAGCATTGAAAAATTCATAGTTAGTTTAAGAACTTATATATTTTGGCGAGCGGACCATTTTTGGTTCGTTCGTTTTTTTTTATTCAAAGTTTGAATAGGACGGCTTTGGTTTACGCAGGTTTTTTTCCGGTCAGACGGTAGAAAAAGCCGTCCGACCGGAACGAGCGACCCGTCCGATGGCTTTTTCCGCCATCGGACGGGTAAACAAAAAATTCCAACGCTCAACAGACACGATATCCGTCCATCCTTAACCGACCTCGGTTTTAAACTAATTTTTCATAGATTTACACTTTATCAAAACAAGCTCAAATGCAAAATAAGACATTTTTAAAGTCGTTGATCTTTTTGATCATAGCAGCGATAAGCACTTCTTCCTTTGCGCAGACCGTTGACGAAATCATAGCCAAGCACGTTACCGCAATGGGAGGTGCTGATAAACTGTCAAAGTTGAAAAGTGTAAAAATAACCGGAGAAATGAAGGTAATGAACATGGAAATTCCGGTCATCACCACTATCGTTCAGGACCGTGGATTCCGCAGTGAAACGACGGTACAAGGACAAACGATCATTCAGGTTATTGATAAAGACAAAGGTTGGTCTGTTAATCCGATGGCTGGCCAAACCAAAGCTACACCATTGCCAGAGGAAGTTGTTAAGTCTCTCTCCGCAGAAACCGATCTAACCGGACTTTACAATTACAAAGAAAAAGGACAAACCCTGACATTGGACGGTGAGGATGACCTTGCAGGCGCAAAAGTTTACAAAGTGACTGTAAATCTGAAAAATGGAGGTAAACGAACCAACTACATTTCCAAAGACACGTATTATGTTTTGAAAGTTGTTGCCTTCATGAACGTAAATGGGCAGGACGTCCAATCCACCAACAACCAATCAGATTTCAGACAAGTGGATGGTGTAACTTATCCTTTCACTTCGGAAGTTGAAACTTCTGCTATGCCCGGAGCATCGATGGCTATGACCATCAAATCTTTACAGGTAAATCCAAAGATCGACGAATCTATTTTTGTTATGCCCAAAGAATAATTTAGAAATAAAATTTACAAGTAAAAACCTTACTGTCAACCATTTAATTCTCAATCTAAAAAGATTGAGAATTTTTTTTGCCATTTTTTAAACTTTTTCTGATATTTACATGTATATACATTAAATGTAGAAACATATTAATCAAAACAATAGATATCATGTCAACTAAAACATCATGGGTTATTGACCCAACGCATTCAGAGATTCAGTTCAAAGTAAAACACCTTGTAATTTCCACTGTAACAGGTGCATTCAAAACTTTTGAAGGAACAGCCGAAACTGACGGAGACGATTTGACAACAGCAAGTATTAATTTCTCTGCTGATGTTGCAAGCATCGACACAAATCAGGCGCAACGTGACGAACACCTTCGTTCAGGCGACTTTTTTGATGCAGAGAATTACCCAAAACTAACTTTTGTTTCAACAGGTCTTGAAAAAACAGGTGAAGACACTTATAAACTTAAAGGCGACTTGACCATTAAAGGTGTAACCAATCCGGTTGTTTTAGACGCAGAATATGGTGGAGCAATGACAGACTTTTATGGTCAAAGCAAAGCTGGTTTCGAGGTGGCAGGTAAAATCAGTCGTAAGGAATTTGGTTTAACGTGGAGTGCGACAACTGAGGCAGGTGGTGTAGTAGTTGGCGACGAAATCAAATTGGTTATCAATATCCAGTTGATTAAGCAAGCATAATTTCAGGTAAAAATATTAGCGGACAGATCAGGTCGAATACGTACCTGGTCTGTCCGTTTTTTTATTTATTGGCAGAGAAAATATTTCAATTAGGCATTAACTTTTGATAAATTTTCCGTTATTGAACCTCACATTCAATTAAGGGACAAAGCTGTAAAGCTTCGTCAACTGGTTACTACTTTGACGTTAAAAAATATTTACATTGATTATTGAAACACGCGCATATGCCCGGGCCGGGCTGCTGGGAAATCCTTCTGATGGTTTTTTTGGAAAAACAATATCAATATCTGTCCGGAATTTCGGAGCATCTATTTCTTTATACGAATCCCCTGAGCTACACATTGAGCCTGAACCGCAGGATGGCAGCACATTCCGCAGCGTTTTCCACCTCCGGGATTCCGTTAGTATGCTGGGTTACAATGGTGGGATTCCTTTGATAAAAGCAGGTATCAAAAAATTTGCCGATTATTGTGAAGATCATAATATCAAATTACCCAACCGGAATTTCACTGTAAGATATCGCTCGTCAATACCTCGTCAGGTAGGAATGTCTGGTTCCAGCGCAATTGTTGTCGCGCTTTTCAGGGCTTTGATGCAATTTTACAAAGTAGAGATACCTATCGAAATTCTGCCACAGCTGGTCATGGTTTCAGAAACGGAAGAATTGGGAATTGCCGCTGGTTTGCAGGACCGTGTTATCCAGTGTTATGAAGGCTGTGTTTATATGGACTTTGACAAATCACTGATTCAATCTCAGGGATACGGACTTTACGAAAGAATAGACCCGGCGCTTTTGCCTAAGCTTTACGTCGCTTATAATACCAACCTCAGCAAAGTTTCCGGAAAAGTTCACAGTGACGTTCGCGCAAGATTCGATCGCGGCGAACAGGATGTGATCGACGTCTTGGGACAAATCGCACAGAAAGCGAAAGAAGCGCATACTGCCTTAAAGGAGGGCCGGCCTGGCGACCTCCACGAACTAATGAACCAAAATTTCGATCTTCGCTGTCAGATTTATAACGTTCCGGATTCAAACAAAAAACTCATCAATGAAGCGAGATCCTGCGGGGCGTCAGCCAAATTCGCAGGTTCCGGCGGTACCATTATCGGAATCTATAAAGACGACGACATGTTAAACCAGCTTTTTGTAAAACTCAAAAAATACAATGCAAGGGTAATTAAGCCATTTGTTATTTAGCTATCGGCTGTCGGCCTCCGGCTGTCAGTAGCTGATTTTATCAAACTAATTAATACTTGCAATAATTAAAAACATAAAAACTTAACCAACTGGCCAAACGCTACCAACTGAAAACCGATAGCCTACCGCCGAAAGCCAAAACTTATGATTCGTAAAGCTGTAATTCCTGCTGCCGGACTCGGAACCCGTTTTTTGCCAGCGACCAAGTCAATGCCGAAAGAGATGTTACCTATCATCGACATTCCGACGATCCAATATGTTGTGCAGGAAGCTGTTGATTCAGGGATTGAAGATATTCTAATTATTTCAGGAAAAGGGAAACGCGCGATTGAGGATCATTTCGATAGGAATGTTGAGCTTGAATCCCGTCTTGAAGAAAAAGAGGACATGATCTGGTTCAATGAAATGCGCCGTCTGGCTGATATGGCCAATGTCCATTTCGTACGCCAGAAAGAAGCAAATGGACTGGGCGATGCCATTTATTACGCTCGCCATCACGTTGGTAATGAACCATTTGCAGTATTGTTGGGTGACACGATCATGGATTCAGTCATCCCCGTTACGCAACAATTGATGGATACCTATGAACAGTATGGCGGATCGGTGATCGCGGTTGAACAGGTGCCGGCAAACAAGGTTAATCGTTACGGCATTGTTGGTGGCACTTCACTGAGCGATACCATTCTGGAATTAAGCACATTGGTTGAAAAACCAGCCATTGAACTTGCCCCTTCCAACCTGGCCATTGCAGGTCGTTACATTTTGACGCCGGAGATTTTTAATACGATCGAACAAACACCAAAAGGAAAGAATAACGAAATCCAATTAACAGATTCCCTATTGCTTCTTCTGAAACGCGAAAATATTTACGCACATCACATCGAAGGGAAACGTCATGATATCGGTGATAAACTGGATTATCTTAAAACGACAGTAGAGTTTGCACTGAAGAGAAAAGAATTTGCAGAACCATTCAGAAAGTTTCTGATTGACCTTTTAAATAAATAAAAAAAGAGGTTCGAGGAAGGTCCTGTCCGAAAAGAGAAGTCGACGCATTTAGCCGGCTTCTCTTTTTATTTATTCAAAACACACACTTTTGCTACGACTTCGTTATTTTAGCAATCACATCAGCCAGGAATAGAAATGTCTAAAAACATCATCATTAGCGGAGCATCGGGAGGACTTGGAAAGGACGTAGTTAAGAAACTCAGTGAAGGGGGCAATAACCTATATGTAACATTTGGATCCACAAAACCGGAAGCTTTTACCGATCTCAAAAATGTGATAAGCCAGGTTGTTGATCTGTCGGATCAGGAAGCAGCTCTGGATTTTGTCAATACAACCCTTGAAAAAGCGTCGACAATTCAGGCTGGAGTTTTTCTCGTTGGCGGATATGCTCCCGGAGATCTTCACGCTACCGATAATGCGCTGCTTGAAAATATGTTCAGTATTAATTTTTTCACAGCTTTCCATCTCGTCAAACCACTTATGAAACATTTCGAAAGCAGCGGCGGCGGACAATTCATTTTCATCGGTGCCAGACCAGCACTTGAAGCTAATCAGGGAAAAGATAACTTCGCCTACGCACTTTCCAAATCACTAGTTTTCAAAATGGCTGAGTTCATTAATGCGGAAGGGAAATCAAAAAATATCACTGCAACAGTTATTGTACCCGGGATCATTGATACGCCTACGAATCGCAAGGCCATGCCCGATGCTGATTTTTCTAAATGGGTTGCACCAACTGATATTGCCGAGAACATCGCGTTTGTACTGAGCGAACCCGGGACGAAACTTCATGAAACGGTTTTGAAAATTTACGGCACCGACTAAATGGCCAACCCGCAAATACGAACTATGATTTTTATCTATGTAACTATTTTCTGATTACCTTTCTTACCGGAACCGGCAAGTCTTTTTGCCTTTTAATCTTCATTATATCAGGCGTTACAGCGGGAACAACGATTTCCCCGGTCCGGTTGACTCTTACGGAACCATCTGCGTTTAATTGATTCGATGCCGGTGCCTTTCCTACTGGTAATTCAAGTATGCCATCTTGCCCAGGACTGACATGATCAACCATTTCAGAAAACTTCGGCATAATTTGCGCATAAGAGGGAAGAGAATCTTTTAACTCTTTGTTCTGTGCCAATAAAAAACTTCCCGTCCATATCGGAAGAATAACCCCAGCCGCCAATTTTACATAATACTTCATGGCTACAAAATTTTTGATCGAGAATCCTTTTAAAATGGGTAGAAAAGTAATGAGAAAATCTTCATTTAACCAGCAAAGGTTAAATCATTTTCAATCAACGTTGACGATATGCGAAATAGATACTTTTACACATTGCTTATCTGGATCCAGGTTGTCTCATTCACTTCATACGCCCAACATAAACTATACGTTTCTCCATCCGGAAATGATGCAAATGCAGGTTCGATCACTTCTCCTCTGAAAACACCATCAGGTGCTATAAATAAAATAAAGCAGTTAAAACAAAGCCATATTACGATACTGATTCGGCAGGGCACTTATTACCTTGACCAGACTATAATACTCAATGAGAACGTATTAAAAGGAAAAATTGTATCCATAGAATCACTCAAAAACGAAAATGTCACTTTTAGCGCTGGCTTAAAATTATCTCCTGATTGGGGAAAATACACTGAAAATATCTGGAAGGCCAAAATTGAAAATACAGGATTTGAGTCACTATTTATTAATGGAATACCTCAGATTCTTGCACGATATCCAAATTATGACTCAACCGCGCGGGTTTTTAACGGAACTGCCGAAGATGCAATTTCGCCAGAACGGATGACCAAATGGAAAAATCCGGCGGGCGGTTATTTTCATGCACTTCACCAAGGCGAATGGGGAAGTTTTCACTACCGGATTACAGGAATTACTAACGGAAAAGCTGATCTGGAAGGAGGCTGGCAAAATAACCGTCCCGCACCGCTTCATCCGAAGTACCGTTTTGTTGAAAATATTCTTGAAGAGCTGGATGCGCCTGGTGAGTGGTACTATGACAAAAAATCGGAAACATTATATCTCTATCCTCAGCCGGGAATCGATCTCAAAACAGCGAAGTTTGAGGTTTCCAATCTTAAACATATTTTTGAAATAAAGGGCTATCCGGAAAAGCCAATTCGTAATGTTACTATAAAAGGAATCAGATTTACACATACTGAAAGAACCTTCATGGATCATTATGAGCCGCTACTGAGAAGTGACTGGATGATTTATCGTGGCGGTGCCATTCTGATGGAAAATACAGAAAACTGTGTTGTTGAAGATTCGGAATTCAATTTTTTGGGCGGAAATGCAGTTTTGTTCAGTGGATATAATCATGCTTCCGGGGTTACAGGGTCACATTTCCATAACATTGGCGCAAGCGCTATTTGTTTTGTCGGAGATAGTTCAGCCGTCCGTTCTCCGGCTTTTGGTTACGATAATTTTGTTGTTTACGCTAAACTGGATAAAACCCCGGGTCCCAAAAACAATCGCTTTCCTTCCGCTTGCTTTGCCGAAAACAATCTGATACATGATATTGGAAAAATTGAAAAACAGTCAACTGCGGTACAAATTGAGATGGCCTCAGAGATTTTGGTCCGTTATAATACCATTTATCGCGTCCCGCGTGCCGGAATAAATATCGGTGATGGCTGTTGGGGTGGGCATTTGATTGAAAATAATGACGTTTTCGAGACCGTCATGGAGACAGGCGATCACGGTGCTTTTAATTCCTGGGGACGGGATCGGTTCTGGCATCCAAATCGGAAAACCATGGATAGCCTTGTGTCAAAACATCCGGAATTAATATTTCTGGATGCTCAAAAAACGATCGTGATAAGAAATAACCGATTCCGGTGCGATCATGGCTGGGATATCGACCTGGATGACGGAAGTTCCAATTACCATATCTATAACAATGTATTGCTAAGCGGCGGACTTAAATTCCGGGAAGGGTTCAAGCGTATCGCCGAAAATAATATCCTGATCAATAACTCTTTTCACCCACACGTCTGGTTTAAAAACAGCGGTGATATTTTTAGAAAAAATATTGTCATGCGCCCTTATTTTCCGATCTTGGTTAACGACTGGGGTAAGCAAGTAAACAATAATCTTTTCCCCGACGAAACTGCGCTGGCAAGTGCGAAAGTCCTGAACATAGATAAAAACAGTAAGGCAGGAGATGCTGTTTTTGCAGATGCCAAAAGTGGAAATTATCATGTTAAGTCATCCAGTCCTGCTTTGAGCGTCGGCTTTAAGAATTTCCCGATGAATGATTTCGGTGTAACAAAAGCACGTCTGCGAAAAATGGCTAACAAAGTTGAGCTTCCAGTTCTCCTGAATGCAGCGTTGGAAAAAGAGTTGCAGGAAACGGTCTGGCTGGGTGCCAAAATCAGAAATGTAAACGGCCTGGGCGATCGTTCCGCTTTTGGACTGCCGGACGAAAAAGGTGTTATTCTTGTCGAAATCCCCGCTTCCAGTATTCTTTCAAAAAGCAAACTTCAAGCTGGCGATGTGATCAGAACAGCCAATAAAGAGGAAGCGGGAAACGTGGTAAGATTGGAAGCAATTCGCCAGCAATATAACTGGACCGGCAAACTGGATCTCGAAATCCTGAGAAATCAACAAGTTTTAAAAATTGATCTTTCCCTGAAATAGAAATTCGTCACTCCTCTAATGCCGTGATCTGCACAAGCGTAATCATACTGCGCTGCTTTTTCATGACCATATATTCATAATCTTTCGTACGGATCTTTTCCCCTATCGATGGAATCCGGTTGAATTTTGAGATAAGAAAACCTGCCAGCGTTTCATAATCACCTTCCCTGAAAATATCTGTTGGTAAGTGTTCATTGATATCACTCAGTGAGGCCGAGCCTAAAACCAGATATTTCCCGTTTTCATTTTTAACAATTGGCGTTTCGTTATCGTATTCATCCTGAATTTCTCCAACCAGTTCTTCCAGAATGTCTTCCATCGTTACAATTCCTTCCACACCACCATATTCATTGACAATAACAGCCATTTGCTGACGACTCAGCTGAAAATCACGCAGAATCGCACCGATCGGTTTTGATTCCGGAACCATGGAAATCGGCCTTACAAGTTCAGAAAGAATAATCTCATTTCCCTTTCTCATCTTCATTAATAAATCCTTCAAATGCAAAACGCCGATGATCTGATCCATGGAGTCCTCATAAACCGGGATCCTGGAATAGCCTTCTTCAATAATTTTTTCAAGATCCGGTTCTGTAAAATCATTGATATCAACCCCGACCATTTTTGTCCGCGGTATCATTACCTGCCTGGCAATTCGCTCCGAGAAATTAAATGCATTTTTGATCAGGTCATAATCCGCGGCCTCAATCATCCCGCTTTCCTTTTGCTGCTGAACCAGATACCGAAGCTCATCGCTGCTATGCACCTCGCTGCCATGCGTCGGTGTTATACCGATTGCTCCTAAGATAAAATTGGCGATCCCATTTAAAATCCAGACAATCGGACGAAAGACCAGGAAAAATACATGAAGCGGATAAGACAAAAACAAGGTAGTAGCTTCCGGCCGCTGAATGGCAATCGACTTGGGAGCCAATTCTCCAAAAACAATATGTAACACGGTAATGATCGCAAAGGCAGCTGGTAATGCAATCTGGTGAGCCAAAACCGGATCAAGTGTGATACCGATCAGCTCCATTCCTCCGATCAGAATTTTCGAAACAACAGGTTCTCCAATCCAACCCAAACCAAGACTTGCAAGTGTGATACCAAACTGCGTGGCAGCCAGATAACCGTCGAGGTTTGCCACAATCTTTTTTGACAAAATAGCCATTTTGTTCCCGTCCTGCGCCTTTTGTTCGAGTTGTGAGGCTCTGATTTTTACAATAGCAAATTCGGCAGCAACGAAAAAACCATTAAGAAGTACAAGGACCAGGGTAATGACAACCTGAATAACCATTTTTTGCTTTTTAGGTGATTGTATTGATAAGCGTAAAAAAATAACCGGATTGATTTGTATAAATCATATCCGGTACAATCAAAGATATAAAAAATGAAATGATCAAAGCATTTTTGTTTGTCAAATGCACACTTTTAACCGATAGCCAGGCTACTCCTCGTCCCGAATTTTTCCATCAGGCGCAGGTCCGCGCATGTGAATAATTAATCCATTCAGAAAATTGCGCAATAACTGATCTCCGCATGGTTTGTAATTTTCATGTCCTTCCTTGCGGAATAATGCGCCTAGTTCACTGGCAGTTACTTTAAAATCAACTAACGCCAGAATTTGAATAATTTCATCATTTCTCAAATGAAGTGCTACACGTAACTTTTTTAGAATATCGTTGTTGGTCATATCTTCTTATTTATTACCCCAAATATTTTTTACAAATATCGTCCTTGTTTTGCTCTTGTCTTTCTTAAAATTAAAAAAACTGATTTATATGGCGTTGCAGTAGAAGAGACAACGACTCCGAGCTTTCCGATCCGAGCGATTTTGATTAACTTTCAAGTATGAAAAGTGGACATGCGGATTTGCCTTTACATTATGGAAGAGTGCCGGAATGGCTTGCCCAGCGAATGAGTTTGCTGGGAGGAGCAATCGTGGAATCTGTTGTGATTGAGTATGGGCGTGATGTTTTGCTGCAAAAATTGAGTGACCCTTTCTGGTTTCAATCGTTGGGATGTGTTTTGGGTATGGACTGGCACTCATCGGGCATTACCACTTCGGTCATGGGTGCTTTGAAACGATCGGTCAATAAAAAATCTGCTGATTTAGGGATATACATTTGCGGCGGACGAGGTAAACAATCGCTGCAGACGCCTGCTGAATTACTGGCCATTGCTAATAAAACCGGGCTTGATGGAAATCTTCTGGTTCGTAACAGCCGCCTTTCTGCAAAAGTTGACAATACTGCCATTCAGGATGGTTTTCAGCTGTATCTCCATTCATTCGTCGTTTCAAAAGAGGGAAATTGGGCGGTTGTGCAACAGGGAATGAATACGAATGAAAAAATGGCGCGGCGATATCACTGGCACTCGCCAGGTATCAAGTCGTTTATTGAAGAGCCTCATACATTTATTTACGGTCAAAATCAGGGACAAATACTAAACCTGACGGACAAAGCTGCCGCTCCTACCCGATCCGGAATTCTGGAACTTACTTTGGAGAATCCAGATAAAATGATGCGGGAGGTCAGAAAATTAATTATGCCTGAACATCACGATGTCCGTGCGGAAGATGTAAATTTGAAAAGACTTGGTGCTGTGCTTGCGCTCGCGCAAGATAATCCGGTACCAGATATGGAATCACTTCTTTTGCTGGAAGGCGTTGGTCCGAGGACGATCCAGTCGCTAACACTTGTCAGCGAAATTATTCATGGAACGCCTTCCCGTTTTTCCGATCCTGCCCGGTTTTCTTTCGCGCACGGAGGAAAAGACGGCCATCCTTTTCCTGTCCCGATAACTATTTACGACGAATCAATTCAAATTCTGGATAAGGCTGTTCAAAAGTTCAGGCTTGGTGATCATGATAAATCGGATGTGTTGAAAAATTTATCAAAAGTAGCCGCCCAGCTTGAAAAAGACTTTCAACCGAATAACCGTTTTGAAGATGTTATTCAAAACGAACGGGAAAATTCCTGGAAATATGAAGGCCGGACTGTGACAGGAAAAGCAAAAAAACCAAAAGGAAACAACGGCCAGCTGAAATTGTTTTAAGTGCGTTTATTTATCTTTTTAACTCATTATTATCTCTTCCTGTACATTCTTAATTTCGATCAGTAAAAACCGGGCAATTCCGTCTCTTAATATTTTGCAAGTTACATTTAGTCTTCAACGACTAAAAAGATATTCCATACCAAACAGTAATTGAACCTGATGATCCCCAGAAACTTTTTACGAAAACCACTTCCTGTACTAGCATTTACGGCTATTGTAGTTGTTTCCTGTATGAAAATGGCTCCAACAACGTCCAAAACTTCCAGCAAAGCTTTGGTGATCCGTGAAGATGCAGCTACCGGAAAAGCAAGAGCAAAAGAAATTCGTGACAATACGGTTATCAAACTTGCCGACGGATTAAAGCTTGATTTATGGGCTTCTGATTCCCTGGCGCCGGACCCGGTTGCCATGGCGATCGATGATAAAGGACGCGTTTACCTTAACCGTACCAACAGACAGAAAAACTCCGAGTTTGATATTCGCGGACACCGTAACTGGATGACGCCTTCGATCGCGCTTCAAACGGTGGAAGATCGGCGCGCATTTTTACGCAGCACCTTTGATCCGTCAAAAAGCAAGGAAAATTCCTGGCTGAAAGATTTGAACGGTGACGGCTCCCATGACTGGAAAGATTTGACCGTTGAAAAAGATGAAGTTTGGCGCCTGGAAGATACTGACAATGATGGTATCGCAGACGTTTCCATGCGCATTCTCAGCGACTTTTTTGAAGAAGTTTCTGATGTGGCAGGCGGTTTGCTTGTTCGTGCAAATGATGTTTTTGTTGCCATCGCGCCGGATGTCTGGCGTTTGAAAGATACGAACGGAGACGGCGTTCTGGACGAAAAAACATCGATCAGCCATGGTTATGGTGTGCATATTGGTTTTGGCGGACATGGTATGTCCAATCCGATTGAAGGGCCCGATGGAAAAATTTACTGGAACATTGGGGATATTGGAGCGAATATTACTACAAAAGAAGGTGTCAATTTTAAACGTTCGAATGAAGGGATTATAGCAAGATCAAATCCTGACGGAACTGATTTTGAAATTTTTGCAGGCGGATTAAGAAATACGCATGAGTTTGTTTTCGACGAATACGGGAACCTGATCAGCTCTGATAACGACGGTGACCATCCTGGCGAAAGTGAGCGTTTGGTTCACGTTGTGGAAGGCTCTGACGCTGGCTGGCGTTCGAACTGGCAGTATGGCAAATATACTGATCCAAAAAACAACAGTTATAAAGTCTGGATGGACGAAAAACTTTATGTTCCACGCTGGGATGGTCAGGCGGCTTACATCATTCCCCCGATCCAGAATTTCCATAATGGTCCAACGGGTATGCAATACAATCCGGGAACTGCTTTGGGATCGGAGTGGAAAAATAAGTTTTTCCTTGTCGAATTTGTCGGGAACCCGGCCCGTTCGCCAATCTGGTCATTTGGTTTAAAACCGAAGGGCGCATCTTTTGTTTTGGATGGCGAAAAAAATATTCTGAACGGAATTCTGCCAACGGGTATCCGCTTCGGTCCGGATGGCGCGCTATATGTTGCTGACTGGATCAATGGCTGGGATACTAAAAACTATGGACGTGTCTGGAAACTTGATGTTACTGATGCAAAGAATGATTTGAAAGCAATAAGAGTTGAAACAAAACGCCTGATGCAGCTGGATTATACCAAACAATCCGAATCAATGCTGTACACGCTTCTTTCAAACCAGGATATGCGTATCAGGCTTAAAGCGCAGTTTGAACTTGCATCGCGTGGCGCAAAAGGCGCAGTCGAACTCAACAAAGCAATTACGTCGACCGGAAGTCAGCTGGCCCGGATCCACGGTATTTGGGGTGTTGGACAATTGGCAAGACAAGATAAAGCGTATGCAAATACTTTGATGACGCTTTTGAAAGATGCCGATCCTGAAATCATTGCACAATCAGCAAAGGTTTTGGGTGATGCCAAAATCGCTGAGGCGGGTCCGCTTTTGATTCCTCTTTTAACGAATAAAAATCCCCGCGTGAAATTCTTTGGCGCGCAGGCGTTGGGTCGTATTCAGGAAAAACAGTCGGTTACTGCGCTTCTTGATATGATTAAGGCGAACAACGATGAAGATCTGTATTTGAGACACGCAGCTGTTTTAGCTCTGTCACGGATTGGGGATGTGGAGCCGATGGTGGCTTTATCAAACAACCCGAATAAATCACTTCGTATCGCTGCGGTTCTTGTATTGCGCAGACTGAGTAGCGAAAAAGTTAGTTTGTTCCTGAATGATAAAGACGAATATATCGCTACCGAAGCGGCTCGTGCGATCAATGACGATTTGTCGATTGAACCTGCGTTACCTGCTTTGGCTGCATCGTTAAATGAAAAAAGATTTACTTCTGAACCCTTATTACGTCGTGCGATCAATGCCTCTTTAAGGGTTGGCGGGAATGAGCAGCTGGATAATCTGATCGCCTTTGCAAAGAGAAAAGATGTTAGTAAAGAGTTAAGAGCAGAAGCTTTGGCTACATTGGGAAGCTGGGCAAATCCATCGGTTTTGGATCGCGTTGATGGTCGTTACCGTGGTGTAATTAACCGAAATGCAGATGTTGTAAAATCGAAAATAAAACCTGAGATCAGCACGTTACTGCAAGATGATGACGCGGGTATTCTGATCGCCACCGGACAAATGGTAAGTGAACTTGGAATTTCAGACAACAATGCGACGCTCGCCAAAATTCTTAACGATCATAAAGATCCGAAAGTGAGAGCCGCTATGCTGACTGCTTTGCATGACCTGAAATATTCGGATATGGAAGCAGCGATGAAAAAGGGAATGAACGATTCTGATGCAGACGTTCGCACATCAGCATTGGCCCTTATGAGCAGTGTAAACATGTCAAAAGAAACACTTGCTGATATTTCAAAAGTGATTTTTGAAAAAGGGAGCGTGAAAGAACAACAGCAAATGCTGCGTGTTCTGGGCGGACTGCCCGTGGCGAAAACAGAAACAATTTTTGATGGATTAATCAGCAAAATGGCTTCCAAAGAACTGCCAAAGAATCTGGCACTGGATCTGGGGGAAGCCATCGATTCTACTAAATCAAGTACATTAATTGCTAAACTTGCGCCAATGCGTAAAACCGGCGATACCGTTGCTGACTATCAGGAAGCACTTTATGGAGGTAATGCAATGCTTGGCCGGAGATATTTCATGACCAGTTCGCAGGGAGAATGTACACGTTGTCATTCGGTTGGTGGCCAGGGCGGTGCCGTGGGACCATCGTTAACAAAAATTGGAAGCACATTGACAAGAGAACAAATTCTTCAGGCGCTTGTAGAACCAAGTGCGAGATTATCTCCCGGCTTTGGTATGGTGGTACTGACATTAAAAGACGGCCAGACAGCGGCTGGTATTTTAACTGCGGAAAATGATCATGAACTTGTTCTGAAAACGTCAGAAGCTGAGCCTTTGAAAATCCCTGTGGCAAGAATTGCGAAACGCGATAACGTTCCGTCCAGTATGCCTCCGATGGGTTCTATTATGTCCAAAAGAGAGATTCGCGATGTCGTTGAATTTTTATCAGGTTTGAAATAATTGTAACAGATTAGAAATATTGAAATGAAAATAAGCCAGCCAGGGACTTCCTGAGTTGGCTTATTTTTTTATGGTAACCAGATTTCCGAACCGGCATGATATTGATGATGAAATATTAAAAAAGGTATATTTGAAAAAAAATAGTCATGACACACTTTTAAGAAAAGCATCATCAACGAAATGGAACTGGACAAAAAAGACGCCGCTGTTATTAATAATGCAATTCAATTCTGGCAGGAATCCGGAAAAGTGACTCCCGAACTCGCTGATGAACTGCGCGGCAGCTATTCGCTGCGTAACTCGAATGTCGACACCATAACCTGGTATGCGTTCATTTCAGCGGTGTCCTGCGGATTATTGGCATTTGGCGCATTAGTAATTGACGAAAAATGGATAGAATTATTACGTACTAAATGGGGCTTTTCTGAAACCGTTGTCGGGATCGGATTTTCCCTGGTTGCCGTCGTTTTTGTTATTCTGGCAAAACGAAGAAAACTCAAATATCCAACCGCCAGAGCGAGCAATGAAACATATACCATAACCATTATTTTGAGTGTTGCCATCGCAATCGCATACTGGACCAGAAGTTTCGCTTATTTTGAAGGCAATTATGCGCGACCGCTCTTGATAGCTGCCATCGCCTATTTCATAACCGCCGCATACCTGAATTCCCAGCTTCTCTGGACGGTGATGTTACTGACTATCGCAGGTTGGTGGGGTGCTCAGACATACTACTGGACGGGTGGTTCTTATCGTTTTGCAGGCATGAATTACCCCCTAAACATGACCATTTTCGGACTTGTGATCTGGTCGCTTTCCTGGATTGTTGATAAGATTAACGCATTGAAGTCGTTCACTCCGGTAACTTATTCGATCGGTTTATTTCTCTTTCTTCTGGCTGCATGGACACTTTCTATTTTTGGGAATTATGATGATCTCGATCGATGGACGGCTATTCGACAGGGAACTTTGTGGTACTGGGCAGTCGGATATACCATTGTTTTAGGTGCACTTACAGCATACGCATTCCAGACCAAAAATGATGTTTTGAGAGACATGTGTCTGGTATTTTTCTTGTTAAATATCTACACGCGCTACTTCGAATATTTCTGGGACAGGACCAACAAAGGAATTTTCTTTGCTATACTTGCGGTCTCTTTTTGGTTCGTTGGTAAAAAAGCAGAAGAGTGGAGAAACCCGGAAAAGAAACTTGCCTGACATTGTGATTTAAAATGAGAGAAAAAAGATTAATCCGCCAGAACGAAAAGGATTTGATTGAGTTTCTACTGAAACAACTAAATCTGGATCCGAAAGATTACCCTGTCGATGAATATGTCGATGAATATGAAGATGGAAAAATGGGCAGCATAAGTCTTGGAGGTGATGTTTCTGCATACGCTGGTGATTTAATTCAGGTTGAATATGTGGATTCGGATGAAACGCCGGTTGTGATCACCCTGACGAGAGACGATAAAAATCACCTTTTAGACCTTGATTTCTGGAAGGTTGATTTTACTAAATTGCTGGAATATCCGACACCGGATAAAATTATTCTGAGACGAGAAGCATAGCCGTTCAGAATAAAGTATTAAATTTTGTCACAATATGCGCCTTGGCTTCGTTCTGGAATTGTTCGGGAGATAAGCCGGTATGCTGTTTAAAAAATCGGCTGAAATAGGGCCTGTCCGTAAAACCCAAATCATAAGCAATCTCCTTGATTGTACTTTCGCTATGAATAATCTGCCTCTTGGCTTCAAGGACGATCCGGTCATGAATCAGCTGCATTCCGGTCTTATCCAGTTTCTCTTTTAAAATCTGATTCAGCCGCTTTGAGCTGATCCCTATTTTTCCTGCATAAAAATCAGTATTTCTGACCTGCTGATAATTCATTTCAAGCAAGACCATAAACTCGTAAACACGCTTCTGATTAATATCCTGAACAGTAAAACTATGCTCCTTTATCCGTACCAGTTGCAGCAAAAAAACCTTTAAAAGTGCCTTGATGATAACGAGGCTATTGTTTTCCCGCTGATATTCCTCTTCGAGTAATTCATAAACTTTACCTAATTGTTCGGCTGTTTCATCATTGATCTGTAAACATGAAAACTCTCCCTGTATATTAAAAATCTTAAAGACATCGAGCAAAAATTCTTTTACATCATCATCCAGAATATCTCTTTTGAAGGATAATAAAATTCCATTTTTACCCGCTTTATTCAGTTGATGAACGCGGTATGGAGGAATCAGGTATATCCAGTCACCCTTCAATAATTCGTCTCCTTTCACAGTATGTAAGGCATTTTCATTTTTCAGCCAGACAATCTCAAAAAACTCCTTTCGGCTTGGATCGTTCAGGTAACTGGGTGGACAATTATCGAGGTTCCTTATATAGATGAGTGTCTTATTTAATTCTATACTTAGCTTATTTTCTTCCATTTTCCTTCAATAACATGATTACCAAAATCGCCAGACCAAGTGGTACATTCCGAATCTGGCACCAAAATTAGCAAATAATGCAATCGATTTTAAAATAATTAGCAAATAGTCCAACATGTCGCGCTGATTGTGTAACGTCTGACCTGTAACCTCCAAGTACCTTTGTGATCTTGATTTACGGGATTTTCTTGATATAGAGAATTTTTAATGATTTGAATAAATGGGAAGTGAAATAATGAGTTCAGTAATAAATATTGATTTAGCAACTGATATACAGGCGAATCTGGAAATGATTCTTCTGGAAAATCAAAAACTTACGAGTCAGATAAATTTCAGTCAGATTGCAGAAATAGTCCCTTTTATCCAGAATGCAGATCGCATCTTTGTCGTCGGAGCGGGAAGAACCGGCCTAGCTTTAAAAGCGGCTGCAATGCGGCTTATGCATCTCGGGTTTACCGTTTTTGTTGTTGGGGAAACAACAACGCCAGCAATCAGAAAAGGTGATTTGTTAATTGCTGGCTCAGGTACCGGAACGACCAGCAGTATCGTCAAAGCCGCGGAGAAATCTGTATCTGCTGAAGCGAAAGTGATCTCGATCTCTACCACAAAAGAGTCTCCGCTGGCGGCGTTGTCCAACCATGTTGCGATACTTCCCGCCGCACAAAAGCAGGACCACGGTGCGACAATTTCAAAACAATACGCAGGAAGTTTATTCGAACAATCGGTTTTGCTGCTTACCGATGCAATCATCCAGACATTATGGAAGCTGGATGGAACGCCCGCAGAAGAACTTTGGAAAAGACATGCGAACCTGGAATAGAATTAATTGAATACCAGTATTTTACATTATAAATAATCACAATCATGGCAAAATTACAAGTCGCAATAGACTTATTGACAACAGAAGACGCAATCGCATTGGCAACAAAAGTTGCTCCTTATGTTGATATTATTGAATTGGGAACTCCTCTTATTAAAAGTGAAGGACTGGCTGTGATCACAGCAATGAAAAAAGCCTTTCCTGACAAACTTGTTTTTGCAGATTTCAAAACAGCTGATGCCGGCGAACTGGAAGCAGACATGGCATTTGGTGCAGGCGCAGATTTGATAACTATTTTAGGGGCAACAGGAGATGCAACCATTATTGGTGCTATAAAATCAGCAAAAAAACATGGAAAAGGAGTTGTTGTGGATACAATTGGTGTTTTAGATCGTGTAAAACGCGCTCAGGAAGTCATTGCTTTAGGAGCAGAATTCGTTGAATTACACGCCGGTCTTGACGAGCAAGCACAACCTGGTTATTCTATTCAGGTTTTAATCGACGAAGCATCCCGGGCAGGTGTTCCGGTATCAATTGCCGGTGGTGTGAAATTAAGTAACATTGCAGCCGTGAAAGCATCGGGTGCAAAAGTTGCCGTAGCAGGTGCTGCCATCTATGGCGCCGCTGATCCGGCAGCTGCAGCGAAAGCGCTTCGCGAAGCGTTGGATGCCTAATTAAATTTCAATCGACTTTATCTTATTGGCTGTTCTCAGAAATGGGAGCAGCTTTTTTGTGTTGAATAATATGACTTTCATCAGTTTTCGTTAACCTCAAATCGCTTGGCCAAGCATTTTTGAGCCTTTTTCCTACCTTTGCCGCAAGTTGAAAATTATTCATAAGTAAAAGTTAATTCATGGAAGTTAAAGATGGTAACGGAACGCTCCTCTCGGAAGGAGATTCGGTAAAACTGATAAAGGATCTTAAAGTAAGAGGTTCCTCAACAACTCTGAAGAGAGGAACCGTGGTAAAAAATATTCGTCTCACTGACGATGCCGAGGAAATCGAGGGTAAAGTGGACAGAACGGTTATGGTTCTGAAAACGATGTTTATTCAAAAAATGTAACCAAAGGAGTTAACTTTTTGGGAATGGATTCCTAAAAAGTCATAACTTTTTAGGAATGGATTCCCAAAAAGTTCTATATTTGGACTAGAATAGTCCTGATATGATTCAAAGATCTCTCGAGCAAACGATTCAGTCCAAGCTTCGTGATGGCAAGGCCATTATACTTTTAGGCGCAAGACAAGTTGGCAAAACTACCCTTTTGCACAAAGTATTTGATCGTGCAGAAGACACGATGTGGTTAAACGGCGATGAACCGGATGTGCAGGCTCTATTTGAAAATATAACTTCTTCACGTCTCAAAAATATTTTCGGTAACAATAAAAATATTATTATCGATGAAGCCCAACGAATATCAGACATTGGACTGAAATTAAAATTGATTACCGACAATATTAAGAATGTTCAACTTGTTGCTACCGGAAGTTCTGCTTTTGAACTTGCAAATAAAATAAACGAGCCTCTTACCGGCCGCAAATGGGAATACAAAATGTTCCCTATTTCTTTTGAAGAGATGGTTAATCACCATGGGCTTATGGAAGAAAAACGCCTTCTACCTCAAAGGCTTATTTATGGATATTACCCTGATATTGTCAATAATCCGGGTTCTGAAAAAGATATTCTCAAACAACTGACTGATAGCTATCTGTATAAAGATATTTTAACATGGGAAAATATACAAAAGCCTGATAAATTGTTGAGATTGCTAAAAGCACTGGCTTTTCAGGTTGGATCACAAGTCTCTTTTAATGAATTAGGGCAAATTTGTGGACTCGACAATAAGACTATTGAAAAATATGTAAACTTACTCGAACAAGTTTTCGTAATTTTTAGACTTGGCACTTTTAATAGAAATTTGCGTAACGAATTAAAAAACAGCCGAAAAATCTACTTCTATGATAACGGAATCAGAAATGCGCTAATTGCTAATTTTAGCCCACCTGAAATCCGAGATGACATTGGCGCCTTATGGGAAAATTTCATCATATCTGAACGTGTTAAATTTATCAATTATCACGGAATCTGGACTAACAACTATTATTGGAGAACCAAGCAGCAAACCGAGATAGATTATCTCGAAGACACTGATGGTAGACTATATGCATACGAGTTCAAATGGAATCCAAATGCAAAAGTTTCCATTTCAAAAACATTCACAGACGCATATCCTCAAAGTGCGTTTAAAGTTATTCATCGGGACAATTTCGAAGAATTTATTTTATAACACTAAATTCTAGTTTCTACTTTTTCCCAAAAGAAAAATTCATCGTCGTTCCAATCCGGAAGACGGTATTTTTATACTTAAATCCTTCAAAGCTGTTTGCTACTTCTACGCGAAAAGGAAATCGGATTCCGACGTCGAGGGCATAGCCAAGTTCTCCGTAATTATTTGAGTCAGGTGTTGCAAGATAGTGCGCGAAGAAGTTTTCCTTAATTCCCATAATCCGGAACCAGGTAATTTGCGTCAACAAAAATTTACGAAGTTCAGCCAATGCATGTGCCTCGACGAACCTTTTGGCAGTGCTATAACGGTAATAATCAAGCATCCGGAAAGTCCCGACCGGATCGCCGTACTGGAAAAAAAACCGATTTCCTGCAAAATGCTGATAGTCTGGAAACTGAACAGCATTATCATTCAAAAAGGCTCCCGCGGCTATTTTATAACTTAATTTGCTACGAATTCCGGTATCAAATCCATGGGATATCCCTACCTGAACAAAGTCAAAATCGACATCGCTTCCAAACGCATTATTAATTCCCTTGCGATAGGCCGCGGAAATTTTCGGAGAATCATCCTCATAAAATGTTGTCTCGCCTTTTTTGGTCCTGTATTTCTGCCATGGCTTATAATAAGCCGACAACCCTATTGTCAGTGCCTGATGCGCCTGCATTTCAAAAGATGACGTTCCAGATTCATCCGATAATTCTTCATTATATGGAATATTGGAAGTAAAAGTTCTTTTCTTCCAATCGATCCAGCGGTAAGGATTGGTATTATTTCTGTTTTGAAGGGCACTTCGGTCGGCATACTCGACATTGGCTCTCAACTCAAAATGGTCATTTTTTTGGTCCGTTTTAAAGTCCAGCCGAACAAAGTTTTTTTCATAAATTTTAATAAAATTCTGTTCTAAAAATAACGTAGTCAAACTATTCAGGATCGGGTGCATAGGGTTTTCCGGATTAAACTGGGACACTGTTCTGCCCCCCGAAAGATTTATAACATTTCTTTTCCAGTTATAGTCAACCCCACCCGTCGCAAACAATTTTTCTCTGGCAAACGAATAACGCGTCAGCCCGCTGAAAGTCCAGCTTCCCTGATCCCGGTATGTCACTCTTTTGATACCATTGTTAGAAATATTCAACTGATCTGAATTTTCCTTTTGCTCACCTTTTTTATATTTTAGTTTAAAACCTCCGCCATTCAGTACCCAGCCTTCCACCGTATTCATTTGCAAACCGTATAGCGGACTCACATATTCCAGTCGCCAGGGACTTTTTTTTCCCAGCCGGAAAGTATGTCCGGTGAGCAAATCTTCGAAAAAGTTTGAACCCCCGTTTTTCTTTCCTGTCGTATCCGATTTCGAAACTCTCAGACTATCACGTTGCGCCTGCGTACCCTCATTGATAATGACCAAACTATCCAGACGCGTATAACTTTTAACCTCTGCAACTGTCAACGGAACCGTACGAATAGAATCCCAAAAAGCCATACTTCGCACGTTGGCCAGTGAATCCACCGAAGTTGAATCATTTCGGGTAAAGTTCAGATCAATATCTTCTCCTTTTTCTTCCTTCTTTTTAAGGTCCTGTTTCTCATATTCCTTCATGAGCTTTTTGAGGTTTTTCGCTGAAAACTCCTTCTGCTTGCTCACAACCTCGTCCAGTTTCTGACTCTTTATCTCACGGCTCGACAAGCCAATTTTCCTAGCTTCTTCTTTTTCCTTTTTCCCATCGACAACGGTAATGTCAGCCTGAAAAGCGGGATTGATTTTTAATTTTGAAAAAGTTTGCGAGATCACCAGATCACCTTTTCCTTTGATACCATAAATACCGCCATTGACGTGAAACTGCTGGTTAATGGGCATCCAGACACCTTGAACCGGGCTGTATACTTGTTTTATTTCAATATTAAAACCGGTATTAACTGTTTGAAGATTCAGGCTGTAAATACTCCATAGATTTTCAGTAATGTAGATCGTCCCCTTGTAAACACCTTCTCCATAAGACCTCGGCGTAACTTTTATTTTATTTATCTCAACACCATTTTCAATGAAACTGCCCTGGTATTCAAATTTGTAATAAGTAAACGCACGCGGTGACAAAGGCGAAACAGCTTTTACCACTTCGGGTTGATAAAAACTAGTTAGAAAATACTGATCCGCACTTGCAAAATTTTTATCCTGACTATTTCGTGCTGCGATCACCCGCTGTTTGTAATTATTGGGCTGTCGAAAAGTGACTTCAGAAACAATTTCATTTAGAATAGGAACACCTTTTTTGAAATTAGTTTCCTTCTCCATTTCTTTTAATTCCTTTTTATATAAAAACTCCAAAGGAAGATCCGTAATGACAAATGAGGATTTCGAGTAAGCTTTGGCCGTATAACTTTCAACCTGCAAAAAATGATACCGGCTCTTAGCAATCGCTCTCCTCATAATCGTATACGCGGGATCTTCACCTTTATTTCCAATTCTGACCTCACCCAGATTATAAGCCTGTTCTTCCATTGTCAGATCGAAAGTTTCCATTTTGTTTTCAATGGTAATTGCTTTTAAGCCAGTCTTAAATCCCAGGTATTGGAAAATAACTTCATAATATCCCGGTTTCAGGTCAAGCTGATATTTTCCCTCTTCGTTTGAAATAGTTCCGATCTCAGTTCCTTTCACAACAATTGCTGCAAAAGGAAGCGGCTCTCCTTTCTGGGTTTTAATAATTCCCTTTAATCCCGTAGAAATATTTCCGGTCTGTGCAAAGCTTGTTGCAGTGAGCAACAGGATAAGTATAACAATCAGAGTAGAACGGTGACGCATATATGTTTAGGATTTTCATGGCTATATCCGAGATGGGATTTTCGGACGAATGGTTGCTTGCAGTGAAAATAACTATAAAATTTCCCGCTCCAAAACTTCCGCCAGATCATTTTCGGTAAAGGGTTTGTCAGGCAGATCATTCACGTTCCACAAGTCCTCAATTTCTGTAATCAGCCTGATTGCCTTTGTCTGGCTATTGTTTACCTTAGAAGACTATTTGAACAGCTTTCAACGATTCAGGGACTCGTTTTCTACATTTTCCGAAAATCTGTGAAAATTAATGAAACTGTTTCGATCCGCGGGATGTACTTATCAGTAAACGGAATCGGCGATTACTACAAGCAATAAGCTGATATTTTTCCGTCGCCCTCTACTCAGGTAGCATCATTTTATACCGGATTTAACCTTCACCATTTCAACGTTAATCAAAACTGATTTAATTTTTAAAAATGACCAGCAGGACTTACTTCTTTTTAATTTTAATACTCGGCAGTCTCACCGCACTTGGCCCGTTTTCAATTGACATGTATCTTCCCGGATTTCCGGCCATTGCGAAAGACTTGCATACAACTGCTTCCAAAGTTTCTCTTTCATTGTCCGGCTTTTTCATTGGAATTTCTGCCGGACAACTTTTATATGGACCTTTGTTAGATCGTTTTGGGAGAAAAAAACCACTTTTTATTGGGTTAACGGTTTACATTCTCGCTTCTCTGGGTTGCGCCGTTTCAACGAGTATTGATATGCTGATTGTCATGCGGTTCGTCCAGGCAATCGGAAGTTGTGCAGCTGCGGTGGCTTCGGTCGCCATGGTGAGGGACTTATTTCCGGTCAAAGACAGCGCGAAAGTTTTTTCTTTATTAATGCTTGTCGTAGGTGCTTCACCCATGATTGCCCCAACGGTTGGCGGCTACGTAACGGCAGCTTTCGGTTGGCAAACTGTATTTTTAATATTAACCGGAATGGGTGTGGCGATTCTCACGGCAACAGTATTATGGCTGCCGGACAGCTTCAAACCTGATACTTCGCTATCACTAAAACCAAAACCGATCCTCCTGAATTTTTTATCTGTAATCCGTGAGCCGCAATTTTACACCTATTCGCTGACTGGCGCGATCGCCTTTTCTGGTTTGTTCGCTTACGTTTCCGGATCTCCGCTGGTTTTCATGGAAGTTTTCCATACCGATGAAAAAGTTTACGGCTGGATTTTTGCATTTTTATCCGTTGGGTTTATCGGATCAAGTCAGTTAAATACCTTATTGCTGAGAAAATATAAAAGTGAACAGATCATCAATACCGCGCTGATTTTTCAATTGTTAATAAGTTTTACATTGGCTTTTGCATCGTTTAATGGACTGCTAACGCTAACGCCTACCATCATTTTATTATTCTTTTTCCTTTGCTGCATCGGATTAATAAATCCAAATGCTGCGGCACTGTCACTTGCGCCGTTCTCGAAAAACGCAGGAAGCGCTTCTGCATTAATGGGAGCGATACAGATGGGTATGGGTGCTTTAATTTCCGTCGTGATCAGCCTTTTTGAAGAGCCGTCCACTTTTCCGATGGCTTCCGCTATGGCAGGTTCATCGTTGCTCGCACTTGGCGTATTTCTGATTGGCAAGCGTACAATCTCTCAGCAAGTTGAAGTAGAAGCCGGCGCAGAAAGCGGGATTATTCATTAATAACAAAGTTCCGGAAACAGGTATAAAAGTTTTTTTCAAGCTTATATTCAAAGTTGAATTTATAACCACTTAACTGACAGCCCCCATGTTCAAAATAACTGTTGTTTACCCGCGCGCTGCCGAAGATGATTTTAATATTGGCTATTACCTTAATTCGCATACGCCGTTGGTGAAAGAATTACTTGGCCCTTATGGTCTCGTGAAAGTGGATATTGAAGTCGGAATTGCCGGCGCAGCTCCCGGTTCAGAACCACCTTATGAATTGATCTGCGGAATATTTTTCAGCGATCTCGTTTCATTGCAGACCGGTATGGATGCCCAAGGACCAATTCTGATAGCCGATATCCCCAACTTCACCTCGGTTACGCCCATTATGCAAATCAGTCGCGTTGAATAAAATTTATAAACAAAAAGGACCTGGTGCGAATCATACCAAGTCCTTTTTGTTTATAAAATATCAATAATTTAATTTTAAGCAGGCAGATAATTGTGTACCGGACAAACAGCTGCTGTCATCATTTTTTTGCCTGTTCCTTTTTGGAAGAAATAATCCAGCCTCCCCAGATTGATACCGGCAAAACCGACCTGATTGATCGTCGTAATCTTGCCATCCAGATTTTTAATATCTTCCGGTACTTTCATAAAAGTATGCGTATGCCCTCCGATCACCAGATCAATATTCCGTGTTGAACTGGCCAAAATCTGATCGGAAACCTTATTTTCCTTATATCTGTAACCTAAATGGGAAAGGCAGATCACGAGGTCGCAATGCAGATCATTTTTAAGAATTGCTGCCGTTTCATTCGCTTTGGTTATGGGATCCTGATAAACAACATCGCCATAATTTTTCTTATCAACCAGACCAGCCAGCTCTATCCCTAAACCGAAAACACCTATTTTCAAGCCTTGTTTTTTGAAAATTTTATAGGATTGTGTTTTTCCTTTCAGGTCGGTATTTTTAAAATCATAATTACTGATAAGAAAAGGGAAATTCGCATGTGGAAGTTGTTTTATAAATCCTGAAATTCCATTATCAAAATCGTGGTTACCCATCGTTCCTGCATCATAACCCATGTCACTCATCAGCTTCATTTCCAGTTCCCCTCCGAACATGTTAAAATAGGGAGTTCCCTGAAAAATATCTCCTGCATCCAGCAGCAGTACGTTCTTTTGCTCAGCTCTGATTTGTTTGATCAGAGCCGCCCGTCTGGCAACTCCGCCCAATCCCTGATTTCTGGATCCGTCCATCGGAAAAGGTTCGATACGGCTATGCACATCATTGGTATGCAAAATGGTCAGCTGCACCGTTTCATCCCTGGCAAAAGCCAAAAAGGGAGATGCACTTAATGCGAATAGTGCAGCAGCCGCACTGCCGCTTTTCAGAAAATCCCGGCGACTAGTCGTTGACAACAGTAATTCTTCCATCTAATTGCGTATTTATAGTTTTTCCCGCACGCGTCAAATCACTGATGTAATCAATAATGGCGTCGCGTACTTTTTTATTAATAATCTTACTTTCGATCGGGTTTGCCAAACAGCTCAGATCTTCCGCACCGTTAGCCAGATAATCGTAGGTGAGCAGATTATAAGTTTGATTGATATCAAAAGGTTTTCCGCCAATAAACACGTCGTAGGCTTTGTTGTCCTTAATTTTCATCCGGATTCCTGCCACGGGCTGCCCATCAGACTTCACAATAAAATCGATTACTTTTTGAATGTTGGCACCCGACAATTTCAACACAACCAACTCATTTTCAAAGGGCATCAATTCAAATGCATGAGAAACTGTAATATTCCCCTTTGGAAATGTTGTTCTCAAACCACCTTTTGTCGCCAGTGTCAGTTGAATCGTTGGATCTTTTTTTAATCCTTCTGTTAAAATAGCATCGGAGAAGAAATCACCCATAAGTGTTTCAGGATCGGATGGTTTGGTAAGTTCCCTTTCCGTTCTTCCGATGACACGGCTCATTTCAGAATCCATCTGTTTTTTATAGGGCAGATAATATTTTACAACAGAGGAGTCAACGCCGGTTTCCTGTGTAACGGCATATTGCTTGTATTGATTGCTGGAAACAGAGAATTGTCGGGCGCAGGAAGATAGTACCAAAGAGCCAAAAACCAGGCAATGCGCTACATTTTTATAATATTTTGAAGAAAACATAACGAAACGGTCGAATTGAATTACAAAAGTAACTGCAATTATTCCAGATTTCGTCAGTATGGCAAAATTTGATAAAAAATTAAAATGACAGTAAAAATCCGGTACTTATGAAAAGCACCGGACTGTTTTAATTATTTTGATTTACTCTTAATCAGGAGATAATCGACTTTATCTTTTTTTGCAAAAGCTGCAATTTCCGTATACTTCTCATAATTATCCCAGCGCATCACATCATCGTTTTCAAAGGTCGGTGCAATATCCCGTTTTAAATTCAGCATACCCAGAATTACATGATGCTTGAACGAAAATTCTGAAAGATCCGTGATTGTGATCCTGTCTGCGATTTCATTGATATAAATGATCTCAATCTTCCCTTCTCTGTAAATCATTTTAGGACATTTATCACAGCCTGCCTTTGCGTCGCGCCAGTAACTGTCCAGCGTCCCCTTGCCTAAAACAGCTTCCACTTCCTTTTCACTTTTGAAAGCAACTTTACTCAGATCAACCAGAACTATGGGCGCCAGCGTTTCATCCTCCTCATCCTTCATCACAAAAAACTTAACAAAAATGGCCAGGGCGACGATAGCCAGACCAATAAATCTCCATTTGTACCACTTCTTTTTGGTAGGGGTAATTTCATTTTCCATTGAATAACGGTTATAGTTCGTTTGTAAATCCAACTATAACGTATAGTAATATCATGCCAGAATAATACGGCATCACATTACATCGGAAAATTAAAATGGTCCATTGAAAACTTATACAATCAGTTCACCATAATAAATCTCGATCAGTTCCAGAATATTTTTCACGCCCAGTTTTTCGAATACAATTGACTTGTGCGTTCCAACGGTGGAAACCTTAATATCCAGATGATTGGCAATCGCCGATAAGGATTCACCTTTAATAAGGTATTCAACAATTTCTTTCTGACGTCTTGATAACTTGTCATTCAGCGCATGATGTGTGGTTTCCTTACTTTTATGCGGAGAATTTTTTCTTCTGTGCACATTGCTCAGGAAAGTCTCCTGCGCCATGGCCTCCAGCAATTCCATACACAGATAGCGTTCCTGATTCAGTACTTTACCAACTGCTGCCGCTATCTCCTCTCCGGAAGCCGACTGGGTAAGAAATCCATTTGCACCGGCGATCAGGTAACTCATGGCGTGCGGATAATGCATGGTTTTCGCAAAAACCAGGATTCTCGTATCGGTGTTATTTTCCTTGATCTCGTTAATCAGATCTTCAACTTCTTCTGAAATTGTTCCGATGATGACGATATCGAATTTAATTTTTTTCTGGAAAATATCAATAACGCCCTGTGACGAACTTTCCTCAGACAATATTTCGCAATTGAAATTTCCATTGATAATTTGGCTCAGCCCAATCCTCACGATCGTACTGTTGTCAACAATTAAAATTTTGCACTTATTCATAGTATTTACTCGTTGATAGACCGGGGAATCTATCCTGATTTAGTAGGTGGCAAGGTTAAATTTGGAACTTATTCACTATAAATTCGGAGACTAGATAACGAAATTTTTAAACTATGTGTGCAGATCAGAATACAAACATGCGCAAAAAGATGAAAATATTTTTATTAAAATTTCATTTGGAACTGTTTTTCCTAAAAAATTTTAATAATCGACATAAAAACTCCATAATTGTCGGATTTTCAAGCATTTGATATTTCCTTTGGAACCATTTTCAATCGAAGCAGTGTTAGTTAAACTCGCAGATACAAAAGAGAAGAAACGCCGGAATACAAGTTTTTTTCTCTTATTACGTTTTCATCAATAGTATCCACCCGGTCCTCTTTACTGAATCTTATTTAAAAACCTTAAGTATTCAAGATGACAAAAGCACACGTTGTAGTTTTATTAATGGTTGTTGCGCTTAGCGTATCCTTTGGCTTTCAAAAAATAAATCCACTTTTTAATACCAGTCCTGCTTCTTCAGACACATTATCTGTCCGTCAGGACACTGTTACAACACCAGAATGGATTGCCGTTTATGATTCTTTAGACCTGAAAAACAAGGGATTATCTGAAGCAGCTTTCCAATACGCGTGGTATGGTTATAAAAAAATGAATCTTGGAAAACACATTCTGGCGATTGCTGATTTTAGCCAATCTTCCTGCAAGAAACGGTTATATGTAATCGATTTTCTTGAAAAGAAGTTGGTGCTGAACACCTTTGTGGCGCATGGAAGAAACTCTGGTCAGGAGTATGCAAAGAACTTTTCAAACGATAATTCATCATTTCAATCGAGTTTAGGATTTTATAAAACGCTTGGCACTTATCAGGGTAAACATGGCCTTTCATTGAGACTTGAAGGCGTTGAAAAAGGCATTAATGATCGTGCTTTCGAACGTGCGATTGTCATGCACGGTGCAGACTACGTAAGCGAGGATTTTATTAAAAATACAGGTCGTCTGGGTAGAAGCCAAGGATGCCCCGCTGTATCAATTGCTGATCATAAAAAACTGATTCAGCTTATGTACAACGGAGCAGGACTGTTCATTTATTCTCAAAATCAGAATTATTTCAAAAAATCATCACTGTTAGCAGGACTTAATCTCATGAAAGAAAAAGGTCAGGCACTTGGTGCATCTCTTTTATATACGTCTTCAAAGTAAAGTAAATCGCCTTTTTCGTTACAATCTGCACCCAGGTATAAAAGAAAAACGGGAATTCTCTTTTTCAATTTATGCCATTTTGGAGGAAGTGAGACCGTGTCCGGCTCAGCAAGAGAATCGTTTTCAAGCAATTGTTCTCCTGCCATAAAATTGGCAAGCTCAGTCGGACGCTGCACTCTCACACATCCGTGACTTCTCCAACGCTTGTCGCTGGCGAATAAATATCTCGCGTTGGTATCGTGCAAATAAATAGCCAGCGGGTTTTTAATCTCAACTTTCAACAATCCAAGGGAATTATCTCCACCAGTCTCCTGTCGGAAACGATAAGGGAATTCGTCCGCAGTCATTGTTTCCCAGTCGATATCATCGGGGTCCACTACCTCCCCTTTTCCTTTAATGATCTCAATTTTATTTCTCACAAGATATTCTGCATCTTTCGCTGCTTTTGGAAAAATCTCTTTGATGGCAATACTTTTTGGAACGTTCCAATACGGATTTGTAACAATACTTGTCGCGTAGGTATCAATCGTTGGTGTTGGCGTATCTCTTTTTCCGGCAATCGTTCTCATCGTGATCAGATCTTTTCCGGTTGCATCCATACCGGTCAGATAGGCACCGCGAATATTTACCATCACGATACGCGGGGCACCATTTGCCTGACGGTGAATCCATCTATATGCATTAAGAGACTCAGCAACAATGGCGGCACTGTCCTTTTTATTTTCTCCAATCAGGCGCGTGTAATGTTTTTTAAGATTACCATAAACCGGATATTCAGGTTCCAGAGATTCCATCACCTTTGCAACATCAGTACCATTTAACAAATCCTCCGCTGCTTTCCTTAAAATGGTGGTATCTGCAGTAACTTTCTTGTTAATATAACGAATGGCAGGCTTATGGCCAAAACCGACTTCTTCAAGTAATGCAAAAACCCGGGCAGATTCCTCAGAAGAAAACTTGTCTGTTTTGATTCCCGCACCGGAAGCATATTCCAATATTTTGCTGTAATACTTCTCCTTACTCAATTCCTGCGAAAGTTCTTCCCGGCTCATCTCCCCTGCATCCTTCTTACAGGACTGAAGCATGACAAACGAAAAGAGGATAATAAATGAAAGGTATTTAAATCGGTTCGTACCGGATCGTAATTGCATGTTGATTAAATTAAGTGGTATTGTTGAGTACAAATAAATTGTCGTGCTAAGTGTTGCTTAAACGAAACGTCAATGTTTAAATTATTATTTATTAACAGGTTAGCTCAAAAAAAGCCATTTCTGTGTAATGTTTTTTGATTTAGATGGGGAAATTAGTAAACACGATCATAACAACTCCCGGCAGTTTTCCACAATATAATCCTAAAAAGCAAATCGCTATATACGACACCACGCAACTCCACTAAACTTTGGTATAAATGATGTTAGGGAAAGCCGGTCATTCCTGTTATTGAAGTTTACGTATAGGCATGTAGACAAGGGATTTACTACGCGCATTAAAAATTAATCGATTGTAATCAAAAATTTATTTGTAGATATATTTCTATAACCACCTCAAACATTCCTCTACAACCCCCTACGTACTTCATCCCTAGCTTTGCAAGATAGAAGTCTGCCTGTTTCAAGATTCTAAGAATCTGATGTACATGACATTATCAAAAAACAAATAAAAAAATAATTCAAACTGCATTGAACTGCGAAAGGGGAAAAGCATCAATGTTAAAGAAAACTTCAATATCAAAACTTAATTATTTTTCACTTTCAACGCTTAAAAGTATGCTTCGAAAAATTACGCTTTTCACATTTGCTTCATTGGCGGCTACATCCGCATTTGCCCAAATGAAAGTTGGTGCCAGCGGTGCTCCAAACGTGGGTGCTGTTCTCGAATTGAGCAGTTCCGACAGAGGATTGTTACTGCCCCGCATAGCACTTACCACTACAACCACGTGGGGGCTCAATGGAGCTGCACCGGTAGCAGGTATGACCGTTTTTAATACCACAGCAGGTATCACCAGCAGTAATGCATCCTACCCTTCCGCAGGCATCGGGGAATATTACTGGGACGGAACAGGCTGGGTCAGTAAAAAAGGCGGTGCTGCTTCTGCATATCAGGAACCTTGGAATGTGACGGGCACAACCACACCGGCTACCACCAATAACCAGAATATCTACCAGCTGGGCCGTGTGGGTATCGGTACAAGCCTTCCAACGGGCGGCCTGTCAGTTGTTGCAGAAAATGACGATAACAAAGACAATGTGGACATTAAAAGCTTCGGAGGTGGTGCACCCGTTTACCAGAGCTGGAAATCAGGCGGCACCGCACTTTCCCCTGTAGATCTTGTCGGTAACGAAAGCATCGGTAGTATGCAGTTTGTAGCCCGGGCCAATAGTGCGTGGGTTACTTCAGCCAACATACTCGCAAATTATCGGGGAGACGGAACCAATAACCTGGGTAGTCTTGCCTTTGCTACGAGTGCCGCCAACCGTATGTATATCAACGAGACAGGCCTGGTAGGTATCAATACCCTGAATCCACACAGCCAGCTCGATCTCGGTACGGGATTTGGTGGTAACACTTCGGCACTTTCCGGTAAAAAACTGGCGGTTTATAATGATGCAGCCGGGAACGACTTCTATGGATTGGGTATCAGCTCTGGCCGGTTACAGCTTCACGCAGCCTCTACACCCGATGAAGAACCCGATATGGTGGTGTCAGGTACAGGTGCTGTAGGAATTGGTACCACTAACCCAACCTCACTTTTAAGCGTAAACGGTACTGCCGATAAAGTTGGCGGTGGCTCATGGGGATCCTTTTCCGATGCACGTATCAAAAAAAATGTGAAGGATTACAACGCAGGTTTAAAGGAAATCCTGGCCATACGTCCGGTTACCTTTGAGTACAACGGTAAAGCGATTTACAAAAACGACGGAAAAAAATATGTCGGTGTGCTGGCCCAGGAAATAGAAAAAGTACTTCCTTCCACGGTGAGCACAATCAAAGCTGATGGTTTTGATGACCTACGCAAATATGACGGCTCCGAACTTACCTACACGCTGATCAATGCAGTGAAAGAGTTGCAGTCACAGATTGAAAAACTAAAAGCAGAAAATCTGCGCCTTTCCGCTGCGGCTGCCCGAGTGGAAGCTAATGAAAAAGCAGTGGCCAGCCTGGCGGATCAGATTAAATCATTGCAGGAACTCGTGACTGGCGGAAAAACTCAGTCACAAACCAGTGCGAAATAATTCTGCTTTCATTTTCTAAATCTGATCTGTATGCATAAAACCTATAAAAAATATAAACCATGGCTGCATGGTGCCCTGGCAGTGCTGCTGGGTACGCAGGCTGCGCTGGCTCAAAGCACGACCATCGGCAGTGGAACCGGCCCGGTGACCATATACGGCGGTTACACAAGCGATTACAACCCCGATGGCCTTTTTATTCTTGCCGACGGCGATGTTTTGCTTCAAAATAACAGCACCTGGGAGCACGGCAATTTGCTAATGAATAATCTGGGAAACTGGGGAGGTACAACAGGAAGTCTCGATCTTTTTGTTGCGCCTGGAACCAATACCATCTCTGGAACCACTGCGCCCAATTTTTTCAATGCCAATTTCGATATTGGTGCCAATACCATGGATATTACCAATACCAGCGGTATTAACGTAGCCGGTACGCTAGCCTTTAACAATGGCATTACCAGCACCATACGCTCCGCTGGCAGCACTGGCGCCATCCACTTTGCTGATGGTGCCAGCTACACCAACAGCAACCTGTCAGATGCTCAGTTTGTGAATGGTTATGTCAGCAAAACGGGCAACGATGCTTTTGTATTTCCGGTTGGAAACCAGGCTGGTACGGATCTGAGGTCACTCAGCATTTCAGCGCCGGGCGTTGTTAGCGACGAAATTTCTGTGGCTTACTGGCGTGGTGATGTGGCTACGGCACTTGATCCAACTGGCGGCGCACACAGCCGTACTGCACTTAATCCGGCAGGTGTTGATGGTGTTGATAAACTTGCGTCAGTATCTCCGATCGAATTCTGGGACTGGGTGCCCGTTGCCGGAACATCCGCGGTTACCATTTCTGTATCCATCTCTGATTTTAGCGCAACTGGCGGTTTCAACGCCGCAGACATGCGGCTTGTAGGATGGAACACCACCACCAATCAGTGGGACAATCTGAGTGGATCCACGGGTGCAGCCTCCAATCTTGAAAATACGATCGTAACCGGTAATGTGACGAACATGAGTCTGTACAGTGCGATTGGCATTGGCGGTGTTACCCTGCCGCTGCCTGTAAAATTGATCAGTTTTACGGCTGCACGGGAGTCAGCGACTTCGTCTTTGGCCTGGTCGACCACAGAAGAAACCAATGCCAGCCATTTTGAAATACAACGCAGCAGCAATGCGAAAGACTGGACCGCCATTGGTACGCGTGCCGCAGCAGGTGAGAGCAAAGCGATACTGCATTACGCATTTACAGACGCATCTCCTGCTTCCGGCATGAACTACTATCGCCTGAGAATGGTTGACAATGACGCCACATTTGCATACAGCCGTATTGAAAGCGTGCGTTTTGACAAGACGCAGCAGGTGACCATTTATCCTAATCCGGCGAGCAAAACTCTTTTTCTGAAAGAGACGGATGTTAAAGAAATCTCCATCCTTACAGCCAATGGAAACCTTATTTATAAATCCGGCAAAGTTTCCGCAGAAGGCGTGGATATGAGCAGTTTTAGCAACGGAACTTACATCGTGAAAATAACGGGCCGGGACGGTTCAATTTACACTGAGCGTATTGTAGTTCTGAAATAAAGCAGAAAAAAATCAGCCAGTTTAACTGGCCGGAAGTGATCCTTAAATACCTTGAATTGAATTTTCCATAATTCATTTCAAGGTATTTTTTTGCGTTACATTATCTGAGAAAATCTAATTCTTGTCATTTTCCAGACTGTATTATAAATAACACTTTTATAGCTAAGTTTTATATAATTATTTCAATAAAAAACAATACTAAGTATAAACACCTGTTTTGATATTCACGTGTTTACAGGCTTACACACCCATTTTATCTCTACTACTTTTGATCTGTCCTGGAAACATATCCCGGATTTCCATTCAACGTAAAAACTTCAAAGATCATGGCTTATCCTGATGTTCATGTCAAAAATTCGACTCCTTACAAGGTGATCAATGGTAAAGTAAATTATGCGAGTGCGTTTTGCTCGGACGACAGTTTTCAGATTGCGCCCAATGGAGATTGGTCAAACAGCCGCGGCCTCTGCCTGATCACCCAGGTGTATGCGACAGTTGTTTTCAACGGACACGACGTTCGCGCAACTCCGTATTCGTCGTCCGGAACATCATACAGTGAATATGTCATTTTCGAAACGTCTCCGGGCGCATTTGCTATCACACGCGTAGTAACCGGCGTTGAGGATTCCGATGTGGGAGTGCTGGAAGCAGAGCCAACAGAGTTTCAAAAATGACAGGAAATTTTTGAGAAATAAATTTTAAAAAGTGAAGGAGCCGCAATATTACGCGGCTCTTTCACTTTTTAAGTGCAGTGCGTTTTAATCCAGTTTGTTATCTACAACAGTAATTTTCCTGTCAAAAAAAAGTTGCGCTGATTTGTGTTCGACGCTTGTCTTTTTAAATAATTTCAGGTATTATTGATACTAAATTAATCAATATAAAGATACTTAAAATATCATATTATTTATTAGTTGCTTATTATCAATTGTATAGCATATCTGACAAGCGAAAAACTTCAACAACATGATCAATATTGAAACCATTAAAATTATCCCAAACAAAGAAAGTATTACAGTCAGAGTTTGCACTAACGGCAGTGAGGAAATAAGTTTTAACAACTTCCGTTTCGAACTGCATACCATGTGCGACGTGCCGATTCTGGCTTTCAAGTTTGACAAACCGGAGGATATCATTCTTGCTCCGATCAATTTCCGTTCACTTGCCACATGGCCGAGAGCGACATTGCTCAGGATCCATTTCCAAATCTTTGATCTACATAACGACTTTATTTCTTACGACAGAGAAATCGTTTTAAGCGCAGACGATTCGGATGTCATTCTATTTTCGAGATTGCAGCAAAAAAATATGTACAAACGTCAGATTGAGGCAATCATTGATTTCGTCAAATCGGATTATATCGAATTTGCTGGCCTGGCGGAAGTTTTTTAACGACCGCCAGCTAATTTCAAATTCAGGATTTCAGAAATTAAAAACGATTTCTTTTCCATTTTACGGAAACCGGAGAACCGTCGGCGATCATGATCGAGTCAGGTTTTTTGTTTTTTAGAAATGCAAAATCACTGCCGTACATCGCCTCGAAATTGCAGTCAATCTCATAATTTATTATTTCACTCACATTCCAGCGCGCATGCCGGATGTTATATTCCTCCGCCGAATTTGAATCAATCTTCGTATATCCGTAATAATGTTCAAAAATAAATTCTTCAATGGTGTCGGGCTTCATGGGAGAACTCTCCGGTGATGCTTCTACATAAATCCGGTTCCACTCCTGATTGATCTTCCACTCATACTCAATTTTCTTCATTTCCCTGCTGATTTCCCAAAGATGTTTTGTAGGAATAGAAACATAATGCTCTTTGTATAAATAGTTGGCCACTAACGCCACAACCTTGCTGGGAACCGTTTCATTGATAAATACGACGCCCCGTTTAATCTCATTTCCTTCCTTTCGGATAACATAAAAACGAAGGTTCACTTCTTCAAAAGTGCCAAAGAACGGAATGGGCACCTTGAAAATTTGCGTGTCCTTAAAAAGGAAACCTACCAGACTGACAAATGTTTGCCCCTCAAAATAATCCAGCTCAACGCCTTTGGGCAGGTAAGGTAGTAACAGCGCAGGCGGAACACTGTAATTTGCCATTACAAGATTTTCCCACTTCGCTTTTAAAAAATCAGTCATACGTTATGGAGTGCTTACCTTAAAGTTCTGTGTAATAAATGAATTAGTCCCGAAAGCAAGGTAAGAAAATTCCTCCGGACCGGCCGGTAATATGTTTTACTGTTCAATTCGTTGAATATTAAAATCATCATCTATATATTTGCCTTTGTGATCAAATCTCAGAACAAAATATAACTCAACAGAATGGAAGCCATAGATTATTTAAGAGAAGAGATAAAATCACATTTTACGGAATCTTACGAACTGCAACTTTCGAGCTACTTTGCTCTGCATCGGCGTTTTAACTTTTATTTCAAAATTACCGACCACTACCCTTATCTCCTTTACCTCAACTGGGATGGCGAAGGCAACCATTTCACACTAAAATGCCTGGAATTTGACGGTGCTGAAACACTTGACACGCTGATCGGCGAATATCCCGACAAAGGCGCAAAATCTTTTAACATCGGAAAGCCCAAATTGATTGTTGATTTTATTTACCGCGATCTGGAAAAATTATACGTTACGGATTGTAAAGGAATTCAGGAAGAAATACGATCGAAAGAAATCACCAGAAAGAAGTTATTGGAGTGCGTAGATCCTGGGAAATAATTTTACTAATTCACGAAATATGCATAACTTAGTAACTCCTTAAAACGCTTCCGGTTATGTATACTTTCCTGTTCACTCTCAGCCTTGCTTACCTTTGCTACAACTTTTATCACGTCATAAAAGGTACAGTTCCAGGGTGGCTTGGAAAAAAATTGCGTGCCGTAGAACAGCATCCGTCTCTTGAAGGTCTTGATAATAAACGCTGGGACACGCCCATCGGAGCACTTTCGAAAACCTTCGCCTGTTCCATTCTTTTCACAAGTTTCATCGTCTTAACTTATCTGCTGGGTTACGAAACGTTGGTGCAAAATAGTATTTTGTACTTCGTTGTGGTGTTTGCGTCTATTGGCGTTGCCTGTCTGACGCATTGGAATTTGGGCAGGTGGCTGAGGGGACCTGAATTTATGGAAAGGGAGGTTTAAGACACGCTACTAGACCTTACCTTCGTGAGTTTACAGTTTATTCAGCTGCCTGAATAAAATCTATATCATTGTTTTTTAACTGTTCCTGTCTCCTTATTGCTTACCAGGGCAATTATCGAGAACCAGAACTTTTTGCAACTGCGGATCATCTAAAAACTGTTGCAGCTTACGAGGATCCGGGTAAGGTATCTGAAAGGTTGTTTTGTCCAGAAAATTAAAGTTTTTTGAACTTAAATAACCGCAAACATTTGCCGTTTGTGTTAATCTTCGATCACGCTCCTCTTTTAACGTTTTGAAATCACCTTTCGTCCGTTGCATAAAGCTGATAAATACTGCACAGAAAAATATTGTTACCAAGACCTGCAATACCCATCTTCTTTTCACCTGTTTTGCGAAAGTGTCAGGAAGACGAAGGATGAACCAACTATTGCCCGCTAAACCCAACAAGAGAACTTCCGAGTACCGTGAGGGCATGTGCAATATTTCATGTCCCCGCCCATAAGCGAGTGCAGCAATTTGCATTCCGGTCCACACAAAACAGCCTGTCATCAATAAATCAATGTCTTTGATCTCCCTTCGAAACAGGAGAACAGGAATCGTTATTAAAGAAGGAAGCCACATAAGACCTATATACAATTGACTTCCACGAAGCGGCCATCCCATGATCCGAACCGCAGCTTTGATAAATTCCAATATATTTTCTGAGTGCAGTAGTTTATGCCCTTTCACAACCGGCATGGTGTAGTAAGCAGTACATGACATGACCAGTAAAATTAAAATCACCAGAGCGTACCTAAGCGTTAATTTTCTTTTAAGAAAACAATTTAAAGCGAAAACCACCGCCACTGACAGACAAGTTAACAAACCCGATGCCGTGGTAAGAACACTTAACAGGCAAAACAATATGACCCCTGCAATGGAAGTGAATTTCTCGGGCCTGAAAACAGACAATGCCAGTGCACAAAGTGTAAACAAATTCAAGAAGTAGAACTGACTTTGAAAGCCAATTAAGATATTCTCCCAAGAAAATGGAAGCGATGCGCCTGCAAGAATCACGACGACGACCAGCCACTTAGAACCCGATACGGCACCGTGTTTACATGTAAGCCATATTAGAATTAACGGCGTAACAGCACTCAGTGGAATATTGAAGCGAGCCCCGGTCAGGTTATTCCATGTGCCAGTCATAACAAATGTAGCAAGGGTGGTCAGACGAGTGGGCAGAATTCGGTGCTCATTATGCCCTACAAATAAATCGGAGACCGTTAAATTTCCTTCAATCCACGGCTTTAACAGCCCTACCCATTCAGCATCCCACTGATCCCAGAAGGGAAGCGAAACTGCAAAATTTTCCACATAATACCACCTGGGCAGCATGATGATTAATGCAAAAAAAACCAGGGTTAAAAACCACTTTCCATCCAGTGTTTGATTTGGAGTTCTAAAATCAGTGCCTGACGGCGGTATCTTGTGTATGGATTGGTTAAACAATTTTTGTGCGTTTACGTTTGAAGAAGCTAAAAACTTCTCAGAAAAAACCAGGAAGCGCGTGATCTGATAGATAAAAATCCGGAATAAGCTTCAAAAAGGTAAAATCTGGCTTGATTGAGTATTCTCCGGCAAGCTGTTCAAAATAAATTACCTTTCAAAATTCCCGGTGGCTTGCAATACGCTTACTTATTATAACAGCCACACGGTTTGTATTCATGATCAGGCAAAAATAACACGAACTTTCAAATGTTACACAGGCATCAGAAATATGAAGTTTCTTGACGTGGATCATGGTGGGTGGGGGGGGGATTTTTGATAATTGTGTTTGTTGGTGCTGGTTAGCAATTGCCTTGGTTATTTCTTGGATTTCACTCCGCCGTGAATCAAAATAATAATAAGCACAAAAGGACAGACTTAGGCCGGAGGTTTTGTGAGCGCGACGGGAATTTCTTTAGATTGGCTATTAGAATATTCTTTAATAACAGGCAACAATATGGTACCAAAAATAGTCGTCGACGATCAATTCTTAAAAGATTAGAACAACTTTGTTCCTTTTAAAAAAAACCTAAATCTTTGAGATAATGCAAAGTGGTCTTCAAAGAATTCTGTTCGCCTCATTAATTACCAGAAAACAGTTAGAGTAACATTTACGGTAAAAATTCAATACATTGAACTTTTAGCATAAATGTAAACCCAAATAATTAAAATGAGTTTGAAACTTCTTAGCCTCCGAGAATATTCCTTATCTTTTAATAACATATTTACTAATGATTTCATAGATAGACCTAACCTTCTAGAAGAGATTGAAGAAATTGCTTCATCAGACCATAAAGTCATTATTGTAGAAGGTAATGAAGGTATTGGAAAAACAAATATCCTTTTGCAATTTGCTAACAAACACAATTTCAACTCTTTCAGCTATTTTGCCAATCCCTCCTGCAAATTCACAGCTAAGCCGGATTATTTAATCGAGGATCTCGGAAAACAAATTCTTTTCTATTTAAATTCTGACAAGATTGAGGAAGACACAATAATTAATGAAGGTGTCTTTAACAATCTGTTAATGGATTTAATCCGACGTCCGCTTAAAAAGGATAAAAAAATATTTTTTATCCTTGATGGATTGGATCAATTAGAAAAATCTGAAATTGAGCTCATAAAACCTATAATATTGAACTTACCATGGACGATAAATAACTTCTTTTTTATAATCTCAGGTTCAAGTGAAAAATTGGCAACTATACTTGATACTAAAGTGTTAAAAAAAGCCAAAAGTTTTCGAGTGATTAGATTCTCCTATGACGAGACATTAAAATTTTTCAATTGGGTGGATAGCCCAAACGCAAAAGAAATTCATACGACATGGAATGGCCATCCGGAAAGACTTGCCCAAGTTAAAAGAATTCTAAATAGTGGAATTCATATCAATGATTTCCTTCGAAATGATTTTAGGGAAAAGGATGATTTATTAGAAATTGAATGGAAAAATTCTGAAATCGATAAAACAGGATTTAACAATGGTCTTGTTAAAATTGTTTGCATACTAGCGTTTGACGAAAATTTAAGGAGATTAGACAAAATACTGGAAATTGTTAATAGTCAGGATCAAGATATTTTCACAACTCTAAATGCGATTTCTTTTATAAAAGTAAAGGATGATGAATTATCTTATATATCTGCATCTTATAGAAAATATGCAATCAAAAAATTAGCTAGGTATCAAAAACAAACGTTTAGCCTATTAATAGCATATTACAAGGTGCAGGATGAGTTAAGTGTTCTTCAGAACCTTCCAGTCTTGCTTGATAAAAATCAAGATTGGAACAGTATTATCGAACTACTCACTGTTGGAAACTTATCTCTGTTAGTCTCCAATAGTAAATCATTTGCAGAAATTAAACGTGAACTCAATTTTGGATATAAAGCATCTAATAAACTTAAAAATTCCCAAGGGGGAATTTTTAAGTTTGCGTTGTATCGAAGCTTAGTAAACGGCCTACAAAAAAGCGACGTTCGAGAAGCACAATTAGAAGCCTACATATCCTTAGGTCGGCAAGGTGAGATATTTTCCATTATTTCCAAAGCTGTCCTAAAAGAAGACAGATTGAGAATGTTGATCAAATATGCCAAGGAAAGTAAATTACAAGATCTTAGTATTGACGATATCTTTATTCAAGAAATAAAAGACAAGATTGAAGATTTAGACACAAATTACCTAAAAGAGAACATCGTTGAAATAGCCACTGGTCTTGCATATTTCCTACCAGAATATGCAGTGGCTGTAATTGAAATGGCGTTTGGAAAAAAGGAGGAAGAGGGATCGCTTGAACTCTTAATCGGCTACATCGCTCACATTATGAATGGGAAATCGGGCGATCAGAATAGCCTTAAAGGGCCAGATCTAAGCTCTGTAAAATTGGGACAAACCTTTGGTGAAAAATTTTCAAAGTCAATAGGATTTGGGATTGGAGAACTATCTGAGCATGAAATTTTAGAAACACTTCCTAATGTCGAAAATATATCCGACAAATTATATTTAGTGAAGGTCTGGATCAAGAAAAATTGTGCAGCATCTAATATTATAGAGGTAATGAGCTACGCAATCAATATTCTTTTAGAAAGCTCTTCAACTATAAAACCTACAACAACAAGCCTCCTTGATATTTTTGAACCGCTACTTACTTTGAAGGATAAAGATTCAATCTTATCTATGATCAATAGGCTGGATGAGTTGATGAGTCAAATTCAAAGCCCTAATAATCATAAAATAAAACTCTCACTTTTAATCGTGGAAGCGCTGGCGCCATATGACATAACAAATGCAAATGAACGAATATTCGACCTTTATGAAGATATAGATAAAATTACTGATCACTCTTCAAAAATAGAAGCTTTGGCAAATGTTTGGATGTTATTAAGGAATTTAGATGCTAAAAGTGACTTTAATATTTCAGAATTTATTTTTGACGAAAGTAGTATTCAAAATGACTTAAACACTGCCTTTAATCAATTTTTAGAAAACTGTGCTGACCATTTTGATGAAATTGAAAATACATTTGAAATAATCCCCAGAATTAGTTTATCCTTTTCTATCGAGACTGCAAAGAAACTAAACACTCATGATAGAAGATCCGAAGCACTTGTCAAATGTATTTCAATCTATTCAGAAATACCATTTTCCAATTGGGATTTAGCATTAATTAAAGAAATATTCAACTTACTGAATGAACCTTATTACAGCATTGCACTTTCCGATCTTCTTAACCAAGCTTTTGAACAAAAAGACTTTGTTGTAAACTATAAGAACAAGCTTTTTGAAATAATTCCGCTTATTTCCAAGACCGTAAAATACAGTGAAAAGTGTAAAATGTTAAGCAAATGCATTTACATACTATCACTCGATCCTACAAACTATGAATCGATAAAACCATCATATTCTAAACCAACCGAAAACTTAAAAAAATTCCTTGAAACATTTTACCATAAAATAGATGATACAATAAAAAAAATAAACATAGGCTATTCCCTAGCTTCTATGTTCTCTTCCGTGGATAGAACCTTGGCCGAATTTTATTTTAATAATACAGAGACACTATCCGAAAGCAGTATCATTGATAATCGCATACAATTAATAACGTATATTGAATCCGTTAGAATTTCTATTCGATTGCATTGTAAACTAGTTGAGAAGGACGCTGATTACCCTTATAATAAATTATCTACTTTGATTGACCTTGTACCATCAAACATAGAACGAATTAGTTTATGGTCAGAATTCGCCATCAGAACATATTTGAAAGGAAATAAACGCATTCTAGATGAAATTGTAAGCAGAAAAATCATCCCTATTTTAGATCTCTATACTGCAGGTGACTATAATTATTATACAGTTCTTAGACAAGCAGCTCCCGCGATTTATTTTTCGCAACAAGAAAATTTCAAATTATTAATATCACCTCTAAGCGATATCTATAAAGAAATTATTGTTGTGTCGGTTTGCTTTACGATACTGTCACGCGTACATGAGTCTGAACCCTACGAAGATAGGAAAGGATTTAGCGAGATTAAATTCCAAGAGGCTTCGGAGTATATAAATTTACTAGAATACTTTAAAACCGATTCACTTCTATTTCGGCATATAAAAAATTTATCCGGCATTGCTAAAAATTCTCCTGCTAACTTCTCGAAAGAGCAAAAAAATGATATCAAAAGAAGACTAACGAAATTGATAGAAGATAAGCTACCTAATTCTGCTACTGGAATTAAACATATTGGCTATAAAATTGTAAGTAAAGCAGCCATAACTCATTTTAATATAAATAAACCTGGGGAAAGATTAAAAGAGTTCGATGATCTGGAGAAGGAAGCGAACACAATTACCAATGCCACGGATATGGCATTAGTGTTAATTATGATGGCAATAGAATGTCCTATAAAAAAGAAAAAGTTGGAATTATTATTACGTTGTTTTGAGGTCGCTGAAAATATCCGTTCACTTAAAGAGAAAATCAGTATTCAGGAGCAGGCACTAGATGAATTGTCGTTAGATTTTCAGGACGCGTTTAGAGAAAAAATATTTGCTCTCCAAACTGATATTCTGAAACTAGAAGAAAGCGACAGATATGTATATTACAGGAAGCTGATTGACTTAGCTTTTAAACACGATAAAGCACTTGCTATCAGACTACTATCAACACTTGATAGTGATCCGGGAAGAAAACAGCTAAAATCCCAAGTGACAGACCACTATGATCTACTTGAAACAGAAAAGGTTGTCCAAGACGACTATTCGAAAATAGGTCGCTTAAAAAACAGGAAGCAAATGGGTAAAATGGTTTACAAAATGCTGGCAGAACTAAATTCCGGCAATCGCAAGCCAAAAAACCTCGAGCAAACAATCCAGATGATTTACACTGCATCTACGTTGCCGTTTTTTTATTCACTACCTCTATTTGAATTTTTCATAGAAAACCTGCAAGGTAGTTTTCCAGGTAGAGAAGGATTATTAATAGCATTTTGTGATGCCGCGCATTCAAATGCAAAATTATGTTATAATCTGATAAGCAGCATTTCTAACAAAAATTACACCATTCATTCAGAAGACCTTCCTGAATCGGAGAACATGATAATGCTGAAACCTGGAATGCGAGAAAAAGGCTTCGAATTCATCGAAAAATTTATTCGAAATTATTCAAAAGAGGAGGTTTACATTCTCGACCCATATTTTAGTCAAAGAGATATAACTTTTCTTAAAGATTTAGCTTCTTGGGCTGAGGGAGCAAATATCTCAATTCTCACAAGTTGCAAAGGAGATTCTGATTTTGCTAAGAGTTCATATATCAATGCATGGCGACACAACTCATCTGAAACAACACCGCCAGCGACATTTGTAAGTGTATCCAACCAATTTAATGATACTCCCTTTCACGATCGTTGGATAATACTACCTGATCAACAAGTTGGTTTAGTTTTGGGTTCTTCGATTAACTCTCTCGGTAACAAGCTTTCTTCTATATCTACATTGAGTGCATTAGATGTTGAGACTATTATGGAAACTGTAGTTAGTCCTCTACTTAAAACAAGGCAAAGACATTTTGGTGATCAACAAATCATTAAATACGAAATGTTTGAGCTATAGACACAAATGCGCAAGCTACGCTTGCGCATTTTTCTGCTTACAAAGCAAAGCATCACTGTCTTTCCCTTTTGTTATTTCTAATCTCGACAATTCCTTAGCTAAACTAAAATCTTTCTATTAATCCTGAAATAGTGAGATTGGCAATCGAAATTCTATTTCTTGGTTTGTATCCCCCAAATCTATGCACTTTGAATAAAGAAATGACAATCAACGCTGACCATATTTTACGTCAAGAAAATCTTTATTTTCGTAAATAAAAAAAAGCCACCCCAAAAAAATTGAGGTGGCTCAAAGTGACCGCGACGGGAATCGAACCCATATCTAGAGTTTAGGAAACTCCTATTCTATCCGTTGAACTACGCAGTCAAAATAAATTGGTATCCATATTCCTATGAATACCAATCGGGGTGCAAAATTGAAAAAATTCCGGTTCAATTACAAGTGCTTATTCTTCTGATTGTACGGGAGAATATCCCAGGTCGAGCCAGTTTGGATAAATTGCAAAGTGTTTTGCCTTCACAAGCGAGAATAATGTATTCCGCAACTCTTCCATATTTTCCTTTTTCTCTGCTGAAATAAAGACAACCTGATCCGCTTTGTGCGAAAGATAACTTTTCTTCAACTGGCTCAAAGTGCTTTCCGGAGTAACTTCCTCCATCTCTGGCTCATCCTCACCTTCCCACGTTTCTTCCTGTGGCGCAGGCTTGTAAACATCAATTTTATTAAATACCAGGATCGTCGGCTTGTCGGCTGCGCCGATATCCACCAATGTTTTGTTTACTACTTCAATATGCTCTTCAAAAGATTCATGCGAAATATCAACAACGTGAACCAGAATATCCGCTTCACGAACCTCATCCAAAGTAGACTTAAAAGATTCGATCAGTGTTGTCGGCAATTTCCTGATAAACCCTACCGTATCGGTCAGCAAGAACGGAACATTTTCCATATTCACTTTTCGAACAGTCGAGTCCACGGTTGCAAACAACTTGTTTTCAGCAAAAACATCCGATTTCGAAAGGCTCTGCATCAAAGTTGACTTACCTACGTTGGTATAACCCACAATGGCAACACGTACCAGACGGTCGCGTTCCTTGCGGCGCGTCATGCTCTGACGGTCTACTTTTTCAAGTTTTTCCTGCAAAAACGCAATCCTGTCTTTTACAATACGTCTATCCGTCTCAAGTTCCGTTTCACCCGGACCGCGCATACCGACTCCCGCACCAGATTGGCGGCTTAAGTGAGTCCAAAGTCTGGTCAGTCGCGGATACATATATTGGTACTGTGCAAGCTCCACCTGTAATTTGGACTGTGCCGTTTTCGCACGCATCGCAAAAATATCCAGGATCAGGAGACTTCTGTCCAGCACCTTGATGTCCTTAAAAATGACTTCAAGGTTACGTACCTGTGAAGGCGAAAGATCATCATCAAAAATGACCATATCAACCGGATTCGCAGTAATGAATATATTTATTTCTTCAAGTTTACCTTTTCCTACATAAGTCTTTATATCAGCCCGTTCCAGATTCTGAGTGAATTTCTGAATGGTTTCAACACCCAAAGTTGTCGCCAGAAAAGCGAGCTCATCCAGGTATTCTTTGGTTTTTGCACTGGTTTGTTTTTGCGTACTCACCGCTACGAGTACTGCGGTTTCAGGTCTTACAGCGGTTGAGAATAATTTACTTTTATCGATCATTCAATGATATGTTATTGTTCAGGTTTCTCTTTTTAGTAAGAAACAAGCCTTTTTTTACACAAAAAGGGTAGTTAGAAAACGGAATATTACCGTCAAAAGTTCAGGCACATCCGGGATGAAGTTACAACTTACCTGCTGGTATTCCAGTTTTTTATTTGAATATTAAAAAACAGTTTTTATTTTTGTCAAAATATTCAAAGTTATGTTGATGCCCGTCTCCGGCTTACTTTAAGCCAATCCGTCTTTTTTAATCCCAGATTCCGGGATATTCGTTACGCATTTCGATAAAATGCGTCCACAAAATTATTATTATTCTGACTTTATTTTTTACCCATGAAAAAGTGGTTTTTACTACTTCGTCAGGCCCTGCGCGGTTCTGAAGAAAGTTTTACCGACGGAAGTATCAACCGGGCAATTTTTCTTTTATCTGTACCGATGATCATGGAAATGGTCATGGAATCGTTATTTGCCGTTGTCGATATTTTCTTTGTTTCCAAAATTAGTATTGAAGCAGTCGCAACAGTCGGACTTACCGAATCCGTTATAACACTCGTTTATTCCATTGCGATCGGATTAAGCACCGCTGCGACTGCGACTGTCGCGAGGCGGATCGGTGAAGGAAATCCGGCCCAGGCTCGCCGCGCAATCGGACAGGTGATATTGATTTCTCTGGCCATCTCGTTCCCTATTGCGATACTTGGTTTTGTATATGCCGGTGACGTTTTAGCCGTCATGGGCGCAGATCAGAGAGTAATTGAAACCGGGACAATTTTTGCAAAGATTCAGTTTCTGAGCGCGCCAGTTGTCATATTGCTTTATTCATTAAGCGGTGCATTGCGCGGAGCCGGTGCTGCGGCTACGGCCATGCGTTCGCTCATCGTCGCGAATTGTTTTAATATGGTTTTGGGACCGCTACTAATTTTCGGACTGGGCCCCATTCCGGCACTTGGCGTGGCAGGCGCGGCCATCGCCACGGCACTTGGTCGGTCCATAGGTGTGAGTTATCAGCTTTATTCGCTTACGAGGGTCAATACAGCATTGGCTTTTGTCTTACGGGATTTGAGGCCGCACCGGGAAACGATTCAGGCCATGATCAAGGTTGCCACGGGTGGTACGGTTCAGTTTCTGATATCCTCTGCAAGCTGGATTTTTCTGACCAGAATTCTCGCAGAATTTGGTAGTGATGTCGTTGCCGGATATACCATTGCAATCCGTGTGATCATGTTCACCCTTTTACCGGCGTGGGGACTTGCCAACGCCGCTGCGACTTTAGTTGGACAAAATCTTGGCGCACAAAAACCAGAGCGTGCCGAGCTTTCCGTATGGAAATGCGCTTCGTATAATCTCTATTTTCTGGTTGGACTTTCTGTCTTTATGTTCATTGGCGCAGAGCATATCATCGGCTGGTTCAGCCCGAATGTGGAAGCGATCCACACCGGAAAGTTAGCGTTGCGGGTTTTATGTCTGGGTTATGGATTTTACGCTTATGGCATGGTCGTGATCCAATCGCTGAACGGTGCCGGCGATACCAAAACACCAACAGTACTGAACCTGATCTGTTTCTGGGCAATTGAAATTCCGCTGGCATACATTCTGGCGATCGTGTTTAATCTCGGACCAATCGGCGTTTTCATCTCTGTCCCGGTTGCAGAATCCTTTCTGGCTTTGTTAGGTATCTGGCAATTCAGAAAGGGAAACTGGAAAACGGTCAAGGTTTAAAAATAGCCACGGATGCACGAATTTTTCACGAATAGCTGATTGCGGATTCGTGAAAATTCCTGTATTCGTGGCTAACCTGGCGATCGTATTTCAGCTCGGACCAATCGGCGTTTTCATTTCTGTCCCGGTTGCCGAATCCTTTCTGGCTTTGTTAGGTATCTGGCAATTCAGAAAGGGAAACTGGAAAACGGTCAAGGTTTAAAAACAGCCACGGATGCACGAATTTTTCACGAATGGCTGATTGCGGATTCGTGAAAATTCCTGTATCCGTGGCAAAATAATTAGAGGCTGGCGTTAAATTTCAAGAAGATTATTCTTTCAAAATTTTAAAAATCTGTTTCTGTGGCCCGGATGTTATTTCAAGAAAATACATCCCCGATTTCACAGCTGCTGCCGAAATGTTGACCTGCTGCGTTTGTAAAGAACCAGAGGAAGGTACCGTCCTCTTTTCCAAAACTCTCCCGCTGATATCGATCACAGTAACATTTACCGGATTATTTTTATCTGCCTGAAAATCCACATTAAATATCCCGTTTGATGGGTTAGGATAAACTTTCCAGGCTGCTTGATCCGAAAACGTAACTGAACGAATGGCTGAGTAAGTAAATGTCTGATCCGTATCAACCATTTTCAACCGGTAGTAACGCGTTGCAAAACCTGATAACTGCTGGTCCGTAAACTGATATTTCGTCGTTGAAGAAGAATTTACCATACCGTCGACCTCTGCGATTTTCGCAAATAAATTCTGATGCAAGTCCGTTTCACCGGAAGCCATTTCAATTTCAAAATGACTGAAATTTTTCTCTGAGGCCGTTGCCCATTCCAGCAAAACGCTGTTATAACCGTCAGCCGGTTTTATTTTTTTTGCCGTGAAACTGGCTAATTCGACAGGCAAAGGAATTGAAGATTGAAGCCCGCCTTTTGAAAACCAGAATTCTGACAGGCTTTTTGTTTTAAATTCGAGATAATATCCGTCGTCGTAAGGCACTTTTACGATATCCGTTGCTGCCAATACCGTCCAGCTGCCACTGGCATTGTTAGAAATATTGCCATCTTCAAGCTCTTTCTGAAAATCGCTGTATTTTGAGATTGCCAGATCATAAGCCGATGCAGGTTTTGCACATCCTGCACATCCCGTCGCAGAAATCAATCTTTCAGTTGCCTGATCGGAAAAATAAAGCCGGATTATGGCAAATTCTGAAAAAGAAGAACTCTCGGATTTAATCGTAAAATTTCGATCATGGTAATACTGGCCATTGTTGTTCCGCACGGCTCCCTGATTCAGATAAGTCTGCACAACCGTTTTTCCCAGATCCTGATTAGGCTGAATGGAAGCAATTATTTTATTATTTTCAGTAAAATTAATCCAGTTCGTTCCGCTTACCTCCGTTTTTGACACCGATGAAGATTGTGGCCCGGAAGAATAAATCGGATTAACAAGGTCATATACGTGCACATCGTCAATAGCGATTCCTTCTCTGTTATCATTTTCGTCGCTCCGTAAAGCAAAACGGAAACGAACATTTTTCTGGCCAGTCGGAATTGCTGCGGTGCTCACATGCCATCTTGTATAATCCTCCACGCTCCAAAGGTCTGAATCGGACTTAACGTTATACCAATTTGTACCAGTACCGGACGATCCTAATTTTGTCCAGATATTTCCGTCGGTTGAATATTCCACATACGCAAAATCACAAAGTTTATCGGGACATCTTTTCAAATCGATGGCAAGGCTAAAACTTAGCGTGGGATGAGCCATGCCATCAATTGCGAAACCGGGTGAATAGAGAAAGGATTTTTCCGAAGAGTTATACGCCCCCGTTAAATTCGTTTTCCAGGCTTTCGTTCCACTTGCCGCTTTGTTGATCTTTTCAGACTGCGGATTGCCATAGGCCCAGGAACTGTTTTCGCCCACACTTTGCCAGTTTCCGGGTTCTGTTTCAAAGTTTTGTAAATATGGGAAAGAAGAAATGACCGGTGAGCTGACAATATCGATTTGAGCAAAATTGTTTTCCGGTTTAGAATCCCAGTCTTTTTCCGTCCAAACTTTGATAGCGTAAATGCCTGTGGATGCAAAATTGACGATATCCGGAAACTGGTAGGTTGTAGCCGATTCACCTCTGATATACGAAATATTCTGTCGCACAACTACCCCGTTATTAATCTGCATCTTAACAGGAATATCATAAACATCACCAACCGAATTATTTCTTACAATTACACTTATTCTCTGATTATTATAAACCAGATTATTGGAAACCGGAGGTATGATCCGCGTTAATTCTATATCGTTTGATTCTCTCGTTATCTGAATATCATCAAAACTATATCCTGCTCCACCATACTGATTTGCCGTCACCCTGTCACCATACTGCCCCCAACGGATTTGGAAACTTTCAGAAAAAGTTTTGTTATTCGTAGTAAGAATCTTGCTCAATTGAATAATAGCCTGCTTGTATCCTTCGCCTGGTGAGCTATGATAAACGTATAGGTTGTCAGCTTCAATCCAGGGATCTGTATCTTTTCCCCGAATCCAAACCTTATCATTTTCATTGTAATACTGGCCGTGATTATTAAACCAGAATGATAACCGCAAATCGTCATTGGCAGGATTATATTGTGCGAGGTTAAATGTCCCAACGAGATAATTGACGTTCCCAACCGTTACATTTTTAAGTACATCCAGCGTCAGAGCCCGGTTTCCTGAGTAAGTCATATCAGAGCCGACATTGGTGCGAAGTCGTCCGAAACTGGTTGAAGCAGTCAGATCAAAACGATCACCGCCATCTAAACCCACCTGACTGGCGGTTGCTTGCTGAAGAGGATAATTTTCAAATTGTTCTAAAAACGGAAGACTCAGCGGTATGTTATCAAGTTGTTTGAAAACCTGGGTGATCGAATTATTTCCTTCAACAGGATCACCAGTTTTTTTAACAAATACCCGAAAACGGTAAGAGCCGACATTTGCCAGATTTGCAGAAGTCGCGAAAGTATGATCATAGGTAGCGCCTGCCTGGATAGAAGGTTTGATCGTTTCCCAAAGAATAACACTATTGTCATCTCCGACAGAATATCCAACCTGAATATTTTGATCTGAAACCTGGTCGTCAAGATTCTTTATACGAATCGTAACAGGATTAGAGGCAGAAAGCTCCAAGGAAGTATGCACTCTGCCAGACTGAGCCGGAGAGATTATGGTTTCAATTTTCAGATCGTTGTCAGAAATACTTCCGGAACAATTTCCCTGATTTGGCGTCCTGATGATTGCAGGACTACGTCTGCCGGGATGGCCGTTAATGATCGCTCTGACGGAAACATAATAAGTTGAATCTTTTGACAAGCCGGATAGCGTGTAACTGGTATTATTTGTCGTTGCCAGACGCGACATTTCCTCGCCTTGAAGTGTCATAATTTCATATTCCGAAGCACCATTAACGGCTGGCCACTGAATGGCGATATATCCTTCGCACTGTGTAGGCGATAGCGATACTGCTGGCGAACCTAAAATGGTAAATGGAGCACTTTCACTTACCATTTCCGTATCATTTTGACTGATCCTAATTTTCGCCTCACTCGTAGCGGCTGCCGGCAAAGTCCATTTCAACTGTCGCAGATCGGCACTTACAGCATCATTAATAGAGATCCACGAGCTTCCGTTATTTAAAGAATATTCTATTTTAAAAGTCCTGGTATTATTTCCGTATGCATCCCAGCTGATGTAAATATCCTCTCCCGTTACCAAATGTTCCTGTCCAGCCGGATAAGTCAGCGTGGTGGAAACGGGAATATTATCATAAACAACGACGTATTTCTGGTTCCCCTGCGTAACGGTTGTCCCATTAATAAAAATGTTATAATCGCCAGCTCCCGGATTGTCGATAACAATTTGCTCCATATTATTTGTATCGTCAGCTCCCTTTCCAGCCGGTGACACAATATTTTTTGGGTCTAACAGTTGTGGAAGCAACTCAGGTGATTCTGGAGAAACAACGCGAAGATCAAGGTTATTTACCAAAGCCTTGCCACTTAAAACCGAAGGAGCCGGATCGTTCCAGTACAGCATAATCTTCAACTGCGCAGTATTGGCCGGTACTTTAATAACATGCTGGTTCAAAGTCCCGTTAGAAATCTGGCTTTCCAGATAACTATTCTGGTTGAGCATTTGTAAAGAACGCAGCAGATTCAATCCCCCAAAGCCATTGCCATAATCCGGCCCGGCCAAACCCTGATCAGTAGCTCCGTTGCATAAAAGTGCCTTCATAAGGGCATTCTGGGGGTTATCTCCATTATGCAGCTGGCGGTATCGCTGATACATTAATACCAGTCCGCCAGATACAGATGCAGCGGCCATACTTGTTCCACTTCCGAGTCCATATTGATCGTTCGGCGTAGTGGAGGTGACCGCAGAACCGGTAGCCGTCAAGTCAGGTTTTATTCGGCCGTCTTTTGTCGGGCCTTTACTGGAAGAATTATTTAAAATTCCGGTATCATAAGTATTGCCTACCGTAATTACATTTTTTGCAGCAGTATATCCTCCTAACACATTACCAAAGCCGGAAGGAATTCCAGCGCACATACTTATCTGCCCGCTATTTCCTGCTGCAAAAACATGCTGCAAGTATGGAAAATCGAAAGCTTGTTGATCCAAAACCCTGGATGTTAAATTATAATCGCCAAAATCACTGCAAGATCCTGCATCAACACCATAGGAGTTGTTGGTGATTACCATCCCGTAATCTCTAACGTACATGCCTGCGCTGGCCCATATATTGCTGTTAATCTGAGCAATAACCCTGGATTTCGGCGCAAACCCCATATATCTTTCATCGACAATCCCAGCGCCCGCAACCGTACCCATAACGTGTAAACCGTGCGAATTCCCTTTGATCCCGGAATGATTGATCAGCCGCCCCTTAAAATCGATGTGCTGCTGAGGATCTGCATTATCGCCAATCCCGATGGTTACACCCTCACCATGTAAATTAAAACCAAGGGGTGACGCAGCGTGGAGTACATTTGCATGAGAGTTTGTTACACTTCTAAAATTGTAAGGTTTTTCTTCGCCCGGAATTGCCTGGATATATTGCACAAATGGCAAACTGGCAAGTTCTTTCAACAAGCTTTTTGCAACACGAACTTCTATGATCTGATAGGCTTTGAGATTGTCAGAGATGATTTGAATCTTACTATTATCCAATTCTCTTTTTACCTCATCGAACGAATAAGACTTCGGAAAATTCATCCAGACATCCAGCTGACCGGGTACTTTTTCTGCATGTTTTGGAAAGTTACCATTGGCTAAAGCCGCCTGCATCTTTTGCTCTGGGGTCAAAGATAATATTGATCTGGCCCGAAACTTCGTAAGCAACGCGTAGTCGACCTCAGATTTAACGGTAGCAATATACGCATTGTCGGGGATGTAGTCGAGCAGCTCAATGCCTGCCTGCCTAAGCTCATCGCGCTGAAACGCATCCGGCAGCTTTTCGAATTGTATGATGAGGAGCGACTTCTGGCCTTGGCCCGAGACTTTTAATCCTGATTTACCAAGATTTTTTGAAACGTTCTTATCAGGAACAATTGTACCTGTTTTGAGGTATAATTTATAGTCGGGACTGTTCTGCCCGATTGCATCCGGCCCGATAAGAAAAATGAAAAGTAAAAGAAAATATAAGTAAAATTTATTATCATACATGACTTGCGAGGAGGATATTGAGGTATGGTATAATTTGAATTTTATGGATTTTTTGGTGCCAGTCTTGATGTTAAATTACTTCCAGGGAAATTGAAATAGTGACTTATGAAGTTGATTTTGGCGTCAAAAATTTTCTATTTGTTAATTTTCCTACATTACGAAATTAGTACAAAATCAAGCGAGTGGACTTAGAACCACTTCGACACGACAATAGAAAGATTTGTAGACATTTATCGCATTGAGAGCAAAACAGCGCGTATTCTCTTCAATCCACACTTTCTGTCAGGAAACAAAATGCGGGATTAAAACAGTTATCTTTGAATAATAACAACGAATTTATTATACGGTAAAAAAAACCGTAAAAAACACCAAAATTGGCAGTCTATTCGAAAAATCGATTGCGAACAAACTACAACTACTTCCATATGAAAATCGAACAAATTTATACCGGCTGCCTTGCGCAAGGTGCATATTTCATTACATCCGGCAGCGAGGCGGCTGTCATTGATCCGCTTCGGGAAGTCGCACCTTACATTGAAAAAGCGAAAAAACTGAATGTCCGGATCAAGTACGTTTTTGAAACACATTTCCACGCAGACTTCGTATCCGGCCATATTGATCTCGCCGAAAAAACCGGCGCAAAAATTGTTTATGGCCCCAATGCGAATACCGGCTTCGAGGCGCATATTGCCGAAGACGGTGAGGTATTTAAACTGGGAGAAATAACAATTAAAGTTTTACATACTCCGGGGCATACGATGGAATCTTCCTGTTATTTGCTCTCAGATAAAACCGGAAAAGAAATCGCTATTTTTAGTGGTGATACACTTTTCATCGGTGATGTCGGCCGTCCGGATTTAGCTCAGAATGGCGACGTGACGCAAGACGATCTTGCAGGAATATTGTTTGACAGTCTTCGCTCGAAAATTATGATTTTGCCTGATGATGTCATCGTTTATCCGGCCCATGGCGCCGGCTCCGCTTGCGGAAAAAGCATGAGCAAAGAAACGAGTGACTTGCTGGGTAACCAGAAAAAATTCAATTACGCGCTGCGTGCGGATATGACCAAAAAGGAATTCATAAAAGAGGTAACCACCGGCCTGACTGAACCTCCTCAATATTTTCCTGAAAATGTTAAAATGAACCGTGATGGATACGAAAGTATCGATGATGTATTAGAACGTGGCGACCAGGCTTTATCTGCAAATGCGTTCGAATTAAAAGCAAATCTTTTGGGTGCCTTAATACTGGACACCAGAAAACCAGAAGATTTTGCAAAGGGATTTATTCCAAATTCGATCAATATCGGAATCGATGGCGGTTTTGCACCCTGGGTTGGCGCACTCATCCCGGATTTAAAACAAAACATTTTGCTTATCACGGATCCTGGCCGGGAAGAAGAAGTAGTGACCAGACTGGCCAGAGTAGGATATGATCACGCGATCGGATATCTGGATGGTGGTTTTGAAGCGTGGAAAAAAGCTGAAAAAGAGAGTGATTCAATCACTTCGCTCCTTGCAAAAGAATTTGCAAAAAGTTACCATGATGGTGATATAAAAGTTGTTGATGTCAGAAAGCCGGATGAATTCGAGGCAGGACATGTGGAAAGTGCCGAAAACATACCGCTGGACTCGATCAACGATAATATGTCTTCTTTATCAAAAAACGAGACATTGTATGTACACTGCGCTGGCGGATACCGCTCCATGATCGCGGCCTCAATTTTAAAAGCAAGAGGATTTGACGATGTGATCAACATTGAAGGAGGTTTCGGAGAAATCCAAAAAACAGAAGTGCCTGTTGGCAGATTAGTACAGGAGCCAAATTAAAGCTTATAGATCAGGAATGATTATTTGAATCAAGAAAATTAAATTATTTCAATATGGACTTATTTGAGATGATCCGTAAACCTTGGCCGTGGTATGTTGCCGGGCCAATGATCGGACTGACAGTTCCGGTCTTGCTGGTGCTTGGAAACAAATCATTTGGGATTTCCTCTTCTCTGCGACACATTTGCGCGGCGGTTATTCCTGCTAATATTTCGTTTTTTAAATACGACTGGAAAAGGGAAATTTGGAATTTGTTCTTTGTAGCCGGAATCGCAATAGGCGGATTTATTGCGACCTATTTACTAACCAATCCGGAATCGTTCATGATCGCGGAGAAAACACAAACCAGCCTTTCGCAACTTGGAATTACAGATTTTTCAGGCTTAATGCCCGCTGAGATCTTTACTGTTGATAATATATTTACCTTAAAAGGATTGATATTTTTCGTGCTTGGCGGCTTTCTTGTTGGTTTTGGAACCCGTTATGCCGGCGGATGCACATCCGGGCATGCGATCATGGGACTTTCCAATCTGCAATGGCCATCGCTGGTTGCAACCATATTTTTCATGATCGGCGGCTTCTTTTCGACCTGGATACTTCTTCCCTGGTTATTTCAGCTAGTTAATTAATTTCCAATAACGCACTTTTTATATGGCTACTGCTAAATTCAATACCGTTTCCGGAATAAATTTGAAAGATCAATTAGATCAGGATGCGGATAGTTATGACGGAACAAATCAGCAATCTCAAAAAGAAGGTTTGGCTGCAAACCTGAAATATCTGATTGTCGGTTTATTTTTCGGAATTGTTTTTGTGAAAGCAGAAATCGTTTCCTGGTTCAGAATACAGGAAATGTTCAGGTTAGATTCCTTTCACATGTATGGAGTTATCGGGTCAGCCGTGGTCACGGGCCTGATTTCCTTACAGATCATTAAGCGGTTCAATATCAAAACGAGAAGTGGGGAAGAAATTAATGTCCCTTCAAAAAAATTTAACAAGGGACAAATTTATGGCGGATTCTTGTTCGGTTTGGGCTGGGCGATAACGGGCGCTTGCCCAGGACCATTATTTGCACAAATCGGAAGCGGATTTTTTGTCGTTATCATCACCCTGCTCAGCGCAATTGCGGGAACCTGGACTTATGGATTAATCCGTTCCAGACTCCCACATTGATTATAGTTTCTTTGCAACAAGATATAACTGCTCGTCTCCCAGCATAAACGGATCTGCTTCCAGATTTCCGAAAGCACCGATAACCTGAAAGCCAGCTGATTTGAACATGAAGTTTAATTCGCCCAAGGTGTAAATATGTTGTCGAACACTGTGCGTAACTTTTTCAGTGCCAGAGATAAAAGTTTGTTCCGCTTCAATATATCCTTCCTCAGGATTGTAGTCATTTTCGGCCAGATAGATCATGTCGTCTGCTACAGGCATCCAGTTCCTGGTCTGAAAATTAGGAAAAATACTTTCTGCAAGGTTTTCCGTATGAATGCTGAAAAATCCGCCGTCTACAAGCAGGTCAGAAATCTTTTGCAAAAATTTTTGCATATCCTCCCTCGGAAAAAAACTAAAACTGTTACCAAAACAATAGGCAGCATCGAACGATTTTTCTTCGAAAGAAAGTGTCAGTATATCATCACAGATCACAGTAAGCGGTAAATTTTCCTGAGCCGAAATTTTCTGCAATTCTTCACAATACTCGGATGACAGATCAACGCAGGTAAGTTGAGAACCAAGATCAGCAAGTGGCAACGCATGACGGCCGTAACCCGCCATAATATCCAAAACCTTACTTCCATTTTTCAGCTCCAATGTGTCACGGAGAAAATCTACTTCGTATTCTGTATACGTTTCGTCCTGATTTAATTTCCAGGCGATTTGAGGCAAACCGTTAAAATATGTATGATACCAGGCCAATGTGGTGAAGATTTAATTTCCACAAAAGTAGTTTAAAAAAATTTAAATGGTCGCCCGGCCTTTTTTATACCTTATTAAAAAGTCGGATTTTGCTCAAAGTTACATGCGCATCAGCCCCGGTGTGAGCCGAAGATACACCTGACCGGAAACCGGGACTTTTCCATAAGCAGTCCGCAGGTCGTCACCAATCGCGAATACGCTTGTCTGAATTCCTGCCTGGAACAGTGTGTTTGAAAATGAAAAGAGCTGGCGGTTCAATCCAATTGTAAAAGCTGAAACAGGAAATTTCTGATCATGCGAAGCATCAACCGGATAGAAATCCAGCTCTTCCTGGCTTTTTTCCACCCATTCATATCTTCCATACACCGACCATTTATTTAGTTGAAGATTTGATTCGGCTAGCAAAGAACTTTCTTTGTGTCCCTCTCCTGAATCATTCAAACCATAAACAATGGATGAAGAAATCCAGTGGTTTTCCGAACTCAAATTCATACTATGCTGGACAGAAGCTGTTGTTCTGTTCACGTTTTCATCTGCATGATTGAGTTCCGGACTTTTTATAAAACCACGGGAAGCCTGTATTGCCCAGTTCGCAGACGGATTATATAACAAACGATAACTATAAGAATCAAAACGAGGTTTGTCAAAGTTGAAACGATTTTCATTCGGCTCACGGCCAGTGAAACCGGAAGCTTCCACTTTAAATTTCCCATAACGAACGCCAGCTGTGACAACGCCAAAAGTAATATGTGTCGCATCCTGCCAGTGATGACCGAGTACGGCATCCGGATTGTTGAAAGCAGACATGCGATGCATAAATGCGGTCGGGCCTAATGCTGGCTCACCGGGGTAACCTGCATAAATACTGACGTCCATTTTTTTATTGATCCTCTGCGTATACCCAACGGCTAATTCCGATATCAGGTCATGCGGGTGCTGACGATCGATCAGCGGTTTGCCTTTCCAGGTTTCCCCGGATTGAAAAAGTAAAGGATATCCGGAGCCGCCATCAAAAATACGATCCAGCGAAATCATAGAACGCACTGTAAACAATCCATTTTTTCCGACTTGTCTCTGCGCCATTCCCATAACATAATTTGGTGCACTGACTTTGGCAGAAGAGCCTCGTTTGCCATCATTATTCAAATTTTGGCTTGTATATCGCAGATACAAACTTCCGTGCAGCATGTAATTCCATTTATTGCCGTGCCTCATATAGGCATACATCGGCGTTGCATCCGGTTGCCAACCAGTCCCCGAACCGTTCCGGTTCATTGGCAGGCTTAGCGAAAATGCATGACTCATGTGCATTTTCATTTCAGCCATGAAGTCGGGTTTTTGTTTCGAATCCATGTCGTGCGCAGCGTGATCCTGCATTTCATGTTTAGCCGTATCCTTTTTTGCAGGCATATCCATGTGGTTATGCTGGGCAAAAGCAGACGCTGTCGTAACGAGTAAACTACCCGCAACGAGAAATATTGTTTGTTTTAAAACCATTAGTCAATTTTTTAGTTTCAATGTGCCGCAGCAGTTTTACGGCAGCAGCTTGGCAATTTATCATGCGCCTTTTGGTCCGCAGGCGACAAATCTGCATCGTATCCGGTTTTGTTGATCGTAGCCTTGATCGCAGCTTCTGTCGTTTTATCCGGATTATATTTTACTGTAACCACTTTGTCGGTGAGGTTTAGATTTGACTCTTTCACACCTTTGGATAATCCCAGGTTGCGTTCAATACGTGCCTTACACATTTCGCAGATCGCCGAAGTTTTAAATTTCACTTCTTTATCTTTTCCGTCAGCATGGACAAAATTCACGGATAAGAACAGGGCTGTTATGAATAAAATGATCGTCTTTTTCATGTTTGTGTTTTTGATTGTTTTGGTTAATAATTAATGATTGTGTGTGGTAGAATCCGTTTCAGCCAGGGCAATTTCCTGTAAGTCCATTTTACAAACAGGGCATTTCCCCGCTTGCGCATAGGTTTTATCACCTTCACACTGCATCGGACAAGCATATTTTTTAGCATCTGCTGTTGATACAGTTTCAGTTTTGGCCTCTGTTTCTTTTGACTTCTCCTGGTTTCCCGAGCAAGCAAAAAGCAGTGTTAATGGCAATGCAAAAAGGATCTTTCTCATCGTTTTTTTTTGATTAATATTAATGTTTCAAATTTTAGTTTCTCCCACCCGATCCAGCGTTTTTCTTGCCAGTGTATTTGTTTTTTTAAATTCTCCGGGCGTCATGCCTGTTACCTTTTTAAACTGGTTACTAAGATGCGCCGCACTGCTGTAAGATAACCTCCAAGCCATTTCACTCAGGCTTAACTCATTGTAAGAAAGCCATTCTTTCACTTTTTCAACTTTCTGCGCGATGATATATTGCTCAATGGTTTGTCCGGTTTCAGAAGAAAACAGGTTACTCAGATAAGAATACTCATACCCTGTTTTCTGAGAAAGATAATCTGAAAAGTTCAACGACGCTGGCTTATGTCCTTTCAAATACTGCACTTCTTCAATGATCAGCGTTCTGATATTTTCAACCAGCGTTGCCCTTTTATCATCCAGCAGTTCAAATCCGTTCGTTTCCAAAATATGTTTCACCTCCGAAATTTTTGCCTCGTTCAGGTCAGATTCCGTGTCCACTTCTCCCAATTCAATATGTTTCAAACTGATATCAATTTTGCCCAACTCTTCTTTGACAACCTTGATACAGCGATCACAAACCATATTTTTGATATATAACCTCATTATAATTGTTAATGGTTAATGATGAATTGTTAATTTCACTGACTTGGCAATAACAATTATCTGATGATTTTGAATCTCACGCCTGCATAAATCATTCTTCCCACAACCGGTCCCCAGGCCATACCTGCATCAAATTCTTTTCCAAAAGGATTGTTGGCAGCATAAATCGGATTTTTCTGGCGGAAGTTATTCAAATTTTCTCCGCCAAGATAAATATCCCACTTTGGAAAAGTACGGGTAATCTGGGCATTCAGATTATAAAACGAAGGTGCTTCCGTAGAAACTTCGGTGGACAAATCACCATGTCCTGTCATACCATACATTGGATCCATACTTGGCAACCGGCGTTTTCCATTCCATTGTACCGTAACATCAAACTTCCATTTATCGTAAGGCAGAGCATAACCAGCGTTGAAAAGGATCCTGTCGCGGCTCACCAGCATTTTTGGTAGCAAAACATTTTCATCAGCAAGACCGTAAACAGTCTGTTTTACATCAAACAAACGGTAAGCCAGTTTCAGATCAAAACGTTTGATTGGCGTGAGGTTTACCTCAGCCTGAAAACTGTTCGCATAGGCTTTTCCATTCAGGTTATAAAAACGGATATACTTCGGGTTTTCCAAATCGGCAACGAGCTGATTTTCAAAGTTTGTCCGATAGAAATCAGTGATGAAAGTACCGGCCATTTCACCAATTTTGAATTCCTGCGTCAGACTTACTCCGTAATTCCAGGACACTTCCGGGCGAAGTTTTTCCAGAAATAACACCTGACGCGCGCTTACCAGATTGCCGTAATATTCGGCGAGCGGGTTCGCCACCCGAAAACCTCTTCCTGCCGAAGCACGTAATGTGGTGTTATTGGAAAGACTATATTTCAAATGCAGGCGCGGCGTAAACTGCGTTCCATACAAGTTGTGAAAATCGACACGGGAGCCAGCGACAAGCACAAATTTGTCGAGATTATTGTAAGTATATTCAACAAAAACACCCGGGACAGATTCTCTTCTCAACAGGGTTGTGTCTTTGTATTTTTCGTTATAGTTATCCAGCATATAACTTACGCCAGCTTTATAAGAATGATTTGTATTTCCGAGAATCGATTGATAGATCAAATTTCCATACAAAGTCTCCTGCCGACCGTTATAATTGGTCAGTCCAAAATATGACTTAGAATCATGGACAGACGCATTCACGATCAGCCCCAAACCTTTGTAAGGTTTATCAGGATAAAGTCGGGCGATTTTTGAGAAAAACTCATAGCGATTGACTTTCGCCCCAAACCCATACGCCTGCGTGGTACCTTTCATTTCTTCACGAAAATCAGATTGTCCGCCTAACCGGTCTTCATGTAAAGCTTTTACACCAAACTGGGCCATCATTCGATTGCTCTGATATTTCCAGCGATTGATCACATTGTACTGGGTATATAAGGGAAGGTCCAGAAATCCGTCGCCATTTTTATCAATTCTGTTTTGGAGGGTACTTGCATGTGTCAATAAACCAGTGCTCCACTTTTCATTCAATTGGTGAGCCAAATTTAGATTCAGTTCAGCGCGGCCAAAATTATTTACATAGGTATTGAAATAAAGCTTTTCCTGCGTATCCGGTTTTTGGAGTTCAACATTAATCTGGCCGGTCATCGACTCGTAGCCATTCACGACCGAACCTGCACCTTTGCCCACATCAATAGACTGAATCCAGGTTCCGGGCACAAAATTCATCCCAAATGTTGAAGCCAAGCCACGGATTGTTGGAATATTTTCAATGTTTGTCTGGATATAGGTACCATTCAAACCCAACATCTGGATTTGTTTTGCGCCGGTTACAGCATCACTATAAGAAACGGAAACCGAGGCATTGGTTTCGAAACTTTCTGATAGATTACAGCATGCTGCTTTTGCAAGTGCCCGTGTCGTAATTATTTCTGTTTGATGCGGAGATAACCGGTCGATGGAGGTTGCGTTTGCCTTCACCACGACTTCATTCAAAGTCTGATCACTTTTCAAAATCACTTCCAGCTCACTTTCAGCACCAATCCTGATGGTATCATTTTTAAAACCCACGAAACTTATCACCAGCTGATTTGACTGCGTAATTCGGGGAATTGAAAACCGGCCACTGGAATCGGTTGAAGATGCCTGCGTGGAACCTGTCCAATAAACATTGGCGCCGGTCAGTGGTTTGAGTGTTTTATCACTTACCAGTTGTTCGTAAACTTTTCCGGTAATACGTTGCGCAAAAGATGATTGCGTGTAGAGAAGCAAGATTGCTCCGATTAAATATCTTTTCATCAGTGTTAAGTCGTGATTTGATAAATACCAATGCGTCGTGAGAACAAATACACAAACACATTAAAAATTTAACAATCAGCGACTTATATCAGATAAGTCTGCACAAAAGAGAGCATACTTCTCCCATGAAAAAGAGAAGAGAATGATATGGTATCGGAAGAAGAATTGGCGGAAGGATAAATCCATTCCTGAGAAAGAAAAACAAAAGACTGAACAGACCAAAGGTCACCGTCCGCAATCATTTTCAGCGCTTTCGCGTGTAATTGAGCCAGTGAAGAAACAACATCCACCTTTTCAAATTTCTGTTGATCCTTGCAGCAATCTGTCTTTTTGAAAAAGGTTTTGCCTGATTCTTTCAACGCTTTACTTTTCGCACAGCAGGAAGAAACCACTTTTTTCTCACAGGAATCGGCTTTTTTCTCAGAAACAAATTTCATAGTCATCCCCCGCATCATGCACTGATGCTCTATCAGCCCGAAACCCGTGCTGCTAACGAGCACAAGTGTGGCCATGAAGATGGTGATGAATTTATGAAATTTGTTTTCCATGCGTGCAAAAGTAAAACCTTATTGAAGCAATAACAAACGAATTGACTTCGGGCAACTTATTCTTATTTTAACCTGACTATCAGGACTCAATAGGCTCCGCGACATATCCGGCTTTTTTTACAACCTCAGCCACTTCTCCGGCCGACTTATCAGTTTCCACAGACAAAATCCGGTCGGGATTTTGGAGTTCAACTTCCCATTTACCAATACCGTTTTCAGCAGATAAAAAGGGAGTTACGGCGGCAATACAACCACCGCATTTAATATTGGTTTTAAATTTTAGAGTTTCCATTTGATCTAACGATTTTTTAATTGAGACAATCCTTAATAATTATCTCTTTGCAAAGATCGGCAGGAAACCCGGAATGATTATTACAGAATTAAGGAGCGGCGTTACAGAGTTTTTGGTTTTAGATCTTCAACGACCACTTTCAATTCAAAAACCAATGGTTTTTAAATCCTGCAGATCAACTTTATTATAAACTTTATTAAGAGTAATAGAACATTCACCGATCATTACATATTCATCCTTTTCAGTGTAAGTATGACTTAACCATTCGGCTTCATTTATTTTTTTGATGACCTCAATCTTTTTCTTTTTTGAGGAAACCAATACGTATTCTCTGAAAGATGGTATTGTTTTGTAGCAATCAAATTTTTCTGACCGGTCATACGCTTCTGTGAAATCCGACAATACCTCTACTATTATTTCAGGATTCATCAATGCTTCTAAACCTCTGCCCGATTTTTCGTAGACCGGCTGTTTACATACAATCACCAAATCCGGAAAGGTGTATTTGTCACAACCTTCGACTTTAATAAGTTGATCATTACTAAGAATAAGACAATCGCCTGTGCCTAAACAATTCTCCAAAGCGAAAGATAATGTGACACAAATCCTGTTATGAGCAGGCTGAGCACCGGCCATGGCAGTCACCTCTCCGGAATTATATTCCAGTTTTACATCAGATTTTGCTAAAAGGTCAAAGTATTCTTCGTGCGTCACAAGTGTTGCTGTTTGCATAAAAAGCTTTTATCAAGTGTGTGGGTATTATCAAATTTAAACTATTAAAAACTTGATCACAACACAAAAAGCGCTTTATTCGAAATTTGAATAATTCCCAAACTCAAATATCAATTAAACCAAATTATCGGATTTCTCACAGGCAAATTCCGAAGTACTTCTTCCACTTTGGGATTATGATCCAGTTTCCGCCAGGTTCTGAACCAGTCATCTTTTTTGAAAGCCAGAGCTCCAAAAACCAGGAATGGCTGGGCAACAGGCCAGTTTTCCCAATACATAACATCCGGTTTCAACGGCCATTTTTTCTTATCTGAAATGAAGGGATAGAGATACGTAATACCTTTCCTGATATTCCGTCCATCTATCGTCTGATACGTCCATAGGTTATTCTCTTTATCAGATAAAATCTGGCATAACATCACCATCGCATCCAGATTAAAGATGGAATAACCATAAGGTTTTGTTCTTTTTAGCTCCTGAGGAAAACTTCCATTTGCGTTCATTTGATAGGGTAGAAAGACTGTTTTATACCGGTTTCTACAAAAATCGAGTACCTCCCTATTTTCAGTTAATCTAGCAAAAGACGCCACCTGCATAGCCCAGCAGGTTCCATGATTATTTTTGGCTTCCATTTCATCTTTGCCGTACTGATGCGTCATCAGCCAGTTGATATATTCAGCAAACCAGTTTTTCGTTTGCGCAACATCTTCCTTTTTCACAGATTTTGCTTGCTGCATTACAATTATTCCCTGCGCCACTTCCATTAAATGAATCGTATCAATAATGCCAATTCCCCGTCCCGCAGCCCGTCCTTTTATAGCCTGGGCAAAAAGTAATGAGGGATTCATTTTTGTTTCTTTGTCGACGAACCAAGCGTTGATATGCCGAAATGCCTGGGTTGCATATTTATCTTCGCCAGTAAGTTTGTAAGCCGAAGCCAGTGCGCCAACAATTCTGCTGAATCGTATCATGGCCAACCGATGTGCAGTAAAAATATTCGGATTTGTCAGGCCATCCCGCTGAATATACGGACCGTCAGGATTCAGTGAATCTGGCCACCAGTAATCACCTTCTGAATAAAAATCATGTTTTCCGCCCTTACTTCTTGGACTTGTTTCTGCGGTAACGGTGATAGGCTCCTGCATCATCGCCCAGCCTGCTTCGGTCATAATATGAGTTCGCAGCGTCCATATTACTTCCGACTCGACTGCATTTTTCTGTCCAAAACTTAAATTAACGAAGAGTGTAAAACAAAAAACCAAAGACGTGCGCAGGCGGCTACGTCTTTGGTTTCGATATAACTGCGAAAAAAATAATTCGGTCATCGTTAATCTGGCTAATGGATTGAACTGCTTTTACTAAAAGACAACCGACAGACCGTTCTCCCCCTACTGATCAACTACAATTTTGCACTGCGCAGTCTCAAACTATTGGTCACGACAGATACAGAGCTCAGCGCCATGGCTGCTCCGGCAATCATTGGATTTAATAGAAACCCATTGAACGGATACAAAATTCCGGCAGCGACTGGTATTCCGATTAAATTATAGATAAATGCCCAAAAGAGATTCTGTTTGATCGTTGCAACTGTTTTTTTAGAAAGTTTTAAGGCTTTCGGCAGCACCATCAGATCGGAAGTTATCAACGTCATTTTTGCCACGTCCATCGCGATGTCAGATCCTTTTCCCATGGCAATACTAACGTCGGCCTGAGCCAGTGCCTGTGAGTCGTTGACCCCATCTCCTACCATCGCAACAATTTTACCTTCTGCCTGTAATTGTTTAACAAACTGCATTTTATCATCCGGTTTCACTTCGGACATATAATTTTTTATACCAACCTGACGCGCAACCGCAGCAGCCGTTTGCGCATTATCTCCTGTCAGCATATATACCTCAATCCCCTGCTCCTGCAATTTTTGAACAGCCTCAGCAGAAGTCGCTTTCAACTGATCGGCGATTGATATCAAAGCAATCTGAACTTTATTCAAACTCACGCCAATAACAGTCTGCGCAGCTTCTCTCTGCACATCAGCCAGTTTTTCCAGATCTGCATCAAGTTTTACATTCTCATTTTGCAGAAATGACAAGGTACCAATCAGGTATTCATTGCCGCCAACGATTCCTTTTATCCCGTTTCCGGTTACCGATTCAAAATGCTCAACTTTCGTATCACCATTTTCCTGCACATAATTTACAACCGCCAAAGCCAATGGATGTTCAGAACGTGATTCTAAAAGTTTAACGGCAACGGCGTGTTTTGCCTGATCCGATATATTTGCGCTCCATTTCCAGTCGGTAACCTGTGGATGTCCCTGCGTTAATGTTCCTGTCTTATCCAAAATGACAACATTTACCTCGTGCGCTTTTTCAAGACTTTCTGCATCGCGAATCAGGATATTATTCTCGGCACCTTTCCCCACACCTACCATAATAGCAGTCGGAGTGGCCAAACCGAGCGCACACGGACAAGCAATGACCAATACAGAAACCGCAGCCAAAAGCGCTTGCGTCAATGCATTTTCGCTTCCGAAAAACATCCAAACGACAAATGTCAAAATGGAAATTCCTATCACAACAGGAACGAAAATTCTGGCGATTTTATCCACCAGCCGCTGAACCGGTGCCTTACTCCCTTGCGCTGCCTGGACGGTTTTAATGATCTGGGCGAGCACTGTATTCTTTCCTATTTTTTCGGCAATGAAAGTAAAACTTCCCTGCTGGTTTATTGTTCCTGCAAAAACCTGAGTTCCGGCAGTTTTTTCAGAAGGTATCGGCTCACCTGTCATCAGGCTCTCATCCACAAAAGAACTTCCGCTGACTACTTTTCCATCCACAGGAATTTTTTCACCAGACCGAATCACAATCTCATCGTGCAGTTGAACATCCTTAACAGAAATTTCAATCTCAGCATTTTCCCGGATTACTTTTACGTTTTTGGGCTGTAAACCGATCAGCTTTTTTAACGCGTCTGATGTATTCGTTTTAGCCTTTTCTTCCAGTAATTTTCCAAGTAAAATAAAAAACACGATAACCGCCGCCGCTTCAAAGTAAACATGCGGATGGATTCCTTTTTCATGCCAGAACTGAGGATAAAAAGTGTTAAAAGTGCTGAATAAAAAAGCAATACCAGTACTTAAAGCTACCAGCGTATCCATATTCGACTTTCCATGTTTGGCTTGATTCCATGCATTTACAAAGAAATCTTTCCCGAAAATAAATAATACCGGCGCAGTTAGTGCCAGCATGATATAATTGCCGTTGGCCATATCCATGAAAAACATTCCGATGATGACCACCGGGATAGCCAGAATTCCTGTCCAGACCGTTTTTCTTTTCAGGTCATGATAATGTTCCAATTTTAATTTTTCCTGCTCGGCTATGCTTTCGTCTTCATCATCATTGATAATAAATCCGTAGCCAATACTTTGCAAAACCTTATCCAACGCTGGCAAATCCGTCGCCTTGGGATCGAAATCGACCCAGGCAGACTGATTTGCATAGTTAACACCGGCGTCGGCGACTCCGGACGTACTTTTCAGCATGGATTCCACGCTTACTGCACAGGCCGCACAAGACATTCCTGTGACGGGCAATGTGACTTTCTTCGTATTTAAAACTTTATGATCCGCTTCCATGAGATTACTATATGCTATGTTTCAAAGGTACGGATTACCAAGGCCGAAAATTTTACACAATTATAGCCCGCACTTACATGATTATGAAATGTTTAGGCAAGCCTGGTTCCATTTGGCAACAATTGGTCCGCGACTGCCAGAATTACTTCTCCGTCAGGTAAAACAAATCCCGTTGTCAACACTTCCGAACGAAAATCTGCAATCTGCTTTATCGGAAAATTGACCACACATAAAACCTGTTTCCCGACCAACGCCTCTTTCGAATAGCGTTTCGTGATTTGGGCAGAACTTTGTTTAATACCAATTTCTTCACCGAGATCAATCCAAAGTTTGTAGGCGGGCTTTCTCGCTTTTGGAAAATCTTCAACCCGAACGACTGTACCTACTCTTTGGTCAACTTTTTCAAAATCCTGCCAGGTAATTTCCTCCATTATTTTTTACTTAACTGATTAATATTTTCTTTTCTGATTTATAAAATTGATTTCTACATTAAAAACGTAGTCCATTTCCCTTTTGCTGAATATTCCACAAAATCAAAACGATACTTTATGAGAAATTTAGTATGCCTGGCACTGACTCTGATGATGGGTCTTTTTGCTTTCTCGTTTAAAGATAAAACGGTACTTTTTTATATTGGTTCACAAGACAAATCTGAAAATACTGCCGTTTCACTGGCCGAACTTGATTTGACAACGGGACAAATCACGCTGAAAGAAGCTTTCAAGACTGGCCCTGCGCCGGGATATGTCAGTATTTCTCCCAACAAGAAAAATCTGTATGCGGTAACTGGTGATAATAAAATCTCTGCTTATGCCATCGGTGCAGATCATAAATTAACCTACCAAAACAGCCAGTCGTCAGAAGGAATGAATCCTTGTCACGTCTCAGTCGATCCGTCTGGAAAAATGGTTTTAGTTTCAAATTATACGGGCGGAAGTTTTACGGCTTATACATTGGCGGCCGACGGAAAAGTAAATCCACCAACCTTTACGCAACAATTTACCGGCAAAGGCACGAACGAGAAACGTCAGGAAAAAGCACATGCCCATTTCTCGGCTGCTTCGCCAAATGGAAAATATGTTTATACAGTAGATTTGGGGACAGACCATGTGATGAATTACATTGTTAATACGCAAACAGGCGAGTTAAAAACTAATCCTTCCCAGGCAGCTTTTGAAGCAAAACCAGGCGCCGGACCAAGACATTTTGTAATTACACCGTCAGGGAAAAATATGTTTATCCTGAATGAACTGGATCTGACCGTGACTGCCTGTTCGCTGAATGACGCCGGCGTGATCACAGCAATTGCAAGTTATCCAACAATTCCGGCAGATTTTAAAGATCCAAGCACGAGTGCAGCCATTCGGCTGCATCCAAATGGGAAATTCGTTTATACTTCAAACCGCGGCCATAACAGCATAAGTGCGTTCCAGATAAAAGCGGATGGAACACTTCAAAAAATTGATGAACAAACACAGGCGATTAAAACGCCGCGGGATTTTAATATTGACCCGTCCGGAAAATATATGATCGTTGCCAATCAGGACAAGGATAATCTTGTGGTATACGAGATTAACCCGAAAACAGGAAAGCTGACATTCAAACATGAAAGCATATCCGTGAAACTGCCTATTTGCATCGCTTTTTTGTAAAGCTAATCTGTAAAATCTAATTCATCTAAAAACAAAAAACTCCGCAAAAGCAGCTTTTTGCGGAGTTTTTTATTTTAGAAGACCACATTATTTGGTTGAAGCCAGTTGTTTTTTCTTGTAATAATTTAAGAAATCGTCCAGCTGCTCCACAGGCATTTTACGGGCAATGATCTTTTTATTTTTATCTAAAACATAAATCGTCGGCGTTGTTACCACATCATATTTTTTGTTAAAATCAACCTGGTTAAGCGGATCAAAACCATTGATGAGCTCTTCCAGATGATATGTTTTGATAAATGACTTCCATTCGTCCTGGTTATGTTCGGTATCAATGGCGATGACTTTCACGCCGTCTGCTTTATTTTTATCATAAAAAGATTTCAAGACGGGAGAAGCCTCCTTGCAATGTCCGCAGGTAGCTGCATAAAAGAATAAAACCGTATAACTCGCTTCAATTGCCTGCAAATTGATCTTTTTTCCTGCCGCGTCCGTGATCGGTAATGGGGGGAAAGTTTTATTTACCAATACATCTTTCAGCGTATTAACCTTATCGGAGATACGTTTTTTGGCCTCGTCAGAAATCCCCATATCACCCGATAAATAGTACTTATTCGCCATGTGAACCCAAAGTGCCTCAGTTCCTACCGTTTTAGGATTTTCATATTGGTTAATTATGTAAAATACAACATACGATTTGACATCTTTATTCGCTGACGCTTTTGACACCAACCAATCGGTATCTTTGATTAAAGAATCAGGCGTCTGCACAACCAGGTTTTTAATATAACGGTCAATTTTAGCTTCCAGAAAAGGAGTACGTAAAATTCTGTCATCCGAAAAATCGATCTCGTCCCAATAATGATTTTTGTAATAATTGAAAACCCAGAGCGAATCCGTTTTTCCATTTGCCAGTTTGGGCGCTGTGGGAACTTCCGGCTCACTGGACATTTTGAATAATTTAATCGTAAAAGAATCGGTGTTTTCTTTAAAAAACTTATCCCGATACGCTTTAAAATTATCCTGTGCTGCTTTCATTTTTGCAGGTCCATCCGCGGAATTATTTTTATTCAGCGCTTCCATTTGCTGAACTCCTTTTTTCAGTTCTTTCTGATACGCATAAAAAAGCTGATTATCCTTTGAGCCTTTAACAACCATGCTTTCAACCAAGCTCGCGGTATCCGTCTCCATGGAAAAGTTTGTCTCCTTTCCGGAATAAACAATCTCGATCCACTTTTGATTTCCAGGAAAAAGCAACAGATAAAGACCGCCAGGCAGGTTTGTTTTACCTTCAAAAACCATGTGGCCCTTAGCATCAGCCTTCGCAGTATCCTTCGCAACAAATTGTTTGTTGCTGTAACTGTAATGACCCAAAACAAAAGCGCTATCCTTAACACCTTTCAAAGTCGCCTCGATACGGTATCCCTGCCCTAAAGAGTAAACGACTGAACTTGTAATAAATAATAAAGTAAAAACTGCCGTGTGCGTTATTTTTTTCATTTGAAAATGAGGGATCATTATGAACTGTTTAATTATTAAGCTAAATCGTGACCGAAACACAAAATTAAAATCAAAACGCTTACTTCTACCAGCTTCGTACCCAAATGTTTTTTTTTCTATCCAAAACAATCGATTTCCTGTTGATGCCGCTAAGCATCAGCCTGATCCTTTTACTGTATGCGCTTGGAACAAAAAAACCGAAACGTAAGAAAAATGCAGTCATTCTTTCTTTTGTAATTATCTTTTTGATATCCAATTCTTTTCTGATCAATAAGGCATTTGTCTGGTGGGAATATAAACCTGTCAGCGTAAACGCAATAGGTAAGACTTACGATGTCGGGATTTTGCTGACCGGCGGATTGACAAACATCCCTGACTTATCTTCTGATGCTGGTTTAGGGCTTCATGCGGACCGGTTTTTACAGACTTATGAATTATACAAAGCTGGAAAAATCAAAAACATAATTATTACCGGAGCCAGCGGAAAACAGTTTACTGATATCGGAAAAGGAGAAGCTCAGCAAACCGCAAAGTTTTTAATCCAATGGGGGGTGAATCCGCAGGATATTATTTTGGAACAGAAAGCACGAAACACAAGAGAAAACGCTTTGTTTACGGCTCAAATACTAAACCAGAAATTCCCAGAAAAAAATTATTTGCTGATCACATCAGCCTTTCATATGCGGCGTTCTGTTGGGTGTTTTAAAAAAGCGGGTATCAACACAGATCAGTTTCCTGCCGATTTCTATGGTAGCAGTTATGATACGCAGATCAAAGAATATTTAATTCCAGACCCAGAGGTACTGGGATATTCTCAGCTTTTGTTCAGAGAGCTGGTAGGCATTGTGATTTATAAAATCATGGGCTACTGCTAAAAGTTGCTCCCGGCGCAAGCCAGGTAATCGTCATTTATTGTTACCAGATTCAATGTATAACAACAAGTGACTATTCCTGACTACAAATATTTATTCTTTCTAAACGCTCAATATTTTAACCATTCTCAACAAATCGTCGCTGATTGGTTTCGGAAGACGGATGGTGTCTTCGAACGGTGTATACACAAGGTCATTGTTGATGATCCCCGCCATGACGTTTTTCTGTCCGCCAATTAATCCTTCCAAAGCGCCTAAACCTAAACGGCTCGCAAGAATACGGTCATAAGCCGAAGGCGAACCTCCGCGCTGTGTATGCCCCAAAGTTGTTACCCGGATATCCGCGTTTTCATCAACCTGAGATTTTATTTTTTCCGCAACTTCTACCGCACTTCCGGCTTCATCACCCTCTGCAACAACAATAATCGAAGAAGATTTTGAGCGGCTCCATCCTTGTTTCAAAGTTTCGACAACTTCGGATAGTGGCGTAAGCACTTCCGGTACCATGACGAGCTCGGCTCCACCTGCAATACCGGATTGTACCGCGATATAACCTGAATCACGACCCATTACTTCGATAAAAAAGATACGGTCATGTGAGCTAGCCGTATCACGGATGCGGTCAATTGCGTCCAGAGCCGTATTTACTGCGGTATCAAAACCGATTGTGTAATCTGTACCGTACAAGTCGTTATCAATTGTTCCGGGCGCGCCAACCGTAGGAATTCCATATTCGTTACCAAAAATCATTGCACCGGTAAAAGTTCCGTTACCACCTATGGCAACCAAACCTTCAATACCATGTTCGTTGAGTTGTTCGTATGCTTTTTTACGGCCTTCCGGCGTCATGAATTCTTTACTGCGAGCAGATTTAAGGATTGTTCCGCCTCTTTGTACGATGTTACTCACCGAGTGCGATTCCATTTTATAAACATCACCAGCAATCATTCCACTATATCCTCTGCGGATTCCGTACACTTCAATTCCATGGTAAACAGCACCGCGCACAACAGCACGGATACAAGCGTTCATTCCGGGTGCATCTCCTCCTGAGGTAAAAACTCCAATTCTTTTCATTTATATATCGGGTTACTACTAATCAATCCTATTTCAGTTGTGATCTAACTTGAAGGCACAATTTCTGCAAATTTATCGGGTATTTTCTGAAATTTTACGTCCTATTTCGGATTTCTATCAAAAAAACACCAAAAACAGATTCAAATTTTACATCTCAAACATATATCAATACTTTTATATTTGCGCTTGTTAACAAAAAATTAACGTACAAGGTCAAATGATCTTTGGGAGTATTGTGAAAGAAAAGTCACATTTGTACGTATTATTGATATTACAACATCATCTTTTTTAATACCCTTTCGGTTTACTATTATTAAAATGAAAAATTTATTCTCCTGGCAACGAATCTGGCCGCATCTGGTTGCAGTCGTGGGTTTCATGTTTTTGTCACTGATGTATGCCTTTCCGGTATTGGAAGGCAAAAAACTGAACCAACATGACGATGTACAAGCAAAAGCTGCTGCACGCGAAGTAGTTACCTACCACGAAAAAACAGGGGAATGGTCAAACTGGACTAACAGCATGTTTGCCGGAATGCCAGCTTATATGATTGCCGGAGATTATCCAACGAGTATCTCGACAAAAATCGGGCAGGCGGTGAATAAAATTTTGCCTGCTCCTGCTAATTATTTTCTGATCGGCTGCGTGAGTGCCTATATCCTTTTTCTTGTCGCCGGTGCGGGCATCTGGCTATCGGCATTGGGAGCTATTTCCTTTGGTTTCGCCGCCTGGAATCTGGTCAGCCTCGAAGCTGGCCATGTTTCCAAAATGCTGGCTATCTATTATGCGCCGGGTGTTTTGGCTGGTGTAATTTTAGCTTTCCGGAAAAACTGGTTAGCCGGAGCAGCAGTTACAGCTATTTTCCTATCACTTGAACTGTATGCAAACCACGTCCAGATCACGTATTATTTAGGAATCGGAATTATAATTTTGGTGATTATTGAAAGTTTGCCTTTGATAAAAAGCGGAGAGATCAAAAAACTTTCGTTTATTATCATCGGGCTGGCTTTCTCTGCTGCCGTTGCGGTAGGAACGCATACCACACGTTTGTGGAACGGATATGATTACAGCAACGAAACGATACGCGGCAAACCAGAACTGAGTGTTTCAAACGGTGTGAAAACGGATGAAAAACAAAGTGGATTAGATAAAGAATATGCCTTCTCTTACAGTTATGGCATTGCCGAAACACTAACTTTGCTCATACCTAATGCATATGGTGGTTCAAATGGAGCTTCATTATCAAACACTTCCGAGACTTATAAAGTATTAACAAACAGAGGACTTGACGCGGCGACGGCAAGTACAGTCGTTCAATCACTGCCGCTTTATTGGGGAGACCAGCCGATTGTAAGCGGTCCTGTTTATGCAGGAGCTATCATTTTCTTCCTGTTTATTTTGGGCTTATTTATTGTGAAAGGGCCGATAAAAAACTGGATTGCAGGTGCGGTTGTACTTTATCTATTCTGGTCCTGGGGTAAGAACTTTGCAACGTTTAACTACCTCTTTTACGACTATTTCCCGATGTTCAATAAGTTCCGGGCGATCACGATGGTTCTGGCACTTGTTCAGCTGTTAATGGTTTTTCTTGCCGTTTTAGCACTGCATACGTTAGCACAAAAGAAGATTAGCTGGAAAGATCTGCAACGTCCGTTTTTGATAAGTCTGGCAATAACGGGCGGAATTTCTCTGATCCTGGCACTTATGCCCACCTTGTTTTTTAATTTTCGGGGATTAAGTGATCAGCAATTGGCTGAAAGTTTTGGGCAGCAAGCCAATGATCCGGCTTTTGGCCAACAAATCGTAAATGCTATCGTGCAGGATCGAGCAGGCCTGATGCGTACCGATGCCTTCCGAAGTTTATTTTTTATTGTTTTAACAGCGGGTTTGATCTGGATGTGGATGAAAGACAAAATTAAAACTGCGCTTTTATATCCAATCCTGCTTTTACTGATGATTTTTGATATGTTCGGTATCGACAAAAGATACCTGAACAACGCCGATTTTATCAGCAAAAGTGCCACGCAGGCAGCGCTTGCACCAAGTCCGGCAGACGAACAGATCATGGCTGACCCTGATCCTGATTATAAAGTTCTGGATGTTTCAAGAAGTACTTTTAACAGTGCTGATGCATCTTATTACCACAAATCTCTGGGCGGGTACCATGGCGCAAAATTGAGACGTTACCAGGAATTATTCGAACACCAGATTGCCAAACAAAATGCGAATCCCGGTATCCTGAATATGCTTAACACTAAATACATTTTGAGTGTCGATCAGCAGGGACAGCAAATAGCACAGCCAAATCCTGATGCATTTGGGCATGCCTGGTTTGTAAGAGAATATAAAATTGTACCCAATGCAGATGCAGAAATGGCTGCACTTGACTCTTTAAAACCGAGAGAAACCGCCGTAATTGATCAGCGTTTTGCAGATAAATTAACAGGCTTAAAACCGGCGCCGGATTCTACCGACAAAATCAGTCTGATCACTTACAAACCGAATGAACTGATTTATGAAAGCAATGCAAAAAATGAAGGTTTGGCAGTATTTTCAGAAATTTATTACAACGTCCGTAATGAATGGAAAGTGACAATTGATGGAAAACCTGCTGACATGATCCGTGCGAATTATGTGCTTCGTGCGCTACGTATTCCAGCTGGAAAACATACCATCAAATTCCGTTTCGAGCCTGTTTCGATTGCGGTTGGAAGTAAAATCGATCTGGTAAGTTCTCTGCTTTTGATTGCTTTGGTGGTTGGTGCAGTGGTTGTTGAAGTGAGGAAGAAGAGTTAAAAAATAGATTTGTATAACAAAAACGTCCGGCAAACTACAATTTGCCGGACGTTTTTGTTGCTAGCTTAGATCACAAATTTATTTCCACATTCAATCCGGGAAGTAAATCCTCTCCGCTTAAAATAGCAGGAATATCTTTTGTATCATTAACACCATTCTCCCGATAAATATAAATTTTCTTCCCAATCTGATCGATAAGCCATCCCAGCTTGCTTCCATTGTCACGATATTCTTCCATTTTCTCTTTCAGATCAGTTAGATTATCGCTCTGAGAGCGAACCTCAATAACCAGATCAGGACAAACAGGGGCAAATTTCTTGCGATCGCTGGCACTTAACGCTTCATATCGGGACTTGACAATCCAGGAAACATCAGGAGATCTGACCGCACCGTTTGGCAGTGTAAAACCTGTAGACGAATCAAAAACATAACCGGCTTTGGTCAGACGGTTCCATGACCAAATCTGTCCGTTAATGTCTGAATTATAAAATCCGGTGTCAGATCCTGTCGGTGTGATAACTATAATATTTCCATCTTTATCGCGCTCCATGGAAAGCTGTTCATTCGCCTGACAAAGATCGAAGAACATATCTTCAGTAAGACCGGCCATCGGACGTATGATTAACGGTAATTCCATGCGATTACATGACTAGTGATTACGGAATATAACAAATTTCGGGCATCGGATAGTTTACTTTTTTTCGATACCACTCAAAATTCTCCCGATATCGTTTGCCTTTGACATAAAATCAAGACTAGTTGTTAAATCCTCGCTGTCAATGGCTTCTTTGAATTTTTTCAAAAACTCGATGTAGTCACCAAGCGCTTTTGAAACATTCCGTTTATTCTGATCAAAAATCGGCGCCCACATTTGCGGAGAACTTTTCGCCAAACGTACAGTCGAAGAAAATCCGGTACTTGCCATATCAAAAATTGCCTTTTCATCGCGTTCCTTTTCAAGCACGGTAAGTCCCAAAGCAAATGAGCTGATATGACTTAGATGAGAAACATAAGCCAAATGAAGGTCATGTTCGACAGGAGTCATGTAATGAATTTTCATCCCTATATCGCGCAGGAAAGTATCTGCCAATGTCAGACAGTCGGTATTACTTTTCTCCTTATCACAAATAATCACGTTTTTTCCCGGAAGCAATTCTTTAAAAGCAGCACCCGGCCCCGAGTTTTCAGTACCTGCCATGGGATGTACTGCCACAAATTGCGCACGCTTTGGATGCTCATCGGCCACTTTACAAATTAATTCTTTTGTGGAACCGAAATCCATAAGTGTTCTGCCTTCCGGAAGCTGATCCAGTATTTTTGGCAAAAGAGAAGTAATAGCATCAACAGGTGTAGCCAAAATACTAAGTTCAGCAACCTGCAATGCTTCTTCCAGCGTCATGATCTCATCGACGATCCCCTTTGCCAGCGCGATTTTCTGATTGACAACCGATTGGTCGACACCAACAAATTTCATATTCGGGTATTTTTCCCGAAGCGATAATGCGAATGAGCCACCAAGCAGGCCAACTCCTATAATGCTGATTATCATGTATATTGAAAATTTTCCTGCAAGAAGACATCTTGCAGGATATGAAATTTTATAAGAATAATAAATTAACTTTTGAGACGCTCAACAGCTTCCCAGATTCTTTCTTTTGGCATACAAAGAGAAAGGCGGATATAACGTTGTCCTTTGGGGCCAAAAATAAATCCAGGTGCTATGAAAACATGTTTTTCAGTCAGCAGGCTATTTACCAACGTTTCAGCTGATTCCACTGAATCTGGTAATTTTCCCCACAAAAACATACCTTCCTGTTTTTTATCCCAGGTACAACCAACGGCGTTTAAAAATGCTTCGGATGCTTCCAGACGGCCTTGATATACTGTGTTTCTATCTTCATGCCATTGCTGAGAATTTCCAAGTGCCGCAACCGCCGCCTCCTGTAGAGCCCAGAACATGCCGGAATCAACGTTACTTTTTATTGTCAGAACCGCATCGATATAGGGTTTCGCCCCAGCCAGCCAGCCCAAACGCCAGCCTGCCATGTTATGCGATTTACTCATGGAATTAAGCTCGATCGCGACATCTTTTGCACCTTCGATTGACAATAAACTGATCGGCTCCTTTTTGTTCAAAACAAGGCTGTAGGGATTGTCATGGCAAAGCAAAATTTTATATTTTTTCGCAAAGGCTACCGCCGCCTGAAACAATTCTATGGTTGCCGGAGCTCCCGTTGGCATGTGCGGGTAATTCAGCCATAGTATTTTTGTCCTTGCCGTTACCAATCCTTCCATCACTTCCCAGTCGGGCTGCCATCCGAATTCTTCACGCAACGGATATTCCTTAACAACTGCTCCAACCATTTGACTGACAGCACGGTAAGCAGGATATCCTAGTTCTGGAACGAGCACTTCATCTCCCGGATCTAAAAAAGTCAGGGAAATATGCGTGATGCCTTCTTTCGATCCGATTAACGGAAGAATTTCAGTGGCCGGATTTAGCGTTACATGATAGGTTCTCTGATAATATTCTGCAATTGCATTCCGAAAAGACACAGTACCGACATAAGGTTGATAACCATGTGCCTGAGGCTTTAAAGCCGCCTCTGAAAGTGCTGTTAGCGTTTGCTCAGAAGGCATCATGTCCGGATTTCCAATTCCAAGATTGATTACGTCGTGTCCTTCGGCTACTAATTTTCTTACTTCGGCCAGCTTCACTGAAAAGTAATACTCCGACGTTTGCCGGGTACGCTGGGCAGTTTCTATTATCATTGTTTAACGCATTAATTATTATTTTCGGCTATGCCGATCAAAATGGGACGCAATTTACGATAATTAAACGCAACGGACGCAATCGACATACAACGATCCAAAAACTTTCGACGCCCGAAGCCATAGGGCGATGCCCTATGCTAAGATATGGCGCCCTTTCAGGGCTAGATGGTTAAAGCATTTGGATTTTTTGTGTGTATCCGGTCTAATACGTTAAATTAGCAAAATGAACATGAAACGTATTTTTCTTCCAATTCTGATTCTTCTGAGTGGCTGCACAAAACCATCAGAAAAGATTATTGTTGCCACAGCTGCCAACGTCCAGTATGTTATGAAAGAATTAAAGGCCGAATTCGAGAAAGAATCCGGCAAGGAAATTGAAGTGGTTGTCAGTTCATCAGGAAAATTAACTGCACAAATTCGGGAAGGTGCTCCATTTGACGTTTTCGTTTCAGCAGATGCAAAATATCCGGAAGAAATTTTTAAAAACGGCGGTTCCGATGTCGAGCCCAAAATTTATGCTTATGGAACGTTAGCTTTATGGTCTCTCACGATTCCTGAAAATGAATTAAATCCAGGTGTTTTAACTTCTGATAGGGTCAAAAAAATAGCTTTACCAAATCCTAAGGTCGCACCTTATGGAGAAGCAGCAATTCAGGCTTTGACAAAACAAAATTTATTGGAGCCAATAAAAAGCAAAATCGTTTACGGCGAAAGTATTGCGCAGGCAGCTCAGTATATCACCACCGGAAATGTAGAAGCAGGATTCACCGCCTTATCCGTAATACTGGCACCTGAAATGAAAGGAAAAGGACATTATACCGTTATCGACTCAACATTATATAATCCGATTGCACAGGCTGCATTGTTGCTGCGCCACAGCGAAAATTCTCCAAAAAGAGAAACAAGCCAAAAATTTTACGACTTCCTGTTTTCACCAAAAGCAAAAGCGATTTTCAAAAAATACGGATATAAATAACCAAACCCGAACCCTGCGACCCATTCTATCATTCACTCATTCTATCATTCAAAATTAAAATGGATTGGCAACCACTTTGGCTCACATTCAGGCTGGCAACCATCACTTCGATTATTCTTTTTGTCGTTGCACTGCCACTTGCCTATTGGCTGGCTTTTGCAAAGTTTAAAGGGCGCGGTTTGATAGAAGCCATTATTGGCATGCCGCTCGTACTTCCGCCATCTGTTCTGGGATTTTATTTGTTACTTGCATTTAGTCCTTCTTATTGGTTTGGTGCCTGGATTGAAAATATTTTGGGTTTACGGCTCGTATTTTCTTTTCCCGGCTTAGTCATCGGCTCCGTCATTTACAGCTTACCTTTCATGGTATATCCATTACGAGCCGGTTTGCAATCCCTTCCGGCATCCCTCCGCGAAGCTTCGTATACTTTGGGAAAAAGTCGTTTTGAAACGTTTTACAAAATACTTTTACCCAATTGCAAATCTGCAATTCTGACCGCTATCGTCTTAACATTTGCACATACGGTCGGTGAATTTGGCGTCGTTCTGATGATCGGAGGCAATATTCCGGGCGTTACCAAAGTCGCGTCCGTAGCTATCTACAACGAAGTAGAAGCGTTGAATTATTCCGGTGCAAACCAATATGCGCTGATACTTTTTGCGATCACTTTTATTATCTTACTTTTGGTATATACTATCAACAATCGCTTATTAGGTGTCCGACAAACTTCTTGATATTTCCATTAAACATTCTTTACAAACAGCCAGCGGAATTCTTCCGATGGATATTGTTTTTTCTGCACGGAAAGGAAATATCACTGCGGTTACCGGCCCTTCCGGTTCAGGAAAAACTACTTTATTGCGGCAGATCGCAGGATTGGTCCATCCGGATCATGGCAGTATCCAGTTTGGCGATGATCTTTGGCTGAACACAACCGCTAAGTTTTCCCTCGCAGCTCAACATCGGAGCTTAGGTTTTGTTTTTCAGGATTATGCATTGTTTCCACATCTTACAGTAAAAGAAAATCTCCTGTTTGCGCTTGATAAAAGTGCTGATAAAAAAATTGTGGATGACTTGCTCAATGCAGTTGAGCTTACTCAACTCGCTGAGCGAAAACCGCATCAACTCTCCGGGGGACAACAGCAACGCGTTGCCTTAGCCCGCGCGCTGGTCAAAAAACCTGATTTGTTATTACTGGATGAACCGCTTGCTGCGCTGGATCATAATATGCGGCGGCGTTTGCAGGAATATTTGCTGAAACTACAAAAGCAACACGGTTTTACAATGATTATCGTAACCCATGACCTCGGTGAGATTTTTCGAATGGCTCAGCATGTTATTGTTATTGAAAATGGACAGATTATCAATCAGGGAACGCCGTCAGAGGTATATTTACCAAAACAGAAAACGGATGAACAATTGGTTTTGTTTGGAGAAGTCTTAACCTGTATTGTTTTTGATGACCACTTACTGGTAACTGCGCTGATCCAGCAAACGGTCCGTACTTTAAAATTACCACTGCTGTGGCTTCCGGATATGTCGCCCGGACGTGCCTTTGCAATGCGGTATTCACTTGATACTCCTGAAATCGAATTGATAAAATAACCATAGTTTTTCCGATAAAACCACCCTGGCATTCTTAAGGGTAATTTTTATATATCCATGTCTTTCTTTTAAAAACTAATCTTTTCAATCACATGCGAATTATTTTTCGACTTTTACAAATTGCACTTGTCGCCTTTCCATTGCTTGCCATGAAGCAGGACAAACCATTACGGGTTATATTTTTTGGTGATTCTATTACGCAGGCAGGTGTTGGACCAAAAGGTTATATCACAATGATGACCGAGATGCTTAAAACCAATAACCAAAGTGGCCAGTTTGAATTGATGGGCGCAGGCATTGGAGGAAATAAAGTTTATGATCTTTATTTGCGTCTGGAAGATGATGTGCTTTCAAAAAAACCGGACGTTGTCTTTATTTATGTTGGTATCAATGATGTCTGGCACAAAAGTTCAATGGGAACTGGAACAGACCCGGACAAATATGTGAAGTTTTATGAAGCACTGATCAGGAAAATGAAAGCGCAAAATATCCGGGTGATCCTTTGTACGCCGACAGTGATTGGCGAGAGAAATGATAATTCAAATATGCAGGATGGCGATTTGAATTATTATTCAAAACTGATAAGAGATATTGCCACCAAAAATAATCTTCAGCTTTGTGATCTGAGAAAATATTTCCAGGAATATGAAGTAAAAAACAATCCTGAAAACAAAGAAAAAGAAATTCTGACAACGGATCGTGTGCATTTAAACGAAACCGGAAACAAATTCCTGGCTGAGAAAATGATGGAAGCGTTGTTGAAAAAATAGGTTACAATTTTTTTAATTACAAAAGCAAAAAGTCAGGTTGTCGAAATCTGACTTTTTGCTTTTGTAAATATATATTCTAGTCCCAAAGTTTTGCAGGATAATCTCCCGATTCGTGCAAAGCAGATAAGGATGCCTGAACTTTCGGCTTATCTTCCGGATAGGTAACCCCAAACCAATCTGATGAGCTGCGGAAAACACGGCAGTCTCCAAGGCCATTTTCGATGATATAGGACATCACTGTTGGGATATAAAATTCCGCTTTAGGTATATCCAGATTAACGCGGGCATATTCTTCAAACAATTCTTTTGTTATCGGAAACATAGAAGGTTTGAAACCCCAGAAATTCATTGAAACAGGTGTTTCAGGAGCTAACTCGGTTTTTTCACCTTCTTCTTCAAAATAGATTGTCCCGTTTTCTTCAAAAATCTTGGTGCGTTCTACGACAGAAGCCAGGTTCTGATCTTCTCTTTCAATACAAACCCCCCTTGAAACAGTTCCGTTTTCGGACAACGTTCTTTTAATTTCATAACCAATCATCGCATGTTGCTTGTCATTGGTGTCTGTGCTCAAAAACTTCGACATCGTTTCGAATGCACCTAAACCATAAAAATCGTCGGCATTGATCACAGCGAAAGGAGTATCCGTTTGTTCCCAGGCGCACAATGTTGCATGCCCCGTTCCCCAGGGTTTCACGCGCTCAACGGTTCCAAGATCTTCCGGCACGTAAGACTGCACGCCTTGTATCGCGAAATCATAGTCAATCTTTCCCTTTAATTTTGGAGCAAATAATGCTTCCGACTCATCCTTAATTTCCTTCCGGACTATAAATACCACCTTGCCAAAACCACTGCGAATTGCATCATACAAAGAATAGTCAATAATGGTTTCTCCGTTGGGACCAAACTGGTCAAGTTGCTTAATACCTCCATAACGACTTCCTATTCCGGCAGCCAAGATTAAAAGAGTTGGTTTCATTTACTAGTTTGAAAATTGAAAGTGAAAAATTGAAAACGACCTGCCATTATGCTGGAATAACTATCGGTGCACATTTCACGAAAATCGAAATATACAGATATCTGACAAATGCTTTCCTTGCACAAAAAAACAATAAAATAAGGAAAATATACTACTTGCGGCAATTTTGGTGGAAATAAAAAAAGCGCTGTGAGAAGTCACAACGCTTTTACTATTATCCACAAAATCTAAAATTTATACGGCAAAACTTTCGCCACAGCCACAAGTACGCGTGGCGTTTGGATTCACAAATTGAAATCCTTTTCCATTCAGACCATCAGAAAAATCTAATGTAGTGCCTGCCAGGTAAAGAATGCTTTTTTTATCTACAATAATTTTTACCCCTTTATCTTCAAAAACCATGTCATTAGGATTGGTATCAGAGTTAAATTCAAGATTATATGTCAAACCTGAACATCCTCCTCCTAAAACACCAACACGGATCTGATAATCATCCTCATGCCCATCAGCCTTACGTAATTCTATGATTTTATTCTTCGCAGTATCACTTACAGTAACCATGATCTTTTAATTTAATGCTTATGGACTATGTAACGTATAAAATAACGCAGAAAGTTCAGGAGAAGATAAGTTTGGACGCTGATATTACCCCAATTATTTGCGAACAAGCAGTCTATCGCTTATCCATAATCAACGGACCTCCCTGATTTATAAGCGAAACATGCGTACTTGATTCAATTCCAGCTTCTGCAAATGTCATTTTCATAACCTCCCCTACTTTTTTTGCATGCTCTATTCCACGGCTCAATGCAAACATGGATGGTCCGGAACCTGAAATGCTGCAACCCAAAGCACCATTGTCAAGAGCGGCTTGTTTCACTTTACCGAAGTCAGGAATAAGTATAGAACGAACCGGTTCGATGATCACATCAACCATCGAACGGCTGATCAGATCATAATCTGCCTTCATAAGTCCGGCTACCAAACCCGCTACATTTCCCATCTGAGAAATAGTATTTTTGAGCGAAACTTCGTCCCGAAGGATATACCTTGCATCTTTGGTATTGATTTCAATATCCGGATGAACCAGGGTGCAGTACAAATCTTTTGGGACGGGAATTGAAAAAACATCCAGCGGATTGTAACTTCTGATAATTACAAAACCACCCAGAAGCGCAGGTCCGACATTATCAGCATGGGCAGAACCTGAGGCGATGCGCTCACCCTCCATAGCAAAAGGCAGAAGTTCAGTTCTGGTCAAAGGACAATCCAGAAGCTCATTCAAGGCCACCACACCTGCAACGGCACTTGCGGCACTTGACCCCATACCACTGCCCAGCGGCATGTTTTTATGTAACGTTACCTCGCAGCCGAAATCTTTTATACCCAGATGTTTTAGCAAATGAATCATTACGCCGGTTACTGCATTTTTTTCAGGATTTCGGGGTAATCTTCCCTCGTCGCCAAAAATATCCTTTATAATAATTCCGGGTTCATCGCGACGCTGAATTTCAACCACATCGCCTGGCTCTTCAATTGCAAAACCGAAAATGTCAAATCCACACGAAACGTTGGCAACTGTGGCCGGGGCAAATGCTTTTATATAATTCACTTTAAAAAATTATTTTCCTTTAAATATTGGTTTGTAGCGTTCACAAAATTTATTGCATCCTGAATTGATTCCTGAGCATCCTCTTCTAAAACTTCATCGTAGTCATAATCACTAAATTGCCTTTTTTCGAAAGACCGCTGTAAGCTAGTGCTTAATTCTTTGTCCAAAACTCCGGTTTTGATAAATAATTCCCTGAATTTATTATGTGCCCCGTTGTGTGTTTTTGTGGGTGATTCAGAAACAAAAAGTAGGGCCTGTACAGAATGGAACATCGCATAATAAGCGCGATTGACAGCAGCTTCATAAAATTTATCTTGGAAAGATGCCTGACTGCTATCCAGACAATCCTTAATTTTAAATAGTATTTTAGCCAGTGTTGTTTCATTCATAACAAGATTCCTTCATTATAAATGTTCAAACCTAGTTGAGTTTGACCAGAAGATAGTTTGCTGCTAGTAAAAGGCACAGCAGAAATCCATACATCATATTTAAGCCCTAATGAACTCGTAATAGGTGATATAAGACTAATTTCCCGCAAAGTCCTGATTTTTTCATCGTTTAGAACGACCAGATAGTCCACATCAGAATCTTCTCGTTGGTCCCCTCTGGCGTATGACCCATATAAAATTACCTTGTTAAGACGGTCGCCATATAAAGCAGTCACCTGACTAACAAATTCCTCAGTTAATCTGGCCACCGATTCCGGAATCATTCTGTTGCTCATGATTGAAATGGCTCGTTAGAAATCTCCACCAATTTAAAACCTTCTACCCCAAATAACTACTAATGCTCATGATATCTGCAAAGACACCCGAGGCGGTAACTTCCGCACCCGCACCCGGGCCTTTGATTACCAACGGACGGTCCTTATATCTTTCTGTTGTAAAAGAAATGATGTTATCACTTCCCGACAATGTATAAAAAGGATGCTGTTGATTTACAGTTCTGAGCTCTACCACAGCTTTTCCATTTTCCAAAGTTGCAATAAACCGGAGTACTTCACCATTTGCTTCTGCATTGGCCTGAAGTGTAGCGAAATATTCATCCGAGATAATTAATTCGTCAAAAAATGACTCAACTGTTGGTGCTTGCAAGCAGTTTTGGGGTAAAAGCTGGGTAACTTTTACATCTTCTGATTCGAGAGGGACACCTACTTCACGAGCCAGAATCAATATTTTACGCGCCACATCCGCACCGCTCAAATCATCGCGCGGATCCGGCTCTGTGAAACCTTTCGCCTTTGCCTCCTTAACAACATCCACAAACCGAATTCCCGGACCGAAAGAATTAAAAATATAAGATAATGTTCCTGATAGAATTGCTTCTATTTTCAGAAATTTATCTCCACTCGACATGAGGCCCTGAATGGTGTTGATAATTGGCAGTCCCGCGCCAACATTGGTTTCATATAAAAACTTCACACCTCTCTTCAAGGCAGTTCTCTGCAATGAAATGTATTCAGCATAGGTCCCGGAATTTGCTACTTTATTAGGCGTAACAACCGATATACTGGCATCCAGCAACATGTTGTAATACTGCACAATATCTTTATCAGAAGTGCAATCCACAAAAACGCTGTTTGGCAGGTTGAGCTCAATCATACGCTGGACAAAAGCTGGCAAACTTGTTTTTACTCCTTCGCCTTCTATTCTTTCTTTCCATTGTTCCGATCCTATTCCATCAGGATCGAGCAGCATTTTTTTCGTATTGGAGAGACCGGCAACGTTCAGATTCAGGAATTTTTCCTCCCGCAAATATTTTGTCTGATTTTTTATTTGTTCCAAAAGCGTTTTCCCGATAAGTCCGACACCAACCACAAATAAATTGAGCGAACGAGTCTCGGAATGGAAGAAAACACCATGAATGGCATTCAGCGCCTTGGATAAATCACTTTTTGAAATGACAACAGAAATATTAAGTTCGGAACTACCTTGGGCCGTAGCGACAACATTGATACCGTTTTTACCCAAAACAGAAAAAAGTTTACCGGAAACACCCGTGCTTTTTTTCATACCCTCTCCAACGATCGCGATGATCGAAAGGCTTTTTTCTATCGTGATACTGTCAATATATCCGTGATCAATTTCAGAAGCGAATTCATGATTAAGCACTTCATTTGCTTTCTGGGCATCTTTCGGATCTATTGAAAAACAGATGGAATGCTCCGAAGATGCCTGGGAAATAAGTATTACGCTGATGGCATTATTGGATAAAGCTGTGAAAAGCCGACCGGATATACCGGCAACACCGATCATTCCACTTCCCTGAATATTGACCAATGCAATTTCATCTATGGACGAAATCCCCGTAATCGGAAACTCTTTTTTATTAGCAACTTTCTGAACAAATGTACCTTCAAAACCTATGTTAAAAGTATTCAGAACTTTCAGCGTTATATTTTTTGCAAATGCCGGCTGCAAACTTGGCGGATAAATCACCTTCGCTCCAAAATGCGAAAGCTCCATCGCTTCTGAATAGGAAATCGACGGAATTGTGAAGGCATTGGTAACCTTGCGCGGATCGGCCGTCATCATGCCATCAACATCTGTCCAGATTTCTATGGAATCCGCATCCAAAGCAGCTGCGATGATCGAAGCGGTGTAATCAGAGCCTCCACGGCCGAGGGTAGTTGTGATACCATCTTTTGTAGACGAAATAAATCCGGTCACACATTGCAAGGCATTAACCTTTGCAAAATATTCGAGAATCAGCTGGTTGGTAATTTCAAAGTTGACATCGCCCATACCGTATGTATCATTGGTACGGATTATTTGGCGGGCATCACAAAACTCTGCGGCAACGCCTCTGCTTTTCAAAACTTCCGTGATAACAAGTGTGGAAAGCCGTTCTCCGAAGCTCATGATCAGATCCATGGTGCGGGTCGACAATTCGCGAATCCAGGAAACTCCTTTAAGAATATCACCCAATTCATTAAAAAGTCCACGCACAGCAGCAAACGTACTGCTCTGATTTTTGACATTGATCAATCCGCGAACAATTACAAAATGACGTTCCTCAACTACTTTCAGGAATTCCGTATACTCGCTGTTTCCGGATGCTGCCATTTTCCCGATTTCAATAAGGCGGTTTGTAACACCTCCCATTGCAGAAAAAACGACGGCGATCTTTTCGCCAGTTGCCAGATTATTTTCAAGAATACCGATTACCTGCTTGATACTATCGACCGAACCGACCGATGTGCCACCAAATTTAAGAACCTTCATTTAAAGCTATTACGAATTAATCAAATTGATATGTGCACTAAGCCGGCACCTGCGGACGCCGGGTTGCAAATATAGTAATTCAAATGCCTTGAAGGTTGATTTTAAGAATGAAAAGCAGTCAAGTGCTACATTTTTCATGATTTAAAACCAATCGATACAACCCAAGATTGCAACTAAAACGAATTAGCAAAGTGGGTAAGGAGTCCGCGTACCTTATTGTGAATAATTTATTATTGACCAGCTAAAAACGGTCCTATATAAAATTAAAACATCACCAATCAATTGGTAAAATACAATTTCTAAATCCAACTACAAAAAACTTATACAATTCCAAGATTTATTAAAATTTAATTTCAATAAACTGTATTATAATCAATTTAAATTTTTAGTTAATCATATTTTACAGGCTATAATTTTAAAATATTTTATTTTTAAAGAATATTATTCTGAAATAAATTACTTTACTTTGAATATTGAATTTCTAACAATTATCTAATTAACTTTTAATATCACTATTTAAAACAACCTAATTATGAGATTTTAAATAAATTTATTAGAAAGCACTCAAATTTATACCATATCAAATTTAGAATTTTCACTCCTATTTTATTTAAATATTACTATTTAACCACTCTTAAAAATCTAACTGATGAAAAAACTTTTTACACTGGGTTTCATGTCCCTTCTAATGCTGCTGAGCTTAGCAAGTTTTGGACAGGAGCTAGCCATTAAAGGTAAGGTCACATCAAAAGGTGACGGCGGAGCTTTGCCAGGTGCAAGTGTTTTAATTAAAGGCACAAGCCGCGGTAGCACGACCAATGCAGATGGGGAATTCACGATCAATGCTGCTTCTGACGCAGTGCTGGTAGTTTCCTTTATAGGATTTAAGTCGCTTGAAGTTCCTGTTGGAGCGAAAACGACCATCGGCATTGCACTGGAAGAAGACGCAACACAATTCAATGAGGTTGTAGTAACCGCACTTGGTATCGCCCGTGAGAAAAAAGCGTTGGGTTATTCGGTGCAGGAAGTGAGCGGAAAGGCTTTAACCCAGGCTCGCGAAACTAACTTAATCAACTCACTTTCAGGAAGATTAGCAGGCGTTCAGGTTACCAACTCAAATGGTGCCCCGGGCGCTTCTTCACGTATGATTATTCGTGGTGCCAGCTCAATTGGTAGCAACAACCAGCCACTTTTCGTTGTTGATGGTGTACCGATCGACAACAGCAACTTCGGTTCAGGAACAGGTGTAGATTATGGTAACGCTGCTGCTTCCATTAACCCGGACGATGTTGAGTCTATCAACGTTTTGAAAGGACCAAGTGCTGCTGCACTTTACGGATCTCGCGGCGCGAACGGTGTTGTATTGATCACTACTAAAAGCGGAAAAGGCTCAAAAGGAGTCGGTGTGTCTTTCAATACCAACACTTCCTTTGAATCCGTTTTCCGTCAGCCCGAATGGCAAAATGAATACGGACAGGGCGCAAAAGGTCTTTTTTCTTATAAGGATGGTCAAGGCGGCGGCGTAAATGACGGCGTGGATGAAAGCTGGGGACCAAAATTAGACGGAAGATTATTGCCGCAATTTGACTCACCAATAGCAGCTGACGGAACAAGAACGCCTACTCCCTGGGTTGCAAATCCGGATAACGTAAATCAATTTTATCAAACTGGTAAAACGTATACCAACAACATCGGCGTAACAGGTGGAAACGACAAAGCGGATTTCCGTTTGTCTTTCACTAACCTGAAACAAGAAGGTATTTTACCAAACACAGATTACAAACGCCAGACGGTTTCTTTAAATGCCGGCTGGAACCTTACGCCGAAATTGAACGTAAGAGCGACGGTTAATTATGTGAAAGATGGTAGCGATAACCGTAACAATTTCGGTCTTTATTTCATCTGGTTTGGCCGTCAGGTTAACATGAATAATCTGACGAATTATACGAAACCGGGAAGCATTTATCAGAATAACTGGAATGATAACTACTGGACAAATCCTTATTACCTGCTAAACAACAGCACAAGAGAAAACCAGCGTGATCGTTTGTATGGAAATATTTCTGCTACTTACAAACTGACTGACTGGCTTACTTTAACAGGTCGTTCTGGTACTGACTTTTATGAAGATCGCCGCAAAACAAGAACAGCTGCACGTCAGGCCAAACTTGGAACGACGCAACTTTACGACGCGTATAACGAAGAGCAGGTTTTTGTTCGCGAATCCAACTCTGATTTCTTGTTGAACGCAACGAAAAAATTCGGTGAGTTTGACATTACTGCAAACATCGGAGGTAACCACCGTTCAAACTTTGCACAAAGAAACTATATGGGCGCAACCGAACTTGCGATCCCAAGAGTTTGGAATATGGGTAACTCCCGTCAGCGTCCGGTAACAGAAAACTCTTTCATTGAGAAAACGGTAAACAGTTTATATGCCTCGGCGAACTTAGGTTTCCGTAACTATTTATTTGTTGATCTTACTGCACGTAATGACTGGTCAAGCTCTCTGCCTGCAAACAACAGATCCTATTTCTACCCATCAGCCGCTGTGAGCGCGATCCTTTCGGATATGTTTGACATAAAGTCTAATGTTCTATCCTTTGCAAAATTAAGAGCTGGTCTTGCGCAAGTTGGTAATGATACTGATCCATATCGCCTGGCAAGTACTTACAAATATGAAAACCCTTGGGGAAGCACGCCGAGTTTATCTGAAAATAATGCGCTGTTAAATGCTGAGTTAAAACCTGAAATCACAACTTCTTATGAAATCGGTGCGGATATCAGACTTTGGCAAAACCGTGTTGGACTTGATGTTACTTATTATAGCAAATCTTCAACTGACCAGATTCTTGACGTAAACGTCTCAAATGCTTCAGGATATTTATCTAAGCTTTTGAACGCTGGGAAAATCACGAACAAAGGAATTGAAATTCAGCTGACGACAACACCTGTTAAAGTTGGAAACTTCCAGTGGGATATCAATTTGAACTGGGCACGTAACAAAAACAAAGTGGTTTCACTTGCCGATAACCTGACTACTTACCAGCTAAATACAAGTTACAATCCGCTTACTCAGGCCACATCAACGAGCAGTTTCCGTGGATTATCCGTTGAGGCAAGAGTTGGACAGCCCTATGGAACCTTCTTCGGAAGAGGATTTTTACGCGCCCCGGATGGACAAATTGTTTATGATGCACAAGGATATCCAATGATTGATCCTGTCAGCCGTGTCTTAGGAAACTTCACACCAGACTGGATTGGCGGTATTTCTAACGTATTTAAATATAAAAACTTCTCGCTTAGTACTTTGATTGATATCAAACACGGTGGCGATATCTTCTCGCAATCAATTAACGTTGGACGTTACACGGGTGTTTTGAAAGAAACAACGCTTGGTCGTGAAACAGGTGTTGTTGGTCAGGGCGTGATTAACACAGGCACTGCCGATGCGCCAAACTATGTTCCTAACGCGAAAAGCATCTCCTCTGAGGAATACCACCACAAATATTACTTGCTGACAAACAACGAAAACACCATTTTCGATGCGAGTTATGTAAAACTTCGCGAAGTGAAATTTACTTATATGATTTCCGGAAAAGTAATGAAAAAACTTCCTTTCCGTGACATTGCAGTGTCCGTTGTAGGCAGAAACCTTGCTCTCCTAAAAAGCAATCTTCCTCACATCGATCCTGAAACAAGTTATTACAACGACGGTAATTTACAAGGTATAGAAAATGGTCAGATTCCGACAACCAGATCAATCGGTTTTAACATCAGCTTCAATCTTTAAGTAATTTTCTTTAATTGATTTTATATGAAAAGTTTCAAATATTCATTCCGTTCCAAAATATTACTAGCAGCCACTTTCTTGTGCGCTTCCGCTTGCACCGGAGATTTTGATGAACTTAATACCAACCCAAACAGTGCGTCTTCCGGAACTGCTGATTTGTTTATGCCGCACGGAATCCAGAGTGCCGTTGATATTCAGTCAGGTGGTACATTGGGTATGGATATCGGCGAGGGATTTTCGCAGCACTGGGCTCGTATCCAGTATACCGATATAGACCAGTATACAGTTTCCGCCGATGTTTACAATACTGGCTGGCAGGGACTATACATCGAAGCGCTTGCGGACTATAACCGTATTTACAAACTTGGAGAAGAAAGCGGCAATACCAATTATCAGGCTGTTGCTGTAATTCTGCGCTCGTGGGTGTTTTCACTTTTGACAGATATTTATGGGGATATTCCTTACAAAACTGCTATCCAGGGACTGGAAGGAACTTTGCTGCCAACTTACGACGCTCAAAAAAATGTTTATGCAGGCTTGGTTGCAGAACTGAAAACAGCTGGTGAATCCATTAATACAGCAAACACATCCATGCCTATTGGTGGCGATATACTTTTCAACGGCGATATGGCCAAATGGAAAAAATTTGCAAACACCCTTAGTCTTCGCCTTTTGAGTCGAATGATTGATAAGGCAGATGCACCGATCGATGTGAAAACGGAGATTGCGAGAATCCTTGGCGATCCTGCAAAATATCCTGTCATTACTTCTGTTTCTGAAAACATTCAGCTTAATTATTTGGACGCAACAAATAACCAGAATCCGGTTTTCGTAAATCGCAGAACACGTGATGACCACCGTGTAAGTGCCACTTTAGTAAATAAACTGGCAGCCATGAACGACGACAGACTTGCCATTTATGCGAATTTGCCAGCAGACGGCGGTACTTATAAAGGCGTTCCAAATGGCCTGGCTTCCTCGGATGCCAATGCTTTGGGTTTAACAAAAACTTCAAAAGTAGGAAGTTTCTTTACATCTGCAACAGCGCCTGGGGTAATCATGACTTATGCTGAACTGTTATTCCTGAAAGCTGAATTTGCTTACAAAGGCGTAACTTCGGCAGGTGATGTTGCAACGAATTATGCGGCTGGGATCACGGCCTCATTCGCACAGTACAAGTTGCCGGCTCCGACTGCATACATCGCAGCGAATGCGTTGAAAAGTGGGACAGATGGATTTACGCAGATCATGGAGCAAAAGTGGATTGCTTTGTACGGCCAGGGTTTGGAAGCATGGACAGAATATCGTCGCACTGGCATTCCTGCACTCGTAACGCCTACAAATAACACAAACCAAAATGTTCTTCCAACGCGTCTTCCTTATCCAGGTTCAGAAGAGTCACTGAACTTCGTGAACTACGATGCTGCACTGAAAAGTCAAGGTGGAAAAAATGACATGAAACTTAAACTTTGGTTTGCGAAATAAACAGCTGATCGAAGTACCTTAACGAAAAGAGGATACCTGCCAAACACGGGTATCCTCTTTTTTTATAAAATAAAATTTGAATTAACTTTTTAAAAGGCAATTCCAAGACCTGCTCCTAAATTTACAACACCAATAAACCTGCTTTCATTGATCCGGTCACTATGATCAAAACCTTCGCCCACGGCCTTTATAGCCAAATCCTTTACCTCTGCTTTTGCACCGATTACATCGCCACTGACATGAAAGAACAAAGCACCTGCAATAGGAAGACGCAAACTTGCCCCTGCTCCAAAACCAATAGGATTAACAATTTTACGATCTAAACTTACCTGAATTTCGCTGGATCCCTCCATGATCTGCCCATCGGAATTAAGCCGGCGACCTGTTAACAACACGGACGGCGTTGTAGCTTTCACAATCCCACCCTGAACGTGTGCTTCAAATTGTACCCGATTAAAATTAAGGTAAATAGCAGGACCGATTAAAGCTGCACCTAATTTCCATTTAGAAACATTGCTATCCCAGGCATACGTTCGTCCTAATGCTTCCACATAGGAGTTTGCTTTATCTATGATAGGGCCGGAGTTGGTTGTGTTTTGATTGTAACTGCCGGATAATTTTATACCGAACCATCGCGCGATTCTGTGATCATAACTAACCTGTCCAAAATAACCCGAACCAGCCAGACCAGCAAGCGGATCATTTAACTTTTCCGTTGCAAGCTCCCCTACCGGCAAGCTATATCCGCCGGTTACGGAAAAGAAGTTTCTGGTATCCTGTGCCTTAACAAGCTCCGTTTGAAGCAATAAGAATAGCGATGTTAACGAAAGAAAGTAAAAAAGAGGCTTTATCATACGGGAGTGAATTTTATAAAAAAACTTATAATCGTGCGTTTTCAATAATTCTATGAGACTAAACATTGAACCAACGTATTTTAGTATACCATTCGTTCGATTTAGCGCATTTTAGGGTAATTTATTCAACACAATTAAATCTAAACCTTATTAAATGGTATCATTTTGATTTGGTACAAAAATGGTACTATAAAGTGCAAACCAAATCACTACTATCATGGACAGAGGAGAAACAGACAAAGAAGCGAAAGCTACCAAAAATACCAAGAACGTTTGGAAATGGATCTTGGGCATTGGTGTTGTATTAATGTTAATTGCATTTTGGGGAGGATTCCTGAATCATGATGAGAATTTTAGCGAGGCAGAAACGCCATCGGAAAATGCCACCATGCCCGCGGACACAGCAGCATCAGACACAACGATGGAAGTTCATCCCGACACAATCATGAAAAGTGTCAGAGGCACTGAATAATTAGTTCAGCGCCTCCCACAAGATTTCAATCGGGTGTTTTGCCTTACGTCCGGTACCATCTTTTATCTGGTGCCGGCAACTTGTACCGGGTGCGGCAATAATTACGTTTTCGGGTTGTTGGCGCACCGTCGGGAAGAGCACCAATTCTCCTATCTGCATTGAAACATCATAATGCTCTTCTTCGTATCCAAAAGAACCAGCCATCCCACAACAACCTGAGGGGATGAGTTGTACTTTATAATTTTCAGGAATCGATAGCGCTTTCTTTGAAGTGGTCAATGACGATAATGCTTTCTGATGACAATGACCGTGAAGTTTAACCAACTGCTCCTTAGTATTAAAAGCTTCCTTTGTTATTCTTTTTGCGTCGATCTCCCTTGATACAAATTCTTCAAACAATAGCGCATGTGACGCGATATTTTGGGCGTCAATTTTCAAATTTTCCGGAACCAGGTCAATGTATTCGTCACGGAAAGAAAGAATTGCGGACGGCTCAATACCGATCAAAGGTGTTTTTTGAGAAATAATGTCTTTCAACAACTCAACATTTCGAATTGCTAACTTTTGCGCTTCTTTTACCAGACCTTTAGATAAATAAGACCTTCCTGATTCTGCGTGGTCAGGTATGACTACTTCATAGCCCAGCTTTTCCAGCAACATTACAGCTTTCTTGCCTATTTCAACATCGTTATAATTAGTAAATTCATCACAAAAAAGATAGACTTTTGAGTGAATTTTTGTACTCAAATTCTTTCTGTTATGTTTTTCCCACCAATGTTTAAGCGTAGTACTATGAAGTAACGGCATGGATCTGTCCGGGTGAAATCCGACCATTTTATTAGCTACTTTTCTGAGAGCCGTTGTTCCAAAAACAGCGTTAAAAACCCAGGGTGCTATCGAAGCCAGTTTCATCTGCTTACCAAAATTAGCGATCAGATTTGTCCTCAGTGGAATGGAGTGCGTCTCATAATATTGCTGTGTAAATTCAGCTTTCATTTTCCCGACATCGACGCTCGACGGGCATTCCGACTTGCAGCCTTTACAGGACATGCATAAATCGAGAACTTCTTTGACCATTTCCGGTGTGGTTGCACTTTCAACTTGTGCCGCTCCTGGTGTTAGATATTGGCGTAAAATATTGGCCCGCGCCCGGGTGGTATCACGTTCACGGCGGGTTGCCATGTAACTTGGGCACATTGTTCCGCCGGTCAATTCGGTTTTTCGACAGTCGCCGGATCCGCTACATTTTTCTGCCAGACGCAACATGCTTTCGTCTTTTGAGAAATCAAAAGTGGTAGTAATAACTGGTTTTTCCTTATCCTGTTCAAACCGCAGAAACTCATTCATCGGGGGTGTATCGACGATCTTGTTTGCATTAAAAATGCCATTCGGATCCCAGATTCTTTTTACCTGTCTGAAAATTTCATACACTTCCTCCCCCATCATAAAGGGAATAAACTCGCCACGAAGGCGGCCGTCTCCATGTTCTCCGGAAAGAGCGCCTTTATATTTTTTCACAAGCACTGCCGTATCCGCCAGCACCTGCCTGAATTTCTGTTTTCCCTCAGAAGTTTTAAGATTGATCATTGGCTCGACGTGCAGCTCACCAGCACCGGCATGAGCATAGTAAGATGCGTGCAAACCATGGCTTTCCAGCAACTGTTCAAGGTCATGAATGTAAGCTGGCAGATCTTCCACGGCAACAGCACAATCTTCGATCAGGTTCACTGGTTGGGTATCGCCCGGCAAATTCCTGATCAATCCCAAGCCTGCTTTTCTGATTTCCCAGGCTTTGTTTGCATCGTCGCCAAATAAAAGCGGATAGGCATATCCCAACTGTTCTTCAAGCAAATTCTTGATCAGTGCATCGGCCTGTGCTTTTACTTCATCATCCGAATCTCCCCAAAATTCAACCATCAGCAAAGCGGCGGGATCACCTTCCAGAAAAAACCTGTTTTTTGAATAAATATGATGGCCTTTGGTAAAATCCATAATGTATCGATCCACCAATTCTGATGCTTTCGGATTGTGTTTCATAGCCACCCGATTTGCATGCAGGGATTCTGCAAGAGAATTGGCATGAACACAAACAACACCAACTGAAGCCGGAGGCATATCAACTAAAGCAAGTTTTGCTTCTGTCACAAAACATAGTGTACCTTCGGAGCCTGCGATCAGATTACAGAGGTTTACCTGGTTCTTTTCAAAATTGTCAACCAATGCATCCAGCGCATAACCCGAATTCCGGCGCGTTACTGTTGGCTTTGCAAATTGTTTCTTAATCAAATCCTGATCAACCGGGTTTGAAAGTATTCCCCACATACCAGCGTAAATCGCCTGCTCACGTTTACCGGAACCGGATTTAGACACTTTTTTAACATAATCTTCGGTTGAAGAATTACTAAAAACGGTTTCTGTTCCATCCGATAATAAGGCTTTTACTTCCAGCAAATGATCCCGTGTCGCTCCCCAGGTGATGGAATGCAAGCCACAAGAATTATTACCGATCATCCCGCCGATCATGGCACGACTGGCTGTTGATGTTTCCGGACCGAAGAGTAATCCGTAAGGAGCCAGATGTTTATTTAAATCATCGCGGATCACACCAGGCTGAACCTTAACCCATTTTTCCTCTGCATTCACTTCCAGAATTGCGCCAAAGTGTTTTGAAATGTCCACCACGATACCTTTTCCTACAACCTGCCCGGCCAAGGAAGTCCCGGCCGCCCTTGGAATCAGCGTCAGTTTTTGTTCGCCTGCAAATTTTATAAGCTTCCGGATATCCTCTACCGTTCGCGGCAAAGCAACGGCAACCGGCAATTCCTGGTATACTGAGGCATCCGTCGCATAAATATGTCTTTGGGCTGTATGGACAGTGGAGTCGTCGTAATAAAGTTCTCCTTCAAATCCGTTTTTGAGAGAATTAAAATCTAATAAGGTAATGCGGTTCATCATCTATGCAGCACTTGCGGACGCAAGTATTTACTAATCGTTCGGAAATCAGGTTTTCTCGTTCAAAGATAACCTTACCGTATGAAAAACAGAACGATCATCCGCAGTTCAAATGTATTCACGGAAAGAAATCCGATATTGGCATAATTATTTAATTATCATCTCAACAAATCTAAGCTATAATCCTTTGAATATTAATTCATTATTCTTCGAACGACTTACAAAATCATCCTTGTTTACTATGAAAAAAATTACCACACTTATTTTTCTCCTTTCCAGTCTGTTATCTTTTGCACAAAAGACTTCTACCATCACGCTGACGACTGCTAAGCCGGAACAAGCCATTGTTTCGCTGGTTTTAGAAGATGTCCACTTTCACCCCAACCTGGGCATCGGCCTGGCAGACACGAAGCTGGAACCTTTGGCGATGATTAATTTTCAGGAAAAAACTTCTGAGAAAATTAATGCGCCTATGAGCGAACCTAAAATTATGCGTCTCCAATACAGCGGCGGTGGCGTGAATAAAACCTGGATGTTGTTTGTCCAGCCCGGCGATGATCTTACAGCCACTTTTTCGGGAGGAGCGAACGTTGCCTTTTCAGGAAAAAATGCAAATTATCAGGATTTTTTAAAAACATATTTCCTTGAAAATCAATACCAATACCTGCCGGTATTCGGTTATAAACCATCCCAAATTGATAATAAAAGTGTAGCTCAGCAAAGTGATAGTTTACAGAAAATTCGTCAGAATGCTTATGCTACTTTTAAAACTGCAAATGCGCCGGTTCCTGCCTTCGATGCTTATGTAAACGCTACGACAACGACTGAGCCTTTTGTTATTCACCGGTTATTGCAGGAAAAAATAATGCGGAGAAACAGAGCAAAAAAGCTGGAACCTGCACAGCAAAAAGAGCTTGAAGATTTCACCTTAAATAATTTCAAAATTTTACCTGACGAAGCGCTATTAAGCCAGTCATACCGTGATGAACTGCGCAATTGGGCGTTGATTCCGACAACTAGAAAATTTCCTTTGGACTCAGCGACACGTTATGAATTGAGTCCGAAGGCTTTAACAGACGTTTATAATTTCAGCAAAGAAAAACTGCAAAGTCATCCTAAGCAACAAGAATACCTGCTGACTTATTGGCTCAATTACGCAGCAACCGCTATTCCTACGATTGAGACAAGTCAGACTTTATTGGCAGATTATAAAACCAAATATCCAAAATCGGAGTATACGGATTACTTCACGAAACTTCTTGCTACCAAATCAAAATTAACAAGCGGCTCAGCTGCTCCTAATTTTACCTTGCTCGACCGCGACAGTGCCGCCGTTTCCTTGAAACAATTGGCAGGAAAACCAACCATAATGGTTTTTGCTTTTAATATTGGTGCACACGAACCTACAATGAAAGCAATGGAAGCGAAATATGCTGACAAAGTAAATTTTGCATATATCACGATGATTTCGGGGATGCCGTTTGAAAGCTGGAAGCCTTACACACAGGCTAGAAATGGCGTGAAACATCTGTGGGCTTCCGAAGACAGCACCGAATTACTGAAACAAAATTATGCAGTTGACATCCGTTATCCTTTTGTAGTCCTGGATTCGTCAGGAAAAATTGTTGATCGATGGATACCTCAGGAATTTCCTAACAATAAGACTCTGGAGAAAGATATTATAAAGGCATTAGGTAAATAACTGAATCTATTCGGATGCTCTATTCCAATCATTAAAAAATCTGCAAGGTAAATTTACTAAATTTTGCCTTGCAGATTTTTGAATTCCCGGATGTTTCCAGAATTCAAACATAGTTTTGCACGGAATAAAAAGTAAATATTCTGTACCAAACTGACACCTTTAATGAAACTCATCAAGTATTATTTAACGCTATTTTGTTTACTCTACACCTCCCTGATATTTGCTCAGATCTCGCCTCCCGGATTGGATGGAACCAAGGCAGTTTCCTGGGGCGTTGTTGGTTTTAGCCAAGTGCTCAATAAAAAGCTGAACCTGACAGTTTATGGCGGCGCAGCTAGAATGAGTAATCCTGATAACTGGTCTTTGACACAAAAACAGGGAATAGCAGTTTACAACCAGGAGTTACTTTACAAATTCAGTAAAAAATGGCAGGTATCTTTTGCAAACAGCTTCCGTTTGCAGAATCTATATTCGGAAGAGTCTCCATATGAAGCAGAAGATCCTTCTTACCGTTATGAATTGAGATACTATGGACGGCTTTATTACCGTCAGCAATTCAGGAAAGTGGCACTTAATTATGCATTTCGGCCGGAAGCAAGAACTTTTTATTCTTCTGACTGGGATCCGTCTTCCCACCCGTTTGAACTTCGTATCCGTTTGAAAGCCACAGCAAGTGTTCCGTTAAATCAGGACAAGACGAATCTTATCATTGGAGGAAATGAAATTTTGACTGCTGTGGACGAATATCAATCGACCATTCCGTCTGAACGTCACCAAACATGGTCCAATTATCATTTCACGGAAGATCGGTTTACAGCCTACTTCCGTCACGTTTTCAAGAAAGCGGACATGATCGTAGATTTAGGTATTATGGAGCAATTCAAAGCCGGCAGTCACATGGATCCTGTTTCTTATGCTTGTTTTGATGTAATATTTCAGAATCCATTTTCAAGACATGTTAATTAGATCAGCGTATAAAGAAAAGAAGTCACAGCAACTGGTGCTGTAACTTCTTTATGCATAACCACATACCGAATGACTACTGCTTTCTACTATATGTATCAAGCGTTGCTTCCGGGAAAGTTCTCAAAATATCTGCCATCGTGTTTTTCACCATCGTTTCGCGATCGTCCTTTTTAGAAGGTGCTTTTACTTTGCCAGACGCCCATCCCTGCCAAATCATCCTGTCACTACTTCTTTGGTAAATATTCAGAATAAATCGACTTTCCTGATAATTGTAAGTAGAGATATTATTTCCACCTCCATACCACCACATATACGGCGAATACATATTATTGGAGCGTACTTGTTGCCGCTCTTTCAAGTCGGTCATAAAACGAACGACGATTTCAGGATTGTTGTCAAGTTTATAACCTTTTGCCTGCATCACTTCAACTACCGCATCTTTCAACCTCCTTTTATTCAGCTCACTTCCCAATAATGGATCCTGTTCATTTTTACTTTCAGGTTCTACGTTAAAAGTTTTGAATTGCTTTAGATTTACGGATGAGTCATAATCATAACTCGTTTGAAGTGCCTGACTACATGCTATCATCATCGCCCCCGCCATAACCATCATCACGATTGATTTTGTCACTTTCACTATCCTTTTCATACTGTTGATAAATTTTTAGTTTACGGTATATCTGACAACATTTATAAGGGAAGGTTTAATTCCTGCTTTCAGATATCTATTAAACTAAAAAATGCCTGCATTTAATATGTTGGGATAAAAATTTCATTTATTATGACTTTGCTAAAACGTTAAAAACCTGTTTAGTATCCTTTAAGTAACAGTCATTTTAAAGAAAAGCTTGCCAAATTCTTTCTATTCGTTCTGTACGTTTAGATTTTGATCCAGCGTTTAGATGGCTATAAATACCCTCATGAAAATTTAAGTTTTGCAAAAATCCAGCGATTTGAATTTTTAAATAATTTTCCACCTCACCCGTTGCTTTTTGCATATCATCTAAGGGGTTCAGACGGTTGTCAAAAGAATAGACAATATCTTCGAAATCCTTACTTGTTCGAAAATCTCCGCCGTTTCGGCTGTTATGCGCTTCGATTTTTGAAGCTATAAAATAGTGAAATGGCATAAGGCGTATTGAAATTTCTTTATCTATTTCATAGAAAAAACTTTCCTGTATTCCTTTTTCGTACCATCTATTACTAAAACCTAAAATGCTTTCATCAATCGGCATTACATCTACAATCAAATCGCTGATTTTATATCGGCCTATAAAATTCGAATCTGTTACATTTTTAAAACCTAATTGACGTATTTTTTCTTCAAATAAGGCAAATTCTACCCGCGTTGAAATCGATACTACAATATCAATATCATCCGTAGGCCTGACTTCATCAGACGCGGGATCATCTGCATAAAGAGCGACAACCGAACCTCCTACAAAGACTACGTCATTCAACAAATAGTCAAGCTTTAAGGCTATCTCTCTGATTCGCTTAATATATAAATGTTTATTATAGATCATTTGAAGAATCTTTTTTCTAATTCTGTCGTTGCCAGGTCTTTTTCCCGCGCCCCACCGATTCGCAACGAATCAGTTAATGCTAACAATTCGTAAAGCAGCTCATTTTTTTTAACTATTATTGGAACTGTTGGGTAAAGTGGGATTATGGCTTGCCCCCTAACGGTACCCTCCGGATGTTCCCATACAACTTCTTCCTGAAAAGAAAGACTATTTCTTAAAGGCTCTGCTGAATGTCCGGTTGGTATTCCCTTTACCAAAGCACCTGGTTGAACCGGAAAAACGTATTTAACGCCAAATTTTAGAAATTCAAAAAGAGACTGCATGAATACACGTTTCATTGGACCTGCATCTATAAGCCCTGAAAATGAAGATCTGTAAATTGAAGCTGAAATTTCGGCAGTGCTGATTTTCAGCAGTTCAGCTAAATCCTTATTTTGTGGATACGGAGATCGGTGTAAAAATCTTAATCCCGACCTGTCCCATCCGTCGCGGTGTAACGATACAATTGCCAACAAAATAACTATATCCTGTGGACGCATTCCTTTATGATCTTTCATAGCAATTTTTGATTTGCGATTCGCAATTTACGATTTGCGAATCGCAAATCAAAAATCAAACTAGTTATTATAGAATAGCCAGTTCCAAATTCATTTTCTTACTTCAAAAAAACGGCTAAATTTTCCTTCGTAACCAACTGAAACGGAATCAAAACTTCCTTTTCAAAACTTTCTCCTTTTGCAGCTTTCACCGCAGTATCAATCGCCTTTCCTCCCTGCTCTTTCGCATTTTGATAAACCGTTGCATCCAATGTTCCTTTTTTTACAGCTTGCAAAGCATCAGGAATTGCATCGATACTTACGACAATAATTTTATTTTTCAGTCCGGCCGCTTCCAGTGCCTTGACAACCCCCATACCCATTTCATCATTTTGCGCGAAAATTGCGTTGATTTGCGTCCCAAAAGATTGTATCCAGTTTTCAGTTAAAGACATTGCTTTCGCCCGGTCCCATTCTCCCGATTGTTCAGCCAGAAGTTTCATCCCTGGATTGGCTTTTAGAATTTCCTTCGCTCCTTTATCTCTTTTAATCTGCGCAGCCTGCCCCATATAACCGTGCATCATGATCACATTTCCTTTCCCACTCAATTTTTTGACAATGTAATTCATCGCAATCCTTGCAGATTCTGTATCATCGGAACCTACGAATGCAGTTGGTTTACTACTGGTTTCTGAGTTAACATTAATGATGGGAATTTTTGCATCCAGTGCAAGTTTTACTGCCGGGGAACTTGCTTCGACCTCGCAAGGGTTCATGATAATCGCATCTACACCTTGCGCAATAAAACTTTCCACCTGTTCCACTTGCTTTAACGCAGATCGCTCGGCATCAACGGTGATTAATTCTACTCCAAGTTCCTTGGCTTTCGCTTCCATCTCATCGCTCACAGTCACAACAAATTCATTTTGCATACTTAACATGGTACTTCCAATGACAAGTTTTTTACCAGAATCCGTTTTCCCGGTTTCATCAGTTTTGGATTGATTGCAGCCAATGAGAATTATGGCGAAAAGTGTGAGCAATAAAAATGGTTTGAATGTCATAACTGTTAATTCAAAAAAATGTAAATGCAAATAATTTATAGAAAAATCAGATTAACTTTTATCCTTTCCCATGCTGTCCAGAACAACCGCCCCAATAATTATGGCCCCCATCACAACCTGCTGATAATAGGAGGTTACGTTAAGCAGATCCAGACTGTTGCTGATCACTCCGATAAGCAAGGCTCCAATTAGGGTTCCTGGCATGGTGCCTGTGCCGCCGGATGTGCTGGTGCCGCCGATAATCGCTGCTGCAATAGCGTCCAGTTCAAAACCTGCTCCGGCATTTGGCTGTCCGGTCGTAATCCTGGAAGTAAGTAAAATTCCTCCCATTGCTGAAAGCAACCCACAAATGGTATATACCCACATTTTGACACGGTTAACGCGAATGCCGGATGCGCGCGCGGCCTGTTCATTTCCACCAACTGCATACATATATCTGCCAAGAATTGTTTTATTCAATACAACCGAACAGATTATAAAGGCAATAATCAGAATGACAATGGGAAATGGGATTCCAAAAATATTCCCTCCGCCAATGAAATTAAAAGAATCAGAAAGGTTGGATATGGGCCTGCCTTTACTAAATATCAGTGCAAGGCCACGCCCAATGGTCATGGTTCCCAAGGTGACAATGAAGGGAGGTACTTTGCTTTTTGTGATTACCAATCCATTAAAGGCTCCCAAAAAAATACCTGCTACCAGACCGATAAAAATCGGAATGATCACCGGATAAGTATCAGGATGCGCAAAAGTGGCAGCTACAACGCCGGTAACTGCGACCATGGAGCCCAGAGACAAATCAATTCCACCGGTGATGATGACAAAAGTTACCCCAAAAGCTAACAGTGCATTAATCGAAACCTGCGTTCCGATGTTCATTAAATTTGATATTGTAAAGAATTTAGGAGTACTGAATGCCAAACCAATACAAATAATCACAAAGGCCAGAAAGATGCCATATTGTCCTAATCCACGAAATTTTAAAGTAAATCTGTTTTCCACCCGGTCGAATTTAAAAGTCCATTTTTAATTACTTGCTGAAACTGAAAATTATTGAACAGCATACTTCATGATTAATTCCTGGCTTGCTTCTTCACGTGACAAAATAGCTGTCTGAACACCTTTTGAGATAACCATTATCCGATCGCTCATACCCAAAATTTCCGGCAATTCCGAGGAGATCATTATGATTGCCATACCCTGTGAGGCGAGTTGATGAATCAATTTATATATCTCAAACTTCGCCCCAACATCGACACCTCGCGTTGGTTCGTCCAGGATAAATACTTTTGGCGAAGACATCAGTGCTCTTCCAAGGACGACTTTTTGCTGGTTTCCTCCACTGAGATGTGTCACTTTTTGGTGTCTGTCAGAAGATTTAATTTTAAGGTTTGAAATCATCTGGTCGGCAGCATTATTTTCAAGTTCGCTATCGAGTAAAACCCCACGGCGATGCTGCGACAAGCTTGAAAGTGTGATATTATGTTTTACAGACATTTCAGGAATAAAACCCAATCCTTTTCGGTCTTCACTTACAAAACCAATTCCGCTGTCGACGGCGTCTCTGGGAGCGTTTATTATTACTGGTTTTCCATTGATCAGAATATTTCCACTATCCAGAGGGTCTAATCCATAAATAGCTCTGGCGATTTCGCTTCTCCCGGCACCCATTAGTCCGGCAATACCAAATATTTCCCCTGCCCGTACAGAGAAATTGATATTAGAAAATATACCTTTTCGAGATAAATTTTGAGCCTGAAATACATTGTTATTTGTTGGAATAGCATGTTCAGGAAACATACTGGTAAGCTCCCTGCCTACCATCATCGAGATCAAATTACCTTTGTTCAGCTCCGAGGCACTTTTAGTCGCAACAAATTTCCCATCTCTCAGGACGGTAATTCTATCAGCGATTTGAAATATTTCATCCATCTTATGGGATATGTAAATGACTGCAACGCCATTACTCTTCAATTCTCTGATTATTCGAAAAAGGGTCCCCACTTCCTTATCAGATATTGCCGACGTGGGCTCATCCATGATGATGACTTTGGCATTATTTGAGACTGCCTTGGCAATTTCAACCATCTGCATTTGTGCGACACTGAGATATTTTATTTTAATATCAGCCGGTATAGTTACTCCAATTTTACTTAAAAGGGCAGTTGCTCTGGAAGTCAAAATTTTCTCCCGGATCCATCCGATCCTGGTTCCGGTAACACTTTTTTCCCGGCCCAAAAATATATTTTGCGCAACAGTAAGTTCCGGAACCATCAGTATCTCCTGATGAATCATGGAGATACCTTTATTTATTATGTCGTTGACAGTCGTGTTTTTTAGTATCTCGCCACCCAGCATAATTTCACCCGAATCGGGGATAACCAGGCCGGCAAGAATTCTCATGAAGGTAGATTTGCCTGCTCCATTCTCTCCCATCAGGGCATGAACTTCACCCTTTTTTAGGGTAAGCTGGACATTATCCAGGGCTTTAACACCTGAATAGGATTTTGAAAGATTGGTTATAGAAAGAATAACGTCATGCATAGCTCAACAAAAAAGCCCTGAAAGGGCGACATATCTTAGCGCGGGGCATCGCCCTGCTGACTTGACCATCATTCCCAGACATAACGTTCGTCATATTCGACATTGTATTTTTTCAAAAATCCGCGATACTCCGTTTGGAAGGTTTTATTTTCATGATGCATCTTTTGATTTTCAATGTACTTGATCACGACATCCAACTCAAAAGGATTTACCGAAAATATTCCATACCCATCTTGCCAGTAAAAATTAGCATAGTCGGAACCTTGTGTCTTGATCCATTTCGAAGAAGATTTTTTAACTTCTTCCAGCAGTTTCATTACAGCAATCTTTCTGGATAAAACGCAGAGGATATGGACATGATCAACATAACCGCCAACCACTATCGGAAAGCAATCAAATTTCTTGCAAATTCCACCTAAGTAACGGTGAAGTTCAGCCTCAATTTTTTCGTCAATTAACGGCTGACGATATTTAGTACTGAACACGATGTGTGTACAGATTTTTGATAATGACTGCGGCATTTTTCTTTTTGCCCGGAGGCTTATAGTGTGTGTTTACAATTATTGCGGATTTGGCTGAAATGACGCCAATACCCAAATCGATAGGGCGATGCCCCATCCTAAGATATTATGCCCTTTCAGGGCGTCGCGCAAACAACCACCCTGAAAGGGTTATTATTTTAGCATAGGGCACCGCCCTATGTTTTCGATAACAACGCCGAATGTCTCAAGAAAATCATCCCTCCCATTCAACGCCAGTATCCTTCCAGCTCTTCGAACTGGCAGAATCCAGCACAGCCTCACAAACCTTCTGCGTTTCCAAAGCATCCTTAAAAGTCGGACTGCAATCCTTTCCGGTCTGCAAGCTTTCAAAGAAATCAGCTACCTGATGAATAAAAGAATGCTCATATCCGATACTTGTTCCCGGAATCCACCATCTTTTCATATACGGCTGATCTGAATCTGTAACCAAAATGGATCTCCATCCCCGAACGATCGAATCATCTGAATGATCAAAATATTCCAGTCTATTCAGATCGTGTAAATCCCATCGGATGGATGCATGTTCGCCATTAATCTCAAAAGTATAAAGGGCTTTGTGTCCACGGGCATAACGCGTTGATTCAAAAAGGCCCAAAGACCCATTTTCAAAATGACAATGAAAAATACACGCATCATCAATCCCCACCTTTTGAACCTGTCCGCTTTCCTGATGCACACGTTCTTTAATAAAAGTCTCTGTTACAGCTGAAACATCCTTAATTCCGCCATTAATCCACATCGCTGTATCAATACAATGTGCCAGCAAATCACCCGTTACACCGCTACCGGCAGCCTCAGCATCCAAACGCCATGTACCAGTTCCACCCTGCGGGACATCAGGATTGATCGTCCAGTCCTGAAGGAAATTAGCACGGTAATGGAAAATGCGCCCCAACTTACCAGAATCAACAATTTGTTTCGCCAAAGTCACAGCAGGAACACGGCGATAGTTATACCAAACCGTATTTTTAACACCCGCTTTTTCGATGGCATCCACCATTGATTGTGCCTCTGCCAAAGTTCTTGCCAAAGGTTTTTCACACAAAATCATTTTACCAGCCGCTGCGGCCGCAATTGCAATTTCCGCATGCGTATCATTAGCCGTGCAAATGTCCACCGCGTCAATATCGTCTCTTGCAATTACCTTTTTCCAGTCGGTTTCAAATGATTCGTACCCCCATTGCTCTGCAAAAGCTTTCGCTTTCTCAGCGTTACGTGAACAGGCTACCTTCAAAACCGGGGTATATTCCAGTTCAGGAAAAAAATTATCAATTCTGTTATATCCATTAGAATGCGTACGGCCCATCAAACCCGTACCGATCAATCCAATTCTAAGTTCTTTCTTTTTTGACATAATCTAAAATGCGTTTGGTTCAATTTGACTTTACAACTCCTAAGCCTCGTACCAGCCATGCGCCTGACGCACCCTTACCATTGCGGCAAGGATATCATTCCAGGTTTGCTGATCTGTCATGACCGCATTTGGGAACATACAACCATCCCAGCAGATATGGCGGAACGCTTTGGTTAGTTCACCATTTTCGTGACGAAGCCAGTAACCAGCATCATGCGTAATATCAAGTTTTCCATTCGGATCAGTTGCCAAACAATGACGGCCTGTTTTATCATGGGAACCAGTTCCATGAACGGTTCCATCATTCTGCGCTACATGAAAATCTATGGTCCAGGGACGCAGAGCACTTGTCATTTTTTTCAAACCTTCTTCCAAAGCAGCACGGTCGCTCCATTCAAAATCAACTGGGAGAACCCGGTCTTCAGGACGATTATATCCTAAAAGATAAAGAAATGTGTGAGACATATCTGCCTGAAAGCCAATATTCGGACGATCCACGGCTTCCAGCGTGTCAATCATGGTTTTCCAGCTTTGCATACCGCCCCAGCATATTTCTCCTTCCGCGGCAAGTTTTTCATCGTATTCTGCCGCTACATCACAGGCCCTTCGGAAAGTTTCAGCGATCAGTTTTGTGTTATTAACAGGATCCAGAGCCCAGTCTTCGGGCTTGCTTGATGAGTCAATACGAATAATTCCATTGGGACGCATACCCAACTTTCTAAGTTTCTGACCAAAAATGGAGGCCTTTTTCACCTGATTGACAAACTCATCACGGGCATCTTTGCTGCCCATCGCAGAACCACTCCAGATCGGAGCAACCAGACTGCCAATTTCGAGATTAAGTCCACCAACTTTGTCAACCAGTTTTTGGATACCCTCATCACTCATATCCAGATCAATATGAGGGTCGAATAGGCCTAGATCAACACCGTCAAATTTAATGCCGTTCACCTCAGCGGCGGCAGTTTTTTCGAGCATTGTATCAAAGGAAATAACCGGCTCTGAATCAGAACCTTTTCCAACAATACCAGGCCATGTGGCATTGTGGATTTTGGGATAATTATTTTCTGGCATGGTTTAAGAATGTTTAATGTTTAAAAAGTTTTTAGTTTAAAGTTTATGAGTTCATAAGCGACGGAGCTTCTTATTACTTATAGACTCATAAACTCTGAACTCCTACAATACCAGATCCGGATTAAGCGGACCAAAATGTTTCAGGATAACGATCGGATCATTTGCCGAAGGATTGCTGATTACAACACCTCCCTGCGCAGCTTTTTCAGTTACAAAAAACTCATCATTTGTAAGCTGACCATAGCGAATAAGTGCAGGCGTTTCAATATCCCACGCACCAAGTTTACCATGTCCCTGCATGACGATCAATCCGTAAGCAGCGGCATCAGTAATGGTAACCGTCTGTCCTGGGAACACGGTAAGTTCCTTGGCACTGTAAGCCTCGTTTTTATAACAAATCCAGTTTTCACTATACCCTTCTGCCGCCATTTCTTCGACATCTTTTACCGGCTTAGGACGCATGAAGTGCTTTTCCATCAAGTTAGGATTCACATTCAAATCCCAGTCGATCACTTCCATTAACAAGTCGTAATCACCAATTCTGTCTTTCGGAGTACCTTTCCAAAGCAATTCCTCCGGAATAACCGCCTCATTGACCAGCGATTGATACATTGCAAAAATATCGGAAGCTTTTTGAGGCTCATAGGTACACAAACTACCGGGAGCATGCAACATGCCAGGCGGAACATCCCACCCAGTTCCAGGTTCCAGACGAAACGCCTGCGAGTAGTTGGTAATCTTATTATCACCCTTGGTGAAATTCATCAGGCACTCCTTGATCTGTTCTTTCGAGGTGCCAGGCGCTATACCAATGAATGTATATGGAAAATCACCGCCGTGGTTATTAAGTTGTGGAGGGAAATAATATGCTTCCGGCTTTCCGTTCTGACCAACCATAGCAGCGTGTTCGTCTCTGTGGTGAATATGGTGAGGCAATGGACCCATATTATCAAAAAACTTGGAATACATTGGCCAGCTTTTGTATTCATCCCAAAGTCTGTCACCTATAATTTCACCTTTCAGCTCATTTACCGCATCCTTCAGCGTGACTTTTTGAACACCTGACTCATCTTCAAAAACGATCTGGCTCAGCCCTTCATTTTCGCCGGTAAGCGGGCCGTTCTCTGCCGGAGTAGTTGAAGACAGCCAACGTTCATCAATTCCGCCCCGTTCGCCTCCCAAAACGTAATAATCATCCGGATGTAATTTTATTCTGCGACCAGGTACACAAAAAGACCTTGGCACCCATGTCGGAGCCAAACGTAATATTCCTTTTCCCTGCTCGAGTGCTTTTTCAGCTATACTTGAAAGTCCCATTGTTTGATATTGAAAATTTGGTTTAGTTATAATCTATTAAAAACTCCTTAATCATTTCTATATCGTCTAATACATCCAGTTCGAGCTCATAACTTTTGCTTTCTCCGGGTTCAATAAAGATGAGCGTTCCATCTTCCCTGGCTTTTGCCTGCCCGGTCAACGGATGGGTACTTGGCTCCAGACCGGTCACATACTCGCCTTTTCCCCAATGCTGCCAGTTGGCAACCCAGGGCAGTTGGTCCTTTTTAAATTTTAATGCAACTGCCAGACCGATCTTTGGATTAGAGATTCCGCAAACACTTTGTCCGAAAATGTCCGCTTCAATATCAACCAGAACAACCTCTTCGCCTCCACCTGAATGCTCATCCAGCGGTGCCTGACATTTCTTAAAATCGTTACCCTCTCTAAATATTTTTGCATTTTCCTCACCGTTTCTCGGCGACCATTTTCCTTTCCACAAAATATCAGCTCCTTCATCGGCAAGCGGCCAGCCGAAATTGAAATGATATAACAGAAGATGGGGAGATGGTGTGTTACCTTTATTAATTACCTCATCGTGAATACGTATTGTCGCCTTACCCAGCGTAGCGGATATTGTCCGTCGAAGTTCAAGGCTTGGGCCAAATGGTTTTGTTTCACGGATTATGCCGGTAATACTCATTTCCAAATTTCCTCTCCTGGGATCCGGCTGAATGATGGATACAATTTCTGCCGGCAAATTGCTGATCTGGCCGTGTAGACCTCTGTCGCCGAACTCATCCGATTCCGGTCCGCCCACATGTGTTAAGCCACAGGTTGTAAGCAGTCCGCCGCCAAAAGTTCTGAGCCATTCAATTCCTTTATCAGAGAATGGCTGTGGATAGGTTATGCCTCCGTGACTTATCCAGGCAAGGCTGTGCTGATTAAAAAATGCATCAGCAATATCCATAGCGCGGTCAATCACAACTTTGAAGCGCAGGCCGGTTCCTGTATTAATCCATGCGATCCTCGTTCCCCGCCCGGCACCGTTATCGATCACAGAAGTTTCTATTCCACCTAACTGTGTGTGATTAGATATCTTGTCCTTCCAGTCCCGTTTTACATCAACAGCTTCCTTCATTTCTTTTTATAAATTAAAAATATTATCCTAATCAAAAAAGGCAGTATCACACGATATTTAATCTGACTAACTATTTAGAAATAACTTTAATGAGCCAGTAACCAGTTTCTGATCCTTGGATTAAAGTCTGCTGTATCTTCAAAATGGAATGCGTGACCCAGATTATCGTATAGAAAAATCTCAGATCCTGGAATTCCGTTAGCGACTTCCTCAGCCATCCATCCAGGTGTAAAAATGTCTTGTCTGCCGCCAATGACTAATGTTGGTTTATCAATTTTATGAAGATCTGCCAGTGCATTGTGTGAGATGCAAGCCGCTGCCTGACCTTCCAGTCCATGAAGTGGCTGCGGAAATGGATTGGCACCATCCTGTTTTCTCCCAGTCGCAAGTTCTTCATGTTTTTCAGCATTGTCCCAGCTTGATTTAGAGAAAATAAGCAACTGAATGTATAAGCTGAATTCCTCCGGCCTGAACCGTCCCTTACAGTTCATAATGTGCTGAAAAAGCGATTTTGCATAATGATCACATCTTGCCCATGGACACATTAACACCAGCGAATGCACTTTATCGGGATGCCGGATAGCTAACTGCTGCGCGATCGTACTTCCCATGGAACAGCCTACTACCCTGACTTTTTCAATTTGAATTGCATCTAATAATCCGGCATAATCATCCGCCATTTGTTCAGAAGAATAAGGCCCTGCCGGTTTATCGGACAATCCTACACCTCGATTATCGCCAATAATACATCTGAAATGATGCTGCCAGTCTGCCAAATGAATGTTCCAAACAGATCCGGGAGCCGTTATTCCCATGATCAACAACAAAGGCACGTCATCAGGAGAAGCTCCGGATCCGCGCTCTTCATAATGCAGATAAATTCCATTGGTTTTAACTGTTGGCATTTTTTTTGGCTGTTAGCTTCTAGCGTTTGGCTTTTAGCTTTTGATGATTGAAACTATTTGACTAAATGCGTTTATTTATTTTTTGTATTTCCGAAGACAGCAACAAATGTTGAGAAATTCAAAAGCTAATAGCTAAAAGCCAATAGCTACCTAAGTCCTGGTATCAACTCTTCCTGTATCCACTTTCCATCGTGTAATGTTACAAAGTCAGGATCTTCCAGTGCTTCTGCCCCTTCGTCCTCACAGATTATCCATCCATTATAATTTATATCTTTCAGCCACTGCGTTACACCCACAAGATTTACTTTTCCTTTCCCCATCAAAGTAAATTCCGGGTTTCCATCCCAATCTTTGAAATGCACATGGTTAATTAGCGACTGATATTCTTTCATCTTTTCCAGTGGATCCATGCCGCCGTTTATGATATGCCCAACATCGGGTGTCCATCCTGTAACGGTTGGATCCAAAGATTCCAGAACAATTTTGTAATCTTCTGCTGTACGGATAATAGAACTGTGCGGTGAATTGGGATGATAACTGCAAGGAACGCCTTTTTCGGCTGCTCTTGCTGAAACACGGTTAACGATATTGATCAAATTTTGCTGACGTGCAGCCAGATTATGTCTTCCCGTTGGTATTTGAACTGTATTCAAAACCGCTCCCGGAAATTTTTGCAATACGCTTATGGCATGATCCGCTACTTCTCTTTCACGCTCTGTTTCTTCTGCTTCATTCCAGTCTAAGGCAAGTGCCAGTGCTGCTAATTCGATTCCTTGTTCTTTTAATTTTGCTTCCAGAAGGCTTGGGTCAATTAAATCTCCCATCCAGGTAAATATGGGTTGGATTCCTGTAAAACCAGCTTTCGAGATAACTTCAATCATGTGTCCAAGACGCCCCTGATGGGTTTGTCCGTTGTTACTCATAAACCAGGTGTAGACTTCTGAACCGAAACGGAATGGGAGTTTTTCTGACATTGTTTTTTTGAATTGTTAATGACTGTTGTGTCTCCCCAGGGCGTTGCCCTGGGCTAAGATAATAAGTCCGTTGGACTGGGGATTTGGGTTACAGGTTGTGTTTTCGGCCCATTTCTTTGATGAATTTGTAACCTTTTTCAGCGATATCCCATGGGTCTGAAAATTCACGCCAGACACCAATTGCATTCGCAAAATCGGGATCGTTTCTTGAAAAAGCTTCGATGGTAAGCCAGCCTTGGTAATTGATTTTTGCAAGAGAGGAGAACGCGTCATCCCATAATACCTGCCCTTCTCCCGGCGTCCCCCGATCATTTTCGCTGATATGCACATGAGCCAGAAAAGGAGCGATTGTGTCCAATGCGGAAGCATAACTTTTTTCCTCAATATTGGAATGATGAGTGTCAAACATTGCTCTGACGTTCGGATGATCAGCTGCCTTCACAAGTTTCACCAGTTGCTCCATCGTGTTGCATAAATAACATTCAAAACGATTCAGTGCTTCCAATGCAAAAACGATGTTGGCCTGAGCCGCATATTCTGCACCCGCATTCAGTACTTCGCCTGCCAACGCATATTCCCTATCAACAGCCGGACGGTTAACAAAAACGGTATGCGCTGAGTGAAATGGCCCGCAAATAATTTTAGCATTCAAATCATGCGCGCGGTCAACTCCCCATTTGATTTTATCCAGTGCCTTTTCGCGGACCGCAACCGACTCACTAACGGGATTATCATCAACGCCAACGGTCATCACAGCTGTCGTTTCCAGGCCAAGATCGCGGGTATAATCACCCATTCTTTTATAAGCGCCCGTATCAGGTGCGCCAAGATAAAATTCCACTCCGTCGTAACCGATCTTTTTTAATCTGTCAATGACCGGAAATAAATCGTCAGACACAGCTGCCGTCCAGGCAAGCACATTAAATCCTATTTTATTCATAAATTTTTAGCTATTGGCATGTAGCAGCCGGAGAAATTGCCACCTGCTATTTTAATCTAAACAATTACTGCTTGATTCGGATGTCCTTATATTCAACTCTCATCGGCGGACCAACGTGAACCTGTACGCCTAAAAGTCCTTTCGATTTTCCATTAACAGTATCTTTATCCGTAACGTCGCTCATCAAAACGCCGTTTATATAATGCTGCAAACGATTCCCTTTTACTACCAGATGAAATTCATTCCATTCTTCGCCTTTAATTTTGGTTTTTAATTCATCAGAAGTTCCCAAAGAACCCGTTACTGTTCTGCCAAGCCAGGCGTTATTTTTGAGGTTTGCCTTAAATGCCTCAGGCGATTTATCCGTTGGCTCGTTTATCGTTACAATTTCGCCCCGATATGCTAACGTAGTCCTTTTTCTTTCTTCATAATTCTGGCCGGTATAGCGGTTCGCTCCGTCGATATCTGCTTGGTAACCTCTCAATGCATTAGGAACGTCCGTCAGCTGATCGCTTCGGTAATTAATTCCCGAATTCCCTTTTTCTGTAATCTTAAATGAACCTTTCAATTCAAAATCACCAGGTTCGCCGCCTTTCCAGATAATAAATGAATTAGTTTTCAACAGTGTTTCCGGCGTGATCTCTCCAACCAGATTTCCATTTTCCACGCGCCAATACTTCGTATCGCCTTCCCAGCCTTTCAGAGACTTGCCATCAAAAATCTGTACGAATCCTTTTTCCTTCTTTTGGGCAATGCATGAACTCTGTACTGAAAGCAGGGTTATTACAAGGATCGCAGCTGCGGCGATATTCAATTTGGACCTCATTTTAGACAACATTTTATTCGTTTTTAGACTTCTGAATGAATTAATACCCTTACGCCTTCTTTCTTACAAGACGTATTTTAACGATAATACTCTTTAAAAAGAAGAAAATAATATCCAAAAATTCCTAAAAATATTGACCACACTATCCTGTACTAGCCTGCTTTGTTATTTTTAAAAGTTATCAAAGTACTTATTTTGATGTTTTGCGTAAAGTATACTTCAAATTGAAAACGTATTTATTCAGTTATACAACAATGGTTACATATATTTAAAGCTCGAAAACTTCATTCTATAATCATTAGTTATATAACAAAAAAAATCAGCCCCCTTTGCGATCCGGAAATTTTTCCATCTGCAAAAGAGGCTGAAAATCAACACTCACCACTTATTCAACTAACACTGATACTATGGCATTAAGACTTTATCAATCACGTGAATGACACCATTCGACTGGAATACATCAGCAGTTGTAACCTTTGCCATGTTTCCTTTTGAGTCAGTAACAATAACATTTTTACCTTTCAAAGAGAATGTCAATTCTTCTCCCTGAACCGTTTTCGCCATTGCTTTTCCACCGCCATCTTTGATCATCGTCATCACAGATTTAGCATCAACCTTTCCCGGAACCACGTGATAAGTAAGGATAGAAGTTAATGTTGCTTTGTTTTCAGGTTTCAAAAGGTTGTCAACTGTTCCTGCCGGCAATGCTGCAAAAGCAGAATTCACAGGAGCAAAAACCGTAAATGGACCAGCTCCGGACAAAGTTTCAACTAATCCTGCTGCCTTTACTGCTGCAACAAGCGTTGTGTGGTCTTTTGAATTAACTGCGTTCTCAATAATGTTTTTCGAAGGATACATTTCAGCACCGCCTACCATTACTGTTTTTTCTTTTTGAGCAAATGCGCCAAACGTAGTTAACAGAGCAACCGCAAGCAATCCTGTAAATTTGATTTTTAAAGATTTCATAATGATCATATTTTGTTTAAGTTTTAATGACATACGTTAAACAAAATGATTTAGATCGATCCTGGTAAAATATTTTTAATATTTTTAATTTCTGTAAAAGTTTAAATTTTCAAAAAGTGGTATTATCCTTATACGACCTTATCTTAATTAACGGGTATCGGATCTGCCAAGCTCTTATTTTTCGGGTCATATACAGCAACACCTACCCGCGAGTCGGCACAGCCGTAATATAACATCCATTTTTTCTTATAATAAACAAGACCTTCGATAAACACAGTTCCGGCTACGTATTGACCACTTTTCTCAAACGGCTCCATTGGTCTGAAAAATGGAACATCCAGGCGACTTATAAGTTTCGAGGGATCATTTTTATCAAAAAGCACTTGCCCGGCGCAATAAGAATTAGGTGTGTAACGCAAATCGCCATTTGCACCTGCGTCATTTTTCCCATTGTATAATAGTACAATTCCCTTATCCGTCACAATTGCCGGAGGCCCGCATTCGGTCAGATTACTATCAAAAAAACCTTTTCTTGGTGAAATTAAATTGATCAGGTTTTCCTTATCGTCCACGAGAGGAGTCCAGTTTATCAGGTCGGTTGATGTGGCCACATTGACATTCGCTTCACCAAAATATAACCAGTACTTTCCATTAATCTTAGCAATAACCTGTCTGTCGTTCACCAGTTTGGTAACGATCGAGCCCGATTTTGACCAGATATTATTGAATTTTCCGTTGTATGCTTTGACAAATGCAGGTCCATGTTTCTCCCATTTTACAAGATCTTTGGAAGTTGCTATCCCCAACCGGGCTTTATCACGGTTCCATTGGGTATAAATTAAAACATACGTTCCGTCTTCGGTCACAGCAACTCTCGGGTCTTCACAACCTCCGGGCCACTCATTCGCTTTTTGGCCGTCCTCATCAGGGTAAAAAACCGGTGTTTTTTTGCGCTTGAAAGTAATACCGTCTGCGCTTTCGGCATAACCCAATCTTGAAGTCCGGTAACCAATTTCTTTCCCGGCTTTATCTTCCGCCCGATATAGAACCACAATTTTCCCGTCTTTTATAGTCGCGGCAGGATTGAAAGTATCGTTTGATTCCCAATCCACCATTTTTTTATTCATAGGACAAAAAAATCTGGAACTGGTATCCGGCGAAATAACCGGATTAACACCTGCCGGCCGCTTGAATCCTCCAAAAGCCCACTCGGGAAGTTTATTGTCAGTCTGCGCATTTACCTGAAATCCTGTAAAAAGTAATCCCAGTAATAATCCCTTCATTGAATTTTTCATTTCTGTTTTTTGATGATAGCCTAAATAAGCAAAGAACCTTATAAACTTTCCTTACCCTTCTGCCATCTTAAAAATAAATCATTGATCAAAAAGTCAACTTTGAATCTTCGTGATATTGGGATCCTTATATAAAATAAAACCCTGCCTGATGTATTGCAGGCAGGATTTCTTAAATAATAAAGCGAACAAGCTTGTTGAGCTTAAACTTTATTTGACTATTTATTCGCTACAAGGTTAACATCCAGTGTAAAATCATTGGAAATTGCTTTGTCCCCAAGATTTTCAAAGAAATTAGTAGAACGGAATTTGATATCATATTTCGTTCTGTCCACAACGATTTTAGCGTCAGCAACAACTTTTTTGCCGTCAGTTTTGACTGTTGCAGGAAATTTCACTTCGTCCGTAATTCCTTTAATTGTCAATTTTCCGGCAACATCATAAATATCTCCACCTTTTGGTGTCACGGAAGTGATTACAAATTTCGCCTGCGGATGTGATTCAACAGCAAAAAAATCAGGGCTTTTAAGGTGACCTGTCAGCTTGCCGTTCATTTCTGCATCTTTAATATCAGTAACAGTCAGGTTTTTTACATCAAATACAAAACTACCTCCTTTTAATTTTGAACCATCAACAACCAGAGAGCCACTTTCCAGAGGAATTTCGCCGGCGTGAGTGCCCGTAACCTTTTTAGCGCCCCAGGTAATTTTGCTGGTTTTTGCATCAACAGCCAAAGTTTTATCCGCAGTTTTTGTTTTATCCGGACCGGCGATCACAGCAGAATTTACAAACAGACCAACCAATGCAAATAGAATAATTTTTTTCATGATTTCGTTTGACGTTAAATTGATTAAAGAATTGTATAAATATATGAAATGGTATGCTTAAAAAGAGTATCGGGCACGTAAATTCATGCCCGATACCCTGTAATAGCTCCAATTACCACTTAAATAAGATATTCTGAACCTTAATTATTCACTTTTAAGAAACCGGCATGTTCTGAACTTACCAGGTTTTTCAATATTGCTTTGCCTTCCGGCCAATCTCCTAGTCCTGAAACGGCATTGATATGTCCTTTTTTCCCAAGATTTATAAATTCACTTTCCCAGGAATCAGCAAAAAATTTTGAGCGTTTGATCGTCGCATAGATGTCGTTTGTGCTTGCAACAACAATACTTTTGAAGGGAAAAGGCATTACAGGGATTGGCGTAAATCCTTCTACAAAATTTAATCTTTTTGATAATTCAGCATCTGCAGGGGCAACCAGCAATGCGCCCTCAATCCAGGGCGACGAGAACCGGGCAGCCCAATGCGCGACGGTCATGCAGCCCAGACTGTGGGCGATCAAAATTGTCGGCTCGGTTAGCTGACCGATTATTCCCTGTAATCTGGCGACCCATTGATCACGATTCGGCCAGTCCCAGTTATCCTGTTCAATCCTTCTAAAAGAATCAGGATATTGCGTTTCCCAAATTGTTTGCCAATGTTGCGGTCCGGAACCTGCCAAGCCCGGAACTGTCAGAAAGCGAGTACTCATGATTTTAATAACTTACAATCAATAGCTATGTCACAAAGAAATGCTTTAAAATCGAATTAAACAATAGTAGATATAGTCTATTTATTTAATAGATTATATAAACCAGTTTTATTTCCTCAAAGTGAAGTTTCAATCTGAGTTCATATTACACAACAATCTAATTAACAAACAATTGATTAAATTTTTCCATTAACCGATTTAACGCAACGAAAACCAAGATTATTACTTCCACTAGATGTCTCGCCTTTCCCACGACTTCCTGCCTTATAGCGGATACAATATTCATCGCTGCAAAGGAAAGAGCCGCCACGTTGCACACGTTTCACGGCACCAGGTTCATCAGGGTCATAACTATCCGAAGGCCCGGTCGGATTTTTGGCTGGGCTTTTTTGATAATAATCAGGACGATACAAGTCCTCACACCACTCCCAAACATTTCCATCCATATCATATAAACCATAAGGATTGGCAGGAAAATTTTTTACAGGGGCTGCGCCTGCATATCCATCTTCTTTCAGATTATTATCCGGAAAACTGCCCTGATAAATGTTGGCAACCCATTTTCCGTTTGGCTTTAACTGATCTCCCCAATAGTACGTATGATTTCCTCTGCCACCCTGCGCAGCAAATTCCCATTCTGCTTCTGTTGGAAGACGTTTCCCAGCCCATTTTGCATAAGCGGCAGCATCTTCGTAGGAGACATGGATAACAGGAAAATTATCACGGCCTTTTATCGAACTGCCTTTTCCTTCCGGATGGTCCCAGCTGGCACCCGGAACATAATTCCACCATTGCAACGGATTCTCAAAAGAGACTTTTTCAGCCGTCGGTGTAAAAACTGCGGATCCAGGGACGAGTTTATCAGCGGGAACGCCCGGATAATCGGCTGGGTTCAAAGGACGTTCGGCAACCGTTTTATAATTTGTCGCCGCCACGAAGCGCGCATACTCTTCATTCGTAACTTCATGCGAGTCCATCCAGAAACCATCAACAGTTACCTGATGCATGGGACGAGAGTCAGGAAAATCATCAGAGCCCATCAGAAATTTACCACCGCTGATCCAAACCATATCTGTGGTATCTCCTTTTCCTTCCATGATTTCGTTCTGACTAGCCAAAATTGCAGAAGCCCTGGACGGTATACCTTCTGCAATACAATGGGCCAAACTATCCGCAGTTTTTTCCGCTGCGGTTTGTTTTGTCCTACATTTAAAACTTACCATCGCAAGCAAAAAAAGAAGAAATAAATTAAGATTAAGCTTCATTTAAAAATATCTTACTATGGATTTTTTTTATTTCAATTTAATTTTAAAAACATCAATAAGCGCCTGTTTAGCAGCATGATACCCGCTCATTCCATGAACCCCTCCACCTGGTGGCGTTGAAGACGAACAAATATAAATACCATCTGCGGATGTTCTGTATGGGGATGCGCTCAAAACAGGACGGGTATATAATTGATAAATATCCTGGATTCCTCCATTAATATCACCACCGATATAATTGGGATTGTAAGCTTCCATCTGAGCTGTATTCATCGTACTCCTGCCAATAATGAGATCTTTAAATCCCGGAGCAAAACGCTCTACCTGATTTTCAACCGCCTGCGTCATATCTTCGGTTGAGCCGTTGGGAACATGGCAATAGGCCCAAACCGTATGTTTTCCCTCAGGCGCGCGTGTTTTGTCAAATATACTGGGCTGTGATAATAACACAAAAGGTTTCTGAGCCTGTTTTCCCTTAGATGTCTCTTTTTCCGTTGAAGCGATTTCTTCAATGGTATTCCCCAAATGTACTGTTCCGGCACTGCGGCAGGCTTCTGCAGTAAAAGGGATAGGCGCGCTTAAAGCCCAATCAACTTTGAAAACACCCATCCCATACCGGTATTTACTCAACCTTCCAATGTACGAAGAGCTTAGTTTATTTCCAGCAATGGCCACCAATTGTTTAGGTGTTGTATCAAATAAAACGACTTTTGATGAAGGCAACTGATCAATGGATTTTACCATAAAATCTGTTTGAATTTCGCCTCCCAAACTCACAAATACAGCTGCCAAAGCATTGGCAAGAGATTGGGAACCACCTTTGGGAATTGGCCAGCCGGCCACATGTCCTCCCGCCATAAGCATCAATCCGATTGCTGCCGTGGTCAGGTTTTCAAGTGGTTGAATCGCATGAGCAGCCATTCCACCCCATAATCCACGGGCCTGTTTTGTTTTAAATCTTTTGGCTATCCAAGTCGCCGATGGCAGTGCTTTTAAGCCAAATTCAGCCAAAGCGAACGGATATTTCGGTATCGGGAATGGACCCAGCACATCAGGTAAGAGTTTAGGCAAGTCACGTACAACCGGCCCCATAAATTTCAGGTATGGCTCCCAATCTTCACCCAGTCCTTTTGCTGTATCCTCCACAGAGCCGTGCAAAACACCGGCCGTTCCGTCATCAAACGGATGCGCCGCGGCATATTTTGGCTGAATCAATTCCAGACCAAACTTTTCCAGCGACAAACTATTCAGGAACGGGGATAAGACAGCCATTGGATGAACGGCCGAACAAACGTCATGGATAAATCCGGGTAAAGTCAGCGTTTGGGTTCGCATTCCTCCACCAATATCCTTTTTACCTTCCAGCAGCAACACCGAAAGTCCTTGTTGCTGTAATGTAATGGCAGCTGCGAATCCGTTTGGACCTGAACCAATTACAATGGCGTCATATTCCGTTTTTTGCACAATTATATCAATTCAAAGATCCGGTACGTCGTGACAAGACGATGCACAACATTAGTCTATAAAAGTAGTAGACAAATTAAATCTATATGCTTTCAAAAAACAAATTTTATTTAGCGTAAAGCTTTTGACAAATGACTAAACACAAAAAAGAGGAACAGTTTTTCAACCGTCCCTCTCTCTCAATCTGAAGCTATCTATCTACTACTTCAATTTATCTTTCAAGGCCTGAACCGTTTCAAGATGCTGGTTAAGGGTTGGTAACTTACCAGCCGCCCAAGCCTTCACTTCCGCATCCTTTGCATCTTTTGAAGCTTCTTCAAATTCTCTTATATCTTCTTTGTGATCATCCACCATTAAAGAAACATAAGCCTTATCAAAATCAGAACCTTTTTTCTCAGCAAGATCGTTATATTTTTTCTGTTTGTCTTCGCTCAGCGAATCCGGCAGAGTTATATTTTTTTGTGAAGCCAAAGCTTTCAGCTCGTCGTTGGCTTTTGAATGATCTTTCGCCATCATGGCTCCAAAATCTTTTACGTCCTTGGAAACTGCATTTTTCTCAGCAAGTTTTCCCAACTCTACTTCAAACATTCCTCCGTCTGCAGCAGCAACTGCGAATTCAGTATCGTCTTCAAGCTTAGTGTCATCAAATTTAGCCTCGTTTGCATCCTCAGCAACCTCTGTACTATCCTTTTTTTCTGTACTGTTACATGATGAAAATGTGATTATACTAGCAAGGAACAGGGCACTTAATGTTATCTTTTTCATAATAATTTTCATTTTTGGTGATATTATATTAAAATCTAAACAAAAGTTGTGCCAAACCCTGCAATATGACCTCAATCCAAAACGAGGCATCTTTTACATTTTTTATGATTTACCTATATGAATATTCCTTGTCCCACAATGTTGATATATGTCTGCATAAAAATGATCAGAGTTTTTAACAATATTGTTCGGCTTAGAACAGGGGACTATTTCAGAAACTGTTCAAAGTGAAGCTGGGCATATTTTATTAAGAAAGTTATATTATTTTTGCACGTAATATTCAAGAAAAACGATCCAATACGTAAACCATGAACTTGCACGAGACCTGCAATATTTTTCTGGCAGATGATGACGAAGATGATACCTTTCTTTTTCAAGAAGCACTTGAGCAAATCCCTGTACCGACAGATCTTATAATTGCTGAAAATGGTATGGAGCTGATGAGAAAGCTGGGATCTACGGAAGTGGTGCCTGATCTGATTTTCCTGGATATGAATATGCCTGTTAAAAATGGTTTGGAATGTTTGCAGGAATTACGCAGTTCTACCACTTACAGCAAAACGCCTGTAGTAATTCTGTCTACGTCAGTGGCAGGTTATCTACTTGAAGACGCATACAAAGCTGGAGCGAATCTCTATATTCAAAAACCTACAAGTTTTTCTAATCTCGTGACAATTCTGGAAAGATGTCTTTTAAAGAAAAGCAGCTTAGTTAACCGACCTGCATTGTCAGAATTTCTGATCTCAAATGAATAGAAGTTCTGGTCATTTTAAATCCCCACTTTCAGATATTGAGTAGATACTTCCGCATCGGATTCATAGGATGCAGGAGCACTCAAAAAGGAAAACCCGGAGTTTTCTATATAAACAGCTGATTATCTAATATTTACAGAAGGCATAAATTTTACTCTTTGTCAAAATATTCTTTTGGTATTGATTTGTTACATCCTATTAATTCAAATAAATGTATCGAAATCATGTCCGTAGCCGCATCCGTAGGAACCTTGACAGAAATGCCTGTCATTTCTCCAAAAGAATTTAAAAAGTTAAAAAAGGATCCTGCATTAACTGCCGTTGCTGCGGGCCTGAACTATATATCCGGCAGCGATGCTCCGGGATATTTGAGAAAAGGAAAAGCTCCAAAATTTTATTACACTGAAAAAGACGGAAGCAGGTGTAAAGATAAAGATGCTATCAAAAGAATAAAATCTCTTGTATTGCCTCCTGCCTGGCAGGAAGTCTGGATCAGTAAAGATTCGAACGGCCATTTGCAGGCTACCGGGATTGATGAAGCCGGGCGCAAGCAATATCGGTATCATCCACATTGGAATCTGGTAAGAAATCAGGCTAAATATTTCCGTTTGCTCACTTTTTCTGATTCCCTACCCCAGCTCCGTGAACGCGTGGAATCGGATTTGCGGAGACATACATTCGATATGGACAAAGCGATAGCGTTGGTCATCAAGCTGATGGATAAAACCTGTATTCGTGTAGGAAACCAGCGTTATAAAATTAAGCATGGATCCTCAGGCATAACAACCTTAGACGCGCGACATGCTACGATAAAAGGTAAAACAATCCGGTTTATGTTTAAGGGCAAAAAGGGAATTAAGCAGGATATTACATTAAAAGATGTTCAATTAGCACGTTTGGTCAAACAATGTAAAGAAATGCCGGGCCGCAGACTTTTCCAGTATGTTAACGACAATGGTGAAAAATGTGCTCTATCGGCAAGTCATGTTAATGAATATATCAGGATACACACTGGTGCCAGTTTTTCTGCGAAAGATTTCAGAACCTGGATGGGGACAGTAACCGCTTTCGAATTTTTAAGCGAACGTTTGGAATATAAAACGAAACGCGAGTATACTAAGACAGTGAATACATGTCTGGACGCTGTGGCTGCTCATTTGGGGAATACGCGGACGGTCTGTAAAAAATATTATGTTCATCCCGCTGTTTTCTTAGCCTATGAAAAAGGGAAATTAAAACGTATTTTAAATAAAGAGGTAAGCGACCTCCCTTATCTATCATGGAATGAGCAACATGTAAAATCCTTACTAGCGCGCCCGACATTATAATCGAAGCAAAAAAATGTATTATAATCCGCAGCGATCCTGAAATCGTATATCAAATATGCGAAAACTCATTTCAGGATTGCTGCTATTTTCATTCCCCCTACTGTCATCAGGACAGAGAATAGACAACATTGTCTCTTTCAGGAATATTGGCGGAGAAAAATATATCAGACTCCATTATGATAATGACTTTTGGGGAAAATCCGACTATTATTACACGCAGGGCTATAACCTGGAACTGGTAAATCCAGCGTTGAAAAACAACCCGCTTTCTCATACCTTATTAAAGCTTAGAAATAGCCGGGTAAAATATGGTATTGCGCTTGAACATTACGGATTTACCCCGACCATCATAGCAAGCAGCTCGATTTTGTATAAAGATCGTCCGTATGCAGGTGTTATTTTAATAAAAAGTTTCACCATTTCAGTTGATACAATTCGTCGTTCCCGATTATCCTCTGTGCTGAGCACCGGCATGATTGGGCCCGTGGCTATTGCCGGTCCAATGCAAAAGAAAATTCACACCTGGACGGGTGACAATGAACCAATGGGCTGGCAATTCCAGATCAAAAATGATGCTGCAATCAACTACGAAGTTAATTATGAGAAAGAGATATTTAATATACCGAACATTATCTCGTTAAATACAAATTCTCAAATTCGACTGGGAACACTCTCGGATAAATTACAAGCCGGTGCAACACTCACCCTGGGAAAGTTTGACTCCCCATTTGAAGCAAGAGAAAAGCGGACAAAACAGAATTTCCAATTATACCTCTATGCTCAGCCGCTGATCAATCTGGTTGGTTATGATGCTGCGATGCAAGGCGGCGTATTTAATCGGGACAGCCCATACACTTTAAAAGCGAACGAGATTAACAGATTGGTCTACCAAAATTCGCTTGGTGCCGTACTTAATTTCAGAAATATTTATCTGGAATTTAATCATGTTTTCCTCAGCAAAGAATTCGAGGGAGGTATGCCGCACCAATGGGGTGGCGTGAGAATTGGCGTGGCGTTTTAGATACGGATGGAAAGGGCGAATTTTCCACGGGAATGACTTACACGAGAAGCGCATGGATCGCGCATCATCGGGAAAAATCAGCAACACTTTGAACAAAATTGCTTCATCGAACTGCTTTTTTTAGCTAATCAGGATATGGCATAGCGTTTTTAAGTATCTGATTATTATTCATTTAAATTACACATATCATGTCAACGAACGAAAATCTTATAGAAACATTAAATGACCTTATCCGTATCAACAATGACCGTATTGACGGTTACGAAAAAGCGATTAAGGAAACTGACGATATTGATGTAGATCTTCAAGGTCTGTTTCAGAAAATGGCCAATGAGAGCCGCGAATACGTTTCTGAATTGACTAGTCAAGTTGCTGGTCTTGGAGGAGAAGTAGCCACTGGCACTACAAATTCAGGTAAAATTTACCGCGTGTGGATGGATATCAAAGCGACATTCTCAGGTCACGACAGACAGTCAGTTCTGGAAAGTTGCGAATACGGGGAAGATGCAGCACAGGAAGCATACGATGACGCATTGGCAACAGATGCAGATCTGCCGGTGTCAATCAGACAAATGATTACAGATCAAAAAGCATCATTGCTGACATCACATAATTTGATTAAAAAATACCGTGATGCACATAAGGCTGTAAACAGCTTGTAATAATAAATAGGTAAAATAGCCTGGCTGAAATATTCAGCCAGGCTATTTTTTATCCGCTCTTATTAATAATTATGAAAACAGACAGACTTTTCTGTTCTTATAAGCGGGCCAGTAATTCCGATTTTTTCATTTTGAATTCTTCCTCCGTAATGTGACTTTTTTCAAACAAAGCCGCAAGTCTTTCAATCTTGGCAAAAATGTCATCTTCTGAAATTACTTTGGACTGAGTGGTATTATTTTCCAGCGTCCCGGCAGATTTCACAACGTCATACTGCAATTCCGGCGTCGGTTGTGCCAACGTTCCTGGTTCTGAAATTAGCGTTAAACTGGCAATGTCAACTGGTCCATCCTGGCTGGTTAATACAAATGATTGTCCTGAACCCTGCTGTTGTGAAACGCCTGAGATCTGATGATGTTTCGTATCATAAATTGATCGGTTTCCATCTTTCTCGATAATCAGACGGTGAACCTGGGCAAAGTAGGCATAGCGGAAATTGTTTTGAGAGCCGCTGGTTGTTGGCGTACCAAATACCGATGGCCATGGTTTGCTCGATTTGATCTCCATCTTATCGGAATTCGCTGACTCTTCTGATTTTTCAAACAAAATTTCAGTGGTTACCAAAGTTGCCAGCTCGGCACAAAGTGCGTCAACCGTGGTTTTTAAGGAACTGTTAAACATATCTCCAACCATTGTCATTCCTCCTTTCATCCACTGACCGTGACCGCCAAGCTCTGGAATGTTAAACTGGGCCATGGTTGCATTTCCCTGAATGATCGCATTTAACAACGACTTTACACTGTCCTGACTTAATCCATACCGGCCTGCTATATCTTCTATTTTTTTCTCCCCTTCTTTTGTGAGTGATTTCATATTCATTTTTAGCTAACTTAAACAATACTATCAGTTTAGTTCAACAAAAATGGTGCCATTCGACTTAAATTAGTTAGCCTTGATAGCATGAATCGCTTTCCATTTATCTTCCAGACTTTCATTCGCCGATATTCCGACCTGCTTATTTGCCATTTTTTTTGCAAATGCAATCCTTTCTTTTGTTAAAGGGTGGGTGCTCAACAGTTCGAAAGGTTCTGAATCTGTATTACCTTTTTCCAGCAAAGTCAGCAGGTCCAATAATCCATAAAGATTTATATTATTCGCACGCAAAATCTCAACAGCCTTTTCGTCCGCTTCCTGTTCAAGTGATCGTGAATAACTCAGATTAACCAACACATCAGAATTTTCGGCCAGCACGGCAGCAATCCCGTTCAGATCATTCAGGAGCAATGAAATGGCCAGGTATCCTGACAAGCTTCTGAAAATACTTTTTAACGAATGGCGGTAATGAACATGAGATACTTCATGAGCAAGCAGCGCCGCGAGTTCATCCTTGGATTTCATTTGCCGGAGCAGTTTATCATAAATAACAATGTGCCCGCCAGGCATGGCAAATGCATTTATTTCGTTTTCCTGAACAACAGTCACTTCGATCGGATAGTCCGTTTTAAAATCGATATCTTTCACAAAATCATTGACGCGAACCGTCAGGCTGTCAATTTTTTTATAGTGACTGATCGTATTTTCATACATCATTTCTCCAAATTTAATTTCCATAGAAATGGGAATCTGAATGGATATTTTTTCTGCAAACCATGGAAGTATATACAGATACGAGCCGACCAGCGAACCAATCAGAACAACTGCCAATCCCAGAATAAGCGTGGTATTCTGCCTCAATAAAAAGTCAATCTTTTTATCAAAAGACGGTTGATCCGGATAATGCTGTTTTAATGAATCAAGCAAATGTTCATTTTTACATTCCAGCGTTTGCTTGGGGAAATCCCCATACCGAAAAATGAATATGGACGTAAACCCCATGTCCCTTTCGATCTGATTAATCTCCCAACGGACAATTCGATTGTTCAAAAGTGGATCAATATATTCGATGAGCCATGAATCATGATGTAGCGACAAACGAGCACTATGAGAAACCGAAGTTTCCCCATCGTAATAAAAAATATCAAATTTTTGCATGACTATTTTAAATCAAACCGATGTCAATCATGTCTGATATATCTTCTCCGGTTGCATCTCTGTAATCTATTTCAGTTTGGATTATTGCATTGACGTCAAGGGTTCCCTCCATCATGATGTTTGAAAAAACAAAGTTGAGCGTACGAACCGTTGCCCACGGAGTTCCTAATCCCAGCGTAAACACGATAATAAAAATATTTCCCAATATCAATCCAAAATAACCGCCAGCCGTTGCAGTAGACCGGAATTTGACCACATTCCCTTCCTGATTCATGCGCATATTGTCAATAAAATAGGCAAAAAGATCACTTACAAACCAGAAAGAATAAATTCCCAGCGTCAGGAAACTTAAAAAATAGCCTTTGAGATTTAACATAAAATACTCGGTACCATCACCTTTGTAGGAAAAAGAAATATTTCCAAAACGGATATTGCCGAAAATGTATTTTCTCAATTTTATTGTAAACCAGAAAGAATAAATCCCAAGCGTAGCGATTGACAGCAATCCACCCACAACAAACTCTTCCATAAAATCTTTAAGAATGCCGCGATATCCAAAATGAATACCCCGCCATGAAGTACGAGACATACGGTATTTTAACGACCCGTGAATGGCAACGGGGATTAATAACAACAAAGCCATATAAAAAAACAGCATTCCAAGTGCTACAATTACACTGTTTTTGGTTAGAACTGAGCCGATCAAAACGGCATAAAGGCCGATAAAAATCCCGATCGCTTTAATGAATCCTTTAAACATTTCTTTTCCTGTGCCGTGAAAAGAAAATCGACTGCCTTCGAATTCGGTTTCCTGATAAACGTAACGCAGAACAGCTGCTTTCGCCCATGGATAATACAAACCAAGGGTTAGGATGGTTAACAAGATATTGACAATATAGATACCAAACAGTTTGTTGCCCTGTCCATAAAATGTGATCTTGCGGGAATAATTTGGATCAAGTTCCATAAATGATTGACTGATTAAAGGATAAAAATTTACTTTAGGGTTTGTTATCCAAAGTCACCGTTTTATCAAAATATACTATTCAATATTTAAAACCTTTATTATCCCTTTCAATAATATTTCTTAAAATGAAAAAATTAATTGCTTTCGTTTTCCTTATATCCGGCTTCATTTCCGCCAAAGCATCCAAAGTTGATACTGTGATGACATACAGCACGTCGATGAAGCAAAATATCAAGGCTGTTGTCATTACTCCGGACGTTTCAAATTCAGGCGAAAAACTACCGGTATTATATCTTCTGCATGGCTACAGCGGCAATCATTCCGACTGGATCAGTAAAGTAAAAACCGTAGCAGATTATGCCGATCAATATAAAATGATCATTGTTTGCCCGGATGGGAATTTTTCAAGTTGGTATTTTGATAGTCCGGCTGATAAAAACTGGAAGTATGAAACTTATGTCAGCACTGAACTTCCTGCATGGATTGATTCACATTACAAAACGAACAATACGCCTTCCGGACGCGCAATTACCGGGTTGAGCATGGGCGGCCACGGCGCATTATATCTGGCTTTTAAACATCAGGATATTTTTGGAGCGGCAGGAAGTATGAGCGGAGGTGTCGATCTGAGACCGTTTCCTTTAAACTGGGATCTGTCAAAAAGACTGGGGTCGTATTCAGAATTTCCTGAGCGATGGGACAACCATAGCGTCATTAACCTAACACATTTGCTTACTGCTAAATCATTGCCATTAATTATCGACTGCGGCTCGGAAGATTTCTTTTATCCTGTCAACGTAAAATTGCACAACAAACTTCTGGAAACAAATATTCCGCACGACTTCATTAGCCGCAAAGGTGCTCATAACTGGGAATATTGGAGCAACGCGATTGGTTACCAGGTCTTGTTCTTTTCAAAGTTTTTTAAAGCTTCGTGATGAGACATATACCAGCTCTTGTAGAGCCTTACAGGAGCTGGTTTCTTTCAATATTATTGTTATAATGTCTGATTGACTACTTCAACCACCCTTCAATACTATCTAAAAACGCCATTTGCTGATCAGCATACAAATAATGGGAGCAATTGTTCAGGAATTTGAAATTTGTTGCTCCAACCAAATTTTTCATACCCATCATTTGTGTTGGCGAAAAAATACCATCCTGCTTGCCATACAACGCATAAATATCCATGCCTTTCTTCCTGAGATGTTCTAAAACAGGCTTTACATTGATATTATTCCGCGGTTCATTTTTATAGAAAAGTGCTGGTGCATTTTTATTTCTGATATTGCTTTTATACAATTCATCCGTTTCATAGTCATTGTAAATTTTTACAGCTTCTTTATCCGGGTTTGCAACTTTAAAATATCCATTTTCCGAAGCCAGGGCAAAACATTCCCCACGGTATTCAGCAGAATTTTTATCCAGAATTTCCACCTCGGTAACTTTTTTAAGCTTTTCAGCTTCACCTTTTTCCGTGTATATTTTCCTGACCGAACTTAAAATATGGTCGTAAGATTCTTGTTGATTAAATAACGCGCTCACCAGGATCAACGAATTAATCTTTTCCGGATATTTTTCTGCATAGAGCGTGCTCACCAAACCCCCAAAACTGAATCCTATCAGAGTTGCCTTTTTGAGGCCATACGTTTTGTAAAGATTATTTAAATCGTTAAAAGCCTCATGGTAGTTAATTTTAGCATTTTTATAAGCAGAGCGGCCTTCTCCTCTTCTATCATAAACAATTACATAAAAGCCTCTTTCAGCTAGTTTTTTAGCTGTTGTTGCTTCAAAGTGTACAGCGTTTCCACTGGGGCCACCGTGAATAAATATGACGGGTTTATTATTCTTATCGCCAAAAGTCTTACTGTATAATGTCTGTCCGGAAGCAGTGCAAACGGTAAAAAGCAACATCACGAATAGTAGCAATTTTTTCATTTTTAGTCTTATTAGCATGGCGTTAATGGAAAATCTATTATTTGGTGTTATTTCAATCTATATCGTCATTTCTCTCCTCAACGATAAATTGTTAAATACCGGGTATACCTACTGCACTGTTTGCAGCAACAGGTTTAAGTTTTCTTTTTAATCTTAAAATTGGCTTTTCTATGACATAGTATGAAAAATACCCAATCAGAAAAACGATAATCAGATTTTGGGGAAACAGATTAAACCAGTATTTATAAATATTTGTCAGAAATATTTGTTGCCAGACATAAAGGGAATACGACAAAGTTCCGATATTCACCATCACTTTATGGTTCAGAAATTTTGTAAAAATCGTTGGAATATACATGATCCAAAAAAGCAGGATTAATATAAAAATATTGTCTAAACTGATCCCAAATGGCAGTTGATAAGCTCCTCCATAAGCTAAGGATAAGGACGGTGATAGAATAAAAAGAAATAACAATGTAAAAACGATCAACCATTTATTATTTAAATAATCAATAAAAACAGACTTAAATCTTTCCGTTTTCTCGATCAGAGCACCCAGACATCCTATCAGAATAGAATCGCCGCCTGTATGTAACATCCACGCGATTTGTCCCCGATTCTCCGGCATGAGAAAGTATGAAGCAACTCTTAAAACAGGCATTAAAACGATGACTGCTATTAATACACGAAAAAAACGTGACCTGGAATCATTTGAATAAAAAAAGGCAAAAGTAAATGGCCAAAATAAATAAAACTGCTCTTCCATCGATAACGACCAGAAATGCCCTAAAAACCAGTTGGCATTTCCTGAGATATTTACCCATAGAAATTTATAATTCCATACGTAAAACAATGCGGGAAACACATCTGATACTTTGTCAATAATATTGGGGATGTAATATAATTTCAGAAGTACTACCACCAGGATATAGAGATAAAAAATAGGAAATATCCTTAACATCCTACGCAAGAAAAATTGTCTGATGTTAATAATTCCTGTTTTTGCTTCTTCGATTATTAATATTTTTGTGATTAAATAACCACTTAAAACAAAGAAAATCCTGACGCCAAGCCCCGCATTGGCCAGAAAGTTGAATAGAAAGTGGCCTCTTAAAATCTGCGGCATTGTTGGTCCTGCATGAGCCAGCAAGACCATTATAATGGATATAGCCCGAAGGCCATCAATACTTTTAATTCTATTCATGAGAAGGGGTAAGTTTCCGATAAAATTCAGCAACGTATAAAGGTATGATTATAAAAAACACAATCAACATTAAATACGTTAGAGAAAGAATATCAGACATTTACAATCTCACATCATAGTTCCATTACGTCAATCGCATCGCAAACAAATCTTTCGACTTCAAATACACATAGGTAACAACGAGAAGTGTTATCGCTCCGCCTGCCAGAACAGTCGGAATTGGACCGGCAATTCTTGTGGCTAATCCGGATTCGAAAGCACCCAGTTCATTAGAAGAACTTACGAAAATGCCACTTACAGAAGCCACCCGCCCGCGCATTTCGTCTGGTGGAAAAATCTGCATAATCGTTTGACGAATCACCACACTGATACTATCGCAAACACCGGTCGCGAAAAGTGCAACGCAAGAAAGCCAGAAATTTGTCGACAACGAGAAAATGATTGTGAAAACCCCAAAGCCAGCCACCGCGATCAGCATGTTACGCCACGCCTGATGGGTTGGCGGAAAATGCGCCATGCCAAACATGGTGATCAAAGCGCCAACCGACGGAGCGGCTCTCAATAATCCCAAACCTTCCGGGCCAACATGCAGAATATCCTCAGCAAAAACCGGCAAAATCGCGATTACTCCGCCAAACAATACGGAGAACATATCCAGAGAAAGTGCGTACAAAATGATTTTTGTACGGAAAACAAACCTCAGACCGTCACGAAGACTTTCCCAGATCGATATTCCTGCATGACGAATATTAACCGGATTCGTTTTTATAAGTGTGATTAATACCAGACAAAACACCATGGTGAGCATAATGCCCAAAAGCGTTTCCGTTAAGCCTAGATATACATACAAAAAACCGGCAATACCTGGCCCTAAAACTGCCCCTGCCTGCGAAAAAGTACTGCTCCAGGTTGATGAATTAGAATAAAATTCCCTCGGAACGAGAAACGGTTTCAAAGAAGAGGAAGCGGGTGAATAAAAACCCTTTGCCAGGCCGATCAGAAAAAATGCAGCATAAACGGCCCATAAATGCTGATTTTTGTTAAGTGCCGCGAGCCATTCCGGTTGAAATAAAAAATACAGAATAGCTGAACCTGCGATAATCACGCACAAACTGATACGAAGAATAATCCTCCTGTCATAACGATCAGCCACGTGACCGCCAAAAAGCGAAACTGTGATAAACGGTACGACTTCTGCCAGACCGATCATTCCCAGAGCCAGCGGATCATGAGTTAATCGGTAGAGCTCATAGCCAATTATCACTTCCTGAATAAGAAGCGCGGACCGGTATAAAAAACTATTGGCAAGAAAATAACGGAATTCGGGAAAACGAAGTGCGGAGTATGCGTCGTGCTTTTCGGGTAATTTCAACGTGTCGTTCAAATGGTTTAAATAAAAGTCAACCCTGAATATAAATGGGTTAGCCCATATTTAAACAACAATAATTATCGATCTGAGTTCTTGGTTTTTGAATTGTTTTGGCATCTCAAATCGTTTTTAACAATTATATTTTTATAGTTCAAAAAATCAATTAAAAAATATAATTAGTCAGGAATACATGCTTAACACATTTAACTGTTGCTGAATAAGCTGATAATTCTCTTCGTCAAAACAGGCAAAGATTACGCTTTCTATTTCACTATTTTTTGAGAGAAAACCTGAAACCGTACTCACAGCGATCTGAGCGGCCTGTATTTTGGGATATCCATAAACACCAGTACTAATGTTGGGAAAGGCAATAGATTTGCAATCATTTATGACGGCCAATTGTAGCGAATTGATATAACAGGAAGCCAGCTTTTCATGCTCACCATTTTTCCCTCCATGCCAAACGGGACCAACGGTATGGATAACAAACTTTGCTGGCAGTTTCCCCGCCGAGGTTATAACCGCTTCTCCGGTTTGGCAGCCACCCTGTTCTGAAACAATTTTCTTACAAGCCTCCAAAATCCCGGAGCCGCCCGCTCTGTGAATTGCTCCGTCCACACCTCCTCCACCCAGCAACGATGAGTTGGCAGCGTTGACAATTGCATCCACATTAAGCCTTGTGATATCACCCTGGATAACTTCAATTCTGGAACTTAACGTTTTCATAGTGCTGCTGATTTAATAACATTCATCTGGTTTTATACAAACTTTCCAGTAATCTACAATGATCTGGATGGTCTTCTCAAAGTCCTGAAAAGAAGCTGGTTTTCGAAAAAAACCTTGCACCGAAGAACAGTATGCATCAATTACAATTTTATGATTTGGAGAAGTTGTGAAAAACAAATAAGGTATACACTTCACATTAATATGATCGTTCTGTTTCACCTGATCCCGCACTTCCATACCGTTAATCCTTGGCAGATTTATGTCTGACAAAATTAACAACGGTTTTGTATCCGTTTCATTTAAGTAGTTAAGTGCTTTAGCGCCATCTTCAAAAAACAAAATCGGATTCGTGTATGCAAGATTCTTGAATGTTTCTGCTATTAAAAACTGGTCTTCCAAATCATCCTCAATGACTATTATCGGTCCGTCATTATTCATACCCTGACATATTTAATTAAGTTATCAGAACCATTTATAATTTGATACTTAAAATAACCATTCCAAATTAAAATCAGATTAGAAGAATCCCAATTGCGTTTACTCTTACAAATAAAAAAGCCGAACAGAATCCGGCTTGTTCATTACTGACTTATCAATCTTAAATATTCTTCACCTCTGGGCGATAATGTGTAACCAGGCTCATGGCTTATTGTAAGTCCAAGTCCTTTTAGTTTCCTAATATTTAATTTGAGCCATTCTTTTTCTTTTTTTGCTTTAACGGCAAGATCAGCTGCCTTCATTTTGGGATTTTCCTTGATGACCTGCAAAGTTTTGGTCGTCCATTTACCCACTTTGCTGAATTTGTCCAAATTTTCAAGCGTCGTTTTCAGCGTCTCAAATTCTTCCTCGTCCAGTGTTACACTTTCTCTTAATTCGATTCGCGGGTCTTCAGAATCAAATGCTACCTCGATTTTATAAATCAGGCCTTCTTTCTGGCTTTCCAAAAGCTGAGTTAAAGCCTGTGCACTGGTAAAACCAGCCTGATTAGCCTCTGAGTCAGATATTTCGTTCAAAGATATTTCCTTTGTTGAAATAATTTTTATTACACCCACGCTGGTTTTAATAAGACTTCCGGCAGTTACTGTCAGCTTTTTCCATTTACGGAATGCGATAGATATGGTGCCTGCCTTAATTCCTTCAAGGTGTTTTTGTTTAAATAGCATAGTTAATTCAATTTCAAAATTTTCATAAAGGTAATCTTTCTACGGCTAATATTTTGGTTGTGTAGCGCAACACATTTCAGCAGAATAAGCTGGCAAGATTTTATTAGATATCAGTTCAACACATCAATAACGATCAAAAAAGAACTTATGGCTAATTCAACACTACAAAACTGTATCGATTTATGTAATGCCTGTGCGGCTGCCTGTAATTATTGTGCAAGTGCTTGTTTGAAAGAAAAAGACGTGAACATGCAGGCCAAATGTATAAATCTGGATTTGCAATGCGCTGCTTTATGTTATGCCACTGCACAATTACTAACCCTGGATAGCGAATTTGCTGATGATCTTTGTAAGGTTTGTGCGGATGTATGTAATGCATGTGCCGAAGAATGTGAAAAACATGCAGCTATGGGGATGAAACATTGCGAAGTATGTGCCGAAGCCTGCCGAAAGTGTGCAGAAGCTTGCTCAGAAATGATAACAGCTTGAAATTTAAATATCCAAAATATAAAAGCTAAAAGCGTCAAGTTTATTCCTTGGCGCTTTACGACTTTTAATTAGGCAATTATTTTACCTGGCGGTGCGAATTGTTTCTACAATTATTAAATATTGTCTACAAAAAATTGAAAACAAGAGTATCTTAGATGAAAAATTCAAACATTTCATCTATGAGAAAACTTCTGCTCTGCGTAATATTTTTTTTTGCTGCGTTTCTGAGTTTTGCTCAGACAATCTCCTCATTTCCAGGAAAACTGGAAGCAGAGAGCTTCACTCAAATGAATGGAGTGGTAGTTGAAACAGCCGGTGATACTGACGGCGGACAAAACATTGGTTACATCGAAGACGGAGACTGGATGGATTACCAGGTCGATGTTACCACAGCCGGCGCGTATACCTTCAATTTCCGCGTTGCAAACAGTCATGGATACGGAATTTTAGAACTTAAGACTGTTGCAGGTGAGGTGCTTGGACAGGTAAATATTCCACAAACGGGCGGCTGGCAAAACTACATTACTGTCAGCACGCAAGCGGTACTACCTGTTGGTGTTCAAACCATCAGAATTTTTGCTAAAAGCGGTTTATTTAATTTTAACTGGTTTGAAGCCATCCAGGAAAATCTTATTCCAGGAAAAATTGAGGCCGAAGCCTATTCCGCAATATATAACGCGAACACTGAAAATACGGAAGATGCCGGCGGTGGAATGGATATCGGTTGGATCGGCGATAATAGCTGGATAGATTATGAGGTAAAAGTGTTAACAGCCGGAATATATACTTTCAAATTCCGTGTTGCAAACGGGTTCAGCGATGACGCCTCGCTTTCTTTGAAATCATCAGATGGAACAGTATTAGGCGAAATAAACAATCTTCCAAGGACAGGCGGTATGCAAGGTTGGGGACTAGCCAGCCTGACTGCGTCTTTACCAGCGGGCACGCAAACGTTACGTGTTTTTGCAAAAAAAGGAGTTTTCAGTTTGAATTGGTTTGAAGCAAAAGGTTCTAGATCTATACCGGGCAAGATTGAGGCTGAGGACTTTGACGTTTCAAGCGATGTAAGAACAGAAGATACCGGAGATGCTGACGGAGCAAAAAATGTGAGCTACATCGATGATGCCGATTACCTGGACTACAATGTCAACGTGACTTCTGCCGGAAATTATTTATTCAGTTTCAGGGTAGCAAACAGCTGGGGAGATGGCAATATCCAGATAAAAAATGCTACCGGAATCGTTCTTGGCAGCGTTGACATACCTCGGACAGGAGGGTGGCAAACGTATATTAATGTCAGCACAATCGTTTCCCTGACACCAGGAAGTCAGGTCATCCGGATTTACGCAAATCGCGGATCCTTCAATTTTAATTGGTTTGAAGTTGAAAAGGCCAATCTTGTTCCAGGAAAAATTGAAGCAGAAGATTTCTCTGCAACAAGTGGAGCAGGAACAGAACAAACTGCTGATGCAGACGGAGGACTGGATGTTGGCTGGATCGGCGACAATGGCTGGCTGGATTATCATGTGAAAGTAGCAACAGCGGGGATTTACTCTTTCAAATTCCGGTATGCAAATGGATTTAGTGATGATGCCACACTGGAACTTCGTGCCGCTGATGGAACTGTTTTAGGAACCATTAATAATCTTCCACGTACGGGCGGGATGCAAGGATGGAGCACATCGAACTTAACCGCTTCATTACCAGTTGGCGATCAGGTGATACGTGTTTTTGCAAAAAAAGGAGTTTTTAGCTTAAACTGGTTTGAATCCATAGTCTCAAAACCTCTGCCTGGAAAAATCGAAGCAGAAAATTATGACCTATCCAGCGATATCAGAACAGATGATACCGGGGATATCGACGGTGGAAAAAATGTCAGTTATATTGACGACGGAGATTTTCTGGATTATAATGTCAACGTAGCTTCTTCTGGCACTTATGCTTTCAACTTTCGGGTTGCAAACAGTTACGGTGATGGGCTAATCGAAATAAAAAATGCGTCTGGAAATGTATTAGGTCACGTAAATGTACCGCGTACGGGCGGATGGGAATCTTATATTACGCTCAGTACAACTGCAAACTTAAATGCCGGAAGCCAGATCCTGAGAATATATGCAAATAAAGGTGCTTTTAATTTCAACTGGTTTGAAGTTTCAACAGATGAATCTGCGCCGGAAAAAGTACAGGCTGTGATCACGTTCTCAGAGCTTCCTACAAGAAATGTTGGATCAGGGGTTTTCGATCTTGCAGCCAATAGTACAAATAACGAAACGCCGATCACTTTCACTTCTTCAAATCCGTCAATCGTTTCAGTATCTAATGAAACAGGGAGTTGGAAAGCGACCATTCATACGGAAGGTACAGTAACGATTTCAGCTTCACAGGCCGAAAGCACCAACTTTCTTGCGGCTGGAAATGTGACAAGAAATCAGGTTATTCAACCTGCTTCAGCACCTGATGTACCTTTGAAAGGAGAAAAGATTACACTGGATCCAAAACGTTGGTATCAGTTGAACAATACTGCCAGAGGTATGGACGGACTTTTTGATGGGGATACCCAAACAGAGGTTCAGCTTGGGTGGGGTTTGGCATTAAGTTCCTGGGACGCCTACTATCCCTTGTTGGATGGAGAGCAAATAACACTGGAAAGTCTGAAATTTTTCGACTTCACAGGCAATTTCAAGGAGAATCCGATGACCTTGTCTGTGATAACAGATCAATGGGAACGTATTCCTGTTGCCACTTTCACTGGTGAAATTTATAATGGCTGGGTAGGGCCCTATCCGGATAGAAATCTTTCCGGTAATGCCCAGTTTAACTTGGATCATCCGGTTTCCAACATCCGTTATTTGGTCATCAATATTAAAAGTGGACTACCTACCGAAATTGAATTATATGGAACACATTCAGGCGGAACAAAACCTGTAACGCCAATTCCGGCAAAAAATATCAGACTTCGGGATATGTTCGGTGTAAATGCCTATGAATGGAATTTTGAAGATGGCAACAGTCCATGGCAAATCAATGAGGACAAAATGAACGCTGCAAAAAGTTTTACCGGTATAAGACATTACATGGACTGGGGAAAACTTGAATCATCGGAAGGTGTGTTTTCATATAATCCTACGCTTAGCGGTGGTTGGAATTACGACGCCATCTACGAACGTTGTAAAGCAGCCAATATCGAAGTTTTAGCCGATTTAAAAACGATTCCGGAATGGATGAAAGAAACTTATCCCGCTGATCTGCAAGATAATGAGAACGTACCTGTCCGATTTGGAAAAGATTTTGCAGATCCATTGTCTTATATCGAACAGGCAAAAATTGCATTTCAGTACGCAGCGCGATATGGAAGCAATACAAATGTGGATCCTGGTTTGCTGAGTGTTCACACAACGCCCCGGTGGTTTGGAGACACACCTAATTCGGTTAAAATAGGTTTAAATCTGATTAAATATATCGAATGTGACAACGAGCGGGATAAATGGTGGAAGGGCCGGAAAGGTTATCAGACTGCGAGAGAATATGCCGCGAACTTATCGGCATTTTATGACGGACACAAAAATACGATGGGTACGGCTGTTGGCGTAAAAAATGCTGATCCAAACATGAAAGTCGTTATCGCAGGGCTGGTAACGGGTTCAGATTATGTAAAAGGAATGGTAGACTGGTGTAAACAATTCCGCGGATACAAGGCAGATGGTTCTGTCAATTTATGCTGGGATATTGTAAATTTCCATTTATATACTGATGACGCGTCATCTTCCCAAAGTGGAACCTCCACACGTGGCGCAGCACCAGAGGTGACTAACGCCAACACGATTCTGGATAAATTTATCGAAGTTTCCCATGACGTTTCCCAGGACATGCCCGTGTGGATTACGGAGGCAGGTTATGATGTTAATCAGGGTAGCCCGTTAAAAGCGATTCCGATTGGGAATAAAACGGCTATGGAAACACAAGGAGACTGGATATTGAGAACTTCATTATTTTCAGCTCGTCATGGCGTTTCAAAAGTATTCTTTTATCAAATGTATGACGACAATAACTCAGGGGGAATGTTTGGTACTTCCGGACTTATTAATGGAGATCTGACCCGCAGGCCCGCTGCTGATTATTTTCATCAGGTGAACAAACTTTTTGGTGAGTATGCTTATAAAGAAACAACGAATCAGGATCCCATTGTTGACCGTTATGAACTGAATGGAAAATCACTCTATATTCTGACAGTTCCTGATGAAAAAGGCAGAACTGCGAATTATACATTAAATATTGGTGAATTTAATGGTGCCAAAATTTATCGTCCAAAAGCCGGAAGTGATAATATGGATATGGAAGAAGTCGAAGCGCTGGGTGGAAATTTGACTATCACAGCTACTGAAACGCCAACTTTTATTATCCCATCCTCAGCCTCAAATGCCAGGCAATCCGTCGTTGATTCCGCATTATCGGTAAATTATCTTGCCGCTACGGAAAAAGAGCCTTTTACTTTACACAATTCAGTGAATGTTTACCCAAATCCAACGGTGAACTATATCACAGTTGATATGAAAAATAATAGCAACGCTCCGATAGAAATCAATTTGTTTGATGCCGGAGTTGGAAGGCTTCATAAAAAAATATATTTCCAGACCGGTAATGCCTCGGAGGTAGAAAAAATCGATATTTCAACGTTACCAGCAGGTGTTTATATCCTTGAAATCAAACAAGGAAATGACCGTGCTTTCAGGAAGATTGTGAAGGGTTCATGATACTTATTCTTTATATGTAAAACGGGATTTCAGAAATAAAAATCTGAAATCCCGTTTTTGCTGTTGAACAGGTCGAGTATTATCATTTTGATACTGAAACTGTGCAAGACAATCCTGCTTGAATAAATGGTGAATGAAAAAGAAAAGCCAGGCAAAAATTAGAGTGTCCATTTAAGTATCTGCATTGATTCAATTTACGTCGGAAGACGTTAGGAGTATAACAGCGATCAGCAATAATAAACCTTTAATTTTAGATGAGATAAATTGACAGAGTGACTTACCATTTTTTTTACAAAGGGTACTCGGGACTAGTATATATTAATTACAATGAAATCAGCCATCACCAAAAGCTATGAAAATGTTCCAGGAGATTATACAGTTAAAAGAAAAAAGAAGAGGTTTTCATTTGATCACAAGGGAAATTATGCAGACAATGCCGGAGATCAATGAAATAAAAATGGGTATGCTTCAGGTATTTATTCAGCACACTTCTGCTTCACTGACTATCAACGAAAATGCAGACCCAACGGTGAGAGAAGATTTTGAGATGTTTTTTAACAAAACTGTTAAGGAAAACGATCCGGATTATAGGCATGATTATGAAGGTTCCGATGATATGCCGGCTCATTTAAAAGCTTCTCTGCTGGGCAGCTCGGTCATCATTCCTATTCGAAATGGAAAGTTAGCTCTGGGAATCTGGCAGGGAATTTATCTTTGCGAGCATCGGGATTTTGGTGGCTCTCGAAGTTTAGTTGTAACGGCCTGGGGTGTTTAAATTGCCATGACGAGTAGTAATCGGCATGATTTAGAACCAACGTTATCATTCCTACGCAAATCAGAGTCTGGGAAGAGAGGAATAACGCAAAAAAAATCCCATCTCTTATGAAGATGGGATTAGTTGTAATCGTATTTGGCGACTAAACTGCGCGCCCCGCCTACTTTACCAGGTTTGACCGCGTCACGTTGACCGCGTCGCGCTGACCCAAGTATTATCGGCGGTTCTGGGCTGGGCTTTCGACCAAGCTGGCGCAGCCTGGAAGAGGTCAACAACGCAAAAAAAGACCATCCTTTTGAGATGGTCTTCGTTTAATA